>JBJMLO010000021.1:0-179568 GCA_045805265.1 Actinomycetota bacterium
ACACGGGCAACCCGGTGTCGGTGACCATGGACCAGGCCCGCTCGATCACGGCCAACTACCGGCTGCAGTACCAGCTGACCCTGGCCACGGCCACCAACCCGGCCACGAGCCCCTCGGCGGTCGCCCTGTCCAACATCTCCGGCGGCACCAACGGCCAGTGGTTCGACAGCGGGGCCCCGGTCAGCCTGACCGCGGCCCAGAACCCGGCCAACGGAGCCGGGAGCCGCTACGACTTCCGCAACTGGACCGGTGACTCGACGGCAACCACCCTGGCCACCTCGGTGACCATGAACGCCGCCAAGAGCGTGACCGCCAATTACCGGCTGCAGTACGGCGTCACCTTCGCGGCGACAGGTCTCGATAGCGACGCGACCGGCACGGTTGTGACGGTCAATGGAGGCCCGGACACCATCGCGCCCGGGGATTTGCCAGCGGTGCGCTGGGTCGACAGCGGTGGCTCGATCAGCTACGTGTACACGGATCCGGTCGCCAGCACGATCCCTGGCAAGCAGTACAACAAGACGAGTGGACCGACGCCGGCGAGCCCGATCAGCGCGATCACATCGGCGAAGTCGGTGACAGCCGGATACGGTGACAAGTATCCGACGACCGTGACCGACGTCACGCTCACCCCCAAGTCGCCGAACACCAGCGCCCAGTACAGCGACACGGTGGATCTCTCGGCGAAGATCAGCGCCGTGAACCCGAACGCGGGCGGCGGCAATCTTGACGGCACCATGACGTTCAAGGTCAACGGGAACCCGGCCGCCGGAGTGTCCGTGCCGGTCAGCGGCGCCTCACCGCAGACGGTCACGGCACAGCTCCAACTGACCACCAGCATCATCCCCGCAGGCCAGGGCTCGTACTCAGTCACGGCCGTGTTTACGCCCTCGGCCAGCAGCAAGTACCTCGGTAGCAACGGCTCAACCACGGCGGCTGTCGGGCAGGAGGATATGGATCTCGAGTACACCGGCCAGACCTTCCTCTCTACGAGTAAGGTCGGTGGGACGGCGCAGCCTCAGCTGTCCGCGAAGGTGACCGAGGCTCAGGATGGGTACCTTGGGGACAAGCCGTGGTCGACGATCCCGCTCCAAGTGCAGTTCATCGTGCAGAAATCAACCGGCTCGCAGGTGGCAACGTGCACTGCGACAGTGGTCCAGGGATCAGGTGGCGTCGGCACGGCAACCTGCCCGAACGCACCGAGCTTGGGCGCAGACAACTACGTCGTCCAGGTGCTACTCCTCTCTAACGCGTACTACATTGCGCCGGTTCAGGACGTGGCGCTGACTATCACCGATCCGGGTTCTGGGTTCGTGACCGGTGGTGGATGGTTCCCCGACCCAGGTAAATCACCTACCTCGACGCTGGGCGCTCGAGACAACTTCGGATTCACGGTGAAGTACCTGAAGAATGGACAGATCCAGGGGAACAGCCTGTTCATTTACCGGACAAGGACGAATCTGGCGGCACTAGGCGTGACTGGAGCCCCGGCTGCCCAACGGGACTACAACTTCATCATCAAGAGCAACATGATGGACAGCTTGGTCCAGAAAACAGCTACACCCGGTGCAACGACGTGCACGGCGACGTCAAACTGCTACGCCACGTTCACAGGCAAGTCGAACGTCACTGCGGTCGATCGGCTTACGGGCGTCGCCTACTCGATCAGTGCGAGTCTCATCGGCAACCAGCAGTACTTCCAGGTTGATGTTACGGACCGCACCGAGCCGGGCTCATCGGCCTCGTCGACACCAGACAGCTACGCAATCCGAGTGTGGACCTCGAACGGGACGTACTACCAGGTGGGCTCGTCGAGGAGCACCATCGATGACCACACGAACATGGAGATCCCGCTGTCTGGAGGCAACATCCAAGTCCATCTGTAGAGGAACCCCGAAGCCTCTGCGACCAGGAGGCCGGCTTGGAAAGACCGGCCTCCTGCGGTACGCGCCCGCCTCACTGAAACTGGTACGGCTCACGCTCGTTCGGGGCGAAGCTCCTCAAGGAACGCAAGCCGCGCATCTAGCGTCCTTCGAGATGTTGGGCCGTCAGCCCGGGGAGCCTGGGCTCCTACGCGGGGGCCGAAGACGGTTCGGCCGGCGCTGACACGCCTGCTCGGTCGGCCAGGAAGCGGGTCGTTTCCTCGGCGGGGGCGGGGTGGGCGAACAGGAAGCCCTGAGCCTGGTCACACCCCAGGTCGCGGGCGGTGGTGAGCTGGCCCTCGGATTCGATGCCCTCCGCGATGGCGACCAGGCCAAGCGAGTGCGCCAGGCTGGCCAGGCTCGCCGTGATCGCGGCGTCCTTCGTGTCGTTCTCCACCCCCTGGATGAATGACTGGTCCACCTTGAGGACGTCGATGGGGAAGCTGCGGAGTTGGTTCAACGACGAGAATCCGGTTCCGAAGTCGTCGACGGCGATCCGGACTCCCTTCCGGTGCAGCTCCACCAGCTCGGCCTGGGCCCGCTGGCCGGCGGCGCCCTCCACGACGATTGCGGTCTCCGACACCTCCAACCCGAGGAATTCCGCTGGGAGGTCCATCGCCTGGAGTGTCTCCTCCACGAGGGCAGCGAGTCCCCCGGCGGAGAGCTGCTTGCCGGAGACGTTGACCCACGTCACGAACGGTTCCGGGAGCAGGCCGTCGCGGCGCCATTGGGCGGTCTGCTCGCACGCCTGGCGCAGCACGAACTCCCCGAGGGAAAGGATCATCCCCGTCGTCTCGGCGATCGGAATGAATTGCACCGGCGGCACGAGGCCGCGCGTCGGCGAGTTCCACCGCATGAGCGCCTCGACACCCACCACCGCTCCGGTCCGGAGGTCGATCTCCGGCTGGTAGTGGACGCTGAACTCCCGGTGGGCGAGCCCGAGACGGAGCTCCTGATCGAGGCCGAGCAGATCGCTCAGCTCGCGAGCCATGTCGTCGTGGAAGATCTCGAATCGGCCCCGGCCCGCCTCCTTCGCCGCATACATCGCGAGGTCGGCATGCCGGATGAGTTCCTCGCTTCGACCTCTCCCGCCCACGTGCTCGACGATCCCGATGCTGGCTCCCAACAGGAGATCGAGTCCCACGACCGAGATCGGTTCGGACAGTGAATCGAGGAGTCGGCGAGCGACGACGGGGGCCCGGAACTCGTTGGCTCCCTCGAGGACGAGGGCGAATTCGTCCCCGCCCATCCGGGCTACGGTGTCGCTCGGCCGCACCGCGTCCGAGAAACGCCGTCCCACCTCCCGGAGCAACTGGTCGCCGGCGTCGTGCCCGAGCGTGTCGTTGACCTGCTTGAACCCGTCCAGGTCGACGACGAGGACGGCGAGTGGTTCGCCCGACCGTCCCGAGCGGGCGAGCGCCTGGTCGAGCCGGTCACGGAACAGGGCTCGGTTCGCCAGGCCTGTCAGGCTGTCGTGGAACGCTTGCCTGGTGAGCTCCTCCTCCAGCCGCACGCGCTCGGACACGTCCCGGGCGTTCAGCACGACGCCGCGGATGTGACGGTCGGCGCGGAGATCGGTGACGAGCGCCTCGAGATGGCGCCACTCCCCGAACGTGTTGGTCATGCGGAACCGGATCTCCTGCTGCGCTCCCAGCGTGGAGGCGGCTTGGAGCGCGGGACGATCCTCCGGATGCACGAAGCGCGTGAACCCCTGCCCGAGCATGTCGGCCTCCTGTCGACCGAGCATCCTCGTCACCGACTGACTGACGTACCGGCAGCCCCCGATCCCGATCACCATGACGAGGTCGGTGGACGACGTCACGAGGCTGCGGAAGTGAGCCGTGCGCCGACGGGTGGCCGCGATGAGGGCCCAAGCGAGGAGCAGAGTCGTCAGCAGGCTCGACGCCCCGAGAACGACCTGGATCACGATCAGGCGATTGATGTTGCGGTCGGTGGCGGTCGCGATCGTCCGGGCCACGTTGAGGGACACGTTCGTCGTCAGCGCGGCCAGCACCCGCAGCCGCTGGACCGGATTCTCCGTGGCGATGCGCTCGCGAGCCGTCAGAGGAACGGCCAGCAGGGATCGGTGCGCGAGCAACGCCGAGCCCGTCGCCGTCAGGTCCGTGACGAGCCGCTGCTCCTGCTGGATCTGGGAGAGCACGGTCGGATCCGTTGCCGCGGGCAGCGTCGTGCTGTCGTCGTCTCCCTCGACCGTGGGGACCATGCCGCCGACGAGCAGCACGCGGGCGCTACTGCTGAGGAGCTTCGCCACGGTGGCCGGTTCGACGGGGGCCCCGCTCCGGACGAGCAGCACGTCCGCGAGGTAGCGCTCGGCGAGCATTCGTTGTCGCGCCGCCACCTGGACCACCGAGGCCTGGTTCCGCGACCGCTCGGTGGCTCGGATCGAGATGACGACGCCCAGCGCCGACGACAGGGCAAAGGTCAGAAGGATGGCCGTGACGGTCCGGCGGCCTCGCTCGGTGAACGGCCTGAGCATGGACCCGTCCCGCATCACCGCACCACCAGTTCGGTATGCATCCCGGCCATGTAGTGGCCGTACATGTTGCAGACGAGCTCGTACCGGCCGGGGGCCAAATGGATGTGCAGCACCCGGACGGTGCCCGGTTCACCCGGTTCGAGGGCGCCGGCGGTGACGGGCTCGAGAGCCTCCTCGTCGACCGTGATGCCGTCGGTCCGAAGGGGCAGCGCCCCCACCGATCGCAGCACGATGAATTCGTGGTCCACGGGTCCCTGATTGCGAACCGAGAACGCCAGGTCGCCCGGAGCCACGTGGGCCGGCGCCGAGATGTGGAAGTCACGCTCGGTCACCTGTGCAACCGTGGCTCTGGGGCCCGCCGGAGCCCCGCCCGCCGAGCAGGCGGCAGCGAGCAGGGCAAGGGTGACCGCTGCGAGGCGGGCCGGACGGGACGTCACGTGAGTCACCCTCCTTGGATCGGTTCGGCCACCGCGCTGATTGAGCCCTCCGAAGAGGGTGTTGGATTCCTTTGGAATGGCCACACGTTCCTCTCGGCCGGAGGTTCGTGGACACGAGGCCGGAGTTCTATCAAGATGACCTGACTGGGGGGGTCCATACGGGTTGGCAGGGTTGGCGTGGATTGCGCGCCGACCTCCGGAGCGGGGGAGGAAAACGTGAAGCGTTCCAGGAGCGGGTTGGCCGGTTCCGCGCATCGTGTTGCGATCGCGGCATCCACGTCGGTAGCGATGCTCGTCGCCCTGGTGGCGTTGGCGTCGCCGGCGCTCGCCGCGCCCATCCACGTGAACTGCTCGAGCATGAACCTTCAGAACAAGATCAACGCTGCTCCCGCTGGGGCCACGCTGCTGATCACGGGCACGTGCATCGGGAACTTCACGGTCGACAAGAACCTCACGCTGAAGGGGAACCCGTCCGCGACGCTGGACGGCAACGACGCCGGCTCCACGCTGACCATCCCCACCACGCGCACGGTGCACCTCTTCGATCTGACGGTCACCGGCGGGGCAGCGGCCTTCGGAGCGGGGATCTTCCGATCCGGCGCGGGGCACCAGGCGCTGACCCTGGTCGGAGTGACCGTCCAGGACAACGTCGGCTCCGGTGTGAATGCCGACGGCGGCGGGATCTTTTCGGGCGCCGGGCCGCTCCGCCTGACAGCGTCCCGGGTGGTCGGCAACCGTGTGACGGGCTCGAATTCGGGTGACTCCTTCGCGGTGGCCGGCGGCATCGCGTCGCTCGGTCCGCTCACGCTCATCTCCACCACCGTCAGCTCCAACCGGGCCGTCGGGACGTCCGCGACGGGCACCGCGATCGCCGAGGCCGGCGGCGTGTTCGCGAACGGACACGCCCTGACGCTCAGCCACTCGCACGTCGATGGCAACCACGCGACCGCGGTCTCCGGCCTCAAGGCGATCGCGGTGGCCGGGGGGATCAATGGGTCTGTCGACGGCACCTTCACCCTGCAGAGCTCGACGGTGAGCGGGAACGTCGTCACGTCGAACACCACCGCGGGCACGGATGAGGCCATCGGCGCCTACGGTGGGGTGCAGGCGGGCTTCGACACGGGGAACGTGACGGGCTCGGTGATCGCCGGCAACCAAGTGACCGGCACGTCCTTCGGGGGCGAAGGGATCGCCCTCGCGGGAGGCATGAGTCTGACCGCCGGCACCAGCGCGACGGTGGACCACACTCGGATCACGGGTTCCCGGCTTACGTCCACCGGCGCCGCCGATGCGATAGCCGTGGCGGGCGGACTCACGACGACCGGAACGTCCTTCGTCCGTTCGTCGTCCGTGTCCACCAACTCACTTCATGCCGACGCCGGCACCGGCATGGGGACGACCGTCGGTGGCGGGATGACCGCGAGCGGGCGCTTGTCGATGACGAAGACGACCGTCGACCAGAACCACTCCCTCGCCGAGTCCGGCAGCGGCGACGCCGCCGCGCTGGCCGGTGGGCTCGATCAGGGTTCCCCGCTCTCCATCGTGGCCTCCACGATCAGCCGCAACACCATCAAGGCCGTCGCCCAGGGAGCACACACCGCACAGGCCGTGGGGGGTGGGCTGAGGGTCACCGATACGCCCCCGCACACGATCACGAACTCGACGATCGCCAGCAACCTCGTCCGGGCGGAGTCCGACGCCACCACGGGGACCGGCATCGCCGTCGGCGGGGGCATCCAGACGAGCGCGAACTCCCTGTTGCTGGTGAACACCACGGTGGCCCGGAACCTCGTGGGCGGCGTGGCGAACACCAAGACGTTCGAGGGCGGCGGCCTCATGGTGGCCGGCGGGACCACGACGCTCAAGGCCACGATCCTCGGGCTGAACTTCGCTCCCACCTCGCTGGGCGGTCCGAACTGCTCTGGTCCGGTGGGGTCGATGGGGAACAACGTCCTGGGCACGGTCGCCGGCTGCACGTTCGCCCACAAGCCGACCGACAAGCTCAACCGGAACCCGCAGTTGGGTGCACTCGCGAACAACGGCGGGCCGACGTTCACGCTGGCGCTGCTGAACGGCAGTCCGGCCCTGGACGTGATCCTTCCGGCCCAGTGCGCCGTCTCCGTGGACCAGCGCGGCATCCACCGTCCGCAGGGCCCGCGGTGCGACGTGGGCTCGTTCGAGCGTCACGTCTGACGGCCGACGACTGCATCGACGAGGCAGGCGGGCGTACGAATCAGCCGGGGGGCCGAGACTCGCCCTCGAGGATGCGCTTCACGTTCTCGATGTTGTGGACCTCGGTCTGCATGGTCCTGGCCACCATGCGGCCCATCAGGAGCTTCTTCAGTCCCGTGACCTCGGCTTCCAACGAGAACGTCAGCCGGGTCTCCTCGCCCTCCGCTTCCAGGCGGAACTCGCCGCGGGGACGGACCGGGCCCGCGGTCGTCCTGAAGGCCAGCACGGTGTTCGGCTCGAACGTCGTCCACTCGAAGTCGGCCGCGATTCGCCGGCCGCCCGGGCCCTTGACGCCCTGGCGGTAGATCGCCCCCGTTCCTTCGCCGGATTCATGCTTGATGTCCAGGACTCCGGGCCGCCACTTCTGCTCGTTCTCCCCGTCCGAGAGGAACGAGAACACGTCTGCGGACGGACGGGCGATCGTCACCGTATGGCTAGCCTGGAGCATCGTCGATCCCTCCTCGTCGTCCTCACCTGATGACGTGATTGTGAACGACGAGCCGCGTGTTCACAGGCGCAGCTCTCGTCGAGGAGATCACCTTCGGCGAGGGCTACCAGATCACCCTGATGGCGTACCGCCGGATGTTCTCGTCGGCGCTGACGAGCTTGAGCCCTTCGGCGATGGCCTGGGCGACGAGGAGCCTGTCGAAGGGATCTCGGTGGATCTCCGGAAGCGTCCCCGCCCCGAGCACGTGCGCAAGCTGTACGGGGAGGGGAACGAAGCCGTTCTCGGCGATCTGCTCCGGGATGAGGACCTCCGGTCGCGAAGGCAGAGTGAGTTTCCCCGAGGCCTCCTTGACCACGATCTCCCAGGCGCTGGCGACGCTGAGATAGACGTCGTTGGCTCGGTTGCCGATTGCTCTCGTGGCTCGTGCCGACAGGCGCTCGTCGCCTGCGAGCCACCACAGGAACGCGGTGGTGTCGAGGAGCAGCCTCACTCGAAGTGGTGCTTCAGCTCCGCGGGGAGCTCGTCGAAATCCGGCGCCATCCAGATCTTCCCCTCGAGGGCACCCGGAGCCCGCTTCCGCCGATCGTCGATCGGCACGAGCCGGGCCACCGGCTTCCCTGCCCGGGCGATGGTGATCTCCTCACCAGCCATCACCCGCCGGATCAGCTTCGAGAAGTTCGTCTTGGCGTCGTGGATGTTCACGTTCACGGTACCCTCGATAATGGACTAAGTCTCGGACTAAGGCAACCTGGAGTTGGCCACCTACCCGCGTGGTTGTGGCCGGGCTGCGGGCCGGCGCCCGGCACGACCCTTCGTGAAGGCCGAGCCACTTCGGAGAACGCGCCCCGGGGGTCCGCTGCGTCCGATCAGCGAGACACCACGGTGACGGCGGTTCCGATTCCGGGGGCGCGGGCGAGGCGCCGGTCACCCGTCAGCAGCGCGCAGTCGAGGGCCTCGGCGAGCGCCACGTACGATGCGTCGTAGGCCGACAGGTTGTTCCGAAGCTGCCAGACCCGCCCGAGGAGGCCGAAGACCGGATGGCGGATCATGCCCATGCGTCGCCACGCGTCGATGGCGGCCCAGCCCGGGCCGGCCCCGATGTCGCCCGCGGCCACCATTCGGCGCAGTCCGTTGGTGACCTCGGAATCGATCAGATGCGGAGCGTGGAGCAGTTGGGCACCGAGCAGCCGGCGCGCCGGGCCGTCGTTGAGGAGGGCCATCAACGCCGCGGAGGCGTCGACCACGATCACCGCGCGGCCCGGTCGGCCTCCAGACCTGCGACGATCCCGTCGGGGTCGACGTCGAGATCCGGGAGCGCGCCGAGGAGCGTGGGGTTGTCCGCCCTCCGAGTGACCTCTGCCAGCTCCCGCACCGCGACGGCGTTCACGGACATTCCTTCTTTCGAAGCGAGCCGCCTGAGGCGCTCGATGACTTCCTCGGGAACGTTCCGCAGGTAGAGTGTGCTCATGTCGCAGAATGCTAGCAGTTTGGCCGCAGGCCGGATCGGGGGCTGCGGCCAGCCTGGCGGCGCAGCGACTGCGTCGAATCGGGGGCTCGGCGCCCGTCCGCACCGGTGAGGGTCGCACTCCTCACCCGGGAGTACCCGCCCGAAGTGTACGGAGGGGCCGGCGTGCACGTCGAGTACCTCTCCCGCGAGCTGGCCCGCCGGGTCGACCTGTCAGTGCGGTGCTTCGGCGCGCCACGGCCGCCGGATCCGAAGATCGACGTCCGGGCGATGGCCGGCTGGTCCGAGCTGGAAGGCGCCGGCGCTGCGACCGAGGCGTTGTCGGTGAACCTGGCGATGGCCGCGTCGGTGTCCGGCGCGGACCTGGTCCACAGCCACACGTGGTACGCGAACATGGCCGGCCACCTGGCGAGTCTGCGGCACGGCGTCCCGCACGTCGTGACGTCGCACAGCCTGGAGCCGCTGCGCCCGTGGAAGGCCGAGCAGCTCGGGGCCGGCGGGTATGCGATCTCGTCGTGGTGCGAGCGGACGGCGGTGGAATCCGCGGGCGCCGTGATCGCGGTCTCGGGGGCGATGCGCGACGACGTGCTGCGCACGTACCCGGCCGTGGACCCGACGCGGGTCCACGTCATCCACAACGGCATCGACGCTGGGGAGTACCGCCCGGTGGAGGACGACTCGTCGGTGCGGGCGGCTGGTGTCGACCCCGACCGGCCGATCGTGCTGTTCGTGGGCCGGGTCACCCGGCAGAAGGGCATCGTCCACCTGGTCCGGGCCGCGGCCTCGATCGACCCGGCGGCGCAGGTGGTCCTGCTCGCCGGAGCCCCCGACACGCCCCGGATCGGCAGGGAGATGGCGGCCGCGGTGGACGACGCCCGCCGCGCCCGCGCCGGCATCGTGTGGATCGACGCGATGCTGCCCCGGACCGAGGTGATCCGATTCCTGTCCCGCGCGCTGGTGTTCGTGTGTCCGTCGGTCTACGAGCCGCTCGGCATCGTGAACCTCGAGGCCATGGCGTGCGGGACGGCGGTCGTGGCATCGACCGTCGGCGGGATCCCGGAGGTCGTCGACGACGGCGTGACCGGCCTGCTGGTCCCGATGGAGCAGGAGGTCACGGGCGAGCCCGCAGACCCCGCCCGGTTCTCCCGCGACCTGGCGGGGGCCGTGAACCAGCTGATCGCCGACCCCGACCGGGCCCGGGCGATGGGAGAGGCCGGCCGCCGCCGCGTCCTCGAGCGCTTCACGTGGAGCACCGTGGCCGAGAGAACGGTCGAGCTGTATGTTCGTCAGCTCGGATGACGGCGGTCACCCGAGGGCGTAACGCCGGCCGCCGCGGGCGAGACTCGAAGCCGATGCCGGACGTGTCGTTCTCCGGGCTGTTGATCGTCTCGGTGGTGGCGTTCACGTCCCCCCTGGCGCTCGGGCTGTTCCCGAAGGTGAAGGTCCCCTCGGCCGTCCTCGAGATCGTCCTCGGGATCGTGATCGGGCCGTCGGTGCTGAACTGGGTGCAGCCCGATCTCGCCATCCGGGTCGTGGCGCTGGTCGGGCTGGCGTTCCTGCTGTTCCTGGCCGGTCTCGAGGTCGACGTCACCCGGTTGCGCGGCCGCGTGCTCCGGCTGACGACCACCGGGTTCGTGATCTCGCTGGCCCTGGGGCTGGCGATCGGGTTCGCCCTGCACGCGGCGGGTCAGGTCCAGTCCGCCGTCCTGGTCGGGATCATCCTGGTCGCGACGTCGCTGGGGCTGGTGGCCGCGGTGCTGAAGGACGCCGGAGAGACCACCTCGCCGTTCGGGCTGCTCGTGATCGCGGGGTCGACCATCGCGGACTTCGGCGCGGTGATCCTGCTGTCGCTGCTGTTCTCCATGGAGTCGAGCGGCGCCGGCACCAAATTGATCCTGCTCGGGATGTTCGTGCTGCTGATCGCGGCGGTAGGCTTCGCCGTGGCCCGCGCGGGGCGGTCGATGCGCCTCACCGAGGTGTTGAACCGGCTGCAGGACACCACCGCCCAGATCCGCGTGCGCGGCGCGATGGTGCTGCTGCTGGCGTTCGTCGCGCTGGCCGAGAACTTCGGCCTGGAGACGATCCTCGGCGCGTTCATGGCCGGCGCCGTGTTGTCGCTCGTCGACCGGGACCGGGCGATGACGCACCCCAACTTCCGGCTGAAGCTCGAGGCGATGGGGTTCGGTCTGTTCGTCCCGGTGTTCTTCGTGTCGAGCGGGCTGTCGTTCAACCTCGACGCGCTGTTCTCGAGCGCGTCGACGATCCTGCGGATCCCGATCTTTCTCGCGGCGCTTCTGGTCGTTCGAGGAGTCCCTGCGCTGCTCTACCGGAGCGTGGTCGACCGCAAGCGCGTCATCGCCGCCGGCCTGCTGCAGGCCACGTCGCTGCCGTTCATCGTGGCGGCCACGCAGATCGGGCTGGCCCTCGGCAAGGTCTCGGAGGCGACGGCGGCCGGGCTGGTGGCGGCCGGCCTGCTGTCGGTGGTGCTGTTCCCGGCGCTCGCGGTGTCGATGCTCCGTGCGAGAGCAGCGGAGGAGGCGGGGACGGGCGGAGAGACGGCGATGCGCCGGCTTCAGTCCGGCGAGGTCGTGGAACCGGACGCCCCGTCGACGACGGAGCCCCACGAAGGCCGAAAGCCGTAGGGAAACATCCGCCGCCCGGATGCCGCCCGAGTCTCGACAAACGGGCACGGGGTGTCAGGATGTCCCTATTGGGTGGCTCGTGCGCCGCTGGCGGCCACGGCCGGGAACCAGGGAGGCGGCATGCAATCGTCTGGCAACGGCTCATTCGTTCGCGCGCGCCGGTCGGTGCTCGCGGCGTTCACCTCGTCGGCAGTCGTCGTGGCGGTCATCGCCCTGGCCTCCCCGGCCCAGGCGACCACCATCACCGTGAACTGCTCGTCCCAGAACCTGCAGACCAAGATCAACGCCGCCCCGGCGGGGGCGACCCTGTTGATCAAGGGCACATGCATCGGGAACTTCCTCGTGAACAAGGTCCTTACGCTGAAGGGGAACCCCTCGGCCACGCTGGACGGCAACGACTCGGGGACGACGCTCACGGCACCCACCACCCACACGGTGCACCTGATCGCGCTCACGATCACCGGGGGTGCGGCGATCGCCGGAGCCGGGATCAACCGGCAGGGGTCGGGACACAAGCCGCTCACCCTCAACGGCGTGACCGTGGAGGGCAACCTGGCCTCCGGACCGAGCGTCGCCGAGGGGGGCGGGATCTTCGCGAACAACGGCCCGGTCACGCTGACGAACTCCCACGTGGTCGACAACCGGGCGTCGGTCTCCAGCTCCTCCGGAAGTGCCACGGCGGTAGCCGGAGGCATGGCGTCGAACGGTCCGGTCACGCTCGTCGGCTCCACGGTGAGCTCGAACCGGGCGGTCGCGAGCTCCTCCGTCGGCAGCGCGGTCGCCGTGGGAGGCGGCCTGATCGGGGGGACCGCGAACGTGAAGTTCGTGATGATGTCGTCGCACGTTGACGACAACCGTGCCACGTCCATCGCCGCGACCAGTGCCACCAGCGTCAATGGTGGCCTCGCCTGGTCCACCGGGGGAGACCTCGTGGTCCAGAGCTCGACGGTCTCCGGAAACCTGGCGACGGCGACCACCACGGCCGGGACGGACGCCGCCGTCGCCGTCACCGGCGGCTTTGCCGCCACCTTCGACGTCGGGACCGTGGCGGGGCTGAGGATGGCCGGGAACCAGGCGACGGCCACCTCATCCGGTGGGAACGCCACTGCGGTCGCAGGTGGGTTCAACGCCAGTGCCGGAACGAAGTTGACCATGACGGGGGCTCGGATCACCGGGACACGCGTGACGGCGACCGGCGCCGGCACGGCGACCGCGGTCAACGGCGGCCTGGAAAGCAGTGGTCGCCTGATCCTGCGTTCCTCCGTCGTCTCCACCTCGACGGTTCGCACCGATTCGGGAACGGGCGCGGCGACCTCGGTGAGCGCGGGCCTGAGCCAGAGCGGTCCCCTGTCGATGACCAAGACGACCATCGATCAGAACCACCTGATCGCACGCTCTGACAGCAGCAACGCCGTGGCCGTCTCGGCGGGAATGAGCGCCGGAGACCAGGCCAACATCACCGCGTCCACGATCAGCCGGAACACCATCCAGGCAACCGCAACGGGGTCCAGCACCGCACAGGCTCAGGCAGCCGGCATTCGGCTGAGCGGCTCGCCCCCGATCAAGGTCACGAACTCGACGGTCGCGAGCAACATCGCCCGGGCGGAGTCGTCGGCCGCCACCGGGACCGCCATCTCGATCGGAGGAGGCATCGACTCCACCGCGGATTCGTTGCTCCTGACCAACGCGACCCTCGCCCGGAACCTCGTCGGCGGGGTGGGCGCCACCAAGACGTTCCGGGGCGGCGGCCTGGCCGTGGAGGGCGGGACCACCACGCTGAAGGCGACGATCCTCGCGCTCAACACGGCGCCGGCCGCCGGAGGCCCGAACTGCTTCGGTCCGGTGGCCTCAGCGGGCAACAACGTGCTGGGCACCACCGCCGGCTGCACGTTCGCCCACAAGCCCACCGACAAGCTGAACCGGAACCCTCAGCTGGGGGCGCTGGCCAACAACGGCGGGCCCACGCTCACGCTGGCGCTGCTGAACGGCAGCCCGGCGCTGAACGTGATCGCGCCCGCCGCGTGCGCCGTCTCCACGGACCAGCGCGGCGTCCATCGACCTCAGGGTCCGAGGTGCGACGTGGGCTCCTACGAGCGGAAGGTCTGAGACTCAGCCCGGCACACGTCATGTCGAGGTGAGCTCGCTCGCTTCGCTGCCCGCCAGGTCCCGGTCAGAGGAGTCTCCTGCGTCCCGCCAGCACATGATGTATGCTGCATACATCGTGAAGCGCACGCAGATCTACCTCGAGGAAGAGCAGGACCGGAAGCTGGGCCTGAGAGCCTCGGCGGCCCGGGTCACCAAGTCCACGCTCATCCGACAGGCGATCGATGCCCTCCTGGAATCGCCTACGGACGACGCGCAGCGCCTGGCACGCTTCCATGCGGCCCTCGACGAGGTCGAACGCAAGCCGATCCCGATCGAGGGCGGCCGATCGTATGTCGAGGCGATCCGCGAGGCCGACACCCGACGCCAGGCCGAGATCGACACACGCCGAGGATGAACGTCCTGTTCGACACCTCCATCGTCATCGACCTGCTCCGGGGCCTCCCGGGCGCGCTTCGCTACTCGAGATCGCTCGAGGAGCCGCCCGCGTGCTCGGAGATCACCCGGGTCGAGGTGCTCCGAGGCCTCCGGAGCTCGGAGCGCGGGCCGGCCGAGCGTCTGCTCGGCGAGTTCGGATGGGCCGGCGTCGACGAGTCGATCGCCCGCCGCGCCGGCGAGATGGGACGGACATGGAGGCGCAGCCACCCCGGCATCGCCACGGCCGACCTGATCATCGCGGCCACCTCGGAGGAGCTCGGCCTTCCTCTCGCGACGCTGAACACGAAGCACTTCCCGATGTTTCGTAGTCTGCGCCCGCCCTACCGGGGATAAGGGGTTGGATCGAACAGCTGGATGCTCCCCTGCTCGATCGGAGGAGTGCCCCAGGTCCGGGGGCGTCAGGCGGACTTCCACTCCTGGAACACGCGCAGGAGGTCCTCGCGGGCCGGTTCCGGGATCTCCTCCTCGGCGAGGCGGCCGGTCAGGCGCAGGACCGTGCGCACCTGGTCCAGGTAGGCGGTGCAGTGAGGGCAGCCCTGGGGGTGGTCCTGGAACCGCGCGCGGTCCTCCGGTGCGAGGGTGCCCTCGAGGTACCTGGTGATGCACTCGACGAGCTCGCGGCAAGGCATCGCGGCGGGCTCGCCGGCGACCCGGCTCGGCGACCGTCAGGCGAACTGGTTGTCGAAGCGTCGCCGGGCCTTGACCGCAGGCGCAGGTCCCGTTCGTACCAGGCCAGCTCCTTGCCCGGGTCATCCGGCCTGGCCGAGGCTATCCGGCACGAGGAACCTGGACAAACGCACACCAATGACGAATGATGACTGCGTCGAGTTGTCAGCGCACGGGGGCTGTTCGCGCGGGCCGGATCCAGGGGGGGCCACATGACTTCGAATGAGTGCGCTCGGCGCGGCCACCGCGTCCGGGCGATCGCAGCGGTCTGCTCCGCGGCCATGATGCTGGCGGTCGTCGCGCTGGCCACACCGGCCCAGGCGGCGACCTTCACCGTGGACTGCTCGTCCCAGAACCTGCAGACCAAGATCAACGCCGCCCCGGCGGGATCCACGCTGCTGATCAAGGGGACCTGCCTCGGCAGCTTCCTCGTGGACAAAAACCTCACCCTGAAGGGCAATCCCTCGGCCACGCTGGACGGCAACGATGCCGGCACCACGCTCACCGCCCCGAGCACGCGCACGGTGCATCTGATCGCACTCGAGATCACGGGTGGGTCGGCGACGCTCGGGGCCGGGATCCTCCGGTTGGGGGGCGGCCACGCGCTGCTCTCCCTGGACCACGTCACGGTGGCCGACAACGTCGCCTGGGGCCCTGGAGCGGGAGGTGGCGGGATCGCCACGGACGGCGGTCCGACCACGCTCACGGACTCCGCGGTGATCCACAACCGGTCATCCGCCTCCAGCTCGAGCGGCCCTGCGACGGCGCACGCCGGAGGGATCCTGTCGAGCGGCCCGCTCACCCTCGTCCGCTCCACGGTGAGCTCGAACCGGGCCGTCGCGACCTCCTCGGTCGACAGCGCCTCCGCCACCGGTGGCGGAGTCTTCGGGGGAGGAGTGGACGCGAACCTCGTCATGAAGTCGTCGCACGTGGATGGAAACCACGCCACCGCGACCACCTCCGCGGCGGCCGGGTCTTGGGTCGCGACCGCCCTCGCCGGTGGAATCGACTGGTCGTCGACCGGGCAGCTCGTCGTGCAGACCTCGACGATGTCCGGGAACGTCGCCTCCTCCACGGCCGTCTCGAACACCGCGGAAGCACAAGGCGGAGGCCTCGTCGGAACCTTCAAGCAGGGGACGGCGTCCGGATGGACGGTCTCGAACAATCACGTGGTGGCGACGGGTGTGAACCCCCAAGCGAAAGATGGGGGATGGAACACGAGCGTCGGAGCGGGGGGGTTGACCCTCGCCGGCACCCGAGTCACCGGATCACAGGCGACGGCCAGCGGGGCCGGGCCGGCGTGGGCCGCTACTGGAGGGTTCAGCAACACCGGGCCCCTGATCCTTCGCTCGTCGTCGGTCTCTTTCTCGGTCGTCCGCGCCGACTCCGTCGGACCCGGAGAGGCGATCGCCCTGTTCGGTGGCTTCTTCGAGAGCGGACCGCTGTCCATGACCAAGACGACCGTGGACCAGAACCACCTGATCGCGGATTCCGACAGCGGCAGGGCCACGGCACGGTTCGGCGGCATGGAAGCCGGGGTCCCGTCGGTCATCTCGGCGTCCACGATCAGCCGGAACACCGTCAAGGCCACGGCGCACGGTGTGGGAGAGGCGTTGGCGGGGACAGGGGGGGTGGTGATCCCTTGGAAGGCGGGCCCCCCACCGCTCTCCAGGATCACGAACTCGACGGTCGCGAGCAACATCGTCCGGGCGGAGTCCGACCCGGCCACGGGCACCGCCGAGGCCACGGGCGGCGGCATCCAGTCGGGCGGGAGCCCGCTCCTGCTGACCAACACCACCATCGCCCGGAACGTGGTGAGCGGCGTGGGGAACACGACGACGTTCCGGGGAGGCGGCCTGATCGTGAACGGCGGCACGACGACGCTGAAGGCCGCGATCCTCGCGCTCAACATCGCCCCTGCCGCGGGCGGGCCGAACTGTTTCGGGCCGGTGCACTCCAAGGGTCACAACGTGCTCGGGACGACGACCGACTGCACGTTCACCATTCAAGCGAGCGACCAGCTGGACAGTAACCCGAGGCTCGGCGCCCTGGCCCCCAACGGCGGCCCGACCCGAACGCTGGCCCTGCTGAACGGCAGCCCCGCGCTGGACGACATCCCGCCGGCGGTATGCGCCGTCGCCGTGGACCAGCGCGGCGTCCACCGGCCCCAGGGCCCCCGCTGCGACGTGGGCTCGTACGAGCGGAAGGTCTGAGCCGGCGCGGGTACGCCTCGTTGCGTCAGGCCCGGGTCAGGCCGACTTCCACTCACGGAACACGCGCAGGAGGTCCTCGCGGGCCGGTTCCGGGATCTCCTCCTCCGTGAGGCGACCGGACACGCGCAGGACCGTCCGCATCTGGTCCAGGTAGGCGGTGCATTGGGGGCAGGACTGGAGGTGCTCGTCGAACCGCGCCCGGTCGGTCTCCGGCAGCGTGCCCTCCAGGTACTCCGTGATGCACTCCACGAGCTCGCGGCATGGCATGGCCGCAGGCTCGTCGGCGACCCGGCCCTGGCGGCCCCTGCGACGGCGGAGGAGGCTCACGACGACTCCCCGTCCGGCTCGCCGGTGAGGTACTCGGCCAGTTGCCGGCGGACCTTCGACCGGGCCCGGTGCAGCAGCACGCGCTGGTTGACCTCGGTGATCCCGAGCACGGCGCAGACCTCCTGGGAGGAGAACCCCTCCACGTCGCGCATCGTGATCACCTCGCGCTGGGCGGGGGGCAGCGTCTCGATCGCCTCGGCCACCCTCGACAGCGTCTCCTTGGATTCCAAGCGCTGCTCGGGGATCTCGTCCCACGGCTGCGGCGGCGATGCCCAGCCGTGGGGCGACCGGTCGTCCTGCCCCCGGAACCGGTCGGGGTCGACGGCCGGCTCGAACGGATCGGTCGCCGCGTCGAACAGCGACGAGAACGGCACCGCTCGGCGCTCGCGCGTCCCCCGCGTCACGGCCCGGTTGACCAGGATGCGGAAGATCCAGGTCTTGAGCGAGGACCGGCCCTCGAACCGGGGGAGGCCCTGGAGGACCGCCACCCACGTCTCCTGGACCACCTCGTCGGCGACGTCCCGGGAGGGGACGTAGTTCCGGGCCAGTCGGGCCATCGGGCCCTGGTACATCTCGACCAGCGAGAGGAAGGCGGCCTCGTCCCCGGCCAGAAGGCGCGCGACCAGCTCGGCGTCCCGCGGCGCGGCGGGTGGTTCCTCCACGACGAGCTCCCGGGTGTCCTCGGCCACGATCCTCCTCCGCCCGGCGCGGGGCCGGACCAGGGGCAGACCATACGCAGGCAGCCGGAGCGCGTCCAGCCTCCCCGCGACCGGCGCCGGCCAGAGCGCTGCCGCGTTCACGTGGCGGCCACGAGCTCGTCGAGCGTCACCCGCGCGACGCGCCGGTCGTGGGCCCGGAGCGACCGGAGGTCGCCCAGGGACTGCGCGTCGATCAGCGTGCCGAACGAGTAGGCCTGGCCCGGGATCTCCAGGTCGACCTCGCGGTCGTCGTCGACGACCTGGACGAACACGCCGGTGTTCGGCCCCCCCTTGTGGAGCTGCCCGGTCGAGTGCAGGAAGCGGGGCCCGAACCCGAGGGTCGTGGCCACGTGGAGCCGGTCTCGCAGCGCCATGCGGGCCTGCTGCAGCGTGTCCTCGGTGTCCCCGGTGCGGTCGAGGTAGGCCATGATCGCCACGTAGTCGCCGGGTTTCACCTCCGCGAGCAGCGCGTCGAGGTCGTCGTAATCGGGTTCCTCGCCGGCCCCGCGCTCCAGGATCTCCTTCGTCGCGGCCTTGGCCTCGGCCACGTTCGGCTGGTCGAAGGCGTTGATCCCCAGGATGTGCCCGGCGATCGCGGTCGCCAGCTCCCACCGGAAGAACTCTGCGCCGATCTGCAGCGGGCCGTCGTACCGGAGGCGCACGACCGGGTGCCCGGCGTCCGCCAGCGCGTCCAGGCCCTCGTGCTCGCCGATCGCGACGAACACCCGGTCGTCGCCGTAGACCTCCGGCGGGCCGAGGTCCTCGCCGACCACGGGCAGGATGCCCTTGCCCTCCTTGCCGGTGGACTCCGCGATGAGCTGCTCGAC
This sequence comes from Actinomycetota bacterium, assembly GCA_045805265.1. Taxonomy (GTDB): domain Bacteria; phylum Actinomycetota; class UBA4738; order UBA4738; family JACQTL01; genus JBJMLO01. The sequence goes on from JBJMLO010000021.1 coordinate 18,916, forward strand.
CCAGCTCCCGAACGACGCAATGGCGGGCGGGAGGAACAGCGTCAGCTTGTCGCGCCCGGCCAGCGCGCCCTCGCCCATCACGGCGCCGAGCAGTGACGCGGGCGCGTCGGCGACGGCCACGCAGCCGTCGTTCGCGCACTCCATCTGCTCCGCGCGATCGAGCAGCCCGTGGAGGTCCATGCCGATCAGGGCGGCCGGGACCAGCCCGAAGTACGACAGCGCCGAGTACCGCCCGCCGATGTCGTCGGGGTTCCTGAACGTCGCCCGGAACCCGTGGTCGGCCGCCAGCTTCTCGAGCCGCGTCCCGGGGTCGGTGATCGCGACGAACTGCTCGCCGTGGGGAGCCAGCGACCAGAAGTGGGCGAAGTGGCTGAGGGTCTCCGTCGTCGTGCCCGACTTCGACGCCACGATGAACAGCGTGTGCTCGAGGTCGAGGTCGTCGGTCACCCGCATGACCGTGACCGGATGGGTCGTGTCGAGCACGGTCAGCCGCAGCGCGCCGTCCGCCGCGCCGAACGTCTCCGAGAGCACGTCCGGCGCCAGCGACGAGCCGCCCATCCCCAGCAGGACCGCCGTGGTGTAGCCGTCGGCCGCGGCCTGCTTCGCGAACCCCTCCAGGTCCGACACGTGCTCGTGCAGGAGGTCGGCCACCGTCAGCCATCCCAGCCGGTTGGTGATCTCGGTGGGATCGTCCTTCCACACCGTGTGGTCCTTGCGCCAGATGCGCAGCAGGACGTCGTCGGAAGCCATGCGCTGCAGGCGAGCCCGCACCGCGGGCTCCAGCGACCCCAGGGAGTCGGCGTACTTCGCGAGGCCCGCGCGGACCTCCCCCAGCTTCGCGTCGAGGGTCTCGATGAGCTTGTCGAAGTCCTTCTCGAAGGAGGCCAGGCCCTCGGTCAGCAGCGTGCCGGTGACCTGCTGCAGGTCCACGCCCTGCCGCGCGAGCTCGGCGAGCGTGGCCCGGTCCGCGTCGAGGTTCTCCTCCACCGCGTGGGGCCTCACCACGCCGTGGTCGCGGAACGCGTCCATGGTGGCCGACGGCATGGTGTTCACGGTGTCGGGCCCGGCCAGCTCTTCGACGTACATCGTGTCGGGGTAGGAAGGATCCTTCACCGACGTCGAGGCCCACAGCGGCCGCTGGACCTGCGCGCCGGCGTCGGCCAGGCGCTGCCACCGCTCCCCGGCGAAGATCTCCCGGAACTTCGCGTACGCCTCCTTGGCGTTGGCGATCGCGGCCTTCCCCCGCAGGGGCGAGCCCTCCGGCAGCTTCGCGTCGATCGCCGTGTCCACCCGGGACACGAAGAACGAGGCCACGCCGGCGACGCGGTCGAGGGACTGTCCGGCCGCGAGACGGGCCTCCAGCCCGGCGACGTACGAGGCGGCGACGTGCTCGTACGCCTCCACGCTGAACAGCAGCGTGACGTTCACGTTGATGCCGGCCGAGATGAGCGCAGTGATCACCGGCAGGCCCTCGGGGGTGGCGGGGACCTTGATCATCACGTTGGGGCGGTCGATGCGCGCCCACAGCTGCTTCGCGGCCGCTATCGACCCGTCGGTGTCGCGGGCCAGGCGCGGCTCGAGCTCGAACGAGACGAACCCGTCGCGCCCGTTCGCCGCGTCGTACACCGGCCGGAGCACGCCGGCGGCGAGCTGGATGTCGACCAGGGCCAGGTCGTAGAACAGGCCGAGGGCGTCGACCCGGCTGGTGTCGGCGATCTCGTCGATGACGCCGTCGTAGTCGGTCGACCCGCCGATGGCCTTGGCGAAGATCGACGGGTTCGAGGTGACGCCGGTCAGGCCGTCGCCGTCGCGAAGCCGCTCGAGCGTCCCGCCCGTGACGACGGTCCGGCGGAGGAAGTCGAGCCACACGCTCTGGCCGGCGGCGTGCAGTTCCTGCAGTGGGTTCATCCGCTCACTCCTTCTTGGCCTTGCCCAGCAGGCCCTTCGCACGGGCGGCGACGTTCTCGGGGGTGAAGCCGAACTCCTGGAACAGGCGGTCGGCGGGCGCGCTGGCCCCGAAGTGGTCGAGGGTGACCGTTGCGTCGGCGTAGCGCGACCAGCCGAACGGCGACGCCGCCTCGATCGCCAGCACCGGGACACCGGACGGGAACACCTGGGTCCGGTAGTCGGCGTCCTGCTGCTCGAACAGCTCCCAGGAGGGCATGGACACGACCTGGGCGGACACCCCGTCGTCCAGCAGCAGCCGTCGGGCGGCGACCGCCAGCTGGACCTCGGAGCCGGTCGCGGCCAGCACGACGTCGTCGCCCCGCTCCACGACCCACGCGCCGAGGCCCACGGCGGTGCGGGGCACGTCGGCGATCACCGGGAGGTTCTGGCGGGACAGCACCAGGGCGGTGGGCCCGTGCCGATGCTGGAGGGCCACGCGCCACGCCTGGGCGGTCTCGTTCGCGTCGGCCGGCCGGATCACGGTCAGGCCGGGCATCGCCCGCAGCGAGGCCAGGTGCTCGATCGGCTGGTGGGTGGGGCCGTCCTCGCCGAGACCGATGGAGTCGTGGGTCCAGACGTACACGACCGGCAGCCCCTGCAGCGCGGCCATGCGCACCGCCGGGCGCATGTAGTCGGAGAACACGAAGAACGTGCCGCCGTAGATGCGTAGGCCGGCGTGCGCGGCGATGCCGTTCATCACGGAGCCCATGCCGTGCTCGCGGACGCCGAAGTGGAAGTTCCTCCCGGAGAAGTCCTCGGTGCCGATGTCGGCGTAGCCCTGCAGGTAGGTCTCGGTCGACGGCGCGAGGTCGGCCGAGCCCCCCACCAGCTCCGGGACGGCCTCCGCGATGGCGTTCAGCGTCTGGCCGGACGCCACGCGCGTCGACAGAGGCTTGTCGGTGGAGAAGGACGGCAGCGTCGACTCCCACTTCGCGGGCAGCTCGCCCGCGGTCACCCGGCGGAACTCGGCGGCGCCGTGGGGGTGCTCGGCCTCGAAGGCAGCGAACCGCTCGTTCCACTCGACGTGCTGCCCCGCGGCGCGGCTGCCGGACTCGCGGTAGTACCGCAGGGCCTCGTCGGGGACGGTGAACGGCTCGGTGTACGGCCAGCCCAGGTTCTTCTTCGCGGCGGCAATCTCCTCGTCGCCGAGCGGCGAGCCGTGCGCCGACGCCGTGCCCTGCTTGTGGGGGGCCCCGTAGCCGATCACGGAGCGCACCACGATCAGCGAGGGATGGTCGCCGAACGCCTGCGCGGTGCGGACGGCCTCCTCCAGCTCGCCGAGGTCGTTCGCGTCGGAGACCTCGAGCACGTGCCAGCCGTACGCCTCGAAGCGCCGGCCGACCTGTTCGCGGAACGCGAGCTCGGTAGACCCCTCGATCGAGATGTGGTTGTCGTCGTAGAACATGACCAGCTTGCCGAGGTGGAGGTTGCCGGCGAGGGACGCCGCCTCCGAGCTGACGCCCTCCATCAGGTCGCCGTCGCCGCAGATCACGTACGTGTGGTGGTCCACGATCTCGTGACCGGGGCGGTTGAACCGAGCGGCCATCATCCGCTCGGCGATGGCCAGGCCGACGCCGTTGGCCACCCCCTGGCCGAGCGGGCCGGTCGACACCTCCACGCCGGGGCACAGGCCGCGCTCCGGGTGACCGGCGCACCTGGAGCCCCACTGCCGGAAGCTCTTGATGTCGTCGAGCGACAGGTCGTAGCCGGTGAGGTGGAGCAGCGCGTACTGCAGCAGGCAGGCGTGGCCGGCGGACAGCACGAACCGGTCGCGGTCCGGCCAGGACGGGTCGCCGGGGTCGTGCCGCAGGAACTTGGTGAACAGCGTGTAGCCGACCGGCGCCATGCCCATCGGCGTCCCGGGGTGGCCGGAGTTCGCCTTCTGGACGGCGTCCATGGCGAGCGTCCGGATCGTGTTGATGCACAGGCGCTCGAGCTCGGACTGCTCTTCGTGCTTGTGGGGTGTGGCCTCCGCGGCGTGGACGACCACGTCGGGACGGAGCTCCTGTTCGTCGATGGCCATGGGGTACTCCTCGAGCTGCTCGGGCGGCTGGTACCGAGCCCGCAAGACTAGTCGGAACCGGCGAGGGCTTCGTTACAGGGAGCGGTCACTCCACGATGTCGTCGAGGCGCTCGCCGTAGGCCGGGATCAGGGGAACGTACGGCTCGCGGTCGCCATCCCATTCGAGCCCCTCGATCTGCCGCCGGCTGCGGCGGCCGGCCAGCGCCCTGAACAGCTCGAAGCGGTTGCCGGTGAGCGTGGCCCCGGGGTCGGTGGTTCCGCAGAGGCGCTCCTTGCCGTCGTACCGCAGGCGGAGCGCGGGGATCCCGAGCGAGTCGAGCCGGAACCCGAGCCCCACAGCGAACGAGGCCAGCCCGATGCGGCAGGCCGCCGAGTCGCGCTCGCCGGGCCTGTCGAGCGCGCCCCGGATGTCCTGCCCGTGCCCGGCCAGGTCGGTGACGAGAATGGAGTCCAGGAACGGTTCCGGGAAGGGGAACGGCTCCTCGCCCCGGAGCTTGGGCATCAGCTGCTCCACCAGACCGTCCCACTCCTCGAGGACCTGCGGGAAGGGCGCGTCGCGGCGCCGGGCCACCTCCTCGCCGTTGATCCGGTCCCGGAGGTCGGCCTGGCCGGGGTCCCGGAGCGACTCGAGCAGCCGGAACTCCGGCGGCGCGTCCCCGGTGTTGGTGATGCGAGCCTCCCCGACCAGGTGCGCCACGACGTCGCGCACCGACCACGCGGGCGTGGCCGGCACGTTCGTGCCGAGCTCCTCCTCGGACAGCCCGGCGACCAGCTCACGCAGGCGTTCGCGGGTCTCGGCATAGACGGCTGCGGTGTCGGCCATGGCATCGCTCCTGGGCTCGAAGGGGAATACTCTCGCATCCATCCGCAGGCGCTGGATCACGCTGGACACGCCCGGCCTTCGGCTCGCCGGAACTACGAATGGCCGAGGACGGGGTGAGGACGGTAGGGGGCCTCGAGCCGCGCCACCTCGTCCTCGCTCAGCCGCACGTCGACCGCGGCGACCGCATCCTCCAGGTGCCGGACCCTGGTCGCGCCCACGATCGGCGCGGTCACGGCGGGCTTGCCGAGCAGCCACGCCAGCGCGATCTGGGCCGGTGGCAGGTCGCGGTCGCCGGCGACGGCCTCCACCGCGTCCACCACGTCGAAGTCCTGCTCGCCGTACAGGGTCTCGGCGTACGGATCGGAACCCGCCCTGACCGTGTGCCGCTCACCGCCCCGTCCCCACGTGCCGGCCAGCAGCCCACGAGCCAGCGGGCTCCAGGGGATGATCCCCACTCCCTGGTCCATGCAGAGCGGGATCATCTCCCGCTCCTCCTCCCGGTACACCAGGTTGTAGTAGTTCTGCATCGACGCGAACGTCGTCCACCCTTCCGTGCGCGCGATCGACTGCGCCTTGGCGAACTGCCACGCGAACATGCTGGAGGCTCCGATGTAGCGGGCCTTGCCCGATCGCACCACGTCGTGCAGCGCCTCCATGGTCTCCTCGATCGGTGTCTCGTAGTCCCACCGGTGGATCTGGTACAGGTCGACGTGGTCGGTTCCCAGCCGCCCGAGGGAGGCGTCGATGGCGGCCAGGACGTGCTTGCGGGACAGGCCCCCCTCGTTCGGTCCGGGGCCCATGGGGTAGTAGACCTTCGTGGCGAGCACGTAGTCCTCCCGGCGAGGGAACAGCTTGACCAGCAGCCGTCCGGTGATCTCCTCGCTCTCCCCGTCGGAGTACATGTCGGCGGTGTCGAAGAAGGTGACCCCGGCCTCGACAGCCCGGCGCACGATCGGCTCGGCCTGCTCCTCGTCCAGATGCCAGGGACGCTCGGCGGGATCGCCGTAGCTCATCATGCCCAGACAGATCCGCGACACCTTCAGGCCCGACGATCCCAACGTCACGTACTGCATTGCTCCTCCTTTCGGTGGATGCGGTTCCGATGCAGCGCCACGCCTCCGATCACGAGGCCGATCCCGACCAGATCCTGAAGGGTCGGGATCTGGCCGAGCACCACCGCCCCGATGATCGTCGCGACCATCGGCAGGAGCGCGAGCATCAGGGCGAAGGTCGCCCTCGACAGCCTCGCCATCGCCAGCTGATCGGTGACGTACGGGATGACCGAGGAGCAGATACCCACACCGACTCCTGCCAACAGCAGCGTGGGGTGGGAGAAGGCCGCCGTGGCCTGACTCAGGCCGACCGGGGTCACCGCCACGGCCGCGACGAGCATCGAGGCGGCCAGCCGGTCGATCCCCGCCATCGCCGCTCCGTGCTGCCGCCGATCCTCCGGAGCGCCGTTGGCGATGCGGTGGCCGAGGATCACGTAGAGCACGAACAGCGCGCAGTTCGTGAAGGCGAAGACGAACCCGAGCGGCTGGCCCTGGATCCGGAGGTTCGTGATGGTGGCCACCCCGAGCGTGGTGAGTGCAAGCGCCGCGGCGTTGCGCCCGGTCCGGGCGCCGAGGGCCGCGAGGAGCACCGTTCCGAGGAACTCGATCGCCCCCACGGTGGACAGCGGGAGCCGGTCCACGGCGAGATAGAACACCGAGTTCATCGCGGCGAGCACCGCCCCCAGCCCGGCCACGACCCATCGCCCCTCCCGATCCAGCATCCGGAGGACCCGCCACGGACGCCGCCACAGCGCGAATACGGCCGCCGCGCTCACGATGCGGAGCCACGCCACTCCGAGCACGTCCACCCGCGCGAACAGGAGCACGGCGAACGACGGCCCGAGGTAGTGGAAGACGGCGCTCACCAGGAAGAAGCCCTGCGGCGGCAGCCGGCGCAGCTTCCCGGACGGGATCGGATCTCCCGCATCCCGAGCCTCGGCCCCTTGAGATGGCCCGCGCATGGGTGCAGAATACGAAGGCCATACACGATTCGAGAAGGGCCGAGCAATGGCATTCAACGGTCAATCACCGTCGAAACGATCGCATCGAGGCCTGTTGAGCTTCGAACCGCTGGACGGGATCGACCGGCGGATCCTCGATGAGCTCCGGGCCGACGCCAGGCTCCGCGTCGCGGAGCTGGGACGGCGGGTCAGGCTCTCCCCGCCCGCGGTCGCCGAGCGCATGCGACGCCTCGAGGACAGTGGCGCCCTTTCCTATCGTGCCGAGATCGACCCGAAGGCGCTCGGCTACACGATCTGCGCGATCGTGCGCGTCAGCCCCAGCACGGGGGATCTCCAAGTCATCCCCGAGATCGCCCGCCAGGTGCCGGAGGTGACGGAGTGCTACCGGATCACCGGCGAGGACTGCTACTTCATGAAGCTGTACCTGCGATCCATCGACGACCTGGAGCCGATCCTCGACCGATTCACCCCCCATGGCCGCACGACGACCTCGATCGTCCACTCGGCGCCCGTTCCCCAACGGTCGCTCCCGATCACGGACGAAGACGAGTGAAGCTGAGGATCGAGGAGCGGACGATGCCCACGTGAACGACCACGCGCTGGTGGACACGGCGTGGCTGGAACAGCGGCTGGGGGACCCGCAGGTCGTCGTGCTCGACATGCGGTGGCGGGGGGACGGGACCGGACGGGCGCTGTGGGAGCACAGCCACGTGCCGGGCGCCGCCCACCTGGATTGGTCCACGGACATCGTCGACCCCGACGGTGAGTTCGCGTTCATGCTGGCGCCGCCGGCCTTGTTCTCCGCGGCCTTGGAGCGCACCGGGGTCGGCGACGACAGCGTGGTCATTGCCTACGCCGACGAGGGCGGGTCGGGGCCGTTCCGCCTGTGGTGGGCGTTCCGGGTGTACGGGCACGAGGACCAGGTGCGCGTCCTCGACGGCGGCTGGGAGCGATGGGCGGCGGAGGGCCGCCCGGTGTCGGCGGACCGGTCCCAGCCGCGTGCCGGCGTCGTGTGGACCCCGCGCCCCAGCGCCGTTCGGCCGGCCACCGCCGGCGACGTGATGGACGCCGCGCGGCGGCCCGGCGTCGTGGTCATCGACTCCCGCCCGCCGGAGCAGCACGCGGGCCGGGCGGTGTGGTTCGAGACCGGCCACGTGGAACCCGACGCCCAGGGCATCGCCCACACGCCACGAGGCGACGTCCGGGCCGGCCGGATCCCGTGGGCCCGGAGCGTCCCTTCGGCCACGCTGTACCGCGACGACGGCACGATGAAAGCTCGAGAGGAGCTTCGCACCGTGTTCGCCGAAGCCGGAGTTCGCGAGGGTACCGAGGTCATCACGCAGTGCGGCGTGGGCATCAGCGCCAGCGCGGTGCTGTTCGCGCTCCACCGCGCCGGGTTCGACGACGCGAGGCTCTACGACGCGAGCTGGGAGGAATGGGGCCGCCGCGAGGACCTCCCGGTCGAGCGCGATCGATCCCGGCCGGAGCGGTCAAGATAGCGGCGTGCATCTCCCGGAGACACGCTACGCGAAGAGCGGAGACCTGCACATCGCCTACCAGTCGTTCGGAGACGGGCCCCCCGACCTCGTCCTCGTGGACCAGTGGTTCAGCAACGTGGAGACGGGGTGGGAGGTGGTGCCGCTGGCGCGACTGCTGGAGCGCCTCGCCTCGTTCAGCCGGCTCCTCGTGTTCGACCAGCGGGGGATCGGCCTGTCCGATCCGGTCGCGCTGTCGTCCCTCCCCTCGATCGAAGAGTGGATGGACGACCTCCGAGCCGCCATGGACGCCGCGGGGATCGAACGGGCGGCGATCGTCGCGTGGATGGCCGGCGGGCTGATGGCGATGGTCTTCGCCGCCACGTACCCGGAGCGCGTCGCGTCCCTGGCGCTGGTGAACTGCTACGCGCGGCTCGCGAGGGCGCCCGACTTCCCGGTGGGCGACGACCCGGAGGGCGAGACGCGAGCCCGGGCCCAGGTGGAGCGGGCGTGGGGTACGGGGATGCTGATCGACATGTTCGCTCCAAGTCTCGCGGACGATGCCTCGGTGCGCGAGCAGTGGGCGAAGCACGAGCGGCATTCGGCCAGCCCGGGGACCGCCGGTGCCATGCTCGACGTGATCTGGGGCAGCGACATCCGCCACGTCCTGCCCACGATCCGTGTCCCGACGCTGGTCATCGCACGCGGGGAGCGGGTCGGTCACGGCCGGTATCTCGCCGCCCACATCCCCAATGCCCGGTACGTCGAGCTCCCGGGCGTCGACGTCTTCGGGTGGGCGGGCGACCGGGAGGGGATCGCCGGCGAGATCCAGGAGTTCGTCACCGGGGTGCGGCCGGCTCCCGAGCCGGATCGTGTCCTCGCCACCGTCCTGTTCACCGACATCGTGGGTTCCACCCAGGAGGCGGCCCGGCTGGGCGATCGGAAGTGGCGCGACCTCATCCAGTCACACAACTCCATCGTCCGCCGCGAGCTGGAACGGTTCCGGGGGCGGGAGGTGCACACGTCCGGGGACGGGTTCCTGGCAATGTTCGACGGGCCGGCTCGCGCCATCCGGTCGGCGGTGGCGATCAGCGACTCCATCCGCCCGCTCGGCATCGAGGTCCGCGCCGGGCTGCACACCGGCGAGATCGAGCTGCTGCCGGACGACATCGGCGGCATCGCCGTCCACATCGGGTCCAGGGTCTCGTCGGCCGCGGGTCCTCGAGAGGTGCTCGTCTCGTCGACCGTCAAGGACCTGGTCGCCGGATCCGGCATCGAGTTCGAGGATCGGGGCCTCCACGCGCTGCGGGGCGTCCCGGACGAGTGGCGGCTGTTCGCGGTCACCTCCATCTGACCCGCAGCGCCCCACTGTCTCCCTGGGCGGCCACGGAGCGCGTGGGGATCGGCGACGACCGCGTCACGGTGGCCTCCGCCGCAAGCGCTACCTGGAGCGCGTGAACACGGCCCTGAAAGGGATCACCAGGGTGAAGCCGACGCCGTCCACCTGCCATGAGTAGCAGCCGGGGGCGCGCAGCCAGGTGGCGCCCGGCCACTCCCGGAACCCGTGGCCGCCGTTGATGGTCGGTCCGGCCGCTCCTTCGATGGCGAGGAGCGTCGGCTCCTCACCGAGCCGAACGCGGCGCCTGCCGTCGAGCCGGGATCCTCGGATGAGCACCGGGCCCCCGTACCGGGGGAACGAGAACCACAGGGTCTTGAGGGAGAGCCACCTCGGGTGCTCGGGCGACCGCCGGAACCGCAGCACGCCGCGGAGCGCTGCGGCCACGTCGCCCCGCCGGTCGGGCGCCACCAGCGGGAGCACGGGCCCGCGGCCGAGGATCGTCCCCCCGAACAGATCGTTCGAGTAGCGTCGACCCGACGACGCCGGACACCTCCCATCGGCCCCCCTCGCCGGCAGGTGGAGCGGCCGCCGCACCAATGCCGGTCCCGTGGTCGTGGGAGCCGGGCTCCCGGCGGTCGCGGGCGTCGCCGACCTCGCGGCGAAGGGCGAGGATTCCACCGCTGTCGGGGAGCCGCCGCCTCCTGACGGGCTCGACGTGCACGACACCAGCAGCGTGACCGCCAGCGCGGAGGAAGCGCCCCTCGACACCACGCCCTTCATCCCATCGACGGTACGCCCCGCGGCCTGACCTTGGTTCCGCGCCGGGGCGGTACGACGTCCTCAGGCGCGCGGCGACGAAGGGTCGACCGAGAGGTCGGCGAAGTTGGCGCTCGACTTCCCGAACTCCCACCAGCCGCCGACCCAGGGCTTCACGATGGCCAGGCTCCGGCCGTAGACCAGCGGGATCACCGCCACGCGGTCGGCCACGGCCATCCGGTCGGCCTCGTGGAACAGCTCCAAGCGGGAGCGGTCGCTGCGCTCCTGGCGGGCCCGCTCGATGAGCTCGTCGAACTCCGGCGACGAGAAGCCGCCCTCGTTCGTCCGGCTGTCCGACTGGAACAGCAGCCGCAGGAAGTACTCCGGGTCGGCGTACCCGGGCAGCCAGCCCGTGAAGTAGATCGGCGCGATCTCGGTCGGCCTCCGGATCGCCGCGGCCTCGGCGTAGGTCCACGTCCGGAGCTCGACGTCCAGGCCGAGCACCGCCCGCCACGACTCGATCACCGGGTCGAGGATGGGGTGGTCCCAGTCCAGCCCGGCGACGGCCAGCGTCCCCGAGAACCCCGACCGCCGCAAGAGGTCCCGGGCCAGGTCCGGGTCGAACCGCGGCGTGATGTCCGGCGTGTGGCCCTGCAGGGCGGGGGGCACGATGCCGCCCGTCGCGAGCACCATGTTCACCGGAAGGGCCGCGGCGAGCGCCTCCCGGTCCACGGCGTGGGCCAGGGCCCGCCGGAGGTCGATGTTCGATGTCGGCTCGCTCGCGTGGTCGAACGCCAGGTACCCCGACCACGCGGCCGGGCCCAGGTGCGCGTCGCGGGCCTCGCCGGGCACCACGTCGGCGACGCGTGGGGTGTACCGCACCGCCACCAGGTCCAGCTCGTCTCGCTCGTACGGGGCCAGGGACTCGGTCACCGGCGAGCGCACGTACTCGACGCGTCCGATGTTCCCGGGCCGCGGGCTCACGTCCCCCTGGCGCCGCTCCAGCATCAGGGTGTCGTCGTCCCGCGACGCGATGCGGAACGCGCCGCTCACCACCTGGCGCTCCGGGTCGGTCCAGGCGCCGCCCTCGCGCTCGATGGCGTGCCGGGGCTGCGGGCCGCCGTCCGGCCGGTTCATCACGCCCATGAAGTACGGCGCGGGCGCGACCAGCCGGAACTCCACGGTCCGGTCGTCCAGCGCCCGCACGCCGATCGCGTCCGCGTCGCGGTTCCGTTCCAGGTAGTAGTCCTGGCCGTTCTCCAACGCGAAGTAGATCGCGACGCTCGAGCCGGGCGACGCCGGGTTCAGCACCCGCTTGATCCCGAACTCGACGTCGTGGGCGGTGAGCGGCTCGCCGTCCGACCACGTCAGGCCCTCCCGCAGGTGGAACACGTACCGCAGGCCGTCGTCGGCGATCTCCCAGTGGGAGGCGAGCGACGGCACGATCGTCCGCTCCGGCCACGCCTCGACCAGCCGGTCGAACAGCTGCATGCACAGCTGGATGTTGGGCCAGGCGATGGCCGACTTCGGGTCGTTGTCGTTGGGCAGGAAGCTGGTGGCGACCCGGAGCGTCGCCGCCGGCGTCCCGGCGGCGGGGGAGGGCGGCGTCCACAGCTCGAACGCCCGCCGGTACGTGTCGTTCGCCTCCGCGAACCGCAGCGACATGTGCAGGGCCAGGGCCAGCTTGAACAGGACGACGGCCATCTCGCCGTGCTCGCCGCGGCGCTCCATGAGCGGCAGCAGCTCGCGGTACAGCGCCACGGCCTCGTCGAGCGCGTACTCCTGCCGGGCCCGGTCGGCCGCGAGCGTCAGGTACCGCACGGCCTTGTCCTCGTCGGCCGCGGCCAGCCAGTGGTGGGCGAGCACCCCGGCCACCTCCGCCTCGCCCTCGTCGCCCTGCTGCTCCAGCCACTCGGCGGCCCGCCGGTGCAGGCGGCGCCGTTCGGCGCCCACGAGCGTCCGGTACGCCGTCTCCTGGATCAGGACGTGCTTGAACCGGAACTCGGGCTGGGGCCACCGTCGTTCCTGCCGGACCAGGTCGAGGCGCTGCAGCTCCTGGAGGGCCGGGCCCGCCGTCGGCGCCTCGGAGGACAGCACCGCCTCGAGCATCGGCGAGCCGAACTGGCGGCCGAGCACGGAGGCCGCCGTCAGCACCCGGTGCGACGCGTCGGGCAGCCGGTCGATCCGGGCCTGGAGGACCTTCTCGACCGTCGCCGGGACCTCCACCTCCACCTCGTGGTCGAACCGCCATCTCTCCGTGTCGCGAACCAGCGCGCCGGCGTCGGACAGCGAGCGGACGAACTCCTCGAGGAAGAACGGGTTGCCTTCGGCGTGGGTCAGCACGCGCTCCTCGACCTCGGCGGGCAGCACGCCCTCGCCGACCAGGGCGTGCAGCAGCTCGCGGTCGGCGCGGCCCGACAGCGCCTCCAGCGCGATCTCCCGGGTCCGGTGGGGCAGCTCGCGGGCCGCCGCCTCCTTCACCCGCCACGAGGGGTGGTCGCGCTCCGGGCGCTGGGCCACGAGCAGCAGCACGGCGGCCTCCTCGGTCAGCGCCAGGAGCCGCTGCACGAGCTGGAGCGAGGTGGCGTCCGCCCAGTGGAGGTCCTCGAGCACGAGGACGACCGGCCCGGCGGTGGCCAGCCGCTCGAGCAGCTCCCGGACGACCTGGAACGTCCGGTACTGCAGCGACTCGGGGGACAGCGTGGCCAGGTGGACGGCGGCCTCGGGCTCGGCACTCAACCCGAGCACGGCGCCGAGGTACGGCGCCGACTCCTCGGCGAGCGGCCCGAACGCGGCCTCGGCGGCGCGCCGGAGCGCGATGCGGGCCCGGATGTCCGGGTCGTCGGGCGAGACCGCCAGCCACCGCCGGAGCAGGTCGCGGAACGGCCAGTAGGGGAGCGACTCCCCGTAGGACACGCACCGCCCCTCCAGCCAGGTCACCGGCCGGTCCGACGGCGTGGCGGCCGCCAGGTCGTGGATCTCGGCCAGCAGCCGGCTCTTGCCGATCCCGGGCTCTCCGGTCACGAACAGGATGCCGCCGGCGCCCGCCAGGATCGCCTCGACGGCCGCGCGGGCCGCCGCCAGCTCCCGTTCCCGGCCCACCAGGCGGGCCTGCGCGCCCTCCAGGCCGCGGACCTTGGTCCCGGGGTCCAGGGCGGCGACGGCGACGCTGGCCCGAACGGCCTCGGCCTTGCCCTTCAGCTCGAACGACTGCGTGTCCGACCACCGGAAGAGGGACTCGACCAGGCGGCGGGTCGGGTTGCCCACCAGCACGGCCCCCGGATCGGCGGCCCCCTGGAGGCGGGCGGCGGTGTTCACCGCGTCGCCGGTGGCCCCCAGCTCGATCCTGCTGCCGGCGCCGACCGCACCCACCACGACGGGCCCGGTGGCGACACCGACCCGCACTCGGAGCGGCTCGACCCCCCACGCCCGGGCGACCTCGCGCCCGTACTCGTCGATCTCCTCGGCCACGGCGAGGCCCGTTCGCACGGCCCGTTCCGGGTCGTCCTCGTGGGCCACGGGCGCCCCGAACAGGGCGAGCACGCCGTCCCCGGCGAGGTCCTTCACCGTGCCGCCGTACGCCTCCACGCGCCGGACGATCCGGGCGACGGCGTCCCCGACGATGATCCGGACCTCCTCGGGGTCGAGCCGTTCGGCGAGCGGCGTCGACCCCACCACGTCGGCGAACAGCGCGGTGACGACCTTGCGCTCCTCGCGCACCGGGACGCGCTCCCGTCCCTCTGCGGTCTCCACCCGCTCGCCGTCCACGGCCGAATTGTCGCAGTCCGTCGGGCTTGTTCCACGGAGACGTTTGCCCCTCCGCGCCTGCGGGCAAGGAATCGACCAGCCTCCGGAGCGAGGCGCGGGGGAGGGTCGTCGCGCCCAGGGAGGTATTGGACATGCTCGCCATTCGCCGGGTCCGGAGGTTCCGGGCCGTATCCCTGCTCGCCGGAGTGACTGTCCTGGTCACCGCCGCCATGCTCGGCGGCCCGGGTTCTGCTGTCGCCGCGGGCACGCCCCCGACCTTCTCGAACTTCGCCGCGCCGGCCCCGCTCGGTCGGGACTCCGGCGAGCCCTCGATCGGGGCGAACTGGACCACCGGGAACGTGATGTTCCAGGCGGGGCTGCAGACGCTCCGTGTCAGCTTCAACGACTCCACCGGCACCGCGACCTGGGCGGACGTCTCCGCGCTGGACACGTCGGTCGTATCGCTCGACCCGATCCTGTACACCGACCACCGCACCAACCGGACGTTCGTCTCGCAGCTGTCGGCGAACTGCAGCCTCATGGCGTTCTCCGACGACGACGGCGCCAGCTGGACCCAGAACCCCGTCGGGTGCGGGATCGCCGCGCAGGCCGACCACCAGACCGTGGGCGGCGGGCCGTTCACGCCGCCGCTGACTGGCATCGGATACCAGGACTCCGTGTACTACTGCGCCCAGGCCGTCGCCACGGCGGAGTGCTCGGTGTCGGTGAACGGCGGCCTGTCGTTCGGCGCCGGGACCCCGCTGTACAGCGCGGTGACCTGCGGCGGCCTCCACGGCCACGTGAAGATCGCGCCCGACGGCACCGCATACGTGCCCAACGCCGACTGCGGCGGCCAGCAGGCCGTCGTCGCGTCCACGGACAACGGCACCACGTGGACCGTCCGCAAGATCCCGGGGACCACAACCCAGGACGAGAGCGATCCCTCGATCGGGATCGGCTCCGCGGGAACCGTGTACGTGGGCTACCAGAACGGGAACGGGCACGCGGGCGTGGCCGTCTCGCACGACCGCGGGGCCACGTGGACGAACATCCAGGACGTCGGCGCGTCGCTCGGGATCCAGAACGTCCAGTTCCCGGCCGTGGTGGCCGGCGACGACGACAAGGCCGCGTTCGCGTTCCTGGGGACGACGACCGGCGGGAACGACCAGAGCTCCTCGTTCAACGGCGTCTGGCACCTGTACGTCTCGGCGACATACGACGGCGGCGCGACCTGGTCGACCGTCGACGCGACGCCGACCGACCCCGTGCAGCGGGGCTGCATCTGGCTGGGCGGCGGCAGCAACCAGTGCCGCAACCTGCTGGACTTCATGGACGTCACGATCGACCAGACCGGGCGCATCCTGGTCGGCTACGCCGACGGGTGCGTGGGTTCCTGCGTGACCGGCGGCCAGAACAGCTACACGGCGATCGCGACGATCGCGCGGCAGTCGGGCGGGACCGACCTGATCGCCCCGTAGCCGGGGGTCAGCCCAGCTCTGGGATCCCGGGGTCGGCCTGGGGATAGTTCCCCTCGCCGAACTTCGCCGTGCCGCCCTGGGTCAGATCCAGGATGAAGGACTTCGGGAACACCCCGGCGAACTCCTTCGCCCTCCCCCGGCCCCGGTCGATCGCATCGCGACGGACGTACGGGCCGAGGTTCTGGGCGTAGCGGTAGTTGGCGAACGACGCGGCGATGTCCCGGGCGGTGACTCCGGCGTCCAGCAGGGCCCTGCCGTCCAGGTACACCTCGGAGGGCTTCACGTCCTCGAGCGTGGCCACCTGCCACACCGAGTGCCCGAAGCGGTTCGCGATGTCCTCCTCCAGCTGGATCGGGTCGAGCCGGACGCCGCCCTTGACATCGACCAGCGGGCACTGGCCGTGGTCGGCGGTGACGATCAGCGCGAACTCGCCCGGGAACGCCTGCTCCAGCAGCATGCGCACCCGGCCCAGGTCGTCGTCCACCTGCCGGAGCACCTTCTGCTCCTCGAGCGACAGCATGTTGTAGACGTGCCCGGTATAGTCGGGCGCCTTGTAGTTCACGTACAGCAGGCTGGTCGCGTCGCCCCGGCCGATCGGCTCGTTGGCCAGGGCCTGGGCGATGATCTCGGTCTGGTACTCGACGATCGGCGGCGAGCAGCACACCCTGCTGCCGCGCTTGTCAATGCGCTTCCCCTCGTTCACGCCGTAGTAGCCGACGAGCTTCCGCGTGAGGAACTCCCGGTCCGGCAGGCCCTCCGGCATCCGGAACAGGGCCGGGTTCTGGGGCTGCCACCGGTTGGTGACGTCCTCGTCCCAGTAGATGGCGACCGGGGGCCTGCCGTCCGGGCCCCTGCCCGGGTCGGAGGTCATCCCGACGTGCCAGATCTGGTACCCGATCTCGCCGACCCACGCCTTGTGCCCCGTCGCGTCGGCGTAGTCCATGGCCAGCGTGGGCACCAGCAGGTAGGAGGGATCGGCCTCCCCGATGGTGCCCCACGCCTTCTGGACCCTCCCGTCGCGGCGGATGTTGTGGCCGGAGATCCCGTGGTGCATCGGAAACTGGCCGGTGCCGATCGTCGCGTGGGCCGAGGCGGTCACCGAGGGGAACGAGCCCATCGTCGCGTTCCGGAAGTTCGCACCCTCCGACATCAGCTTGCGCAGGTGCTTCCAGTCGTCCGGGTACTGCTGGAGGACGTTCCACCCCCCGCCGTCGATAACGAAGGTGACGACGACCTTCGGCCGGCGGGCCGGCTTGGGAATGCCGGGGAGCACCCGGCCGTCCGGGGTGTCGAACGGATGCCCGATCAGCCGCGCGGTGGTGGGGGCGACGTCGGCCAGCGTGACGGGCTCCGTGGAGTCGGAGGGCGGCACGAGGCCCGGAGCGAACACCACCAGCGGGATCCGCTCCGTGTACCCCCACAGCATCGCGTGGCTCGACCGAGGGTCGTGGTGGTGGAGCGTGAGCGACTCGAAGGAGTAGTTCGACGTGTTCCACGGCTCGAGGACCAGCTGGATGTCGCCGGAGCGCTCGGGGTGGGTGCCGCGCCGGAGGAACTCCATGCCCGGGGCGCCGACGGCGTGGGCCATCCGCGTCAGCGCCGGGCCGGGGTCGGGCCGGACGGCGCGTTCGGTTACCCGGCCGATGCCGGCGCCGGCGGCCACGGCGCCGAGGCCGGTCGCGCCGGCGGTCGCCAGGAACTGCCGACGCGAGAGGTCCGTCGAGGTGTCACGCTGCCGCCAGGCGATCGCCAGGCCCGTCCCCAGGAAGGCCAGGCCGGTCACGCCGGCGGCGAGCAGGCTGCCCACCAGCGCCACGACGAGGGCCACCGCGAACCCGGCGGCCAGGGCGATGGCAACCAGCACGCCGGGGGACGGGCGGGGACGCTGCGAGCTAGGCACGGTCACAACCATTCTCCCAGCAGGCCGGTGGAAACGAGCGCTACGCGCGCTTGCGCTCGAGATCGAGGAAGGGGAGGGGCGTGACGGTCGCGGGGACCCGGCCCCGCCGGGCCTCCACGGTCCATTCGACCCGGAGCTCCGCGCCGGGTTCCTCGAAGGCCGCCTCGACCGTGGCCAGCGCGAGGTTGGCCTTGAGGTTCGGGCTCCACGTGCCGCTGGTGGCCCGCCCGACCTGCCGTCCCCCGCTCGAGAACACGGGAACGGGTGTCCGCCAGGCCGCGGGGGGAACCGCCGGGTTCAGGCCCTTCTTCGTGTGGAGGCGCTCGAAGGTGGGCCAGTCCAGGCGGAGGCCCACCAGCCGCCGGGGTGGCCCGCCGGCGCGCTGCTCGCTCCGCAGGGCCCGCCGCCCGACGAACCCGCCGGGCTTGTCGAGCTTGACGAGGCGGCCGAGGCCGATCTCGGACGGCGAGTACGCCTGCTCGGGAATCAGCGCGTGGCGCGCGCTGGTGTAGTCGACCTCCAGCAGGATCAGCCCGGCCTCGATCCGGGCCACGTCCAGCGCGAGCATGCCGGCCGGCCGGGCGCCGAACGGCCTTCCCGCGTCGGCGACGGCATCCCACAGGTCGGGGGCGCGGGGCGCATCGACCCACAGCTCGTACCCCAGGTCGCCGGTATACCCGGTGCGGGTGACCTCCACCGGGATGCCCCGGATCGAGGCGGCGCGCTCCCGGAAGTACCTCAGGGCCCCCCACTCCTCGCCGGTGGCCTGTTCCAGGACGTCGCGCGCACGGGGGCCCTGCAGCGCCAGCGCGGCGGTCCGCTCGGTCACGTCCTCGATCTCGACGTCGAGGCCGCGGGCGTTCATCCGGAACCACCGCAGCTGGGGGTCGGCGGCCGTCCACCGGTACCGCGTGTCGTCGAGCCGGGTGATCGTGCCGTCGTCGACGACCTTGCCGTCCTCGTCGCACCAACACGTGTACCAGACCTGTCCGACAGCGAGCTTCGCCGGATCCCGGACCTGGACCCGGTCGATCAGGCGGGCGGCGTCGGGCCCCTCGACCCGGTACTTGTACAGCGGCGAGACGTCGATCAGCGCGGCCTGCTCGCGGATCGCGTTGTACTCGATGTCCCAGGAGTCGGCGTACGCGCTGGCCGCCCAGAAGCCCGCCCACTCCCGCCACTGCAGCTTCCGGTTGAGCGGCGCGCTCCGCCCGTGAAATGGAGTCCCGACGCTCACCCGGCGTATCCCCGGCTCATGGCCGGGCATGTTCCCACAGCGACCGGTCAGGCGGGGATGCCGAAGGGCTTCAGCACCTCCGGCGCATCCGGGAAGACCCTCGTGAGAGCGTCGACGAGGTCCTGCGTCGTCGCGACGCGGTACGCGTTCGTCGCGACGTAGCCGCGGAGGGCGCAGTCGACCCTCGCCGGCGGGCCGAGGGCGGCGAGCGCCTGGGCCCCTCGCCAGTAGACGCCGGTGGCGTAGGCGTCCTGGTGCTGGTCCCAGAACGTCATGGGCGAGGCCACGTGGTTCCTGCCGACGCCGTTCGCCGCCTGGGAGAGCGCGTAGCCGAGGTAGCCGTCCTCGTTCGCGCCGCCCCACGTGGCCAGTGCCTCGTCGACCCAGGGGTCGCGGGCCTGGTTGTTCCCGACCAGGGAGTAGAACCACTGGTGGGAGACCTCGTGGCTGGCCGTCCGGGCGAACTCGGCCGAGCCCTCGAAGATCATCGTCGGGTACTCGATCCCGGCCCGGCCGACGTCCTTCGTGATCACGACGTGGAGCTCAGGCCAGGGGTACGGCCCGTACCGGCCGGCGAGGTCCCGGAGGTCCCGCTCGACGCGTCCCAGCGCGTCGCGCGCGGGGATGGGCACGCCGTCCTGCACGCCCATGGTCACCTTCACCGGGTCCGGCGCGTTCACCGTCCCGCTGGCGACGTCGAACGGCCCGGCGGCCAGCGCGAAGTCGCGCACGGCGATGGCGGTCCACCGGTCCCCATGGGGGACACCCGAGGCGAGGACCGTGGAACCGTTCGGCGCGTCGACGGTGACGTCGAAGTCCGCGGTGGTCGAGGTGGAGGCCTCGGCGACCATGGCGGTGGGCGGGTCGGTGGCCCACCCCACGCCCGGCACCCAGGCCAGGATCGGGAAGAACGACCCCAGCCGGATGGTGTGCCCGTCGTTCCCCAGCCGGTCGAGGATCGGCCCGGGCATGTGCAGGCGCCATGGCATCGACACGGTGATCGAATCCCCCCAGGCGAGCGGGGCGCGAGGATGGACGACCAGGGTCGTGGGGTCGGTCAACTCCGATTCGAGGCGCCGGCCACTCGACGTGACCGGACCGGCGATGAGACGAGCCCCCTCGTCGAGCTGGCGCCGCCCGTTCGGCCAGAGCCGGAAGACCAGCCGGTCGGTCGGAACGTCCACGGTGAGGCTGACGGTGAGGTCGCCGGTCACGAGCTCCTTCAGCGGCTCCAGCCGGACGTGCATGGTGTACCGCGGCCGGTGCGCCGGCGGATCGGGATACGCGGGAGCCGAGCAGTCGGCGGGCCCTTCGGAGCCGGCCGGCGAAGCCGACCGGGACTCGACTGCGGCGGGCGAGCCGGAATGTGGCCCGCCGACCGAGGGATCACCGGTGCATGCCGAAGTTCCCGCTGCGATCAGAAGAACGAACACGAAGGCGCGGGGAGCCCGGGGTCTCCGCCGCACCCCACCCCGGGCTCGACCCGCGCGCATCACCCTTAGATACGGCCTCCCCGCAACCAACGGATTGCGTCACTCTTGGGACCGGGCCATTCATCCCGGCTCGCATCCATCGAGCGTGAATGAGTTCAACTCCCGCGACTCCGGGGTTGGGCTCTCATCGCCCATCGGCCGTCCAAGCCGACGGTGAAAGCCGCCAGCCCCGAACAGCGCTCAGGTCCGGTGACGCCTGCCCGAGGGCTGATAGCCTCCGAGCCCGGTCGGACGCAGCGGAGGAATGGGTGGGGGAGCGGTACGACGCGATCGTGATCGGCGGGGGGCACAACGGCCTCACCGCCGCCGCGTACCTGGCGCGGGCCGGGCTCAAGACGGTCGTCCTGGAGCGGCGGCACGTGCTGGGCGGGGCCGCCGTGACCGAGGAGGTCTTTCCGGGGTTCCGGTTCAGCGTCGCGTCGTACGTCGTTTCGCTGCTGCGGCCGGAGATCATCCGGGACCTCGACCTGCCGCGGCACGGGCTGGAGATCCTGCCGCTCGACGGGACATTCACGCCGCTCGACGGCGACCACCTGTGGCGGGTGAACGACCATGGGCGGACCATGCGGGAGATCCGGCGGTGGTCGATCCCGGACGCCGAGGCGTACGAGGAGTACGGCCAGCTCATGGCCGACATGGCCCGGTTCGTGAAGCCGCTGCTCGGGATGACGCCGCCCGACCCCGGCCGCATCCGGCCGGCCGAGTGGCTGCCGCTCGCCGGCATGGTGCGGTCGTGGCACGCCCTGTCGCACCGCCACCGCGACACGTTCATCCAACTCATGACCATGAGCGCCGTCGACTTCCTCGAGCAGTGGTTCGAGACCGACCCGCTGATCGCCACCATGGCCTCCAGCGGCATCATCGGGACCTTCCAGGGGATCCGCTCGCCGGGCACGGCGTACGTCCTGCTGCACCACTACATGGGCGAGATCGACGGCGCGTTCCGGGCGTGGGGGATCCCCCGCGGCGGCACGGGCGGCGTGTCGAACGCGATCGCCGACGCCGCGAGGTCGCTGGGAGCCGAGATCCGGTGCCAGGCGCCGGTCGCATCCTTGGTGGTCGATGGCGACCTGGTCACCGGCGTCGCGCTCGAGTCCGGCGAGGAGCTCCGCGCGCGAGCCGTGCTGTCGAGCGTCGACGCCCGCCAGACGTTCCTGAACCTCACGCCGTCCGGCGCGCTGGACCGGTCGTTCACCGACGAGGTGGCGCGGTTCCGGTTCCGGGGCTCCAGCGGGAAGGTCAACCTCGCCCTCGACGCGATGCCGGAGTTCTCGGGCCTGCCGAACTCCGAGACCACCGAGCACCTCCGGGGCGCCATCTCGTTCTCGCCCTCGGTCGACGTCATGGAGCGGGCGTACGACGACGCGAAGCACGGCTCGTTCTCTCGGCGGCCGTTCATCGACATGGTCATCCCGACGATGGTCGATCCCTCGATGGCGCCGCCCGGCGAGCACGTGATCTCGTGCTTCGTGCAGTACGCGCCGTACCACCTGGCCGACGGCGCGGAGTGGGACGACGCCATGCGCGACGCGTTCGGCGAGGCCGTGATCGACACGATCGAGGAGCGCGTCCCCGACATCCGCAAGCTGATCCTGCACAAGCAGGTGCTGACGCCGCTCGACATGGAGCGGACGTTCGGGCTGTCGGAGGGAAACATCTTCCAGGGCGAGCTGTCGCTCGAGCAGCTGTTCTTCAACCGGCCGGTGCCGGGGTGGTCCGCGTATCGAACGCCCCTTCGTTCGCTGTGGATGTGCGGCTCCGCGGTCCACCCGGGCGGGGGGATCATGGGGGCGCCGGGTCGCATCGCCGCGCTCGAGGTCGCGAAGGAACTCCGCCGGGGCGCCGGGTGACCGACCGGTACGACGCCGTCGTCGTGGGCGCCGGCCACAACGGGCTGACGTGTGGCGCCTATCTGGCGAAGGCGGGGTTGCGGGTGCTGGTAGTTGAGCGGCGCGAGCGAGCGGGCGGCGCCGCCGACACGATCGAGGTCGCCGGCGCCAGGGCGCCGCTGGCCCACGGAATCGGACGCCTCCGCCGCTCCGTGATCCGGGACCTCCGGCTGGAGCGCCACGGCCTGCGGTTCGTCCGGCCGGACGTCCTTGCGCTGTCGCTGCACCCCGACGGGCGAACCGTGACGTTCTGGCGCGACCCGGCGCGGACTGCGGCCGGCCTGGCCGAGTGGTCGAGCGCGGACGCCGGGTCGTGGACGGCGTTCGATCGGAAGGTCCGCGCGCTGGCCAGCGTGATGGCGTGGCTGCACGCGATGACGCCGCCCGACTTGGAGTACCCCTCCCTGGCCGATGTCGTGTCCGCGCTGAAGCTGGGCCGCGGTATGCGCGGGCTGGGGAGCCCGGCGCACCTCCGGGAGGCCATCCGGGTGGTGCCGACCGCCGTCGCCGACTTCCTGGAGGACCACCTGGAATCCGACGCCGTTCGCGCGGCGATCGCCGCCGGCGGGGTGCGATACACGGCGATGGGACCCCGAGCGGCCGGGACCACGGCCGTCCTGCTGTCGGAGCTCGCCGGCACGGGGGCCGGGCCGGCCGGCGAATCCGCCACCGCGGTCGGCGGCCCGGGCGCCGTTGCCGAGGCCCTCCTCGGGGCCGTCCGGTCGTTCGGCGGCGAGGTCCGGTGCGGCACGGAGGTGGAGCGGGTCCTCGTGCGTTCCGGCCGCGCCGCTGGCGTCGTGCTGGCGGGCGGGGAGGAGGTCGGCGCGCGGCTGGTCGTTTCGGGGGCCGACCCCAAGCGGACGTTGCTCGACCTGGTGGATCCGGAGGTGCTGGGACCCACGCTCGGGTGGCGCGCCGGGAACATCCGCACACCGGGAACCGTGGCCAAGGTGCACCTGGTGCTGGACGCGCCGCCGCAGTTCCGGGCCGCCGCCGCGGACGACTCCCCCCTGCGCGGGCGGGTGCTGATCGGAGCCGAGTCGATCGAGGCGCTCGATTCCGCTTTCGATCCGTCCAAGTACGGAGCGCTTCCCGATCGCCCGTTCCTCGACGTGGTCGTCCCGACGCTCGCCGACGACACGCTGGCCGGTCCGGGGACCCACGTCGTGTCCGCGATGGCGCAGTGGATCCCGTACGAGCTCCGGGACGGAAGTTGGGACGACCCCGCTCGCAGGGACCAGTTGGCCGACCTCGTGGTCACGACTCTCGATGAGCGCGCGCCGGGGATCGGAAACCGGGTCGTGGCCCGCCACGTGATGACCCCCCTCGACCTGGAGCGCGAGTACGGCCTCACCGGGGGCCATCCACTGCACGCCGAGCCCGGCCTCGACCAGTTCTTCGCGTGGCGCCCGGCGCTCGGCATGGCCCGGTACCGCCTGCCGGTCGCCGGCCTGTACCTGTGCGGGGCCGGCGCCCACCCCGGCGGCGGCATCACTGGCGCGCCGGGGGCGAACGCGGCACGCGAGATCCTCGCGGACCTCCGGGGGCGCGCCGCGGCACGCCGTCCCACGCGTGAGCCTGGGGCAGGGGGGTAGTGTTTCCGGCATGAGCTCGCAACCGCCGCAATACCCCGGGCAGCCGCAGGATCCCCCGCCGGGGCAACAGCAGTACCCCCAGCCGCCGTACCAGCAAGGGCAACCGCAGTATCCGCAGGGGCAGTACCAGCAGGGGCAGCAGCAGTACGGCTACGTCCAGCGCAGGACCAACGGCATGGCCGTGGCATCGATGGTGCTCGGGATCGTCGGGCTGCTCCTGTTCGGCCTGTTCATGATCCCGAACGTCCTGGCCGTGATCTTCGGCTTCGTCGCGATCAGCCAGATCAACAAGGCGCCGGTCGGAGCCCTGGGCGGCAAGGGGATGGCGATCGCCGGGATCGTGACGGGACTCGTGGGGATCGCGTTCTTCCTCCTGGTGGTGTCGTTCGGCGATTTCCACGTCGGCCCGACCGGGTAGCAGCTACTCCGCCCAGGAGAAATGCCGCGCCCGGACGTCGGCGACGACGTCCGGGGGCAGGAACGACGCATCCAGCGAGTTGCGAACGGCGGCGGCGAAGTCCGACTCGTCGAACCCGATCTCCGAACGCGCCGCCTCGTACTCGTGCGTGAGATCGATGCCCATCAGCCCGGGGTCGTCCGTGTTGAGCGTGACCCGGACCCCCTCGTGGAGCAGGCGTCGCACCGGATGGTCCGCCACCCGACCCACGCCCTGGGTCAGCCAGTTCGACGTCGGGCACATCTCGAGCGTCACTCCCCGTTCCCGCGCCAGCGCCGTGACCGACGGGTCCAACGCCACCGACAGTCCATGGCCGAGGCGCCGCACGCCCAGCTCGATGGCCTCTCGCGGATAGGGCGGTGGCCCGGACTCCCCGTAGTGCAGGGTCACGTGGACGCCGGCGTCCAGCAGCCGCCGGACGTGTGCGGCGTACGTCGACGGCGGGAACCCCACCTCGGGCCCGGCGATGTCGAACCCCGCCACCACGTCGCGGTGGGTCAGCGTGAGCTCCACCGTCCGTGCGGCGGACTCCATCCCCAGGTCGCGGCTGAAGATCACCAGGAGGCCGACGGCCACGTCGCTCCCCGCGGCCACCGCCTCCTGCACGCCGCCCAGCACCGCGTCCAGCCCCGCCTCCCAGTCCAGGTTCGCGGGGGCGCACATGAAGCCGGGGGAGAATCGCAGCTCGGCCAGCCGGACGTTGTCGGCGGCCAGATCCTCCACGGCCTCCCGGGCGATCCGCCGGACCGCGTCCAGCCCGGTGAACGACCGCTGCGCGTAGCCGAAGGCCTGCAGGGCCACCTCGAGGCTCTCCACCGGCCTCATCACCAGGGCGTGCGGCGCCAGCTCCTCGGGGGTCCACGCCGGGAGGTCCAGCCCGGCCTCCCGGTGCAGGTCGATGATCGTCGACAGCCGGACCGACCCCTCGAGGTGCCGGTGGAGCTCGACCTTGGCGAGCGCTCGGAGGTCCATGGAGGCGAATTGAACCGCACCCGTCCGGGGGCGCGCCAGCGACGCGGGCGCCAGATCCGCTGCAACCCATAGGATGCCGGGGGAGTCCAACCACTCATGTCATCCGAACTCCTCGAGGGAAAGCGCCTGCTGATCACCGGGGTCCTGACCCCGCAGAGCATCGCGTTCGCCGTCGCCAAGACCGCCCAGGAACAGGGCGCCGAGATCGTGCTCACCGGGTTCGGCAAGTCGATGGGGCTCACGGAGCGCAGCGCGAAGCGACTGCCGCAACCGGTCGACGTGCTGGAGCTGGACGCGAACGACGACGAGCAGCTGGAGCGCGTGGCCGGCGAGCTCGGCGACCGGTGGGGTGGGCTCGACGGGTTCCTGCACGCGATCGCGTTCGCGCCGCAGGACGCGCTGGGAGGGAACTTCCTGCACACGCCGCGGGAGAGCGCCGAGGTCGCGTTCCGGACCAGCGCCTTCTCGCTGAAGGCCCTGGCGGCCGCGATGTACCCGCTGATGGAAGACGGAGGCGGCTCGATCGTCAGCATGGACTTCGACGCGACCGTCGCCTGGCCTATCTACGACTGGATGGGGGTGTCGAAGGCCGCGCTCGAGTCGGTGACCCGCTACCTGGCCCGGGACCTCGGCCCCCGCGGCATCCGGGTCAACTGCGTTTCGGCCGGGCCGCTGCGGACGATGGCCGCCAAGAGCATCCCCGGGTTCGACGTCCTGGCCAAGGCGTGGGCGGGGAGGTCACCGCTGCCGTGGGACACGACGGATCCCCTGCCGGTGGCCCGCGCGGTGGCGTTCCTGCTGTCGGACTGGGCCGCCGGGATCTCCGGCGAGATCGTCCACGTGGACGGGGGGTACCACGCCATGGGCACGGACCTCGCGGAGGGCGACGCCGCGCCGGCTGGGGGCGAAGGCCCGCCGGACTGACCGGGCTCAGGCCGCCGTCTTCACCGGACAGTCGACCTCGAACCACACGGTGTTGCCCTCCCCGTGCTCGACCCCCCACCGGCTCGACACTTGCTCCACGAGGTACAGGCCCCAGCCGGACTCCTGGTAGATCGTCGGGGGTGGCACGTCGTCGAACCCCGGGCCGGGGTCACTGACCTCCACGCGCACGCCGTCGTGGCCCAGGCGGATCACCAGCCGGACCCACCCGGATGGTCCCTGGCCCGTGTGGCGGACCCCGTTCGTGACGAGCTCGCTCACCAGCAGGCGGATGTCGTCGAGGACCGGGCCGTCGATTCGCTCGGACAGGCCGTTCAGGGCGCGGCGCGCGTTGCCCGGCGCGTCGATGTCGCAGGACAGCCGGACGTCGATCATGGTTCCCCCTCGTCGCTCCCGGCCACCCCGCCGCCCGGGGGGTCGGACGAACTCGTCTCGCGTGGGGCGTCCTCGGACCGGTCGTCGTCGGGCGGGTCGACGAACACGATCCTCCGGTCGAGCAGGGCGATGCGGAACACGCGGTGCACCGGCGGCGGTCCGGGGATGACCTCGAGGCGCCGGCCGTCCCGCCGGGCCCGGCCGTCGGCGGAGAGCACGACGCGAAGCCCGGTGGAGTCCAGGAACGACACCCCCCGGAGATCGATCACCAGCCTCGACGGCTTGCGTTCCTCGGCGGCCTCGAGCTCGCGCTCCACCTGGCCCGCGGTCGAGAGGTCGAGCTCGCCCGTGAGAGCGAGGACGGCCTCGTCCGCCTCCCAATGCGTCTCGACCGACAGGTTTTTCACCCCCTGGATCCCCTCACGAGAGGACCCGCAGGATGACGTAGGCCACGTCGTCGCGGCGGGCCATGGGCCGGGGGGCCAGCACCTCGCGCTCGATGCGGTCGGCGATCTGGTCGGCGGTCCGCCCCGCGCACCCGGCCAGCACGTCCGCCAGGCGCCGCTCGCCGGTTCCCTCCTCGAACCCCGGCGAGTCCGTTACGCCGTCGGTGTACACGACCATCACGTCGCCGGGGCCGAGGTCGACGGTGTCGTCGGCGAGCTCCGGGTCCGGAAACAGGCCGAGGAGGGTGCCCGGCTGCCCGGCCGTGTGCAGCGAGCCGTCTGCCCGGAGGATCGCCGGAAGCGGATGCCCGCCGCACGACACGGTGAGCCGCACGGAGCGGGCGTCCGGCCGGATCCGGGCGTAGGCGACCGTCAGGAACCGGCCCTCGGTGGTCTGGCGCATGACCGCCTCGTTCATCGTGTCGAGGATCTTGCTGGGCCGCCGCTCGCTCATCGCCGCCGCCCGCAGCGAGTACTTGGCCAGGCCCATCACGGCCGCCGCATCCGGGCCCTTGCCGCACACGTCGCCGATGGCCAGGCCCCACGCGCCGTCGCCCGTGTCGAAGATGTCGTAGAAGTCGCCGCCCACCTCGTTGCCCTCCCCGGCCGGCAGGTACCGCGCGGCCAGCTCGATGCCGGGGATCTCGGGGAGGGCCGGGGGAAGGAGGCTCTGCTGCAGGGTCCGCGCGATGTAGTCCCGCTCCTGGTAGATCATGGCGTTCTCCACCGACTGGGCGCCGCGGCGGGCGAGGTCCTGGGCCAGCGCCAGGTCCGCCGCGCCGTACGTCCGGCCCGACTCCGCCCACACGAACGTGATGGCGCCCACGGGCCGGCCGCGGGACTTGAGCGGCACGATCATCACGGATCTGAGCTGGAGGTCGATCAGCAGCCGGCGGATCTCCGGGTCATCCACCGAGGAGTCGATCAGCTCCTGGGAGACCTCGGGCCACAGCTCGGGTTGGCCCGTGCGGATCACGTTCGGGACGCCGGTCGGGTCGTCGGGATCGGGGGGGAACCGTTTGCGGAGGTCCCGGGCCAGCTGGACCTTCTCCGGATCGACGTGCGCGACCGCCACCAGCGAGATCTCGTCGTCCTCCAGCATGTCGATCGTGCACCAGTCGGCCAGGTCGGGCACGGCCAGCCGGGCCACCTCCGCCAGGGTCGTGTGGTAGTCGAGCGAGCGGGACAGGATCTCGCTGGCCTCGGCCAGGAACGCCAGCCGGGCGTTCGCCCGCTCGGCCTCGGCACGGGCGTTTCGCTCGGCCTGGTACAGGCGGGAGCGCTCCAGGGCCTGGGCGGCCTGGCGGGCCAGCGCCAGCATGAAGGCGCGGTCCTCGGGCGGGAACTCGCGGGGCTCGACGAACGACAGCGCGATCGCGCCGATCGCCCGGGACTCGACCACCAAGGGCACGGTGGCCACGGCCTCGTTCTCCATCGGCGAGCCGGCCAGCTCGGGATACAGGCGGTCGCGGTCGGCCCGGGAGCCGATGAACACGGGCTCCTCGGAGCGCACCGCTTCGGACATGGGGAGGTTGGCGCCGACGGGGAAGCGGGCCCAGTTCTCGCTGATCTCCGGCCGGTAGCCGACCACGCGGATGATCTCCAGCTCGTCCCCCGTCTGGGTCAGCAGGGCGACGACGCCCGCCGACGCTCCCATCGCCGCGACGCATCGGTCCACCACGATCTCGGCGACCTCGGTCGGCCCCAGGGCCTCCGACAGCGCCGCGGTGACCGCCTGCAGCAGCGCCGTGCGCTGGGCCGCGCGCTCGGTGGCCCGGCGGGCCTCGAGCTCGGCCTCGTACAGGCGCGCGTTGTCGACCGCGAGCGCGGCGTGCCGGGCCAGCTCGATGGCCTGGGCCAGGTCATCCTCGTCGAAGTGCCTGCCGGACCCCGCCGACAGGAACGAGATCGCGCCGATCGTCCGTCCCCGGGTGTTCAGCGGCACGCACATCCACGAGCAGATGCCCAGGTCCTCGGTGATCCGCAGGGCCGTTTCGGGCTCGGAGGAGTCCGAGGCGACGAGCTCGGCGTCGGCCTCCGAATACAGCACCGGCCGGCCGGTCCTGATGACCTTCGGGACGCCGACGTCCGCCTGGGGGTTCAGGCGGACCCCCGCCTGGAGGGCGTCGGCCTGGGCCTGATGGCCCGGGTCCGCGTGGGCCAGCGTCAGCCGGCGCATCTCGCCGTCCTCCATCAGCCGGTAGACCACGCACCAGTCCGCCATCTCCGGCACGGCCAGGTGGGCGAGGCGCGACAGCGTGGCGTCGTAGTCGAGCGACGAGGACAGAATCGAGCTGGCCTCGGCCAGGAACCGGAGCCGCTCCCGGGCGCGTTCGGACTCCCGGCGAGCGGCCTGCTCGCTGGCCAGCGACGCCGATCGCTGCTCCTCGACGCGGCCCCGCTGGATGGCCATGGCCAGCAGGTTCGCCACGGCTCGCAGGAAGTTCACGTCGTCGGATGGAAAGTCCCGTCGTTCGGTCGACAGCGCGGCAAGGACCCCCCAGGGCCTCCCCGTCCCGCGCACCACGACGCTCATGCCGCTCACGACGCCGTGGCGGCGCAGCACGGACTTCTGGGAGAACCGGTCCTCCGCCTCGAGGTCCTCGACGATGACCGGCTCGTCCCGCGAGAGGGTGAACCCAGGCAGGCCGTCCAACCCCATAGCGGCGACGGCCCCCACCGGCTGGTCGATCCAGCCTTTCCCCGCGCGCATCACCAGGGAGTCCCCGTCCTCGTGCAGCTCGAGCAGCTCGCACAGGTCGAGATCGAGCGTGCGGCTCACCATGTCCACCGCCCGATCCATCAGCGTCGGGATGTCCGCCCCGGTCAGGGAGAGCCGGCCGAGGTCGGCGACCGTCTCCTGCTGCCGGGCCCGGGCCCTGAGCTGGAGCTCCGTGAGCTTGCGCTCGGTGATGTCCACCATCACGCCCTGCCACAGCGGCTGGCCTCCCGCCTCCGCCGGGATGATCACGGCATCGTCGCGGACCCACACCACCCGTCCGTCCCGGGCCACGAGCCGGTACTCGGCGTGGTACGGCTCGCCGCTCGCGTTGTGGGCGGCGTCCTTCGCGAGCTGCTCCTCGCGGTCCTCCGGGTGGACCAGCCGCTGCCAGACGCCGGGCTCCGCCATCCACTCCTCGGGCGTGTACCCGGTCAGCGCCTCGACCTGTGGCGAGACGTACAGGCACCGGCTCGGGTCCCCGATGGCGTTCGTGTACGACACGACCGGCGTGTTCTCGACGAGCGTCCGGTACCTGGACTCCGCCTGTTGGAGCTGGCGTTCCGCCTCGGTCCGCTCGATGAACTGCCCGATCTGGCTGCCGATCGCATCCAGCGTGCGCAGCAGCTCCTCGTCGGGGTCCTCGACGTGGCCGGACACGAACTCGACGACTCCCAAGAACTCCGCCCGCAGCCACATGGGGAATGCGACGGCCCCGCGGAGCCCGGCCGCCGCGGCCACGGCGGCCCGGGGGAAGCTCGAGTCGGCGGCGAAGTCGGGGACCAGGCTCGCGGCCCGCCGCTCCCATACCCGGCCCGGCAGCCCCTCGCCCCGGCGGAAGGCCATGGAGCGGGAGGCATCCAGGAACGGTCCGGCGGCGACGTCCGGGTCGCTCCACGTCTCCACGACCCGGAGGGCGTCCGAACGGGGGTCGACGGTCCAGATCAGCCCCACGCTCCATCCGAGGGCCCGGGCGGTCCCCTCCAGGAGTTGGGGTGCGGCCTCCTCGAGGGTGGATCCCTCCGCGAGCGCCATGGTCACGGCGTGCTGGGCCGACAGCCGCCGCTCGGAGCGCCGGCGCTCCGAGATGTCGACCGAGACCCCGATGGCTCCCGAGAGCCGCCCCTCCGCGTCCCGGATGGCGGAGACCGTGACGAACGCGGGGAACGCCCGGCCGTCGCGGTGGCTGACCATCAGCTCGCCTCGCCAGGGCTGCCCGGAGCGCACGAGGGCCAGCAGCTGTTCGGCCTCGGCCGGGCCGCCGGCGGGCGTCGTCACCTCGGTGACCTGACGGCCGAGGACCTCGTCCCGGGACCAGCCGTACATGAGCTCGGCCTCCGGGTTCCAGTAGGTGACGACACCATCGAGATCTGTCCGGACGACCGCGGCGGGAACGTGGTCGAGCACCGAATGCTCGAACGTGCCCGGGACCCCGGAGGGGGCGCTCGCCGTGTCGGTCATCTGTGTCGTGCCAGCATAGCGAGGGTTGTGCCCCTGAGGTACCCCCGGTGTCCCCTCCGTAGTGCCCAGGGGCACTATCCTGGCTGCATGGTCGACACGGTCCGGCTGACCAGGTTCAGCCACGGCGCGGGGTGCGCGTGCAAGCTGGGACCGGCGGACCTCGGCCGGGTGCTCGACCGGCTCGGGGCGCCCGCGCTCCCGCCGGAGGTGCTGGTCTCTGCGGACACCGGGGACGACGCCGCCGTGTACGCCCTCCCCGACGGCCAGGCGCTGGTGCAGACGCTCGACTTCTTCACCCCGATCGTGGACGACCCCTACGACTGGGGCCGGATCGCGGCCGCGAACGCCCTGAGCGACGTGTACGCGATGGGCGCTCGCCCGATCCTGGCGCTGAATATCGCGGGGTGGCCCGTCGACGACCTCCCCCTCGACATGCTCTCGAGGGTCCTCGAGGGCGGCGCCGCGGTCGCCGCCGAGGCCGGCGCGGCCCTCGTGGGGGGCCACACGATCACCGACCCCGAGCCCAAGTACGGGATGGCGGTCACCGGGCTCGTCCCGGTGAAGCGGATCATTAGGAACTCGACGGCCCGGCCGGGAGCCGAGCTGTTCCTGACGAAGCCGCTGGGCCTGGGGATCATCTCGACCGCCATCAAGCGGGGGACCGCCACCGCCGAGCAGGTCCTGCTGGCCGTCGACACCATGACCGAGCTGAACCGGGCCGCCTCGGAGGCCATGGTCGAGGCCGAGGTCGACGCCGCCACCGACGTGACGGGGTTCGGCCTGCTCGGGCATCTCCGGGGGATGCTGGGCGCCTCGGGGTGCGCGGCGGTCGTCGACGCCGGCGCCGTGGAGCTGCTGCCGGGCGTACTGGACCTGGCTCGCGCGGGCGTCGTCCCTGGGGGGAGCGTGCGCAACCACGAGTTCCTCGGGCGGTTCGTGACGTGGGGCGACCTGCCCCGCGACGAGCAGCTGGTCCTTGCCGACGCGCAGACGTCGGGCGGCATGCTGATCGCCAGCAGCGACCCGGCCCGCCTGCACGACGCCGCCGCGGAGCGGAACGTGCCGCTGCAGCCCGTTGGCCGGGTCGTGGAGGGCCAGCCCGGCCGCATCACGGTCACCGGCCGGCTGGCCGCCTGAAGGAATCCGGCCGCGCTCGGCCTTGTTGCAGGAGCAACGGTGAATTCCACCTGCTTGCTAGACTTCCGCCGCCGGAGGCGATGATTGACGTGATCCAGCTCGACCGCAGGTTCTTCGACGAGATCGTGGCCCACTGTCAGGGCGGATACCCCGACGAGGCCTGCGGGCTGGTGGCCGCGAAGGAGGGGATCCCGGTCCGGGTGATCGCGATGCGCAACGCCGACGCCAGCCAGGCCACGTACCGGCTCGACCCAGAGGAGCAGTTCCGGGTGTTCGAGGAGATCGACACCGAGGGCCAGGAGCTGTTCGCGATCTTCCACTCGCACACGCGCTCCGAGGCCTACCCGTCGCCCACTGACCGCCGGCAGGCCCTGTATCCCGAGGCCCGCTACCTGATCCTCTCGCTCCAGGACCGCTCGAAGCCCGCGCTCCGCGGGTTCAGGATCCTGGACGGCGAGGTGACCGAAGAGGACGTGATGATCGAGGGGGTCCGGGAGCCTCACGAGGGAGGCCGGGATGAGAGAGGAGTCGAACGAAGCGATGCCGAGCGATAGGCCCCCGGTGCGGATGACGGCTCGCGACGCGAAGGCGCCGGGTCGGCGCTTCACCGAGGACGAGGTGGTCCGCTACGCGCGGCACATCATCCTGCCCCAGATCGGCGGGGAGGGGCAGCGCCGGCTGCTCGACTCCAGCGTGCTGTGCATCGGCGCCGGCGGGCTGGGCTCGCCGATCGCGATGTACCTGGCGGCGGCGGGCGTCGGAAAGCTCGGCGTCGTGGACTTCGACCGGGT
Organism: Actinomycetota bacterium; assembly: GCA_045805265.1. Lineage (GTDB taxonomy): Bacteria > Actinomycetota > UBA4738 > UBA4738 > JACQTL01 > JBJMLO01. Next base: position 51,932 of record JBJMLO010000021.1, read on the forward strand.
GGACCTGACGAACCTCCAGCGCCAGATCCTGCACGGGACCTCGGACGTGGGCAGGCCCAAGGTCGAGTCGGCCGCCGACACCCTGCGCGAGCTGAACCCGGGGATCGAGGTCGTCGCGCACGACGTGGTGCTGAACAGCGAGAACGCGTTCGAGTTGCTGGGCGGGTACGACCTGGTGATCGACGGCAGCGACAACTTCCCGGTGCGGTACCTGGTGAACGACGCCACGCAGTTGCTCGGCAAGCCGCTCGTGTACGGGTCGATCTACCAGTTCGAGGGCCAGGTGACGGTGTTCCTGCCGGGCGAGGCCGGGCCGTGCTACCGGTGCCTGTTCCCCCAGCCGCCGCCCCCGGGGTCGGTGCCGAACTGCGCCGAGGCCGGCGTGTTCGGGGTGCTGCCGGGGATCGTCGGCTCGATCCAGGCCACCGAGGCCATCAAGATGATCACCGGCATCGGCGACCCGCTGGTGGGACGTCTGCTGATCTTCGACGCGCTCGAGATGGACTTCACCACGGTGAAGATCAAGCGCGACCCGGCGTGCCCGGTGTGCGGCGACGCACCGACCGTGACCGAGCTCATCGACTACGACCAGTTCTGCGGGATCGTGCCGGGCGGCGTGCCCGAGGAGGCCGAACACGGCGTCCCCACGACCGTGGGAGGACAGCGCTGATGGCGGCGACCGTCAAACTGCCCACCATCCTGCGCAAGCACACCGACGGCCGGGCCGTGGTCGAGGCCGACGGCGCGACGGTCGGCGACGTGCTGCAGGACCTCGAGTCCCGGTACGCCGGCGTGACCCGGACGATCCTCACCGAGGACGGCAGCTCCCTGCACCGGTTCGTCAACGTGTACGTGAACGGCGAGGACGTCCGGTACGGCGGCTCGCTGGGCGCGCCGGTGTCCGAGGGCGACACGATCAGCATCCTGCCCGCCGTCGCTGGCGGCTGAGCCGGACTCGCGCCGGCTCCCGGATGCGTCGGCGGGCCCTGGGATAATCAGCGCCGATGCGGGCCGACGACATCCTCGAAGCGATCGGGAACACGCCGCTGGTCGGCATCCCGCGCATGTCGCCCAAGCGGGAGGTCCGGCTGTGGGCGAAGCTCGAGGGGCAGAACCCGACGGGGTCGCTCAAGGACCGCATCGCCAAGCGCATGATCGAGGAGGCCGAGCGGTCCGGGGAACTCACGCCCGACAAGATCATCCTGGAGCCGACCTCCGGGAACACCGGCATCGCCCTCGCCATGGTGGCCCGGCGCAAGGGGTACCGGCTGACCGTGGTCATGCCGGACAACGCCAGCGAGGAGCGGATCAGCCTGCTCGAGCTGTTCGGCGCCGAGATCGTGTTCTCGCCGGCCGACCAGGGCACGAACGGCTCGATCGAGGTGGCCCGGGCCATGGCCGAGAGCGACCGGTTCTTCATGCCGTTCCAGTACGGGAACCCGGCGAACCCCGCCGCCCACTACCACGGCACCGGCGAGGAGATCGTGCGGGACTGCCCGGAGGTCACGCACTTCGTCGCGGGGCTGGGCACCGGGGGCACGTTGATGGGCGTGGGGCGGCGCCTCCGCGAGCATCGCCCGGAGGTCCGGATCGTCGCGGCGGAACCCGAGCTGGGGGAGCTCGTGTACGGGCTCCGGTCGCTGGAGGCGGGGTTCGTCCCGCCCATCCTCGACGAGTCGGCGCTCGACCGGAAGTTCCTGGTGGACTCCCGGGACGCGCTGGCCGCGACGCGGGAGCTCACGCGGCAGGAGGGGATCTTCGCCGGCATCTCCTCCGGGGCCGTGATCCACGCCGCCCGGCGCATCGCGGCGGAGCTCGACGAGGGCCACGTGGTGTGCCTGCTCGCCGACGGCGGGTGGAAGTACCTTTCGACGAACGCCTGGGCCGCCGATGCGGCGCAGGCCGAGAAGCAGGTGTCGGAGGCGCTGTGGTGGTGAGGGGGACCCGTGGCCGATAGCCGGTCGATCGGCGTGTTCGACTCCGGGGTCGGGGGGCTGACCGTGGCCCGGGCGATCCTCGACCTCCTGCCAAACGAGCCGGTCGTCTACATCGGCGACTCCGCCCGGTACCCCTACGGGCCGCGTCCCCTCGAGGAGATCCGGCGGTTCGCGCTCGAGATCGCCGGCGACCTCGTCCGGCGCGACGTGAAGATGCTGGTGGTCGCCTGCAACTCGGTCGAGGTGGCCGCGATCGCCGACCTGGCGGCAGCGCACGACACCCCGGTGGTCGGCGTGGTCGACCCCGGCGCGCGCGCGGCGGTGCGGGCCACCCGGAACGGCCGGATCGGCGTGATCGGCACCGAGGCCACGGTGGCGAGCAGGGCGTACGACCGCGCGGTGCTGCGCATGGCCACCCTGGCCCGAGAGCTCGCCCACCCGCCGTTCGACGGCGAGGGCTTCCGCGTCGAGCTGCTCTCACGGGCCTGCCCCGTCTTCGTCGAGCGGGTCGAGCAGGGCGACACGTCCAGCAAGGAGCTCCAGGAGGCGGCCGTCGAGTACCTCGAGCCGCTGAAGGAGGCCGGCGTCGACACGCTGATCCTGGGGTGCACGCACTACCCGCTGCTGTCCGGTCTGATCTCGGTGGTGATGGGCCCGGACGTGGTGCTGATCTCCTCGGCCGAGGAGACGGCGAGGGACGTGTACGCCGCGCTGCTGCGCGACGCCCTCCTGCGCAGCGACGACTCGCCTCCCGCCCACGAGTTCCTCACGACCGGGGATCCGGAGTCGTTCCGCGAGCTCGGGCGGCGGTTCCTGGGTCCGGAGATCGAGGTCGTCGGAAGGACCGCGCCGTGAGGGTCACGGTCCTGGGTTCCTCCGGGGCCTACCCCGCCGCGGGCGGTGCGGCCAGCGGGTACCTGCTGGAACACGAGGGCTTCCGCCTCGCGCTCGACTTCGGGACCGGGGCCATGGGGAACCTCCAGCGCCACATCGAGCACACGGAGCTCGACGCGATCGTGCTGTCGCACGAGCACATGGACCACTGCCTCGACCTGTACCCCCTGTTCATCGCCCGGTTCTTCGCGGCCGAGGACCTGGCCGCGCTGCCCCTGTGGACGCCGCCCGGGACCCTCGGCCGCATCGCGGCGCTCGAGGACGAGGAGGGACGGGAGCAGATGCGCGGCGTCTTCGACGTCCACGAGGTGGAGGCCGGCCGGGGGTTCGAGGTGGGGCCGTTCGGCTTCGAGACGCGCCTGCTGCCCCACTGGGTGCCGAACTCCGGCATGCGCATCACCGCGAACGGGGAGGTGCTGTGCTACACGGGCGACACCGGTCCCAGCGAGGAGGTCGAGGTCATCGCCCGCGACGCCGACCTGCTGATCATCGAGGCCAGCTGGCAGGACCTGGACCTGCAGAGCGGCAAGCAGCCCTTTCACCTGACCGCGCGACAAGGCGCGGTGCACGCGACGCGGGCCGGGGCGCGGCGCACGATGCTGTCCCACTTCTGGCCGGGATCCGACCGGAACGTCTCCCTGGAACAGGCCACCGAGGCCTACGACGGCGAGCTGCTCCTCGCCCAGGAGGGCCTGGCCGTCGAGGTGAACCAGTGACCGCCGCCGATCTGGCCGGGGCGCGGGTTGACGGGCGGGGGCCCGGCGACCTCCGTCCCATCAGCCTCCAGCTCGGGTACCTGCAGTGGGCGGAGGGCTCGGTGCTGTTCGAGATGGGCCAGACCCGGGTCCTGGCCGCTGCGTCCTACGAGCCCCGGGTCCCCAGGTTCAAGGTGGGGACCGGCTCCGGATGGGTGTCGGCCGAGTACTCGATGCTTCCGAGGGCCACGGAGACCCGGTCCTCCCGGGAGGTCCAGCAGGGCCGCCCGTCGGGCCGGACCCAGGAGATCCAGCGCCTGATCGGCCGGTCGCTGCGCGCCGTGACGGACCTCTCGGCCATGGGGGAGTGCACGATCTGGGTCGACTGCGACGTGCTGCAGGCCGACGGTGGGACCCGGACGGCCTCCATCACCGCGGGGTACATCGCGCTGGCGGCCGCGGTCCGGACCCTGCGGGAGTCGGGGGCCCTGCAGGCCGACCCGCTGCGGGAGGAAGTCGCCGCCGTGAGCTGCGGCCTGGTGGAGGGCGAGACGCTGCTCGACCTGTGCTACTCCGAGGACTCCCGTGCGGCGGTCGACTTCAACGTCGTGATGACGGGCTCCGGGTCCCTGGTGGAGGTGCAGGGAACCGCCGAGGGCGAGCCCTTCTCCCGGGCCGAGCTGGACAGCCTGGTGGATCTGGCGTCGGTCGGCATCGGGCGGCTGGTCGAGGTCCAGCGGGCCGCGCTCGCCGGGTGATCACGCCGCCACCCGACCCCGACGACGACCCCCGGGGCGCCGGCGGGCCCCCCACGGTCCGGACCTCCGGCGGCGCCGGGTTCCCGGAGGAGCTGGCGGTGGCCTCCCGGAACCCCGGGAAGATCCGGGAGATCCTCGCGATCTGCTCCACGTGGCCGGTCCGGTGGGTCACCGCCGAGGACGACCCCCGGGAGTGGCCTGTCGTGGCCGAGACCGGGAAGAGCTACGTCGAGAACGCCGCCCAGAAGGCCCGGGCCGTGGCGGCGGCGACCGGCGTCCCCGCCATGGCCGACGATTCGGGCATCGAGGTCGATGCGCTCGGCGGCGAGCCCGGGATCCACTCGGCGAGGTACGCGGGCGAGGCCGCTTCCGACGAGCGGAACCTGGCCAAGCTCCTCGAGGCCGTCCGGCACGTCCCCGACCACCGGCGGACGGCCCGATACCGCTGCGTGGCGCTCGTTGCCTGGCCCGGCAGGTGGTTCGCCTACGCCGAGGCCACCTGCGAGGGCCGGATCATCCTGACGCCGCGGGGCGCGGGCGGTTTCGGGTACGACCCGGCGTTCGTTCCGACCGGCGAGTTCCGGACCATGGCCGAGCTTCCTCCCGACGAGAAGGACCGCATCAGCCACCGGGGGCGCGCGTTCCGGGCCCTGGAGCGGGCGTTGCGGGAAGGCCGCCGCGGCGTCCGTTCGTCACGGCCGACGTGATTGGGTTGACCGGGGCGCCGGTGTGGCAGGATTCGCATCCATGAGCGACGTCGATCCGGAGTCCCTGCGCCACGTCACGGTGTTCTCGACGGTGCCGCCCGAGCAGCTGGCGCGCTTCGCCGACGCCGCGACGATCACCGAGCACGAGCCGGGAAGCTTCCTGGCCGAGCAGGGAGTCGTCGGGTACCGGTTCCATCTGCTGCTGGACGGGGAGGCGGAGGCGGAACGGGCCGGACAGGTGGTCGGGACGGTCAGCGCCGGAGAGTTCGTGGGGGAGATCGGGCTCCTCGGCGGGGGACCGGCCACGGCGACCGTCCGGTGCACGAAGCCGACCCGGTGCCTCACGCTGCGGCGGGAGCGGTTCTGGGAGGTCCTGGAGGCCGAGCCCGCGATCGCCCTGCGGATCCTCGAGGTGGTGTGCCGACGGATCGTCGCCGAGTCCCAGGCGGGGGCGACCCACAACCTGGCCGCCGGGTAGCCGGCACGCGTCAGGCTTCGTCCTCGTCGCCGACGATCTCGACGTTGTCGAGCTTCTGGACCGGGATCAACTCGAGGATCCTGCGGACGAGGCTGCCGGGGGAGACCAGGATGAGGTTCCCCCGCCCCTCCAGGCCCTGGGCGGTGCGGACGAGGACCTGGATCCCGGTGGAGTCCATGAAGGCTAGCCCCGCCAGATCCAGGGTCAGATCGCCGCCGCGGTCGATCTCCGGCTTCAGCGAGTCCGACAGTGCAGCCACGTTCGAAGCGTCGAGCTCGCCGACGAGTCGGAAGCCTCGGGGCGAATCCGTCTTCTCGATGTCCAGCAACATGAGCCCTCCCGGTTTCCCTGCGCGATGGTGACCGCGCGTATTGTCGTACACGGTGGGGCCGGCACGCGCATCTCGGAGATGGTCGGGTGGCCCGGGAACCTGGCACCCCCACCGGAGCGTCGAAGCGCCATGACCAGGTCCTCGCTCCGTTGCCTCGCAACGGTCGCGGTCGTGCTCGGGTTGCTGGGTGCGGCATGCGGCCGAGCGAACGGCGGCGGCGGGACGGGCGGTGGACCGTCGGGTGTCGCTTCCCCTCCCACCCCCGGCATATCGCACCCCACGGGGCCGGACGACCTCGTGCTGCGCGTGGAGCAGATCGGCGGGTTCGTGACGCCGACCGTGACGATGGTGCGCCTCCCCTCGCTGTCCCTGTTCGGCGACGGGCGGCTCATCACCCAGGGAGCCCAGACCGAGATCTATCCCCAGCCCGCGCTGTCTCCGCTGCTCGTCCAGCAGCTCACGGAGGCGGGGGTCCAGCGGATCCTGGAGCTGGCCCGCGGCGCCGGGCTCCTCGGCGAGGACGCCAGCTATACGCAGGGCGGAATCGCCGACGCCCCGACCACCGTGTTCACGGTCAACGCGGACGGCGGGCACCACGTGGTCCAGGCTTCCGCGCTGGGCATCGACCACGGACCGGGGCCCGGAGGCGTCACCGGCGATCAGGTGGCGGCCGTCCGGGCGCTGGAGCGGTTCCAGGGCCAGCTGGGCGATCCCGCCGCGGTGCTCCCCGCCGGATCCGTCGGGGACTCCCGGCCCTACGAGCCCCGGGCGCTCCGGTTGTTCGTGACCCCGGGCGACCCCTCCTCCGGTTCCGGGCCCGAGGAGCCCGCGGTCGCGTGGCCCCTGGCCACGCCGCTGGCGGGGTTCGGCACGGCGGTCCCCGACGCGGGCGGCCTCCGCGCGGTCCGGTGCGGGACCACGGACGGCGCCGACCTGGACCAGCTCATGCCGTCGGTCCGGCGGGCCACCGAGATCTCGCCCTGGACGAGCGAGGGCCAGACCTTCGGCATCGCGTTTCGCCCGCTCCTGCCGGACGAGTCCGGCTGCCCCTCGTAGCAAAAGCTCCACACCTCCGCCGCGGTTCCTTCGCAGAGTTCAGGCTTGGGCCGGCGGTGCCCCGGGGAAGTTGTCCGGACAGGGATGACTCCATGGCCTCGCTCCGTGAGCCGTCGCCTGGCCGGGCTGCCCGCGGTCGGCAAGGCACTGATGGCAGTGCTGCTCATCGCCGGCCTCCTCGGGACCGGCCTGTTCGTCGTCCTCCGGCCGGTGAGCGCGGGAACCGACGCGCTGCAGGCCGTGTACGACGACACGAGGGTCCCCCCCACGTCGCCGATCCCCCAGACGACGTTCGTGTACGACCGCAACGGCAAGTTGATCGCGGTGCTGCACGACGCCGTGAACCGCACCCCCGTCGCGCTGCGGCGCATCCCGGTGACGCTGCGCAAGGCCGTGATCGCCGCGGAGGACGCCGACTTCTACTCCGAGGGAGGCGTGAACTTCACGGCCATCGCGCGCGCCGCGTGGGTGAACCTCGTCCGCGGCGAGGTGGTTCAGGGCGGCTCGACCATCACGCAGCAGTACGTGAAGGACGTCTACACGTCCGGGGTGCGGACCATCGCCCGGAAGGTGCGCGAGGCGATCATCGCCCAGAAGCTCAGCCGGCAGCTGACCAAGGACCAGATCCTGGGTCGGTACCTGAACGAGGTGTACTTCGGGCACGGCGCCTACGGGGTCGAGGCCGCCGCGGAGGCGTACTTCGGCGTGGACGTGTCGCAGCTGAACCTCCAGCAGTCGGCCACGCTCGCCGGGATCATCGCCGCGCCGGCCCGGTTCGACCCGATCCGGTTCCCCGGGGCGGCCCGTGACCGCCGGGACTACGTGCTCCACCGGATGGCGCACCTCCGGATGATCACGGCCCACAAGGCCGACTACCTCGAGTCCCGCCCGGTGAAGGTGCACCCCGCGCCGCCCGTACCGTCCCGGGCGCCGTCGTTCGTCAACTTCGTGAAGGGCAGGCTCGAGGGCCGCTTCGGGGTGCACCGGACGTTCCAGGGCGGCCTGCGGGTCACGACCACGCTCGACCTCGGCCTGCAGCGGGCGGCGGACCGCGCGGTGCGACGCCACCTGTCGGCGCCCGGGGATCCGTCCGCGGCGCTCGTGGCCATCGACCCGCACACCGGCCAGGTGCTGGCCATGGTGGGCGGGGGCAAGGAGGCCACGGACACCCACTTCAACCTCGCCACGCGGGCCCGGCGGCAGGCCGGAAGCGCGTTCAAGCCCTTCACACTGGCCACCGCGGTGCACCAGGGGATCTCGCTGCTGTCCAGGTGGTCCGGACCGCCCCACATCGTGATCACCGACCCCCGGTGCCGGACGACCGACCCGAAGACCAATGTGGCCGGGCCGTGGGACGTCTCGAACTACGCGGACGAGTCCGCCGGGACGATGACCCTGCTCGACGCCACCGCGAACTCCGTGAACACGATCTTCAGCCAGCTGGTGCTGGACGTGGGGCCGGACGAGGTGGCGGCCATGGCCCACCGGATGGGCATCGAGCACCACCTGTCCCCGGTGTGCTCCATCACGCTGGGAACCCAGACGGTCACGCCGCTCGACATGGCCACCGGGTACGCGACGCTGGCGTCGCAGGGGGTGCGGCACAACCCGACCGGGCTGCTCTCGGTCGCCGGGCCCTCGGGGAACACGGTGGTCGAGCCCACCGGCGCCCCGGCCCGGGTGCTCACGAAGACCGAGGCCGACCTCGTGACGTACGCCCTCCAGGGGGTCGTGCAGCACGGGACCGGTACGGCCGCCGCGCTGGCGGGGCGGCCCGTGGCCGGCAAGACCGGCACCGCGCAGAACTTCCAGGACGCGTGGTTCTGCGGCTACACACCGCAGCTCGCCACGTGCGTCTGGGTCGGATACCCCAAGGGAGAGATCCCGATGCACGACATCGAGGGGTTCCCGGACGTCTTCGGCGGCTCCGTCCCGGCGCTGATCTGGCACGACTTCATGACCGACGCGATGGCGGGGAGGCAGGTCAAGGACTTCCCGACCCCCGACCTGAACGGCTACGACACGACACCGCCGCTGTCCGTGGGCTCCGGCACGCCGCCGCCCTCCGACGGCGGCAAGGTCGGCGCCCCGACCGCCACACCGACACCGTGAGGATCGAGAACCGAGGGAACGACGCGGGCGAGCTCCGCAGGAAGGACGAGACCATGTCGGCCGAACCGACCGAAATCGGAGATGAGCAGGACCCCAGGCGTCGTCGGCCGACGGCGCCGCCCCGGCGTCGTGAGGGAACAGGGACGGCACGCCGGCGCCCGACCGCCGCGGTGGTCGTCGACCGGCCGCCGGCCGTCGACACCTCGCGCGTCCTCGTCTCGGGCGACTCGTTCGTCGGTCGTCCGCTCGGGGGCCGTAAGCCGGACGATCTCGTCGAGCCGACCGAGGTGCGCCTCCGGCTGGCCCGGGTCGGGCCGCTGTCCGTGTTCACCATGTCCCTGTTGTTCGGGACGCTGGCCATGGCCGGTCTGGTCGCGGGGCTCGCGGTGCTCTACGCCCTGCTCCAGGCCACCGGCGTGCTCCACTCCGTCGAGAAGCTCGTCAATACGAGCGGGGTGGGGCACCAGTTCCGCTTCAACGGCGGGTGGATCTTCGCCCGGGTCGTGTGGGTGGCGGGGGGCTTGGTGGTCGTCGGGTCGATCATCGCGTCCTGCCTCGCGCTGCTCTACAACTCCCTGGCCGACCTGACCGGGGGGCTGGACGTCACGTTCGCCGAACACCCCCGCACGGTCTTCACCGCGACCGAGGCGCCGACGTGGGTGACCAGGTTCCGGGGCCTCCGGCTGTCTCGCGCCGAGCGCGCGGCGTCGAACGGCTCGGAGCTCGCGGAGCGAGAATCCCGGGCCGGCTGACGGACGTCAGCCGGGCTCCTCGGCGGGCCGAGCGGTCTCCACGGGCCGCCCTCCGGACGCCCGACGGCGGAGCAGTCGCCAGGGGCGCCAGGCCCGGACCCCGAACGCGGCCCACCCCAGGACGGCGGCCGTCGCGGCGAGGACGGTGCCCGAAGAGCCCAGCAGCCCGGCGCCCAACCGGCTCCCGGCGAGCCCCACGACGACCAGCGCCGCGACCCCGATAGCGGGGGCCAGGGCCGCCCGCTCCCACCATCCCCCGTCGACCAGCGCGGCCGACCACCCGAACCCGGCCACGAACAGCAGCGCGAGGATCCCGGCCGTCCACCCGGAGAGCGTGCCCTGCGACAGCGGCATCAGGCGGACGGGGGCGGGTCGGGCGGACTCGACCCGGGGACCGGCGAGCAGCACCACGTCGGGAGTGATCGGCCAGGCGCCGTGCAGCCGGCCGGACGGGGGCGAGAAGGGATTCTGGGCCCGGAGGAGGAACACCACTGGGTGGGCCCCCAGGTACGGCTCCAGGTACTGGAAGTACCGGCGGGAAGTCGTGTCGAACGCCGGTTGGTTGGTGCGCAGCGTGGGCCGCCCATGCCGCAGCTGCGCCGGATCGCCCAGGTACACGAACGTCCTGCTGATCACGCTCGGGGGGACGGCCGCCCGGACCAGGCCGAAGTTCTCGTACAGCGCGAGGCGGGGCTGCGGGGTCCCGGGGTTCACGACGAAGATCACGGGCCGCTCGATGTGGGCGTCCTCGAGGTACCGGCCGGCCGTGAGCGCCTGCTGATAGGCGTCCGGGTTGATCGACTGGGACTTCCCCGACCAGGCGTCGTACCCGATGGCCACGGTGTACCCGAGTGCCGCGAGGACGAGCGCGGCGCCGGCCACGCCGCCGGCCACGCGGACCGCGACCGGACCCCTCGACGCGAGCAGCCTGGCCACGCCGGTCACCGCGGCGGCCGCCAGGACGGGAATCCCGAACGCGAACCCGACGACCCGATGGGCCGGCACGGCATGGTGGAGTTGCACGAGCGCGACGACCGCCGCCAGCGCCGAGAGCGCCCAGACCACCGCCAGCGCCATCCCCCGGCGCCGGGTCGGGTCCTTCGGCCACCACAGGGCGACGATGCCGGCCGCTGCCGCCGCCCCGACGACGGCGAAGTGGTACTTCGGGGCGAACAGCCCGAGCTTGGTCATGCTCACGTAGCGGGGCACGGCGGGGGCCCCCTGCGGATGGCTCGGGGTGACCAGCACCGCGACCACGACCGCGACCCCCGCGACGGCGAGGGCGATCGCCAGGCGGGCGGCGGGCGTCCGCCTGAGGGGTGCGCGCTTCCGGCGCACGGCCAGGAGCGACTCCGGCACGCTCGCCGCGACCACGCAGGCCAGGATCAGCCCGAGCAGCAACATGAAGACGGAATGCGTCAGCACGCCGCCCGCGAACAGCAGCGCCAGTGCCCCGATGCTGGCCCGTCCGCCCGAGACCGCCACCGCGACGGCGGCGATCGCGACGGCGATCCCGTCGACCATGAGGTTGTCCGCGTAGCCCACCCCGGTCAGGAACACGTTCACGGAGGCCCCCACCGCGATGGCGTAGACCGGGAACGCCCAGGGGGGCTCGCGCAGGGGCCCCACCGCGAGTGCCCCCGCCGCGAGCCCGATGACGACCGCCATGACCGCGGGCGCCACGAACGAGAAGCGGAACGGGCTGACCCCGACCACCGCGTGGACCAGCGAGGTCAGGACGGGCTGCCCGACACGGCCGGGGTCCACCTTGTAGGTCGTCGGCGCCGACCCGGCCAGCGACGCGACGCCCTCGCCCCCGACGAGGTTGGCCCGCCACACGTACTTGGGGGTGTCGAATCCCAGCGGTACCCGGAGATGCTCGTGGCTGTACAGGTGCAGGAACGGCGCGGCCAGCACCACGGCCGTCATGGCGACCAGGGCCGCCGGGATGAGGATCCGCAGGGCGTCGCGCGCCGCGGCCGTCCACGGGCCCCGGTTGGCCGGCCCCGACGCTTCGGCCGCCCGTCCTCCGGAACCCGTCCCGGCCCCGGCGTCCGGCTCCTCGGACCCTGGGTCGGCTGCCCCCTGAGCGGCGCTCTGGGGCGTCGGGGGATCCTCTGGGGACGGCGACACGGGTCGGTCTCTCCTCGGGGACGTCACGCGGGCCCCCCGTCGGTGCGACCCCCGCCGCGACCGCGGGCGCTCGGCGGAGGCGCTCCGGTACTGCCCAGCGCGGAGTCTACCCCCGGCTCGCGCGGGAACAGCGACGAACCGTCACGTCGAATCGGCACCGATGGACCGGGCGCCGAGCGGCGACGCGACCATGGGGGTCGACGCTCGCCGACGATGACCGGAGGGCCCGAGAAATCGCGTGTCCACCGATATACTCGGCCGGTCCGTCTCCCCGAAGGCCTTCCCCGACCCGGCGCCCATTGACGACGACCCGCGTCATCATCGTCTCGCTGCTGCTCGTCATCGCCGCGGCGTGCACGGGCTCGCCCGGACCGGATGGTTCCGGTTCACCCACCATCGGCCTCCCCTCGTCGGCGAGCGGGATGACGTGCCGCGGCCAGCCGGTGACCATCGTGGGGACTCCGGGGGACGACTTCATCAAGGGAACCGACGGGCCGGACGTGATCGCCGGGCTGGGCGGCGACGACCAGCTCGACGGCAGGGACGGGAACGACGTCATCTGCGCCGGGCCGGGGGACGACGTGGTCCTGGGCGGCGACGGGAGGGACCGCATCCTGGGCGGAGAGGGGAACGACGGCCTGTTCGGCAAGAACGGCCCGGACACGATCTGGGGCGGGCCCGGGGACGACATGATCACGGGCGGCGGCCAGCACCGCGACGACGACGTGCTGTTCGGAGGGACCGGGAACGACCAGCTCTCGGGCGGCCCGGGCAACGACCGGGAGCACGGCGAGGAGGGCGACGACGTCGTGCGCGGGTGGGGCGGCAACGACCTGCTCGACGGGGGACCCGGTCGCGACGTGCTGAACGGCGAGCCGGGCAACGACCACCTCACCGGCGGCCCCGGGAACGACCGCGTCTACGGCGACGTCGGCGACGACGCGATCTCCGGCGGCGGCGGGGGCGATTTCCTGGACGGCGGGCCGGGCGTCGACCGTATCGCCGGCGGCGGGACCGCCACGTGTCTCGAGGGGGAGCACGACACCGGGTGCCTGCGCCTGGCCGGTCCGGGCGCTCCGCCGAAGGGACGTGCTCCGTCCTGCCGGGGCCAGGCGGCCACCATCGTGGGGACCCCGGGCGACGACGTCCTGACCGGCACGCCGGGCCGCGACGTCGTCGCCGGGCTGGGCGGCGACGACGTCATCGACGGCGGTGACGGCAACGACGTGATCTGCGGCGGTCCCGGGGACGACGTCCTGTACGGCAGCCCCGGCAACGACGCGCTGGTGGGGGGCGGGGGCGCCGACGGCCTGTTCGGCGGCCTCGGCAACGACACCGACATCGGCGGGACGGGGAACGACGACATCGAGGACGGCGGCGGCCCCGAGTTCGAGCGGATGTCCGGGGGCCCGGGCGACGACGTGGTCATCGGCACGGGCGGCCAGGGGCGGATGCTCGACGGCGGTTCGGGTGGCGACGTGCTGTTCGGCGGCAACGGCCCGGACACCTTCGTGGGCGGGGACGGCAACGACCACGTGTACGGGGACGACGGCGACGACCACATCGACGGCGGCCCGGGCGACGACCGGCTGTACGGCGGCCACCAGCCCGACGTCGTCCTGGGCGGGCCGGGTGACGACGTCCTGGACGGCGACCGCAAGGGCAACAACGTCCTGGACGGGCAGGGGGGCTACGACGTCTGCTTGTACGGCGACACGGTGACGAACTGCGAGTCGGTGCCGCCGTTCGATTCGCTCCGGCTCACCGGCTGACGGGGCGGTCGCGACGGTCCGTGGGCTTCACGACCAGGCCTCCAGGAGGCGCTCGGCGGTCCGCCGCCACGACCACTCGGCCACGATGAACGCTCGAACCTCGCGGCCAATCTCGAGCCGTTCCTCGGGCGGCAGCGACAGGATCCGGTCGACGCCGGCGGCGATCCGGGTCGCCGATCCTGAACCGGGTTCGTAGGTGAACAGGCCGGGGTGGCCGGCCGCCTGCTCCAGGGCAGCCCCGGTCTGGCCGAGCCCGGTGTGGCCGGCCACCAGGGGGAGCGCCCCGGCGGCGGCCCCCTCCGAGGTCACCATCCCGAACGCCTCCGAGAGCACCGAGGGCACCACCAGGATGTCCAGGGCGGCCAGCGCGCCCGGCGCGTAGCGGTGGTCGAGGCGGCCGGTGAACGTCACGGGCGCCCCGGCCGCTTCCCCCCCGACGTCATCCCGCTCGAGCGGCATGGCCCCCGCCTCCCGGAGCCAGGCCGCGGACTCCGCGTCTCCCGCCCGGAGGGCGGCGGCGAGCGCGCCCAGCCACTCCCGGTGCAGTCCGAACCCGACGACCAGCACCGACGGCCGGTGCCGGGTCAGGCGGGCCGCCGCCAGGAGCAGCTCGACGCCCTTGGCCGGGATGAGCTTGCCGAAGTACCCGACCACGGGGCCCTCGTGCCCGGCGAGCTCCCGGAGGCGCCCTGCCGCGTCGGGGTCGGGGACCTCCTGGTCGTACCGGTGGGCCAGCGCGTCGAGCGCCCCCGGTTCTCGGCGCTCGACGGCTCGCTGGACGTCGAGATCCAGGGAGGCCGGCCGGCCCCGAGCGGTGTCGGGGTCGGTCTCCAGGGCGGCGGCCGTTCGAAGGAGCGCCTCCCGGCGAGGCATCGGGCGGAACCGGTGGGCGTCGACGCCGGGGGGGACGGGCCGCAAGAGGGGCCCGATGCCCGGCACCACCACCTCCGCCCGGGCGAGGACGTCGGGGCTGGATCCCACGACGGCGCGTGCCTCCGCCAAGCCCTCGCGGGCGAGGTCGGCGTACCGTCGCTGGTGGCCGATCGCGTACTCGAGGTCGCTGCCGTGCACCTTCGCGATGTACGCACGGGGGCCGAGGGCCCGACGCGCCACCACGGCCCCCGGAATGGCGTGGCCGGCAACGACGACGTCGCTGCGGTGCCAGGCCGCGGCGGCCCGGAGCGCCTCCACGTTCTGCCCGAGATAGGCCTCGAGCTTCTCGTCCGACAGGTCGACGAACCGCTCGACCTCGAACCCCTCGTACTCGTCGAGGACGAAGACCGGGAGCAGCCGGCCGATCCGCGGGCGGAGCAGCACGCACCGCCCGGTCGAGGACGGCGAGGCTCCGTGCGTGGTGAGGGCCGAGGGGCCGTCTGCTCCCACCGAGCCCCAGGCGTCGATCCACGGGTACCGGTCGGGGTGGGGTTCCTGGCACACCACCAGCACGTCGTGCCCCGACGATCGCAGGACCTCGGCCACTCGCGCCGTGTACACGTTCGACCCCGATCCCTCGAGGAGCCACCCGTGCCACAGCAGAACCCGCACCGCTGCCCTCCCTCCCTCGTCGCGTCCCGGCGGTTGGCCGACCGTCATCCCGACCCAAGGACTGTACGGCCAGTCCCGGGCCGTCCGAGCGCCCCCCGGGGACGGCGGGCTCCACTCGACCTCGCCACCGGCCGATAACCACGATCGAGAGCCCCGCGGGAAGGCCGCAGCCCGATGCAGAAACCAGACCCCACCCCTGATCCCCGGAAGTCCGGCGGGGGCGAGCCCCGGTCGGTGGCACAGCTCAAGATGCTGCACAGCCTGGCCGCTCAGCTCAACCGCCTGACCGACGTCCGGCAGATCGGCGAGGCCATCGTCAGCGAGCTCCGGAGCCTCATCGACTACCACAACAGCAGGGTGTTCGTCCTCGACGCGGACGGCGAGACGCTGCTGCCGGTGGCCTTCCGCGGTGAGCTCCTCGAGTACCAGGGCGAGACGTTCGAGGCGCTCGTCACGAAGGTCGGGTACGGTCTCACCGGGCACGTGGCGGCGACCGGCAAGTCGTACTACTCGCCCAACGCCAACGACGATCCCTTCGCCATCACGATCCCCGGGACCCCGGACATCGACGAGTCGCTCCTGTCCGTCCCGCTGATCCACGGAGACGCGGTCATCGGGGTGGTGATGCTGTCGAAGCTCGGGGTCGACCAGTTCGACGACGACGACCTCCGGGTCCTGGAGGTGCTGGCCTCGCACGCCGCGGTGGCCATCGAGAACGCGCGGTCACTACAGCGCGAGCGGGAGGCCGCCGCCGCTGCGCGGGAGACCGAAGCGCGCAAGACAGCGATCCTCGATTCGGCGCTGGACGCCATCGTCGTCATGGACCACGAGGGCCTCGTCACGGAGTTCAACCCCGCAGCGGAGCGGGCCTTCGGCTACTCCCGCGACGAGGCCGTCGGCCGCGAGATGGCCGAGCTCATCATCCCGGTGCGCTGGCGGGAGGCGCACCGGGCCGGTCTGGCCCGGCACCTGGCAACCGGGACGTCCGCGGTGCTCGGCAGGCGGATCGAGATGGCGGCGCTGCGGAGGGACGGCACCGAGTTCCCCGTGGAGCTCGCCATCACCAGGCTGGATCTCCCGGGACACCCCCTGTTCACGGGCCACATCCGTGACATCACCGACCGCAAGCGCGCCGAGGTGGAGATCGACCGGGCATTGCAGGCCGAGCGGGAGGCCGGGAAGCGGCTGCGGGACCTCGACGACATGAAGAACACGTTCCTGCAGGCGGTGTCCCACGACTTGCGGACGCCGCTGGCCGCGATCATGGGGCTTGCCATTACGCTCGAGCGGCCGAACATGGGGCTCTCGCCCGAGGTCCGGAGCGACCTCAACCACCGGCTGGTGGCGAACGCCCGCAAGCTGTACCGGATCCTGTCGAACCTCCTGGACCTCGAACGGCTCAGCCGCGGCGAGCTCGAGCCCACGACGGAATCCACCGATCTCAAGGCCTTGGTCGAGCGCATCGTCGAGGAGTCCGACCTCGGACGGCGGAGGGTGGACGTGGACGCCGGGTCGGTGGTCGCCGAGGTCGACCCCACCAGCGTCGAGCGCATCGTCGAGAACCTCCTGGTGAACGCCGCCAAGCACACGCCGGAAGGGACCCACATTTGGGTGCGAGTCTCCGCCGAGCAGGAGGGCGTCCTGATCGTCGTGGAGGACGCCGGGCCCGGCGTGCCCGCGGGCGTCAGGGAAGCGATCTTCGAGCCGTTCCGGCAGGGGCCGCAGCACCAGCCCTCGCCGGGGACCGGCATCGGCCTGTCGCTGGTCGCCCGGTTCGCCGAGCTGCACCACGGCCGGGCGTGGGTCGAGGACCGGCCCGGAGGCGGCGCGTCATTCCACGTCCTCCTCGCGACACGCGCCCGAACGGCGTCGCCCTGACCGAGGGACAGGGCAATCGACGCCGGCTCCGGCGAGCGGGAGCTCTGACAGCGTCGCGGGGCCGCGTTCGACCGATTTCGAGGGGTGGGCATACGCTTGCGGAGGACCTTCCGGGAAAGGAGACATCCGAATGCGACGCACCGCCATCGCATTGCTGCTGGGGACCTCCCTGATGCTCGTCCTGGCCCAGGCGCCGTCTCGCGCCGATCCCTCGAACAAGAACACCTTGAGCACGACCCTTGACTGTGGGG
The DNA here is from genome assembly GCA_045805265.1 of Actinomycetota bacterium. Classification (GTDB taxonomy): domain Bacteria; phylum Actinomycetota; class UBA4738; order UBA4738; family JACQTL01; genus JBJMLO01. The sequence continues at coordinate 69,231 of JBJMLO010000021.1, forward strand.
CCGAAAGGTCGGTGGACATCGTCTATGAGTACTCGTCGACCGATGCCTTTCACCTGGTGAGCACGTCGAGCAACTTCCTGTGGAAGTCGCTCCAGTACGTGACCCCGGAAGGGCAGAGCGGAGAGATCGACCGTGGGATCCAGGGTGGGGGCCACTCGAGCCTGGTCACCTGCACCTACACCGGTCCCGCGAGCGGCAACAGCTACACGGTCACCGGATTCTTCACGTCCTAGCCGGCCGACGACCATGTCGTCTCGATTGGCACGGCGTCGGCCACCCGGCCCGACGGTTCGACTGCCGAGTGGAAGTACTCGCAGATCTTCCACATTCGGGACGGGAAGGTCACCGAGTCCTGAGGGATGGCCGAGAACGACGCCGACGTGGACCTTGTTCCTCGAACGGCTCCCCGGCTAGACCCCTGCTTCCACTGCCGGTGGCCAATAGGATGCTGGGGCTGTCCACAAGGAGGAGGAGCACATGGTGAAGGTGGGCATCCTGGCCCGGATGGAGGCCAAGCCGGGGAAGGAGGACGAGGTCGCCGCGTTCCTCGAGGGTGCGTTGCCCCTTGTCCAGGAGGAACCGGGCACGATCACGTGGTACGCGATCCGCATCGGCCCGTCCGAATACGGCATCTTCGACACGTTCGAGGACGACGCCGGCCGGCAGGCCCACCTCTCCGGTAAGGTCGCCGAAGCGCTCATGTCGAAGGCGTCCGAGCTGTTCGTGGGACCCCCCGATATCCGGCCGGTCGACGTCCTGACACAGAAGTAGCTCCGCCACTCGGGGCTCGCGGTCGCAGTCCGGCATCGACTTCCGACGCACGGGCCGTGCGGTGCGGACCAAAGGTCGCGTGGCGCAGCCCGGAAGATGAGCCTCACGGCCTATTCCCTCGGGCGCCGTCACGCGCCAAACTGATGCGGTCCCGGACGCCCGAGCCGGGAGAGGGGGGGTCCTCAGTGCAATCCATTCGTATCGAGAAGCCCAAGCCGAGGAGGGATCGACCCTCGGAGAAGGTGCTGCCGCTGGATCCACGCGATCAGGACGTGGTCCGGGCCAAGGCACGGCAGCCTCGATCCGACCAGCGATAGGTCTCGCGCTCGCGGCGGCGGGTTGCTTCGGCGCGCCTCCCGTGTGCGGGCGTGTCGGGTATCACGGCGCGGTGGTGGCGCCCGGCACGGAACCGCCGGACCAACGAGCCTAGGGTCAGCTCATCGAAACTCGGACGCTCCAGAAGGAGGACGAGATGAGCGCCAAGGCAGACGCACTTCGGTTCCCGGGACAGGGATCCGGCAACCGGTCCCCGTGGTTCGCGATCGTGGCCGCGGTGCTCGTCGCGGCGGCCGTCGCCGTCACCTTCTTCGTCCTGGCCTCCCGCACCACCGGCACAGCACCGGAGCGCGTCGGCCCGGCGGCCGGGAGCCAGCCCGTATCCGGCACCACCTCTGGCGTCAGCCACGCTGGCACCGTGATCCAGGTCGGAGGAACGAGCGTCTACCGCTACCACCCGCTGCCGGGTGCCAACGGCTTCTTCGAGCCGGTCGGGTCGGCGACGGGCGCCGCTTCGACCGGCGGGCACCAGGTCACCGGGGACCCCACGGTCGGGGGCTCGGGCGCCTACCGGTACCACGGGCTTCCGTAGACGACCGAGGGCAAGGACACACCCAGGGAGCCGGCAGCCGCCTGCCGGCTCCCTGCTCGTGGGGCGGGAGGGTTACCGGCTCGCGGGGCCGCTGCGCCGGGCCAGCGCGTCGATCGTGACCGCCGCCAGGAGCACCAGGGCGGTGACCATGAACTGAACGGCCGCGCTCAGTCCCAGGAGGCCCATGCCGTTGGCGATCGCGGCGATCACGATGCCGCCGAGCACGCCGTGCAGCGGCTTTCCGCGGCCGCCGAACAGGCTCGTGCCGCCGATCACGGCGGCCGCCACCGCGTACAGGACGAGCGTTCCGCCGTCCAGCGATGTCGAGATGGAGCGCAGACGAGACGCGTAGACCACGCCGGCGATCCCCGCGGTGAACGACGCAAGCGTGAACGCGATCGTCCGGATCCTGGGGAGGCTGATCCCTGCGCGCCGGGCAGCCTCCGGATTGCCGCCGATCGCGGAGACGTACCGGCCGAACCTCGTCCGCCCGAGGAGGAATGTCCACCCTGCGAGCACCCCGAAGACCAGAAGGATGACCCACGGAACTCCGAAGACGGGCGTCAGGTGGCCGCGGTTGGCGTTGCACAGCAGGACGATCGCCACGCCGCCCACGGCGACGGCCGCGATCTTGGCCATCGTGAGGGCCGGGGGCGGGGCGGTGAGGCCGGCGCCCCGGCGCCGGGCATCCCGGAGCCACGTCCGGATCGAGAAGGCCCCCACGACGACGAGCAACACGACCCAGCCCGCGAATCGCGTGAGGTTGCCGCTAGCGATGTCGTTGATGACGTTGTTCTGGATGAGGATGGACCCCCCGTTCCCGAGGATCCGGAGCATCACCCCTTCCCAGAACAGCAGTCCCGCCAGGGTCACCACGAACGAGGGCAGCCCGATCCGCGTGATCAAGGTTCCCTGAAGGGCGCCGATCAAGGCGCAGACGAGCAGCGCCGCGATGATGGCCGCCCACCACGGCCAGCCCGCTCCGGGCGCGGGCTTCGACAGGTCGGCCATGACGACCGCGCCCATGCCGGCGACGAAGCCGATCGAGAGGTCGATCTCACCGAGGAGTAGGGGGAAGACCTCGCCCATGGCCAGCAGGCTGATGACGGCGGCCTGCACCAGCAGGTCGACGAGATTGCCAACGGTCAGGAACCGCGAGTTGAGCGATTGGAACAGGATCGATACGACCAGGATGCCGGCGACGACCGGGAGGACGCCCGTCTCGCCGCCCTTGATCCGCACCCAGGTCGCGCGGAGGTACTCGCCTACGGTGTTCGCGACGAGCTCGGCCGGCACCGCCGCGACATCGACGTCCACGGGCTCCTCGGTTTCCGGTGCGGCGGACGGTTCGTCGAGCTTCGCCACGGCCTACCCCTCGCCCGCCTTCGTCTGCGGCGCCGCCCTGGTCGACACGCCCGTCGTCATGAGGTCGACGACGATCTGCCGGTCGAGCTCGGCGACCGGCCGCACCGCGACCATCTTCCCCAGGTGCAGCACGGCGATCCGGTCGGCCACCTGGAACACGTCGTTCATGTTGTGCGAGACGAGCAACACGGCGAGCCCGCGGTCGGCCAGCTTGCGCACCAGCTCCAGGACCATGGCGGTCTGCGCCACGCCGAGCGCCGCGGTCGGCTCGTCCATGATCACGAGCTTCGAGTTCCATAGGACCGCCTTGGCGATGGCCACGGACTGACGCTGTCCCCCGGAGAGCGACGCCACCGGCTGGCGAACCGATCGGACGGTCGTGACGGCGAGGCTGGTCAGCGTCTCCCGAGCGGCCTTCTCCATCGACTCCTCGTCCAGCGAAGCCGCGTGCACCCGTTCGCGGCCGAGGAACATGTTCTGGACGATGTCGAGGTTGTCGCACAGCGCGAGGTCCTGATAGACGGTCTCGATCCCGAGGGCCGCGGCATCCCGGGGCGTGCGGACCTGTACGGGGTTGCCGTTCCACCACACCTGCCCCCCATCGGGCGGGTGGATCCCGGAGATGCACTTGATCAGCACGGACTTCCCGGCGCCGTTGTCGCCGGCTAGCGCGGTCACCTGGCTGGCCGGGATGTCGAGGTCGACATCGGAGAGGGCTCGGACCGGACCGAAGTGCTTGCCGATGCCGTGGAGGCGCAGGAGCGGTTCGCCCTGGCCGGCGGCCGGCGCGCTCATGGCGCCGGCCCCTGCATCGGCGGCGAGACTGCTCGTGGCGCCTCCCGGTTCGATGGGTTAGAAGGGTCGGGCAGCACGGAATGCAGCCCGACCACAACGAGACTGCCCTAGCTTATTCCGTACTTCGTGCACGCGCTGGCGACGGCGCCCGCGCACAGGTCGGATGTCTTGACGGTGCCGTCCTTGACCACGGTGTCGGCCATGTTGTCCGTGGTCACCCACACCGGCACCGTGTACACGGACGGGATGGGCTTGTTGAGGGTGCTGTCCTGCGTCGTCGCACCGACGAGCGAGGACGGCGGCGTCACGCCGGCCCGGAGGTCGATCGCCAGCGCGGCGGCGGCCTGGGCCTCGAGGTAGATCGGCTTGTACACGGTGCCGCACTGGAAGCCCGTCAGAATGTTCTGCAGCCCCGGCAACGAGGCGTCCTGGCCCGTGAGCGGGAACGTGTTCGCCGCGATGTTGTTGCTCTTCAGGATCGCGATGACGGCGTTGGCCTTGTCGTCGTTCGCCGTGATCGCCGAGTTGATGTTCGGGTGAGCCGTGTACTGCTGCTGGAAGATCGTTGCGGCGGTCGAGGGATCCCACGTCCCGGCGGGATCGGCGACCTTGACGTAGCTGCCGTCGGCGAAGTGCGGGGCCAGCACCCCGTCGTACCCCTGCGCGAACAGCTTCGCATTGTTGTCCGTGGGGTCGCCGTCCATGATCAGGACGTTCGGCTTCTGCACCTTCCAGGCCGTGACGCAGTCGACGAAGCCCTGGCCCATCGTCTTGCCGACCGTCACGTTGTTGAAGCTCACGTAGTAGCGGTCGGCCGGCCCGCCCGTGTTCAAGCGGTCGTAGTCAATGACCTTCACGCCCTGCGATTCGGCCTTGGACGCGATCGCCGCGCCGCTGCTCGAGTCGATGCCGTCGATCAGCAGGACGGAGGCGCCGGCGTTGATGTCTGCCTCGGCCTGCGTCTGCATCGTCGACGCGCTGCCGTGCGCGTTGTCGACCTTGATGTCGCTCGAGCCGAGCCCGGCGGTCTGCAGCGCCTTCGTCAGCAACGGCGCGTCGTACTGCACGTAACGGGTGGACGTCGTCGTGTCGGGGAGCAGGACGCCGATCAGGCCCTTCCCCTGGGAGGCCAGGCCGGCGTACTGCTTCATCACCGAGAAGTCGGAGGTGAAGTCGGTCGGCTTGGTCTGGGGCACTGAGGCTCCTCCCGACGCCGCGGACGACGAGGTGGTCGGCGGGGATGACTTGCTACATGCCGCCAGTACGACCCCGATCATGAGCACCGCGCCGATCGACGCGAGAGGTTTCCGGACGAACCTCATTGAGCCTCTCCTTCCCGGCCTCGACTCGTCGCGAGTCAGCGCCTTCATCCGCATCTCCACCACGCTCCGGGCGCGCCCGAAGCCCGATGTCCTCCCCACGTGAGAGCCCCCCCCGGCCCGCCGCTTGAGGTAACGGCGATTATGACCCCTCCCGGCTGCGTGTGCGGGGGAATCGGTCGAAAAACCTGATGGTGGCCGCGGCGGTCAGGACGCCAACGCGTTGATGGACAGGCCGGGGAGGTCGTAGCCCCGATCCGTTCGAAAGCCCTCCGCGGCCCGCTCCGTCGTCTCCCGGACCGCGGTCCGCTCCTCGTCGGAGAAGGACCGCAGGAGGATGGCCACGGCGCCGGCGAATTCCATGACGAAGCTCCAGTAGTCCGCGAAGTCCGTGAACCACAGGTGGAACTCGAGCTCCTCGATCCGGGCGTCACCGAACCCGGCGCGTCCGAGGAGCTCGCGCAGGCCATCGGGGTCGGCCAGCGAGAACAGGCCGCCCGGCGCCTTCGGGTCCATCGGAGGGACGAGCCCGCGCTCGACGATCGACCGGGCGACGATGGCCGCCCAGGGATTCCGGGAGGGCCCGCCCATGACCGCGAGGGAGAGCCGGCCTCCCGGCCGGAGCACGCGGCGGCTCTCGGCCAACGCCGCGGCCGGGTCGGGCATCAGCATGTAGGCCCACCGGCACAGGATCCCGTCGACGCTGGCGGTCTCCAGGTCGATGTGTTCCGCATCCATCACGCGGAACTCGGCGTTCCCGACCCCCAGCTCCTCGGCCCGTCGCCTGGCAACCTCGACCATGGCGGGCGGGAGGTCGGTGGAGATCAGCCGCCCGCCGTCTCCGACCAGCCGCGCGGCGGCGAACCCCGTCTCTCCCGTTCCGGCCCCGAGCTCGAGGATGGTCTGGCCGGGCTGCGGGTCGAGTGCGGCCACCATCCAATCCGTGATCGGTTGCGAGAACTCGCGCAGGTAGTCGCGCCGGCGCTCCCAGCCTGGAGCCATGGCCTCCCACGCGTCGAACGCCGCACGACGAACCCGGTCGAGCTGCTGGTCGTTCGACGATGACTCCGCGCACACGGCGAATACCTCCTCGGACGAGTTGACGGGCAACGCTACCGGCTCCGGAGGCCGTGTCTCATCCCGGCGCCAAATCGAGGAAGGAGCCCCAGTTCGAGGTGGTGCGAGACGGGAGGTTTAGGACGCGCGGTCGACACGGGCCGCGGCGGCCAGCGCCGTTCTCCAGGCGGACGGCATGCGCCGGCCGAAGCGCACATCCTCGGCACCGAGCCACTTCGCGAGCTCCACGATGGCGCCGGCCACGGCAGGGCCGGCGTCGGGCGGCGCGTCGGGCTCCGCGTACACAGCCCGCACGTCGAGCCGGCGCTCGGTTCGCATGTACGTCGGATCGATTCGCCCGATCACGCGGTCGCCGTGCAGGATCGGCAGCACGTAGTAGCCGAACTCCCGCTGCTGCGGGGGGACGTAGATCTCCAGCCGGAACCGGAAGCCGAACAGCTCCTCGGTCCGCTTCCGGTCCGCGACGAGCGCGTCGAACGGCGACAGAAGGGTCGTCCTCGGCAGGAACCCCTGGTCGAGGGTCGGCGCGTGGGCTAGGAACCGGCCGGCCAGGCCGTCCACCCTGACAGGAACCGCCACGCCATCACGTTCGAGCCGCCCCATCGCCCGCTCCCGCCCGGGCGCGGGCAGGCCGAACCCGACCCCCAGCGAGCCGGGCCTGGCGATGCCATGCGTGCGGAGATCGGACTCGACCTCGAGACGAGCGGCCTCCGCCGGGGACAGCCTTGCCCGGTCGAGCGGGTATCGCCGTTCGGCGAGGTCCCAGATCCGCTCTGCCCGATCACGCCCGACGGTGGCGACCTCGCCGAGCGCCCACAGGATCTCCAGCATCCGCCCCACGTTCTTGTCGTCGTTCCACCCACGGGTCCGCCACGGGACGACCGCACGGTCCTCGATGTCGCGGGACCGAAGCGGCCCGTCGGTACGCAACCGGTCCAGCACGTACCGCCGGAACGCCGCGTTCCCCGTGATCCATTCGCCCACGAGGCGAGCCCGTGCAGAGCCGCCCGCCCGGACGGCCCGAGCATACCGACGCATCGTCTCGCGGTGGAGCGGGAAGTCCCGCATGGGCAGGATGAACGCCCGGTACTCGAACAGGGCGCCATCCGAGAACAGCGCCCGGTCCAGCTCAGCGGCGTCGAAGGCGCCGAGCCTGGTCCACAGCACCAGCCGCTCGGACCGGGCCACGGCCGCGATGGGGTCCATCTGCAGCCGTCCCAGCCTCTCGACCACGTCCACCACCGACCCAAGCCCTGGTTCGTTCAGCGCTTGCGCCGTGACCGCCAGCCGCCGCGCGTCCTGGATCGAGAGGGTGATCACGGCCCGAAGGTCTCACAGCGACCCCCAGAATGCATATCCGGCACGCGCAAGAACAGCGTGTTCGTGTCCGCAGTGCGGTCGACGATCCGCGGACGGGCTCGGATTCGATCCACCTCCGGCGGTGCAAGCGGCGGGATCACCATCGACAGCACGAGCAGGCCGACCCGACGGAGGGTGCCAGGAGGGACGGAGGAGGCCGCCATCCTTCACCGCGAAGGATGGCTGAACTGCAGCCTGCGATGCGGCCGCTCGAGCCGATCCGACGCGCACATCTCGACGGGCTGAGCCGGCTCCGCCTTATCCGGTCCACATCCCGACATGTCGAAGGACGAGGGATTCGCGAATTCTGTCACGAACCCGTAGACAGCGGTCGGGGCTTCACACCAGAATGTTTGACCCATCGTGGTTCTGACCGCGTTGGTGGAGTTCGACCGAAGTGAGGGGGGAGAGGTGAATCGATCCAGGGAGGGGCGGCCGAGGCGCCGTGCCGTGGTCACGGGGCTTGCTGTGGTCGGGATGGTCAGCTCGGTCGTCGGAGGTGCCACACCCGCGTCCGCCAACACCATCTCCGTGAGCTGCCCGGGGACGGATCTCCAGACGAAGATCGATGAAGCGAATCCGGGGGACACCCTCTCGATCAAGGGGACCTGCATCGGGAACTTCACAGTCGACAAGAGCCTCACGCTCGCCGGAAATCCGACGGCTACGCTGGACGGGAATCTCGAGGGGACGACGCTCACCATCCCGACCACGCTCAGCGTTCACCTCGTTGACCTCACGATCTCGGGCGGGTTCGCGAGCGGCACGGAGGCGTTCGGTGGCGGGATCTTCCGGGGCTCGTCGGGGAACGGGACGCTCACGCTGAACCGTGTGACCGTCCAGGACAACAGGGCCTCGGGCCCGACCGCTTTGGGTGGAGGGATCTACTCCGCGAACGGCCCGGTGCACCTGATGGCGTCCCGGGTCCTCCACAACGTGGTGTCGAACGGCTCCGAGGTCTTCGGCGGCGGCGTCGTCTCCGGTGGTCCGCTCACCCTCCTCTCTTCGACCGTGAGCTCCAACCGGGCCGTCGCGACGTCCACCGGAGGCCTGTTCGCCACGGCAGCGGGCGCCGGCATCCAAAGCAGCGGGCCTCTCGTCCTCATCCACTCGCATGTCGACGTCAACCACGCGACCGCGGTGGGCCCCAACGACCCCGTTGTGATTGGAGCGGCGGTCGACGTGAACTACACCGACATCACCGTGGACGCCTCCACGATCAATGGGAACGTCGGGTTGGCCCGGGGCACGGGGGGGCCCGGGGCCCCGGCATCCGCGTACGGCGCCATAGGAGGAGCCATCGAGTCGGGGGCCATCAGCGGGTCCGTGATCGCGAACAACGTGACTGTGGCCACGACGCTCAGCGGTGACGGCATCGCGGTGGGGGGAGGAGTTCAGGCCAACTTTGCCACCGGCCTTACGATCGACCACACCCGGATCGTCGGGAACTACCTCTCGGCGACAGGCGCCTCGGCCACAGCTGGGGGCGGCGGGGTCTGGACCGACGGAGGGACCGATGGTGTGCTCACGATCCGTCAGTCGACGATCTCGAACAACACGAGCCGCGCGGACAGCGGAGCGGACACGGCGGAGGCCGTTGCCGGCGGCGTCGATGTCGACCGGGGGCCGTTCTCCATGAGCGGGACCACCGTCGATCGGAACCAGGCCGTTGCCGCCTCGGACAGCGCCACCGCATCGGCCGCGGCCGGCGGGGTCAGGGCCACGTCGCCGTTCACCATCATGGCATCCACCATCAGTCGCAACGCCGTGCGAGCCTCTGCCCATGGTTCCAACCAGGCGATCGGCGCCGGGGGCGGAATGGCGGTCGAAGGCCCCAAACCGGAGCGGATCACGAACTCGACGATCGCCAACAATCTCGTCCGGGTCGTCTCCGACCAGGCGACGGGGGACGTCGGCGGCTCGGGGGGAGGCCTCGAGGTTGTCGCGAACTCATTGCTCCTCCTGAACACCACCGTAGCCCGAAACGTGGTGGAGGGTGTCGCCAACACGAAGACGCTCGCCGGCGGCGGCCTGTTCGTGGGCGCCGGAACGACGACGCTCAAGGCCACGATCCTCGGCTCGAACACGACTCCGGGAAGCCCGAACTGCTCCGGCTCGGTGGAATCGCAGGGAAACAACGTGCTGGGAACCACGAACGGCTGTCAGTTCTCGAGCAAGCCCTCCGACAAGCTCAACGTGAATCCCAAGCTCGGGGTCCTGGCGAACAACGGCGGGCCGACGCTCACACTGGCCCTGCTCGACGGCAGCTTGGCCCTCGACCGCATCCCGTCCACGGCCTGCGCGGTCTCCGTGGACCAGCGCGGCGTCCACCGCCCCCAGGGGCCGAAATGCGACGTCGGCGCGTTCGAGCGTAACGCCTGAGTTCGCGGGGTCTCGCCGGCGTGCCGGCCGGGTCTTCTCAGACCTGGGGCACGCCCAGTCGGAGCCCGATCGGTGGGGTCGGGAGCTGCAACACCGAGTGGCCCCACCAGGCGCTGTCGAGTTCGGAAGCGCCGAGGCTGCGGAGCCCGTGAGTGGAGCCGCAGGTCGCCGCGTCGGGGACACCGGAATGGCGTCCGATGCCGACGGCGCGCCGCATCCGTGTGAGCAAGCGTGAGGAAGAAGGCCATTTTCCGGCCTCAGGCGGACCCTCCCCGAGGTCTGACTGAGTGAACATCCGCAGTCAAAAGGGTGCGAGAGGGGGGAGTCGAACCCCCACGCCCTTTCGGGCACCGGATCCTAAGTCCGGCGCGTCTGCCATTCCGCCACTCTCGCGTGCGTCGGAGTCCAGGGTACCGATCGGAATCATCGGATCCGAGCCGCTTGCCGGGGCCCCGTGAGGAGGGCCACCTCTCGCCGACCTCGGTGCCCCGCGGCGTCTCGTTCTGCGATGTCTGGTTCGCGCGAGACGTCGACGGCCTTGGATACGAGACGGACGCGATCGAGGGTGCCCTCGGCGGATGCGCCCCGGGTGTGACCACGTTGTGACCATCGGGGATCGCGTCCCCGACGCGACGACGCCTCTCTACCGGACGCGCCGGTAGAGGGACGCTTTGCGGAGTGGGCCCCCCGGGACTCGAACCCGGAACCTGCGGATTAAGAGTCCGTTGCTCTGCCAGATTGAGCTAGAGGCCCGCGGGGATGATACAGGCCGGGACTCCGCGGGTGGGAGAGGGTGACCGAGGGGACTTGAACCCCCAACCCCCAGGACCACAACCTGGTGCTCTAACCGATTGAGCTACGGCCACCACGCGCGGATCGATTCTAGCAACCGGGTTCCCGCTCCTCGGGCTACAGGAGACTGAGCTGCTCCGACGGAGGAACCTCGGGCTTCCCGGTCTCGGAGCGACGCCACCTGGGCATCTGGAGGTCCTTCCGGGGCCGCAGCCCCCCGGCGTCGTCGATCAGCCGTCCGACCCGCGCGCCGATGGCCTTCCGGTCCGCGGCCGGACCGTACGCCCTGGTGTACATGCGCTGGTAGCGCGGCACGAGGTCGGGATGGTGATCTTCGAGCCAGGGCATGAACTCCTCCTTCACGCCCGGGCGGAGGTGCAGCATGATCGGCGAGACGTGGGTCGCGCCGACGTCGATCGCCGCCTCCACCACGGCGCGGAGCTGCTCGGGCCGGTCGCTGATGCCGGGGAGGATCGGCGCCATCAGGATGCCGCACGGGATCCCCGCGTCGTTCAGCGTGGCCACGGCCTCCAGCCGCCGCCGGGGGTGCGGCGTGCCGGGCTCGGTCGTCCGCCACACCTCCTCGTCGACCGTGCCGATGCTGAACGCCGTCGCCACGTCGGCCACCTTGGCGGCCTCGACCAGCAGGTCGAGGTCCCGCAGGATCAGCGTTCCCTTCGTCAGGATCGAGAACGGGTTCCGGTAGTCGATCAGGGCCCGGATGATCCCCCGCATCAGCCGGTACCGCCCCTCGGCCCGTTGATACGGATCGGTCCCCGTCCCCATCGCGATGTGCTCGCCCTTCCACGACCGCCCGCCCAGCTGCCGCCGCAGCACCTGTGGCGCGTTCACCTTGACGACGATCTTCGTCTCGAAGTCCCGCCCGGCATTCATGTCCATGTACGTGTGCGTCGGCCGCGCGAAGCAGTTGTGGCTGACGACGCCGTTGGCGATGAAGTCGCCCGTGCCCGTGGTGATGTCGTACATGGGGAGCTCGACACCGAGTGGCTCGATCGCCACAACCCGGAGCGGAGCATTGTTCTTGATGGCCTGTCCCTCGATGGATCGTTTCCGCGTGATCGCGGGGTCCGTTGTGTGGAAGAAGCGGAGCGCCTGACGCACGCCCCCCAGTAGCCTCACGTAGCAGAGCCCGTTGCGCCTAGTGGTTTCCTCCACCCGGAAGGCGAAGCCGAACCAGCGCAGACTGTGCACGATCTTTCCAATGATCTCGTCGGAAGTGTTCGCTATCCGGAGGATGCTGCTCCTGTAGCTACCTTCCGCGTCGAAGATTCCCGCAAGAAAGCCCTTCATCCATTCCTCGGACGGTTCCCGGGGCCACTGGCAGAGAGACTGGATCGCTTCGACGCGCTCGCGACCGCTGGCTGCGATCGCCGATATGGTCTTCCGGGCACCGATTGCAGCCTGGAACGTGTACTCGCGAGTAGGGAGTGCGAGTTCGGTGAGGAAGCCCCGCGTTCGCTGGAGCCCCTCCAAGTCGACCAAGGCGAGACGGAACTGGTTGCTCCGGTACACGGTTCCCGTGTGGCTAAGGTAGGTGCCGCTTCTTACGAGGCCGTCGCCGCGGATCATCCCGCAGAGGTACCCGCGCCGGTACTCATGCCCTTGTCGCGGGCCGGCCGCGAAGCGGCCCGTTCCCATAAGCTTGTTGTTGACCGTCAGGTGTGCTCGATCGGGCCCACGATCGTTGTTGCTGACGTGTTTCCAGCCGCGATTGCTCAGGAAGCGATGGTCCCCACTACACACGATCTCCGTCTCGTCCTCCAGCACCAGCCGGAACGCGTGCTGCACCGTGGCCCAGTGAGCGAGCACCTTGGTCCTTGCGAAATAGTGGTACTTGGGTCCGGCCACCGTCCCGCAGACGTTGTCCCCGGCGGACAGTTCGCCTATGGGTTTCGTACGCCCGTCGGCCATGAGAACGGGTGTGTCCGCAATCAGGCAATAACTACACGCACGGGTGCATCCGCGATATGGGTTGATCGTCCAGTTGAAGGGCAGGAAGTTGCCGGGGACGCGGTTGATGACCGACTTGGCCTCGGTCTCGATGAACTCGATGCCGCGGAACTCGGGCGTGTCGAACGTCCGCCTGGCGACCTCGAAGAGGGGCTCGCGCTCGAGCTGCATCACCTGATGATAGAACGTACGTTCGACTCGTGGCAACCGACTGGGAGAACCGCGGGCGGCTAGTCCACCTGCTGGCACTTGCGCAGGCGAACCTGCGTGCCGGGCTCGCGTGGGGAGCCCTCGTGGATCGTGACCTCGTCCATGACCGCCATCATCAGCAGGATGCCGCGGCCGCTGGGGCCGTCGATCTCGGGCATCGGGAGGCGCCGGTGGAACACGCCCTCGTCCTGGACGACGACCTCGGCGCAGCCGGCCGCGTGGCGCCAGGAGACCTTCACCATCCGGCTCGAGGAGTGCAGGACCGCGTTGACACAGGCCTCCGACACGGCGAGGAGGAGGTCGTCGGTCACCTCCTCGGACAGCTTCGCGCCCTCGGACTGGGCCCGGACGAACTGTCGGACCTGGTAGAGCGAGGAGGGGTGAGCCCGGAACGAACGGACGACCGGCGTGGCGGCCTCCAGCATCGCCATGAGCGGACCCCGTGCCCTCCCTGGGAGTGACCTCCCGACGTGGCTCTCCGCCCGAGCGGAGAGCCTGTTGGTACCCCTGGCGAGATGTCGCGAAACGACACCCTAACGCGTATTCGTAGCACCCTGGCAGTCAGTTTGCAGCGATCGGCGGCCGGGAAGGAGTGGTGGTGAAACGAAACCCCAACGCGACTGCCCCAGAAGGAGGTGCACGTCGAATGCTCGGATTGTTGGCCGCTGGCGGAGCAGTGTCGCTCCTCTGGATCATTGCCGTCGTGCTCGTCATCGCCGGGATCGTCGCACTCGTCCGGGGGAGCGTCCTGGGCGGCATCGCCCTCATCGTCATCGGTCTCCTCATCGGGCCCGGCGGCGTGAGCATCTTCAGCTGACGAAACCGAAGGAGTGGCCATGACGCACTACGACCCTCCGCACACGCACGAGCCCTACGAGGCCCCGCCGAACCAGGGCTCGGGGCTGACGGGGTACGCGATCGCGAAGTACGGGTTCATCCTGCTGATCGTGATCGCGATCCTGTGGTTCCTGGCGCAGGTGGTCATCCCGGCGTTCACCAGCTGAGGCCACCGACTCGGAATCGCCACCCGCGCGGCGGTGTCCTTCGGGGCGCCGCCGCTCGGCGTCTGCGGATCCGTCGTTCGATTGACGGGTGGTCCCCGTGGGGATGCTTCCTGGGGCGATGCGCGCCGCGGTGACGCTCGACGTGAGTCTGGAGGCCCCGTACCGGGCCCGGCGGTGGCTCGCGGAGCTCCAGATGCCGCTCGGGACCGATCGGGCCGACGTCGTGGAGCTGCTCGTCGCCGAGCTGGTGACGGCCTCGGTGAAGCACGGGATGCGCGACGGGCGACGCGGCATCGACATCGCCCTTTCCGCGGAGCAGGGCGTGGTCAGGATCGAGGTCTCCGATCCCGCTCGCCGGAGCGTCCCGGACGTGCCCGACGTCCCGGACGAGGAGACCGGATTCGGCTTCTACCTCGTGGACAAGCTCGCCGACCGGTGGGGGGTGAGGGGCGGACCCGATCCCGGCCTGTGGTTCGAGCTGGACGTCTACTCCCTCGGCGGTTGAGGACCGACGGCCCGGCCTAGGACGGGCGGAATTCCTCCGTTCCCGAGCGGCCCTCGGTCTTCCGGTCGGGGCCGAAACGCCAATCGAAGTACAGCCACAGCGTGCGCGAGTACCGGAAGACGAGCGGGATCAGTGGAAGCGTCAACGCGGCCGTCGCGAGGATCAGGACCTCCGCCGCCAGCAGTGTCCTCGAGCTGAACAGCCACATCAGCCCGAAGAGGCCGAAGACGAGCGGGAGCGTGATCAGCGTGCTGGCATACATCGCGCCCGTGAAGTACCCGGCCTCCCGCTCGAACCGGAACCCGCACTGGGGGCAGCGTTCCCACATGTCCATCAGGCCGCGGAACAGCTTGCCCTGCAAGCATCTCGGGCACCGCATGCGAAGCATGCCCCCCAGCCGCGTGCGCCGCTTCCGGTGGCCGTTGCCGTCCACGCTGCCAGCGTAGCCGCGATGCCGGGCCCGCGCCTCGAGCTCGTCGGCGGGCCCGAAGAGGGATTGACAAACATCGATGCCTGGCCGTACCATCCATCGAGAGATGTCGATGAAGACGAGCGCCGAGCGGAACCCGGCCCCCGTGGCGTGCTGCACCCCGGTGGCCGCGCCGAGGATCACCGACGACGAGGCCGGGAACCTGGCGAGGGTCTTCCGGGCCCTCGGCGATCCCCACCGGGTGCGGATCGTGAGCCTGCTGGCGAACAGCCCCGAGCCGGTCTGCGTGTGCGACGTGACCGAGGTGCTGGGTCTGTCCCAGGGCACGACCAGCTTCCATCTGAAGAAGCTGACCGACGCGGGATTCCTGCGCCGTGAGCAGCTGGGCGTGTGGGCCTATTACTCGCTGGCGCCGGACGCCCTGCGCGGGGTGGCCCGGGCGCTGGAGGAGGGATCGCGGTGAGCGACGTGCGGGAAGAGGTGAGGCAGCGCTACGCGGACGCGGCCAGATCCGTCGATGCTGGCGCCGAAGGCGGCTGCGGGTGCGGCGATTCGGGCTGCGGGGCCGAGGGCGGGTTCGGGGCGGCGCTCTACGACGCGGTCGATGCCCGGGAGCTCCCCGACTCGGCCGTGCTGGCCAGCCTGGGGTGCGGCAACCCGATGGCGGTGGCCGAGCTGGGGGAGGGGGAGACCGTCCTCGACCTCGGCTCGGGTGGGGGCATCGACGTGCTGCTGTCGGCGAAGCGGGTCGGGCCGACCGGTCGGGTGTACGGGCTCGACATGACGGAGGAGATGCTCGCCCTGGCCCGGCGGAACGTCCAAGAGGCCGGTGCGAGGAACGTCGAGCTGCTGAAGGGCTACATCGAGGACATCCCGCTCCCGGCGGACACCGTCGACGTGATCATCTCGAACTGCGTGATCAATCTCTCCGTCGACAAGCCCCGCGTGTTCCGGGAGATGCACCGGGTCCTCCGCCACGGCGGCCGCGTGGGGATCACCGACGTCGTGGCGTCGAACGAGCTCATGCCGGAGCAGCGGGCGGAACGTGGCTCCTACGTCGGCTGCGTCGCCGGCGCCCTGTCATTCGAGGAGTACGAGCGCGGCCTGGCCGAGGCCGGCTTCCGCGACGTCTCGGTCACCTCGTCCCACGAGGTCGCCGACGGGATATTCTCGGCCATCGTCCGTGCCACCAAGGGCACGGCCCATGCGCCGGCCCCCGGGCTCCGCGAGCTCCCGGTGCTTCGCTCCACGGAGACCGCCTGCTGCTGAACCCCCCGAACCACGAGCTCGACGGGTGACGGCGACCACTTGCCACTCGTCGGGACTCCCTTCGGGAGATGGGGTCCCCGGTCCGCGAACGGGCCAGGGACGAGCGGCCTATCATCCCGGCGCGATGAGGCTGGAGATGATGTCCGCGGAGGACGTCGAGCTCCGGATCCAGGCCGAGACCGACCCGCGGATGATGGCCGAGCTGGGCGGCCCCCGGCCGAGGGAGGACATCGAGCGCGCCCACGCGAAGTCGCTCGTCATGGCCGCGGAGGGGAGGTGCTGGCCGCTCAAGGTGATCCCGGACGGGTCCACGTCACCCGCCGGTACCGTCATGATCTGGGAGACGACGCACGAGGGCGAGACCATCTACGAGATCGGATGGACGATCCTGCCCGAGTTCCAGAACAAAGGGATCGCCACCCAGGCCGTGCGCGAGATCCTGGAGAAGGCCAGGGCGGAGCGGAAGTTCGGACAGATCCACGCTTTTCCCGGGATCACGAACGGCCCGTCCAACCGGATCTGCGAGAAGAACGGCTTCACGAACCTCGGAGTTCACGAGGTCGAATTCGCGGGGCACACCATCCGGTCCAACCTCTGGCGGATCGACCTGAGGGCCGGCCTCGAGGACCCCCACCTCGAGCATGCGCGGGTCGCGCCAATTCGCGAGGCCGTGACTGTTCGGGGTGCGTCCGAGCGCGTCTTCGACCTCTTCACCGAGCGCATGGGTACCTGGTGGCCGATCGACGCGTACTCGCGGGTGGTGAACGAATTCGCGGACGAGGGTGTCGAGGTCACGCGTCTGGAGTTCCAGGCCCGCCTGGCCGGCTCGATCCTCGAGCACCTGTCGGACGGCCGGGTCCTTCCCTGGGCCGAGGTCGTCACGTGGGATCCCCCGCGCAGCGTCGTGATGGCCTGGCGACCGCACTCCTTGCCCGAACCGCCCACGGAGGTCGAGGCGACCTTCACCGCGAGCGAGGGCGGCACGCTCGTCGAGGTCGAGCACCGGGGATGGGAGGCGGTATCCGAAGGGTTCCGCGAGGCGCTCTACGAGATCTACGCCCGCGGGTGGGTCACGACGCTCGGGTGCTTCGCCGCGGCCGCCGAGCGGGATCTCGGGTAGCTCTCGCCGGAGGGCTCCACGCGCTCGGTCCAACTCCCGTATCCCACCCCCGGGCCGTCGAACGACGCACGGGTAGCTTCGATTCCCGGCACTCGTCATTCACCGACGACAGCGGCGACTCGCGCGGGTCAGCGGATCGAAGGGGAGGGACGATGCACCGGTACCGGAGGGCTCGTGGGGCTCTGGCCCGACTACGAGCCGTCGAGGAAGGGAATGACCGCCGCGGAGAGCGACGGGGCGACGTTGATGTCGTAGTGGGTCACGCCGGGCAACATCGCCAGCCGGTGGTGGGTCATCCCGGAGCGGTCCCAGCCGGCGTCGTGCTGACCGCCGCCGAGCAGGCGGAAGAACTCGACAGCATGGGACGGCGGCATCCCGTCCGCGTCGCCGGTCACGAGCATGACCGGCATCGGCAGGCCCGGAATCTCCGTCGACCAGTCGTAGTCGATGTGCAGGAGCTCGGCGACCTGGGTCACGAGGACCGGCCAATCCTCCACCCGGGGAGCGATCTGCCGGTACGCCTCGTACATCGGGGTCTGCATCAGCGGGGCGGCGGTCTCCGGGCCCATCGCGTCCATGCCCGCGGTCATCTCCGGGTACCACCCCTGCCGCTTGAACACGGTGGAGACGAGGACGAGCCGCTCGACGACGTCCGGGTGCTGGATGGCCGTCCGCAACCCGACTCCACCGCCGAGTGAGAACCCCATGATCGCGGCGCGCTCGAGTCCGAGGCTGTGGATCAGGGCCTCGATGTCGTCGGCCATGGTCTCGAAGCGCATCGGCCGGTCGGCGGCCGGGGAGCGCCCGTGCGACTGGAGGTCGACGCCGATGACCCTACGTCCGGCGGCGAGGAGCTCCACGTTGGGGCCGAACATCTCGACCGACCCGAAACCTCCGTGCAGCAGGACGAGCGGCTCGCCGTCGCCCACGACGCGGTAGCCCAGCTCGACTCCGTTGACCGCGGCAACAGCCGAGGTGTCCGTTGGCATCCTCACATCCTCCTCTTCAGGTGACGATATAAGGACCAGCCAAAGGCTGCGGATTCACCGCAACGGCTGCCTCGACCCCTGCCACCCGGTCGACTCACGCGATACCCGACCAGGCCAGCACCGCAACGAGGGTGAGCAGGACCGGGGCCGGGTGGCGGAACAGCGATCGAGGGGATCGAGCAAGGGCGCCACCCACGGCCACCGCAGCGAAGCCGGTGGCTGCGCCGGCGGCGACCAGGCCGATCCCCCGAGCGAGGTCGCCGTGGAGGACCGAGCCCGACAGGACGAGCGCGGATCCGACGGTGAGGAAGCCGATCGTCGTCATGTGCCACGTGGCGCGGATCATCGTCATCGTCGTCCCCGGGCCGCCGAAGCGGGTGGCCGGCAGCCCTCTCGGCGACAGCCTTCGCACCACGAGGACCTCGCCGGCCACCCCATGGACGGCGGCGGCGAGGAGCGCGAGGGCTCCGGCGACGACCAGCGGCACGTTCACCCGGCGCCCTCCGCGATCCGGGCGACCCTTCGGAGGAAGTCTCGCCGCAGCCATCCGCTGAAGACCCTGATGAACGACCAGTAGACGGCGAATCGACGGCGCGCCGCGTCGTCGAGGCACCGCACGCGGGTCTCGGTCGTCAGGTTCGTTTCGCCGTCCTCGAGTCGTTCCGTGCGGATCGAGATCGCGCCCTGCGCCCACCCCGGGCGATCGAAGGCACGGAAGGCCTGGAGATCGCGCGGAGCCTCCATGTGGGCCTGTTCGCGGAGCGCCCAGAACCGTCCGGTCGTGCCGGCCACTATCTCGACCCCCGGGCGCTCGGCGAGCACGGAAAAGCCCGATCCCACGAGCGCGTCCCGGATCGATCCCGAGGGGACGTGCAGCCCGCGGATCCTGACCAGGAGCGAGGCTGCGCCGCCCAGCCGATAGTCGTCGACGGCCTCCGCCACGCGTTCCGGCGTCGCGCCGATGCGTCGTGCGTGTCGGCTTCGGAAGTGGAACTCGGGGAGGACCTCGTCGAGGAGCGTCGTGGTCGTGGTGCTCATCGCTTTCTTCCCTGGCCGATGTGGATCGCCTGCATCGCGTGCGGCGTGATCGGCTCGCCTCGCCCGAACGCCTCGATCCCGGCGTCGACGGCGGCGGCGAACGATCGCAGGGCTTCGAGCCGGCCCTCGATGAACGCGCGCTCCCGCTCGGCGGCGCGTGAGCCGGCCCGACCGGCTCCGGCCGTTCGCGCGGTTTCGTCGCACGCCGCGATCACCTGGCGGATGTTCCAGCGGAACCGCCGCTCCATGATCTCCTGCATGACGCGCCAGAAGTCGGACGCGGCCTCGTAGTGATCCCTCCGCGAGTTCGGCACCGTGACGCGGCGCACGAGATGCCACTCGACCAGGTTCCGGATGTTGACGGAGATGTTGCTCTTCGAGAGCTGAAGGGCCTCGGCGATGTCGTCGAGCGAGAGGGGATGGTCCTCGAGGAACAGCACGGCGAAGATCCGCCCCTGCAGCTGCGACAGCACGCCGGAGGTCGCCGACGCCGCGCCCATGCCCTCGACGAAGACGGCCCGGGCCTGGTCAACCGATCGCTCGTTCATCTTCTGTATGTTTAGAACATTCTGAACGTTCTGGTCAAATGCTACGCACGCGGGGGCAATAGCAGGCCGTTCTTCACTGGTCGGCGAGGTTCGCCAGACAGAAGCGGCGCACGTGGGCGTCGAACGCTTCCGGTCGCTCCATGTTGCTGACGTGGCCGGCCCCCGGGATCACCTCGAGTTCGGCGCGCGGAATCCTGCTCCGGAACTGTTCGGCCACGCTGAGCGGAGACCGTCGATCGCCGTCGCCCCACAGGAGCAACGTGGGGACGTCGATCGTGGGCAACAGGTCGGTCGTGTCGTTGTCGGCGAGCGCCCGGGCCATCAGCCGGAACCCGACCGGGTGGAACTCGGCGACGACGGCCGCCATCTCCTGCCGGAGCTCCGGGGAAGCGTCGGTGAAGAACTCGACGGGCACCCACCGGGCGACGAATTCCTCCGCAGGAAACGAGGACTCGCGCTCGCATCTCGCCAGTCGCTGCGCGGCGACCTCCTCGCCGAGCGAGCCCTTCCAGCCCGCATAGGTGTCGGCAAGGATGAGCCCCAGGACACGACTCCGGTGCAGCCGATAGAGCTCCTGCGCGAGCAGGCCGCCCCACGACAGGCCCAGGATGTGCGCGCGCTCGATGCCGACTTCGTCGAGGAACGCCGCAAGACAGTCCGCCCAATCGCCGATCGTGAACGGATCCGGCGGGTCGGAGGATTCACCCGCGCCGGGAGCGTCCCAGGCCACGATCGTGAACCGGTCGGAGAGGTCCTCGAGCTCGCGTGGCCACACTCGGGAGTCGCAGAGGAAACCGTGGAGGAGCACCAGGGGAGGACCGCTCCCGGCGGACCGGTACGCGACAGTGTGTCGTCCGATCTCGACGCGATCCAGCCGTGCGACTCGCATCGACCCTCTCTCCCGATCTCCGGACGACAAACTCGCAGAAAGAGATTCGAACACGATTAGGTCGTGCCCCTGATTGGACCGTACTTGAACCCCGCGATCCAGGAGCAGATCACCAGGTTGCATGAGCTCGTGGCCCCTGATCGGAGAGTGCATGCTGGGAGCCGCCCCCGAGCAGTGGCGTCCCCGGGGGGTCCGAGGAGCGACTGGCCGGGTCGCCTGGTCCTGTGCCCAACGGTCCGCTCCGATGAAGACACCGAGGGCCCTCGAGCGCGGGCCCTCGGTGCGACGCGTTGAGGGATGAGCCCTAGACGGGCAGCCCTTGCGCGTTGCCCTCGTTCATCGGGTAGAACTCGTTGCGGCTGACCCCTCCGGTTGCGCCATCGACGAGATCCTTCACCGTCTTGATGGAATCGGACCTGAAGACGCACACGCCCCGCTTGCCATCAGAACTCGGCCAGGCGATTGGCTGCTCGGTTCCCTCCGGCAGGTCCAGGGGCCGGCTCCAGAACGCATCCGGGTCGGAGATCGAGTGAATCGTCATCACGTACATGACTCCTCCTTTCGTTGGCCTCGGCCCGCTGCCGATCGGCCTTGTTGCGACCACTTCATCCCGGCCGGTGCTCGCGTTCAACTGCAGAATCTGCAGTTGCTCGCCGGTGGCTGCGCGCAGATACTCCGGCCATGACCGACTACGGCCAGTTCTGCCCGATCGCACAAGCGTCCGAGGTGCTCACCGAGCGCTGGACGCCGCTCGTGCTCCGCGAGCTGGCGCTCACCGGGAGCCGCCGCTTCAACGACATCCAGCGCGGAGTCCCGCTGATGTCCTCCTCGCTGCTCAGCAAGCGCCTACGCCAGCTCGAGCGTGCGGGAATCGTGGAGCGCCGCCAGCGCCCGGACGGCAAGGGCAGCGAGTACCACCTCACTCCCGCCGGCGTGGAGCTCGGGCCGGTCCTCGCGCAAATCGGCGTCTGGAGCGAGCGCTGGCTGCGACGCCCGATCTTCGAGCAGACACCCGATACCGGGCTCCTCATGTGGTGGATCCGAACCACCGTCAAGGCCGACGAGCTGCCCGCCGGCCGCACCGTGATCCATTTCCGTTTCCGCGGGGCCCCGCAGAAGCTGCGCTACTTCTGGCTCGTGCTCCCCGAGGCGGATCTGTGTCTCAGCGACCCCGGGTTCGGAGTCGACATCACGCTGAGCAGCGATCCGAAGACACTGACCGCCGTGTGGATGGGAGACCTGGGACTGGGTGCGGCGCTCAGCAGTGGCGCCATCGAGCTCGAAGGCCGCCGGCAACTCGTACGCTCCTTCCCGGGGTGGTTCGGACTGCACCCGTTGTTCGCCGGCGTCGACCATCCCGCCAGTCGGCCGAGAGTCACCGCGTAGCGAGCAAGTCAAGCAGCGGGACGCGAGCCGTGTGCCACTGGATCGGATCTTTCGAGCCCGGCGATCGACATGCGATCCGCGGCCCTACCAGGCCATTCATTGCCAGATTCGTCAAAGGGTCGTGCGCCGGGCAGGACTCGAACCTGCGACCCGCTGCTTAGAAGGCAGCCGCTCTGTCCACTGAGCTAC
This sequence comes from Actinomycetota bacterium, assembly GCA_045805265.1. Lineage (GTDB taxonomy): Bacteria > Actinomycetota > UBA4738 > UBA4738 > JACQTL01 > JBJMLO01. The sequence goes on from JBJMLO010000021.1 coordinate 91,507, forward strand.
CGGCGCCCGGGTGGGACTGTACCAACGGGCCGGTGCTGCGGCGGGTGTTCCGCGCCGTTCCTCGGCCGGCGATCGGCTCGGTGCCGTCTGGTTCCGGCGAACTGCCCTACGGGCACATCGCGGTCACATCGCCGTGATCCCTCGGGCAGACATCGTTCCCCCCTCCGCCGTCCACGTGGTCGTTGCCCCCGGTGCCGTCCCGGGCGTTCACCAGGTCGGCCCCAGCATCGCCGTACAGGTGATCGTGGCCCCGGCCTCCGATCAGGACGTCGCGCCCGGACCCTCCCCGGACGACGTCGTTGCCCGGGCCCCCGAAGGAGACGTCGTTCCCGCCGCCCCCGAGGACCGTGTCGGCGCCCGCCCCTGGACAGATCAGGTCGCGACCGCCCGTCCCTCGGAGCACGTCGCCGCCGGCGGTTCCGCGGATGGTGCAGAGCGGCTGCCAGTCCGGCTCCGTTCCTCTGGTCCCGGGCCCTGGGGCCGAGCCGGTGTCGCTCTGGCCCGCGCCGAGCACGTGCAGCCGCTCGACCATCTGGCCGCCGCTCTCCGTGACCCGCACGAACGCGATCCTCCCGCCCCCCGGTGACCAGGCCGGGTCCTGGTCCTGGCCCGGGTGGTCGTGGGTGACGCGCCGCAGGCCGTGCCCGTCGCGGCCGATCACGCCGATGTCGGAGCTCTCGAGGACCTTGTTGACGATGGTGAAGGCCAGGCTCCGACCCGCGGGCGACCAACTGGGGGAGTCCGCCCAGATCCTCGCCGGCGTCAACCGATGGAGGCTCGAGCCGTCCGGGCGCACCAGGAAGATCGCGCCCCTGCCGTTCACGAACCTGCTGAAGGCGAGCCACCGGCCGTCGGGAGACCACGCCGGCCCGTGACCCATCGCGATCCGCCGCTGCCCCGTTCCGTCCGCTCGCATGACCACGATCCGAAGCCGGGTCGCACCCACACCCCGGACGAACGCGATCCGGGAGCCGTCCGGGGACCAGCCGGGGTCGACGTCATCGGCCTTCGCACCGGTCAGCTGCAGGATCCCTTTCCCCGACGCCGACATGACGTAGATGTGGGGGTGGCCAGTGCCGGCCTGGCGCGCGAAGGCGATCCGGGTGCTGTCCGGAGACCACGCCGGTTGCTGGTCCACGTCGGAGCCGCCCGTGAGTTGCGTGACCCCGCCACCGTGCGGATCCATGACCAGGATGTTCAGCGCCCGCATGAACACGAGCTTCCCGGCCTTCCCCGGGAACGCCGCGCGGGCAGCCGGCGGGTGGAGGGCGGGAAGGGCCACGACCGCCAAGGTGGCGAGCACGACGGGGGGCGGGAGGAACCGCCACCTCCGGACGCCGCCGGGCCCCCTATGACCAGCGTTCATGTCCGTCTCCTCTCACCGCGCCTCGACGTCGGCTCGCGCCGGCATCCAACACCCGAACCCGACCGTTCCGTCTCCACGTCGCCTATCCAGGGCAGATGGGGTTGCCGCCGTTGTAGCCCGCATACTGGCTGGTGCCGGCGGGGTTCGCCGCCTTGCTCCGGTATCGCCAACACCCCGAGGTCGAGTAGGTGAACGAGGTGGGGACGTTCCGGACGCGCTGGTCCCAGCCCTTCACGTGGATGACGGTCCAGGCGTACGTGTTGTCGGGCTGGAGCTTCCGCGCCTCGACGCTCCAGCCCACGTTCGCCACATGGCCGCCGTCCTCGACCTGGGACGGGTAGTTCAGCTTGACCGCGCCCCTGGGTTTGCCGAACGAGGTGGTCGGGGCGGGCGGCGGCACCGCCGAGACGACGTTTCCCGTGTAGTAGTACTCGTCGATCGAGCGCCAACTGTCGTAGCCGCAGTCGTCGTCGAGCGCGCGCGATCCATTCTGCGACAGGACGTTCCCGTCCGCGGGGTAGCTCGACTCCGTGCACGCGTACTGGCCCGCCCGGTACTGGGTCTGCTGGATGTCGTCGGAGGCGGTGGCGATCCGCTCGTCGACGACGTCCTCGAGCCACCTGCTCCACGAGCTCGTCGGGATCTTCCGCTCGGGCCGGAAGCACTGCCAGCGAGTCGTGTTCCCGATGTCGTAGGACGACGAGGCCGGATGCCGGCGGAACCACCACGCGTAGTTCTGCTGGGCGGCGGCGTTGGCCTTCCATGCCGCCTGGTGCCAGCTCGTGCCGATCTCGGCGACGGCGACGTGCAGGACGTAGAAGCGCCAGGGGTACCGCGCGGTCTCGATGAAGTCCCCGGTCTTGCACCCGTCCACCTGCTCGAAGATCCCCACGGTGACCACGGGAGGGACGAGCCTCGTCGAGGGATAGCCGGCCGACGTCCCGACGGCAGCGTCGACGTCCTGGGCGGCGACCACCGACTCGTTGAAGGACTGCGCTGCGGCGGCCAGGGGCACGACCACTTCGTACGTGATGTCGGGCTCGTAGCGGTCGTTCTCCAACTGGTACGCGCCGTAGCCAGGGGCGGTCACTGATAGGTCGTAGGAAATCCCGCCGTCATCCGCGGGGACGTTGATCAGGGCGAAGACGCCCTGGGCGTCGCTCGACGTGCTCGTGGCCGGCCCTCCGGACGAGGGCTGGAACGTGATCGAGGCGCCGGGAACCGGATCGCCCGAGGCGTCGTCGATCACGATTCCGGTGAGCGCCGCCGTCCCCGGCTCCGTGGACGTGATCACTGCCACGTCGTCCGGGGAGAGGAGCTCGTCGGAGCCGACGATGGACGTCGAGTAGGTTCCGGGCGGCGACCCGTCGACGGAGACGGGCGCGGCCGACGCGGCGGTGCCATCGATCTCGCTGGCAGCCGCCGCGTCTTGATCCCCAGAGAGCTTCCCGCTGACGTCACTGTCGGCAACCGCGGCATGGGCCGCCGTGCCCATGGCCGCCGCCACGACCGACGCGACGAGCAGCGCGCGAACGATTCCGAGCTTCATTCCGATCCCCCCCAACCCAACCGTGGTGGTGCCGACCGCTCCCTGCTGGGAGCGTGACTCCGTCGACGGCCGCGAGGGGGATCAGCGAACCGCGTCTCCGAGGACCGCCGCGAGGGGGATCAGCCGACGGTCGTATCGCCCGAGAGGGCGCGCGCACTCTCCCGAGCCCGACGACCGTAGCACCCCCCACTGACACCGAAGTTCGTCCCTGGCTGCGGTCGCGTTCCTCCTGCCGGTTCGGCGGTGAGGTGCGGCGAGCCGTACTCGAGGACCGTCACGGCGTCGCAGTCCCCTCGAGCCGCGGACCGATGAGAAGTGCTCTGCGCCCGGCCGCGGTGAGGTCGCGGACACCATGGTGAAGGGCCATCACGAGGAGTTCCAGCCGGTGAGCGTGACCCGCTGAGCCCGCGGACTACGATCTCCCGGATGTCGCGCCAGCCCCCGCGGCCGCCACCTGGATGGCGGATGCAGATCTTCGAGGTCGTGCCCGGACTGATGATCGGGACGAAGCTCGCTCCGCCCGTCGAATACGAGGCGATCGGCGTCGATGCGATCGTCGACCTGGAGGAATGGGATTTCGGGTGGGCCCCTCCCGTCCCGTTGGGCTGCATGTACCTGAGCTTTCCGATGGAGGACGAGGAAGAAGTGAACCCGAGGGTCCGACAGATCGCCGGAATCGTGGCTTTGTTGCTGCGCTCGGGCTGGCGGGTGCTGGTGCACTGCACCGAGGGCCTCAATCGATCGGGGGTCGTCGTCGTCCGGACGCTGATAGAGCTCGGGTGGACCGCCACGGACGCCATCGACCTCGTCCGCCGCCGTCGGGGCCGGAGCGCCGACGGCTTCGAGGCGCTTTCCAACCCGCGGTTCGTCGAATGGCTCCTCGCAGAGGAGCCGAGGAACCCCTCCGCGGCGTCCACACCCGAGTCGCTGCTTCGCCCTGAATCCGCGCCCTGATCAGCTACGAGGATCCGAGTCCGTCGGAGCGGATGAGGGTGTCTGGTTTCACGACATGGAGACAGGTGTCTCACGACAGCCCAAGCGGTGGCACTCACCGGCGGCGTAGCTCCCGATCCTCGGGTCGGCATCGGGAAGGCTGCCTGCTCCGTTCGCCCTCAGGAGCGTTCGAACGCGCCGATGTCGCACCTCGTGCCCTGGGGCCGGTGGACGCCCCGCTGGTCCGTCGCCGTGGGGCAGGGCGGCGCGAACGCGTTCCGGGCCAGGCTCGTGTTCGTCAGTGCGATGGTCTGCGTCGGCCCGCCGTTGTTCGCGAGTGCAGCAAGGCCGGGGGGCTTGTTGACCAGGTCGGAGGACTGCTTGTTGAACGTGCACCCGGCGGTCGTCCCCAGCAGGTTGTGCCCGGCCGAGCCGATCGCGACCTGCCCGCCGCAGTTGGGCCCGTCCGCCGACGTGGGCGCGGTGTTCAGCGCGAGGATCGTCCCGTGGAGCGTGAAGGGTCCGACGGCCGCGTAGAGCCCGCCGCCCGAGGCGGACAGCGTCCCCGCGGAGCCCTCGACCACGTTGCGCGCCACCGTGCCGGCGACGATGGTCAGGCTCGTGAGGCTGCCGCTCCCCAGGATCCCGCCGCCCAGCGCGGCGGCGGACCCCGACCCCGGTGCCGTGGCCTTCGCGACGTTCCCGACGATGGTGGAGTTCGTGATGGTGTTGGCGCCCTGCGTGAGGTACATGCCGCCGGCCTCCGCGGCCGCGTCCAGCGAGGTGACGTGATTGGGCTCGATCGCCGTCGCCACGTTGCCGCTCACCGTGGACGCGGTGATCGAGGTCGGGGCTTCCGATGCGATCCCCGCGCCGAAGGCGTTCGGCTGGTCCGCCGGGGCCCGGGCGAGCGAGTGGTTCCCGGCGATGGTCGACCTGGTCACCGTGAGCTTCGTCCCGGTCGAGTCGGCGAAGATCCCGGCCCCGACGGAGAGGGTCTGGTTGGTCCCACCCTCCGCGTCTGCGATGCCGCCGGTGATCGAGGAGGCGGTGATCGACGCGGTGCCGTGGAGGTCGAGGCCGCCGCCCATGGCCTGCTCGGAGCGCACTCCGGTGGCCGACGCCGTGGACCCGAGCACCCGCACGGAGGAGAGCGTGATCTTCGACGCGACCGTGGCGGAGATCGCGCCGCCGTCCGTCTCGGCGCTCTCGTTGACCGAGGAGGAGGTCGCCCGGCTCCCGGTGAACGTCGAATTGGAGATCGTCGCGTTCGTGAGCGATAGGAACACCGACCCGCCCAAGCTCAGTCCCGAGCCCGTGCCGCTGCCCTCAGACGTGGCGGCGTCCTGGTCGAACGTCGACCCGGCGATCGTGGCCGTCCCGCCGGTCGCCGCGTCCGCCACCGCCCCCCCCAACGCCTGCATGAACTGGTTTACGTCGTTCGAGGACTCGACATGGTTGCCGGTGAAATGGGACGCGGTCACGGTGAGCCCGCCGGTCACGACCAGGATGCCGCCGCCGACCGAGCTGGCGCCGGCGCCCGTCGCGTCGGCCGTCGCGTGGTTCGACGCGATCGTCGAGGACGTGACCGTGAGCTGCTGGCCCTGCAACTCGATGCCGCCGCCGTCGCCGTTCGCGGGGACGCCGTTCCCCGTCGCCGCTGCCCGGTTGTGGGCGATCGTCGATTGCGTGACCTTCAGGGTGCCCCCGCTGAAGATGCCACCGCCCTGCGCGGACGACCCCTCGGCCAGGTTGTCCTCCACGGTCACGTGCAGCAGCGTGAGCGTCCCGCCCGCGGCGTCGATGCCGGCGCCCTCCGGCGAACGCCCGCCGGTCACCGTGAGATCGACGAGGTGAACGGTGGGCGAACCGGTGATCGTGATGGTCGAGCCCGCGTCGTCGCCGTCGAGCGCCGCGGCAGGGGCGCCCTCCAGCGTGAGGTCCTTTTTCACCACGAGGTCGACGTGGCACGTCCCCGTGATCGAGAGCGTCGCTCCCGGGGCCGCCGTGTTGACCTTCGCCTGGAGGCTCTGGCCGGGGCAGTGCACCAGGTTCGAGGCTGACGCCGGGCCAGCGGTGAGGCCCACCGTGAGGAGCAGCGTCGCGGCTGCCGGGACGGTGAATCGTCGTTGCACGAGGGCTCCTACGGGTCGCTAGAGGCGGCCGATTGTCAACCGTTCGCCCCTGTTTGGCAACGGCCGGACGGGTACGAGGGGCCAAGAGCTTCCGGAGGCGGCCGGTCGGAGCGGGCGAAGGGAATCGAACCCTCACCACCAGCTTGGAAGGCTGGAGCTCTACCATTGAGCTACGCCCGCGCGCAGGGCAGTCAGTCTACCGAGCAGGCCGCTGGGATACTGCCCCCCATGCGCGTTCCGTTCGTCATCGCCGACGTGTTCGCAGAGCGCGCGCTCGCCGGGAACCAGCTCTGCGTCGTGCCCGGTGCGGGCGAAATGGACGGGCGGCTGATGCTCGCGGTGGCCCGCGAGATGGGGTTCAGCGAGTCCACGTTCGTTCTGGAGGCCGAGGGCGACCGGTACCGGATGCGGATCTTCACGCCGGAACGGGAGATGCCGTTCGCGGGCCACCCGTCGGTGGGGACGGCGTTCGTGCTGGCGGAGGCCGGGCGGATCGGTTCGCGGGCGACGCAGGTGGTTCCGGCGGGGGAGTTCGCGGTCGAGGCCGACGTGGCCGCCGGGACGGCCAGCGTCCGCCAGCACCCGCCGGTGTTCGGCGAGGAACTCACCGACCTCGAGCGCGTCGCCTCCGCGATCAGCCTTGGGCGAGGGGACCTCGACCCGGCGACGCCGCCCCAGCCCGTGTCCACCGGGCTGGTCCACCTGATGGTCCCGGTGCGGACCCCGGACGCCGTCGGCCGCGCCGAGATGCGCCCCCACGAGGTCGCCGCGCTGGTGGAGGAAAACGGCTGCGACGCGCTGTACTGCTTCGCGCTGACCGCGGAGGGCGCGAAGGCCCGCCTGTTCGCCCCGGGCGTGGTCCTGGCCGAGGATCCGGCCACGGGCTCCGCGGCCGGTCCCTGCGGCGCGTACCTGGCGGAGCGGGGCCTCCCGCCGATGCCGGGGTCGATGGTCATCCGCCAGGGCGAGGAGGCGGGCCGGCCCAGCGCGCTGCACGTCACGGCGGAAACCGACGGGAGCACCTGGTCCGTGGTCGTCGGCGGGGGCGTGCGGATCGTGGCCCGGGGCGAGTTCGACCTGCCCGACGATTAGTCCGGCGCGGCTGGGTCCTCACGGAGCAGCTCCCGGGGGAGCCGCTGGGGGCCCGGCATGAGGTCCCGCCAGGGGTCGCGGTCGCCGATCAGCCTCGGGACGTTCCGGATCGTGAAGTCCTGTGGCGCGACCCGTTCGAGGTCCTTCCACGGCACCGGGAACGACACGGTCCCGCCCGGGCGGGCGCGCGGCGAGTACGCCGCCACCACGTGCTTGCCCGGGCCGATGCGCGTCGCGTCCAGGAACACCCGGTCCCCCCGTTCCTTCTTCCGGAACTCGATCGTGATCAGGTCGGGCTCCGCCTCGGCGGCCTGCGCGGCCAGCGCGAAGGCGGCCCGGGCCACCTCCCCGTAGCCGTGCCGGCGCTGGAGTGGGACGTACAGGTGCACGCCCTTCGCCCCGGAGGTCTTCGCAGCCGACTCCATGCCGTTGCGCTGCAGGACCTCCCGGACCACGAGCGCGGTCCGCACCGCCAGGTCGAAGTGCCCGGCCGGCGGGTCGACGTCCATGATCAGGAACTCGGGACGCTCGATGCGGTCCACTCGCGACAGCCAGGGGTGGAACTCGATCGAGGCCTGGTTCGCCAGCCACACGAGCGTTCGCTGGTCGTTGCACAGGGCGTACCGGACCTCCTTGCGCTTGCCCCGCCCCGAGTCCGCCGGCAGCGACACGGTGCGGACCCACTTCGGCGCGTAGTCCGGCGTCTGCTTCTGGTAGAAGGAGCCGCGCTCGATGCCGTCCGGGTACCGGATGACCGTGAGCGGGCGGTTCCGGAGGTTTCGCAGGAACTGCGGCGCGACCGCTCGCACGTAGTCGATCAGGTCGCCCTTCGTCAGCCCCTCGTCGGGCCAGAACACCTTGTCGAGTCGCGACAGCTCCACGCCGCCCGGCATGGGCAGGTCATACCCGCTCCCTCGGATGGGAGCAAGTCGGCCACGCGTTTCCGCGTGACGCTCCCGGGTAGGACTCCAATGCGTCGCGCCGCCTTCGCCGTGCCACCAGGGTTCGGCCTCCCCCCTCCTACCCCCCGGCGCGGCGCTGCCCGAATGCGTCGGCGCCGCAGCGACAACGCCTACAATTCGCCGCAGCGGGGCGTAGCGCAGCTTGGTAGCGCGCTGCCTTTGGGAGGCAGAGGTCGCGGGTTCAAATCCCGCCGCCCCGACTCGCTGCAGCGCCGCCGGGAGTCAGGCGCGCTGGGGTGCGGTGGCCCCCTGGGTGACGTCCGCGGGCGAGCATTGCTCGGCGCCGTGCGCGTGGGTGACCTTGTTCAGTGAGGCCGCCACGACCTCGATCTCGGTCTCGTCCAGGTGTCCGGCGAAGTGACGGTCGACCGCCGCGAGGAACGACGGGGTGGCGTCGGTGAGCGCCTTCCGGCCCCGATCGGTGATCACGGCGTTGGTTCCCCGGCGGTCCGACGGGCACGCATTCCGCTCGATGAGGCCCGCGGCCTCCATGCGGTCGGCCAGCCTCGTTAGGCCGCTCTTGGACAGCAGCACCGAGCGGGCCAGCTCCTGCATGCGCATGGCGCCGTCCTCCGCTCGGGCCAGCCGGGCCAGGACCTCGTGCCAGGACAGGGGCAGCCCGGCGTCACGGACCAGGTCGGCCTCGACGCTCTCCACGGCGGCCGCGTGCGCCTCGACCAGCGCGATCCACGCGGCCAGACCGTGCTCCGGGTTTCGCTCTTCCATCTCCGGGAAAGTCTAGCAGCGAAAGTTGACGCCGCAACGAAATTGCCCTACTCTTTGCCGGTGCAACGATTGCGGCAACAACGAGTCTTCGGTGAGGCGCCTCGGAATCTGCCGGTGAAACGGCATCCGAGGCAGAAGGAGGGAGAAGTCATGGCAGAGGGAATGCGGGTCCTGGACGGGATCGAGGTCCCGGGCCCAGGGGTCTGGGAACTCGACCGGGCCCACACGCGGCTGGGGTTCGTCGCCCGCCACCTCATGGTGACGAAGGTGAGAGGCAGCTTCGGCGTATTCGGCGGAGCCATCACGGTCGGCGAGCGCCCGGAGGACTCGAAGGTGGAGGTGCGCGTCGACGCGGCCAGCATCGACACCGCCACGAAGGACCGTGACGACCATCTGCGCTCCCCGGACTTCCTCGACGTCGAGAAGTACCCCGAGATCACCTTCAGGTCCACCAAGGTGGAGCGGGTCGGAACGAACTCGCTGCAGGTGCAGGGCGACCTGACGATCCGTGAGGTGACGCATCCGGTCGTCCTCGACGCCGAGTTCGAGGGCCTGACCGACGACCCGTGGGGCAACAAGCGGATCGGGTTCACGGCGAGCGCCGAGATCGACCGCGAGGACTGGGGCATGACCTGGAACATGGCCCTCGAGACGGGGGGCCTCCTGGTCGGCAAGAAGGTCCAGATCGAGCTCGACGTCGAGGCGGCCTTCAAGTCCGAGGCCGCGGACGCGGCTGCGTAGCGCGCCGTCGTCGATTCGCAATACCGCCCGGGCCACACAAGCCCGGGCGGTTCCGCATCGAGGCTCAACCGGACGAGAACAGGGCCAGGACCCGGTCGTGCAGGACGCCGTTGGTGGTGAGCACGCTGCCGCCGTGTGCCAACGGGCCCCCGTCCGCCTGGGTCATGCGGCCGCCGGCCTCCCGGACGATCACGGCCAGCGCCGCCCAGTCCCACGTGTGCAGGCTCTCCTCGACCATCACGTCCGCTGCGCCCCGGGCGACCAGCACGTGGCCCCAGAAGTCCCCGAACCCCCGGGTCCGCGCCGCCGCCGAGGTCAGCGCGTCGAATCCGGCCGCATGCGGCCCCGTCCGCCAGTCGCCCAGGCCGCCGAACGACACCAGGGCCTCCTCGAGCGAGGAGCGGCCGGAAACGTGGATCCGCTCGCCGTTCAGCGTCGCGCCAGCCCCGGCCGCCGCGCCGTAGCGCTCGCCGAGTGCCGGCGCCCCGACCACCCCGACCACCGGCTCGTGGTCGACGACCAGTGCGAGCAGGGTTCCCCAGATCTGGATCCCCGCCGCGAAGTTCTTCGTGCCGTCGATGGGGTCGACCACCCACAGCCGGCCTCCGGAACCGGTGTGCCCGTGCTCCTCTCCGAGCACCGCGTCGGCGGGGAACTCCCGGGCCAGCCGTTCCCGCACCATGGCCTCGACGGCCATGTCGGCGTCGGTGACCGGTGTGGAATCCGCTTTCCGGCGGACCTCGAACCCGCCCTGGTAGAACCCCATGGCGATCTCGGCGGCCCGGTCGGCCAGCGAGTGGGCGAACTCCAGCTCGCGCTCGTACATCGGGCCCGAGGGTAGCAACGACGTCGGGGGCTCCGCCCCCGACTCCCCCCGAATGCGGTGCGCCTGCGGCGCGCTCGTCCCGGCCGGGGGGATTCCCGGGATTTGCATTACGCTCGATCTCCCATGCAGAGCACCGTCGAGGAGTCTGGCCGGCACACGGTCGTGCTCACCGTCGAGGTTCCGCCCGAGCAGTTCGCCCGGGACCTCGACCGCGCCTACCGGCGCATCGGCCAGCAGATCAAGGTTCCGGGGTTCCGCAAGGGCCACGTGCCGCGCAGGATCATCGACGCCCAGATCGGGCGCGACGCGGTGATGCAGGAGTTCATCGAGGACGCCCTGCCCCAGTACTACTCGGAGGCCGTCCGGGAGCACGAGCTGGCCCCGATCGCCGATCCCGAGATCTCGCTCGAGAAGTCCGACGAGGGCCAGCCGCTGGTGTTCTCGGCGACTGTCGAGGTCCGGCCCCGGCTCGACCTGGAGGGGTGGCGCGAGGACATCGCCGGCGTGGAGCCGCCCGACGCGGCCGTCACCGACGCGGACGTCGACCAGTTCGTCGACCGGCTCCGCGAACGGTTCGCCGAGGTCGAGACCGTCGGCCGCCCGGCGCAACGCGGGGACTACGTGCTGGCCGACATCCGGGGCACCGTCCACGGCGAGGAGATCCCCGAGCTGACCCTGCCGGACCAGCTGTACGAGATCGGCAGCGGGCAGATCGTGCCGAAGCTGGACGAGGAGCTGGAGAACACCACTGCCGGGCAGATCCTCAAGTTCAACGCCGTCCTTCCCGAGCGATTCGGTGAACGGGTCGGCGAGGAGGTCACGTTCCAGGTGCTGGTGAAGGAGGTCAAGGCCAAGAAGCTTCCCTCGGCCGACGACGAGTTCGCCAAGGTGGCGAGCGAGTTCGACAGCCTGGAGGCCCTCCGCGACGACCTCCGGGAGAAGCTCGGCGAGGCCAAGGCGGCCGAGGCGCGCGGCGAGTTCCGCGACCGGTTGCTGCGGGCGCTGGTCGACGGGGTCGACATCGATCTCCCCGACCGGCTGGTCGACCACGAGACCGAGCACCGTGTGGAGGAGGCCACCCGCAGGGCCGAACGGGCCGGGCTGACGCTGGAGCAGGTGCTCGAGGCCCAGGAGTGGGACGAGCTGCGGTTCCGCAGCGACGCGCGAGCTCACGCCACCCGGGCCATCAAGTCCGACCTGGTGCTCGAGGCGATCGCCCGCCAGGAGGGCATCACGGTCACCGCCGAGGAGATCGCCTCGGCCGTCCAGGATCTGGCCCAGGCCCTCGGGCGCGACCCGAAAGAGGTCGCCAAGACCATCGAGCGAACCGGACAGGTCACCTCACTAGCCGGTGATATCATCCGGTCCAAGGCCCTCGACCTCCTGGTCGAGGCCGCACAGGGGGACAGGGGGCCCACCTCGGAGGAGCCCGCCGACACACGACCGGAAGGTGCCGAGGCGCCCGACCATTCCATCGGAAGCGACCAGGGAGCGACGAAATGAAGGACTATCTGGTTCCCGTCGTCGTCGAGCAGACGAACCGCGGCGAGCGCTCGTTCGACATCTACAGCCGGCTCCTCAAGGAGCGGATCGTGTTCCTCGGGACGCCGATCGACGACCAGGTCGGCAACCTGATCATGGCTCAGCTCCTGTTCCTCGAGTCCGAGGACCCGGACAAGGACATCAACCTGTACATCAACTCGCCGGGCGGGGACATCACGTCGCTGTTCGCCGTGTACGACACGATGAAGTACGTGCGGTGCGACGTGTCGACCATCTGCATGGGACAGGCCGCCTCGGCGGCCGCGGTGCTGCTGGCCGCCGGGACCAGGGGCAAGCGCTTCGCGCTCCCGCACGCCCGCGTGCTGATCCACCAGCCCCACGGCGGCGCGCAGGGCCAGGCCGTCGACATCGAGATCCAGGCGAAGGAGATCCTGCGGTACCGGAAGCTCCTCGACGAGATCCTCGCGGAGCACACGGGCCAGTCGATCGAGAAGATCGCCCACGACACCGACCGCGACTTCATCATGACGGCCGAGCAGGCCAAGGAGTACGGCGTGATCGACGAGGTCTTCTCGAGCCGGAAGATTCGGCCCGAACTGGCAGCGGCGGCAGTGGGAGCCTCGTAGGATTCGACGGTCATCCGCCGCCGGCTCTTGCCCGGGCGCCGGCGGGGGAGACGAACGCAGCCGAGAGGAACGGGCGGGAGCCGGGAGAGATGGCGAAGTTCGGGGACTCGGATCTGCTGAAGTGCTCCTTCTGTGGCAAGTCGCAGAAGCAGGTCAAGAAGCTCATCGCCGGGCCCGGCGTGTACATCTGCGACGAGTGCATCGACCTCTGCAACGAGATCATCGAGGAGGAGCTCTCCGAGACCTCCGAGCTCAAGCTCGAGGAGCTCCCGAAGCCGCGCGAGATCAACCAGTTCCTCGACGACTACGTGATCGGCCAGGAGAAAGCCAAGAAGGTCATGGCCGTCGCGGTCTACAACCACTACAAGCGGATCCAGGTCGGCCAGAAGAACGACGAGGTCGAGCTCCAGAAGTCGAACATCCTGATCCTCGGCCCGACCGGGTGCGGCAAGACGCTGCTGGCCCAGACGCTCGCCAAGATGCTGAACGTGCCGTTCGCGATCGCGGACGCCACGGCGCTGACCGAGGCCGGCTACGTCGGTGAGGACGTCGAGAACATCCTGCTGAAGCTGATCCAGGCCGCCGATTTCGACGTGAAGAAGGCCGAGACCGGGATCATCTACATCGACGAGATCGACAAGATCGCCCGGAAGTCCGAGAACCCGTCGATCACCCGCGACGTCAGCGGCGAGGGCGTGCAGCAGGCGCTGCTGAAGATCCTGGAGGGCACGACGGCATCGGTGCCGCCGCAGGGCGGCCGCAAGCATCCCCACCAGGAGTTCATCCAGATCGACACCACGAACATCCTGTTCATCTGCGGCGGCGCGTTCGCCGGCCTCGAGAAGGTCATCGAGTCGCGCATCGGCAAGAAGGGCGTCGGGTTCGGCGCCGAGATCCGCCCGCCGGGGGAGAAGGACGTCGGCGAGATCCTGTCCCACGTCCTCCCCGAGGACCTGCTGAAGTACGGGCTGATCCCCGAGTTCGTCGGCCGGCTGCCGGTCCTGACCCACGTGCACAATCTCGACAAGCAGGCGCTGGTCGACATCCTGACCAAGCCGAAGAACGCGCTGGTCCGGCAGTACCACAAGTTCTTCGAGTTCGACGGCGTCGAGCTCGACTTCGCGGACGACGCGCTGGTGGCCATCGCCGACCAGTGCCTGTTGCGCGGCACCGGCGCCCGCGGCCTGCGGGCGATCATGGAGGAGGTGCTCCTCAACGTGATGTACGAGCTGCCCTCCCGCAAGGATGTCACCCGCTGCGAGATCAACGCCGAGGTCGTCCTGTCCGGCGTGAACCCCACGCTCGTCCCCCGCGAGACCGCCACCAAGACCCGCACCCCCAAGGAACGCACGGCCTGACGTCTCCACTCGCCGATCCGCTCCGCCACAACTCATGGGCGACGCGCGAGCTGCTCGCGTTCTGCTCTCGGCTCGACCCTGGCCAGCTCGCCGCGTCCGCCGAGGGGACGTACGGCTCCATCATCGCGACGCTCCAGCACCTGATCGGAGCCGAGGCGCGGTATCTCCGCCGGCTGAGCGGCGGAGAGCCGTCGTGGCCGTCCGATCCCGAGGACACCGAGGATCTCGCCGAGCTCGCGCGGATGTCCGGGGACGAGGCCCGGTCCTGGGAGTCGCTGCTGGCCGAGGAATTCGACCCGGAGCGCCTGGTCACCTGGACGTCGGCGGTGAGCGGGGCGAGGACGGAGGCGCGGGCAGGCATTCTGATCGCGCAGACGCTCAACCACGGGAACGAACACCGCGCCCAGGTCTTCACGGTCATCACGAGCGGGCTGGGCCTCGAGCCGCCCGACCTCGACGGGTGGTCCTACGCGATGGCCACCGGCCGGTTCACCGAGGATCCTCCCCGGGACGCCCTGCGCACCTGACCGGCTACGCGAGGGCCGCGCCGCACAGCTCGAAGTCGGTCGGCGGCTCCGGCATGCCGGTCGTCGCCTCCGTGATGGCCGTGCTCCCCGCGCCGGTCGGTCCATCCCCCGTCCCGAAGAGCACGTAGGCGCCGCCCGCAGCGCCATGGGCGGCGACCGTCCGTCCGTCCGCCCCGACCGCGACGTCGGCGGGAGCCCCCTTGCCGTACTTGCGCACGGCCACGGCGCTCCCGAACTCGCCGTTCGTCTCGGGGACGCCCGCGACCCCCAGGGTGTTCTGGGTGATGAGAGCCGCGCCTGCGGTGGTGACCCCGGTCGTCCGTCCGAACAGGACGATCACGGCGCCCGCCCGCTTCCCGCCCACCACGAAGCTGTCCATGCCGAGCACGAGGTCGTTCGCCTTGGTGCCCCCCACGTTGCCCACGGCCATGGCGTCCCCCAGCCCGACCTCGCCGGTGGAGTTCCCGGGGAACCCGGGCGAGGCCTGGGTGAAGAACTGGCTCCCCTGGCCGGCGAGCCCGCCGGAGGTCCCGTACAGGATGGCGAGCGCCCCCGCCTCGTCTTGCCCCGACACCTTCTCGTTCTCCACGCTGATGACGAGGTCCTGCCGGCCGCCCCGGCCGAGGTTGGCAGCGAGCAGCCCGGTCCCGAAGCCATCACCTTCCTCGGGCTGGGTGCCGACGCCGGGTGTGTTCTCGGTGAAGCGGCGCACGCCGGCGGCAGGGTCGGGCCCGTCACCGGTCCCGGTGACCACGTAGGCCGCGCCGGCATCGCCGACCAAGCCCACCTTGTCATTGGGAGCGCCGATCGCGAGGTCCATGTGCGAGTCCCCCTGGTAGTTCGCGGCGGCGAGTGCATAGCCGAGCCGGCCCCCCGCCGACGGGGAACCGCCGACCCCGGTCGGGATCGCTCCCTCCCGGAGATAGACGACTCCGGTGGTCTTCAGCCCCGACGCCGACCCGGCCAGCACGTAGACGTCGCCCGCCTGGTCGTGGCCGTTGACCATGCCGAAGGGATCCCCGATCGCGAGATCCGGGAAGCCGTCGCCGTTCAGGTCCGCCGCCGCGAGCGAGATGCCGAATTCGTCACCCGTCTCCGGGTCTCCCGCGAACCCGGCCGTCGACTTGTCGAAGACCTGGGCCCCCGTGGACGTGAGGCCGCCAGCGGAGCCGTACATGACGAACACCCTGCCGGCGCCGGCGACGCCCCCCACGTCGTCGTTCGTTGCGGCGATCGCGAGGTCGGCGAACCCGTCCTTGTCGAAGTCGCCGGTCGCGAGCACGCCGCCGAACCAGTCGACCCCCAGCGAGTCGGTGGCGTCGAGGTCGGTCACGTCGAACACCTGGTTTCCGGCGACCACGGGCCCGTTCGCCGACCCGAGCAGCTCGTGAACCTCGCCCGCCTGGCCCTGCGCCCCGACCATCGCGAACCGTTCGCCGATCGCGAGGTCGGCGACCCCGTCGCCGTTGAAGTCCGACCTGGCGGCGGGGGTCGTGACCCGGCCCGGCATGGAGGACCCCGAGCGGAGGGCCGACGGGGACGCAGACCGGCGTGCCCCGGCGGCCGGCAGATCCCACACCGCTGCCACGAGGGCGCAGGTCAGAGCGAAACAGAGAATCAGCGCGACGCGCCGCATGCGAACCTCCCCCGAACCGGCCGGCGATCTGCGGGGGAGTCTACATCCGGCCGGAATCCGGTCCGCCAACTCCGTCGGGCGGGACGGCCGGAGGTGACCGATCGCCAGGCCGAGGGGCCTCCCGGCGCTCCCGGATCTCCTCGACGACGAGCGCGGGAAGCAGCGCGCAGCAGACGCCGATGAGGGTGCCGGCAACGGCATCGGACAGCCAGTGGGCGGCGAGGTAGGCCCGCGACAGCGCCATCAGGAAGGCGAACACCGCCGCGACGGTTCCCCAGATCGCTCGCTGGCGGCCGGTCGGGAGGAACGCGATCACCAGCGCCACGGCGGTGACCGCGGTGGCGACCGCGTGCCCGGACGGGAACGACGATCCGGTGACGTGGACCAGCGGGTGCGCCGGGCGTATCCGGCCGACGCTCGCCTTCAGCACGTGGGTCACCACCTCGGCCAGGACCACAGCGGACGCGAAGGCGGCGAGGTGCCACCACCGGCGGCGGAACGCCAGGTACGCGGCGGCGAGGATGCGGACCGGCAGCGTCACCTTGACCGAGCCGAGGACGTCGAAGACCTTGCCGATGGCGGTCAGCCAGCCCGTGCGGTGCGACGCCATGGTCCGCAGGAACCCGTCGTCGAGGCGCTGGACGTGGTCCCGGAGCGACGGGACCGCCACGAGCACGGAGACGAGGGCGGACAGGGCCACCAGCACGCCGGCCGCCGCCCAGTCGCGGGGCTCGTTCTGGAGCAGGGGATGTTCGTGGTCCTTGTGTGGCACTGACGGGCGCTCCTCGAGTGGGAGCGGCATCCTACCGGCCCCCCCTGGTTCGCGGGGCCCGACGGGCGTACTGTCGACCGGAATGGGGGGGTTGGTGGAAGCTCGCGTCGGCCGGGCCGCGGCCGCGGTCATGATGTTGGTGTTCCTGGCCGCGTGCGGGGGCCCGGGTCCAACGTCGCCTTCGCGCGTCGCGCCGGGGACGGTCACGGTCGGCTCCTTCGACTTCCCCGAGTCCGAGGTGCTGGCGGAGGTCTACGGGCAGGCGCTCGAAGCGAAGGGCCTCCCGGTTCGGCTGGCCCTGAACCTCGGGCCGCGGGAGCTGGTCCTGCCGGCACTGCTGCGGCGGCTGGTCCACCTGGTGCCTGAATACGAGGGGTCGGCGCTCGATTTCCTCAGCCGCTCACTGGCGGCCGACGCTGATCCCGTTGCCACGCACACCGCCCTCGATCGTGTGCTGTCGCCGACCGGGGCCGTTGCGCTACGCAGCGCGCCGGCGCAGGACGCGAACGCGTTCGCGGTGACGCGGGCGACCGCACGCCAATTTCACCTCCGGACGGTCTCGGACCTGGGGCCGTTCGCCGGAAGGATGGTCTTCGGCGGGCCCCGCGAGTGCCCGCAGCGCCCGCTGTGCCTGCCCGGGTTGCGCTCGGTGTACGGGCTGAGCTTCCGGCGTTTCTATCCCCTCGACACCGGGGGATCGCTCACGATCGCCGCCCTGACGTCGGGAAACGTCGACGTCGCGCTCGTCTTCTCGAGCGATCCCGTGGTGGCCGACCGGGGCTTCGTCCTGCTGCGTGACGACCGCCGGCTGGAGCCTGCCGAGAACGTGACCCCGGTCGTCGGCCGAGCAATGGTTCGCCGGTACGGCGCGCGGCTCACCAGCGCAATCGATGCGGTCTCGGCCCGGTTGACCGGCAGGCAGCTGGTCTCCATCAATCGCGCCGTCGCGGCCGGTCGTTCGCCTGCGACGGTGGCTGCCCAGTGGCTGGCTGGACAGGGGCTGATCCCGTGACGAGGGAGCTGGACGGAGTGACGGCTGCGGAGGAGACGCTGCCAGGAGACCACGCGCGGTGGCGGGACCCGGTGGCACTTCCCGGCATCCGGTCGACCGGCCGACGCCGGCGGCCCTCCGGGAAGCCGCCGCCCCTGCCCCGCGAGCTTGGCGCCAGCGGCAAGGTGATGATCGTCGCCATCGTGGCCCTCGTCGCCGTCATGGTGGTGATCTTCACGGTGCCGATCGGCGGCACGGTCGAGCGCGGCGAGGACCAGTTCCTCGCCTGGCTGTCGGGGATCCGAACCGGATGGCTGACCGACCTGGCCAAGGGGATCGCCGGCATCGGGGCGGAGTGGCCGAACCGGGTGGCCCGCTGGGCGGTGATCCTCCTGCTGATCGTGTTCAAGCGCTGGCGGCACCTGTTCGTGTTCGTGGGGACGGTGCTGGTGGTCACGTGGCTCGTCGGTCAGCTCCCCTTGGTCGTGCCCCGCGCCCGGCCGATGGGCGTCGAGATCATCGGCGGCTGGACGGGCTTCGCCCTCCCGTCGTCGACGGTCGCCGCGGCGGCCGTCACCGGGCTGGGCATCGCGTACACGTTCCTCGAGGCCGGGAGGATCCGCCGGATCGGGAAGTGGATACTCTGGATCCTGCTCGCGCTCCTGGTCCTGGCGAACTGGTATCTGGCCGTTGACCATCCGTTCGACGACTTCGTCGCGCTCGTGCTGGGGGTCGCGATCCCGTTGCTCGCGTACCGCATCTTCGTGCCGAACGCGGTGTTCCCGGTGGCGTACCGGCGTGGTCGCTCTGCCCACCTCGACCTCGGGGGCCCCCGAGGCGAGGCCATCCGGCTCGCCGTGTCCGAGCAGCTGGGGCTCGCGGTCAAGGACGTCAAGCCGTTCGGGCTCCGAGGCTCTGGCGGCTCGACGCCGATGCGGCTCACCGTGGAGGGCGATCCCGACCGCGTGCTGTTCGCGAAGCTGTACGCCAAGACCCACCTCCGCGCAGACCGGTGGTACAAGCTCGGGCGCACGATCCTGTACGGCTCGCTGGAGGACGAGAAGGCCTACAACTCGGTTCGCCGGCTGGTGCAGTACGAGGACTACGTCCTGCGGGTCATGTACGAGTCGGGGATCCCGACCGCGAAGTCCTTCGGGTTCGTGGAGATCACGCCGGGCGCCGAGTACCTCCTCGTCACCGACTTCCTCGAGGGGACCGTCGAGATCAGTGACGCGGAGGTGGACGATGCGATCATCGACGACGCCCTGGGCACGATCCGCCGGATGTGGAACCTGGGCCTCGCGCACCGCGACGTGAAGCCCGCGAACATCCTGGTCAAGGACGGTCGGATCGTGATGATCGACCTCGCGTTCGGGGAGCTCCGTCCGTCGCCCTGGCGGCAGGCGGTGGACCTGGCGAACATGATGATCGTGCTGGGGCTGCGGGCCGACCCCGACCTGGTGTGGTCGCGCGCGATCGAGATCTTCACGCTGGACGAGCTGGGGGAGGCGTTCGCGGCCACCCGCGGCGTCACGATCCCCTCGCAGTCGAAGTCGATGATGCGCAAGCTCCGAAAGGAGGGCCGCGACGTGCTGCGGCGGTACCGCGAGCTGGCCCCGCAGCGACGACCGATCGCCATCCAGCGGTGGAGCTTCCAACGGATCGCACTCACCGTCGGGGTTGCGTTCGGCGCGCTGATCCTGTTCAGCCTCCTGCTCGAGAACCTCCACTCGGGGGCCCTGTGAGACGCGGGCTGGTCGCGGCGGCGGCGATGGCGGCGCTGGTCCTCGCGGGGTGCGGCAACCCGACGACGGGGCCACCGAGCTCTCCCACGTGCGACCACGGGGACGTGCTGACGCTCATCGCGCAGGCGGTCCCCTCGTCGACCCTGGTTCCCTGCATCTCGGAGTTCCCGGCCGGCTGGACCTTCGGGGGCGAGCATGTCGAATCCGGGCACTCGGAGTTCTGGCTCGACTCCGACCGGGCCGGATTCCGGGCGATCACCGTCGACCTCGACCGGACGTGCGACACGGCCGGCGCCGTCCGGGTCCCCGTCGAGCCGGACGAGGCGGGGACCGTCCGGCTCGAGCGTCCCCGTATCCTGCCGCCCCGGTTCACCGGAGAGCGGTTCTACACGTTCCCCGGAGGCTGCGTGACCTATCGCTTCGCATTCCGCCCAGGCGCCACGTTCACCCAGGCGCTGGAGGCGACGCAGGCGCTGACGTTCTTCTCCCGCGCGACGGGTGTCAGGGTCCTCGGCCGGCTGGGCTTGAAGCTGTGCGGCGCCGGCGTCGACTGCCCGGGCTAGGGAGCTACGTGGACGCCCTCGGAACCGGCTCGAGCCCCGGGGCCGCGGCCGACTGGGGCTCGGGAGGCTCGTGGGGGACCGGCTTGCGCCAGCTCTTCTTCGCGCGCCAGAAGACATACGTGAGCGCGCCGAGCGGGATCTGCGCGCCGTAGGTGAGCGCCCGGAAGAGCAGGACCGCCGCGGTGATCTGGACCTTGAACACGTCGAGCGGCACGTTGGTACGGTTCTTGCCGGCGGTGTAGAGCGCGCCGATGTAGCCCAGCTCGACCAGCCCGACGCCGCCGGGCGTGAGCGGCAGCGCCGAGATCAACCGGACGAACGCGAACACGCCGAGCACCTGCGCCCACGAGATCTCGTGGTCGGCCACGCCCACGTGGCGGAGCGCCAGCAGCAGGACCAGGTACAGGCAGACGTGGCTGACGACGGTCGACGCCGAGAGCGCGGCCCACCGCTTCGCGATCAGCTCGATGGTCTGGTGCCGGAACCGGACCGCGGCGTCGCTCCAGTCGACCGGCGGCTTCCGGAGGAGCTTCCGGACGAACGACACGACCTTTCCGAGCCGTGAGCCGACCCGGCGGGCCAGCGCCCTGCTGTGGAGGATCATGCCGAACAGGACTACCGCGGCGCCCAGCACCCCGATGCCGATGATCGTGGGGATCAGGAGCGAGGCCGTGGTCTGCCCCGTCGCGATGAGGGCCGCGAGCGCGATCACCGGCAGGGCCAGCTTGATGAACGTGTTCCAGACGCCGGTGATCAGCGCGGACAGCACGATCTCGGAGTTCCGGAACCCCCACGACCGGTACATCGTGTAGCTCACGCCGGTGGCCAGCGCGCCGCCCAGCGGCATGGTGTTGGCGATCGTCGTCGAGGACTGGTTGTTGACGCCGGCCTGCCAGAAGGTGAGGCCGGGCATCGAGGCCACCATCTGGGGCCAGTACGTGAGGATGTTCAGCACGGTGACGAGGAGGAGGCTGCCGAGCTCGAGCGGGGTGAGGCTGGTGATCGTCTTCCAGACCGCGGAGTAGTCGGCGATCTTCGGCAGGATCCCGACGAAGATCCCCGCGACGATCCCGAGCGAGACCAGGATCTGGATCGCCCGGATGATCTTCTTCCGGCGCGTCATGGGTGGCTTCCGCTCGGGTGGGGGTGCGGTGTCGACGGCGGCCATCTACGCCTCCGCCGGGGCCGCAGGGGCCGGTGGGGCCACCGGGCCGCGCGTCGCGGGGGCCGCGGGCGGTGGGGGCAGGGAGGTCCCGGACCGCACGGCGGCGCGGGAGCGCCACACCGCGACGGTCGTCGCCCCCAGCCCGAGGACCGCCACGATCGTCCACACGATGCCGCCCAGGAAGGGGGCGAGCGCCAGGACCCGCAGCACGCCCCACCCGGCCAGGAACGCCTTCATGCGCCCGGCCGGCGGCTTCATGATCCACCGGCCCACGGCGAACGCGCCGACCGTGTACCCCAGGGTGAACAGGAACCACAGGGCGAGCAGCGCGGACAGGCCGAGCGGGATCCCGACGAGGGTGACCATCACGAGGACGGCCGCGATCGGAAGCCCGAACAGCAGCACGAAGCCCCACCCGATCGACGGCCCCACGCTGCGGGCCGCCCGGGCGGCCGACTCCATCGGGCCCGGCAGCAGGGCGACCATGAGCAGGCCGAGGAGCAGGATCGAGAGCGTGTAGGCCAGCCACACGAGGAGCCGGGCCAGCCACGAGTACGACGCGAACTGGAGGTTCGACACGTGCTTGCGCTGACCGTCGATCCGAGCTCCCGTCGCGACCACCGGAGTTCCGTTCGTCACGAGGTCGCCGCCGATGTGCGCGCCGTCCGTGACCTCGACCCGGCCCCGGAACACCACGACGTTGTCCCGGACGTCGCCGGAGATGCGGGTCTGGCCGTCGAACACGACCACCGATCCGTTCACCCGGCCGTCGACGATGGTGCGTCCGTGGAACACGACCACCGCGTTTGCCACCTCGCCCTGGGCGACCGTGGTACGGCCGTTCAGCACGACGATCTTGCCCAGGTGGCTCGACGCGGCATGCGCCGGGGCGGCCAGCAGCACCGCGAACAACCCCAGCGACGCCGCGAACACGATTCGGCGCATCGATTCCCTCCCCCGGTGACGCTTCGTTCCCCGCGCCCGACCCTACACGGCAGGGGACCGCGGCACCAGAGCGAGTCTTCGCTGCGCGGGATCCCTCACAACCCGGAGCACTGGCCCGACCTGGTTCCCTTCACGCTGTTCGGTCGTCCGTCGTTGACCGGCGCGGGGCTGTTTCCGGTGCAGGAGAGCCCCTGGTTGATCTTGTTGCCCTCGACCTCCGGTGCGTTCGCATCCTCGGCGATGCTCGCGAACGGAGGCGGGCCGGCGATTGTCGTGTCGTTCAGGGTGAGCGTTCCCTTGACGGTGGTCCCCGCGATCTCGACGCCTGCGCGGTTGCCCGACAGCGTGAGCGAGGCGCTGAAGGTGTTCGGGCCGCACGTCGGCGCACCGTCGTCGCCGGCGTCCCCGAGCAGGACGAACCCGCTGGTCGCGCTGATCGAGGCGCCATGGGTCACGCTCGCGGCACAGACCGTGACGGCCGTCGCGCCCGTGGAGGAGATGCTCCCGCTGATGGAGGAAGCTCCCGCCACGAACAGGGCCCCTCCCGTTCCCACCGTGATGGAGCCCTTGACGATGTCGTTCGAGAACAGACAGAGCGACTGGCCGGAACCCACGCTCAGGTTCCCCGTCGTCTTGTTGCTGAGCGACGTCGTGCACCCCACGGACGCGGACGTCGTCGTGTTGCTCCCCGTGAAGTTCCCGTCGCCCGCGTAGACGGCCTTGATGGGGTGCGTACCGGCCTGCAACAGGGCCGAGATCGAGGCCTGCCCCCCGCTCAGGCCGGCGGTGGTGATCAACGACCCGCCCGCGAAGAAGCTCACGGACCCCGTCGGTGTACCCGCTCCGGGAGCGGCCACCCGGACGGTGGCGGTGATGCTGTCCGGCGATCCGAAGACGGGAGCCGACGGGCTGAACGACAGCGAGACGCTCGTCGCTGCCTGGGCGACCGTCTGCGTGATCGAGTTCGAGTTGGATCCGTTGAAGCCGGAGCTTCCCGAGTACACGGCGACGATGCCGTGTGTCCCCACGGCCGGATAGGTCACCGCGCAGGTCGCCCTGCCGGTTGCGCTGTCCACAGGTTGCGATCCACATCCCGAGATGGTCGCGCCCCCGTCCCGGAAGTCCACGGTTCCCCCCGATGGCACCGGGGACACCGTCGCGGTGTAGGTGACCTGCTCGTTCACGACCGAGGGATCGTCGGACGAGGCGAGCGACGCGGTCGTCGACGCCGCCAGCGCCGTCGTGTACTGGAAGACGTCGGACCCCGTGATGGCCGACGCCCCGTTCGGGCCGGTCGCCCTCACGTCGACGGGACCGGCGATCGAACTGGAGGGGCTGACGGCGTCCACCTTGCTCGAGGAGACGTCGGTCACCTGGAGGGCGGAGACCCCTCCGAACGACACGGCGAAGACACCATCGAGGTTCGTGCCGGTGATCGCCACCGTCGTTCCCCCCGAGGTGGGGCCGGTGGCCGGGTCCACCGAGGAAATGGCGGGGGCGTCGGGCGAGCCGGAGGTCTGCTCGTAGCTGTAGCTGCCCGCGGCGGTGACGGCGCTCGTGCCGCCGGGGGTGGTGACGGTCACGTTCACGGTGGACGTGCCGGGCGGGACGGTCGCGGCCACTGCGGAGGGCGAGATCGGGGCGACGCCGGTCGCCGCCGCGCTACCGAAGTGGACTGCCGACGCTTCGGCCAGGCCCGTCCCCATGATCTCGATCCGGTTGCCACCGGCGCCGGGTCCGAGCGTGGCCGAGAGCCCCGCCACCGTCGGCGTCGGAGCCGTGGTCCCCGGGCACTCGAGCGAGAGCAGCAGACCGACCGCCGGAGGGGGGATCGCGAACGGCGGCGTCGTCACCGTCGACCGGGACGGATCACCCGGCGCATGACAGTTCGCCGCGTTGGCTCGCACCTCGTACGTGCCCGCCAGTGCCTCCCACTCGAATGCCCCATCGTTCCCCGTGGTCTCCGGGTTCGTGGCCGGATCGATGGCGCCGGTGGACGGATCGACCGAAGCGAACCCCCCGCCCGGGCCCTGGCCCAGCAGCGTCGCCGTCGCACCGCCGATGGGGTTGCCGGACGTGTCCACCACGTTGCCGCTCGGATCGATGAAGAGGCCGAAGATGTTGCAGCCCCCTCGGCTCTCGCAGATCGTCTGGAGCAGCCCGTAGACGAAGAACCCCAGCTGCACAGCGAGGATGGCCAGGTCGACGTCGACGTCCAACCCGAGGATCCAGATGCCCCCCACCACCAGTGAGCTCACGAACTGCTGGAAGAGCGCGCCGACCGGACCGTTGCCGGTCAGGCCGATCAGCTGGTCCTGCGCGTAATGGCACATGGGCCCGAAATCGATGCCGGCCGCGTTGTTCGAGACGTCAGGGGAGGAGCAGAGATTGGCGATCTGGCTCGCCACGGTGGCCGGCCCGTCGCCCCCCGTGCCTTCGTTGACGGTCGAGCCCTCGGACGGCCCTCCCGTATACGTGAACAGGCCCGCCGACACCGGTTTGGAGGTGGCGAACCCGTTCAGCACCTGGACGTCGATCGTCCCGAGTCCCGCCGGAGCGACCGCCCGGATCTCGGTGGGGCTCACCACGGTGAACGAGGCCGCAGGCGTCAGGCCGAAGACCACGCCCTCGACGTTGGTGAACCCCTGACCGGTGATCGTGACCTGCGTTCCGCCGGCAGCAGGTCCGGAGGTCGGGCTGATCGAGCTCACGCCGAAGGAGTTAAAGTTCCCGACGTTCCGATCCCCCGACGGAGTGTGTACGACGACCGGAACCGTCCCAGTCCCCGGAGGGCTCACGGCCGAGATGCCGTGGTCGTTCAGCACCGTGAACGAGTTGGCCGGGGTGGAGCCGAACATGACGGAGGTGGCTCCCGTGAATCCCGATCCGCTGATGAGCACCTTCGTGCCGCCGGCGGGATCCCCGCCGTCGGGAACCAGGCTGGTATGCCCGGGACAGGCGACCAGCGGCTCCACCGAGGCGTCGCCGTGCAGGGGCGCGAGCGCGGGCAGGGTGGCCACGTACATGCCGGACCCCGGGCTGGTCTCGGTGAGGGGGAACACGAGGGTCTCGGGCTGTGACGTCGTGGTGTTCGTGCTGTGGACGTAGACGACCCCGAATCCGCCGGCGCACCCCGAGACGTTGAGCGTGCTGGCAGAGCCCCAGTACACCCTGGGCACCTGGCCGGCGCCGTACCCGTTGAAGGTGGTTCCGGACTGCAGGGTGTTGAGGGGGAAGTTCACCAGGACGTCGGTCACCGACGGCGGCACGGTGAAGGGCCCTACGGTCCGCGACGTCTGGATCCCGAAGCTGGTCGGCGCCAGCGCCGTCACCGAATAGGTTCCGGGGGGAACCTGGATGGCGAACCCGCCTCCCGAGTTCGTGGGGATGGGGGCCACCGTGCAGGCGGCGCCGGAAGTGGGACACGCCTGGACGCGAGCGCCCGAGGCCGGGCTCCCTCCCACCTCGACCTTCCCGGCGATGAAGTTCGGGTTGGGGATCGGCGGGAACTGGAACGCGGCCGGCGTCTGGCTGGTCTCGAAGCTGTCGCCGGTGTCTCGACCGTACGGGTCGCCGCCCTGCAGGATGTAGTTGTCCAGCGTGACGCCGAAGGGGTTCTGGGCAGGAAGCCCCGAGTGGATGTCCTTGTCGTACACGGTGAGATCCACGGATTGGGAGTCCGAGCCGAGGGTTGCGGTGCCCTTCATCTCGAACTGTGCACCGTTCTGCGGCGTCGGATTCGTCGAGTTGTAGCACGGCCCGTTGAAGCCGCCCTGGTTGCTGCTCTCGCTGTCGATGGAGACCGAGACGTGATCCCCGGGGTGGAGCGTCACCGGGTACGCGGAGTTCTGGATGGCTCCGCCGCACGTGACGGCGTTGAAGCCGATGGTGCCGGAGAACGTCGAGCTGCCCCCGTTCTTCATCGTGACGAAGGCGGTGTCCGGGCCGCCGGCCGGGGCGCCGGAGATCAGGTCGGAGGGCGCGCCGGTCCGGTACAGGGCGATCCCGTCGAACTCGTAGGACACAGTGGAGGCTTCTGCGCCCGTCTGGGCCGGCGGCGCCAACCCGAGGGCCACTGTGCAGATGGCCACGAACCCCGCAGCGAGCGGCTTCCCCACCCAGAATCGGATCCGACGAGGCATGACACCCCCCTTCGACCGGGCAGTCATACACCCTTACCGACGGCGAGATCAATCCGTCCTGCCCGGGCGGGCGGGGACCGATCCGGTGCTCACGGTCCCGGGGCGCCCGCCGGTCGGGGCTATCATGGCCGGACCATGCGCCGAGCCGACCACCGCCGTTGCTTGCCGGTCGGCGTCGCCGTGTCGCGGTAGCGGCCGTTCCCCCGCTCGACCCGTAGAGGCCTCATGGACAGCACCGAATCGCGCACGGACATGCCGCCGCAGTACGACCCCCACGGGACGGAGGCGAAGTGGTACGCGACGTGGATCGAGCGCGGACTGTTCCACTCGGAACCGAGCCCCGGCCGCGAGCCGTTCTGCATCGTGCTGCCGCCGCCCAACGTGACGGGCGCGCTGCACGCCGGGCACGCGTTCCAGCAGACCCTTCAGGACTTCATCATCCGCCGCGCCCGGATGCAGGGATACGAAGCCCTGTGGCTGCCGGGCACCGACCACGCCGGCATCGCAACCCAGGTGGTCGTGGAGCGGGAGCTGGCCAAGGAGGGCCTGGATCGCCGGGAGATGGGCCGCGAGGCCTTCCTGGAACGGGTGTGGCAGTGGAAGGAGCGCTTCGGCGGCCGGATCGTCGAGCAGATGCAGGCGCTCGGGAACTCGTGCGACTGGGACCGGCTGCGGTTCACGATGGACGAGGGGCTGTCGCTCGCCGTACGCGTCGCGTTCGTCCGCATGTACGACGACGGCCTGATCTACCGGGGCGAGCGGATCATCAACTGGTGTCCCCGGGACCGGACCGCGCTGTCGGACTCCGAGGTCGAGCACGAGGAGGTCGACGGCGAGCTGGTGACGTTCCGCTACGAGCTGTCGGAGGGCGGCGGCCACGTCGACGTCGCCACGACGCGCGTGGAGACCATGCTCGGCGACACCGGCATCGCGGTGCACCCGAACGACGAGCGGTACGCGGCGCTGGTCGGCAGGACCGTGCGCCACCCGTTCGACGGCCGGGACCTGCCCGTGGTGGCCGACGCCAAGGTCGATCCGGCGTTCGGCACCGGGGCGGTGAAGGTCACGCCGGCGCACGACCCCAACGACTTCGAGATCGCGGAGCAGACCGGGCTCCCCCGGCTCAACGTCCTGAACGCCGACGCCACCGTGGCCGACACGGCGCCGGAGGAGTTCCGGGGCCTCGACCGGTACGAGGCCCGGAAGCGGGTCACCGAACGTCTCCGGGAACTGGGCCTGGTGGTCGCCGAGGAGCGGCCCTACCGGCACTCCGTCGGGCACTGCTACCGGTGCCACTCCGAGATCGAGCCGTGGCTATCGGGCAAGCAGTGGTTCGTCGCGGTCGACCGGCTGCGGGGGCCGGCCATCGAGGCCGCGGAGGACGGCCGGATCCGGTTCCACCCCGAGCGGTGGAGGAACGCCTACCTCGAGTGGCTGCGCGGCCTGCGCGACTGGAACATCTCGCGGCAGCTGTGGTGGGGCCATCGCATCCCGGTGTGGTACTGCCCGAACGGCCACGAGTTCGCGGCCGTCGAGGACCCCACGACGTGCAGCGAGTGCGGCGCCGGCGGCCTGGAGCAGGACCCGGACGTCCTCGACACGTGGTTCTCGTCGCAGCTCTGGCCGTTCTCGACGCTCGGCTGGCCGGACGAGACGCCCGACCTGGGCTTCTACTACCCGACGACCGTGCTCGTGACCGGGTACGAGATCCTGTACCTGTGGGTGGCCCGGATGATCATGTCCGGGATGTACCTGGCGGGCGACGTCCCGTTCCGCAACGTCCTGATCCATGGGCTGGTCCGCGACGCGCACGGCCGGAAGATGTCGAAGTCGCTCGGCAACGTGATCGACCCGCTCGACATGATCCAGGAGTACGGCGCCGACGCACTGCGCTACGCGCTGGCCCGCATGGCCGGCCCCGAGCAGCAGAACCTGCCGCTGTCCACGGAGGGCATCGAGGCCGCCCGGAACTTCGCCAACAAGATCTGGAACGGGGCCCGGCAGGTCTTCGCGGCGTACGCGCCCGGAGACGGTGAGCCGCAGCTTCCGCCGCCCGAGGACTGGACCCTCACCGAGCGGTGGGTCCTGTCGCGGCACCAGGCCTGCCTCGACGACGTGAACGCGGCGATGGACGCGTACCGGTTCGACGAGGCCGCGCAGACCCTGCACCGCTTCTTCTGGTCCGAGCTGTGCGACTGGGGGCTCGAGGCCGAGAAACGACGGCGGGCCACCGGGACCGAGGCCGAGCGGCACCGCGCGTCCGAGGTCCTGGCCTGGGTGCTGGAGCGGACGCTGCGCCTGCTCCATCCGTTCATGCCGTTCGTCACCGAGGAGGTGTGGCAGCGGTTCGGGGCCGAGCGCTCGGCGGCGGGCGTCGGGTCGATCGTGGTGGCCGCGTGGCCCGAGGCGCACCCCGAGCACCGGGACCACGAGGCGGAGGAGGAGTTCGACTTCGTCCGGGAGCTGGTGGCGAACGTCCGGGGGATCCGCGGGATCATCGGGCCCGGGCGATACCTGCTGGTGGTCGGCGACCGGCTGGAGAAGGAGCTCGAGTCGCTGCGCGAGGCGGTGGAGCGGCTGGGCGGCGCCGAGCTGGTGCCGCTGGGCGAGGCCGACCCCACGGGCCGGTACGTCCGGCTGTCGGTGAGCGGCCGGGAGGCCCGCCTCAAGATCCCCGAGGGATTCGAGCCGACCGGCGCGGTCGCGTTGCGCCGCAAGCGTCTCGAGGACACGCGGTCCAAGCTGGAGGCCAGCGAATGGAAGCTCGCCAACGAGAGCTTCCTGTCCCGGGCCGCCCAGGAGGCGGTCGAGAAGGAACGGCGCAAGCGCGAGGACCTGGCGGCCGAGGCCGCCGTGCTCGAGGACCAGATCGGGCTGCTCGAGTCGCTCGGCGGCTGACCGTTTCGATGGACTACGCCGACGCCATCGCCGACCTGGAGTCGCGCCAGCCGGAGCGCATGGTGCCCGACCTCTCCCGGATCACGGAACTGGTCAATCTGCTTGACCATCCCGAGCTGACCTATCCGTCGATCCACGTCACCGGAACCAACGGCAAGACGACGACGACGCGGATGATCGAGGCCCTGGCCTGCGCCCACGGGCTGTCGGCCGGCGCCTACACCTCGCCCCACCTCCAGTCGGTCACCGAGCGGCTGGAGCTGTGCGGCGATCCGATCTCGGAGGACGAGCTCGGCGAGGAGTACGAGCGCCTGGTGCCGTTCCTGCGGGAGGTCGACGGCCGGAGCGAGCAGAGCGTGACCTACTTCGAGACGCTCACTGCGCTGGCCTACGTGTGGTTCGCCGACAAGCCGGTGGGCGTCGGCGTGTTCGAGGTGGGCATGGGGGGCGTGTGGGACGCCACGAACCTCGTCGCCGGCGACGTCGCCGTGATCACGCCGATCGCGCTGGACCACCCGGAGCTGGGACCGACGGTCCGCCACGTCGCGGTCGAGAAGGCCGGGATCATCAAGGCGGGGAAGACCGTGGTGGCCCGGGAGCAGCCCGCCGAGGCCCTCACCGTGATCGAGGCCCGGGTCCGCGAGATGGAGGGCCAGCTCCTGCTCGAGGGCCGGGACTGGGAGCTGGCCGGACGCATCCAGGGCATCGGCGCCCAGGCCCTCTCGGTCCGCGGTCGCTACGGGACGTACGAGGGGCTCCGGCTGCCGGTGTTCGGCGAGCACACGGCCCGGAACGCCGCCGCCGCGGTCGTGGCCTTCGAGGCGTTCCTCGACCGGAAGCTGACCCAGGAGGCCGTGGAGGACGCCCTCGGGGGATTCGCCGCGCCGGGCCGGCTGGAGGTCCTGGGCCGGCATCCGCTGCTCGTCGTGGACGGCGCGCACAACCCGGCCGGGGCCGAGGCCCTGGCCCGCGCCGTGCGCGAGGCCTTCGTCGCCGCCGCGGAGCGGGTCCACCTCGTGATCGCCGTGTCGTCGAACAAGGACGTCGAGGGCATCGTGGCGGCGCTGGCGCCGCTGGCCGACGCCGCCTACGCCATGCGGAACTCCAGCCGGCGCAGCGCCCCGGCCGAGGTCGTCGAGACGGCGCTCGTCGCCGCCGGCGTCCCCACGTCGACGCACGCGTCGGTGGGCGAGGCGCTCGCCGAGGCACGGGTGCAGGCCCAGGAGGGCGACCTCATCCTGGTCACGGGCTCTCTGTACACTGTCGCGGACGCCCGCCGGGCATTCGCCGAGCAACTCCGAGGGACCCAGAGATGACCGAACGATCGACGCTGCTCATCGTCAAGCCGGACGCCGTTCGCCGCGGCCTGATCGGCGAGATCCTCCGCCGCGTCGAGGCCAAGGGCCTGCGGATCGAGGAGCTCAAGCTCGTCCGCATCGACCGGGGAACCGCCGAGGAGCACTACGGCGAGCACCGCGAGAAGCCGTTCTACCGCGAACTGGTCGACTTCATCACGAGCGGCGACGTCGTGGTGGCCAAGGTCAGCGGCGACGAGGCAATCACCGCCCTCCGCGCCCTCATGGGCCCGACCGACCCGATCGATGCCCCGCCCGGCACGATCCGCGGCGACTTCGCCACGCTGATCGGCGAGAACGCGGTGCACGGCAGCGACTCCCCCGAGTCCGCCGAACGCGAGCTGAAGCTCTTCTTCGGTTCCTAGCGGGCGCTACGCTCGCAGCTTCGGCAGGATCTCGGTCGAGTAGAACTCGAAGAACCCCTCCTGGTCGGGGCCGATCTGGTGGATCCAGACGTGGTCGAACCCGGCGTCGAGATACGTCCGGATGACCTCGAGGTGCCGCTCGGGGTCGGAGCCCATCACGAGCTTCTCGCGGACGTCGTCCTCGGTGACCATCTGGGCGGCCTGCTCGAAGTGGCGGGGGAGCGGCAGCTCGGCCACCAGCTCGCCGGTCACCATCGCGTTCGGCCACCACTCCAGCGTGGTCTTCACCGCGTCGGCCTCGTCGCGGGCCCAGCACACGTTGATCTCCGCGAGCTTGGGCTTGTTGACGCCACCCGCGTGGTCGTACGTCGTCAGGAGGTCTGCGTCGGGGGCCAGTCCGATCATGCCGTCGGCGACCTCCCCGGCCAGCCTGGCGGCCCGCTTCCCGCTGGCGGCCAGGTAGATCGGCGGCGGCTGCTCCGGGAGGGAGTAGACCCGCGCGTCCTCGACCCGGAAGTGCGTTCCGCGGTGGGTGACGTTCCCGCCCCCCCACAGCTTCCGGATGACCTCCACGGCCTCGGCCAGCATGTCCCGCCGCTCGCCGGCCGACGGCCACCGGTCGCCCAGGATGTGCTCGTTGAGGTTCTCCCCGGACCCCAGTCCGAGGAAGAACCGCCCGGGCATCAGCTGCTCGGCCGTCGCGGCGGCCTGCGCCACCAACGCCGGGTGGATGCGGAGCGTGGGGCAGGTCACCGCGGTCCCCACGCGCAGCCGTTCGGTGCCCTCGGCGATCGCCCCCAGCACGCCCCACACGAACGGGCTGTTCCCCTGGCGGTCCACCCACGGGTGGAAGTGATCCGAGATCGCGGCGAACTCGAACCCGGCCTCCTCGGCCATCCGCGCATACCGCACCAGCGATGGCGCGTCCTGTTCCTCGGAGGACAGCTTGTACCCGAACGACGGCATGGCGAGATCCTTTCGAATCGGGTCTCTCGCTCGGGACTACCCGCCGGCCGCGGCGGTCAACCGCGTCGGTGCCGGGTTCCGCGCCCTGGCGTCAGCCGCCCTTCAGCGCGGAGAGCCGGAGGGCCAGCTGCTCCTGCACCACGGCGTACGAGGGCTCGCCCGCCCGGTTCTGGAGCTCGTAGGGGTCCGCCGGCCCGTTGGCCCCGGTCAGGTCGTACAGCTCCCGCTCGCCGGTGACCAGCTCGACGTACAGGTACTCCTCCGTGCGCACGGCCCACCACTTCGGCATGGGCTTCTGGGCTCCGGGCAGCTCGAGGAGGACTGAATCTCGCCAGGGGGGGTCGAGGCCGTTCAGCAGAGGGGCGATGCTGGTCCCGTCCTCGGCCAACGGCGGCGTGATCCCGGCCAGCTCGGCGAACGTGGGGGCCACGTCGACGTTCGACACCAGGTGATCGTCCACGTGGGGCGTCGCGCCCGGGTAGCGCACTAGGAACGGCGTCCGCACGCACTCGTCGTACGCGCATCGCTTGCCGAACCACCGGTGCTCGCCGTAGGAGAACCCGTTGTCGGTCATGTACAGGATCACGGTGTGGTCCAGCTCACCCTTCGCCGCCAGCTTGGCGAGCACGTCGTCCACCATCCGGTCGGCTCCCAGCATCGTCTCGTACTCACGCTCCCGCCGGCTGTCGTACGTGGCCTGCCTGGCCGCACTGAGCGGGGTGATGTTGCGAATCCATGCCGGCTTGTCGGACACGTCCTGCTCGGCGAACGCCGGGCTGTGCAGGGGAGGAAGGCTCGAGTAGGCGCCCTTGTCGCCCGGGGCGGGGATCCGAGCGCCGTGCGGCGCGAGGGGAGCGAGGTACAGCAGGAACGGTCGATCCGCCGGCGCCTCGTCGAGGAACTGCAACTCCTTCCGGCGCATCACGGTGGTGTGGTAGTCGCTCTGTGCCGAACCGTAGTCGACGGCCGTGGCGGGACCCCCGGCGCACGACGGCGACCCGGCCGGCGCATCGGGTCGGGGACACTCGTCGAGGGTGTAGGTGTAGTAATCGACCGCCCCCCCCGCGTCGGCCGCCCACCGGTCCCACCCGGGCGGGACGTAGGGCCCTCGGTTCAGCGGATAGTGGTTGAAATACCGGCCCACCAGTCCGGTCCAGTACCCCGCGTCGTGCAGCCACGTCGCCAGCGTCGAGGCTCGTCGAAGGCCCCGAGCGAATCGGTGGTGACGCCGGTGTGGGGATACCGTCCGGTGAGGATCGAGGACCGGGAGGGACAGCACAGCGGGTCGTTGTCGAAGCCGTTGGAGAAACGTATCCAGTGTTCGGACGGGTCGGACACGTGACCCTCGAACAGCGGCATGACCGGCGGCGAATGAGGAAGCGAGTCGATCGACTGGTCGTCGGTGAGGATCAGGACGAGGTTCGGACGGTCGAGGGGTGACGCGCTGCCGGTGGCGGGTCCCTGAACCGACGCGAGGAGGACGAGGGCCGGAACCAGTGCGGACCTCGGCCATCCGGTGAGCCGACGGGGACGGTCGCGGGGCCCTGCCGGAGAACTTGCGTGCGAGGCAGGCAACTCGGTCCCTCCCATGTTCCCGGTCGCGGATCCGGGTCAGGATAGTCGCTCCCCAGCCCACGACAGGAACGAGCACATGCTTGCATCGCCCGACGTGGCTCCCGCTTTCAGGAGCTGGTGGCACCATGCCCGGATCCGCAGAAGCGCTTGCTCCGCGTTGACCGGCAGGGTTTGGGAGGACTACGAGGCGCGGCGGATCGCCAGGACGGCGTTCTGGCCGCCGAAGCCGAATGAGTTCGACAGGGCCAGGTCGACGGTGGCCTCCCGGGCCTCGTTGGGAATGGGATCGAGGTCGCAGGCGGGGTCCGGCGTGGCGTAGTGGATGGTCGGCGGCAGGACGCCGTCGTGGATGGCCAGCGCGACGGTGGCCGCCTCGGCGGCCCCGGCGGCCCCCAGCAGGTGGCCGGTCATCGACTTGGTGGACGAGACCGGAATCGTCCGGGCGACCTCCTCGCCCAGCGCGGCCTTGATGGCGGCCGTCTCGGCGGCGTCGTTGAGCTGCGTGGAGGTGCCGTGCGCGTTGATGTAGCCGACGTCCTCGGGCGCCGCACCCGCGTCGCGCATCGCGGCGCGGATGGCGATGGCGGCCCCGGTTCCGCTCGGCTCGGGCTGGGTGATGTGGAACGCGTCCGCGCTCGCGCCGTAGCCGGAGACCTCGGCGTAGATCCGGGCGCTGCGGGCCCGGGCGTGATCCTCCGACTCGAGCACCAGCACGCAGGCGCCCTCGCTGAGCACGAACCCGTTGCGCCCGGCGTCGAACGGCCGGCTGGCCGTCTCCGGGTCCGGGTTCTTCGTCAGGGCCTGCATCTGGGCGAACGCCGCGATGCACAGGGGAAGGATCGCGGCCTCGGTCCCACCGGCGAGCGCCACGTCGATCAGCCCGTCGCGCACCATCCGGTACGCCTCGCCGACCGCGTGCGCCCCGGCCGCGCAGGCCGTGACGATGCACATGTTCGGGCCGGTGAGCCCGAAGTGCATGGCGACATGTCCCGCGCTGGCGTTCGCCATCAGCCCGGGGACCATGAACGCGCTGACCCGGCCGGGCCCCCGTTCCAGGAGCACCTTGTGCTGCTGCAGCAGCGTCTCGATCCCGCCGACGCCGGTCGCGATGACGACGCCGGTCCGCTCGCCGCCGATCTCGGGCTTGCCGGCGTCCTCGTACGCGAGGTGCGCCGCCGACACCGCCAGGTGGACGGCGCGGTCGGTGCGCTTGGCCGCCTTGGGCTCCAGGTAGTCGGTCGACTGGAAGCCCTTGACCTCGCCCGCGAGCTGCACGGGAAGGTCGGACGGGTCGAACCGCTCGATCCGGGCGACCCCGTTCCGGCCGGTCCGCAGGCCCTTCCAGAAGTCGTCGACGCCGATGCCGACCGGCGTCACCGGGCCGATTCCCGTGACGACCACGCGACGGCGTTGCGGCTGCTCGGTCATGTCGTCGAGGCGGCGGACGGCGCTGCTAGGCCGCGACCCCGAGCTTGGTCGCCACCAGGTCGACGGCCTGGCCGACGGTCTTGACCTTCTCCATCTCGTCCTCGGGGATCTCGATCCCCATCTCGTCCTCGAGGGCCAGCACGGCCTCCGTGAGGTCGAGCGAGTCGGCGTTGAGGTCCTCGGCGAACCTGGCCTCGGGGGTTACCTGACCCTCGTCCACCGCCAGCTGCTCGGCGAGCACCTTGCGCACCTTGGTCTCGATCTCGTTCCGGTCCATTCTTTCCTCCTTCCCCCTCAGGGTACCGGCCACACGGCCGGGCCCTCACCTACGCGGTCAGCCCACCGTCCACGGTGAGCACCGCCCCGTTCACGTACCCGGCCTCGTCGCTCATCAGGAACCGGACGAGGGCCGCCACCTCCTCCGGCGTCCCCGGCCGCCCTGCCGGGGTCCGGTCCAGCAGGTACCTCCGGGACTCCTCGGGGAGCGCGTCGGTCAGGTCGGTCGAGATCAGCCCCGGGCACACGGCGTTCACCGTGATGCCGCGGGCGCCGACCTCGCGCGCCAGCGCCCGGGTCATGCCGACCACCGCTGCCTTCGACGCGGCGTAGGCGGACTGACCCGGATTCCCGTGCAGCGCGACGGCGGACGACATATTGACGATGCGGCCGAACTTTTCGCGGAGCATCGTGCGCAACGCCGTCCGGGAGCACAGGAACGTGCCCCGCGCGTTGACCGACATGGTCCGGTCGAACTCCGCGGTGGGATACCGCAGAGCCAGCCCGTCCTTGCTGGTGCCGGCGTTGTTCACCAGGCCGCTCACCGGCCCGAGGGCCTCCGCGGCCTGCTTGAACGCGTCCTGGACCCGCGCCTCGTCGGCCGTGTCGAGGGCGAGCATGACCGCGCTGCCCCCCGCATCCTCGATGGTACGGACGACGTCCTTTGCCTCGCCCTCGGCGGAACGGAACCCGACGGCGACCGCCCACCCCGCGTCGGCCAGGGCGAGCGCGCAGGCCCGCCCGATGCCGCGGGAGCCGCCGGTGACCATGGCGACGCGGCTCATGCCGCCGCCTCGAACGCCGGCGCGGTCCACCGGATCAGCGACGCGCCCCACGCGAGGCCAGCCCCGAACGAGGTCATCAGCACCAGCTCGCCCGGCCGGACCAGCCCCGCCCGCCAGGCCTCGTCGAGCGCGATCGGGATCGACGCCGCCGACGTGTTCCCGATGCGGTCGACGTCGGAGATCACCCGGTCGGCGCCGAACCCCAGCCGGTCGGCGACCGTCTTCATGATCCGGGCGTTGGCCTGGTGGGGGATGAGCCACCGTACGTCGTCGGCGGTCACGCCGGACTTCTCGATCAGCGACCGGCAGGCGTCGGTCATGCCGACCACGGCCCGCCTGTACACGTCCTTGCCGCTCTGCATCACGATCTTGTCGACGGGCGGCTCGTCGGGATCGGGCAGGGCGGTTCCCCCGACGGGGATCGTCAGGAGCTTCGCGACCCGGCCGTCGGCGGCGAGGTTCGTCGCCATCACGCCGGCCTCCGGCGAGGGAACGAACAGCGCCGCGCCGGCGCCGTCGCCGAACAGCACGCACGTCGAGCGGTCTTCCATGTTGAGCCGCCGCGAGAGCGTCTCCGCCCCGACCAGCACGACGTTGTCGGCGGCGCCCGACTCGATCATGGCGCGGACCACGGAGGTCCCGTAGCTGAAGCCCGCGCACGCGGCGTTGATGTCGAACGCCGGGCAGCTGACGCCCAGCGCGTCCTGGACCATCACGGCCACCGAGGGCAGCAGGCGGTCGGGTGTCACGGTGGCCACGACGATCAGATCGAGCTGCTCGGGCGCCATCCCGGCCGCGTCCAGCGTCCGGCGGGCGGCCTCGGTCGACAGCGTCGCGGTGGTTTCGCCATCTCCGGCGAACCGCCGCTCGCGGATGCCGGTCCGGTCGACGATCCACTCGTCGGACGTCTCGACCAGCGACTCGAAATAGGAGTTCGGAACGACGCGCTCGGGGAGCGCCGAGCCGGTGGCCGCGACGGCGGCGAATCGTCCGCGGCCCTGCGTCACTCCCGCTCCACCCAGGCGACCGCCTGGCCCGGCGTCAGCAGCTCGCCGTCCCGTCCCAGCACGGCTCCCAGCCTACCCCGCACCGTGGAGCACACCGCGTGCTCGGTCCGGTCGGCGAGCTCGACCACCGCCACGGCCTGGCCTTTCTCCACCAGCTCGTGGCCACCCCCGAATCGCTCGGGCGGCAGAATGTGCAGCCGCCCGCCGACCGGGGTGATCAGCACGTGGATCGGAATGTCGGTCCGCTCGCCGTGGTCGACCCGGACGTCGACGACGCCCTCGCCGACCTGCTCGATGGCAGTGCTCATGCGATCTCCTTGGACAGGGCGGGCGAGGACAGGGCGGGCGACGATCTGACGAGCTCGGCGGCGGCCTCCGGCGAGCCCACGGCGACGGCGGTCGCGCCGGGGACGGTCCGGCGGACCAGCTTGGAGAGCACGTCGCCGGGCCCGGCCTCCACGAACGCGTCGATGCCGAACTCGGCGAGCGCCCGCATCGAGCGCTCCCACCGGACCGGCGAGACGATGTGCCGGGACAGCAGGTCCCGCAGCGCCGACGCCTCCCGGGTGACCCGGCCGCTGACGTTGGGGGCGAGCACCATCCGGGGCCGGTGGAACGTCGCGTGCGACAGTGCATCGCGCAGGGGGTCGAGCGCCGGCCGCATGAGCGGCGAGTGGAACGCCCCGGCCACCTTCAGCCGGATGGCCTTGGCTCCCTTCGACCGGGCGGCCTCCTCGGCCAGTTCGACCGCCGCGATCGACCCCGAGAGCACGATCTGCTTCGGCGCGTTCTCGTTGGCGACCTCGAGCACGCCGCCCCGCCCGGCGACGCGGCACACCTCGGCGGCGTCCTCGGGGGAGAGCCCGATGATCGCGGTCATGCCGGACGGCGACGCGTCGGAGGCCTCCTGCATGGCGGCGCCGCGAGTGAGCACGATGCGGAATGCGTCCACGGGCTCCAGCACGCCGGCGGCGACCAGGGCGACGAACTCGCCGAGCGAGTGCCCGGCGGCCGCCTCGAAGCGCGCCCCCTCGGCCTCCAGCACCCGGAACGCCGCGAGATCGCAGGCGAACAGGGCCGGCTGGACGAGCTCCGTGGTGGCCAGCGCCGAGGAGTCCTGGCAGAGCTCGACCACGTCGCGCCCCCACGCCTCCGACAGCTCGGACAGCACAGCGGCGCCGGCCTCGTGGTTGGACCACGGATCGGCCATTCCTGCGTACTGGGAACCCTGGCCGGGGAACAGAACCGCGGCACGCACGGCTACTGCACCCCGCCAGTCGCGTGCGGCTGCATTGGTTGTTCGACCCACTGAAGCCCCACCCGGTTACAGCGGCGATGTGACGAAGATGTCACGACCGCGGGGAGCCGCACAAAGCTGCCGAGGAAGCCGGTTCGCGGAGGTGGCAGTCGATATACTCCGGCGGACCCCGATCGACCGGAGGAGTTCGCCATGGCCGACCACACGAAACTGGACATCCTCGAGGAGAAGGGCTTCGCGATCCTCGAGCCGTACGAGGGCGAGATCGACCCGTCCGAATGGGAGCAGCTCACGTACCTGGACTGGAAGTCGGGCGGCGATACGAACTTCGCCGTCCTCGCCTCCGCCAACGGTGACGACGACGCCCGCGGGTTCTGGGAGTTCGGCAAGCCGGACAAGGACGGCGTGTGGACCGTGAACGTCGAGAAGGCCCCGACGCTGAAGAAGTGGGTCGAGTCGGTCGGCGCGCGCTACGGTCGCGTCCGGATCATCAAGCTCGAGCCCTCCACCAGCGAGGAGGAGGTCGCCAACAAGTTCCTCCACCTCGACGACAACAACCGGATGAACCCCGACGGCGAGGGCTGGGTCGTGCGCTCGTGGCTGAACCTCACCGACGACCCGGACAGCTACATGATCGTCCGGGACGACAAGGGCGACCCCGCCACCGAGAGCCACATCCCCTGCCCGAAAAACGCACAGTTCGTGGTGGACACCGAGCGGCTTCACCACGCCGTGTATCACCCGGGCGACAAGCCGCGGTACGCGCTGATCACGAGCTTCGAGTCGGGCCCCGAGCTCGACGCCTGGATCCAGGCGAACCTGCCGAAGTAGGCATCGGAGGAACGCCGGCACCGGCGGCGCCTGTTTTGCTTTTCGAGGCGGGCGTGCTCCGGTCGCTTTGTCTGCCTTCCCTTTGGGGCATTCGGTGGTCAGCCGGTCAACCCGCTGCCGGCAAACCAGTGGGATGGCGAGGCCGGTCCCGGGCTCGGTGGGGGGACGGGTTGGAGGTCGCTCGGGGGATGGATTCGACGCCCTACGGGTGACGAAAGATGACTCGATCGAGCCATTGTGGATGTCGAACGCTTGTTCGATACTGTCGAGGTCATGAGCACGCTGCGATCGGGGCTGGACGAGCTGAGGGCCGTGGAACTGCGGCACCTGGCCCATGGGGAGCTGGAGGACCGGCTGTCCGAGATCCGCCGGGCGGTGGGCGTCCTGGAAGCCGAGAGCGCCCGCACGGTGGCCGAGATCGAGCGCCGGGGGACCTTCGCCGAGTCGGGGCACCTGTCCATGACCTCCTACGTGGAGCACCGGTTCCAGGCCTCATGGTCCGAGGCGGCCCGGCAGGTCCGCACCGCCCGGGCCCTGGAGGCCATGCCTGCCGTCCGGGAGGCCCTGTACGACGGGGAGGTTTCCCCCTCCGCGGTGGGCCAGCTGGTCACGGCGCAGGAGGCCAACCCCGAGGAGTTTCACAAGGTGGAGTCCGTGCTCGTGGACGCGGCCCGGACCCTGCCGGTGCGGGACCTCCGCAGGGCCGTGGCCCACTGGCGTGACATGGTGGATGCCGATGCGGCGATCAAGGCAGACCGGGAGCGCTACGACCGGCGGGGGCTGCACGCGTCCCCCACCTTCGAGGGCATGGTGAGGGTGGACGGCAACCTCGACCCGGAGACCGGGCAGTGCCTGATCACGGCCCTGAGGGCGGTGATCGACACGGAGGTCCGGGACGGCACGCAGGACCCCCGGACCCCGGCCCAGCGCCGGTGCGACGCCCTGGGGGAGATCTCCCGGCAGTTCTTGGGCCGGGTGGACCGACCCGTGGTGGGCGGGGAGCGGCCCCACCTCACCGTGACGCTCGACCTGGAGGCCCTGGAGGCAAGGGCGGGCCACCGGTGCGAGCTCGAGGAGTCAGGGACCATCTCCCCGGCCTCGGCCCGGAGGATCGCGTGCGACGCGAAGGTGGCAAGGGTGATCACCGGGGGGGGCTCCGAGCCCCTCGACGTGGGGAGGAGGACCCCGGTGGTCCCGGCCGGCATCCGGCGTGCCGTGGTGGTCAGGGACCGGGGATGCCGGTTCCCCGGCTGCGACCGTCCCCCGCCGTGGTGCGACGCCCACCACGGCATCCACTGGGCGGACGGCGGCGAGACCAAGCTTGCGAACCTGGTCCTGCTGTGCCGCCGGCATCATCGGATGGTCCACGACGGGTTCGGGTTGCAGATGACCGACGCCGGGCCGGTGTTCTCCCGCCCCGACGGAACACCACTGGAGGACCGGGCGCCGCCCTCAAACAGGGCCCAGGCGGGAGCCCCACGGTCGACAGTGTGATGTGGCGCGAGGGCCCCCAGACGGGGCCGAGTTGAAGTCGAGGGTGGGCCAACTCTCGACCTCAACTCGACCTCAGGAAAAAATGCAGGTCAACGGCGGTGAAATGTCCGCGAATGCCGAGTGAACGGGTTGCCAGGTTCACCGGGCATCCGGTACAACGTGTGCGCCCTCATGGCCGAGAGCAGACGTAGACGCTTCGCGCTGTCGCCCGACGGCTCGAGCACAGAAGGCTTGACCGGGTTCCTGGGCCGCGACATGGCGGTCGATCTTGGGACCGCAAACACGCTCGTCTACGTTCGCGGAAGGGGCATCGTCCTCAACGAGCCTTCGGTCGTGGCCATCAACACGCTCAACGGGGCGATCCTGGCCGTCGGGGCCGAGGCCAAGCGCATGATCGGCCGTACGCCGAGTCACATCCGCGCGGTTCGGCCGCTGAAGGACGGCGTCATCGCCGACTTCGACGTGACCGAGAAGATGCTCCGGTACTTCATCCAGAAGGTCCACCGCCGGCGCATGCTGGCCAAGCCCCGGGTGGTGGTCTGCGTGCCGAGCGGCATCACCGGGGTCGAGCAGCGTGCCGTCGAGGAGGCCACGATCTCCGCCGGCGCGCGCCGGGCATTCATCATCGAGGAGCCCATGGCCGCAGCCATCGGCGCCGGGCTTCCGATCCACGAGCCGACCGGGAACATGGTCGTCGACATCGGCGGCGGGACGACCGAGGTCGCCGTGATCTCCCTGGGCGGGATCGTCACCTCGACCAGCCTCCGCATCGGCGGCGACGAGCTGGACGAGTCGATCATCCAGTTCGTCAAGAAGGAGTACTCGCTCCTGCTCGGCGAGCGGACGTCGGAGGCCATCAAGGTCGCCGTCGGGTCCGTGTTCCCGCTGCCCGAGGAGCTGATCGCCGAGATCAAGGGCCGCGACCTCGTCTCCGGACTGCCGAAGACGATCCACATCACTGCGGAAGAGGTCCGCAAGGCCATCGAGGAGCCCGTGTCCTCGGTCATCGACGCGATCAAGAACACCCTCGACCGAACCCCGCCCGAGCTCGCGGCGGACATCATGGAGAAGGGCATCGTGCTCACCGGCGGCGGGGCATTGCTCCGAGGCCTGGACGAGCGCCTGAAGCACGAGACGGGCATGCCGGTGCACATCGCGGACAATCCGCTGTCCTCGGTGGCCATCGGGTCGGGCAAGTGCCTGGAGGAGTTCGAGGTCCTTCAGAGGGTGCTGGTCAGCCCGTCTCGCCGGTAGGAGGCCCTCGTGGCGATCGGCGGCAGGACCCGGAGCACGCGCGGCATGGTCATCCTGCTGGTCGTCGCGTCCCTGGTGACGATCACGATCGACTACCGCGAGGGCTCGGGTGGGCCGCTGGCCAAGGTCTCGGACGCCCT
This sequence comes from Actinomycetota bacterium, assembly GCA_045805265.1. Lineage (GTDB taxonomy): Bacteria > Actinomycetota > UBA4738 > UBA4738 > JACQTL01 > JBJMLO01. The sequence continues at coordinate 133,442 of JBJMLO010000021.1, forward strand.
GCAGGCCGTGGTGACGCCCATGCAGCGGGGCGTGTCGACGGTGTTCCACCCGGTGGCGGCGTTCTTCGGCGCCCTGGCCCATCTGGGGTCGAACGAGGCGAAGATCAAGTCGCTCCAGCATCAGGTCCAGGCGTACCAGCGCGAGAGCAGGCAGTACGGCATCGCGCTGAGGCAGCTGAACGAGCTGCAGCAGCAGCTCGACATCGCCAAGAGCTACGAGTTCCAGACGACCGGGGCGGACGTGATCGGTAGCGCGATCTCGAACTTCGAGTGGTCGGTCGACATCGACAAGGGCTTGGGCGACGGGATCCGGAAAGAGATGCCCGTCATGTCCGCCCAGGGCCTGGTGGGCAAGGTGATCGACGTCTGGCCGGGAGGGTCGAAGGTTCTGCTGATCGCCGACCCGGACTCCTCGGTGGCCGCCCGGCTGGTGGGATCCCAGCAGACCGGAATGCTGACCGGCCAGGGCCACAGCGACCTCCAGATGAGCCTGATCGACCAGTCCACCCAGGTGGCCACCGGCGAGGGTGTCATGACCAGCGCCTACAACGGGGGGCTGTTCCCGGCGGGCATCCCCATCGGCAGCGTTGCGGACGTCACGGTCGACGCCGCCACCGGCGAGAAGCAGATCAGCGTGGCGCCGTTCGTCGACTTCTCGAAGCTCGACGTCGTCCTCGTGATCACGTCGTTCAACGGGGGATGACGGCGACTCGTGCGGCGCGGACTGTTGTGGACCGCGGTCATCCTGACCGCGCTGGTGCTGCAGAGCACGGTCTTCCACGAGATCACGCTCATGGGCGTCAGCCCGGACCTCATCTACCTGATCACGGTGCTGGTGGCGCTCCTCGAGGGGCCGGCCTCCGGCGCGGTGATCGGTTTCGTGGGAGGCATGGGCGAGGACTTCCTGCTGAACGCCCCGAAGGGCATCACCGCGCTGACGCTGACGCTGCTCGGATACGCGGTCGGCATGGTCCGCCAGTACATCGTCAGCCCGTCGGCGCTCGTGCCGGTGATCATGGTGGCCGGGGGAACCGCGGCCGGCGAGATGTTCAACGGCCTGGTGAAGTTCCTGCTCGGGCAGCTGGAGCCCGGGTGGGGATATCAGCTCAAGGTTGCCATCCTGGCCGGGCTGTACAACGCGATCCTCACCCCGTTGGTGTTCCCGATCGTGCGCCGGCTGGCCGAGTCCTCGCGGGCCAAGCGGGTGTTCCGGTGGTAGGAAGGTCGCCGTGACCGAGGGGAAGCCGTGACCGAGGGGAAGACGGGAGCCCGGTTGAAGGTCCTGGCGTTCCTGTGCGCGTTCATGTTCGCGGCGCTGGGGACCCGGCTGTGGTTCGTCCAGGTGCTGGCGCACGCCCAGCTGGCGAGCAGGGGGCGGGCCAACAGCATCCGGGAGGTGGCCGTCCCGGCGCCCCGGGGCCGGATCCTCGACCGCCACGGCAACGTGCTGGCTCGCAACCGTACGAGCCTGATCGTCACGGTGAACCGCCAGGCCCTCCCGGAGGACTCGGGCAAGCGCGTCGGCGAGATCGGCCGGCTGGCGGACGTCCTGGGGCTCTCGGAGAAGACGCTCGCCTCGCGCATCGACACGAAGCGGTACTACGTGTACACGCCGGTGCCCGTCGCGTTCGACGTGCCGAAGCGGACGTTCTTCTACCTGGGGGAGCACCGGATCGAGTTCCCCGGGGTCGCGGTGGTCGAGGACACGATCCGCGACTACCTCCAGGGGCCGCTCGCCCCGCACGTGCTGGGGTACGTCGGCCCGTTCTCGCCGACGGAGGCGAAGGACCCCCGCTTCGCGGGCTACGGACCCGATGACGTGGTCGGCAAGTCCGGCGTCGAGCTGGCCTACGAGCAGTACCTGCGAGGCCGAAACGGCATGACGCAGTTCCTGGTGAACTCGGTCGGCAAGAACCTGGGGCCGGTGAAGACCACACAGCCGAAGCCAGGCGACGACGTGTACCTCACGCTCGACGAGAAGATCCAGAAGCTCGCCGTCGACAGCCTGGACAAGGGGATGAAGGCGGCCCGGACCTTCGGCCTGAAGGCCACCCACGGCGCGGTGATCGTCATGGATCCGAGCAGCGGGGCGATTCTGGCGCTGGCCTCGAACCCCTCCTTCGACCCCAACTGGTTCGCCACCGGCAACAACGCGAAGATCAACGAGGTGCTGAATCCGAAGAGCGAAGCGGCGCCGACGTACGACCGGGCGACACAGGCCGTTTATCCGCCGGGCTCGACGTTCAAGCCGTTCATCGCGCTGTCGGCGCTGAGGCAGGGATTCACGTCGACCTCGCAGTTCATCCCCTGCCCGGGGACCTATCACGTCCCGGGAACCACGAACCCGCCGGAGATCAAGTCCAACTGGGAGACGGTCAACAACGGGTCGATCACGCTGGCACATGCGCTGGTGATCTCGTGCGACACGGTCTTCTACCAGTTGGGGTGGGACAACTGGGTCGATTGGTACGACCACGGCCGACACGACAAGCTGCAGACCGACCTTCGCTCGTTCGGATTCGGCCGCCCCACGGGGCTCGACCTGCCGAACGAGGGCAGCGGCCTCATCCCGGACGCGAAGTTCAAGGCGGTGCACTACGCCAAGTCGCCCGACACGCACGCGGACGAATGGCAGCCGGGCGACTTCCTCAACATGTCCATCGGGCAGGGTGACGTGGGGGTCACCCCGATCCAGCTGGCCACGGCCTATTCGGCCCTGGCGAACGGCGGAACCGTGTACCGCCCCCACGTTCTCGAGAAGGTCAAGGCCACGGACGGGTCGACGGTCGTCACCGAGAAGCCCCGGGTGAACGGGCACCTCCCGTTCACCAGGAAGCAGATGGACTATGTGCGGCAGGCGCTGACCGGGGTCGTGGGGCCGGGCGGGACGGCGAGCTCCGCGTTCGCCACCTGGCCTCGCGACCGGATCCCGATCGCCGCGAAGACCGGCACCGCCGAGGTCAGCCCCTTCGAGCCGTACTCGTGGTTCGCGGCGATGGCGCCGGCGAACGACCCGCAGTACGTCGTGGTCTCGCTCGTGGAGCAGGGGGGCCACGGCTCGCAGTCCGCCGCGCCGATCGTGCGGCGGATCCTCGACGGGCTGTTCGGGCTGCCCCTCACCGACCCGATCACCGGAACGGGCCCGGTGGACTGATGGAGGCGCGCCGATGGCGGTGACCACCCGGCCCCGAGGGACCATGCACGTGCGCACGCTCTCCGACCGGGCGCCGATCCGCCACCTCGACCCGGTGCTGCTCGCGGCCACGTTCCTGCTCACGCTCGTCGGAGTGTTCGCGATCTACTCGGCCACCCACCAGGTGAGCGGCACCGAGGACCCCTGGTCGTTCGTCAAGAAGCAGATCGCGGCGTGGGTGATCGCGGCGGTGCTGCTCGCGGCCGTCGCGCTGGTCGACTACCGCCTAGCGAAGGTGTGGGCCCCGATCCTGTACGGCGGGACGCTGTTCCTCCTGCTCATGGTGCGGACGCCGCTCGGGACCGCGGCCAAGGGCGCCCAGCGTGGGTTCTACCTGGCCGGGTTGGAGTTCACTCCGTCGGAATGGGCGAAGGTGGCTCTCGCGATCGTGCTGGCCGCGTTCCTGTCGGAGATCAAGATCTCCGAGCTGTCGTTGCGCGACCTCATTCGAGCCTCGGCGCTGGCCATGATCCCGATGTTCCTCGTGTTCATCCAGCCGGACATCGGGACGACGATCGTGCTGGCGGCCGTCCTGGGCGGGGTCGTGGTCGTGGCCGGGTCCCGGCCGCGGCACCTGGCGGTGCTGGCGGCGACCGCCGTGGTGCTGATCGCGCTGGCGTTCCAGATGGGCCTGATCAAGCAGTACCAGATCGACCGGCTGACCTCGTTCACCAGCGGCGGCACCTCGCAGGCCACGTACAGCAAGGACCAGTCGTTGATCGCGATCGGCGAGGGCGGCGTGTTCGGGACCGGCTACCTCAAGGGGACACAGACGAACCTCAATTTCGTCCCCGAGCAGCACACGGACTTCGTGTTCACGGTGCTCGGCGAGGAATTCGGGTTCGCCGGAGCGGTCGTCGTCCTGCTGCTATATGCCCTGCTGCTGTGGCGGGCCATCCGCATCGCGATGCTGTCGAAGGACCGGTTCGGCGCGTACCTGGCGGCGGGGATCGCCTCGATGATCGCCATCCAGATGTTCGTGAACATCGGTATGACCGTCGGGATCATGCCGATCACGGGGATCCCGCTGCCGTTCGTGTCCTACGGCGGCTCGTCGCTGATCGCCAACTACGTCGCGGTCGGGCTGCTGCTGAACATCCACATGCGCCGACTGACGGTGGGCGCCGGGGTCTGACGCGGCCGGGTCAGCGCACCTCGGATTCGGCGCGCGGCCCCAGCGCGAGCGTCCACAGGAACGTCGACCCGTCGGGCCCGGAGCGCTCGAGCACCACGTCGCCGTCCATGGCCCGGGCCGCGGCGCGGCCGAGCGACAGCCCGACCCCCGCCCCCTGGTGGGTGCGGGCGTCGAGGGCCTCGCCCTGCTCGAGGGGCTCGAACACCCGGTCGCGGTCCCCGGGGGGGATGCCCCGGCCGGCGTCGGTGACGCGCGTCTCCAGGACCCCGGCTCCGGCGGAGATCCGCACTCGGACCGGCGTCCCGTCCGGGGAGAACTTGCGGGCGTTGTCGATCAGCTCTTCCATGATCCGGCGGGCCAGCACGCGGTTGGCGAAGACGTCGGGCAGGTCGTGCTGTGCGGACACGACGACGTCGAGGAAGGTGGCGGCGACCTCGCGGGCAAGCGCCGGCAGGTCGAAGCGGTCCTCCGAACCCGTGTCGAGCGCGGACTCGAACCGCTCCACGAGGCGGGCCAGGCCGGTTCCCCTGCTCACCAACCGATCCAGCAGCTCGCGGCGCTGGCGGTCGTCCACGCCCTCGCCCCCGAGCGTCCGGGCGATGCCGAGCATCACGGTGACCGGAGTGCGGAGCTCGTGCCCCAGTCGCGCCACCAGCTCGTGACGGCGGCTGACCCGTTCGACCAGCGCGAGGTGGGCCTCCTCCAGCTCGCGGGCGCGATGCCGTTCCCGCTCCAGGGCCTCGGTGAGCTGCTCGATGACCCGGGGGGTCACGGTGGGGGACAGCACGGCGCCGCCGCCCGCCGCCTCGGTGATCGCGTTGAGGATCACGTCGCCGTCGGAGTCCTTCAGCACGTAGCCCGACGCCCCGGCCACGAGCATCTCCCGCACGATCGTGTCGTCCTCCTGGGCGGTGAGGGCCACGACGCCGAGCAGCGGCCGCGAGGCCTTCAGGCGCCGGGTGGCCTCGATGCCGTCCATCACCGGCATCCGGATGTCCATCAGCACCACGTCCGGATCGAGGGCCTCGATCATCTCGAGGGCCTCCCGGCCGTTGGTGGCCTCGCCGGCGATCTGATGCCCTCCGGTGGCGAGCAGGGCCACCAGGGACTCCCGGAACCCGTCGTTGTCGTCGACGACCAGGACCCGCAGCGCGAGCGGCTCGGCCGCGTCCGCCCCGACCGTCGACGACGAGAACAGGGGCTCCGGGGAACGCAGGAGGTCACCCGAGGTGGTGACGGGGCCACGCCAGGAACGCTGGAAGGGATCAGTCACGGTTGACCAGCATCTCCGACCACATGGTGATCCGTCCATCGGCCGGCCGGGGTGCGCACTTGATATGCATCTCCGACAGCCTGGAGCAGTCAGATGTGACTCGTCAATACCGGGAATTCATTGTTGGTGGAATGTCCCGGTTGGCCCGTCGCAGCATTGCTATGCTTGGTGGAGTCGCCCGCAGGTTCGCGAGCGGCCGCGGCGGCCGGTTGGGCCGCCGTCCCGCAGACGTGCTCGCCGGTGTTCGGACCGGCCGGCGCCCCGCTCATCGGTGAGCGCCGCCACCAGCCCGGCGAGAGGTGAATCTTGGCCGCGCAGCGGTCACCGGCCGCCGCCGGGCTCAGCCCGGCTCCGGCGCCGGGTCCGCGCGCGGAGCAGAAGTCGTCCGTGCGCGCAGGCGCGCGCATCCGGGGTCCGATTGCGGCCCTCAGCGCCCACCCGCACACCCCTTCCGCGTTCCGAGGTTCCCGACGAAGGAAGGGAGCAATCGCATGAACGACGAGCCCGATCGGGCCGTCACGCAGGCCGAGGCCGACGAGGCACGGCCCGACCCCGGGAGCCCAGGCTCCCCCCCCGACGATCCGGGATCGACGAACGACGGCCCATCCAGCCACGCCGAGGCCTCCGGGGAGACTGCTGAGGGGTCCACCGGCACGGGAACGGCCGCCGGCCGGCGACGTCGCAGGGGAAGCCGCGGGCGAGGGAGGAGCCGCTCCGGCGGCGCCCGCGTCGCCACCGACGGCGGGTCCCCCGAGGACGAGACCGAAGGCGCGGACGGCGGATCCGGGGATGGCGCCGCCGACGACGCGAAACCCGTCGCCGCCAGAACGCGGTCCCGCTCGGGACCGCGCAGCCGCTCGAGGGCGTCCGCGACCGCGCCGGCCACGGCACCGGCCGAGTCGTCCGGCGACGGTGAGGACCGGACGGAGCCGTCGGAGGGCCGCCACTCCGGCGGGGGTGCCGGCGGTCGGGCGGATTCCGATGGGACTGCGGCGGGCGCCGCCGGGACTGACCTCCAGGGCGCCGGAGCCGAGGGGAGCAACGGGGACGACGGAGGCCAGGGCACGACGACGGCCGCCAAGCGTCGTCGCCGGCGGGGGAGCCGTGGCCGGGGCCGCGCCAGGTCCGGCTCAACGCCTCGAACCGAAGGCGACGCCGACGGCCCCGAGGACGCGGCGGTGGCGGGCGAGGCCGAGGCCGAGCCACGAACCGCCCGCGTGACGGGTGAAGCCGAGGCCCAGCCTCGAACTGCCGCCCCCAAGAGCCGTTCCCGTTCCGGGGCCCGTCCCCGGAGCCGGGCGACGGCCGCAAGCGACGCGGTCGTCGAAGCCGAGGCCGAGAGCTCCGCCTCGGACGTGGCATCCGTTGCACCCGCCGAAGGGGCCGACGCGACACCGTTGTCGACCTCCGCCAAGCGCCGCCGCCGGCGTCGCCGGGCGGGCGGGGCCGGGAACGGCGATGGGCCGGCCGCCGAGCGCGAGGGCGCCCAGGTCGAGGCTCCGGAGCCCGAGAAGAAGAAGCCCGCAGCCACCCGGCCCAAGCGGGCCACCCCGACCCGCACCGCACGGCGCCGGACGCGAACCGGAGCGGGTGCCGAGAAGGAGACGGCCGACGGCGGGCCGACCCGCACCCGGCGTTCGCAGGCGACGCTCCGCCGCCGTGAGTCCATGCCGGTCGTCCCGCGGGGCCAGGACAAGCTCATGCTCATCACCCAGAACGGCGAGCGCGACCAGATCGCCGTGGTCGAGGACCGTCTGCTGGTGGAGCACTACATCACCCGTTCCGGCGCGAAGTCGATGGTCGGCAACATCTACCTGGGGCGCGTGCAGAACGTGCTCCCCGGCATGGAGGCCGCGTTCATCGACATCGGCAAGGGCCGCAACGCCGTCCTGTACGCCGGCGAGGTCTCCTACGACGAGGACATCGGCGGCCGCCAGCAGCGCATCGAGCAGGTCCTCAAGCCCGGCCAGGCCGCGCTGGTCCAGGTCACCAAGGACCCCATCGGCGGCAAGGGGCCCCGCCTCACCCAGGAGATCAGCGTGCCCGGCCGGTACGTGGTGATGATGCCGAGCTCGGACGTGTTCGGGATCAGCCGGCGGCTGCCGGACAACGAGCGGCGGCGCCTCCGCACGATCATCAAGAAGGTCCGGCCCGAGCAGCACGGCGTGATCGTGCGCACCGCGGCCGAGGGCGCGAGCGAGGACGACCTCGCCGCCGACCTGAAGCGCCTGGCGGCCGAGTGGGAGCAGATCTCGAAGAAGGCCAAGAAGGCCAAGGCCCCGCACCTGCTGTACGAGGAGCCCGAGCTCACCGTCCGGGTCGTGCGCGACCTGTTCAACGACGAGGAGTTCAAGGAGATCATCACCGACACCGACGCGGTCTACGCCCAGGTTCGCGACTACCTGTCCGGCGTGGCGCCCGAGCTGGTGGAGAAGGTCCACCTGCACAGCGGCAAGCTCCCACTGTTCGAGCAGCACCACCTCATCGAGCAGATCCACAAGGCGCTGGAGCGCAAGGTGTGGCTGCCGTCGGGGGGCTACCTCGTCATCGACAAGACCGAGGCCATGACGGTGATCGACGTCAATACCGGCAAGCACGTCGGGAAGGCCAACCTCGAGGAGACCGTGACGAAGACGAACCTCGAGGCCGCCGACGAGGTGGCGCGGCAGCTCCGGCTGCGCGACATCGGCGGGATGATCCTGGTGGACTTCATCGACATGCTGCTCGAGCAGAACAAGCGGCAGGTCATCGACACCCTGAAGAACGCCATGGCCAAGGACAAGACGCGCTCGCAGGTGTTCGACATCAGCCCCCTCGGGATCCTCGAGATCACCCGCAAACGGGTGTCGGGCGGCCTGCTGGACTCGTTCTCGGAGACGTGTCCCACCTGCGGCGGGCGCGGCATACTGATCACCCACGAGATCTGAGCGACGGCGCCGCCGTGCTCTACTGAGGAGGCAACCGACATGTACGCCGTGATCAAGGCAGGCGGCAAGCAGCACCGGGTCAAGACCGGAGATGTCATCGAGGTGGAGCTGATGCACGGTGGCGACGACGCCGTGCAGTTCCATCCGCTGCTGGTCGTCGACGACGAGAACAAGACCCACGTCGGCAAGGAGCTCCAGAAGGCCACCGTGAGCGCCAAGCTGGTGGGCGAGCAGAAGGGCGACAAGGTCAAAGTCTTCAAGTACCGGAACAAGACCGGGTACTCGCGTCGCCAGGGGCACCGGCAGATGTACACGCTGGTCGAGATCGGCGAGATCAAGCTGCCCGGCGCCCCCGCGAAGAAGGCCGCGGCGGTGGAGGCCGAGGAGCCCGAGGAGACCCCCAAGGCAGCTCCCAAGAGGTCCGCGGCGAAGACCCCCGCGGCGAAGACGGCCACGGCGAAGACGGCCGCCGCCGCGGAACCGGAGGCCGCCGCCCGCGAGGACGCCGCGGAGGTGACGGACCCGGCCCCGGCCGAGACCCCGCCCGCAGACGTCGCGGAGGTCGCCGCGGAGGCCGAGACGGGCCCGGAGACAGAACCCGCCGGGGACGGCGAGACCGCCGAGGACGCCGGATAGCGGCTGGTACCCTGGAACGACCATGGCTCACAAGAAGGGCGGCGGCTCATCCAGGAACGGCCGGGACTCCGAGTCCAAGCGGCTCGGCGTCAAGGCGTTCGGGGGTCAGAGCGTGACCGCAGGGACGATCATCGTGCGCCAGCGCGGCACCCGGATCCACCCGGGCCTCGGCGTCGGCAAGGGCAGCGACGACACGCTGTTCGCCAAGGTCGAGGGCCAGGTGGGCTTCCACCTGTCGAGCGGCCGGCGCGTCGCCACCGTCACCGCACCTTCGGCTTCCGAGTAGCCCGCCCCGGCCTGCAGGAGCCCCGCCCGGTACCGTTCCTCAGTCTCGCCGCGCCGCCCGGACTGCCTGCCTGATCGCGTTGCGCCAGGACTTCACGACCGCAGCCACGTCGCCGCTCTGGTTCCACATGAATCCCGCGTTGTCGCTGCGCTTGCGGCGGGTCTGGAACTCGGGCGCCCCGAGGTCCACCGGCGGGGGCTGGGCGAAGAAGAACGCCAGGCGGACGTGTTCGTCGTCCTTCGCGTACTCGACGGAGAGCACCGGCGAGCCGAGGGGGCGACTGACCTTGCGGATCGCCGAAAGGGGCACGTGCTCGTGGTCGGTCCCCCGGCGGTGGTCGAAGCGGAGGTGGGTGGGCGTGAGGGTCAGGGTTCCCTCGACGTCGTTGCGGGCGGTTCCCAGGCGGCTGATCCACACGCGAACGGGCGTCACGGGGGCGACACCCCGGCGGGGGCCGGTCTCGGGCTCCATCGCCGCCCATCATCCAACTCCGCAGCGATTCCTGGACAATCGAGGGTATGGCGTTCTCCGACGAGACCGTGGTGTTCGCGAGGGGCGGGAAGGGCGGCGACGGAGCCGTCTCGTTCCGCCGCGAGCCGTACACGCCGCGCGGCGGGCCCGACGGGGGCGGCGGTGGACACGGGGGAGCGGTGGTGCTCGAGGTCTCCACCGGCGTCCGCGACCTGTCGTGGCTGGCCGACCATCCGCACCAGCGCGCGGGGAACGGGCAGCCCGGCGGCAAGAGCCGCTCGACCGGCGCGGGGGGAAAGGACGTGGTGCTCCGGGTCCCCGACGGCACGGTGGTGCGCGACGAACGGGGGTTCGTCGCCGATCTCGTCGGCGAGGGCGCGCGGGCGGTCGTCGCCCGCGGCGGACGGGGCGGAAGGGGGAATGCCGCGCTGGCCACGCCGCGGCAGCGTGCTCCCCGCACAGCAGAGGCGGGGGAGCCGGGCGAGGAGCACCGCGTCGAGCTGGAGCTCCGCATCGTGGCCGACGTGGGGCTGGTCGGGCTCCCGAACGCGGGGAAGTCGACGTTGCTGTCGCGGCTGTCGGCTGCGCGGCCCAAGATCGCCGACTACCCGTTCACCACGCTGACGCCGAACCTCGGCGTGGCGGGGGACGACGAGCGGTTCGTCGTCGCCGACATCCCCGGGCTCGTGGAGGGCGCGTCGGAGGGGCGGGGCCTCGGGCACCGGTTCCTCCGTCACGTCACGCGGTGCCGGGCGCTGGTGCTCGTCGTGGACCTCGGGAGCCCGGATCCGGCCGCCGACCTGGCGACCGTCCGGGAGGAGCTCGCGGCCTACGACCCCGGGCTGGCCGAGCGCTCTCGGGTGGTCGCGGGGACGAAGGCCGATCTCGTCGAGGAGCCCGCCGAGGCGGTTCGTCGGCTGGGCGACGGCGCGCTGGCGGTCTCCGGCGTGACCGGCGAGGGGCTGGACGAGCTCCGCGGCCGGATCGAGGTCGCGCTCCAAGAGGCGAAGGGGGCCGAGCCCGACCGCGAGCCCTACGTCGTGCTCAGGCCGGCCCGCGAGCGGTTCGTGGTCCGCCGTGAGGGCGAGCGGTTCCGGGTGGTGGGCCGAGACGTGGAGCGGTGGGTGGCCGGCACCGACTTCGACGACCCGAGGGCGGTCGCCACCCTCCAGCGACGCCTGGTCAAGGAAGGCGTCGAACACAAGCTGGCGTCGGTCGGCGCCCGTCGGGGCGACGAGGTCGTCATCGGCGACCGGGCGTTCGAGTTCTTTCCCGAAGGCGAACCACCGGGGCCCTCGGGTCCGTAGGATCAGGCGACGTGGCAGACCGCAGGTACGAGCTGGTCCGCGAGGAGGACGCCCGGTGGTCGGAGCTGTGCGACGCGATCCGCGCCGTGCCGCCCGACCGCCTGCTGCAGCCCGGCGTCACCGAGAACTGGACCGGCAAGGACCTCCTGGCGCACCTGGGGTGCTGGATGGCCGAGGCGGCCGGGATGCTGGAACGGATCCGGCTGGGAACGTACGAGTCCCGCCGGATCGACCTCGACGCCCTCAACGCGCGGTTCTACGACGCGTGTCGCGACCTCTCCCTCTCCGACGTCCGCGCCGAGATGGAAGCCGCCAGGACCCGGATGTTCCAGGAATGGGGGGCCCTGCCGGAGGTCACGCCGGAGGCCGAGGAATGGTTCGTCGAGTCGGGCCCGGCGCACATCGCCGAGCACCTGCCCCGGCTCCGGTCGTTCCTCGACGGCGGGTGAGCCCGGGCCGGGGCGACGTTCCGGACACCTACAATCGCGGCCGTGAAGCGACGCACGCGGCTCGGCGTGATGGGCGGGACGTTCGACCCGATCCACCACGGGCACCTGCTGACCGCCGAGGAGGCCAGGGTCCAGTTCGAGCTCGACGAGGTGCTGTTCGTCCCGACCGGGCGGCCCTGGATGAAGTCCGAGCGGACGGTGTCGCCGCCCGAGGACCGCTACCTGATGGTGGTGATCGCGACGTCGGGGAACCCCCGATTCATGGTGAGCCGCATCGAGATCGAGCGCGACGGCCCCACGTACTCCGTCGACACCCTGCACGCCATCCGGCAGGCGCGTGGCGAGGTCGACCTGTTCTTCGTCACCGGCGCGGACGCGATGCTCGAGATCTTCCAGTGGAAGGACCCGGAGGATGCGCTGTCACAGGCCCATTTCATCGCGGCGACCCGGCCGGGCTACGACCTGTCGCTGTTCGAGCGGGGGGCCCCGACCGAGCATCCCAACGTGAGCGTGATGCAGATCCCGGCGCTCGCGATCTCCTCGACCGATATCCGGCAGCGCGTGGCGGCCGGCCGGCCGATCCGGTACCTCGTGCCCGAGGGCGTCCAGACATACATCGAGAAATCGGGTCTGTATCGCGAAGGCGGAGGCGGGTAGGCTAGGTGGCGACGACGCGCGGCCGTGCGGCCCGCGCGGTGAGGAGGATCTCGCGAGCGGCATGACGGAACCGGGACGTGGCGGAGCGTAGGAGCAAAGCGCCGCCCGCCCCGCAGGACCTGGCCCTGGCCGCCGCACGCGCCGCCGCGGACAAGCAGGGCCAGCGCATCGTCGTGCTCGACATGCGGGAGCTGCTGGTCATCACCGATTACTTCGTGATCGCGTCTGCGGGCACCGACCGCCACGCCAAGACGATCGTGGAGGAGGTCGAGCGGTCGCTCCGGTCTTCCGGCGCGAAGCCGGTCCGCCGGGAGGGCGAGCACGAGGGAATCTGGATCCTCCTCGACTACGTCGACATCGTGGTCCACGTGTTCCGCGAGGAGGAGCGCGAGCTGTACAACCTCGAGCGCCTGTGGGGCGACGCCCCCCGGGTGGAGTGGGACGAGGCCGAAGCGGCCGCCCGCGGGTGAGAGTCCGGAACGCGCCGTTCCCCTGCGCCGAATATGCTTCGGGCCATCCGAGACGGAAGGAGACCGCGATGGCGGAGAGCGTGTACCGGGTGACCGAGGTCATCGGGACCAGCAGCGACTCCTGGGAAGCAGCGGCCAAGAACGCGGTGGAGACCGCGGCCAAGACGCTCCGCGACCTCCGCGTCGGGGAGGTCGTGAGGTTCGACGTGACGATCGAGGACGGCAAGGTCACCTCCTACCGAGCCCGCGTCAACGTGTCCTTCAAGTACGAGGACGCCTCGTAGCCGAGACCCCGCTCTCGGCCCCGTGACGTGACCCTGGGCGGCGGTTCCCCGAACTCGAAGTCACACGAGGCGCGGAGCAGTCCAGGCAGCGCCACGAGGGCCTGTAGCTCAGTTGGTAGAGCGCTTGCTCGGTAGGCATCCCGGCCCAAACGCTGTGCTTGACCAGTGGTTATGCACGAAGTCAGCGAGCGGAATGCGTCCTGTTATCCGCTGTAACGAACCGCCTAACCATTGGTATATGACGCAGTAGGCGGCGCTCCCCCGCTAGCTCCGCGAGGAGATCTTGGTTGGCGCCTCGGATCCGGGCGGGGGAAGGTGTTCCTCTGCCCAGCGGCTGATCTGTGCGAGCGCGGGCATGAGGGCGCGGCCCGCCTCGGTGAGGGAGTAGGTGACGGCGAGGGGCGGTCCCTCGGTGACGGTGCGAGTGACGAGCCCGGCCCTGGTGAGCTCGCCGAGGCGGTCGGCGAGCATCGAGTCGCTGATCCCCTCGACGGTGCGGGCGAGGGCGCGGAAGCCGGCCGGCCCGCCGCTCAGCGTTCCCAGCACCACCCCGGTCCAGCGCCTGCCGAGCAGGTCGAACGCACGCACCAGTGACCCGTCGGCCCGCCCGCACGCTTCGGCGTCCAGGCGGGGCTTCTGTCGGGTCGAGCTGCTCATGGGAATAAGACTAGCAGTCTCGAAGTTGCTCGTGTTCCAGGAGTTACTGAAAAAGAGGTGAGGAAGATGCAACAGCAGGTCGAGACAACCTCACGAGACGCCGTCCTCGTGGAGGACGCCCACGTCCGCCCCATGATGGGATTCCAGATCCTCGAGCCCCTGCCCACGCGGAGCGCGCCGTACGAGCGGCTCGATCCGTTCATCCTCGTGCACGAGAGTCGCTTCCAGCTGTCGGAGCTTGCGGACGTCGACACTAAGCACCCGCACCGCGGGTTCGACAACCTCTGGTACATCCTCGAGGGGTCGGCCAGCACCGGCCACAGTACGGGCCCCGCCGGATCCATCGAGCGGGCCCGGCTGCCCAAGGGCGCCCTGCTGGCGCTGCGGACAGGACGGGGTGCGTGGCACGCGGAGGGGATCGGCGCGGAGGAGCGCGCCGAGGGCCAGGGTGACACCGAGTGGCGCAGCGTGCTGTTCTGGGTGAACCTGGCCCGCAAGGACAAGGATGTCGAGCCGACCGCACAGGTGCTGTTGCCCGAGCAGATCAGCGTTCGACAGGAGGGCGATGCGACGGTCCGGGTGCTGGTCGGTGAGGGATCTCCGGTGCAATTGGGGACGCCCGCGATCGTCCTCGACGTGGCGTTCCCCGATGGCGGGACGTTCACGACCGCGGTGCCGCCGGAGTTCCACGGCTTCGCCTACGTGCTGGACGGCGAGGCCGCCTTCGGAGCGAACAAGCGAAGGGCTCGTCCACCCCAGTTGGTCGTCATGGGTCCGGGTGAGGAGTTCACGGTGACGCACGCCGCCCCCGGCACACGGTTCATGCTCATGTCGGGGAAGCCGTACGGCGAGGCGCCCGTGTTCAACGGGCCATACGTGGACTAGCGGAGGAGCGATGCGGATCTCGCTGCGTGACCTCCCGACACGCCTCGCCACGGGGTCGTACATCCTGCACTCGGGCGTGGAGAAGTGGCACGGAACGGAAGAGCAGGCGCAACGGATCCACGGGACGGCAGCGGGCGCCTTCCCGTTGCTCGCGAGCGTCCCGCCGAGGTCGTTCCTCAAGACCCTCGCCCTCGCGGAGATCGGGATCGGCGCCACGCTGCTGACGCCGTTCGTTCCGAACCGCCTCGCGGGAGCGGTACTGTCAGCCTTTTCCGGGGGGCTCCTCACGATGTACCTGAGGACCCCGGCGCTGCACAAGCCCGGTAGCGTCTGGCCGACGCCGACGGGCATCGGAGTGAGCAAGGACGTCTGGATGTTCGGCATCGGCCTCGGCCTTATGGCCGACCGCGGCGGCGAGACCGGTCGCTGACCGATCGGGGAGGAGTTCGTCCATGGAGGACAAGAGTGTCGTCGGCCCCGTCGACGACCGGGCTCCAGAAGGCGCAGGTCGCCCCGGGAGGCAGTCACAGGACGAGCTGATGGCCGAGGAGGAACGGTTGTGGAAGGAGCTCCATGGCCTCGTGGACTCGCTGCCCGGGGACATGGTGGAGCGGCCCGGATATTTCTCCGAAGGGTGGTCGGCAAAGGATCTCGTCGCCCACATCGGGAGCTGGCTCGCCGAGGCGGGCGCCGTCCTGGAGCAGATCCGGTTCGGCACCTACGAGCCCGGTGAGATCGACGTCGACGCCATGAACGCGACGTTTTACGAGGACATGCGCGATGCCTCGTTGCACGACGTGCGAGCGCAGGGGATCGCGGCCCGCAACCAGATGCTGCGCGCCTGGCGTTCGCTCCCCGACGCGTCGCCCGAGGCCGACCGCTGGATCAGCAAAGCCGGCCCCGAGCATTACGAGGAACACCTCCCGCGCCTCCGAGGGTGGGTCCACGAGCTCGTCGGGGAAGCATCAGCCGGAAGTTGACAGGCCGACGGCACAATCGCTCTTCCGCTCCCAACGGTCCGAGGGTCGTGGTGTCCGGAACGGACGGACTCGCGGAGGTCTGGGACGTGAAGAGCCGCGAGCGCGTGGCCGTGCTGGCCGGGCCTCCCGGGGGCATCAACGACCTCGTCTACAGCCCCGACGGATCGAGCATCGCCGCGGCGAGCGAAGACGGCCTGGTGCGGCTGTTCGACCCGGACACGGGCGCCCAACAATTGAGTCTGCGCGGGTCCGGATGCGCCGTGGAGGGTGTTGCCTTCAGGCCCGATGGCACGAAGCTCGCTTCCTCGAGCGAGTGCGACGGGGTCCGGATCTGGGCGCTCGACATCGACGACCTCCTCTCGATCGCGCAGCGCGAGGCCGGGAGAACGATCACCGACGCGGAGTGCCGCCAGTATCTCCACGTGGATCGGTGCCCGCAGGCCTGAGCGCTGCTCCCGGTTGGGCTGGATTGTCTGCACCGCATCAAGTGCTGGCGGCTCGCACCAGGTTGCCGGCGGTCGTGTCGACGTCGTGCTCGTCGTCGTTGGCCAGGACGACGACGACGATGCCCGGATGCTGGAAGCACAGCGCCGCGGTGCGGTACCCCTCTCTCGCGAGGCCCGGGTGGCCGACGGCCCCTGAATCCCGGCCGTATTCCTCCCGCCGGTCTATGACCCCCAGCCCGTATCCGGGTCGCGCATCGAAGTCGGTCATCTCGTCGACCGACGCTGCCGAGACGATCTCACCGGCGCACAGTGCCCTGAACCATCGGGCGAGAGTCGGTGCATCCGAAGCCATGGCACCTTCGGACGTGAACATGCTCGCGTTGGCGATCGACGGGAGATATCCGCCGCGGTCGTCGAGGGTGTCGGCCGACGCACCGAGCGGCATCGCCATCGGATCGGTCGGCCGCTCGTCGGGCTGATAGATCAGACGCTCGTACCCGCGGCCGGCAAGAACCCCACTCCGCAGCACCTCAGCGATCGGCCGACCGGTGACGTGTTCGACGATCAAGCCGAGCAGCAAGTAGTTCGTGCCTATGTACTCCCACTCCGACTGCTGGCCCACCGGGCCGCGCTCGGGTGCGACGGTCGCGAGCTTCTCCTCGAGGGTCCAGACGTGCAACGGGTCACGCAGCAGGACTCTCCGGAGTTCCTTTTCATCGGCGAAGTATTCGGAGATCCCACTTCGCATCGAGAGCAGGTCGACGATTCTCGCCCCGTTCGTGTCGAACTCGAGGTCGGGTGGGAGACGATCGGCGGCGAGATCGTCGAGAGCCAGCTCGCCGGCTTCGACCAGCTGCATCACCTGGGCCGCCACCACGGTCTTGGTGATGCTGGCGATGGACATCTGATCGTTCGGGACCATCGCCCGATCTCCCGCGGCGAAGCCGGTCGCGCCACTCCAGGTCCCCTCTGCGGTGATTAGCGTCGCCGTGACCCCGTCACCGTTGGCCGACGTGTCGAGCACTTGCTGGAGCTCAGCCGCCAGCTCATCGGAGACGGGCTCATCGCCAAGGTGGGCGAAGACCTCGATCGGAAAGCCCTCCGCCGCCTCGCTCGGCTTGGCCGAGGCGACGGGTGCCTCGGAGGGCTCGACCGAAGCCGACGGCTGGATCGAGACCGACGGCTGGATCGAGACCGCTGCGTGGGCGCCGCTCGAGGTCGGTGCGCATCCGGCGAGCGCGATCACGAGGGTGAGGGCCGAGAGGCCGCGTTGAGTCCGCATCCCACTTCCCCTTCCCTGATGTCGGGCCGATCGATCCGTGGGCGCGGCCCCCGGCCGTCGACGGTCAGCGGGCTGTGATGGACTCCACGCTCCCGTCGGCCGAGATGCGGACCAGTTGGTCGAACTGGCACACGGCCGGCTCGCTGCACGTCCCTCCGGCGTCGATCCGTGCGATCACCGCGCCGCCAGTCGGCTTGAGGTCCGACACGCCGCCTGCGACCTCGACCTGACTGAACGTGATGAGGTCGGTGCTGCGCCACAGGTCGCCCCGCCCATCGGCGACGTAGAGCACGGACGAGCCTGCGAAGGCCATCGACGTGTACCCGGAGAACCACGATTCGTCGTCCGCCGGGTGGTACGTGGAAAATGGGAGGTCCCGCGCAAGGGCGTCCTGGTCGACCACCTCGGACCAGGTGGCACCCGCATCGGTGCTGACGGCGAGTCCCCCGAGCTGATCGGGCCGAGGTGACGGCTCAGGGTTGGCCAGGAGGACGACGACGGTCGAGCCGGCAGCTGCCAGTACGCTCGTCCAGGCCCCGCTCGGCGCTCCGAAGTCGTGGTAGCTCCACCGCTCTCCGTCATAGCGGCCGATCGTCAGGGTGTCGGGACCGATCTCGTTATCCACCAGGGCCCACAACGTGCCGTCGGCCGTGAAGACACCAGGGGCGATGGGACGTCCACCGAACCGCTTGGTGGAACAGATGACACCGGCCGCCGTGTCGACGAAGTCGTACCCCGTCGCCCAACTCAGTCGCCCGGGCTCTGTGGGGGTCGACCAAGTGGCATCACGGCAATCCCTGGAGAGGGGAGAGGCGGTGCCATCCGGAGCGATGAGGAACCCCCCACCCTCGCGGTTGGGGGTGATCACGAAACCACCTCCGGAGGCGGCGTTGGCCACGACGTACCCACCATGGGCACCCCCCACCATTCCTGCCGCCTGTGCTTGCGAGCCCGTGCCGAGGCGCCAGGCGTAGCCGCAGTCGGGCACGTCCCAGTCCGTGCATGTCTCCGCCTCCCAGACCGTGAGCACGGTGCCGGATTCGTTTGCGGCGAAGGATGTGAGGGCGCCGTCGGCGATGATCCGCTCGGCCTTCGGGGGCTCGATCCGGATGGAATCGAGGATTTCTTGCAGCTCGGCGAGGTCCCTCGACGGCAAGCCCGGGGATCGTTCCGCCGCGATCACGAGGCGGGTCCCTTCGACGTCAAGGATCCAGAACTCCTCGCGGTAGCCGGGACCCGTGTAGCCGCCGAACGACTCGCCGTCTTCGTGGACCGCATCGAGGGCCCCGGCCCAGCTGTTGAGGTTGCCGCCGATGCAACCCATGAAGCCTTCGTGGTCGATCGGCACGTCGGGCACGGTCAATTCCAGATGCTTCCCACGGTAGCCGTAGACAGTCACGTCCTTCGGGGGCGACGCCACCCGGAACGGAGCCAAGGCCGCCAGCCCGGTGGCGAGGTCGTCCACACTCGGTCCGACCGGCGGCTCGGCGTACGAATGGTCCAGGCACCCATCACGCACCAGGTTCGTCACGGTGGTGATGGCCACCGCATCGAGGCGCTTGGCCTCGTCGTCCCACTTGACCGCGCCGGTCCACTGCGCCCATCCCTCGGAGGGAACCTCGTACGTCACGCGGAGGGGGGTGGACGGGTCGAGGTCGGGGTCGATGAGGTAGGTCCCGGGGTCGAGGGGAGCGAACTCCGGGAGCTTCATGACGTCCTGGGCTGTCGGCGTCGAACTCGGCTCGTTCGACCCCGTCGCCGCCGGGCTCGAGGGCACCGAAGTCGCTGGAGCCGACGTCCTCGGCGCAGTCGTCCCCGAGCCAGTCGAGCATGCCGCCAGCCCAACCAGCACAGCCAACCCCAACAGCAGTCTGTGACGTGTGTTCATCCCGCTGCTCCTCCACTCGGCGCTCCCCGTCGGACCGCACGGCCGAAGGATCGATGGGGGGTGTTGGAGTCCCGCAGCGCGGGTGTTGGAGAAGCGTTGGAAGGGGAAGTTCGTGTATTCCCTCCGCGCTCGCGGGCACGTACGGTATCCGCCATGGAGTTCCGGTTGCTCGGGCCGATCGAGGTGGTCGAGGACGGTCGTGCGCGCTCGATCGGGGGTCCGAAACAGCGAACGGTCCTGGCTCACTTGGTGCTCCGGGCGAACAACGCCCTCACCCAGGACCGCCTGATCGAGGAGGTCTGGGGGGAGGATCCTCCCCCGGCCGCCCGAAGCACCCTCCGTGGCTACCTGTCGCACCTCCGCGCCGCCGTGGGCCCCGAACGGCTCGAGCGCCGCTCGGGCGGATACGCGCTGCTCGCCGATCCTTCGGCGATCGATTTCCTGCGGTTCGAAGCCCTGGTGGCCGAGGGCCGGACCTGTGCGCCCACGGATCCCGCAGGCGCGGCCCGGGCCTTCGATGGGGCGTTGCGGCTCTGGCGAGGCCCCGCGATGGGGGACCTCGCCAACCAGCCGTCCCTGCGACCGGAGATCGCCCGCCTGGAGGAGCTCAGGCTGACGGCCAGCGAAGAGCGCATCGCGGCCCAGCTCGATCTGGGGCGCCACCGGGAGCTCGTGCCGGAATTGGAGGTCCTCGTCGGGGCCCACCCGTTCCGGGAACGACTGTGGGCCCATCTCATGACCGCGCTGTACCGGGCGGGACGCCAGGCCGAGGCCTTGGACGCCTTCCAGCGCGCCCGGGGCATCCTGGCTGCGGAGCTGGGCATCGACCCCTCCCCGGAGCTCCGCCGTCTCCAGGAGCTGATCCTTCGCCAGGACCCCTCGCTGGACGCCGGCGGCGAGCCGCTTCGCGGGTACCGGCTCCTGGAGCAGGTCGGCGTGGGATCGTTCGGGTCCGTCCACCGTGCCTTCCAGCCGCAGGTCGGCAGGGAGGTCGCGGTCAAGACCATCCATCGCAGGTACGCGAACGATCCGAGGTTCATCCGTCGGTTCGAGGCCGAGGCCCAGCTCGTGGCCCGCCTGGAGCACCCCTACGTCGTCCCCCTGTACGACTTCTGGCGGGAGCCCGAGGGCGCGTATCTGGTGATGCGCTACCTGCGAGGCGGAAGTCTCAGGGAGCGCCTGGCCCAGGGGCCGTTGGGCTCAGACGAGTCGGCCCGGGTCCTTGATCAGGTGGCCCAGGCCCTGGGCGCCGCCCACCGCCAGGGGGTGGTCCACCGCGACGTCAAGCCCGCCAACATCCTGTTCGACCAGGAGGAGAACGCCTACCTCACGGACTTCGGGATCGCCAGGGACGTGGAGGTCGCCGAGGTCGCGGCGACCGGAGGGAGCCCGAGCCCGTTCGCGTACTACCTCTCGCCGGAGGAGATCCGCGGGGAGCCGGCCACGCCTCGGACCGACATCTACAGCCTGGGCGTGGTGCTGTTCGAGATGCTGACGGGCCGGCATCCCTTCGCCGACACGCCGCCACCGCAGATCGTCGGGAAGCACCTCACCGAGCCGCTCCCTTCAGTGGTGGCGTTCCGGCCGGATCTCCCCGCGTCGGTCGACCAGGTGATCGCCCGCGCCACGGCCAAGTCTCCAACTGAGCGCTACGCGGACCCCCAGGCTTTGGCCGACGCCTTCCGGGCGGCCCTGGTGGGAGCAGCGGCCCGCCACGCCCCGGTGCCCACGACGGAAACGCGGAATCCCTACAAGGGTCTCCGCCCGTTCTTCGAGGCCGATGCGTCGGACTTCTTCGGACGGGATCGGCTCGTCGCCGAGGTGGTGGCCCGGCTGTCGGGTCGAGCGGAAGGATCGCGGTTCCTCGCCCTGGTGGGACCGTCGGGGAGTGGGAAGTCCTCGCTGGTGCGTGCGGGACTGCTCCCCAGCCTGCGACGCGGGGCCGTTCGGGGCTCGGATGGGTGGTTCCTCGTGGACATGCACCCGGGGACCCACCCCTTCGAGGAGCTCGCAGCCGCGCTGATGCGGATCGCCGGCGAGCCCCCGGCCGACCCGTTGGGCCGTCTGCAACGAGGCGATCTCCGGTCGGTGATCGAGAAGATCCTGCCTCCGGGTTCGGAGCTCCTGCTCGTCGTGGACCAGTTCGAAGAGGTCTTCACCCTCGTCGACGACGAGGAGGTCCGCGCCGGGTTCCTGGGTCTGGTGGCGAGCGCGGCGACCGATCCGGCGAGCCGGGTCCGGATCGTGGCCACGCTCCGGGCCGACTTCTACGACCGTCCGCTGACGTACCCGGTCCTGGCCGAGCTGATGAAGGCGGGGACGGTCACGGTCACTCCACTCGTCCCGGAGGAGCTGGAGCGGGCCGTCGCCGGACCCGCCGAGGGGGTCGGCGTCGGCGTCGACCCATCCCTCGTGGCGGACATCGTCGTCCAGGTGACGACACAACCAGGAGCGCTCCCCCTCCTCCAGTACGCCCTGACAGAGATCTTCGATCGCCGGCGAGACTCGGTCCTGACCATCGAGGCCTCCAAGGAGGTCGGTGGCGTCGCGGGGGCTCTGTCCCGGAGTGCGGAGGAGGTCTACCTGAGGCTGAACCAGGCCGGCCGCGAGGCCACCCGCCAGCTCTTCCTGCGACTCGTGACCCTGGGGAAGGAACAGGCGGGGGACACACGACGGCGGGTCCTCCGATCCGAGATCACGTCGCTCGAGGTCGACCAGGAGGCCATGGCGGGCGTGATCGAGACGTTCGGGGCCCGCCGCCTGCTGTCCTTCGACCGGGACCCGGCCACCCGGGGGCCCACGGTGGAGGTGGCCCACGAGGCCCTTCTCCGGGAATGGGGTCAGCTCAGCGGGTGGATCGAGGCCGCCCGCGAGGACGTCCGCGGCCACCGACGGCTGGCCGCGGCCGCCAGGGAGTGGACCGAGTTGGGCCGGGATTCCAGCTTCGTGCTTCGAGGCAGCCTCCTTGCCCGCTTCGAGCCCTGGGCGACCTCGTCCGCGCTGGCCCTCACCGACGACGAACGCGCCTACCTGAAGGCCAGCATCGATCACCGCGATCACGAGGGCGCGGAGGAGGAACGGCGGCTCGACCGCGAGGCCCGGACCGAACGGCGGTCGGCGCGCCGCCTGCGCGGCCTGGTCGCGGTCTTCGCGGCCGCGGCCCTCATCGCCGGCGCGCTCACCGTCGTGGCCACCGATCAACGTGGCAGGGCACAGCGGGAGACGAGGATCGCGACGGCGCGGGAGCTGGCCGCTGCCTCCCTGGCGAATCTGGACGTCGACCCGGAGCTCGGCATCGTGCTCGCGATCGAGGCCGTCCGGGCCACCCGCTCGGTGGACGGGACGGTCCTGCGGGAAGCGGAGGAGGCGCTCCACCGGGCGGTCGTGGCGTCCCGGCTCGATCTGGAAGTTCCCGGGCTGGGAGGGCTGCTCGCCTGGAGCCCCAGCGGGCTCTTCGTGACCGAGGGCCCCCAGAACTCGGGCCTGATCGACATCAGGGACTCGAAGACGGGCACGAGCGTCCGCTCGTTCAATGGACACGACGGTGACGTGACCGACGTCGCGTTCAGCCCGGATGGCTCCAGGCTCGCCACCACCGCGACGGACGGAACGCTGGCGGTGTGGGACCCGTCCTCAGGGACGCTCATCTCGAGTCTGTCAGGGCCCCAGGAAGCATTGGGTCCGTCGTTCAGCGCCGACGGGTCGCTGGTGTCCGCCGCCTGGGGCGGCGGGCTGGTCCAGGTCCTGGATCCTTCCACGGACCGCGTGGTCTCGACGATTCCTGTGGATGAGCCGATCGACACCGCACTCGGTCCGGACGGTCGACACGTTGCCGTGGCAACGCTCTATACGAGCGATGAAGTGGGCGCGGTCTTCGATGTGAGCACCGGCGAGGAAGCGTTCGTTCTGGCAGGGCCCAACTGTTGCGCGTATCCGACGTGGCGGGGGGTGTCCTGGAGTCCGGACGGTCGACTCATCGCCGCGGGCAGCGCGGGCAACGCTCGCGTGTGGGACGCGGAAATGGGAACGCTCCAGCACACGCTGCGCGGTCACACGGGTACCGTCTTTGCCGTCGCCTGGAGCCCCGATTCGTCTCGCTTGGTGACGGGCGGTTCCGACGGCACTACCAGAGTGTGGAAGATCGGCACTGACGACGCTCGGGCACAGTGGTCGCTCTCCGCGCAGGAAACGAAGAGCGGCATCGTGGGAGTGGCCTTCTCCCCCGATGGGACCCGGGTGATGGCCGGCGACGCTGGCATCTCAGCGGTGAAGGTCTGGGACCTGGGGCCGACCGGCGACGCCGAATGGGCCAATCTCCCTGCGCCGGGCTATCCGGGAGCGGAGTTCATGCCGGACGGACGGCGGGTGGTCACGCCCAGCTGGGAGGGCGGCGTGGAGCCCGGCGGGGAAGCCCCGAGCGCGGTGACGATCTGGGACGCACAGACCGGACGCGACCTGCGAACGATCGGACCACCGACGGACTATTTCCGGTTCCAATCCTTCGATGTGAGCGCCGATGGTTCGAGGGTTGTCCTCGGCGGCTGGAGCAAGCCCCTGGGCCATGGCGGGGCGTCGGCGGTCAGGGCGTGGGATACCTCGACCGGCGAGGAGCTGTGGCGGATCGGCGAATACCCTCGCGACATCAACGAGGTCACCTTCAGCCCGGATGGTGAGCTCGCGGCCACGGCGGACTGGGCGGGGATCGCGAAGGTCATCGATCGCTCCGGCGGGGTGCCCCGGGTGCTGAGCGATCCGGACGACTTCAACTTCTCCGACGTCGCGTTCAACTCGGACGGCCGCCTGGTGGCCACGGCAGAGTGGTCCGGCTCCGAATACCGCGTGAGGGTCTGGGATTGGAGGCGGGGTGAGGTCGTCTCCGAGATCCAGGCGGAGGGACCCTATCCGCAGGTGGACTTCGATCCCAGCGGTCCGAGGGTCGTGGTGTCCGGTGTGCACGGGCTCGCCGAGATCTGGGACGTGGAGAGCGGTGAGCGCCTGGCCGTCCTGGCCGGACCTCCCGGGGGTGTCAAGGATCTCGTGTTCAGCCCAGACGGATCGCGCGTCGCCACAGCGGGTGCGGACGGCCTGGTGCGGCTGTTCGACCCGGACACGGGCGCCCAACAGTTGAGTCTGAGAGGGTCCGGATGCGCCGTGGAGGGCATAGCCTTCAGTCCCGACGGCACGAAGCTCGCCTCCTCGAGCGAGTGCGACGGGGTCCGGATCTGGGCGCTCGACATCGACGACCTCCTCTCGATCGCCAAGCGCGAGGCCGGGAGAACGATCACCGGCGTGGAGTGCCGCCAGTATCTCCACGTGGATCAGTGTCCGCGGGCTTGATCGCGGTTCCAGGAAGATGCAACTCCGACCCGTC
This sequence comes from Actinomycetota bacterium, assembly GCA_045805265.1. Lineage (GTDB taxonomy): Bacteria > Actinomycetota > UBA4738 > UBA4738 > JACQTL01 > JBJMLO01. The sequence goes on from JBJMLO010000021.1 coordinate 158,039, forward strand.
GCCGTCTAACCGGTAGGCGGCCACTGTCTGCTCGGACTTGTTCTTCGCCCGGAGGGACCGGACGGAAGGACGTGACCATCGGTGCCAGGTCCCCTAGACTCGGGTCGCTGACCGGGATAGGTCGGGGCGGAATCGTGGGCCGTACAAGCGCTGTGCCTTAAGCTTGTGGGCCCTAGCGGCGACCATTTCCGCAGGTGGAACCGCATATCTTGAGGGCCTGTAGCTCAGTTGGTAGAGCGCTTGCTCGGCAGGCACCCCGGCCCAAACGCTGTGCTTGACCAGCGCCTATGCACGAATCGAGCGAGCGAAGGGTGTCTCGTTATCCGCTGTAACCCAACCGCGCTCATTACTGCAGTCGTGGCCAAAGCAGGCTGTCTCCGAAGATTTCCGAGCGGCGGGCGCCAGATCATCCGGCGCCGATTCCTCGTTTCCCGGCCCCCCCGCCGCCGCATGGCGGAAGAACGCTCCAGAGCGGAGCTCACGGGCGTAGTGGGTTATCACCGACCCCAGACGCAAGATCCCGGCCGGCCTCGACTTCGCCCACGCAATAGGGCTCCTCCCCGGCAGTAACCCACCTCGCAGGCCCCGGCTCGCCGTCAAGCAATCTCCCAACCCGCCTGCGTGCGGCTTCTGCGGGGCGTCTCGATCGCTACAAGCCTCTTGACGCAGCGACACTGGATCGGGAATCTTGATGCCGTGCCGGACAAACAGACTGACCGGCCGATCTCGGCGGAGCGCCATCGCCTTCTTGAAGCGGATGCCGGGTCGGCGGGCTGGCGGCAGTGGGGACCGTACCTCGCCGAGAGGGCATGGGGGACGGTGCGCGAGGACTACTCGCCCGGGGGCGACGCGTGGGAGTTCTTCCCGCACGACCACGCCCGTTCGCGCGCCTACCGGTGGAACGAGGACGGGCTCGCGGGCATCTGCGATGAGGCTCAGCGGTTCTGCCTTGCGTTCGCCTTCTGGAACGGCGTCGACCCGATCCTTAAGGAACGGATCTTCGGGCTGACCAATGCCCAGGGGAACCACGGCGAGGACGCGAAGGAGTACTGGTGGTACCTCGACTCCACCCCGACGCATTCCTGGATGCGATGGCGGTACGTCTACCCCCAGGGCGAGTTCCCGTACGACCTGCTGGTCGAGGAGAACGCGCGCCGCAAGAGGAACGAGTCGGAATTCGAACTCGTCGATACCGACGTCTTCGCGGATGGCTTCTGGGTCGTAACGATCGACTTCGCCAAGGCGGGACCTACTGACATGATGTTGCGCGTACGAGTCGACAATCGTGGGTCCGCCGCAACGCTCCACGTGTTGCCGACGCTCTGGTTCAGGAATACATGGGCCTGGTCGTCGAACGGTGGCCCGCGACCGCATATCACGACGGATGGCTCGACCCTGCGCGCCCGTCATCCGGCGCTCGGCACCCTCACGCCCGTCGGGGGGGGCGATCCCAGGGCGCTCGCCTGCGACAACGACGAGAACGCCGAAAGATTGTGGGGAGGCGAGCCGCGAATTCGCTATCCCAAGGACGGAATCGGCGACCATGTGGTCCACGGCGCGGACACGGTCAACCCTGCTGGGGAGGGAACGAAAGCCGCACTGCACTACGAGCTCACCATCCCAGGAGGCGGTACGGCTGAAGTGCGGCTCCGCTTGGCGCAGCGCGAGTCGGCATTCGACTTGAGCGGGGAGTTCGACCGCGTCATGCGCGAGCGGGAGCGGGAAGCGGATGAGTTCTATGCCGAGGTGACACCTCCTTCGACTGACACTCTTGACGCGCGTAGCCTGCGGCGGGCCTTCGCCGAGCTCCTCTGGAGCAAGCAGTTCTATTACTACGACGTCAAGCGCTGGCTCGACGGCGACGAATCGCGCCCGCCGCCTCCTCCGGCGCGTCGCAACGGCCGCAATGCAGACTGGACGCACCTACTCGCGCACGATGTGCTCGTCGTCCCCGATGGCTGGGAGTATCCGTGGTACTCGGCCTTCGAGCATGCGTTCGCCGCTGTTGCGCTTGCCTATGTAGACGCTGAATTCGCGAAGGACCAGCTGCTCACCGTGTGCGGCGAGACATTTATGCATCACCGTGGCCAGATCCCTGCCTACGAATGGGATTTCGGGGACGTGCCGGCCCCTATGCAAGCATGGGCTGTCCTGCGCGTGTTCGAGATCGACGGCGGCCGCGACCTCGTCTTCCTCGCACGGGCCTTCAACAAGCTGATGCTGAACCTCACCTGGTGGGCAAACCTCGCGAGCATAGATGGCAAGACGATCTTCGAGGGCGGCGATATCGGGGCCGTGCTCAGCGGCAGCGGGGGATTGGTCGATCCCGCGATATCCACTTTAGAGGGCGTGGCGGATGCGGTGGTATGGGTCGCCACCCACTGTCTCAATCTCTTGGAGATCAGCTTCATCCTGGCTCGCCGGGACCCTGTCTACGAGGACCTGGCGATGATGCTGTTCAGCGCCTTTTGCAAACTCGCCAGCATCGTCGATGAGAGCGGCCGCTGGCATGAGAAGGAGGGAACGTTCATGAGCCTTCTGCGCACGCGGAAGGGAATGGAGGTGGCGGTGGGGGGCTCGCTCGATGGGCTCGTGCCGTCCTGGGCCGTCGCACCCATGGATGCTTCGATCGGGCGCGAGTTGCCCCAGTTCTCGCGCCGCCTGCGCGCCTTCCGGGCTCGCAATGAGGGGCTGTTCGAACTGGTCGCCGACGAAGATGCGGCTCAGCGGACAGGCCGCGTCCTGGTGCGGCTCGTCCAGCCTGCACGGTTGCGGCGCATCCTTCGGAGCATGCTGAGCCCCGCTGAGTTCCTGTCTCCATCAGGTCTGCGCTCGCTCAGCGCCCGTTACCGCGAACAACCTTTCGAGCTCGAGCTGGAAGGTCAGGTTTGGAGGCTGGGATATGAGCCGGGCGAGGCGCAGACCGCACTCTTCGGCGGCAACAGCAACTTCCGCGGCCCCGTCTGGCCAACGTTCAACTTTCTGGTGATCGATGCATTGCGCCGATACCACGCGTATGTCGGCGACGGCTTCACGGTCGAACACCCGCCGGACTCGGGTCAGCAGCAAACGCTCCACCAGGTAGCCGACGACTTGGCGCGCCGCGTCATCTCGTTGTTCCAACGCAATGGCGCCGCGACCTCCAAACTCGGCGTCGCTGCGTTGCCGGACGATGTGTTCTCGTCTGAATCTGACCTGACAATGTTCGACGAGTACTTCCATGGCGATACGGGCGGGGGTCTCGGGGCCTCTCATTCCACGGGGTCGGCTGCCGTGGCCGCGCTGCTGATCGTGCAGCGGAGACCGCATTGACGACCGCGCAGGAACCGAGCCGCCCCCCGTCGGCGACCGCGACCTGGGCGGCGTTCGTTTCGTACTCACCCGGGGACCTCAGCGATGCCGAGGCGCTCGTTACTGGTCTCGATCGCCGCGGCATCCGTTGTTTCCTCGACCGCGAGGCCGACCTCCAGGAGGACGCGCTGCTTGCTGCCCTACGCGAGTCGACGAGTGGGCTGGAGCTGATCGGTGCCGCTGGGCTCGAAGGCTGGGGTCGCCTCGATCTCCGAGCGATGCTCGAGCGGATCGGCCGATCCGATCTGCCTGTGGTGCCGGTGCTGCTGCCGAAAGCACCGCCGCAGGTGGGGCTGCCCGACTGGCTGCGCGAACGCGAGTGGATCGATCTCCGGGGCCGGGAGATCGACGACTTCGCGATCGACACTGTGGCGTCGGCGCTCATGAGAACAGAGACCGGCCCCCGCACGGCCACCTTCAGCCAGGCGGCACTCACGGCGCTAACGCTCGCTGCCACGATGCTCGGCGAAGAGACAGCCCCGGACGAGCCGAGCCTTCGAGCCGCTGCACTGCTCGGCGCGCTCATGGCGTCGGCGGTCTCAACGATGGCACCCACAACGGGCGATGTCGTCAGGCTCGTCCTGAGTCGGCAAAGCGACGGCCGTGGTCCCGTGGAGACCCTCCTCGCAGCCGCCTCCTCCGCGGGACTGCACCCAATCCCGGACCCGGTGCCGACGCCGATGGACGTCGAGGCCCTCGGTGCCACACCGGCAGCGCCTCTCATAGGCGACGCGTTCGAGGCCCAGCGACGGACAGCCGGTGGGATTGTCGATCTTCGCCACGTCCTCGCGACCGGAGCTGACGGCGGTGTCCCGGCCGGAGTGCTCGAGGAGTTGGGCGTGTCGATGGAGGAGCTGCACGCGGAATGGCGGGCATCGATCCGCCGGACGTGGCCCAATGAGTCTTCGGAGGGTTGGGACGCGCTGCTGCGCGAGCGCCTTGGCGGTCGGGTTTTCGAACTGGCCGGAGGGTTCTCGGCCGACGCCGTCGATCCGACGACCGCAATCCCGATCGAGCGGGACCAACTCGGCGTCCGCCCCTACGTGACAATGCTCGCGAGTTTGATTGCGGACAGCCACACGCCTATGCCGCTGTCGATAGGGCTCTTCGGCGACTGGGGGTCAGGAAAGAGCTACTTCATGGGCCTGCTGCGCGGCCAGGTTGAGACGCTCGCCAAGTCGCGTTCGGCGGGGTACTGCAAAGACATCCGCCAGATCGGGTTCAACGCATGGCACTACGCCGATACCAACCTGTGGGCCAGTCTCGCGGAGGAGATCTTCGAACAGCTCGCTGGGCCGCGCAATCCCGTCGTGGAGCAGCGTAAGGCGCTGGAGGAGCAGCTAATCGAGAAGCGCAACGCGCGCGTGGAACTCGAGGCCGCGGTGCTGCGTGCCGATAAGGAGACCGCCCGGTTGCGCCTGGAGGTCGATCAGGCCGCGTCGGCGCGGAGGCGATCGGCGCTCGACGTCCTAAGGGCGGCGGCGCAAACCAAGACCGGCCGTGACAAGCTCGACGCGGCGTGGAAGAGCTTGGGCGTAAAGAACGAGGCCGACCAGGCCCGGCGGCTTGCGAGCGAGCTCCGTAGCGTTTCCTCGGAGAATGAACCGTCGCGGCGAATCCTAAGGAAGTTCGGTGTGCCAGCGATCGCAAGCGCCACGCTGATCGTTATCATCGCCGGCATCGCCGCTTTCGCGCTCCGTAGTTGGTTCACCGGTGGAGGGCTGGCCGCAGTCGCGACATTGCTCGGAGCCGCGTTTGTCATCGTCCGCCGCGTTGTCTCGGGGCTCGAGACCGTCCGAGCGGTGGCCGCGGAGATGCAAGATGCGCCCGACGCTCCGGAGCTCAAGAAGCTTCACGAGGCCGAAGCCCACCAGCAGGTCGTACAGGCGCAACTCGACGAGGTCGTCAGTGCTTCGGCGGGACTTGGCCGGGAGCTCGCCGACCTGAGCCCCGGCCGACGCCTGTACTCATTCGTCACCGGGCGCGCCGAGGACCAAGCCTACCGCACCCATCTCGGTCTCATCTCGACGATCCGCAAGGACTTCCAACAGCTCGTCGCTCTCATGAACGAGTGGCGCGCACGCGCCGACAAGGACGAGAAGACGCCACTTCCGATCGACCGCATCGTGCTTTACATCGACGATCTCGACCGGTGTTCGTCGCAGCAGGTCGTCGATGTCCTCCAGGCCGTCCATCTCCTGCTCGCGTTCGAGCTTTTCGTTGTAGTGGTAGGTGTCGATCCTCGATGGCTGCTTCGCTCTGTGCAGACCCAGTACGCAGAACTGCTGACCTCGCCTGCAGTCGACCAGTCAGGCCGTTGGGAAGCATCCCCGCAGGATTACCTAGAGAAGATCTTCAATATACCTTTTGCACTGCCCCACATGCGCAAGGACAGCTTTGGCCAGCTTCTCCGAAGCCTCGCCGGAGAGGACGAGTCGAAACGTAGGGGCTCACCTGCCCTCGACAGAGCCCCCGTATCGACTGACGACAGTGCAGCATCCGAGCCGGGCGAGACGGACGGCCGCACTGAAGGGAGCGGCACCGAGCGCACTGGTGACGCAATCATCGCCGAGCCCGAGTCGGGGATCACTCGCGGAATCCCGACGGCCGAGATGCGCCCTATGACCGCAGATGAGCTGAAGCTGCTCGCCGCGCTCGGTCCGCTTGTCGACACGCCCCGCGAGGCGAAGCGGCTGGTGAATCTGTACCGCATGATCCGCGCGACCCGGGACCTGAGCACGGCGTCGGGCTTCCTCGGCGACGAGCAGCAGCCTGGCGAATACCAAGCGGTCGCAATCCTGCTTGGTATGGTGAGCGCCCATGGCTGGCTGTTAAACGACGTGCTCTATGCGCCGCCGCGGCCGGATGAGGGAGTTCTCGGCGGGCTGCTCTCCCGCGAGCCAACCACGAGGTGGGCGGCGTTCGTTGCGGACGCGGAGCCGCGAAAGGACGGCGCCGGCGTGTATCGCAACGCGATCACCGGCGAGCTGGGCCCTAGGACTATGCAGGCATGGCGAGCAATACACACCGGGCTAACGGGCCCGACCGCGCTGGTTACGCTGGCAGGGCTCGACGCCTTCCAGACGTGGGCGCCGAAAGTCGTGCGCTTCTCGTTCATACACTCGCTGTACGGCGTCGGGGCGGAAGTCTCGCCGACCATACTGCATCGTAGTGGCGACCGCGAAGCCGGACCTGCTGACATGGGTTAGGCAAATCGACCTTGATGGGCCTGATCCGATTTGCCGGACATTCTCCGGGGCACTGCCTGACCGTTTGCGGGCCATATCGATGCGATCAAATCGATCCGGCTACAGGCGTTACCAGAATGCATTCCACTCGGCCGAGGGGGAGTGGTCGTCGGCCGGCCAGTCGGGGGCGAGCGGTGGCCGACTTGCGCTTGCCGCCTACCTAGCTGAGGCTCTGATCCGCACCTTTGCTCTCGTACGAGTGGGGCGCGAGCTCGTGGCGTGTGTAGCGCTTGCCTTCGAGGCATCGGTGCTCGGCACCCTATCCCTCGCGCTGTACCGCGAGGTGAACAAGATTCAGCGGATCGAGTGGAGGACGCATCTCGCCGACGTGATGGGGGAGCTCTCGGGGTTCGTGACCCTTGCCTCCGCTGCCGACCTGCTGAAGGCGGAGGTGGACCAGGCCCTCCACCGGCGGTTCGGCCGCCCCCCGTTCCCCAGGAAACCCGAGCCCCTCGGCGGTCCTCGAAATCGAGGAGCAGCGACTCCGCCGGGAGCGTGAGCTCGCCGCGACCCTGGACGCCGATCCGTCACTCCGGCGCCGGCTCGACGATGTCGTCCTTGCCCGGGAGTTGTACTACGAGCTCGGCGACGGACTCCCGGCGCTGCTGTGGCGGGCGGGGATCTCAGTGGAATCGTTCCTGTGGAGGGGCAAGGACTGGATCAGCGATTTCCTGAACGACCTTCCGACGATCGCTACGCAGGCCGCCCTCCGCTACAAGCGCCACAAGAACCCCAGCAACACCTGGAAGTTGAACGACTTCCGGGACAGCGACGCCCTCCGAGAAGCCGTGCCCTATTGCCGCATCGTCGTGACCGAGCGCCACGCCCGGGCCATGCTTCGGGAAGCCTGCCTCGATCGACGCTTCGGGACCCTGCTGCTGGGCGACCTGCGCCAGCTCCCCATGGCCCTCGAGGACCGGTCCGACGTCCGCCGCGGCCCGGGGGCCCACGACCATGCACGGGTCACAAGTCTGGGACATCGTGTCCACCACGGGCACCGAGCCAGTGAGCACGCCCCCGCCCCTAGGAGCTAGATCGTCGGCTCGCTGGCAACGAGAGCCGATCCTGTATGTCAGACTTGATGTCTCGTTGTGCCTGCTCGTAGCAGGAGCCGGGTATGTCACCTCCGGAATAGGGGAGGCTCCGTGGTAACAACGAAGCGGACCGACGGCATCGAGTTCCTCGCGATGGATCTCGCCGATATCGACAGGATCTCTGTCGTCCCCCAAACGCTCGACAACCAGTGGGTGCCCCGGGAGATGTTGGCCGGGATGATCGCGACCGGTCAAGGTCTCGCCGACGTCGAACGTGCCCGGCGTTCATGGGTTCGCGCCGAGTACGTGCGGGCGCTCGTCAATACGCGGCAAGTGATCGTCAATCGGGCCTATCTCTACAACAATCCGGTGATACTCGCCGATTATCTGCGCCCCGGCGATGACCGGGAGGCGTTCGAAGGCCTCCTGCGATCGGGCGTTCTCGTCGCGTTCCTGTTCTCGGAGGAGAGTCCCTACGACGAGCCAGCGTTCTCGACGGATCCCAGAGGCCTCGCGGCCTGGCGCGAGGTGGCGAGGTCCGTCCCGGTGAGCTGCATGCGGCTCTCATGGGACGACGATGAGAACAGGCAGAAGATCAGGGAGCAGCTGCGTCGGAGATTCCACACTGCGGCGCAGGACGCAGTCTCCTACGATACTTGGGCCCTTAGTCGTGACCTCAAGCTTCCCATAGAGAGTGAGACAGCATTGCGAGTTCAGCTGGGCCTCATGGCTCACCATTGTGTTGCCGCTGCAACAGAGGGGAGATTGGTCACACGGGAGGAGCTCTACGGCAAGTTCGTCGTCACTCATGAGACGGCACCCGCGGAGGGAAGGTATGATGCTTCGAAACCCTTTGCCGCCGAGATCAAGCAGCTTCTGGATCTAAATTACAACGTCAATCTGCCCGACGCTCTCGATGCGTACGCGCTGACGCCCTTCGATTCGCTTCAGCGTACGGCGCTGCAGGAGTGGCACAAGGGCGGGCGACGTGAGCCGGTCACAGCAACCGAGCTGCTCGACCTGCTCAGACGAATGGCGTTTGATCTCGTTCAGGGGGGGCTGTATCTGCGATCATTCGGGACCCTCCGTTTGAGTGATGTGCGCGAGATCAGGCTGACGGATGAATGGGCGCACTACACACGGGCGCTAGACGCCCTCCTGGCAGATCCGCTCTCGTTCGCCGATCCGGAACTGGGTGCACCAGGGGTCTACCGGGCCTACACAGACTTGGCGAAGGTGGCGACCAGGATCGGCGCCAGCGGACGCATGGCAGAGTTGGCATCGGTATGGAATCCGGTCGTCGAGCTGGTAGTCGAGGTCGCGGGCGCGGCGCTCTCGGTTGTCTGGGGAGCAGGCGTCGTCTTCAAGATCGCCGGCGTGATCTCGTCGAAGCTCCTCGGAAAGACGGCTCCTCTCGTCGTACGTCTCGTCGTTCGTGGCCTGACGGGTCGAAGAGCGAAGGCGGAACTCAGCATGAGCTGTGACTTCATGCGCGCGCAGCTGCAGGATGCGGCCCACCAATGGGACTTCCTCACTGCCAAGGTCCGAGAGATCCCTGGCTGGGTCGAGGCGCGGGACGAGATCAAAGCCCGCAACGCAGCAACTATCAGCGTTCGGCCCGAAGAGGAATATGTCTGAGGAAACGCGGCCCATCCGGCCGTCCCTCACCCGCTATCTCGACCTCAGGCGGACCGACCCTCACCTCTTCCACAACCCCTCGTCCCACGGCTTCATGATCGTCCTCGATGAAGAATCCATCAGAGAGATCGAAGCCCAGGTTGCGGGGCGGCTCATGCAGTTTGGGCACCCGACGGAGTGGGCCGAGGTCGGGATCGTCTATGAGGATCAATACCTGCTGATCCTGCGTGACGCGGTGGTGTTTCCCGACGGAGAGCGCGACACGTACATCCGCATCCTCGACAAGCTCGGGCGGGCCCCTGGGGTGGCGGTACTCGCGACTTTCGATCGCAGGGTCGTCCTGGTGCGGCATTTCCGTCACGCGACTCGGAGCTGGCACCTCGAGATACCCCGGGGCTTCGGAGGTGAGGGCGGTTCGCCCCAGAAGGACGCCCGCAGGGAGATCGAGGAAGAGATCGGCGGATCTGTGCGTGCAATCCGGTCCCTAGGGGTCATGCACCCGAACACGGGACTGAGTGCGGAGGAGGTGCATCTCCTCAGTGCGGAACTCGAATCGATCGGCCTTCCAGAAAGGCACGAGGCGATCTCCGAGCTTGTGGAGGTGAGCCTTCCTGAGCTGGAGCGCATGATTGCGGACGGAAGCATCACGGATTCCTTCACCATCGCTGCGTACTCGCGGGCCAAGCTCCTCGGCATGCTTGACTGAGCTTCGCTCTCAACTGGGTGTGAGGTAGGCCCTGGCTGGTCGGCAAGCCGTAGGCAGCCGGGCTCAGTCCCACCGGTTTCCCGGGAAGTGCATCGCTTCTGGCTCACCATGGCCACTGCTTCGCCAACGGCCCCCTGTCAAACCGGGCATGCGGTTCTCCCGCACCCGGCTTCCCGACACCGTTCACCGCGAGGCATGCGCAGTCCCGTAGCGGACACTTCCGCTGAGGCGATACACGCCGAGGCCCTGCAACCAGGCCGAGTCGTACCGGCCTTGCCAGTTCCGCCCCGGGCCGCCCGTGCTTGGTGCTCGCGAAGATGGCCAGACGATCGTGGGCGCAGCGCTCGATCGCGGAGAAACACCGGGCGGAGTTGCCGCGGCGGTAGTATGGACCCCATCGCTTGACACCCGGCTGACGTTCTCCGCCATATGAGCCACGGAGCGCCCCACGAGGCGCCGGTTCGTCGCAGCCCTCATCCGTTCCCGCATGGTCGCCATGGCCCGCCGGGATGGCCAGTACCGGAGGTACCACCGGCCCCGCCACTTCCAAGACTCCACCTTGTGGCAGTGGAAGCCCAGGAAGTCGAAGCTCTCCTTGCCTCGGTGAGGCAGACGATCCTGGTCTTGTCCGAGTTCAGCTAGAAGACCCAGAGGACGGACCAGACAGTACGGCGCTGGTCCGGGGCCATCCGGGCGGCGAACACGATCTGAGTCCCGACGGGCGACCACGATCCCGACCCGAGATCGAAGTCGGTGAGCCCGGCCGGGAGATGTCCCGGACCCCGCTGCCCTTCAGCATCACCGTGGAGAGCGCACTCGTTCCATCGGCGTTGTTGCGCACGAACACGATGCGCTTCCCGTCGGGCGAGTAGTCGCCGGGGATGTCGTCGCCTCCCGGCGTCGATGTGGCCTGGTCAGTCCGCCGCCGTCCGACGACCGCATGGTGTAGATGCCGTTGCGGCCTCGGGTCAGCCTCGCTCTGACCCTCGCATGCCAGCCGCGTGGCGTCCGGAGACCACACCCAGCAGGCGGTGAACAGACCCGGGTCCGGCATCTTCAGCTGGCGAAATGCCCCGGTGTCGGGATTCACGATGGTGGCCGCGCAGTCGTCTGCGCCGTCGGTGCACTGCGCTGCGATGACCACCATGCTGCCGTCCGGCGACCAGTGGGGGAGCTCCGATGCGCCCGGGAAGAGCCGCCGCTCGTGGCTCCCATCGGAGTTGACAACGTAGGTCACCGTGTCGCCGACCGTCGGGTCGGACCGCGCGAACACGATCTGCCCATTGGGCCCGGCGACCTTGGCCTCGCTCGGCGCGCCGATCGCGCCGAGGCCGATGATCATCGTTACCGCCACGAACGGAACCATCCACCGCCGTTTCATCGATCTTCCCTCCCTTTCGTCGTCATGACAGGAGGTTCCGTTCGATGGGTGGGTTTGCCATGGCGTGCGGGGCGGCTCCCATCCCCGTGTCCTCGGGACAGACGAACAGGCACCGATTGAACCGGGGCGGGAACCGGCAGCTGAACCGGGCGCTGCACACGATCGCGCTGGTGCAAGCTCGTGTGGACTCTCGGGCGAGAACGTTCGTCGATCGCAAACAAGCGGAAGGCAAGACATGGCTCGAGAGCATTCGATGCGTCGTCTACCGACGGATGGTCGACGACCTGGTCGCGGGCATTTGACAACATAGGAGCTCACTTGCGCGGCCGCGGCCCCGGAACGATGTCCTGCTGTTCGAGAGCTAGCCGGCGGGGCGGCGGACCGTCAGGCCGGTGTTGGCAGCAACCGAATGGTCTACCGGACGCTCGCGGATGGACCGGGCGACGCGGGGCGACCGGGCCGAGAATCTGGGGGCAGAGTCCCGACATCCGGCGGAGGAGCGGTCGCCGGGCTGGGTGGCGCCTTCTGCTGCAGTCTCAACAGACTTCCGCCATGTTGGAACATCGGTTCAAACAGGAGCAGGTAGGCGTTGCTCCATAGCGCGGCGACCCAGCCGACCAACAGGACGTTCCGAATCCACCTGAACCAAGTCGCGGGCCACATGTCGAGGAACTTCGCTCCGTACTTCCACATGGGGAATACCACGGCGAACCCCAGGATAACCAGAGCCAGCACGAGCCAGCCGAGCGGAATCCCGGTCGTCCTGAACCGCACCGCTGCTCCGAAGGCCGCCACGGCCGCCGCCCCGGCAATGATCAGGGTCAAGCTCCACAACCAGCGGTGCACGCGCAGTGCCTTGTTGAAGCGGCTCTTCCCGATCTTCAGCTGGCGCACATATTCCTTAGTCGGACCAGCCATGTAGCCGCGGATGTCCTGAAGTCCCAGTACATCGGGCCACGGAACGGGGACACCTGAGACGAGGTCGGACCCCGACCAACCCGGATCCTGGATGGCGCTCCCCGCGACCAGGTACCCCGCCGCCATTAGGGACTTCGACTCGACCTCGGAGAAGGAGTCCAGGTCCGTGCGGATCCGGGCGAGATGGTCCATTACCCGATGGTCAATGCCGAACGCCTCCGACGGTCCCTCTGGCAGCGGATCGAGCGTGGTTCCACCGCCTTCTCCCCCCGGCCCCAGGTAGCCCTCGCGCTCGACCGATACCCCCCGATGGAGGTGGATGAGTGCCAAGGGGCTGGCGCTGATGTCCGGCGGGCGGCGTTCGGACGCGCGGAACAACTGCTCCTGACGAACTCGGCCGTACAAAATCCCGTTCGCCCGGAGCAGCACCGACAGGAAGGACGTCTTCGCTGGGGTCTGGTCGGACATCTGTCCGCCGGTATCGCTGACGACGAAATGGGTGCAGCCCTGGTCGATGAGCGCCTGGACGCCCTGATTGTCGTGGACGCCACCGTCGCTCAGCTGGATCCGATCCTCGTACATCCCGGAGATCGCCATGGGCTGTAATCCCGCCGGGAACGCCGACGACGCAGCGACGGCGATGGCAAGAGGCACGTCATGGGGGTGGTCGTCCAAGTCGCCATAGCTGGCGGGTGCGTCGTATCGGCATACGCGGTCGATGTCGTTCTGCTGACCCTCAAGGATCGCCTCGCCCATAGTGACTGCCGAGAATCGCCAAGCCCGCCCGGTGTTGAGCGAGGTGGCGTTGATCAGCAACCGCGGCTGGCATCCTCGTGCAGGCGGACCGTCGTCGAGGTTCGGACGGTCCAGAAAGGACATCCGGACGGGTGACTCGGCGCCAGGAAGGATGTCCTTTAGGAAATACCGATCGAACAATTCGGCCACCCGGTCGCTTCGTGAATAGTCCGCCTGACACATTTCCACGTTCTTCCGGTAGCTGGTGAACGCGCGCATCCGCACGTTCTTTCGGACCATCTCCGGGAAATGCTCCGCTAGGCCGGCAACGATGCTCACCATGTCCCCGTCGTCGAGCGGCCGACCGCTCTCTTCTAGCTTCGCGAGGAGGCGGAGGTAGAACGCCGCGCCCACGATCGAACCGCCCGAAACCGTGGCGAGCACCTCGACGTGCTTTAGGACGCCGAGTTCGGCGAGGCGCATGAGCACACCGATGTGGAAGAGGGCGGTCCGGAACCCTCCGCCAGAGAGCGTCAACCCCAACTTGGGCCGTTCCTTCGTTTCGGGGGGGGAGATCCATGTCGTGAGGATGTCTGCCATCGCCTACCTCCCGTGCTGCGTTCCCGGCGGGGAGTCGGAGCCCGCGTCGGCGCCGCCGGCTGTGTCGAGCGCCGGCGCCGCAGCGGCTTCTGTGCCGGGCATCGGCGTTCCCCCCGAGGGCGTGCGGTCTCCCGCGCCCGTCTTCGGCGCTCCACCGGACGAACGGAGGTTCGCGACCCTGTTGAGGAGGTCGAACCAGAACGGCGCGCCGAGTGTCAGCGCGAGCGCGGTAAGGACCAGCCCGGCGAGCTTCAGCCACGCCTCGGTCGCGTTGTGTGGCACCCGGGCGTCGTCGGGCAGGTCCTTCCACGTCTTCCAGTTCAGCGTCGGCCACCCGATCGGCAGGCCGAGCCCCTTCAGCGCGTTCTCGCTCTGCTCGAGGCACTGCAGGGAGTTCCGCGGCGGCGGGCTCGCAGACGGGACCGGCGTGGGGGCCGGGACCGGGCACGGCTCCTCCGTGTTCGCGCTACCGCTCGATCCGCCCGACGATGCGCTCGGCGTCGGGTTCGGCTGGATGAACTGGCTCGATGCGTTGACGACGCTGTCGCGGAGCGTCTGGTTGGTCCACAGCGAACGGGCGATCGACACCGTATCGGCGTTCATCACGAAGACCAGTACGATCCCGATGAGGAACAGCCAGAGCTTGGTCCGGCGCTTGTACCAGCCCGAGACCCGCGTCATCTTCTCGTCGAACCAGTCCTCGAGGCTCTTGCGCCATGTGTCGAGGTTTCTACCAGCATCGTGCAGGAGCGTGGTCAGGCGAATCCGGACTGACCCTTCCGGAATGGAGGCCAGCAGCGCATCGACCCGGATGAGGAGCTCGTCCGTTGTGAGAGGGTCTCGGACACCGGTGATGCCCGCCCCCCGCTGATGGATCGCGGCCCTCGTGTTGTCCTGGTGGCGATCGACCGACCACGTCGCGTCCCCGCCGGGGGACAGTGTCGCGGCCATGATCTCGTCGTCGATCTGGATCTTGAAGGTGCCGCCCTCTGGGAACCCAAGGACAGTGTTCACCTCGAGCGTCAAGGCGTTCTCATCGACTTTCTTCGCCAGTCGGGCGGACCCGTCCGCGAACACCGAGAGCAGGTTCTTCGAGAACGTGCTCGTGGCGATGTATGAGGGGCGGCTGCGCTGCGCGTCAGACCGACGGAGTTGCCGAACCCACCTCGCCGGCGAACTCAGCAACTTGCTGACCCATGACGCGAGGCCGGGCGGGCCCTTGTCGGAGGCGAGTGCCTGGGTTGACGGGTGGGCAAACAGCGCCCTTGAGAGCGTCGGCCCGACGAGATCGGCGATCCCGGCTTCGAGGTAGTCGGCGCGCCGGCCGATGAACGCCTCGATGATCTCCTGGAACAGCGAGCAGAGCGTGCTCAGCAGGAAGTACACGAGGACGAGGCCGATGACCACGCCGAGGGCACCGGAGTTCAGCACGACGACCCCCCTTCGTCCGAAGGACTTGGAACGACACGGCGGCGGGAACAGTGCGCCGCGCGCAGGTAAGCCTCGCTTAGAGACGGAGCCGCGCGCGGGCATGGGAACGCACGCGACCGAGTAGATGGAGGTGGACAGTGCAGCACTGTGCAAGCCATATCGACTCCCCGAGCGGCGCCCTGCTCGGCCGTCGTCCGGACGACGACGATCACCTGTCCAGCGAAGCCTAGCCCGAACGACCTCCAAAACAAACCCCTAATCACCCCTCGAGTCCTTGAGAATCGCTGCAACACTGAGGGCCTCCTCGCGTGAACCCACCCGCCCTGTCGGCTGCTCCCCGACCATGTCCCGAGAACGCGAACGCCGGTGCAGGGGCGGCAGGAGCCTGGACCTGATGGTTCACATACGGATTCAGGGGCGGGTGAGATGACGACCGGCGTCCGCCGAGAATCCTCCCTCTGTCGACCTGAGCTCTACCGCTGGGCCCCCACGGGGACATCGAAATCCGCGGATTCGGCGGATCTCCGCCTGCAGCTCCCAGGTGACCGCGAGGAGTGTTGGATCCGCGCCCTGCTCGAACGCCGGCAGGGGTGGAGTCTGCGCTACCTTGAGGCTGTGGTTGGGCCGGCGCTGTCGGGCATCACTCCGCAGCCGCGTGATCGCCACGGTCATGCTGTGTTGCGGCGGGCTCGCCGACCGGCTACCCGCTGCGATGATGTGCGCGGTGATCGTGGCCGGCATCTAACCCAGCTACCCACCGGCTCCGTGCCTGGTTTCCGATCTGTCGGCCTCGGTCGTGATCACCGTGTGGCAGGACGAACCGGACGTAAATCGTCGCCCCGCGTGGCCCGCATTCCCGAGCTCTTGTCCTTCGACGCTCGCAATGAGATGACCGTGTACCGAACGGCCTGGCAGCGGGGCCTGACGTTCGAGGAGTTCGACCTGGCGGACCTCGAGGCGCCCGGCGGCACCGAGGAGCCGGGCGCGTACCTCGGGTACTTCGTCGGCCTCCAGGAGTGGAGGCCCCATGTCGTTGGCCCGGGGTGCCCTGATCGGCGTGCGGATCACCGTGGCTCCTTGGGTCCTGAAGACGTCGTCGAAGGACCTCGTGAACTTCGAGTCGCGGTCCTGCACGAGGTACCGCACGTTGTCGAGATGACCGGCGATCGCGAGGCTCCTCCCTGCTGAGTGACCCATGCTTGGGTTGCTTGAGTCAGGGTGGGCGGTGTCGCGGGCGAGGTGGAGTCTTGAGCTCAACTCGATGAAGAACAGCACGCAGAGCGTCCTCAGCCACGCCGCCTCCACGGTGAAGAAGTCGCAGGCCCAGATGCCTTCTGCCTGGGATTCGGAGGAACTGCGTCCAGGTCGGGCCGTCCCGCCCGGGGGGCCGGACAGATGCCAGCTCTGCGCTGGATCGAGCGGATCGTCGTTGCGCCGATCCGGATCCCCAGCTTGTGGAGCTCGCCTTGGATCCTGATGCATCCCCACCTCGAGTTCTCCCTGCCCATTCGGATCACGAGGTCTCTCAGGTCGGCGTCGACGTAAAGACGGCCCGGGGCGCGCTTCCTGCATTAGGTCCTATTGCGACGAACGAGCTCGCCGTGCCACCTTAGGAGCGTCTGGGGAGTGACCAGGAACGACGACCAGCGCTCACGTGGCGGGAGCGTGCCCGCGGCGGTCATCAGCACCCGGTCGAGGTGGCGGAGTTGGGGCCGCTTCACCCGGCGGCGCAGCACCGCTAGCTGGTGCCGAATCACGGCGTCCTCGACCTCGAGGCACGCTCGCGCGGCCGGCCGCCTGCGACCCGGAGCCACCCGCGAACCACCGCGTGGAGGAGGAAGAAGAGCACCCGGCGGATGGCACGGAGCGGCAGGTCAGCATGCGAGTCGGGGTTTCCGCGCCTACAGGCCAAAAGGGATATCGGACCTCCGGGATCCCGGGCGCAATCCCTCGTCAAAGCCAGGCATTGACCGCTGGGGCGGAGAGGCGTTACTGTCGCCCGCACCGTAAGGGAGGCCGACCTCGCGCTAAGCGCCCGCGAGGGTTGGCCTAGGGCTAGGCGCCTCACGGGGGACTTATGCGGCCTCGCCGCGCGGACTCATCACCGGGGGGGGGCACGTCCCTTGGCCTGAAACCACACTTCTCTCGAGTTGCCGCCGCGATCGCCGCCGGTCGCGTCATCCCCTTGTTGGGGGCTGGTGTGAATCTCTGTGGAAGGCCGACTGATGTGCCCTGGCTGCCCGGCCAAGCTCTCCCAAGTGGATCCGAGCTCGCCGAATACCTCGCCAGCACCTTCGAGTACGAAGACGGACCGCCTAGTGATCTCTTACGCGTTTCCCAGTACGCCGCTATCATGAGCGGTTCGGGGCCCCTGTATGAAGAGCTACGCAGGTTGTTTAATGCTGACTACGCTCCCACCCCGGTTCATGGGCTTCTCGCTCGGATCCCTTCCCTCCTTCGGGATAGGGGATACACGCCAAGCTATCAACTGATCGTAACCACGAACTACGACGACGCGCTCGAGAGAGCCTTCGCTGAGGCCGATGAACCCGTCGACCTCGTGACCTACGTCGCGGACGGCCCGAATCGAGGGAGGTTCCTCCACCGGCCCCCGGACGCTGAGATTCGGCTCATCGAGCAGCCAAACGTGTATCAGGATCTCTCACTCGAGAGACGAACTGTAATCCTCAAGATCCACGGAGCCATCGACCGGACCGATGCCGATCTCGATAGCTACGTGATCACCGAGGATCATTACATTGACTATCTCACGCACACAGACGTCTCGACCTGGGTACCGGTAACACTCGCAGCGAAACTGCACCGGAGCCATTTCCTGTTTCTCGGATACAGCCTTCACGACTGGAACTTGCGAGTAATTCTGCATCGGATTTGGGGAGACCAAAGGCTCTCATGGGCATCGTGGGCGGTTCAGCGCTCTCCTCTTCCGATCGAGCGGCAGTACTGGGCCAAGCGCGACGTCGAGATCTTGACGGTTCGTCTCGAGGAATACATCGCTCAGCTCGAGGCGGAGCTTCTGTCACTCCAACGGACTGAGTCCGAAGAATGAGCGCGCCTCGACCCCTCAGCCCGTACAAAGGGCTCATGCCGTATCAGGAGCAGGACTCTCGGTTCTTCTTCGGACGAGACTCCGAGCGAGAGATAGTTGCGGCCAATCTGCTGGCCTCGAGGCTCACCGTTGTGTACGGAGTCAGTGGAGTGGGCAAGAGTTCCCTGCTCAACGCGGCGGTACTTCCTGCTCTGAAGCGCAAGGCGGGGGGCAATGAGGAAGGGGACGGCCCCCCTGAGTTCGCCGTCGCTTTGGCAAACACTTGGCAAGAGGATCCAGCCTCCATCATCCGCCGGGCAGTGAGCGACGCGGTCGCAATGGACATGCCCGGGCGATTCACGGAGGATTCGCAGCCCCGCGGACCTTTGGGGCAGGCGCTTCAGGAATGGACTGAGCGTCTTGGGAGTGATCTGTTGATCATCCTGGATCAGTTCGAGGAGTATTTCCAGTACCAACCAGAGGTCGATCCCTTCGTATCGGAGTTCGCCGGCGCGGTGGGCCGTCCTGACCTGCGCGCCAATTTCTTGGTGTCCATCCGCGAGGACGCGCTAGCAAGGCTTGATCGGTTCAAGGGAGGCCTCCCGCAGCTCTTCGAGAACTACCTGAGGATCGAGCATCTGGAGAGGCAGGCGGCGCGAGACGCCATCACCGACCCCGTCCATCAGTACAACCAGATGGTTACGAAGGGACTTCGGGTCGGCGTGGACGAGGACCTGGTGGGAGCGGTACTGGATGAGCTTCAAACGGGGCACGTCGCCTTGGTGGAGGAGGAGGCGGCATCTGCCAGATCCCGTCTCCCGCCTTCGCCGGCCCGGGCCCGGATTGAGGCTCCGTACCTTCAGCTGGTCATGACCCGAATCTGGGGCGAGGAGGCGCACTTAGGTTCTCGGGCGCTGCGACGCGGCACGCTCGCCGCGCTCGGGGGCGCGGAGCGCATAGTCCGGACGCACCTGGACGAGCGCATGGAGGCGCTTCCTTTGCCGGAGCGCGACGTGGCTGCCGGCATCTTCAACTACCTAGTAACGCCCTCGGGAAGCAAGATGGCCCATACGGCCATCGACCTCGCCAAGTACACAGGATTGTCAGAAACAAGTGTCGCCGAGGTGATCAGTAAACTGTCAGCGCCAGACGTTCGGCTCCTAAGGCCAATCGCTCCCCCCTTTGACCGTCAAGCCGAGGCGCGTTGCGAAGTATTCCACGATGTCCTGGCGGCTCCTGTCCTCGATTGGCGGCGGCGCCATCTGCTCGCTCGAGAGGAAGCACGACGGAAGCGACGTACCGCCCGACTCGCTGTCGCGTTCGGCACAGCCGTACTCCTTTTGCTCGGGGCCATTGGCGCCATTGTCCTTCGCCAAGCCCACCATGTGCGATCGCTAAACGTCGTTGCAAGCAGGTTGCACAGCCAGATCACGGGAGCCCGTTCGCAACTTCCATTCCTGCTGTTCACGAGCGATCGGAATGGCTCCATTCAGATCTACCGCATGCTAACGGACGGGAGCGAACAGACACAGTTAACCCATCGACGTGGGGACTTTCGAGACCCCGCTATATCACCAGACCGGCGTAGGGTCTTGTTCGCGGGAGGGGTCAGGGGTTCTGACGTCTTTGTCATGAATGTCGACGGCTCTGAGGTTCGAGCACTTACTCACAACGGAGCGAGCGACAATCCGGAGTGGTCCCCTGACTGTCAGTCGATCGTCTTCCGGAGGACGGTAGCAGGCAACACGGACATCTGGGTGATGTCTGCGGACGGGCGCGGCCAGATAAACTTGACGAAATCGTCCGCCGTGACAGAAGGGGACCCCGCTTGGTCGCCTGACGGCCAACGGATTGCATTCAGGGCAGCAGCGGGCGACAGATCGCAGATCTGGGTCATGAACCAGAGCGGTGGCGGGCTGAGGACAATCACCCATGGCCGAAGGCTGGATTTTGGCCCCTCCTGGTCTCCTGACGGAAGTGAGATCGTCTTCCGCGGCAGTATTGGCGATAACTCCGACATATACCTAGTCAGTCTCACAGACGGCGCTGTCTCCAACCTCACCAAGTCACCGAATGCCGATGACATAGCCCCGGCGTGGTCTCCGGACGGCGCCGTCGTCGCGTTCTCCAGCGACCAAACGGGCAAGTATGACATCTACACGATGAGCGCGGAGGGTAGTGTCCCTAGGCTTCTGGCCGATTCTGGCGGCAGAGATAGCTCGCCACAGTTCTCCCTCCGGACTGACACGTGCTCGGCGAGTTAGGGGCGGTATCGCACTGACGATCCGTCTTGGCCTAAAGGGGCCCGGGCCTACCCGGCGGTGCGAGCTGCACGTGGAGGTCGACAGCTACTAGACCCACACCCAGCCATAGGCCTGGCTGGAGCCCCTACTCCTTCCCGTGAGGGCGATCCTCACAGTTCAGGAGTCAACCAAACCTGGGGCCGTCCCGACGATCTGAAATGGCCCCCCCGCCTCAACCTCCGACCTTCCGAGCTGCCCGAGGCTCGGCGGGAGGAAGAAAGGGATGCGCAGGGTGGAGTTGTTCGCCTGTCTCCGTACGCCAAATCGGTCCAAATCGGTCTTCCAATCCGGAAGGCGAGAGCGTACGTTGTCAGGGCAAGTCGGGCGAACCGCGCCGGTCATGGGGGCGCGGGTCCGAGGGAACCGAGGACGTCCGTGATCACGGAGACCTTGGTAGGAAGGGGGGAGAAATGCTCGCTGGCCTTCCGGGCACGGGTAGGCGCAAGCTCGCGATGTTCGCGGGCCTCGCCACGATCGTGTCCTTCCTCGTTCTGTCACCGGTCGTGGCCAACGCCGACGCCGGCAACCCGATCCTGGGCTCGATCCACGGCACGATCCGCGACAACCCGAACGGCACGGCCACCGTGTTCGTGCGGGGCCAGTGGAACTGGCTGACCCACACCACCGACTGCAACTTCGACCGCGCCGGCACCGGTGTGGCCGTCGCCTGGAACGACCCCACCGAACCCGGCTACGTCGTTGACAAGGCCAACATCTCGGTCCAGGTGGGCACCTCCAAGCTCCGCGCGGGGGACACCGTCAACAAGTTGGACCGCATGATCCACCCCGTCGACCGGGGCAACGTGGCCGAGGGGTATCACGTGGCCGGGGTGGACTACCCCGCCGGGCAGCGCTTCGTCGACCCCACCCCCCCGCGCCCCACCACGGCCCACGTCGCGGCGTGGCGGGGAGGGTGCGGACGCGAGCCGTTGTCGGCCACGGCGTCCAAGGGCACCAACCCCGACCGCTCCCACAAGCGGTGCGCCAACGGCACCACGAACTGCGCCGGGAACCCCTGGGGCTCGTGGGGCTACGAGAAGAACGCGGGCAAGGGGTACTCCCACACCTTCTCCTCCCGCGAGGACATCTCCAAGGTGTGCGTGATCTTCTACGACGTCCACGGCGGGGGGACCCGC
>JBJMLO010000022.1:0-107190 GCA_045805265.1 Actinomycetota bacterium
AGCCCCGGGCTTTCACACCCGACGTGACAAGCCGCCTACGAGCTCTTTACGCCCAATAATTCCGGACAACGCTTGCACCCTACGTATTACCGCGGCTGCTGGCACGTAGTTAGCCGGTGCTTCTTCTGCAGGTACCGTCACTTGCGCTTCTTCCCTGCTGAAAGAGGTTTACAACCCGAAGGCCGTCATCCCCCACGCGGCGTCGCTGCGTCAGGCTTTCGCCCATTGCGCAAGATTCCCCACTGCTGCCTCCCGTAGGAGTCTGGGCCGTGTCTCAGTCCCAGTGTGGCTGGCCACGCTCTCACGCCAGCTACCCGTCGAAGCCTTGGTGGGCCGTTACCCCGCCAACGAGCTGATAGGCCGCGGGCCCATCCCAGACCGCCGGAGCTTTCCTCGCCCGGCCATGAGGCCGGGAGAGAGTATCCGGTATTAGCCCCGGTTTCCCGGGGTTATCCCAGAGTCTGGGGCAGGTTGCCCACGTGTTACTCACCCGTTCGCCGCTTTCCCCACAGAAGGGTTACCCCTCCTGTGGTTCTCGCTCGACTTGCATGTGTTAAGCACGCCGCCAGCGTTCGTCCTGAGCCAGGATCAAACTCTCCGTAGAGAACATGAATCCGCCGACCGAGGCCGACGGCTTCGTTTCCTCATGAGAGCCGGCCCTCGGGCACGGCATCGCGCCCTCGGACCTGCTGATCCGGCCCGGACAGCTGAACTGTCCGGTTCGGATTTGTTCGTACGATCGTCAAGGTCGGTTCGGCACGCTCGCGCGAGCCTCCCCGTCTTGACGGGAACGCACTGGCTTTTTGGCACACTGTCCAGTTCTCAAGGTGCGAGGGACGTCGCGACTCCCGGCGCAACCTCGGGGGTCGACCGGGATCCGACGCGACCCCTGATGATAGCACCGCCCCGGGGAGCGTCAACCGCGCCCCGGACGGTGGCCCGGGACGGGCCCGGGCACGACCCCACCCTACAACATCGGTGCGAATCAGGTGATTCCGGCCCTCAGGCACACGGCCGTGCTCGTGGTCCTCACCACAGGCGCACGAAGCGGTGCGTCCCGGCCTGCAGCACCCGTCCCCGGAGCTCGTCCGGGGAGTACTCGACTTTCGGATCCTGCACCTGCTCGCCGTCCAGGCGGACGCCGCCCCCCTCCACCAGGCGTCTCCCCCCGCTGTTCGACGACGCGAACCCCAGCTCCGCGAGCAGCCTGGGCAGCCACACACGCCCGTCCCTGACCGCCGCCTCGGGGATCGGCGTCGACGGCACGTCCGACGGAATCCCTCCCTGCCGGTGCACCAGGTCGAAGCGCTCCTCCGCGGCACCGGCGGCCTCCTCGCCGTGGTACAGGGCCACGACCTCACGAGCCATCCGGCGCTTCTGGTCGTTGGGGTGCATCGACCCGTCGGCCAGGCCCGCCTCCACCTGCCGGACCTCGCCGGGATCCACGTCCGTGCACAACAGCAGATACTTCGCGATCAGCCCGTCGGGGATGCTCATGAGCTTGCCGAACATCTCCTCGGCCGGCTCCTCGATGCCGACGTAGTTCCCGAGCGACTGGCTCATCTTCTGCACCCCGTCCAGCCCCTCGAGCAGCGGCATCGTGAACGCCACCTGGGGCTCCTGGCCGTGCTCCCGCTGGAGGTCTCGGCCCATCAGCAGGTTGAACTTCTGGTCGGTGCCGCCGAGTTCCACGTCGGCCTCGACCGCCACGGAGTCCATGCCCTGCAGCAGCGGGTACATGAACTCCATGACCGAGATCGAGCGTCCCTCCGCGTACCGCGTCGCGAAGTCGTCGCGCTCGAGCATCCGGGCCACCGTGGTCACCGCCGTCATGCGCAGGACGTCCTCCATGCCCATGGGCTCCAGCCACTCGCTGTTGTAGCGGACCTCGGTCGCGCCCCGGTCGAGGATCTTCCAGAACTGCCCCAACAGGCGCTCGGCGTACCCCCGCACCTCCTCGGCCGAGAGGCGGGGGCGCGTCTCGGACTTCCCGCTGGGGTCACCCACCCGCGCCGTGAAGTCCCCCACGATCAGCACGGCCGTGTGTCCGGCGGCCTGGAAGTGCCGGAGCTTCCGGAGCACGACGGCCCACCCCAAGGTGACGGCCGGCGCGGTGGGATCGAGCCCCAGCTTCACCCGCAGCGGGCGCCCGAGCGAGAGCTTCGCCCGGAACTCGTCGGCGGGGAGCACCTCGGCCGCTCCGGCCAGCAGCCGATCCACGTCCTGTGCGGTCATGACCGGGGCTGAGGCTACCAGCGGAAATCCAACAGGCCGATATCATCGTCGCACCGTGAACGGGCGCCGGGGACGGCTCGTGGCCGGGCTACTCGCCCTGGCCGTCGTCGCGGCGGCCTGCCACGTGCCGAGGCTGGAGGACGAGGAGCGCAAGGCCCAGGAGCTGCCGCAGACCTCGTTCATGCTGGCGGCCGACGGATCGGTGATCACCAGCTTCCACCAGGAGAACCGCATCGTCGTGCCCTTCCGGGCCATCCCCGACATCGTCCGCCGGGCGGTCGTGGCCGTGGAGGACCGGCGCTTCTACCACCACTCCGGCATCGACCTCCGGGCGCTCCTGCGGGCCGCCTACGTCGACGCGACCGAGGGGCACATCGTTGAGGGCGCGTCCACGATCACCGAGCAGTACATCAAGAACCGGTACCTGGACTCCGACCGGACGCTCTCCCGCAAGGTCAAGGAAGCCGTCCTGGCGTGGCAGCTCGAGCACCAGCTCTCCAAGGACGAGATCCTGACCCGCTACCTGAACACGGTGTATTTCGGCCAGGGCGCCTACGGCATCCAGGCGGCCGCCCGCACGTACTTCTCCGAGCCGGCATCGCGCCTGACCCTCCAGCAGACTGCCCTCCTCGTCGCCCTGATCCCCGCCCCGTCGTCGTACGACCCCGCGAAGGATCCCGACCTGGCGCTGGAGCGGCGCAACGTCGTCCTCGGGACCCTCCGCGACCAGGGCGTCATCGATGCGGGCCAGTACCAGGCGACCGTCGCGCGGGGGCTCGGCCTCCGGCTGCAGACCCGGGGCCGGTACCAGGCTCCATATTTCGCGGACTTCGTCCAGCAGTGGCTGCTGTCGAACCCGGCCTTCGGGCCGAGCACGGAGGCCCGGCGCGACCTGCTGTACCGCGGAGGTCTGCGGATCTACACGACGCTGCGGCCCCGGCTGCAGCGTGACGCGGAGCAAGCCGTCAGGGAGATCCTGATCTACCCCACGGACCCCTACGCGGCGATGACCGTGATCGACCCCCGAACCGGGCACGTCCTGGCCATGGTCGGGGGCCGGGACTACTTCTCCACCCACGACCCCGTCGCCCAGGTGAACCTGGCCACCGGCGGCGCTACGGGACGGCAGGCCGGGTCGACGTTCAAGCCGTTCGCGCTGGTTGCGGCCATGTTGAACGGGATCCCGCCCCAGCAGGTGTACGACGCGCCGCCCTCCATCACGATCCCCCTTCCGGGGAAGTGCCAGGCGCCGGGGGAGCCGTACTGGCCCGTGCAGAACTTCGACGGATACGGGGCCGGGCCGATGACCGTGGAGCAGGCCACGATCAACTCGGTCAACGTCGTGTACGCCCAGATCGTCCGGGACCTGGGCCACGGCAACGCCTGTCTGGGAGCGGCCAAGGTGGTCCAGGTCGCCCGCGCCCTCGGCGTGAACGCGCCCGAGCTGATGCGGATGGGGGTCGGTGAGCCGCTCGCCCGGGTTCCCGCCGCCGTCCTCGGCGCCGAGCAGGTCAACACCGTGGAGATGGCCTCCGCCTACGCCACGCTGGCCGACGTCGGCTACCGGGCCCCGCCGATCGCCGTGACGAGGGTCACCAACGCGGAGGGCAAGGTGCTGTGGCAGGAGCACGACCGGCGCACGATCGCGGTCGACCCCCCGGTGGCCTACGTCGCCGACGAGATCCTCCAGAAGGTCGTCCAGGAGGGAACGGGCACGGCGGCCGGCATCGGTCGCCCCGCCATCGGCAAGACGGGAACGGGGCAGGCCTTCCGCGACGCCTGGTTCGTCGGCGCGGTGCCGCAGCTCTCGGCCGCCGTGTGGGTCGGCTTCCCCCAGGGCGAGGTCTCGATGGTGTCGCCCCGGACTCGATTGCCGGAGGTCCTGGGCGGGACGTGGCCCGCGCAGATCTGGCATCTGTTCATGACGAAGGCCACGAGGAACCTCCCGCCGCGGCCGTTCCCCCACCCCGTGCTCCGGTACGTCACGGTTCCGATCGACTCCTCCAGGAACTGCCAGGCGAACCGGTACACGCCGCCCCAGCTCATCACCGACGTCACGTTCCTGGAAGGGACGCAGCCCCCGGTGTGCACCGAGCCCTCGGCATACCAACCGCTCATCGTGCCCTCGGTGATCGGCCTGTCGGTGTCGGACGCGGCCGCGATGCTCGGCCAGTCCGGGTTCCAGTCCGTAGCGATCCCTCGTTCGTCCCCCCAGCCCCCGGACACCGTCATCGGCCAGGATCCCCCGGCCGGCGAGCAGGCCCTGCAGCAGAGCACGATCTCGCTGTACGTGGCCGTCCCGCTCCCGCCGCCCTGCGCGACGACCCCGACCCCGACCCAGACCCCGACCCCCACCACCACCCCGACGGGATCCGCAGGGCCCGGGGCCGGACTCCCGAATCCGCGCCACGGCCTGACCCGGCCGAGCCCCACCCCGTCGCGCACGCCCCCGGCCCGGGCGAAGCGATCGCCGGCGCCGACCCCGTCCGCCTCGCCGTGCCCGAGCCCCACGGGGCCACCGGTGCCGGCCATCGTGCCCAGCGTGATCGGTCAGACCCGCGACGCGGCCCTGGCCGAGCTCCAGCACGACGGCTTCGGCGTCGCGGCCCTCGTGCAGTCCCAGTGCTCCGGCGACGCCAAGGGCTGCCACGCGCGGCCCCAGGTGGTGTGGCGGCAGTCCCCCGTGGCCGGCCAGACCCTGGACCCGGGCTCGACGGTCACGTTCTGGGTGAATCCGAAGCGGGTCTGACACGACGGCGGGCCGCCGCCCCCGGAGCGAACCGGGGACCGCGGGACAGGAACCGGCTGGTGGCCACCACGAACCGCCACGGCTGCTCCAGCGCGACCGTGAGCCCGACCCTCGGCCCGGCCAGGACGTCCTCGTCCGCGGCAGGGGTCCCCCGCTCGATGCGGAGGTCCGGCCCGGCGACCAGATCGGCGCCGTTCTGCTCCCTCCCGACGGCGAACGCCTGACACAGCCGCCCGGGGCCGGCGCACAGGAGGCGAGGCGCGTCCAGCCCCCGGTGCGCCGCCATCCGGTCGAGGCCCTCGAGCGGCTCGACCGCCCGGAGGAGGACCGCGCTTCCCTCGCCGTCCTCCCCGGTGACCACGTTCATGCAGAAGTGCATGCCGTACGTGAAGTACACGTACAGGTGGCCGGGCCGCCCGAACATCACGTCGGTGCGCGCAGTCCGGCCCCGGAACGAGTGGCTGGCCGGGTCGTCCTCGCGGTACGCCTCGGCCTCCACGATGCGCCCGGTGAGTCGGGCGCCGTCGGGGAGCGTCCGGACCAGGGTGCGGCCGAGCAGATCCCGGGCCACCTCCAGCGACGGCCGCCCGTAGAACGACCGGGGGAGGACGGCGCGAGGGCGACGGGAGGCCGGGTGCGGTCGGGAGGACATGGCGTCGGGCGACCTCAGGAACCCGCGGGGCGGCCCTTGCGCAGGAACTTCCGCAGCCGAGGCAGCGGCCACGCGTTGATCACGTCGTCCCTCGTCACCCATCCGCGTTGCGCGGTCCCCACGCCGAACCGCAGGAAGTTCAGGTGGACCGTCGAGTGGGAGTCGGTGTCGACGGCGAACTTCACCCCGTGCCTCAAGGCCCACATGGCGTGCTCGTCCCGGAGGTCCAGCCGGTCCGGGTACGAGTTGATCTCCAGCGCCGTCCCGGTCCTCGCGGCCGCCCGGAACACCTCTTCCAGGTCGTAGTCGATGGGCGGACGGTGACCGAGGATCCGCGCCGTCGGGTGGCCGATCACGTTCACGTGCGGGTTCTCCATGGCCCGGACGATGCGACGGGTCATCTCCTCGCGGCTCTGGTTGAAGTGCGAGTGCACCGATGCCACGCACACGTCGAACCCGTCCAGGAACTCCGCCGGCCAGTCAACCCCGCCGTCCGGGTCGATGTTCAGCTCGGTCCCGTGCAGCAGCGTCATCGTCGGGTACTCGGACTGCAGCGCCCGCAGGCGGTCCCGCTGCGCGAGCATCTTCTCGTCGGTCATGCGCTGCATGTACAGGTTCGGCGCGTGGTCGGTGACCGCGTAGTACGCATAGCCCCTCCCGGCCGCCGCCTCCAGCATCCGTTCCAGCGGCGCCAGGCCGTCCGTGAGGTCGGTGTGGGTGTGGAGGTCACCGCGGATCTGGTCCGGCTGCAGGACGTCGGGGAGCTCGCCGTTCCGCGCGGCCTCGACCTCGCCGCGGTCCTCGCGCAGGGTCGGCGGGATCCACGGCAGGCCGAGCTGCCCGTACACCTCCCCCTCGGTCTCGGCAACGATCAGCTCGTCGGTCTCCGCGTGGAACAGGCCGTACTCGGAGAGCTTCAGCTTCTTGCGGACGGCCAGCTCGCGGAGCTTCACGTTGTGCGCCTTCGAGCCCGTGAAGTACTGGAGGGCGGCCCCCCAGCACGAGGGCGGGATCACGCGGAGGTCGACCTGCAGCCCCCTGGTGGTCACGACGCTCGACTTGGTGTCGCCGTGCGCCAGCACGCGGTCGACGGAGTCCAGCGACGTGAACACGTCCATGATCGGTTTGGGGTCCTCGGAGGCCACCAGCAGGTCGATGTCGCCCACGGTCTCCCGCATCCGCCGCAGCGAGCCCGCGTAGTCGCACCGCTGCGCCTGCTGCAGGGAC
Organism: Actinomycetota bacterium; assembly: GCA_045805265.1. Taxonomy (GTDB): domain Bacteria; phylum Actinomycetota; class UBA4738; order UBA4738; family JACQTL01; genus JBJMLO01. Next base: position 6,864 of record JBJMLO010000022.1, read on the forward strand.
GACAGCTCCCCGAGCAGCTCCTCGGCCAGGTCGAGCGCCACGCCGATCTGGACCCGGTCGCCCGACTGCTGCATCATCGAGATGCCTGCGGTGATGTTGTCGGCGGTCTTCTGGCCGAACCCCTTCAGGGAGGCCACCCGGCCGTCGGCGACGGCGTCCGCCAGCTCCTCGATCGAGGCGACGTGGAGCTCCTCGTACAGCGCGAACGCCTTCTTCGGCCCGAGCGTGGGGATCGCCATGAGCTGGCGCACGCCCGGCGGGATCTGTGCCCGGAGCTCCTCCAGGGCCGACATCGTGCCCGTCTCGAGGTACTCGGCGACCTTCGGGGCGATGGACTTCCCGACGTTCGGGATCGCCAGCAGGCGGTCGAGGCCGGCGCCGGCGATGTCCTCGTGGTAGCCCCCGATCGACCGGGCGGCCTTCTCGTAGGCACGCGCCTTGTGGGGGTCCGGCGACGTGATCGCCAGCAGGTCCCGGTACTCGTTCAGGGCGGCCTCGACGGCCTCGTTCGCTCGTGCCACGGGATGGATTCTAGAAACGACCGGCGACGGGCGGTCAGTCGGCGTCGACGCCGAGCAGCCACAGCAGCAGCGCGCGCTGCGTGTGGAGGCGGTTCTCGGCCTGGTCCCACACGGCCGAATGGGGCCCGTCGATGACCTCGTCGGTGATCTCCTGCCCCCGATGCGCCGGCAGGCAGTGGAGCACCACCACGTCGTCCGCCGCCCGCTCCACGGCCGCCTGGTCGATCCGGTAGGGAGGGAACACGAGCGCTCGCTCGTCCGACTCGTCCTCCTGGCCCATGGAGGCCCACACGTCGGTGTACAACACGTCCGCGCCCTTCGCGGCCTCGGCCGGGTCGTTGAGGATCGCGATGGACCCCCCGGTGTGCCCGGCGATCTCCTCGGCCCGGCGCACGACCTGGGGGATCGGCTCGAACCCGATCGGCGTGGCCACGCGGACGTGCATGCCCGCGAGCGCGCCGCCCAGCAGCAGCGAGTGCGCGACGTTGTTCCCGTCGCCCAGGTACGCGATCGTCAGGCCGGGGAGGTCGCCGCGCCGCTCCCGGACCGTCATGAGGTCGGCCAGGCACTGGCAGGGGTGTTCGAAGTCCGACAGCGCGTTGATCACCGGCACCTCGGCGGCCGACGCCAGGAACTCCAGCCGCTCGTGCCCGAAGGTCCGGAGCACGATCGCGTCCAGATAGCGCGACAGCACCCGCCCGGTGTCCTCGATAGTCTCCCCCCGCCCCAGCTGGAGCTCGGCGGAGGACAGCGCAAGGGGATGCCCGCCGGTGGACGACACGGCGACCTCGAACGACACCCGGGTCCGGGTCGAGGGCTTCTCGAAGATCATGCCGACGGCCCTCCCCGCCAGGCGCGTGGCGTACCGCCCGGGGTCGGCCTTGCCCGACGCCGCGAGCTCGAGGAGGTAGCCGAGCTCGGACGGGGTGACGTCGTCCATGGAGAGGAAGTCGCGGCTCATCGGGGCCGCAGTCTATCCCGCGCCCCGAACGAACCGGAAATTCCTGTCGGGTTCAGCCCGCGCGGAGCTCGCCCCCGAGCTCCGCGGCGACCCGGGCCCGGATCGCGTCGACCGCGCGGGCGGCGTCCTCGTCGGTGAGCGTCCGGTCCGGGGCCCGGAGGTCGACCGCGAACGCCAGGCTCTTGTGCCCCTCGGGGATCGGCGGGCCGGTGTGGACGTCGAACAGCGTCGCGGTGACGCCCAGGTCGGCCACCGCGCCCGTAATCGCGTCCCCGACGGCGGCCGCCGGCACCGCGGCGTCCACCACGAACGCCAGGTCGCGGCGGACCGGCGGGAACCTCGGCACCTCCGCGTAGACGATCTCCGTGGCCCGGTGACGTTCGAGCACGCTCACCTCGAGCTCCGCCACGCCGACCCGGCCGGGGAGGTCCAGCCGCTCGGCCACGTCGGGGTGGAGATCGCCGAACTCCCCTGCAAGCTCCTCCCCGATCACGATCGACGCCGATCGCGTGGGGTGGAACAGCTCCCGCGGCGGCGGGCCCACCTGCCACCCCTGGATGCCGAGCGAGTCCATCAGCGCCTCCACGACGCCCTTCAGGTCGAAGAAGTCCAGCTCGCGGGCGGGATCCGGCCACCCCAGGGACGCCGCGCCGGTCATGGCGATGCCGATGCGCTCGTGCTCCTCGACCGGGATCTGGCGCGGGTCGTCGGTGGCCGTCCCCGGGTAGAACACGTGCCCGACGTCGAACAGCGCCGCGGACCGCACCCCGTGCGCCACGTTGTGCCCGAGCGCCCGCATCAGCCCGGGGAGCAGGCTGGTGCGCAGGAACGCGTCGTCGGCCGCCAGCGGATTGGCCACCCGGACGGCGTCGTGGTCGCCGGTCAGCGCCAGGTCCTCGGCGGAGGCGAACGACAGCGACGGCGTCTCGCGGAGGCCGGCGCGCACGAGGGCCTCCCGCAGGCGCCGGCGGAGCTCGTAGGAGGGCTGCAGCGCTCCCGACTGCCGGACGGTGGGGAGCGTCGACGCGATGGTGTCGTAGCCCCGCATCCGGGCCACGTCCTCGATGAGGTCGACCTCCAGCTCGAGGTCGACCCGGTACCCGGGGACCTCCACGACGACCTCGTCCTCGTTCCGTTCCTCGGCCTCGATCCGCAGCCGGCCGAACGCCTCCCGGACGTCGCGCGCGGAGACCTGCTCCCCGAGCAGCAGCGAGGCTCGCGACGGGCGCACGATCACGTGGCGCCGTTCGTGCTCGTGCCCCACGTCGACGGAGCCCGCCAGAATCTCGCCGCCGGACCAGAGTGCGATCAGCTGCGCGGCGCGGTCCGCCGCGCGGGGGACGGCCTCGGGGTCGACGCCACGCTCGAAGCGCATGGAGGCCTCGGTCCGCAGGCCCAGCCGCCGGGCCGTGCGCAGGACGCCGGTTCGCTGAAACGACGCGCTCTCGATCAGGACGTCGGTGGTCGCGGCCGACACCTCGGCGTGGGCGGAGCCGATGACGCCGGCGATCGCCACCGCGCTTCCCTGGTCGGCGATCAGCAGGTCCTCGGCGCCCAACTCGCGTTCGACGTCGTCGAGGGTGACCAGCGGCTCGCCCTCGGCGGCGCGGCGGACCACGATGCCCGGCCCCGCGAGGCGGTGGAGGTCGAACGCGTGCAGCGGCTGGCCCAGCTCCAGCATCACGTAGTTCGTGGCGTCGACCACGTTCGAGACCGGGCGCATGCCGGCCGCGGTCAGCCGGGCCTGCACGGTGACCGGCGCGGGGCCCATCCGGACGGCCCGGACGACCTTCGCCAGGTACCGCGCGCAGCGTTCCTCGTCCAGGATCTCGACCGTCGCCGCGTCCTTCGCCGCATCGAGGCTCTCGTCCAGGACGACCTCCGGGAACGAGAACGGGGCTCCGGTCGCCGCGGCCACCTCGCGGGCCACGCCCGCCACCGACATGAGGTCGGGCCGGTTCGGCTTGACCTCGATGTCGAAGACGACGTCGTCCAGGCCGAAACGCTCGGCGACGTCGGCGCCGATCGGCGTGTCGGACGGCAGCACGAGGATCGCGGCGTGGTCGGCCGAGATCCCCAGCTCCCGCGGCGAGCACAGCATCCCGTTGGAGGTCTCACCGGCGACCTTCCGTGCCTCCAGCGGTTCGTCCAGCAGCGGCACGCGCGAGCCGGGGCGCGCCCATGGCACGACGTCCCCGGCGCGGAAGTTCCCGACGCCGGCCACCACCTGGTGCTCTCCCGAGCCGTCGTCGACGGTCGCGATCCACAGCGGCTTGTTCGAGCTCGGGTGGTCCCGGACCTCGACGACCCGGACGGCCACGACGCCCTCCAGCCCGGCCCACGGCCGGAGCACGCCCTCGACCGTCGCGCCCTGCATCGTGAGCAGGTGCGCCAGCTCGTCGACGGGCAGGTCGGCCGGGCACATCTCGCGAAGCCACCGCAGCAGCACCCGCACTACGCCGCCCCCGTGAACTGGGCGAGGAACCGCACGTCGCCGCCGTACAGCAGGCGCATGTCGGGGATGCCGTACCGGGGCATGGCCACGCGCTCGATCCCGAGGCCGAACGCGAAGCCCGTGTACCGCTCGGAGTCGTATCCGACGTTCTCCAGCACCGCCGGATGGACCATGCCGCACCCCAGCAGCTCGATCCACCCGCTCTCCTTGCACGTCCGGCATCCGAGGCCGTTGCACACGAAGCACGTCACCTCGAGCTGCGCGCCGGGCTCCACGAACGGGAAGTAGTCCGGCGTGAACCGGGTGCGTGCCTGTTCCCCGAACATCGCCCGGGCGAACTCGGCCAGGGTCCCCCGGAGGTCCGTCATCGACAGCCCCTCGTCGATCGCGAGCCCCTCGACCTGGTGGAACACGGGCATGTGCGTGGGGTCCGGCGTGTCCTGCCGGAACACGCGGCCGGGGGCGACGATGTAGACGGGGGGAGGCTGCCGCTCCATCGTTCGGATCTGCATGGCGCTGGTCTCCGTGCGCAGCAGCAGGTCCGAGCGGCCGGGAACGTCGAGGTAGATGGTGTCCCGCTCGCCCCGGGCGGGATGGTCCTCGGGGATGTTGAGGGCGGTGAAGTTGTACCACTCGGTCTCGGCCTCGGGGCCCTCGACCACTCGGTACCCGAGCCGGGTGAACACCTCGACGATCTCGTACTCGGTCGCCGTCAGGGGGTGCAGCGACCCGGGCCGGGGCCGCCGTCCGGGAAGGGTGACGTCCACGCGGTCGCGCTCGAGCTGAACCCTGCGCTCCCCCCGCCGGAGCAGCTCGCGACGCTCCTCGAGAGCCGCCTGCAACGCGGCGCGGACCTCGTTGGCCCGCCGGCCGACCTCCCGGCGATCGTCCTCCGCCAGCGACCCGAGCGACTTCTGGACGTCCCCGAGCGTCGACTTCCGCCCCAGGACCGAGATCTGGGCGCGCTCCAATTCCTCGAGCGTGGCAGCGGCTGCGAACAGCCCCCGCCCCCGCGCGAGCTCAGCGTCCAGCGTGCGCAGCGCCTCGGACGGTTCCATGAGTGGGGAAGTCTATCGGCCGGACTGGCCGCGGCCGGATGCAGGGGGGACCTCGCCCTCCGGCACCGTGAGCCGGACGCGGAATCCCTCCGACACGTCCGCGGTCAGCGTCCCGCCCTGGGCCTCGGCGAAGCCCCGGGCGACGTACAGGCCGAGCTTCGTCCCCGCGCCCTCGCCGGGCCGCCGCGGCGCGAACAGCGCCCCGGCCTCCGCGACCGTCACCTCGGTGGCTGCGCGGGCGACCTCGATTTGGACGGCGCCGGCGCTGCCCGAAGCCCGGATACGGACCGGTCCCTCCTGTCCCCACCAGGCGGCCGCCTGGACCATCGCTGAGATCGCCCCCCGGAGGCGCTCGGGGTCGCTCCGAACCGTGAGGTCCTCCCCCTCCCACACCACGGCCGGGTGGTCGGGGTTGGCCGTGGCCATGGTCACGACCTTCCCGACGAGATCTCGCAGCTCGACGGGCTCCGGCGACAGCTCGAGCCGGCCGGACGACAGGCGGGACGCGTCCACCAGCTCCCGCAGGACGCCGTTCATCCGGTCGACGTCGTACCCGATCGCGTCGAGCATGGCCTGGCGCTGCTCGTCGTCCAGCGCGGCCCACCGCCGAGCCAGGGTCGACACGAACCCCTTCACCGCCGTGAGCGGCGAGCGGATGTCGTGGGCCGCTCCGGCGATAAGGTCCTCCAGCGACCCCCCGCCCCTCGTCCGCTGCCGGACGGCCTCGAACAGGCACACCCCGGCCGCCGTGGCCAGGTTCAGCGACTCGGCGGCGCCGGGAATCGGCACCCGAACCGTGGCGTCGGCCAGCGCCGCCACCTCGTCCGGCAGCCCCCACGCCTCGTTCCCGAACACGAACGCCGCCGGCTTCCCCAGGTCGAGGTCGTACAGCTCCGCATCGCCCGACGCCGCCATGGCATAGACGCCGGCCCCCCGCGCCCGCAGCGCGCCCACCGTCTGCTCGATCCCGGCGTCACGCACGACCGGCAGGTGGAACACCGAGCCCGCCGAGGACCGGACCACCTTCGGGTTGTACACGTCGACCGAGGCCTCGGAGAACACGACCGCCTGGGCCCCGGCGGCATCCGCGGACCGCAGGATCGTCCCCGCGTTCCCGGGATCTCGCACCGCGAACAGCACCACCGCCAGCGAGATCTCCCCCGGCAGCTCCTCCAGCGAGGAGTCGACCATCGTCGAGATACCGACCAGCCCCTGAGGCGTGACCGTCGACGTCAGCGCCCGAATCACCTCGTCCGACACCTCGGTGACCGCAATCCCGGCATGCCTCGCCTCGGCCACCGCCGGGTGCGCGGCGGAGTCCGGCCCGACGAACAGCTCCCTCAGCGGCGCGGAGTGTCCCGCGCCCGCCCGCACCGCCTCCAGGACGGCCTGCGCCCCCTCCACCAGGAACTCCCGCCGCTTGTCCCGCACCCCGCGCTTCCGAAGCTTCACGGCCTCGGCCACGCGCGGATTCTTCAGCGAGGTGATCATCGAGCGCGATGCTAGCCCCGTCCGCGAGCCCGAGCGGCCGGGGGGTTCGCGATCGGTAGCCGTATCGTCGCCGAGAGACAGGGTGCGACATATCGGGACAACCCTTGCTCCACACGCCCGAGGTCCGTACACTCGCCTCGTCTCCGTTCGGAACGGAGGAGGGGGAGGATCGCATGCGTCTTCGTGTCGCTGTCGCCGTGTCCGTCCTGCTGATGGGTCTGTCGACGGCGGTCCCTCGAGCTGTGGCCGTCCTCCCCGTCCAGCCCATCACGATCACGGTCAACAGCGCAGCCGACACCGGCGACGGCGACATCAGCGACGACGTCTGCGACACCTCCCCGGGCGGCATCATCATCTGCACCCTCCGGGCCGCCATCGAGACGGCCAACCACCACGCGGAGACCACCGGCCGCGATGCCATCGAGTTCAACATCGCCACCCCGGGCGAGAAGCGCATCCAGCCGGTCACCGCGCTGCCCATCGTCACGGACTCCGTGGTCGTCGACGGGACCACGCAGCCGCCCGGTTTGACCGCCGGGTGCTCGTTCGCGGCTCAGCACCTGTGCATCCTTCTCGACGGCACCAATGCCGGGGCGAGCTCGAGCGGGCTGGACATCCGAGCCCCCAACACGCTGATCCGGGGCCTCGACATCGGCAACTTCGGCCTGTTCGGGATCGTGATCGGTTCCAACTCAGCGACGGCCACCGCGACGGTCCAGGGCAACTTCCTCGGCACGGATCCGAACGGCACGTCGGCCCAGCCCAACGGCCTCAGCGGGGCCATCGTGAAGAGCGACGGCAGCGTCTTCGGCGGCACGCTGTCCGGCCAGGGCAACCTGATGTCGGGCAACCAGGGCAACGGGCTCTTTCTCGAAGGAGACTCCACCGTCCAGGGCAACCTGATCGGCACCGACATCACGGGGGCGGCCGCCCTCCCGAACGGAAACGACGGCATCGAGGTCGAGGTGGCATCGCCGGTCATCGGGGGCACCGCCGCCGGAGCGGGGAACGTGATCTCCGGGAACGCCTTCGGGATCAGAATCGATCCCATAGGAGCGGACCCACTGATCCAGGGCAACCTGATCGGGACCGCCGCGGACGGGCATTCCGCCCTGGGCAACTCACAGGCCGGAGTCTTCGTCGACGCCAGGAGCCCGGCGACCATCGGGGGCACCGACGCGGCCGCCCGCAACGTCATCTCCGGGAACTCGGGGCCGGCCGTCCGGGTCGAGTTGCCCTCCGGTGCGTTGAACCCGCCCTTCCCCAGCGTGATCCAGGGCAACCTCATCGGCCTCGACGAAGCCGGCACGACCGCCGTCCCGAACGAGGCCGGGATCGAGATCGCGAGCGCGGGCGCGAACCACATCGGCGGGACGGTGGCCGGCGCCGGCAACATCATCGCCGGGAACACGGGAGCCGGGGTCTCGGTCGCGTCCGGGCTCGCCGGGCCGGCCGCCGGCAACCTCGTCCAGGGGAACCGCATCGGCGTGAACTCCTCCGGCGTGGCCTTCCCCAACGGCGGTCCCGGGGTCCTGCTCGACGGCGCCACCCGGACGCAGGTCGGCGCCGGTGTGGCGTCGGGCGCGAACACGATCGCGAACAACGCGAAGGGCGTCGTCGTCGCCGCGGGATCGCGCAACCGGATCCTGCGCAACGCCCTGTTCGCGAACACAGGCCTCGGGATCGACCTGGGCGACGACGGGATCACCCCGAACGACGCAGGCGACGCCGACACAGGACCGAATGCACTGCAGAACTTCCCCTCCCTCACGAAGGCCGTCCGAAGCGGCGGCCAGACCACGATCTCGGGCCGGCTCGTGAGCAAGCCGTCCACCAAATACATCGTCCGCCTCTTCTCGAGCACCGCCTGCGACCCCAGCGGCTTCGGCGAGGGCAGGACCTTCCTCGCCCAGAAATCCGTCACCACCGACGCCACGGGCAAGGTCACGTTCCAGGAGACCCTCACCACCGCGCTCCCCCTCGGCCGCCAGGTCACGGCCACGGCAAGCGACCCCGCGGGCAACACCAGCGAATTCGGCCACTGCCGCGCCGTGACCAACCCCTAACGCGAACGGCACCGCGGCGAGAATCGATCCCGCCCGTCTTGTCGCGCGCCCTGCACCGAGCCGCCAGCCTCCCACGCTGCACTTCCCCTGCCTGGGCTGGTATGCTCGACACCTTGAGCAGATGCTCAAATCCAAGAGGAGATACCTCGAGGAGGCCGATGGCCACCGCCTCCACGCCGAACCATCCTGTCGCCTATTGGATCCTCGTCGCCGTGCTCCTCGGCTTCGGGATGCTGGCGATCTTCAGCATCGGCCTCCCGTTCCTCCTCCTCGGCCTGACCCTCGCGATCGTCGCCCCCTGGCGCCACCGCCCCACCGTCCTGTGGCCCACCCTCGACGGGGTGCTGGCCTTCATCGCGGGCGTCGTACTCACGGCGCCCCTCGGCTGCACGACGAGTGCCGTCCCCTCGGCCCCCGGGGTGGTCCCCCCGCCTCAAACGACCGACTGCCCCAGCGCATTCGGACTCATCCACTACCATTCGCAGGCCGGCTACATCCCGGCCCTCATCGTCGGCGTGGCGCTGGCCGCCCTGGCAGCAGCGACGGCTCACCGCATCCTCGCCCGACCTCGAAAAGCAGCTGACCAAGAAGAATCTGCGCGCCGAGTGTGATCCTCCCCACGCGTCGTCCTGGCCCCACGGGTGTCCAACCGAGGTATGGGTGGCGGCGGAGTTCGGCATCGCAGCGGTCCGTTGGTGCGGCCGGCAACGAGCCGCAACCACGGCATCCCGGATCCCGGCCGCACCACGGGGTACCGCGGAGATGCCGAAACCGCCGCCACCCACCACGGCAATCAATCCGCAGGTGCGGCGGTGAGGAGCCGAGAAAAGAGCCGACGAGCTACTTCGCCGCGGGAAGCGACGACTTGGCCGTCTCGACCAGCCCGGCGAACGCCTTCGGGTCGTGCACCGCGATGTCCGCGAGCACCTTGCGGTCGAGCTCGATCCCTCCGGCCTTCAACCCCGCGATGAACGTGGAGTACGACATCCCGTTCTGCCGCGAGGCCGCGCCGATGCGCGTGATCCACAGCCGGCGGAAGGTGCCCTTCTTGTCGCGCCGGTCGCGGTAGGCGTACGCGCCGGAGTGCAGCAGCTGCTCCTTGGCGACGCGGTACCGCTTGTGCCGGGCCCCCCGGTACCCCTTGGCCGCCTCGAGGACGGCGCGGCGCTTCTTCGCGGAGTGGACGGCTCGCTTGACCCTGGCCATGGCGCTACCTCCCCAGGAGGCGCTTGACGGTGCGCGCCTCCGAGGTGACCTCGGTCATGCCCTCGACGCGGCGCCGGCGGCTCCCCGACTTCTTGCGCAGGAAGTGATTGCCGGTGCCCTTGCGGTGCAGGACCTTTCCGGTCGGCGTGACCCGGAACCGCTTCGCGGCGCCGCGGTGCGTCTTCTGTTTCATGTTCGATCCGTCCTCGTGAGTGGTGTGGCCCGGGCTAGGAGCCGGTCTGGGCGGCCGGCGCCTCGGCTTCGGCCGGGGCGGCCGCCGGCGGGGCTGCCGGCTCCGGTGGGCTCGGCGCGGCGCCGTTTCCGGCACCGTCCCCGGGCCCGGGAGCCGCGCGCGGCGGCTTCGGAGCCTCCTGCCTCTTGACCGGAGCGATCACCATGACCATGTTCCGGCCGTCGAGCTTCGGATAGGTGTCGACGGTCGCGAGGTCCTTCAGGTCCTCCACCAGCCGGTCCAGGATCTTGCGTCCCAGCTCGGTGTGGGCCATCTCGCGGCCGCGGAACATGATGGTCACCTTGACCCGTGCTCCCGCCTTCAGGAACCGCACGACGTGGCCCTTCTTCGTGGCGTAGTCGTGGGGGTCGATCTTCGGGCGGAACTTGATCTCCTTGACCTCGATCCGGGACTGCTTCTTCCGGGCTTCCTTCTGCCGGATGTCGCGCTCGTACTTGTACTTGCCGTAGTCCATGATCCGGCAGACCGGCGGCTGGGCCTGGGGAGCGACCTCGACCAGGTCGAGGTCCAGGTCCCTGGCCCTGCGCAGGGCATCCTGGGTCGAGACGATCCCGATCTGATCCCCGTCCGGCCCGACCAGGCGGACCTGCGGCGACCGGATCCGATCGTTGATTCGCGGTTCAACGGAGACCCCGCATCACCTCCCTACTCGACGAAGAGGCACCGACCATGGCCGGCGCCCCTGGGTGGTCACGACGCAACATGCGCAGGAAGTATAGGCGCGCCCATACCGGCCTGTCGATGACGAATGTCACACATCGTGCGTCGCCCGGGGAGCGGGCCGAACCCGGACGCCACGAGGCGCCCGGGGACGAATCCCGCGGGCGCCTCGGTGGGCGCTGGTCGCGCCGTCGCTACGAGGCGACGGGGCGGACGTTGGCGGCCTGCTTGCCCTTGGGGCCGTCCACGACGTCGAACTCGACCTCCTGGCCCTCGGCGAGGCTGCGGTAGCCGTCACCCGAGATCGCCGAGAAGTGGACGAAGACGTCGTCGCCGTCGGGGCGGGCGATGAACCCGTACCCCTTCTCGTTGCTGAACCACTTGACAGTTCCTTGTGACACGTGCCCCTCCTTACACCCGGCGCGTGAGCAGGCGCACCGGCCACCGGGTTCCCCCCTTTCGGAAACCGCGCGGAGCGTAGCACCGGGGTTCGGGGCGAATCAACGCGCAATCGGAGCAGAATGCGCAGGTCAGGGACGCCCCTGCCGGCCGGGACCCGCTACCACTCGGGCTCGAGCGTGCGGCCGTAGTCGTCCTGGAGGCGGAACACGTCGTCCTCGGTCGTGTAGCCGTGCGCGATCTCGAGCACCCTGCCGCGCTTCTGGCCCTCGTTCGAGATGCGATGGGGCTCCTCCGAGGAGACCACGAACTCGTCGCCGGGCCGGGCCTCGACCTGCCGGTTGCCGATCTGGATCCGCAGGCCCTCGTCGAGCACGATCCACATCTCGTCGCGGAGCTGGTGGTAGTGCTCGGAGGTCTCCTGCCCGGGCTCGATCGTGATGATCCGCACCGAGGAGGTCTGGTTGAGGGCGTAGGTGGTGACCTTGCCCCAGGGCTTCTCGATGATCACCGGCGCGTCCTCCTTCGACCCCTCGAGCTCCTCACTCCACGGGCACGCTCATGTCTCACGCTTCGGGCTTCGGCAGGGCCTCGAGCAATCCTGCCATCTCCATGCCCGCCATGGCGGCGTCCCACCCCTTGTTCCCGTGCTTGCCGCCCGCGCGGTCGACGGCCTGCTCGACCGTGTCCGTGGTGAGCACGCCGAAGATCACCGGCACGCCCGTGGCGATCCCCGCTTCCCGGACCCCGGTCGCGACCTGCCCGGCCACGTGGTCGAAGTGGGGGGTGTCGCCCCGGATGACGGCCCCCAGACAGATCACCGCGTCGTAGGCGCCGGTCTCCGCGAGCCGCCGGGCCACCAGCGGGATCTCGAACGCGCCGGGCGTCCAGGCGAGGTCCACGTCGTCGTCGCCGACGCCGTGGCGGCGCAGGCAGGCCTGGGCGCCCTCGACGAGCTCCCGCACGACCACCTCGTTGAACCGGGCCGCGACGAGGGCGAACCGGCGCCCTCGGGCCTCGAACCCGCCCTGGAACGTCCTCACGGCCCCACCTCCGTCCCGGTGGGCTCCTCGAGGTGCCCGAGCAGGTGTCCGAGCTTCTCCCGCTTGGCCCGGAGATAGCCGATGTTCTCCTCGGTCGGATCCGTCTCCAGCGGGATCCGCTCCGCGATCGACAGCCCGTAGCCCTCGAGCCCGGCCCGTTTGGCCGGGTTGTTGGTCAGCAGGCGCATCGACCGCACACCGAGGTCGTACAGGATCTGCGCCCCGATCCCGTAGTCGCGGGGATCCGGCGGGAACCCCAGCTCGACGTTCGCCTCCACGGTGTCGCGGCCGGACTCCTGGAGCTGGTAGGCCCGGAGCTTGTGGGTGAGCCCGATGGCCCGGCCCTCGTGTCCCCGGATGTACAGGACGACCCCTCGCCCCTCCATGCCGATCTTGGCGAGCGCGGCGTCGAGCTGCTCGCCGCAGTCGCACCGCAGCGAGCCGAACACGTCGCCGGTCAGGCACTCGGAATGCACGCGGACGAGAACCCCGTCGCCGTCGCCGACCTCGCCCAGGACCATCGCCACGTGGACCCTGCCGTCGACCGTGCTCTCGTAGGCCACGGCACGGAACTCGCCGTGCTCGGTCGGGATCCGCGCGTCGGCCACCTGCCGGATCAGCCGCTCGCGGCGCCGCCGGTACTGGATGAGGTCGGCGATCGAGATCAGCTTCAGCCCGTGTTCCCGGGCGAATTCCACCAGGGTGGGGAGCCGGGCCATGGTGCCGTCCTCGTTCACGATCTCGCACAGCACCCCGGCCGGGTACATCCCGGCCAGCAGGGCCAGGTCGACGGCGGCCTCGGTGTGGCCCGCCCGCTTCAGCACGCCGCCCTCGTGGTACCGCAGCGGGAACACGTGCCCGGGGCGGGCCAGGTCCTGGGGCTTGGTGTCCGGGTCGACCACGGCCCGGATCGTGGTGGCCCGGTCGGCGGCGGAGATCCCGGTCGTGGTCCCGACCCGGGCGTCCACCGAGATCGTGAACGCGGTGCGCTGGGGGTCCGTCACGTCGCTCACCATGAGCGGGATGTGCAGGGCGTCGAGGCGCTCCCCCAGGACCGGCATGCAGATCACCCCGCTCGTGTGCCGGACCATGAACGCGATCGCCTCCGGCGTGACGTTCGACGCTGCCATGATCAGGTCGCCCTCGTTCTCGCGGTCGGCGTCGTCCGCGACGATGACCAACCGGCCCAGCTTGATCTCCTCGATTGCGTCGTCGATGGAGTCGAAGACGTCGGTGTCGACTGCCTGCTTGGTCATCGCTCACGCTCCTGATCCACAGGCTGCCCCAGCAGCCGCTCGACATACTTCGCCAGCACGTCCACCTCCAGGTTCACCGGATCGCCGGCCCCGGCGGTCCCCAGCGTCGTCACGGCCAGTGTGTGCGGGATGAGGGCCACGGAGAAGGTGGATCCCTCCACCGCGGCCACCGTGAGGCTCACCCCGTCCACCGTCACCGACCCCTTCTCCACGAGGTACCGGCCCAGCTCCTCCGGTGCCTCGAGCGTGATCGTCGAGCCGCCCTCCTGGGCGATCACCGAGACCACCGTTGCCACCCCGTCCACGTGTCCCTGCACCAGATGGCCGCCCAGCCGGGCCATCAGGGTCACCGGCCGCTCCAGGTTCACGGGGTCGCCCGGCTCCAGGCGGCGGAGGGCCGTGCGGTCGAGGGTCTCCTGGCTGAGGTCGAACGCCAGCGAATCCTGGTCGCCCCCGACCACCGTGAGGCACACGCCGTTCACGGCGACGGAGGCGCCGACGGGCGAGTCCTGGGCGGCCGTGCGGCACCGCACGCGCAGCCGCGGGCCCTCCAGCCCCTCGACGCGGCCCAGCTCCTCAACGATCCCGGTGAACATCCGCCTCCACCTTCAGGTCCTCGCCCGCCCGTTCCACGGACACGATCTCCAGCCGCACCGCAGCACCCACCGGGGCGAGCCCCTCCCCGCCCAGGATCCCGGGCGCGCCGGAGCCGCCCAGCAGCTTCGGCGCAAGGAACACGACCACCCGGTCGACCAGGCCGTCGCGGACGGCGCTCCAGGCGAGCGTGGGGCCGCCCTCCAGGAGCAATGACGCGACGTCCCGCTTGCCCAGGTCCGCCCACAGGTCCCCCAGGGCGACGCCCCCGGCGGCGTCGGCCGGAAAGGCCACCACCTCGGCACCGGCGGCCCGCCAGGAGTCGACGGCGCTCACGTCGGCGGCATCGGTCGTCGCCACCAGGGTGGGCGCCCCGGCGCCGAACAGCCTCCCCGTCGCGTTCACCCGGCCGGCGGCGTCGACCAGCACGCGCAGGACTGGCCGCCCCCGGTAGCCCGGGTCGCGGACGGTCAGCGCCGGGTCGTCGGCCAGGGCCGTTCCCGCGCCGACCACGATCGCGTCGGCCGCGCCGCGCATCCGGTGGACCTCGGCCCGCGCCGCCTCGCCGGTGACCCACCGGGAGGACCCGTCGCGGGCGGCGACCTTCCCGTCGAGGGTCGCGGCGACCTTCAGCGTGGCGAACGGGAGCTGGGTGGTCACGTGGCGGACGAACGCGGCGTTCTGGCGCTCCGCCTCCCGCGCCAGCACGCCGGACCGGACCCGGACGCCCGCTCGCTCGAGCGCGGCGAACCCGCGTCCGTCGACGATCGGGTTCGGGTCGCGGATGGCGGCGACGACCTCCGCGACGCCGGCGCGGGCGATCGCCTGGGTGCAGGGCGGGGTGTGCCCGAAGTGGTCGCAGGGCTCGAGGGTGACGTACAGGGTCGCGCCGCGGGCCGCGTCGCCGGCCGCCGCCAGCGCGCTCGCCTCGGCGTGGGGGGTTCCTCGGCCCTCGTGCCACCCCTCCCCCACGACATGGCCGTCGTTCACCACGACCGCGCCGACCAGGGGGTTGGGGGACACGATGCCCCGCCCGCGCTCCGCGAGGGCCAGGGCTCGCCGCATCATCGTCTCGTCGTCCATCGCCTCCTGCTCCGGGGGCGTGGACCACGACCGAGGAGGCCGGCGGCGAACGCGCTCGGCCGTCCCGGCCCGTCCTCTTCCATCCCGACTTTCACGGTCGGTCCCGGAATTGCACCGGATCCACCCCCGGCCGGCTGCCGGGGGGTCGCGGACTCTCACCGCCGGTGGGGACTTGCACCCCGCCCCGAGAACGAGCTTCCGCAGGAAGTATAGGTCCGGGGGCCGGCGAAGTTTCCTGGGCGGCCAGGCCCCGGCCCATGGGCGGTGCGGCGGCAGGTGGCGGGCTGACGCGCGCTAGATGGAGCGGCGGTCGACCGCGAAGGACGAGCCGGGCTGGCGCTTCGCGAACTGCTTCATCTCGGTGGCCACGTCGACGGCCTCGCCGAAGTGGGTGAACTTCCGCCGCGCCGTCGACCCGACGCCAATCGAGACGGCGATCAGCCCGTACCGCTGCAGGACGCCCCGGCGATCCTCCACCTCGACGTAGCCGCGCTCGAGGTCCTCGCGGTCGTAGAAGTACGAGATCTCCCGGTCGAACCGCTGGCAGATCGTGGCCGCGGCCTGCTCGGCCTGCTCCGGCGGCAGGACCAGGACGAAGTCGTCGCCGCCGACGTGCCCGACGAAGCCGTCGGCCCGCGAGCCCTCCTGGACCACCTCCTGCAGGATCCGGGCGGCGGCCACCAGGACCCGGTCGCCGCGGGCGAACCCGTAGTGGTCGTTGTAGGCCTTGAAGTCGTCGAGGTCGCAGTACAGGACGGCGAACGGGACGTCGTCGTCGATCTTGCGCTGGATCTCCTCCTGGATGCGGATGTTGCCAGGGAGGCCGGTGAGGGGCGACAGCGCCTTCATGTCCTTGGCGCGCCGCAGCGTGGTCTTGACGCGGGCCAGCAGCTCGATCGGATCGAACGGCTTGATGATGTAGTCGTCGGCGCCGGAGGTCAGCCCCAGCACCTTGTCGCTCGACAGGGCCTTGGCCGTGAGCATGATGATGTTCGTGTTCGCCGTGCGGGGGTTCCGGCGGAGGCGCTGGGCCACCTCGAACCCGTCGACCCGGGGCATCATGACGTCGAGCAGGATGAGGTCGGGCCGGAGCTCCTCGGCTCGCTCCAAGGCCTCCTCGCCGTCGCCGGCGACGGAGACGTTGTAGCCCACGGAACGAAGGTTCACCTCGACGAACCGGGCGATGTCCGGATCGTCGTCCACCACCAGAATCGTCTCGGCCACTTCGTGTTCCCTCCGCGGGGCCATTCCATCACGGAGCCGCCGCCAATGTGCGGTCCGCGCGCTGACATCCATGGAGTCGGCAGATTCCGGGGACGGCTTGAGCGCCGGGCGGCCGTGCGGGGTACGCCTTTCGGCCGAGGTCAGGCGGTCCTGCGAAAGGCCGCCACGAACATGGCGTCCGTCCCGTGCCGGTGCGGCCACAGCCGGATGCGCTCGGCGGCCCCGTCCGGGCCTTCGATCGGCTCCGGCACGAGGTCCGGACGATGCCGGAGAAGGGCCCGGAAGGCAGCGTCGGTCTCCGCGCGAGGGAACGTGCAGACCGAGTACACCAGCCGGCCGCCCGGCTTCAGCAGCTCGGCGGCCGAGGCCGCGATGGCGACCTGGAGACGGGCTAGTCGGCCGAGGTCTTCCCGGTCCGGCCGCCACAGCAGCTCGGGGCGCCGGCGGGCCGCCCCGATCCCCGAGCACGGCGCGTCCACCAGCACCCGGTCGAACGGGCCGCGGACGGCCGGGTGCCGGGCGTCCTGGGCCACCGTCCTGACGTGCGCGCCGAGGCGCCGGGCGAGGGCCTGCACCAGCCGGGCGCGGGCCGGCGAGACGTCGGCGGCGACCACCAGGCCGTCCTCGCCCACCAGGCAGGCGGCGTGCGTGGCCTTTCCGCCGGGCGCGGCGCAGGCGTCGAGCACCCGGTCCCCCGGCTGTGGGTCGAGCGCCCGCACCACGAACGCCGAGGCCTCGTCCTGCACGGCGAACCAACCCTCGCGGAAGCCGGGAAGCCGGGTGGGCGCCGCCTCCCGGACGTGCAGCGTGTCGGGGTCGATGGCCCCGCGCCGGGGATCGTGCCCGGCGGAGCGCAATTCCTCCTGGAGGCGCTCCACGGTCATCCGGCAGGCGTTCGCCCGCACCGAGAGCGCAGCGGAGGCGGCCAGGGCCTCGGCGGCCGCGCCGGCCTCGCCCGGCAGGACGCGGTCGAGCTCGGCCACCGCCCACTCGGCTAGGCCGGTTCGGATGGCGATCGAGGCCATGTCGTCGCCTCCGGGCCACTCCGGCGGGCCGGCGGCGAGCGAGCGCAGAACGGCGTTGACGAAGCCTCGCTCGCCGGCCCGGGCCAGGCGGACGGTCTCCGAGACCGCGGCGTGGTCGGGGGTCCGGGTGAACAGGAGCTGCTCGGCCCCCAGGCGCAACAGCGCCAGGGCACGGGGGGTGACCCGGTCCAGGGGCCGGGAGACGTGCGGTGCCAGCGCCCAGTCCAGCGAACGGAGCCTCCGCAGGGTCCCGTAGGCGAGCTCGGTGGCCAGGGCCCGGTCCCGGCCCTCGAGGCGCGAGCGGTCCAGCGCCGCGGCCATGGTGAGGGTGGAGTATGCGCGATCCTCGGTGACCCGCCGGATCACCTCCAGCGCCACCACGCGGGGGTCCGGGCGCCCGGCGGGTCCGGCGGGCGCCGGGCGTCGCTCGCGCCGCGCACCCGGGGGCGGGCGGCTCGGACCTCGAGGCCCGGTCATTCCTCCCTCAGTCGCTCGCCTGGGTGGGGCCGGTGGCCGCGGGCGAAGTCCGCGCCGGTCATCCGCCGGCGCCCGGCTGGAGCGACCTCCTCGAGCCGGACGGCCCCCTTCCCCGCGCCGACCACCAGGGCGTCGCCGTCGACCCCGAGCACGGCGCCGGGATCCGGGGCCGGCCCGCCCGCCTCGTCCACGGCCGCGCGGAAGACCTTCAGCACGTCGCCCCGGAACCGGGTGGAGGCGGCGGGGTCCGGCGACAGGGCCCGTACCCGCCGGACGACATCCGCTGCCGGTTCCGTCCAGCGGAGCCACCGGTCCTCGGGCTTCAGCTTGGACGCGAACGTGGGCTCGCCCTGCTGAGGCGTCGGCGCCAGCGTCCCGTCCGCCAACCCGTCGAGGGTCGCGACCAGCGCCTCCCCGCCGACCCGGGCCAGCCGCTCGCCGAGCGACCCGGCGTCGTCCTCGGGTCGAACGTCCTCCTCGCGCCGCACCAGGACCGGTCCGGTGTCGAGCCCCTCATCCATCACGATCGTGGTGACGCCCGTGCGATCGAGGCCCCGGAGCAGCGCATGCTGCACGGGCGAGGCGCCCCGCAGCTCGGGAAGCAGCGAGAAGTGCAGGTTCACCGGGGCGATCCGGGGCAAGCCGAGCACGGCGGCCGGCAGGATCTCCCCGTACGCCACGACTACGAGCACGTCGGGCGCCGCCGCGGCCAGCGCGTCGAGCCCCTCGCCCGACTTGACGGTCTCCACCTCGCGCAGCGGCAGCGACAACCGCCGGGCCGCCTCGGCGACGGCGGTCGGCGTGAGCCTCGACCCCCGCCCGGCCGGCCGGGGAACCCTGGTCGCGACCAGCGCGGGGCGGTGCCGCGAGGCCGCCACCGCATCCAGCGGCGGAACGGACCACGGGTCGTTGCCGAGGAACACGACATGCAGCGGACCGTGCGCGGCCGCTCCCGCGCCGGACGTCGCGTCCCCGCTACCCGCGGGGGCGCCGGCCGAGGCGGCCGCCCGACACCTCCTGCTCGCGGAGCTGCCGCATGACCTCGCGGCGCCCCTCGTCGTCCAGGCGATCGATGAACAGGAGCCCCTCCAGGTGATCGGTCTCGTGCTGCATGATCCGGGCCAGGAAGCCCTCCGCGTCGAACTCGACCGGCCGGCCCTGCAGGTCCTGGGCCCGCACGTGGAGCCGGGCGGCGCGCTTCGTCTCGGCGTACGGGCCCCGGACGGAGAGGCAGCCCTCGTCCATGACCTCCTCGCCCTCCGGGCCGGACACGGCCGGATTCACGAGAACCCGGGCGCCGGTCCCGTCGCCGTCGTCGTACACGACGAGGCGGATCGACCGTCCGATCTGGGGCGCCGCGAGGCCGACGCCCGGGGCGTCATACATGGTCTCGATCATGTCGGCGGCCAGGGCCTCGAGCGCCTCGTCGAACCGCTCGACCGGGGCGGCCGGCTGCCGGAGCACCGGGTCTCCCAGCTGGCAGATGGTCAGGATCGTCATCGTGCTCCCTCGTGCACAGGTCTCTGGGCCGAAGATTACAGGTGCGGTTCGGCCTCAACGCGGGTCACGGTGCCGCGGACGGCGAGCTCGCGGAGCGCCCGGCCGAACCCGCGGACGTCCTCGGGCCGGACCGTCACCAGGCACACGGTCCGGTCCTCGAGCCCGCTGGTGAGCAGGGTGACCGGGCGAAGATCCGCCAGGGCGTCCTCGAGCCCGGTGGCCCCGGTCACGCGGAACACCGGGAACCCGGCGGGGAACCCAGCCGCGGCCCGGCGGGGAAGGTCGGCCCGATGGAACCGACTCGGGTTCCCCGCGACCAGCGCCTGGACCATGGGGTCGTTGGGCTGCGAGGACTGCACGACGACCCGCCCCCGGCTCCCGGCCCAGGCCGCGGCCTCCATCCACAGCGCCAGCGAGCGCTCTCCGGAGGCCAGGCCGGGCCGGCGGGCGGCGAGGTCGGCGTCGAGGATCCCCACCAGGTCCAGCTCGGGCGGGGGGATGTCCTTCACGGCCTCCGGCCCGCCGACGAGGATCCCCCCGTGGAGCAGCGACGCGATCTCGACCGGTCCCTCGCCGTTCGCCGGCGAGCCGGCCGCGGTGTCCCGAGGTGGCGCCCGGCGCACCTGCGCGCCGGCCACGCGCCCGGCCCACTCCTCCACCCGCTCGGCGCCCCCGCGGAGCATCCCGAACGCCGTCCCGCCGCAGTTCGCGCACCGCCCGGGCGACTCGCACACCACGCATCGGATCTGGCCCCGTTCCTGCCGGAGCATCCCGCCGCACGCCGCGCACCGGGCGGGCTCCCCGCACGACCGGCACACCCGGGCCACCCCGTACCCCGGCAGCGGCGAGTACAGGAACCCCCGCCTGGCCTCCTTCAGCGCGGCGATCAGCCGTGGCGCCCGGCCCTCGGGTCCGGGCCGTACCACCTCGACCGGCGGCCACGCTCTGCGCACCGGCGCCACCTCGGGCGCCCCCAGGGCCACAGCCTCCCCGGTGGGACACAGCGCGCTCATCGCGCACACCGCCCCTTCCAGCCCGGCGCGGGCCACCGCCACGTCCCTGGCATGCGTCGCCGGGGACCGTTCCTCCCGGTGCCCCGGGTGGCTCTCCCGGGAGATCCAGATCAGCCCCAAGTCCCGCAGCGGCGCAAACACCGCCGCCCTGGACCCCACGACCACCCGGTACCGCCCGGCCCCGATCGCCAGCCACGCCCGGTACCGCATCCGCTCCGACCCACCCAGGAACAGAACGGCGTCGTCGACAAACGCCTCGGCGACGGCCGACGCGGTGGCCGGCACAGGTTCCGCTTCAGGAACGAGCACGATCGCAGTCCGTCCAGCCGCGAGCGTCAGCCTCACCGCCTCCACCGCCAGCAACTGTTCGTCCAGAGGAGCCGGCCGAACGACGAACACCCCCGAGGATCCCGACCTCAGGGCAGCGACCAACGAGGCGCCCCGACCGTAACGATCGAAGTCCGATGCGACCGAGGCGCTCGGGGTGGGGAGGGGCCCGCGGAGCAACGTGTCCGGAGGCTGAGGCCCCGCGGCACGGACTGCGCCCGACTCACGTTGCGGGAGCGGGAGGGGCCCGCGGCCCGAGGTAGCCTTGGCCAACCCCCCACTGGTTTTCGCACCCTCATGGACCGCCTTTTCCTCGGACGCCACTCGAGGAGGCGAAAGCCGCGCGATGCACGTCGCGAGGGGGGCGACGTACCGCTCGGCCATCCACCGGGACAGCTCCAGCATCCGGGCCTCGAAGAACCGCACGGGCGACACGACCTTCTTCACGGCGAGCATGCGGTCGGGCACGTCGTCCGTGGCGCCGAGCACCCAGCCGCGCGTCGCCCTTCCGTGGAACGGCACCTGGACCAGCGACCCCACCCCGGCGCCCAGCGAGGCGTCGAGCGAATACGTGAACGGCCGGTCGAGCGACAGCAGCGGGCGGTCGACGCACACCGCGACGGGCCCGGAGAGGACGTCGGGAGGGTCTGAGGGAAGGTCCGTGGGTGGCGCGGACGTGGCCGCGCTACCCGAGGGTGCGGCGGAGATCGTCGGCCCGGTCGGTCTCCTCCCACGGGGAGCCCTTGCGGCCGAAGTGGCCGTACGCGGCCGTCTCCGCGTAGATCGGCCGACGGAGGTCGAGGTCGCGGATGATCGCCGCCGGCCGGAAGTCGAACGCGTCCTTGACCGCTCCGAGGATCCGCACGGGGTCGACCTGCTCGGTCCCGAACGTCTCGACCGTCATCGACACCGGGTGGGCGGTGCCGATCGCGTACGCCACCTGGAGCTGGAACCGTTCGGCCAGCCCGGCGGCGACGACGTTCTTGGCCACGTACCGGGCCATGTACGCGGCGCTGCGGTCGACCTTGGTGGGGTCCTTGCCGCTGAAGCACCCGCCGCCGTGCGGCGCCATCCCCCCGTAGGAGTCGACCATGATCTTGCGTCCGGTCAGACCGGTGTCGGCCTTGGGCCCGCCGATCTCGAACCGCCCGGTGGGGTTCACCAGGACCCGGACCGAGTCGGTGTCCAGCTCGTCGAGCTCCCGCAGCACCGGGTCGATGACCTCGGCCTCGACGTCCGGCTTGAGCAGGCTGTCGAGGTCGACCTCCTCGCGGTGCTGGGCGGAGATCAGCACGGTGTCGACGCGGACCGGGCGGTTCCCCTCGTACTCGATGGTCACCTGGGACTTCCCGTCCGGCCGCAGATAGGGAACGACGCCCGCCTTGCGGACGTCGGCCAGGCGCTTCGCCAGGCGGTGGGCCATGGCGATGGGCAGCGGCATGAGCTCGTCCGTGTCGCGGCAGGCGTACCCGAACATCATCCCCTGGTCCCCGGCGCCGATGGCGTCGAGCTCGTCCTCCGAGCCCTTGCGCTCCTCGGCGGCATGGTCGACGCCGATGGCGATGTCCGCGGACTGCTCCTGGATCGCGGTGATCACGCCGCACGTCGAGCCGTCGATCCCGAACTTGGCGTCCGTGTACCCGATGTCGTTGATGGTTCGCCGGACCACTTTCGGGATGTCGACGTAGATCTCGGTCGAGATCTCCCCGGCGACGATGACCAGGCCGGTCGTGACGAGCGTCTCGCAGGCCACCCTTCCGTTGGTGTCCTTCTCGAAGATGGCGTCGAGGACGGCGTCGGAGATCTGGTCCGCGAGCTTGTCGGGGTGCCCCTCGGTCACGGACTCCGAGGTGAACAGGTAGCGGTGGCCCATGTCCGCGGGAGTATACCGACGACTCCGACCCGGCCCGGGAGGCTCAGCGATCCGACAGAAGCTTCACCAGGCGGTCGCAGACGGCGGCGGCCAGCTCGGGCTTGGTCCAGGAACGCAGGGGCTCGTCGTCGCCGGCGGCCGACAGGACCATCGCGTCGTTGGTCTCGCTGCCGAAGCCGGTGCCCGCGCGGCCGACCTGGTTCACGACGATGAGGTCGAGGGCCTTGGACTCGAGCTTCTTCCGGCCGGCCGCCTCGAGATTCCCGGTCTCGGCGGCGAATCCCACCAGCACGAGGCTGCCCTTGCGCTCCCGAAGGGTCGCGAGGATGTCCGGCGTCGCCACGAGCTCGATCCGGGGGGCGCCCGCGTCCTTCTTCAGCTTCTCCGCGGCCACCTCGGCCGGGCGCCAGTCGGCCACCGCCGCGGCCTTCACGACGGCATCGGCGCCGTCGAGGTTCGCCAGGACCGCGTCGCGCATCTCCTCGGCCGTCGTGACCGGGACGACCTGGACGCCGGGCGGCGGGGACAGGGACACCGGGCCGCTCACCAGCACGACCGTCGCCCCTCGCGCCGCGGCCTCGCGGGCGATGGCGTAGCCCATCTTCCCGGAGGAATGGTTGCCGATGAACCGGACCGGGTCGATGGGCTCGTGGGTGGGGCCGGCCGTGACGATCACCGTGCGGCCGGCCAGGTCGCGCTCGCGGCCCACCGCGCCCTCGACGGCCAGGAAGATGTATTCCGGCTCGCTCATCCGGCCCAGTCCCTCGTCGCCGGCGGCCAGCGAGCCGGTGGCGGGACCGACGACCAGGGCGCCACGCGCGGCCAGCGTTCGGAGGTGCTCCTGGGTGGCCGGGTGCTCGTACATCCCGGTGTGCATGGCCGGGGCCAGCACCAGCGGGCAGCGCGCCTCCAGGAGGGTCGAGGTGACCATGTCGTCGGCCAGGCCGAGGGCCAGGCGGGCGATCACGTTCGCGGTGGCCGGCGCGACGACCGCGACGTCGGCCTCGTGCGCCAGGCGGACGTGCAGCACGTGCTCGACCTCGTCGAAGACGTCGGAGTGTGCGGTGCGGCCGGTCAGCGCGGTGAAGGTATCGGGACCGACGAAGCGGGTAGCGGCCGCGGTCATCACGACCTGGACCTCGGCGCCGGCCTTCAGCAGCAGCCGGGCCAGGACGACGGCCTTGTACGCGGCGATGCCGCCGGTGACTCCGAGGAGCACCCGGTGGCCGGACAGCCCTCCCCCCGCGCTCGGCTCCATGACGGCCTCCCGGCGACCCGTCGGGCTACTTGATGCGCTCCTGCAGCCCCTCGGGGCGCTCGTAGCCGACCTTGCCCTCGGCGATCTCCTCGAGGGCGATCGTGAGCGGCTTGTTCCGCAGCCCGGCGTTCTCGATGAGCGGCGGCACGAACTCGCCGCGGCCCTCGCCCAGCTGGGAGTAGTACGAGTTGATCTCGCGGGCCCGCTTGGCGGCCAGCGTCACGAGGCTGAACTTGGAGTCGACGGCCGCGAGCAGGTCGTCGATCTTCGGCTCGATCATTCGGGTGGGTTCCTTTCGCATCGCCCGGGCGTTCGCGCTGGTCAGCGCGGGGTTCCGATCAAGTTCGCTACTGGTGCCCGTACCGTCCGAGTATAGCCGCCACCTCCCCCACCGCCCGGTTCACGTCGTCGTTGACCACGACCTCGTCGAACCAGTCGGCCTGGGCCATCTCCTCGTCGAGCCGCGCCAGGCGGCGGTCCAGGTCGGCGCCGTGCTCGGTCCCCCGGGCCTCCAGCCGGCGGATCAGCTCGGCGCGGGAGGGAGGCCGCAGGAAGATCAACACTGCGTCCGGGACCGTGGCCCGGACCTGGGCGGCCCCCTGGACGTCGATTTCCAGCAGCACGTCGCGGCCCGCGGCCCGCATCGCCTCGACCGGCCCGGCCGGGGTTCCCGAGCGATGGCCGAACATCTCGGCGAACTCGAGCAGCTCGTGCCGGTCGATGAGCTCGTCGAAGCGGCCCTCGGAGACGAACCAGTAGTCCCGGCCGTCGACCTCGCCCGGGCGGGGCGCCCGCGTCTTGGCCGAGACCGAGTAGTACAGCGACGGGTCCGCCTCCAGCAGCCGCCGCACGACGGTTCCCTTGCCCACCCCGGAGGGCCCGGAGATCACGAACAGGCGTCCGCGGCGGGCCGGCACGGGGCCGGGCCCGGGATCCGGGAACGACGCGGGCGACCGCGGTCCGCCCGCGGCCTGATCGGAGACGGGCGGATCGGACTCGACTCCGCCCGGCAGCAGGGACCTACTTCTTGGAGAACTCGGCCATCAACGCGGCCTTCTGCTTCGCGCCGAGGCCGCGAACGCGGCGGGTGGCCGAGATGTCGAGCTGCTCCATGAGCTTGCGGGCCTTCACCTTGCCGACCCCGGGCAGCGACTCCAGCACCGTGGACACCTTCATCTTGCCGACGGTGTCGTCGCCGTGGGTCTCCAGGATGTCCCGCAGGCCGCGCTTCCCCGACTTCAGCTCGCCCTTGATCTCGGCGCGCGCCCGGCGGGCCTCCGCGGCCTTGGCCAGTGCTGCCTTCCGCTGCTCTTCGTTGAGGGTCGGCAGGGGCATGTGGCCTCCTTGTGTGGGCTCGGGTCGAAAGACGCGGCATTATACGCACGGCCTCAGGGGGCGATGCAAAGCCGTCCGGGCCCCCCGACCTCAACGTCAATCTCAGGTCGAGCCCGCGGCGAATGCCCCACGACGTCGCCGCCCGAACGCCTTGCGCCGCAAGGCTCTTGTGACGCCG
The DNA here is from genome assembly GCA_045805265.1 of Actinomycetota bacterium. Lineage (GTDB taxonomy): Bacteria > Actinomycetota > UBA4738 > UBA4738 > JACQTL01 > JBJMLO01. Next base: position 32,120 of record JBJMLO010000022.1, read on the forward strand.
TTCCTCACCCGATTTCGGCCAGGACCATCCGGGCCGCACCGGCCGGGTCCGAGGCACCGGTGACGGGACGGCCCACCACCAGGTGGTCGGCCCCCGCGGCCAGCGCCTCGCGGGGGGTCAGCACACGGACGTGGTCGTTGGACCCGAACCCCTCCGGCCGGACCCCCGGGACCACCACGATCGGGCCGTCACCGAGCGCCTCGCGCACCTCGCGGACGTCGTCGCCCGACACCACGACGCCCGCGGCGCCGGCCGACACGGCCTCGAACGCGAGCGACCCGGGGGACGCCAGCGACTCGCCGCCCACGCTCGACAGCACCGTGACCGCGACGATCTTCGGCGGAGCGAACCCCGCCCCGTCCGCGCCCTCGGCCGCACCGTCCACCGCCGCGCGGACCATCGCCTCGCCCCCCAGGGCGTGGACGGTGAGCAGCTCGGGGCCCAGCCGGCCCGCCTCCCGGGCCGCCCGCCCCACGGTGTTCGGGATGTCGTGGAGCTTGAGGTCGAGGAACACCGGCGCGTGGGCCCGTACCCGCTCCACGGCGACGGGGCCGTTCGCGCAGAACAGCTCCAGCCCCACCTTCAGCATGCCGACCGCCCCGGCCAGGCGCCCCGCCAGGTCCTCGGCGCCCTCCAGGTCCGGGCGGTCGAGGGCCACGATCAGCGGGTTGCGGGACGGGACCTCCGGCATCCCGCCGCTCAGCCCTCCGGCGCCGGGGGCGCCGCGGTCGCCGGCTCGGGCTGGGCGGAGGGCGGGGTCCCCATCCGGCCCCGGAGGTCCTCCACCGACCGCAGGCCGGCGGCGGCCAGGAACTCGACGATTCCACGCCCGACGTCGACCGCCGCCGAGGGGTTGGCGAACAGGGCCGTGCCCACCTGGACGGCCCACGCACCGGCCAGCAGGAACTCGATCGCGTCGTCGGCGGTGCCGATGCCGCCCACCCCCACGATGGGGGTCGCCGGCATCGCGCTCGCCACGCGGTGTACCGCCCGCAGCGCGATCGGGCGGATGGCCGGCCCCGACAGGCCGCCCTCCCCCGCCGCCAGGCGGGGCATCCGGCTGGTGGGGTCGACCGCCAGGCCCGGCAGGGAGTGCGTGAGCGTCACGCCCAGCGCGCCGCCCCGGACGGCCGCCTCGGCGACCGCCGCGACGTCGCCGACCGCCGCCGAGAGCTTCACGAAGACCGGGAGGTGCGTCAGCCGGGCCACCGCCCCCACGACCTCCGCGGCGCCGTCGGGCGTGTCGGCGAACCAGCTCCCGCCCCGGTCCCTGCTGGGACAGCACGCATTCACCTCCAGCGCCGCCAGCACGTCGCTCACGGCCTCCAGGGCGATCGCGAGCTGCATGTACTCCTCGACCGAGAATCCCGCCACGCTGACGAAGACCGGGACCCGGGTCCGGGCCAGGACTGGGAGCTCCCGTTCCAGGAACGCGTCGAGGCCGTCGTTCTGCACGCCCGTGGTCGACAGCAGGCCCGAGGCCGTCTCCGTCACCCTGGGCGATCCCACGCCGTGGTGGGCGTGCAGCGTGATGCTGCGGGACACGATCCCGCCGAGCTTCCGGACGTCGGCGAGGTGGGCGAGCTCCGGCCCGAAGCACCCCGCCGCCACCATCACGGGCGTCGGCAGCCGGACCTCGCCGAGGTCGACGACGGACGAGGGCTTGGGCGCGCCGCGGCGGAGGCGCGGCGGGGCCTCCGACTCGCCGTTCGACCCGCCCCCCGGCACCGTCCGCACGCCCAGCAGCCCTTCCGGGACCACCGGCGGGGGGAGGTCTAGCCCGTCCATCCGGCCAGGGCGGGCGAGGGTTCACGGGGCGGCGGCGGGGCCTCGCCGGCCCCCCACCGGTCCCACAGGATCTTCCCAGCGTTCATGGCGGGGCCGTCCACGCAGGCCCGGACGTTGTCGAACCCATGGCCGTCCCGGCGAGCCACGGGCACCACACAGGTCCAACATAGGCCGATGCCGCAGGCCATGCGCTCCTCGATGGCGACCTGGGCGGGGATGGAGCGCTGCCGGCAGAACTCCGCGGCCACCTGGAGCACCCGCCGCGGCCCGGCCGCGTAGACGACCTCCGTGTGGCACTTCTCGACCACGGACTCCAGCACGTCGGCCACGGTTCCGTGCTCGCCCGCCGAGCCGTCCTCCGTGACCACGGCGATCGTGCGGGCCAGGCGCTTGCCCTCGATCGGCTTGAACACCCGGTCCTGGGTCGCGGCCCCGATGACCATGTCGACCCGGTGGCCGCGTCCGGCCAGCTCCTCGGCCAGGAAGTACAGGGGCGCCACGCCGTGGTCCTCGCATACCAGCAGGCAGCTCACCGGCTTCCGGGGCACGGCGAACGGCTTCCCCAGGGGCCCGATCACGTCCAGGAACTGGTGGGGCTTCAGCTCGGCCAGCCATTCCATGGCAGCGTTGCTCGGGTCGACCACGAACTCGAGTGTCCCGGCCCATCCGCCGCGCCGGGAGGTCTGGTGCACGAAGAAGGGCCGCCGCAGGAACGACTGTCGACCCTCGGGCGCGGCGACCTGGATGAACTGGCCCGGACGGGCCTTCTCGGCGATCTCCGGGGCCACGATCGTCACCGACAGGAACAACCCGGCCTTGCGCGCGGACAGGATCTCGCAGCGGGCCCGGATCACCCTGCCTCCCCGGCCATGACGGCGGGCTGGTCCTGGGCGGGCACGAGTCGGAGCTGCTCGGGCGGCGCCGGCGGCGCGTGGTACTCCTGCAGCGAACGCGGCGCGGGCAGTCCCGCACGGAGGGCCTCGATGCCGTGCAGCGCGGCCAGCGCACCGGGCAGCGTGGTCACGCACGGGATGCCGGCGGCGGCCGCGGCCATGCGGATCTCCGAGCCGTCCGTGCGCGGCCCGCGCCCGAACGGCGTGTTGATCACGATGTCGATGCGACCCCCGACGATCAGGTCCACCACGTTGGGTCCTCCCTCGGACCGCTTGCGAACTGGGGTCACCGCGATCCCGGCCCGCGTCAGCACGGCCGCCGTGCCCCGGGTGGCGAGGATACGGAATCCGAGCTCGGCGAGGCGCTTGGCCGGGAACACGATAGCCCGCTTGTCCCGGTTCGCCACGCTGACGAACGCCGTGCCCGAGGCGGGAAGCCCGGCGCCGGTGGCCGACAGGGCCTTTGCCATGGCCGGCCCCAGCCAGGAATCGATCCCCATGACCTCTCCCGTCGACTTCATCTCCGGCCCCAGGACCGTGTCGGACCCCGGGAACCGGCCGAACGGCAGAACGGCCGCCTTCACGGCGGTGTGCGCCAGCGTACGGTACCGCTCCCTCCCCGGCAGCGCACCGTCGCGGCGGAGCTCGGCCAGGCTCCGGCCGGTCATGACGAGGGCCGCGACCTTGGCCAGCGGTACCCCGGTGACCTTGCTGACCAACGGGACGGTCCGGCTGCTCCGGGGGTTGGCCTCCAGCACCCACATGCGCTCGTCCTTCACCGCCAGCTGGACGTTGAGCAGGCCCCGGACCCCGAGCGCCCGGGCCAGCGTCCGGGTGATCTGCTCGGCCCGGTTCAGGTCCTCCTCCGACAGCGTGGGCGGCGGTATCACGCAGGTCGAGTCCCCGGAGTGCACCCCGGCCTCCTCGATGTGCTCCATCACCGCGCCGACGAACGTCTCGTCGCCGTCCGACACCGCGTCGACGTCGACCTCGATGGCCCCTTCCAGGAACCGGTCGACGAGGACGGGATGGTCGGGGCCCGCCTCGGCCGCCGTCCGCACGAACGCGTCGAGCTCGTCGGGCCCGTACACGATCTCCATGGCCCGTCCGCCCAGCACGTACGACGGCCGGACCAGCACCGGGTACCCGATGCCGTCCGCGATCGCCCGGGCCTCCTCGACCGAGGCGGCCTCGCCGTGCGGCGGCGCCGGGATGCCGAGCTCGTTCAGCAGCCTCGCGAACCGCCCCCGGTCCTCCGCCAGGTCGATCGAATCGGGCGTCGTCCCCAGCACCGGGAACCCCTCCCGCTCCAACGCATGCGCGAGCTTCAGCGGCGTCTGCCCTCCCAGCTGCACGATCACGCCCACCGGCCGCTCGGCCCGGCACACGGCCAGCACGTCCTCGACGGTGAGCGGCTCGAAATACAACCGGTCGCTGGTGTCGTAGTCGGTCGACACCGTCTCCGGGTTGCAGTTCACCATCACGGTCTCGAACCCGGCCTCCCGCAGCGCGAACGCGGCGTGCACACACGCGTAGTCGAACTCGATCCCCTGCCCGATCCGGTTCGGCCCCGCCCCGAGAATCACCACCCGTGGCTTCGCCGCCGCCCGCACCTCCGACTCCTCCTCGTACGTCGAGTAGTAGTACGGCGTCCTCGCCTCGAACTCGCCCCCACACGTGTCCACGGTCTTGAACACAGGCTCCACCCCGACCTCCAGCCGCCGCCCCCGCACCTCGTCCTCGTTCGCCCCCGTAAGCATCGCGATCCGCGCATCCGAAAGCCCGTGCCGCTTCGCCTCCAAAAGATCGGCAACCGAAAGAGCCGTAAGCTCCTTGCCCCGCAGCGCTTCCGAGGTCTCAGCCATCTGCGCGATCTGGTCAACGAACCACGGGTCCACCGAAGAATCTGAGGCAGCAGCGTCCACAGTGGCACCGCCCAGAAGTGCCCGCTCTATCTCGACCACCCGGGTCTCCGAAGGGGTGGCGACCAGGTCCGGCGCAGGCACGTGCCCGGCCGAGGCGCTGGGGCTGGGGAGGGGCCCGCGGAGCAACGTGTACGGGCGTGGATCACGATCTTCACCCGGACGCTTCATTTCACGTTGCGGGAGCGGGAGGGGCCCGCGGTCCCAGGTAGCCTCGGCCGACGGCGAGATGGTGTTCGGAACAACCGCATCCACGTCGATCCCCGGCTTTTCGAGGGACCGGAATGCCTTCCCGAGCGCCTCCGTGAACGTTCGGCCGATGGCCATGACCTCGCCGACGGACTTCATGACCGTGGACAGCCTCGGATCGGCCTGCGGGAACTTCTCGAACGCGAACCTCGGAACCTTCACCACGACGTAGTCGAGCGTCGGCTCGAACGCGGCCAGCGTCTCGCCGGTGACGTCGTTCGCGATCTCGTCCAGCCGGTACCCGACGGCGAGCAGCGCGGCGATCTTCGCGATCGGGAACCCGGTCGCCTTCGACGCGAGCGCGGAGGACCGCGACACGCGCGGGTTCATCTCGATGACCACCAGGCGGCCGTTCGCGGGATCGACGGCGAACTGGATGTTCGACCCGCCGGTGTCGACCCCCACCGCACGGATGCACGCCAGCGCCATGTCGCGCATCTCCTGGTACTCGCGGTCGGTCAGCGTCATCGCCGGCGCGACGGTGATCGAGTCGCCGGTGTGGACGCCCATCGGGTCCACGTTCTCGATCGAGCAGATCACGACGGCGTTGTCGGCGCCGTCGCGCATGACCTCCAGCTCGAACTCCTTCCATCCGGCCACGGACTCCTCGACCAGGACCTCGGTGACCGGGCTCTCGGCCAGGCCGCGGCCGGCGGCCGCCCGCAGCTGATCGTCGTCCGCCGCCAGACCGGTCCCCCCGCCGCCCAGCACGAACGACGGCCGGACCATCACCGGGTACCCGAGCTCGCAGGCCACGGCCAGCGCCTCGTCGAGCGAGTGGGCGAATCCGCTGCGGGGCAACGGAAGCCCGGCCCGCCGCATGGTCTGGGCGAATTCCCGCCGGTCCTCGGCCCGGCGGATCGCGTCGAGCCCGGCGCCGATCAGCCGCACCCCGAGCCGCTCGAGGGCCCCCGACTCCGCGAGACCGACCGTCACGTTCAGGGCGGTCTGGCCCCCCAGCGTCGGCAGCAACGCGTCCGGGCGTTCCTTCTCGATGATCCTCGTGACGGACTCCACGGTGAGCGGCTCGACGTACGTGGCGTCAGCGAACTCCGGGTCGGTCATGATCGTGGCCGGGTTGGAGTTGACCAGGATCACCCGGTAGCCCTCGCTCCGAAGCGCCTTGCACCCCTGCGTCCCGGAATAGTCGAACTCGCAGGCCTGGCCGATCACGATCGGCCCGCTGCCAATGACGAGGATCGACCGGATGCCGTCGCGCCGGGGCATCAGGCCGCCGCGTCCAACAGCGACCGGAACCTCCGGAACAGGTACGAGGCGTCGTGGGGGCCGGGGGCGGCCTCCGGGTGGTACTGCACGCTGAAGGCCGGGATATCGTTGCAGCGCAAGCCTTCCAGCGTGCCGTCGTTCAGGTTCCAGTGGGTGAAGGACACGCGACCGAAGTCCGACTCCGCTCCGGCTGGTCGGTCGGCAACGCTCCCCCCGGTCGCCGCGGGGTCGACCGCGAAGCCGTGGTTGTGGCTGGTGATCTCGACGCGGCCGGTGTCCACGTTCAGGACCGGCTGGTTGGTGCCCCGGTGACCGAACTTGAGCTTGTAGGTGTCCAGGCCGAGGGCCCGGGCCATGAGCTGGTGCCCCAGGCAGATGCCGAACACGGGGACCCTTCCGAGGAGCTGCGCGCAGGTCCTGATGCCGTACGTGGTGGCGGCCGGATCCCCGGGGCCGTTGCTCAGGAACACACCGTCGAAGCGCGCCCCCAGGATCTCGGAGGCCGGGGTCGTGGCCGGATAGACCGTGGCCTCGATGCCCGCGGCGGCCAGGTTCCGCAGGATGTTCCGCTTGATGCCGAAGTCGTACGCGGCCACCCGCAGGACGCGGCCGTGCGCGGCCGAGGCCAGGCCGGCGATCTCGGCGCCCTCGTACGCGTAGGGAGTGCTGACGCGCCTGGCGAGGTCGGCGCCCTCCATGCCGGGGTGGTCGCGGACCCGGGCCAGCAGGGACTCCGGATCGAGGTCCTCGGTGCTGACGGCGCAGCGCATCGCCCCGCCGTCGCGGATGCGCAGCGTCAGGCGGCGGGTGTCGATGCCGTCGATCCCGACCACGCCGCTCTCCACCAGCTCCTCGGCCAGGGTGCGGTCGGCCCGCCACGACGAGGCTCGGCGGCTGGCCTCCCGGACGGCGAATGCGGCGACCTGGACGCCCCGGGATTCCGGGTCCTCGCGGTTGACGCCGTAGTTGCCCTGGTGCGGCGCGGTCATGACCACGACCTGGTCGGCGTACGAGGGATCCGTGAGGGCCTCCTGGTAGCCGCTCATCCCGGTGTTGAAGACCGCCTCGCCGAAGGCCTCCCCCGGCGCGCCGAACGAGCGTCCCCGGAAGGCGGAGCCGTCCTCCAGGACGAGCAGCGCCTCCGGGCCGCGCCCGACCGTCACGCGGTGGCCTCCGCCGCGGGCGCGGGGCCGTGCAGAGTCACCGCTGGGCCTTGCCGTCAGCGACGACCGGCTCCCCCCGGTAGATCGTGTGGACCACCCTGCCGGTCAGCGTGTGTCCCAGGAACGCCGAGTTGCGGCTCCTCGAGGCGAACGGCGGCTCGACCACCCACGCGGCCGCGGGGTCGAACGCCACGAGGTTCGCCGGCCGGCCGGCCTCGATGGGACCGCCGTGCGAGCCCGCGCCCAGGATCCGCGCGGGCGCCGAGGACAGCGCCTCCACGGCCCGGGCCAAGGTGATGCGGCCGGTGGCCACCCCGTGCGTGAGGATCGCGGCCAGCGCCGTCTCGAGACCGATGGTCCCGGGTGGCGACTGGTCGAACTCCGCTTCCTTCTCCTCCACCGCGTGGGGCGCGTGGTCGGTGGCCACCGCGTCGATGGTCCCGTCCGCCAGGCCCTCCCACAGCGCGTCCCGGTCCTCGGTTGACCGCAGCGGCGGCTGGACCTTCAGGTTCGTGTCGTACGTGACCAGGTCCTCGTCCGAGAACACCAGGTGGTGCGGGGTGACCTCGGCGGTGACCCGCAGCCCCTCGGCCTTGGCCCGCCGGAGCTGTTCCACGGAACCGGCGCTCGACAGGTGGCACAGGTGCAGCCGCCCGCCTGTCAGCCGGGCGAGGGCAAGGTCGCGGGCGACGACGACCTCCTCGGCCTCCCGGGGCTGGCCCACCAGCCCCAGCGAGTAGGAGTGGTATCCCTCGTGCATCTGGCCGCCGTCGCCGAGCGTGGGGTCCTCGCAGTGCTCCGCGATGATCACGTCGGGGAACGCCCGCGCGTAGTACAGCGCGTTCCGCAGCACCCGGGCGCTGGGGACGCACTTCCCGTCGTCGCTGAACACCCGGACGCCGGCCTCGACCATCTCGCCCATCTCGGCCATGTCCTCGCCCCCCAGGCCGCGGGTGATGGCGCCCACCGGGAACACGTCGCACAGCCGGGCCTCCCGGGCCAGGGCCCGCACCTCGTGGATCACCGCGGCGTTGTCGGCCACGGGGTCGGTGTTCGCCATGGGCGACACCGCCGTGAACCCGCCCGTCGCGGCCGCCCGGCAGCCGGACTCGACGGTCTCCTTGTCCTCCCGGCCGGGCTGGCGCAGGTGGGTGTGGAGGTCGACCAGGCCGGGCGCGAGAACGAGCCCGTCGCAGTCGATGCGCTCGGCGCCCGCCGCGGACAGCCCGGTGCCCACCTCGGCCACCAGGCCGCCCTCCACCAGGACGTCCATGACCTCGTCGCACCCGGCCGCCGGGTCGAGCACCCGCGCGCGGGCCAGCAAGGTTCGCTCAGGCATCCGCCCCCACCTCCACCTTCCGCTCACCGTGCTCCGGCAACGTGACCTGTTCGGGTTCCTCCACGGGGACCGACGGAGCTTCCGCGGCGCCCGAGCCTCCCAGCAGCAGGTACAGCAGCGACATCCGGACCGCGATGCCGTTCGTCACCTGTTCCTCGATCACGGCCTGGGGAAGGTCGGCGACGTCCGAGTCGATCTCCACGCCCCGGTTCATCGGGCCGGGGTGCATGATCAGCGCCCCCTCCGGCAGCATCGCGACCCGCTCCCGGGAGAGCCCGAACAGGCGGGCGTACTCGCGGACGCTGGGGAAGTACTGCTGGCGCTGCCGCTCCCGCTGGACGCGGAGCATGTAGCAGACGTCGAGCTTCGGCAGCACCGACTCGATGTCGTAGGACACGTCGACCCCCCACCGGGGAGCCGTAGCGGGAATCAGCGTCGGCGGGCCCACCAGCGTGACCTCGGCGCCCATCTTCACCAGCGCGAACGACAGCGACCGGGCAACCCGCGAGTGCAGCACGTCGCCCACGATCGCGGTGCGCAGCCCCTCCAGCCGGCCGAGCCGCTCCCGGATCGTGTAGAGGTCCAGCAGGGCCTGGGTGGGGTGCTCGTGGGTCCCGTCCCCGGCGTTCAGGACGCTCCCCTTCACCCACTTGGTCAGCTGGTACGGCGACCCGCTGGAGGAGTGCCGGATCACGACCGCGTCGGCCCCCATCGCCTGCAGGGTCAGGGCCGTGTCCTTCAGCGACTCGCCCTTCGACACCGACGAGCCGCTGGTCGTGAAGTTGATGACGTCCGCCGACAGCCGCTTGGCCGCCAGCTCGAACGAGATCCGGGTTCGGGTGGAGTTCTCGTAGAACAGGTTCACCACGGTGCGGCCGCGAAGCGCCGGCACCTTCTTGATGACCCGGGTCCCCACCTCCCGGAAGGAGTCCGCGGTGTCGAGGACGCGGACGATGTCCTCCGCCGACACGTCGTGGATTGACAGCAGATGCTTGTTCATGCAGGACTCCCATCGCCCAGGTAGACGGCGTCCTCGCCGTCGGTTTCGGTGAGCGCCACGCGGACGTTCTCGTCGTGGCTGGTCGGTACGTTCTTTCCGACGAAGTCGGCCCGGATCGGCAGCTCGCGGTGGCCCCGGTCGACCAGCACGGCGAGCTGGACGGCGCGCGGCCGGCCGAAGTCGATCAGCGCGTCGAGCGCCGCCCGGATGGTTCTGCCGGTGAACAGCACGTCGTCGACCAGCACGACGGTCCGGCCGGTGATATCGAACGGGATGCGGGTCTCGTGGACCTCCGGCGCCTCTGCGCGCAGGCCGATATCGTCCCGGTAGAACGTGATGTCGAGGACCCCGACGGGCAGCTCGGCGCCCTCGATCCGCCGGATCTCCCCGGCCAACCGCCGGGCCAGGTCGTCGCCCCGGGCGGCGATCCCCACCAACGCCAGCTCGGAGGCGCCCTTGTTCCGCTCCAGGATCTCGTGGGCGATCCGCGTGGTGGCCCGGCGGATCTCCGAGGAGTCCATCAGCCGGGCCGCTGTGCCCATCATGACCGTGGGGCGCCAAGCCCCCACCATGAAGAAACGCCCGGCCGCACCCGCGCCAGGGCGTAGTCGTCGCGCATGTTCAGTCTTGCCTCCTTTCCGGCCTCACGGGACCGGTCCTTAAAGGGGAAGTCCGGGAGAGCATAGCGGCCGCAACGGCCGCGTTCAACGGGACGTCAGATCTCCACGTCGCGGCCGAGGCCGCGGTCGCGGGCCTTCCGGAGCACCAGGCCAACCGCGGCGGCGTCCTCCACGGCCACGCCGACGGCCTTGTACAGCGTGATCTGCTCCGGCGAGGTCCGGCCGGGGCGGTTCCCGGCGAGGATCTCTCCGATCTCCGCGTAGGCGGTCTCGTCCGACACGATGCCGTCGCGGATGGGCCAGATCAGGTCGTTCGTGCCCGCCGGGCCGGGTGCCAGCGCCGACTGCCGCGACTCGACGATCACCACCGCGTCCCGAACGGTCTCCTCGTCGATCTCGCGACCGGAAGGCACCCATCCGACCGAATTCACGTGCGTCCCCGCAGACAACCAGTCCCGGCGAAGGATCGGCTCCTCCGCGTTGGTCGTCGTGCACACCACGTCGGCGGCCCGGACCGCCGCTTCGAACGATCCCGCCACCTCGACCGGGCGGCCCAGATCGGCCGCGGCCGCCTCCGCCACGCCGGCCGCCCGCCCCGGATCCCGGCCCGCCACCACGATGTCATCGAAGGATCGGGTCCTCGTGACGTAGCGGAGATGGGACGCGGCCTGCACGCCCGTTCCCAGCACCGCGAGCACGTGCGCGTCCGGCCGGGCGAGCAGCCGGGTCGCCAGCGCCGATCCCGCAGCGGTCCGCTGCGCCGTGATCGCCGTCCCGTCCAGCAGTGCCGCGGGCGAGCCCGTCTCGGGGTCGAACGCCACGATCAGCGCCTGGTGCGTCGGGAGGTGACCGCCGGCGTTTTGTGGGAACACCGACACCAGCTTCGTCTCGAGGACCCCGGCGGCGGGCAGCCAGGCCGGCATGGCGCCGAGCATCCCGTCCCGATCGGGCACCATGGCCCCCACTCGGGGCGGCATCGACGCGACGCCGGCGGACAGGTCGACCATGGCCGGTGCCAGGGCCTCGATCAGCTCGTCCGGGTCGAGGAGCTCCTCGACCTCGGCTCGAGTCAGGATCAGCATGGGCCGCATGATCGCCCCTCCGCGCGCGGGGCGCGACCCGGGCCACGAACACTTCTCCGTGGAATTTGCCCCATTCCCGACACACGCTCGATTGGAGGCCTTGTTGACTCACGTCAAGATGTCCTCGAAGCATCCACCGGTTGACTCACCAAAGATGTCCTCGAAATCTGCACCGGGGAGAACATGGTGCGGAAGGGGTGGGTCGGTGGGGGGCTCACCTCCTTTCGTCCGTTCGGCTTCGACCTGGCCATGTCGACCAGGCGGTCCTGACAGGACCCGATACGACGCTTGAGTTCGACCGGGTTCAACGCCAGGTAGGTCTCGTTGAGGGAGGCCTTGGCCTCCGGGGTGACGTCCTCGGACGCAACCACCCGCCGGTACGGCGTCTGAGCGGTGTCGTAGCGCCGGCGGACCTTGGCCCCCTCCCGGGTCTTCTCCACGAGCTTCTGCTGGGGCTGGAAGAAGTTCACATACAGCCGGAGCTCGTCGTACAGCTCCCGGAGCACGGCGAGTTCCTCGGCGGTGTCGTAGCGCAGGTACCCCACCTGCTGGCGCACCACCGGCCAGTTCTTCTGCTCGACGTAGCAGTTGTCGTTCTTGCGGGCGGGACGAGAGCGGGTGAAGGTGATCGAGTTCTCCTCGCACCACCGGAAGAGCTCCACGTTGATGAACTCCGAGCCATTGTCGGAGTCGAGACCGAGCAGGGGGAACGGCAGCGTCTCGCGGATGTCCACGAGTGCCTCCCGGACCCACCGCTGGGACTTCACCGGCAGGGCCCTCGTCTCGGTCCACCCGGTGTTCACGCAGGTCAGGTCCAGTGTCTGGCAGAACTCCCCGGCCGGATCGCCGCCCTCGTGGCCCACCAGGTCGACCTCGCAGAACCCGGGGCGGCGGTCGTCCCATTCGGAGAAGGTCCGGATGGGGATCTGGGCCTTGAGGATGGATCCGGGCTTGGTGCCGGAACGTCCCCGCACCTGCAGCCGCCGGCGCTCGGGCGCCAGGATGCGGTCGATGGTCGCCGCGGAGACGGCCAGGAGCTTCGATCGGACCTCCGGCGCCGTCTCGAGCTCACCGCAGCGCTCCATGGCCCCCACGATCTCTCCCATGAACGGGGCGAGCCGCTTGCCGGTGGGACCGCCGAGCGTGGCCCACACCCGTCGAAGGGGTACGAGGACCTCGGGTCCGTAGACCCGCTCCCTGGGCTTTCGGGGGGGCGTGGGAGCCTCCGTGGTAGCCCTGGCGAGCGCTCGCCGGGCGTGCCGGCGGGTCCACCCAGTGAGGGCGCACAGCTCGTCGAGCATCCGGCCCTTCTCGAGCTTGGAGGACCGCGCGTACCGCTTCACCATCTGCTTCGTCACCGCCCTGCGCTCTGCCATGGACAGGCCCACCGAACTCCTCCTCCGGGACCCGGGAGTCCCAGGTGAGGGTGGTCCCTTGGAGGACATCGTTTGGTGAGGCGCGACTCCTGTTTCGAGGACATTCCTGGTGAGTCAAGTCGGAGGCTGGCCCACGGGCAGGAAACGCCTAGACTGGCACGAGGCCATCTGAAGAAGGAGTTCGCATGCTCGGCCTGTTCGACCAACTCGGAGCCCCGGAGATCCTGATCATCCTCGCGGTGTTCCTGCTGCTCTTCGGCGCGAAGAAGCTTCCCGACCTCGCCCGCTCACTCGGCCGCTCCTCCACGGAGTTCCGCAAGGGGCTGAAGGAGGGCGGAGGCGTCACGGAGGATTCGGAGGCGAAGCAGGCACCGGCGGCGGCCCCCGTCCTCCCCCCCGAGAACAGGACGCAGGAGGCCGCGGTGTCCGAGAGCAAGCCCGAGCCCGAGAAGTCCCAGAAGGCCGAGTAACCCGGGGAAGCCTCAGGCCTCCCCGGCCTCCGCCTCGTCCTCGTCAGCCACCCCGTCCTCGGTCCGGCGCTCCCGGGCGACCTTGCCCAGCACGCCGTTGACGAATCTCCCCGAGTCATCGGTGGACAGTTCGTTGGCGGCCTCGACGGCCTCGGCGATGGCCACGGCGACCGGCGTCTCCCGGCCGTACAGCAGCTCGTAGCAGGCCAGGCGCAGGATCGTCCGGTCCACGACGGCCATCCGCTCGATCGTCCACCCCTCCGCGGCCTCGCCGATGATCAGGTCGAGGTCCTCGCCTTGGTCCTCCACGCCGCGGACCAGCTCGGCGGTGAACGCGGGAACCTCCTCCCCCGTCGCCGCCCGCCACTCCTCCAGGACCTGGGGCGGCGGGACGCCCATCACGTCGGCCTGGTACAGCGCGTCGAGGGCCCGCCGGCGCTCCGCGTGGCGGGGGTTCACCGGACTACTTCTCGCGGGTCAGGTACTCGCCGGTGCGGGTGTCGACCTTCACCCGGTCGCCTTCCTCCACGAACAGCGGAACCTGGACGGTGATGCCGGTCTCGAGCGTCGCCGGCTTCAGCGCGCCCGACACCCGGTCGCCGCGCATGCCGGGGTCGCTCTGGGTCACCCGCAGGGTGACCGCCGCCGGCAGCTCCACGCCGATGGCGTTCCCCTCGTACAGGGACACGACCGCCGTGAACCCCTCGGTCAGGTACTTCACGGCCTCCCCGGCGACCTCGGTCGAAACGGGGTGCTGCTCGTAGGACTCCGTGTCCATGAAGATGAGGTTGTCGCCGTCCAGGTACAGGTACTGCATGTCCTTCTTGTCGAGGATGGCCAACCCGACCTTCTCGTCGTGCTTGAAGGTCCGATCCAGCACGGCACCCGATTTCACGTTCCGCAGCTTCGTTCGCACCACCGCCTGGCCCTTCCCGGGCTTGTGATGCAGGAAGTCGAGCACGGTCCACAACTGACCGTCCAGCTCGAGGGTCATGCCGTTCTTCAGGTCGTTCGTGGAAACGCTCATGGTCTGCTCCTCGTTGCGACGGCGCTCCAAAAGATGGGGGAATCTCCGACACTCCAGCTCGTTGCATGCCGGGAAGCGCAGCGAAGCCGCTGCTGAAGGATAGCCAAGGAGCGGTAACTACGCGACGCCGACGATCGCGGAAGCGGGTGGCTGGTGGCACCGCTCGCCCACGGGCGGGGCAGTCCGCAGGCGGCGACCATGTGACCGGTTAGTCGGGGACCAGGGTCAGCGACGGACGGTGTCGCGGGCGTACGACCGTGAAGTGGCGACGGTCGAGCGTGGCGAGGGTTTCGACGCCCAGCCGCTCGCACGTGGCCACGACCGAGGCGTCAACGACGCCGAGCGGCAGGTCGGCATACGCGTCGAGCAGTTCGACGATTCGAGCCCAATCGGACGGCTCGACCGGCTCCACCAGCAACTCGCCCTCACGGAACGAGCGAGCAAATGCCTGCTCGGCCGGATGACCGATGCGATCGCCGAGGAAGTAGGCGACCTCGGTGACGACCAGGGCCGGAACAATCAGCGGAGGTGGCGCGCCTGACAGCAAGGCCACGCATCGCTCATGGTTGCGGTCGCGAGTCGCAGCAGCTGCGACCAGTGGGCCCGCGTCGATGACGAGCATCAGCCCCGTCGCCGCTTCTGGACGGCGCGGTGGACGTACTCGTCCACGCGCTCCGAAGCGTCAGCGGGGCCGCCCTCACCCACGGCGAAGAACGAAAGCGGCCGCCCTCGCTCGGGTGCGGGGAGATGAGCCGTCACCGCCTCTCGTACCACCTCGGCAACGGGGACTCCCCGGCGCCGTGCCTCGAGACGAAGACGAGCTTCCACCTCGTCGGGAAGCATCACGGTAGTTCGCTTCATGATGTCAGCATATCGCATCAAGGCCGAGGATCGGCGGTGTCTTGGTTTGAGGCGGGCAGCCCACAGACACCAGCCGTGATTCGGCGCGCTGGTTCGGGCAGAGGCTCGGTAGTGCGCGATGGGCGCGGGTGTGCGTGGATTCCAGCGGCTACAGGATCACGAGGTCCCTGGTGGAGCTGGGCATCGGGCGGCAGCCGTCGGCCGTGACCTCCACCATGTCCTCGATGCGAACGCCGCCCACGCCGGGGAGGTACACCCCGGGCTCCACCGTGACCACCGTGCCGGCCGGCAGCGCGTCGTCCGACTTCGCGCGCAGCGTCGGGCCCTCGTGGATCTCCAGCCCGACGCCGTGGCCGAGCGAGTGGCCGAACGCGTCGCCCCGGCCGGCCTCCTCGATCACCGTGCGCGCGGCCGCGTCGGCCTCCGCTCCCGTCACGCCGGCCCGCACCGCGTCGATGCCGGCCTGCTGCGCCGCCTTCACCAGGGCGTGGACCTCGCGCATCTCGGGCGAGGGCTCGCCGAGGGCGACCGTCCTGGTCATGTCGGAGTGGTAGCCCCGGTACAGAGCGCCGAAGTCGAGCTTCACGACGTCGCCCTGCTGCAACGGTCGGTCGGTCGGGTTGTGGTGCGGCTCGGCCGCGTTCTCCCCGAACGCCACGATCGAGTCGAACGCCAGCCCGTCCGCGCCGTTCTGGCGCATGGTCAGCTCCATCTCCAGCGCGACCTCGCGCTCGGTCATCCCCTCCGCCAGCTTGGCGACGATTCGCTCGAAACAGTCGTCGGTGATGGCCTGGGCCTGCCCGACCAGCTCGAGCTCCTCGGGTTCCTTGGCCCACCGCAGCCGCTCGACCTCGCCGTCGGTGGGGACCAGCTCGAACCCGTCGGCCTCGTCCAGCTCCAGGTACAGCCGGAAGGTGACACCGCCGGACTCGAACCCCACGCGCTTCGCCCCGATCGACGTGCACGCGTCGGCGAACGCCGCCGGGAACGCCGAGTACGTGACCCGCTCGGCGTCCGGGACCTCGTGGCGGGACTGCTCCGTGTACCGGCTGTCGGTGAAGAAGACCGCCGACTCCGCGGCCAGCAGCAGCTGGCCGTTCGACCCGGTGAACCCGGTCAGGTAGCGCACGTTGGGCAGCCGATTGACCAGGAACGCATCGATCTCGAGGTCGCTCAGCCGCGCGGCGAGCCGGGCTCGTCGTCCGGGGAAATCCATGCCAGGGCCTCCAGCGCCAGATGATACCCGCCGGTCCCGAGCCCGGCGATGACGGCCCGGCAGGCCGGCGAGACCACCGAATGCCGGCGGAACTCCTCCCGCGCATAGATGTTGGTCTGGTGGACCTCGAGCACCGGGAGCCCGCACCCCTCGACCGCGTCACGCACCGCGTACGAGTAGTGGGTCAGCGCCCCCGGATTGATCACGACGGCCTGATGGCCCTCGCCTCGGGCGGCATTCAGCCACCCCACCAGGTCGCCCTCGGCGTCCGACTGCCGCCAGGCCACCTCGTGGCCCAGCTCGCCGGCGCGCTTCGTGACCCCGGCCCTGACCTCCTCGAGCGTCTCGGTCCCGTACCGCTCGGGGTCGCGGCGCCCGAGCGCGCCGAGGTTCGGTCCGAACAGGAAGAGCACCCTCACATGGCCTCCAGCGTCTCCAGGACGACGTCGTCCGGGACGTCGGTGACGACCGTCGGGCGCCCGACGTCCTCCAGCAACACGAAGCGAAGCGCACCGCGGCGCTTCTTGTCCATCCGCATGACGGCGAGGACGTCCTCAGGGGCGGGGAGCGGCCCGCCCGTGGCCAACCCGAGCGGCTTCAACAGCCTGACGTGGCGGTCGACCAGTCCCCGCGTGGCCACGTCCAGCCGCTCCGCCAGCCGCGCGGCGAAGACCATCCCGATGGCCACGGCCTCTCCGTGCGAACGGCCCTGGAACCCCGAGAGTCGCTCGAGAGCATGGCCGAGGGTGTGACCGTAGTTCAGGAACAGCCGCTCGTCCGCGTCGCGCTCGTCGCGGGACACGATCTCGGCCTTGATCTCGACGCACCCCCGCACGAGGTCCTGGAGCACGTCCAGGCTGCCCTCGACCTCGACCTCGACCTCGACCTCGGCGTCGGGCCGGAGCACGCGGCCGGCCTCCCGCTCGAGCAGCTTGGGCAACCCCCGGTCGAAGACGAGCGCGTACTTCGCCACCTCGCCCAGGCCGGAACGGAACTCGCGCTCGGGAAGGGTCGTCAGGGCCATCACGTCCGCCACCACGAGGACCGGCTGATGGAACGCGCCGACCAGGTTCTTCCCGGCCGGAAGGTTCACCGCCGTCTTCCCGCCGATCGCGGCGTCCACCTGCGCCAGGAGCGTCGTCGGAACGAGCACCAGCCGCATCCCGCGCAGGTACGTCGCGGCGACGAATCCCGCGAGGTCGCCGGTGGAGCCGCCACCGAGGCCGACCACCAGGTCGTCGCGTTGCGCCTCGCGAACCGCGAGCTGCCCGTACAGCGCCTCCGCCACGTCGAGCGTCTTCGCCTGCTCGCCCTCGGGGACCGGCAGATGGACCGATCGCCATCCCGCCTCCTCGAGTGCACCCGCCACGATCGCCAGGAACTCCTCGGCCACCCGCTGGTCGGCGACGACGAACGCGGTCCCGCCGGGGGGCGGCTCGGGGACGAACAGCCGGAGCCAGCCGAGCACTCCGGGGCCCACGAGCACGTCGTATCCAGGGCTGCCGGCCTCCACCCGAACGGAGACCGACGGGACCGATATCGCCACGATCGAGTCCTCGAGCGTGGCCCCTCCTTCGAACGTGGACCCCGTGTCCGAACGGATCGTCACATCGGCGGCTTCCTCGTAGGCCTGCCCCCGGTCGCCGGCGAGACGTTCCCAGGCGCCGGGTTCGGCCAGCAGCGGCCTCGGCGCGGGGTCGGCCGCGAGTCGCCGCTCGGCCTCCACGGAATCGACGGCCAGGTGCAGGACCAGGCCCGTTCGCCGCATCACCCGACGGTTCTCGCCGGACAGCACCGCTCCCCCGCCGGTCGCCACCACCGACTCGGGTCCCCCGGCGACGGTGGCCAGGGTGCGGGACTCCAGCGCCCGGAACTCCTCCTCCCCGTCCTGGGCGAAGATCTCCTCCACCGAACGCCCGGCGGCCCGCTCGATCTCCCGGTCGAGGTCCACGAACGCCAGGCCGAGCCGTTCCGCCAGCCCCTTCCCCGCCGTCGACTTGCCCGCGCCGGGCATGCCGACCAGCCACACGTGCCGCGCGCGGCCGAAGCCGCGGATCACGGTGAACGCTCCAGCCCGGCCAGGAACCCGTCGAGGTTCCGCTTCGTCTCCGGCAGCGAATCGCCACCGAACTTCTCCAGCACGGCGTCGGCGACGACCAGGGCCACGGCCGCCTCACCGACGACGCCGCCCGCCGGGACGGCGCACACGTCCGTCCGCTGGCTGAACGGCTTCGCGACCTCCCCGGTGGCGGTGTCGACGCTGCGCAGGCCCGCAGGGACCGTCGAGAACGGCTTCATCGCCGCGCGGACCCGGATGAGCTCCCCGGTGCTCATGCCGCCCTCGATCCCGCCCGCGCGGTCCGACAGCCGTCGGGGCCTCCCCGGCACGTCGCCGGGTTCCAGCTCGTCGTGGGCCTTCGACCCCGGGCGGGCCGCGGAGGCGAACCCGTCGCCGACCTCGACCCCCTTCACCGACTGGATGCTCATCAGGGCCAGCGCCAGCCGGGCGTCGAGCTTCCGGTCGAGCTGCACGTGCGAGCCCAGCCCCGGGGGCGCGCCGTCCACGATCACCTCGAACACGCCGCCCAACGTGTCCCCGGCCTTCAGCGCCGCGTCCACGGCCCCGACCATCCGGTCACCGGCCGACGGGTCCGCGCACCGCACCGGGTCGCGGTCGATCGCGACCCGGTCGCCCGGCGAGGGTGGCCGGCGCGACGCCGGGACGGACACTCGGCCGATCTGTACGACGTGTGACAGGACCTGCACGCCCAGCTCGGCAAGGAACGCCTTGCAGAAGTACCCGGCCGCCACGCGGGCGACGGTCTCCCGGGCGCTGGCCCGCTCGAGCACGTTGCGCGCGTCGTCGAACCCGTACTTCTGCATCCCGGCCAGGTCGGCGTGCCCGGGGCGCGGCGCGGTCAGGCGCTCGGCCGGGTCCGGATCGCCCTCGACGCCCATGCGCTCGCGGTACTTCGACTCCCATTCCGCGTTCGCGATCTCGACCGCCACCGGGCTCCCCAGCGTCCGGCCGTGCCGGACCCCGGCCAACACGTCCACGGGGTCGCGCTCGAGCTTCTGGCGCCCGCTCCGCCCGTACCCGTGCCGGCGCCGGGCCAGCTCGGCGTCGAGGTCGGCAAGGCGCACCGGAACCCCCGCCGGCAGCCCCTCCAGGACCGCTACCAGGGCCTTCCCGTGAGACTCCCCCGCCGTCAGCAGCCGTAGCACGGCGGCCATGATATGGAGCCACTCGACGGGCGCCACCAGGGATGCCGCCCCGAGGCACGAATGAGACTCACGACCCGGTCGCCCCCTCTCCGACGAGAGGACGAGCGATCTCGCCGGCGATCTCCACGATCGTCTGATCGTCGGTCACGAGTGGTTGACGCAACTGCCCGGCCAACGCCACATACGCAGCGTCGTACGCCGTGAGTCCGCGCGCCACCCATGAGGCGATCGATCCGAGGTCGGGCTCGGCGACCTCGAACAGGAGATCCTCGAGACCTGCCGCGAGCTGGAGGAGTGCCTCCTCGTCCCATCCCCACCGCCGCCCTGCCACGTTCAGCATCTCGAGGAAGAAGAGGCCGGGCACCGTCACGCTCACCTGCCCGGCCTCGTACTCGCGTCGAATCTCCCGGGCCTCTGCCGACCCGCGCTGTTGTGGGGCGAACCACTTCAGCACGACCGAGGCGTCGAGGACGACCTCGATCAACGAGCGTCCCGCTGCGCCCGGACCGCGGTGGTGGCGTCTTCCTCGGTCCGTCGGGCCTCGAACAGGCCCTCCAGCCTGGTGATCGCGAGACGAGCGCGCCGGTCGGATCCGGGCCCACGATCGGTCCCGAGGTCGCGAGCCGCAAGGCCGGCCAGATAGGCGCTCCGACTGAGGCCCGCGGCTCTGGCGGCCCGATCGATCCTGGCGAGCAGCTTGTCGTCGACGGAGACGAGGATCTTGCTCACCGACGAAGGATATCCGGATATCCGAGGACCGGCAAGAGGACTGCGCGAGCTGGAAAGCCCTTGTGCTCGGTGCGGAGAAGAGGGGCGGTCCGCGAAGGACCGCCCCTCGCAACCGGCGACCGCTCCCCCCAGAGGCAGTGCGCCGGTGGCCCTACTTCTGCGGGTTCTCGCAGAGCGTGAACTGGTTCGAGCCGTTGAGGAAGCTCGCGCAGTTGCCGCTGATCGACATCAGCTTGTAGTTCACGGCGAACGTCTCGCCCTCGCTGACGACGTACCCCGTGGAGTCCACCTGCACCTGGGCCCGCTCGGAGCCGTTGTGCCTAAAGATGGCGATGAGGGTCACCGTGTGCCCCCCGACGTGTGTGCTGGTCCCGCCGTTCCCGCCCGTGGGCGACGCGGGTGGCGACACGAACGGCGTCGTCGGAGGCGTCGTGAACGGCGTCGTCGGGAACGTCGTCGGCGGGGTCGTGAAGAAGGGCGGCGTCGTGAACGGAATCGTGCCCGTGCTCGTCGGGAACGACGTCGACGTGCTGCTGGGGGCCGTCCCCCCGCCGCTCGGGTTCACCAATGGCGAGAAGGGGTCCTTCCCGACCAGGAATCCGGACGGCGGGGGGGTGCGGGGCGTAACTGGTGCGGACGTCGTGGGCGCGGCGGTTGGTGGAGGGGTCGTGACCCCGACCGAGGGGCCGACGGCGATCGGCGTCTCGCCCTTCGGCTTGAGGAACAGGAAGTAGGCCAGCAGGGCCACGGCGATCACCGCTCCGAAGATGATCAGCGCGCGTCGATCGCGTTCGGAGAGTGCCATGGTCCTAGCCTCCGGTCGTAGGAGTCGTCGGGGATGTGGTGGGCGTGCCGGTCGGGACCGGAACCGCGCCAGGAGGGGGCGCTGCGCCCGGCACCGTCCCGGGCCCGGCGCTCAGGGCGGTCGTGTACGTCTCGCCACTCATCGTGAGTGTGAGTGTCCCGGGGATCGTCCCGCCGGGCGCGACCGAGATGGTGGTGACCCGGACGGCGCGGGGCAGTGTCTCCATCTTGAACAGGTACTCCTCCACGGAGAAGAAGCTCCCGGTGACGTTGATCGAGAGCGTGATGGTGGAGATCCCGGGGATCGTCTGGGTGGGTGTGCCCGGCGAGACCGACATGAAGTCGACGGCCGAGGAGTCTGCGGCGGTCTGAAGCAGCCGGATCAAGCTCGGCAGGTCGGGAGTGGGCGGAATCTTCGTCTCCAGCCGATTCAGCTGCCGCTGCACGGCACCGGCCTGGGCCTGGGCTTCCTTGAGCTGCTGGAGCTGCACCTCCAAGGTCTGCTGCTTGGCCTGGGCCTTGTCGAGCTCGTCTGACTTCTTGCCGACCGCGGAGATCCGCGGCAGCAGCAGGAAGACCAGAACGATGAGCGCCATGAGCACGGAGGCAACGGCGGCGATGATCGGACCGCGGCGGCTGTTCACGGGAGACCTCCCTGGTGGGCCGCGCGGGTGTCGAGGTCAACGGTGCTGCTGAAGGACCACACGGTCGTTCCGTTCACGTCGGCCTTTGCTGCGGACGAGAACCACGGGTTCACCCAGCCCGGGACCGTTTGCAGGTTGGTCAGCCACAGGGCGATGGTCGCCGTGTCGAGCGAGCTCCCGGAGAACGAGATAGTTCCGACGAGCGACGTCGTACCTCCCGGGACCGTGCCCGGGACCGCGGCTGCCGGCGCGGTGGCCGTCCCCGTCAGCGTATCGAGCCACATCGTGTTCGGCTCGACTTGGGCCACCTTGTTGAGCACGCCGGACCACCGGACGGTGTTGGCGAGCGCGGACTGCAGCAATGCCTTGCGTGCTTCGAGCGCCGCCTGTTCCTGGGCGAAGTGCTGAAGCGCGGCGACCTGCGTCTCCAGACCCTGGTTGGTCGCGTTCTGGGCGGCGATCTTGTCGTTGAAGTTGCTCAAGCGGATTCCCTGCAGGAACCACATGACCAACAGGGCGCCGACTGCGACGACGCCCAGCGCGACGACCACGCCGGTCTGCCGCCTAGTCGTCTGGCGCTGGCGGATCTCGCGGGGAAGGAGGTTGACCTGCGTCACTCAGCGTCCTCCTGGCAGGGCCAGGCCGATGGCCACAGCCAGCAGCGGCTCGGCCTCGACGAGGGCTTCCTGGGACAGGTCAAGCTCCGGGTGGACGTGGGCGAACACGCCACCCGGCTCTGCCGGTACCCCCAGGCGCTGGGACAGCATGTCCAGGAACCCGGCGAGCTTGGAGCCGCCGCCGGTCACCCGCAGGCGGCCGATGTGGGAGCCGGGGCTCTGCGCGTTGTAGAACTCGAGCGAGGAGCGGATCTCGTCGACGAAGCTGACGACCCTGCCCTGCGCCACCCGCTGGGCGTCGGCGGGATTGGGTCCGCCCTCCACGGTCTCTCCGCGCTTCATGCGGTCGGCCTCTTCCTCGGGCATCCCGAGGGCCCGGGCCACCGCCACGGTGATGTCGTTGCCTCCGGAGGGCAGGATCCGGACGAACCGCGGCACCGTACGCGCGTGCACACAGATGCTCGTCACGTCGTGCCCGACGTCGATCAGGGCCTCCTCGTTCTCCTCGGCCAGGACGCTGCCGTCGCCGCCGCCCCCGATGGAGCGAATCAGGGCGAACGGGATGAGGTCGAGTCCGACGGGATCCAGCTTCGCCGCGGTCGCGGTCTTGACCAGAGCCTCGATCATGCCCCGCTGCGCCGCCACGAGGAGCACCCTGGTCATGCGGCGACCTTCCTGCTCGAACTCCTCGAGGGGGTCGAAGTCGAGCACCGCCTCGTCCACCGGGATCGGGATGAACTCCTGCACCTGGTAGGGCAGGGAATCGCGCAGCTCCTTCTCCGGAAGCCAGGGCAGGGCCACCTCGCGGACGACGACCCGCTGGTTGCCCACTCCCATGTAGACCTGCCGCCCTTTGAAGCCGCCCCGGCGCCACAGGTCGCGGAGGGCCTCGGAGACGGCGTCGGGCTGGCGCACCTCCCCGTTCTCCACCGCGCCGGGCTGCATCGGCACCTGGGCCGCGCGCACCAGCACGGGCGGGTTGGAGCTCACGTTGACTTCGACCGCCCTCGCGGCCGTCGAGCCCACATCGAGTCCGATTCGAGTCTTCGCCACGTCGTCTGCCTGTCCTTCGTTCGTTCTCCACCGGCAGCGGATCTCCGAGCCGGCGGAGATTCTGCAACGTCTTGGGTTCCGGCGGCTACTCGCCCTCCACCTGCACCGAGCGATCCGAGAGGTAGCGGTTCACGTCGGACTCCCGGATCCGGTAGTTCTTGCCGACCCTGATGGCCGCGAGCTGGCCACTCTTGATCAGCCGGTAGACCGTCATGTTCGAGACGCGCATCGTTCCCGCGACCTCGCCCACGGTCAACAGGCGGTCCCCCGCGAACGATCGCCGCTTGCCCATCACAATCTCCACAACTGCCACACTTGCAACAGGGGCCTCAACTGCAACATCTCGAACTCCTGCCTCCTTCCCCTCTTCTGCCTCATGTCGTTCGGGGGAACCGGACCGTAACTTCCGTAACACTCGTTGTCAAACATCTCGTCAGACAACTATCGGCACTTTAGGCTAAACTACATCGATGTAATTCGCAGAAGGAGTCAGTTAGCAACACCAGCATCACGGGGAATCAGCTCCAGAGTCCCAACTTCCCCGTGTAGGGTCGGGCGGCCATGAAGGATTCGGGGCCGGCCGTCATCGAGATCCACGGTCTCCGCAAGGAGTTCCGGCGCATCCGAGGTCGCTCCACGATCGCAGTCGCCGGTCTCGACCTGGAGGTGCCCTCCGGAGGTGTCTTCGGGTTCCTCGGCCCGAACGGCTCCGGGAAGACCACGACCATCCGGTGCCTGCTGGGCCTCGTCTCCCCCACCGCCGGGGCGTGCCGGCTCCTCGGCGCGTCGTCCCGAGCAGAGCTGGCGGCCGTGCTGCCCCGCGTGGGCAGCCTCGTGGAGGCCCCCGCGGCCGTCCCCGGGTTCTCTGGACGCCGGAACCTCACCCTGCTGGGGAGGATCGCGGGCGTCGGTCGCCGGCGGGTGGACGATGTGCTCGAGCTGGTGGGCCTGGCCGGCCGGGCCGGGGACCGCGTCCGCACCTACTCCCTGGGGATGCGCCAGCGCCTAGGGATCGCCGTGGCCCTGCTCAAGGATCCCGAAGTCCTGATCCTGGACGAGCCGGCCAACGGGCTCGACCCGGCCGGGATCAAGGAGATCCGCGACCTGCTCCGATCGCTCGGGCGGGAGGGGCGGACGGTCTTCGTGTCCAGCCACCTCCTCGGCGAGGTCCAGCAGATGTGCGACCGGGTCGCGATCCTGTCGGCGGGGCGCCTGATCGCCGCCGGAGAGGTCGACGAGGTGCTTTCGCGCGGCCGTGCCGCGGCTGCTCTTCTCGTCCGGGTCGACGATCAGACTGCTGCCCTGGAGGCCCTTCGGAAGGACGGCATCGAGGCCGTACACGGCGGCGACGTGCTCCGGGCCTCGGTGCCGCCTGCCGAGGCCTGGAGGGTCACCAAGGCCCTGGCCGACCGCGGGATCTACCTTTCGGAGCTCCGGCCCGAGGAGGTCAGCCTCGAGACGGTGTTCCTGGAACTGACTGGGAGCCCTCCCCCGGCCGGCGAGCCTCGCCCGGATCGGTCGGCGCCGTGATCCGCCTCGTGGGCTCCGAGCTCCGGCGGTTCCTGGCCCGGCGGCTCGTGCGGTGGCTGGTGGTCTTGGCAGCGCTGGGCATCGCGATCGCCGGCATCGTCGTGGCGGCGGACCACCACCGGTTGTCGGGGCCCGAGCAGAAGCGGATCGCCGCCGTCCAGAGCGCCCAACTTCGGGCCTGCCTCGACGGCCAATTCGGCCCAGCACCTCCGGGCGAGACCCTGAAGGAGTTCTGCCAGAGCTTGGCTGGTCATTTCCACTTCGTCGTTCTGGACCCCCAGTTCCACCTGACGTCGCTTCCCAACGTGTTCCGGGGGACGGAGGCCGCGATCGTCGTGTTGGCGTTCCTGCTGGCCGCTTCGTTCGTCGGCCTCGAGTGGCACTCCGGGACCATGGCCGTCCTGCTCACGTGGGAGCCCCGGCGGTGGCGCGTGTTCGGCGCCAAGACCGCGGCGGCCCTGCTGATCGCGTTCGTGGGGACGATCCTCCTGCTCGTCGCGCTGGGGCTGGCCCTCCTCCCGGCGGCGCTCTTTCGCGGAACCACGACCGGGGTGGACGCGGCGTGGATCCGGGAGACCGCCGGCGTCCTGCTCCGGGCGGGGCTGCTGTCGGCGATCGGCGCCGCGGCGGGCTTCGCGGTGGCCTCCGCGGCCCGGAACACCGCCGCGTCCCTCGGCGTCGGCTTCGGGTACATGGTGGTCGTCGAGAGCCTGCTGGGGGCGCTCAAGCCGGCGTGGCGCCACTGGATGGTGGTCCCGAACTCGATCGTCCTGCTGGTGGGAAATGATGCGGTGACCGGCATTCGCAGGACGGCGGTCGGGGCCGGAATCCTGCTCTCGGTATACGCGGCTATGGCCCTGGTCGCGGCCGGCGTGGTGTTCGCCCGGCGCGACGTGACCTGATCAGGTCATGACACGGAGGTAGGCGTCCGCGATCTGTGGTCCCCAGAACGCCGCCACCACTGCACCGGCAGCCAGGAACGGCCCGAACGGCAACGCACTCTTCCGTCCCCGCCCCGCGGCGAGTGCGACGATCGCCCCGAGGCCGCCGAGGAGGATCGCGACGCCGGCCGCGACCCCCACCCGTGACAGCGATACGGCTCCCAGGGCAAGCCCGATCAGGCCGGCCAGCTTCACATCCCCCATGCCCATTCCCCGAGGCGAGATCAGCGCGATCACCAGCAACCCTCCGCCGAACGACGCCAGCCCGATCAGGGCGTGCAGCACATCCAGTCCCCTGCCGGCCAGGTCCAGCGCCACGACGGCCACGACGGCCACGACGAAAGCGGGATACACGATCCGGTTGGGGATCAGGCGGTGCCGGACGTCGATGAACGATACGGCCAGCAACATCGCCAGGAACGCGGCCATCACGATGGCGACGTAGAGGTCGGAGAACGCCAGCGACGCGCCCGCGAACAAGGCGGCCGTCGCCAGCTCGGTGAGCGGGTAGACCGCCGAGATTCGGACACCGCATGACCGACACCTGCCCCCGAGGAGCAGCCAGGACAGCACGGGGACGTTGTCCCTCGCCCCGATCGCCGCCCCGCAGGTCGGGCACTTGGACCGTCCACTGACGATGGACTCCTTGCGGGGGATCCGCCACACGACCACGGTGAGGAACGAGCCGATCAAGAGACCGGCGACGGCGAATATGAGCGCGCGAGTCACGATCCTGCTATCGGACCGACAGGGACGGCGGCTGAGTCCGTGTCCATGGCATCCGTCGGAGGGTACTTCGGGCGGGCCGGACCTCGACTCGCAGCAGGGACGACCGACGGATTCAGGCGACCTGGCGGATGTACGCCACGTCCTGCCTGAATCCGCTCACGTGCGCCCCGGGGAAGACAACCGGCCGGAAGTTCATGTTCCAGTTGTTCCCGATGTCGACACTCCCTCCGACGACCTGGCCGTAGAAAGCGTTCTGGTTGCTCATGTGCGCGGTGCATGGCGTGTACAGGCCCACCGAGATGAGCGAGTTGATGTTCGTGTTGTTGCCGACCGTGATGTCCCCCGTCGGGCAGGCCGTCTGCGGCCAGGGCACGATCAGGAACATCTTGCGGCTTCCGTTGGCGCCGGTCCACGTGGACTGCTGAGTGAACTGGATGCTTCCGTTCGACACGATGGCCAGATCCTTCCCGACCGTGATCCTGGCGTTGTTGCTGGAGCTGTACGTGCACGTGGACAGGATCCGAACCACCACACCGCTGTACGGGCTGGGCACCGCGTTGCCCCCGTCGAACGTTCCCAGACCCGTTCCCTCGATGTAGTTGCGGGCCAGCGTGCAGGCGGTGGCGCCGGAGAAGACGATCTGGGTCATGTTGGTGAGGGACAGGAAGTCGGGGTCTGCCGTCGAGTACGAGGGGGCAAGCGGGCTGGTGGCCCCGTCGTACCCCAGGTGCGGGAAGGTCGGCGCCGGCGGCGGACCCTGGCACTTGCTCACCGTCCCCCCGTGCACGGTCGACGAGGAAGGAGCCGAGCCCGTGCAGTAGGTGCCCACTCCTGTCACGTTGCCCACCGAAACCGAGAGGGACGACGACGACGAGGTCACATCCTTGTCCACCAACACCTGCGGGTGGTTGATGGTGACCGAGCCGTTCGCCCACGCGCTGCCGTAGATGTGGACCCCCGTCGAGATCGTGAGGCTTCCCTTGGGGACGTAGATGCTGCCCTTGATGGTCTGGTTCCCGGACGAGAGCGTGGCGTTGCACGTGGTCGTCGTCCCCTCGCAGTTCACGACGATGTCCCCATCCGTGATGTTGTTCCCGTTGATCACGAAGCTGTTCACGAGCCCGACCGAGTTGGCCGTCACCACCGCGCCGCCGAACCCACCGAACACCGGGTTGAGCGCCATGAAGCTCTCCATCCCCTGGGTCACCTTCCCGTTGACCGTCCCGATCGAGTCGACCTTCACCGATTGCGGCAGGGTGGTGTCCGTGAAGGGGCCCGAGGTCGGCGTCTGGCCGTTCGAGTCGCTGTACCAGGTGGGCGTGATCGTGAACGTCGCCGTCCCGGGAGCCGCGGCCACCGAGCCGGTGGCGGCGCAGGATGCGAGGTCCGAGGCCTGCGTGTGCTCGAGGCAGTTGTAGAAGTAGTCGAGCCCGGCCTCCGCGGAGCTGACCGACTGCAGTCGTTTGCGATCGTTCGCGCTCTGCCTGCTGTTGTGGATCGCGTTCCCGTACACCTCGGTCGCCAACAGCAGGACCACGAACAAGACCATGAACGCCACGATCATGGCCACTCCTCGCTCGTCGTCCCGGATGCGCGCCAGCATCATCCGTCCCCTATCCGACCGGTGTCTCGAGGCAGACGTTGGCCGGATACCCGTAGGAGGTGTTCCGGCCGGTGAGGGAAGCCTGGACCCTGATCGTTTGCTGGGGCAGGTGAGCGAGGTTCGAGTTCGCCGCGTACAGCACGTTCAGCGTGCGCCCAAGCTTGAGCGGGTCGGAATCGAGGCTGAAGGCGGGCAGGCTCAGATCCCGATTCACGATCCCGGTCGCCACGACCCGCCAGCCGCTCACGAGGTCCGGGTCCAGCGGCGGCCACCACTGGGTCATGATCTGTTGATCCTGGATCTTCCAGAGCACGCACCGGAAGCCGTTGGTGCCCGAGCCCGCGCGGGTGTTCGCGTTGGTCTGCGTGTAGACACGGAGCGTGTACCCGGGAACGCACCCCGTGCACGAGGTGATCCTCCCCGCGACACCGACCGCGGCGTTCTCGAGCGCGGGGTCGTACAGGACGTTGCCCGAACGCATCTCCCGATCCAGCTGCTCGAGGGCGCCTCGGGTCTGGTCGAGCGTCTGGCTCATCGAATCCTGACGGTTGACGCTGTTCTGCACGGTCGGGAGCAGGGAGGTGAAGACGAGCAGGACGAGGCTCATGATCGACATCCCGATGATGAGCTCGATGAGCGACATGCCCTGCTCGCCTCGCATCCGTCGCAGCCAGCTCATCTCCACAGGTCTCACCATCTCTAGGAGGTCGACGTCGGGGCTACGGCGTACGAGCCGCTGGCTTCCAACGTGTTCAGGTTGACCGTGATCGTCAGGTTCATGACCTCCGCCCCGTCCAGCGCGATCACGTACGTGATGACCGCGCTCGGCGGCGTCACCTGCGCAGTCGCATCGGTCACCGTGGCGGTCCCCGCCGTCGGCGACCTGGAGATGACGGCCGGGTTTGCCGTCCCCGAGATCGTGACGGAGCCGGTGTGGCCCCCGAGCACGAACGGCAGGCTCATCGGGGCGCAGGACACGGCCGTGGCGGAGCTCGCCGAGACGGAGCTGTAGAGCAGCCCGTTCCAGCAGTACACGGTCCCGCCAGTGACGGCGGCGGTGGGCGCCGGGAGCGCCGTGCTGGGGGACAACGCGGTGCCGTTGGTTCCGACGGCTGCCGTCACATGGTCCTGGTACCCGACGATCGAAAAGTAGTAGCCCATCCACGAGCTGGCGCCGACCCACCCGAGTGGTGGCGTCAGCGCGGATGGAAGGGCACCGACGTTGACGGTCCCGATGTTGCGGGTCGCCGACTCCTCGAGACATCCGTCCGAGTTGACGATGGGGGCGCAGAGGCCGGTCGTCGGGTTCAGCACCCGATCCACGAGCGTTTTGTTGGGGCTTGGGGGGCTTGTCGCCGCGGCGAGGACCTGGGCCAGCGTGACGCTTCCCAGCTGCTGCGTGACGCCGTTGAGCCCGGCGACGGCGGACAGCGTGCCGCCCTGCTGGATGCGTGAGCCCCCGCACGGCTTGGCGTCGGTCTGTGCGGTGTCGGTAGGCGGTGGACAGACATTCGACCCGCCGGCCGACGTCGTGCTGTCGCTCTCGGCCGCCTCCCCGTCCGGGGCGGTCAGCGTGACCACGTTGCTGGGGCCACTGGACAGGGCGCCACCCGCACAGGTCACCCCCGAATCCCCGCACTTGACGTGGGACCATACGGATACCGTCGTCCCCGGATCCGTGTCGGCTGCCGACGTGTCGGCGGAGGATCCGCCGCCCGTCCGGGTCCCGGAGTCGTCCACGAGGCGCACGCCGGACTGCTGGAACTGGCCCTGCGCCTGCGACAGCTGCTCCTGCTGCACGCTCGACTGCGCGGCGGAGGTGAAAAGGTCGCCGCTTTGGAACGTGGTCTGATCGATCGTCCCGCTGATGTTGACGTCACCCCTGTTGGACGAGGAGGTGCCGTAGAAGAAGGGCTGACAGGGAGCCGCGAAGGGATGCGTGGCAGTGCTCCGGCACCCGGTGGGCGACCAGAAGAGGCTCTGCATCTCCGCGATCTTGTTCGGCGCGACCACACCGCCGGTCCAGGTCACCACGACGGTCACGCGGTACGACGACGCGGCCGTGCATCCAGAGGTGGTGCTGCTTGGGCAGTTGTTCGTGTCGTAGACCCGCCAGGTGTAGATGATGTTGTTCTGCGTGACCTGGCCCGCGTGCCTGACCAGCGGATAGACGCAGTCCGACCCGGTGGAACACGCCACGGCCGATGCCACGACCTTCTCGCCGGACCCCGGCTGGGAGCTCGCGGTGACGGCGGTCGGGCACTGGAACAACCGGTACGCACCGACGGCATCGCCGGCACAGCCCGTCACGAGGTAGCCCGTATCCGGCGTGGTGACGCTGAGGTCCGATCTGGTGGCGCCCAGGTCGGCGGCCAGGTGCCCCGTGGTGACCCTGTCCCACGCCAGGCCCCTGACCTGCTCCATAACCTGGTCTGCGATTCCGGTCGCCGTCTGCTTCTGGCGTGCCAAGTCCTCGTAGGAGAACCCGACGATCGCGGAGTATGCGAGCGACAGGACCGAGCCCAGGATGACAGTGATGGCCAGGAGGGACTCGAGAAGAGTGAACCCACGCTCATCGTCGTGAAGGCGTGCCAGGATCCGCCCCGAACGCAAACCGTTGCCGCGCATTGCAGTTGGTATCGGAGCCGTAGGGCGCGACATTGAGGGGAGGATGGCTCGGCCGTGGCCTATTTTTCGGATAGGCCATTCGGGCATCCCAGGTGCGACTGATCTGCATTCTCGACCGGCGGCTGCACGCAGTCAGGCTCGGAGACCTTACCTGGCGGCCGGACCTCGCCCCTCGAGGTGTTCTGGGGCATTCGGAGGTCCAGGCTTGGATTAGGGCGCGACTTCCCGGATGTAGGAGATGCTCTGAGTCAGCGCTTCGGGGTACCCGGGGATGTCACCCGACAGTGTCGTGAGGTGCGACCCACCGCTGACCGAGACGATGCCACCGGCCGTGACGGTCCCCTTGCGGATGAAGCTCTGGCCCGAGACGCTGACCGAGCAGGGGGTGTAGAAGAACGTGCTGAGGACCCCCGGGTCCGTCGCCAACCCGAAGGCGGAGTTCCCCGACGCGGCCACTGCATTCGTCGTGCATCCGGTCGTCAGGCCCAAGCCCGCGAAGATCAGCAGCGAGTGATCAGTCGTGTCGGGGTCGCTGAACCCCGACCCGGTCTGCCCGTTGCCGCTTACGGTGAGCGTCCCGTCCGTGATGATGGCGAGATCGGCTCTCACGCTGATCATCGAGCTGACGACGAGGTTGCAGCCGGTGACCCGAAAGACGTACTTCCCCACGGGGAGAGAGGGACTGACACCGATCAAACCCATGTCCGTCGCGGCAGCGGCGCAGTTCGTGTACGTCAGCACGACATAGCCGTTCCCCGCCCAACACGTGCTCAGCCACGTGGCCATCGTGGAGCAGCTCGGGTTCCCAGCCGGAGGCACGGCGACATCCGAGAAGCTCCTACTCGGCGGTCTCGCCTGCGGCGAGTTCGGGCTCTTCGTGCCGCCAACGGTCCCGTTCCCGGTGATCGCCCCGCCCGCCCGCGCGTTCCCGAGCACGGCCCCGGAGTTGGAGAGCTTCGCGGCGGACAAGTCCGGGCAGGGATTCGTCTGCCCCGTATTGCCACATGCCGCGATGGCGTCTGCCCCGACCGAGCCATTCCCTCTGATGGTCAGGTCATCGTTCGTCCACACGGAACCGTAGACGGTCCCCTGGATGTCGCCAGTCCCCTGGACGTACGCGCTCCCGTGGACCTGGGTCCCGTTCCCCTGCGTGGCGAAGTTTCCGGCAACGTAGAGGTCCGAGTTCGCGCCGGACGCCGAGGTGTCCACGACCGTCCCTCCGGCGAGCGTCGTCGTGCCGTTGCCATACGACGCGATCGCCCCGTTGGAAAAGACGGTGCTCCCGGTGGACGTGAGCTTGACGTACGAATCCATGGCGCGGAGCCGGGTTGAGCTGCCCGTCGATCCCGTCGAGTGGATCAGTACACCGGCTGGCGTCACGCCAGCCTGGATCTGGGTACAGCTGAGGGCGGCCCCGCTCGCGTCGTAGAACGTTGGCGTCACCGTGAACGAGCTGCTGCCGCTGTCGGTCAGGGTCTGGGATGCAGAGCACGGAGCCGGCGCCGTCGTGCTGCTCGCGATCGCCGACTCGAAGTAGTCGATCCCAGCCTCCGCCGCCGCCAGCGCCGAGTCGCGCTTGCGGTCGAGGGCACTCGTGCTGGAGCTGTGCAGGGACAGCGCAACGAATGCCACAACGAGGAGAAAGAGGATGAACGTCACCCCGATCGCGAGGATCATCGCCACCCCGTCCTCGCGCCGGGCCCGCCACACGAGCCTCATCATCGCTGCGACACCCTCCCTCGCATCTGCCGAGCCCTCATATCGAAGCCGGCGCCGGACAGGGGTCTCTCGGGAAACCGAACGCCGTGTCGCGGCCGGTCACCGACGTCTCGAGGCGCACCGCGCTGCTCGACGGCGAGGACGCGTTGGTCTTCGCCATCAGCACGATGTCCATGGTTCGCGGCGCGGCCGGGTACCCCTTCTGCGGATCGGTGGACAGCATGAATGCAGGAACCGGAGGAGAGAGGCTCTGGTTGACGATCCCGGTGGCGATCGTCCGCCAGTCAGAGGCCAGGGTGGGCTGCCCCTCCGGATAGCTCCGGCGGAGCAGGGAACCTCCACTGATCACCCACTGCACGCACTGATACCCCGGCGTTCTCGTGTTCGCGTTGCTCTGCGTGTAGATACGGAGGCTGTAGTTCGGCGAGTATGGAGCGGCTTCCGCACCCGGGTCGTACAGCACATTGCCCGAAACGATCTCACGCTGGAGCTCCTCGAGGGCAAGGCGTCCCTGGTCGTTGGTCTGAGCCCGGTCCGATTCGGTGTTGTAGCTCCGCTGAACTGCAACCAGTCCTCCCAGGCCAACCGTGAAGACGATGACCATGATGCTCATGGCGACGGCCAGCTCGGACAGCGTCATTCCGGACTCGCCCCGGAGCCGATGTCTCGCCGCGGATACCCGAGCGGCTCTCATGGCGCCGGAGCCGGCTGGTAGGTGCACAGCGTCGTCACGGTCGCGAGATCGATGTTCAGAGTCAGATCGGCCACGACGTCGGCGCCCTGGCTCACCCGGTAACCAATCGAGGCGACGAGCGGAGACCCCACATTGGTGGAGATCGTGGTGCGCGTCCCCGTGCCGCCGCCCAGCGGGTCGGTGGGCGTCGGGGATGCCCCGAACTGGACTGCCGTCAAAGCCGAGATCTGCACTCGCATGCCGTTCGTCGTGACGTCGACACTCGCCGGCGTGAGGGTCCCCCCGGAGGCCGTGACGTTGGTCGTGGTCGTGTTCGACCCGTTCCAGGTGGAAATCTGTCCGCCGGGGGCGATCGTCAGGGTGGGCGCCGCCGAATCCGTCCCCGCCTCGCAGGACGTGGTCACGGAGTAGCCGCTCAGCCGAATCCAGTACCCGGGCCAGTTCGCCGGAGCGGCGACGCCGTCCGGGAGGCCGCCGATGGCGATCGTGGGGATGGAGCGGGTGACCGTCTCGCGGACGTTACCGTCGCGGGTCGAAACCGGGACGACGCGGCGGCCGTATGCCGTGTTCGCCGCCCCCTGGTTTCCCACCGACACGAGCGTGGCACTCCCGATGCCGCCACCGAGCGCGAGCACCTCGCTGACGCCGCCCCCGACGGTGCTGGTGCTGTACGAGCACGACAGGCCGTCCACCTGCCCGTTGCACGAGTTCGTCGCGTTTGCGGTCGTGGTGCTGATGCTCTGGCCGGTGTCCCCTCCGGCCGTCGTGACGGTGAGCGCGTTGTTGCCATTGGATGCACCGACGGTGGCGGCGCCCGGCTGGGTGACGGACTGCGTGCTGTACGTACCGGCGGCAGTGCTCGGGTCGCTGTCCGCCGACACCGAGGATGCCGCCTGTTCGCCGGCCTGCGTCGTCGTCCCGCCGACCACCTCCGAGCCCCCGGCGAGGTGGGCGCTGCTCAGCACATGGGTCACCTGCTCCTGCTGGATCTCCGCACTCTGGGAGCGGAGGTCCACGCTCGTCGAGTCGAACGTCAGCCCGGACACCGTGCCCGTCGTCTCGAGGCTCCCCGAGTTGACGTTCCCGACGCCGTGGAAGAAGGGCTGACAGGGAGCCGCGAACGGATGGGTGCTCCCGCTGGTGCATCCGGCCGGCGAGTAGATGAGGGTCTGCAACTGGACGGAGTTCGATGCCCCGCGGATCT
Organism: Actinomycetota bacterium; assembly: GCA_045805265.1. Lineage (GTDB taxonomy): Bacteria > Actinomycetota > UBA4738 > UBA4738 > JACQTL01 > JBJMLO01. The sequence goes on from JBJMLO010000022.1 coordinate 66,473, forward strand.
CCGCCTTGATCCACGAAACCCTGACGGTAACGCGGAAGGCACCGGCGGAGGGCGCGTTCGCCGCGTTCGTCACGTACAGGGCCCAGCTGTAGGTCGTCGGGTAGCCCTGCGCGGCGCCGAACGTCCCCTGGTGGGGATTCAGGGGAACAGTCGTTGGCGCGGTGGGGTCGTGGACGATGGTCTCGCCGGAGCACGACTGGTACCGGTACACGCCGCTGCAGGACGCGATCGAGGAGTCGCCGCCCAGGTCCGAGTCGTTGAGCCCCTTGCCGAGTGTCGTGTAGGCGATCCCTCGCACGTCCTCCATCAGCTTGGCCGCGATTCCGTTGGCGGCCTGGCGTTGCCTGGCGAACGCAATCGTGCCGAGGCTGGACGAGGTGGCGTACAGGACGGCGACCAGGGAGAACACAAGGATCAGCACCGCCATCATCGTCTCGATCACGGTGAACCCGCTCTCCTGGCGGTGCAGGCCGCGGGAGATCCCTCCGACGAGCCGATCGATCAAGTGCTTCCCCCTCTCGCTCTCGCCGCGGCCCGTCGGTCGGATTCCCGCGGCGGAGCCTCGGCGAGATGTTCCGAGGTCGCGTGCTGGCGCCCATCCCCCATGGCGCTGGTTCAGCCAGACTTATTATGTAGGCTGTCGCTTGAAAGGACCATCCCCCGTTGGGGGCCAAAGGGCTATTTTCGGGAGGACGGAAGTCCCTGAGCCTTCCGGCAGAGGGGCTCGTCCTCAGCCCTTGTTTCAGGTCCGCCTCCGATGGAACCCCTCCCCCGTGGCCGCCACGTCCTCCCACCGAGGTCTCCCCCCTGGCGACAGCAATGTCCCGCGACCTACCAAAGTTGAAGGGACGGCCCGGAGGCCGCCCCTTCAGGGTAGTGCGACTGTACTTGGTACTACCAGGCGCCGCCTGACGCCCCGGCGGGTGTCGAGTTGGCCGCCGTGTGCGCAAGCGCAAGCGCATCCGTACCATTACAGGCGGTTGGAAGACCAGCCGCCATCGTGGTGTTGTCCCCGTAGTGGACCCCAGGGGTTCCTGCCGTCACTGCGCTCTCGTAGTCGACGATCAGGAAGCACTTGTTGGAATCCGCCCACGCGGCCAGGCCGATGACTTGCCCGGCGAGTGCGCCGTCGACGGTCGCGGCGTTCACTGCGACGCTGACGCTGTTCGGGCCCGCCGACTGACCTCCCGACAGGAACGCCAGGTCGGGCTCGCTTGCGGTCAGAGCAATCACGGTGTTCGCCGAAGTGTCCCACTTGTCCAGGTCCGTGAACACAGTCTTCGCGGCGGAGAGAGCGTTCCGATCGGAGGACTCAGCCGCCTTGTTCTGGGCCCGCGTACGGGCACCCAGGAAGGTCGGCAGAGCGATGGCGATGAGGATGCCGATGATCAGCACAACCACCATGAGCTCGATGAGCGTGAAGCCCTCTTCCTCGTGACGCTTCTCCATGTAAGCCTTGATCAATTGATTCACCTCCCCTCGGTGATCAGGCCGCGCGCCTCGCAGGCGCGCGGTCCCATGAAGCATCGGCTAAAACACCCCTCGAGCTAAACAGCAGAAGTGTCTAAAGATCGCCCCACCGTTAGTCCTAAGTCGTTGGTCTGTTGGCTGGCTGCCGCAGAGGCGATATCCCGCCCCTGGGCGAGGCGAGGAGGGCTGCGCCGGATCTGGCGGGCCAGTCCGCCCGAGTCGCAAGCCCGATCGGGTTGTTACTTGATCAGGTTGATCACGTTGAACATCGGGAGATACAGCGCGATGACCGCGAGGCCGACCGCTCCACCGATGATAGCGATCATCAGCGGCTCGATGAGCGAGGTCAGCGAGTCGACCGTGGCCGTGACCTCCTGGTCGTAGAACTGGGCCACCTTCTCGAGCATCGTGTCCACCGAGCCGGTCTCCTCACCCACCGACAGCATCTGCACGACCATCGGGGGGAAGACCGCATGCTTGCCGAGGGGCCGGGCGATCGACTCGCCTTCCTTGACGCTGGTCTCCACGTCGGCGACCGCCCGGGCGATGACCCGGTTGTTCACGGTCTCGGTGACGATGTCGAGCGACTGCAGGATCGGCACCCCCGCACGCAGCAGGATGGACAGCGTGGACGAGAACCGGGACAGCGCGGTCTTGTGGAACAGTCCGCCGAAGACCGGGACCTTCAGCTTGAACGCGTCGACCATGGCTCGTCCCTGAGGCGTCTTCTTGAAACGGCGGAACGCGATGACCGTGGCGATGCCCACAAGGATGACCATCCACCAGTAGTGCCGGAAGGTGTCGGAGACGGCCAGCAGGATCCGTGTCGGGAACGGCAGCACGCCGTTCAGCTGCGTGTAGATGCTCTTGAACTGCGGCACGATGAACAGCAGCATCGCCGTGAGGATCAGCGACACCATCGCCAGCACGACGATCGGGTAGGTCATCGCCGACTTCACTCGCTGGCGCAGATCAACCTCGCGCTCGATGTTGTCGGACAGGCTCAAGAGGACCGAGTCGAGCACGCCGCCCGTCTCGCCCGCCCGGACCATGGCCACGTAGAGGTTGTTGAACGCCTTGGGATGCTTGCTGAGGGCCTGTGAGAGCGACGAGCCCCGCTCCACGTCCAGCCGGACCTCTCGCACCGCCGTGGCGAGCGGCCTGCTCTCGGTCTGGGACTCGAGGATGGCGAGTGCCCGCAGGATCGGCAGGCCCGAGTTCACCATCGTGGCGAACTGACGGGAGAACACCGCCAGGTCCTTGAGCCTGACGTGGCCCGGCCGGAAGGAGAACTCCCTCTTGCCCAGGCTCTCCCGCTGCTCCTGAACCGAGATCGGCACGTAGCCCATCTCCTGCAGCCGGGTGACGACCAGGCGCTCACTGTCGGCGACCAGGCTCCCGCTGACCAGCTTCCCCTGGCGGTCCCGGACGCGGTACGCGAAGGTGCTAGCCACGCCGCTCTCCTGACGACGACATGGCGCCACCCATCACATAGCCGATGCCCGCCGTGTCGAGCAGGCGCTGCAGCTCTTCGGGGTCGTGGGCGCGCTCCGCGGCCAGGCGCGGCGTGATCTTGCCGGCCCGGACCAGTTGGGACAGCGAGGCGTCCATCGTCTGCATGCCGAACCGTCCTCCGGCCTGCATGACGGAGTAGATCTGGTGGACCTTCCCCTCCCGGATGAGGTTCCGGACCGCCGAGGTGGCGATGAGGACTTCGCTCGCGACAACCCGGCCCGTGCCGTCAGTCGTCTGAAGGAGCTGCTGCGTCACGATGCCCTGCAGGGTCGTTGAGAGCTGCACGCGTACCTGCTGCTGCTGATGCGGCGGGAACACGTCGATGATCCTGTCGATGGTCTGGGGCGCGTCCTGCGTGTGCAGGGTGGCAAATACGAGGTGGCCGGTCTCGGCCGCGGTGATCGCGGTCTGGATCGTTTCCAGGTCCCGCATCTCCCCCACCAGGATCACGTCGGGGTCCTGACGGAGGACGTGCTTCAGTGCTTGGGCGAACCCCCGGGTATCGGTCCCCACCTCGCGCTGGTTGACCATCGCGGTCCGGTGATGGTGCAGGAACTCGATGGGGTCCTCCACGGTCATGATGTGGCACTTGCGCTCGGTGTTCACGATGTCGACGAGCGAGGCGAGCGTCGTCGACTTGCCGGATCCCGTCGGGCCGGTGATGCAGATGAATCCGCGAGGATATCGAGCCAGCTCGGAGACCGCCTGGGGCAGCCCGAGCGACTCCACGGAGAGGATCTCGTGAGGGATCAGACGGAACGCCGCGCCGATGGAGTCCCGCTGGAAGTACACGTTCACCCGGAAGCGCCCCCGTCCGGGCAGCGAGTACGACATGTCCAGCTCGAGGTCCTGCTCGAGCTGCTCGCGGCGTCGCTGGGGCAGGATCGCGTAGATCATCGCCCGCAGGCCCTGCGGGGTGAGTACGGGATATTGGTCCAGGCGCTCGAGGTCGCCATGCAGACGGATCACGGGCGGGGACCCCACCGTGAGGTGGAGGTCCGAGGCCCGCCGATCGATCACGATGTCGAGGAGCTCCGGGATGGGGACGTCGGGCGCGACGTCCTTGCTGATGGGACCGGTCACTGTTGCCATCTGCTCAGATCACCACTCTCAGAATCTCCTCGATCGACGTGATGCCTGCCGCAGCCTTCTGCAGCCCGTCCACCCGGAGCGAGATCATGCCCTGCTCCATCGCGACCTGGCGGATCCGGTCGCTGGACGCTCGCTCGACGGTCAGGCGCTCGATCTCCTCGGTCACCGGCATCACCTCGTACAGGCCGGTCCGGCCGAGGAAACCCGTCTTGGAGCACGCCGAGCATCCCACGGGCCGGAACAGCGTCTTGACGTCCTGGAACTGATGGGGCTTGAAGCCCGCCTCGGTCAATTCCGACGCCGTGGGAGTGTACGGCTCCCGGCACCGTTCGCAAAGCTTTCGGGCGAGGCGCTGGGCGACCACGCAGTCCATCGCCGAGGCCGTCAGGTACGGCTCGACCCCCATCTCCGTGAGCCGGGCGACCGCCGACGGGGCGTCGTTCGTGTGGAGGGTGGACAGCACCAGGTGGCCGGTCAGCGCGGCCTCGACCGCGATCAGGGCGGTCTCGTGGTCCCGGATCTCGCCGATGAGGATGATGTCGGGGTCGGCCCGCAGGATCGAGCGCAGGGCAGCGGCGAACGTCATCCCGGCCCGGTTGTGCACCTGGGTCTGGTTCACTCCGGGCAGCCGGTACTCCACCGGGTCCTCGACGGTAATGATGTTGCGGTCCGGCAGGTTGATGATGTTCAGCGTCGCGTACAGCGTGGTCGACTTGCCGGATCCCGTGGGCCCCGTCACCAGGATGGCGCCGTAGGGCTTGCGGAACGACTGCTCGAAGCGCTTGTAGGCCTCGTCGCTGAACCCGATCTGGTCCAGCCGGAGCAGCACGGATTCCTTGTTGAGGATCCGGATGACCACCTTCTCGCCGAAGACGGTGGGCAGCGTGGCGATCCGGAGGTCGACGCTGGTCGTCCCCACCTTCATGCTGACCCGGCCGTCCTGGGGGATTCGCCGCTCGGCGATGTTGATGTCGGCCATCACCTTCAGGCGGCTCACCAGGCCCCCCAGGATGTTCCTGGGCGAGCGCATGACCTCGTGCAGCACGCCGTCCACCCGGAACCGGATGCGGACGTCGCGCTCGGCCGGCTCGATGTGGACGTCTGAGGCGCGTTCGTTCACGGCCCGGCTGAGCAGCTGGTGGACCAACTTGACGACCGGCGCGTCCTCGACTGCGGCCTCGGGAACGTCCAGTACCAGCTCGTCCTCCGCCGCCGCCGAGGCTTCGGTGGCCAGGGCCTCGACCTCCGCTCCGACCTCCGAGTACTTCCGGATGGCAGCGGTGACGTCCGATGCGGTCGCGACCAGGGGCTCGACCTCCCGGCCGGTGATGGTGCGGATGTCGTCGAGCGCGTAGACGTTCGCCGGATCCGACATCGCGACCAGCAGCCGGCCGTCGCGCTCCCCGATGGGCAGGGCCCGGTACCGGTGGGCCACGCTCTCCGGGATCAGGGCCGTGGCCAGGGGGTCGACGGGGAAGGCGCCGAGGTCGACGAACTCGAGGCCGATCTGGTGGGCGAGGGCCCGGACCAGGTCGTTCTCCTTGATGAGGTGCAGGTCGATCAGGATGCGCCCCAGCGACTTCGGGACGCGCTCCTGGACCTGGAGCGCCTCGCGGAGCTGCTCGTCATTGATCAGACCCTGTTCCATCAGGATCTGGCCGAGCTGCTTGGTCTTCTTCCTCACGATTGCGTCCCCAGAGGACAGGTGTGACTAGTCTGAATCTTCGGCGGACGCCGGAGCGTCCTGTAGGAGCTGTGCGAACTCCCGGGCCAGGGCCACCCGGTCGATCTCCTCCGGGTTCTCGGCGCCCTCGTGCAGGGCGTGTGAGTCCCCGGAACCGTCGCCGGCCCCCGGGAAGTCCCCGGCATCGCGATCGAACCCAATCCTTGCCCCCTCGTGCTCGCCGAACGTCGGGAACCCTTCCGGGACGATCCCGGGCGGCTCTCCGATGACGAGGCCGGTCTGCACCTCCGCCTCGAACGGCCCCGCGTGATCGGACGCAGAGGCGACATCGCCCCCTTCGTCCGCATCGGGAGGGTCATTATCCTCGCCCGAGACACTTTCGGCCAGGGTTTTCGCCAATTCGTCCGTGGCGTCCTTTCCCGGAGTCGCGAACCAGGATGGCGCTTCGACCGGGTCGCGAGGGCTCTGGACCGGAGGCTCTGTCGGCGGCTCGAAGCGGGCCTCGGAGGCCGGCTCACGTGGCTCCTCGACGGGGGCTTCGCGGGAGGGCTCAGGGAATCGCTCGAAGGGTGTGGTCGACTCGCGTGGCGCCTCGACGGGGGCTTCGCGGGGTGGCTCGGGGAGTGGTTCGAAGGGTGTGTTCGGCTCGCGCGGCGCCTCGAAAGGTTCCTCCCGGGTCGGCTCGTTGGGCGGCTCGAACGGTGTGATTGGCTCGGAGAAGCCGGGGCTGGGCAGGGGCGGAGCCTCTCGGATGGGCGGCGCGGCCGTGACCGAAGCTCGGAGCTCCTCGGCGGGGACGTTGGACGTCGCCCGCAGGCCGCGGCCGATCCGGGCCACCTTCGGGCTGAGGTCGACGTGCAGCGGCTCGCTGACCGCAAAGCGGGTAATCCGGGCGTCGCCGGCCACCTCGAGGGCCTGTTCCAGATAGTCGATCAGGATCCCCGGCCGCGTCCCGGCTCCGGCCACGGCGAACGCGGCGTAGGACCCATGGGTCACGTAGGCCCAGACCTCGTCGGGGAACTGGACGAACCCGCGCTCGGGGTCCCCGAGCTGGGCGAACCGAAGCAGTCCGGGGGTGATGTCACCTTCGCCGTTGGGCGGGAACGAACCGAGGACCAGGCCGTCGCGGGACAGGATGACGCAGCCCAGCACCTCGGCCCGTGCCGCCACCCGGGAGGCCAGCGCGGTGAAGTCGGGATCCATGTACCGATTGAGCATCGGCACGCACGCGAGCCCGACTTGAGAGAAACAGGCGACTTGGACCGTTTCTCGGTTTCGACGTGCAGTCGCCCGAATCGGACAGGCGAGGCGAGTCCCCTATCCTGTGTTCGGCGTGATGACCTGCTCGAGGCGCGCGAGGGGCGTGATGACGGGTCAAGCTCAAGTTCCACTCCCCGGAATCACCGGCTCATACATGTGTCATACTACAGGACAGATCGAGTGACAATCACAAGCCTGTGATTCTGGAGGGGAGGCTGAGTTGGCAGTCGAGCTGGTGGGGCGGTTGGAGGCGGCCATCGAGAAGACCGACCTGGATCAAAAGCAGGTCGCGCGGGTGGTGGGTGCTAGTCCTCGGTCCGTCGCTCGCTGGCTCCGGGAAGAGACTGAGCCGCGCTCGGATGCCCGGGAGCGCTTGCTCGAATTCTTGGCCGTCCTCGAGATGCTGTCGCGAGTTCTCCGGCCGAAGCCGGCGCATGACTGGCTCTTCACGCCCAATCCCCTCCTAGACCATCACAAGCCCGCTGACCTGCTTCAGGAGGGGAAGTATCGTGAGGTGCTCGGGGCGGTCGATGCCATGGGCGAAGGCGTCTTCGTGTAGGCGGCATGCCGCCACCAGATCCGGAGCTCATTCAGGCGGTCGACGCCAGCCCGAGGTCGCGCTTCTCGGGAGAGGCCTACCGGCACGTCGCACCTTCGTACCCAGCGCTCGGCGGCCAGGGCGCTCGGATTCAGGGTGGCCGTTGGAATCCGCCCGAGAGCTTCCCGGTGCTGTATCTGGCCATCCAACGGGAGTGCGTGGTTGCCGAGTTCTTTCGGTTCGCGGAGCGCTCAGGCCGTCCGCCCGAAGAGCTTCTGCCACGGACCTTGCATCACTATCGCGTCGAGCTTGGCGAGGTGCTGGATCTGAGGGGGTCAGCCGCGCTCGGGGCCGTCGGGTTGACAGCCGGGGACGTGCAGTCGGACGACCCCGGCCGCTGTCAGCGAGTCGGCGAGGCCGCTCACTATGTGGGTTTCGAGGCGGTGCTCGCGCCCTCGGCCACTCTCGTCGGTCATGTACTCGCCGTCTTCACGGACCGCTTGCACGCGGGCTCCACGACTGAGCCGCTCGACCACGAGCGCTGGGACACGCTTCCTCCTCGCCCGCGACCATGACGAACGGCGCTACACCAGCGGCTCGGCGAGGGCGGCGAGGGCCGCCGCCGACATGACGCCCGCGGGCGGGAGCTGGCCGGTCCACAGCTCGAAGGACAGCGCTGCCTGGTGGATGAGCAGGCCGAGGCCGCCGAACGCCGCGGCGCCCGCTTCCCGGGCTGCCGCCACCAGGCGGGTGACCGGGGGCTGGTACCGGAGGTCGACCACCAGGGAGGTCTCCCCCAGCGGCGGGAGGGGTAGGTGATCCGGGTGCTCCACCGGCGTGGCGTTCACGACGACGTCCGCCTCGACGCCGCGCGCCTCCTCCCATCGCAGGGCCCGGGCCTCGACCGGGAGGCCGGACAGGCACCGCGTGGCCTCGACGGCGCGTTCCCGGACACGGGCCGCGATCGTCACCGTCGCCGCGCCCGCCCGCCCGAGCGCGAGCGCAAACGCCCGCGCCGCGCCTCCCGAGCCCAGCACCAGCGCGGCGCGCCCGGCCGCGTCGAAGGCGGCGTCCTCGGCCAGGAACCGGCCGAACCCCGGCGCGTCCGTGTTGTGGCCCATGACCTCGTCGCCGGCGACGACCAGCGTGTTGACGGCTCGCAGGCGGCCGGCGTCCTCCGACAGGTCGGTGACCAGTCCGGCGACGGCTTCCTTGTGGGGCATGGTGACGTTCGCCCCGGCCAGCCCCAGCGCGGAAAGCCCGGCGACGGCCCGTTCGATGCCGTCCGGCCGCACGGGCAGCGGGAGGTACACCCAGTCGAGGCCCAGGGCGGCGAACGCGGCGTTGTGCACGACCGGCGAGAGCGAGTGCCCGACCGGCCACCCGATCAGGCCGACGACGCGCGTGGTTCCCGAGATCGGCGAATGGACGACCTGAGGCCCTCGCGGAGCGGGCTCGGGATCACGTCGGGGAGCGCCTAGCTCCCCAGGCATACCGACTTGTTGTGGAGGAACTCGTCGTAGCTCTTCGAGAACCGGTGCCGGCCCTTTCCGTCCTTCGGGCACAGCACGTAGTAGAGGTAGTCGACGTTGGCGGGATGGAGCGCGGCCTCGAGCGACTTGTCGCCCGGGCTGGCGATCGGCGTCGGGGGCAGCCCCGCGTGCTTCCTCGTGTTGTACGGGCTGTCGGACTGGAGGTCGGAGTTGCTCAGCGTGCCGTCGCCCGGGGTGGGGTCGGCGTACAGCAGCGTGGCGTCGATGCCGAGCTGCATCCCCGCCTTCAGCCGGTTGTAGATCACCGCGGAGATCAGCGGGCGGTCCCGGTCGATCGCGGCCTCCTTCTCGATCATCGACGCGACGATCACCGCCTCGTACGGGGAGACGCCGAGGCCGTGCGCCCGATCCCAGGGAAGGATCTTGGCCTCCGTCTCGAAACGTTTGAGCATCTCCCGGATGATCGAGTCGGCGCTGACGCCCTTCAGCACGACGTCGTAGATCGCCGGGAACAGGAACCCCTCCGGCGACTTCCTCCCCTCGGGCAGGTACGGCGGCAGCGAGTACTTCCCGCTGTCGGCCACCTTCATGAACTGCTTCGCCGGGATCTTGAAGGTCGCCTGGACCCGGGCCGCGATCTGGGTCAGCCGGAAGCCCTCGGGGATCGGGAGGCTCTTCGTCGCCGCGACGTGCGGTGCGGCGGTGATCACGTCGAGCGCCTGGCCCCAGGTCATGTTCGTGGTCAGGCCGTACGTGCCGGCCCGGATCGACCCTGCCCGGGAATCGCGTCGAAGGAGGAACTTGCCGACCAGCCCGCCGCACTTGGCCACTCCGGCGCCGTGCAGGATGTTCACGACGTCGCCGCCGCTCGCCCCCTCGGGGATCGTCACCTTGACGGGATCGTGGGGGCCGGCGCCGGCCTTGCAGCTGTTCACGTAGCCGATCGCCGCGGCCGAGAAGCCCGCGGCGATCAGCGCGAGGACGAGGAACACGACCAAGCCCCAGTGTCGCTGGCGTCGTTCACGTCCATGGCGGGGGCCGGGAGGTGCGGACCGGCGTGTGGAGACGATGCTCAACGGTTCGGCAGCATAATCGCTGCGGCGCGAGGGCGGCCAGCTCGCATTGCTGAGGTCGCCCGCGTTTGCCGGGCTCTGTCCCGCTTCAGCCGGCGGATTTGTGGGCGTCGAGCCAGGCCTGGAGGATCACGGTGGCGGCCGAGCGGTCCACGGCCCGGCGGCGGTCCCGGCCCCGGATCCCGGCCTCGCGGAGGTTCCGTTCCGCCTCGACGGTCGACAGCCGCTCGTCCTGGAGCACCACCGGAACCGAGAGGAACGACCGCAGGGCTCCGACCAGCTCCTCGACGTGGCGGGCCTTGGGGCCGGCCCGCCCGCTCATCGACAGCGGATGGCCCACCACCACCAGGCTGATGTCGTGGTCACGGACCAGGGCCGCGATGGCCTTCAGGTCCTGCGGCGCCCCCGTCCGGACCGTGCCCACCGGAACGGCGAGGCGGCGGTCCGGGTCGGAGACGGCCACACCGATGCGGACGTCGCCGAGGTCGAGTCCGAGGACGCGGCCCTCCGGCTTCGCGGGCGGGTCGGCGCCGGACGGCGGCTCGGCCACGGGGTGCGTCAGCCCGGGGAGCCGGCCAGGAGCTCGGCCAGCCTGGCCGGGATGGTCCCCAGCGCGTCGTCCAGCGCTTCCGCATTGCTGCCCCCGGCCGTGGCGAGGATGTCCTTCCCCCCGACGCCGCCCTCGATGGCCTTCGCCGCCTGGTCCAGCAGGGACTTCGCCGTCACGCCGCGATCGGCCAGCGACCGCGTGACCGCCGCCGTGATCTTGGCGCCTCTGGCGTCCGCGATCCCCAGGACCGCTGCTCCCCCACCCTCTGCGTCGAATCGTTCCCGGAGTGTCTGGGCCAGCTGGCGGATGCCGTTCACGTCCTCGCCGGGGACGGAGGCGACGACCAGCTGCACGCCGTCGACGCGCTGCGCCCGCCCGGCCAGCGCGTCGACCACCGAGCCCCGGTCGACCTTCCGGACCCTGCCCAGCTCGCTCTCGAGCTGCTTGATGCGCTCCATGGCCTTCCGCGCACGCTCGGCTGCGGATTCGGGGGCGCCGCCGCCGAGCGCGTGCACGACCTCTTCCAGCAGCCGGCGCTCCTGGTTGATGTGCCGCAGCGCGTCGGGGCCCACCAGCGCCTCGATGCGGCGCATGCCCGCGCCGATGCTGGCCTCGTGCAGGACCCGGACGACCGCGATCTTCCCGGTGTGCGGGACGTGGGTTCCGCCGCACAGCTCGCGGGAGTAGTCGCCGATCTCGACCACGCGGACGATGTCGCCGTACTTCTCGCCGAACAGCCCGATCGCGCCCTGGCTCTTCGCGTAGTCCATGGTCGTCTCGTAGGCCCGCACCGAGTCGTCGGCGGCCAGCCGGGAGTTGGCCGTGTACTCGGCTTCTTCCAGCTGGTCCCGACCCAGCGCGGAGTGGTGGCTGAAGTCGAACCGCAGCCTGCCTGGGGCCACGAGCGACCCGGCCTGCCGCGCGTGGTCGCCGAGCAGGTGGCGCAGGGTCCAGTGCACGACGTGGGTCGCCGTATGCGAGCGCATCGTGGCCTCGCGCGCGTCGCGGTCGACCTCGGCGTGCGCGTCGTCGCCGGGGCGAATCTCACCGGACTCGACGACCCCGTGGTGGACGTGGGTGCCGCCCGGCCCGGGCTGGGTGTCGGTCACGCGGATCAGGCCGGTGGCGGTGCGGATGGTGCCCGTGTCGCCGACCTGGCCGCCACCCTCCGCGTAGAAGGGGGTCACGGGCAGCAGGATGCGAACCGGCGTCCCCTCGGCGGCGGCCTCCACCGGCCCGTCCGGGCCGAGCACCGCGGCGACCGTCGTGTCGGCGTCCAGGCGCTCGTACCCGACGAACTCGGTCCGGCCGACCCTGCCCGCCGCCTCGGAGACCGTGTCGCCGGTCATCTCGGTGCGCTTCACGGCCTCCTTGGCCCTCCGGCGCTGGTCCTCGAGCAGCTCCTGGAACCGGTCGACGTCGACGTCCAGGCCCTGTTCCTGGGCCAGCTCGACCGTGAGTTCCAGCGGGAACCCGTGGGTGTCGTGCAGCCGGAACGCGACGTCGCCGGAGAACTGCGCCGGGCCCTCGGCGTGCGACAGCGCCTCCTCGAACAGGATCATGCCCTGGCGAAGCGTCGCGCCGAACCGTTCCTCCTCGGACTCGGCGACGCTCTCGACGTAGGCCCGGTTCTCGAGCAGCTCCGGGTACGCGCCGCCCATCTGCTCGACGACGACCGCGATCAGCGGGTGGAGCACGCCGCCCTCGATCCCCAGCCGCCGAGCGTGGCTGACCACCCGCCGAAGCATGTGCCGCAGGACGTATCCCCGGCCCTCGTTCGACGGCTGCACCCCGTCGGCGATCAGGAACGCCGTCGCCCGGGCGTGCTCGGCGACGATCTTCAGCGAGACGTCCGTGCGCTCGTCCTGGCCGTGCCGCTTCCCCGACAGCGACTCCGCCACCTCGAGCAGCGGCCGGAACACGTCGGTCTCGAACGCGTTGTCCACGTCCTGCAGCACGATCGCCACGCGCTCGAGGCCCGATCCCGTGTCGATGTTCCTGGCCGGCAGCGGCTTGACCACGTTCGCGTCGCCGTCGACCTCCTCCTGCATGAACACGAGGTTCCAGATCTCGATGAACCGCTCCTCGTCGACCGCCGGGCCGCCCTCGGGGCCGTACTTGGGACCCCGGTCCACGTAGATCTCGGAGCACGGCCCGGCCGGACCGGCCGTGTGTGTCCACCAGTAGTTGTCGTCCTTGCCCCGCCGCACGATGCGCTCACGGGGGACCCCGACGTGGTCGGCCCAGATCTCCGCCGCCTCGTCGTCGGTCTCGTAGACGGTGACCCAGATGCGTTCGGGGTCGATGCCGTATCCCTCGGTGGCCAGATCGAACCCCCACTGGGAGGCCTCCGCCTTGAAGTAGTCGCCGAACGAGAAGTTCCCGAGCATCTCGAAGAACGTCATGTGCCGGGCCGTGTGCCCGACGTTCTCGATGTCGTTGGCCCGGAAGCACTTCTGCGAGCTGACCGCCCGCCGGAACGGCGGCTCCGACTGGCCCAGGAAGTACGGGATGAACTGGTTCATCCCGGCGTTGGTCAGCATCAGCCCGGATTCCGGAGGAGGAATCAACGACGAGCTGGGGACACGCCGGTGGTCACGCTCCTCGAAGAAGCGCAGGAACGTCTCCCGGATCTTGTTGGCCTCCATCGTTTCGGAAGTCTACGTTCGCCCCGGTGGCCGATCACCCGCGCGCCCTACGGCCATGGCAGTCCCACGACGGCCGCGACCGTGCTGAGCTTCTTCACGAGACGCGAGGGATTCCCCTCGACCACATCGAAATCGTGGCGCTCGTAGAATCGCGCGGCCGCCTCGTCGATGGCATCGACTACGACCAACTTGCCGCCGACCAATCTGGCCAACTCGACGATCCGCTCGAGGGCCCGAACGAGTAGCTCGCTCCCGAGCCCGAGGCCCTGTACCCGGCGATCGAGCGCGAGCTTGGCGAGTAGGATCGCGGGGATCTGCCTCGGAGCACCGCGACCGATCCGCCTTGGGACCTGTTCTCGCTCGACGAAATGTGGGGCGATCGCGAAGTACCCCACGACCCGGCGAGTCTGTTCATCCACGAGCACGTAGGTCCGTGTGCCCTGACCGGTCGCATGGCCGGCAAATCGTATGAACCACTCGGTGAGCTCGTCATTCCCGCAGTCGAACGACTGGAGGTCGTGATCGCCGCCAAGCGGCTCAACCTGGTACGTCAAGTGATGCGGCGACGGCGTTGGGCGCGCTTCACAGCTCGTTCGAGCCCGGGCGCCCGGTCGGCCTCGTCGATCGCCGCCAGGAGCCGGTCGAAGTACTCGGCGGGGACGATCGTCGTCGTCCGCACCGCGATCACCTGCTCGGCTTTCTCCTCGGCGGCCGCGACGATGAACGAGGACAGCGACTGCCCTTCGAGAGCCGCCGCCCTGTCGATGCGGGCTCGCTGGCCCGGTGACAGCCGGGCCTCGACCCGCTCGGTTTTCGTTGCCATTAGCGCCCTCCCGGACAGATCGCTGTACCGGACAATTGTACGGCACTGACCGGCCGTCTGCGCCGAAATCACGGAGGGGAGCGGGTTGCCGGCCGCTTCCCGGCTACGGGGGCTTCAGTCCTCGAGGACTGACTTCCCAATCTGCATCGGATCGGTGCTGCTGCTCGCCGAGCAGGCTGGAGCTCCATCGACGCGGTCCACCTCGCCACGGGAGTCGGCTCGGGCGCGGACCGCTTCCTCACCAGCAACGAGCGTGCCTTCCCGAAGACCATCACCGAGATCGACGTCACGTACCCCGCCGACCTCCCATGACTACGAGCCGAGCTCGTGGCGGAACTCGGCCTCGCGGGCGGCGGCGGCGGCGCGGCCTTCTTCGAGGGCCGTTCGGATCAGGCGGCCGAGGTCGGACGCCCCCTGGGACACCTGGCGGCCGATGTTGGCCGGGGCCATCCGCTCGCTCTGGCGGCGCATCCAGCGCGACACGAGCACGGCGGCGGTGACTCCGGCTCCGAGGCCGAGGGCCACCCAGAACGCCCTCCTCACTCCTTGCGCCCCCGCAATCGCTTGATCGCGGCCTGGGCGCCGGCGGTGAACGCGGCCAACTTGATCAGCGGGTTGCTCACGGTCCGCTCGACCACCTCGGTGAGCCGCGAGGCCGACGCGGCGATCTTCCCGGCGGAGACCATCACGGTGTCGACCCGCTCGAGCTCCTTGTTCACGCCGGTGACCGTGGACGTCACCTCGTGCAGCAGCGGCACGGTTTCGTCACGGATCCCGTCGATGAGCGTCTTCGTGCTCTCCATGACCCGGAACGTCGTGAGCAGGACGATCGCCAGGAAGCAGACGAGCACGCCCCAGAACGCGGCCAGGATGATGAGCGCGATGTCGCCGCCGGACAGTGCTAGCACGCGGAACCCCCGTGGTCGGACGTCGGCGCATCATACCGGTGACCCGGTGAGCGGTTCCTACTCGCTCTGCTCGGGGTCGCCGCGCGACTCCTCGCCCTGGCCGGAGGGCTCGTAGTAGCGCCTCCCCGAGAAGCGGGCCGGGCGGTACTCCTGCTCGACGCGGTGCTGCGGGTAGTCGTGCGGGTACTGGTAGCCCTTGCCGTGGCCGAGGCGCTTGGCCCCGCGGTAGCTGGTGTCGCGGAGGTGCAGCGGCACCGGGTCGCTCGACGTCGCGTCCTCGGTGGCCTTCCCCAGCGCGGCGATCACGCTGTTCGACTTGGGCGCCCGCGCCAGGTAGATGGCCGCCTCCGCCAGGTTCAGCTTGGCCTCGGGCAGGCCCACGTACTCGACGGCGTGGGCCGCCGCGGTGGCGACCAGCAGCGCGCGGGGGTCGGCCAGGCCGACGTCCTCGCTGGCGTGCACCACCATCCGCCGGGCGATGTACCGGGCGTCCTCGCCGGCCTCCAGCATCCGGGCCAGCCAGAACAGGGCGGCGTCCGGGTCGGAGCCCCGGATCGACTTGATGAACGCCGAGATGACGTCGTAGTGGGCGTCGCCCTGGCGGTCGTACACGATGGCCTTCTTCTGGACGGCGTCGGCGGCACGGTCCCGGCTGACGGTGGCCTCTCCGGCCGAGTGCGCCGCCAGCACGGCCGCCTCCAGCCCGGTCAGCGCCACCCGGGCGTCGCCGCCGGCCACCTCGACCAGGTGGTCGATCGCGTCCTGGTCCACGGCGACCCCGAGGTCGCCCAACCCGCGGTCGACGTCCTCGAGAGCCCGGGTCATCACCTCACGGAGGTCCTCCGCCTCCAGCGGCTCGAGCCGGAGCAGCAGGCACCGCGACAGCAGCGGCGTCACCAGCGAGAAGTACGGGTTCTCGGTGGTCGCGCCGATCAGCGTCACGGTCCCGGCCTCGACTGCCGGGAGCAACACGTCCTGCTGGGCCTTGCTCCACCGGTGGACCTCGTCGACGAACAGGACCGTCTTCAGCAGCCCCGGCCCGGCCTTGGCCCGGTCCATGACCTTCCGGGCGTCGGCGACGCCGGACGAGACCGCCGACAGCTGGACCATCTCGGCGCCGGCCCGGTTGGCCAGCAGGTAGGCGAGGGTGGTCTTGCCGGTCCCGGCCGGTCCCCACAGCACCATCGACGGGAGGTGGCCTCCGTCGAGCAGCGCGGTCAGCGCCCTCCCCGGCCCGAACAGGTGGCGCTGGCCGGTGAGCTCCTCGAAGGACCGGGGGCGCATCCG
Source organism: Actinomycetota bacterium (assembly GCA_045805265.1). GTDB lineage: Bacteria > Actinomycetota > UBA4738 > UBA4738 > JACQTL01 > JBJMLO01. Next base: position 82,814 of record JBJMLO010000022.1, read on the forward strand.
GGCGGCCAGCGGCGCGTCGCGGGAGGAGGGGGCCATGGTGGAAAGAGGCTACCGCGGCAGGCTCGGGAGCCGGCCGTCCGGGAGGTGTGACGCACAATGGATAATGTCCGGATGCTCGGCTCCCTCCTGACCTCCGATCACCGGGCCCGCGCCCGGCTGACCGGCCGCCTCGCGGCGTTCCTGTTCGTCGCGTCGGGGCTCCTGGCGCTGCTGACGATCCCGCTGCCTGGACCTGCGGACGTCGACCGCGCGGGCGAGTTCGTCGTGAGCGTGTGCGCCCTCGCGCTCGGCTACGCGACGTGGCGCATCGACTGGGGCCGGCATCTCCACGTGTGGCAGTTGGCGCTCACGGTTCCGGCGCTGCTGCTCATCGCACTGGGGAACTACTTCGCGGGATCGACCCCGCCCTACGTGTACGGCGTGTTCTACGTGGTCGTGTTCATGTGGCTGGGGCTGGCGTTCCCCCGGTGGACCTCGGCCGCGGTCTCCCCGCTCGCGCTGGTGGCCTACGTCGTCCCGATCCTGTTCCTGCCGGGCGACGTGGGCTTCGGGGTGAGCTCTGCCGCCATCACCATCCCGATCTGCGTGCTGGTCGGCGAGACCCTGGCCTGGGGGCTCACCCGGCTGGGACGCACCGAGGCTCGCCTGCAGCGGAGCCAGGAGGACTACAAGCAGGCCTTCCAATCCACGCGGCAGTACGCCGAGGCGTACCAGCGCCAGATGGAGGTGGCCGAGCGGACGAAGTCCGGCGACCGCATCCGGGACACGTTCTTGCAGGCGGTCTCCCACGACCTCCGCTCCCCGCTGACGGCGATCCTGGGATCGGCCGGCACGCTGGAGCAGGGCGGCGGGTCCGAGGAGGAACGAGCGGCCCTCCTGGGGCGGATCTCGGCCAGCGCGAGACGGCTCGACCGGATGCTCTCCGACCTGCTCGACATCGACCGCCTCCAGCGCGGGATCGTCTCGCCCGAGCGCCGGCCCGCCGACGTGCGACAGATGATCGAGCGGCCGATCCACGAAGCGGGCCTCCGCGAGCACAGGACGATCGAGGTGGTCGTCGAGGGCGACCCGCTCCTGGCAGACGTGGATCCGGCGAAGACCGAACGCATCGTCGAGAACCTGGTCTCGAACGCGGTGAAGCACGGGGGCGACGGGACGATCGTGGTCAGCGCGGCGGCCGAGCGGGACGGGCTGGCGCTGCGCGTGGACGACGGGGGTCCCGGGATCCCGGACGAGCTCAAGGACGCGGTGTTCCAGCCGTTCCGGCGGGGCCCGGGCACCGAGCTGGTCCCCGGCGTGGGCCTCGGCCTCGCGCTGGTGGAGCGGTTCGCGGAGCTGCACGGCGGCCGGGCCTGGGTCGAGGACCGCCCCGGCGGCGGCACGTCGTTCCGGGTGTTCCTGCCGGCCACGGTGGTGTCGGCCGGGAACGGGCCGTCGTCGCCGCCGGAGTCGCAGCCCGCGCCGGCGGCGGCCGCCCCGGTGGAGCCGGAGCGGTAGCGGATGCGGTGGGTGGCACTCCCCGCCGGGATCCTGGTCATCCTGGTCACGCTCCTCGACGTCTTCTCCACGCTGGTCGTCCCGCGGTCCTCGAACCGGCGATTCCGGCTCACCAGGATCCTGTTCCGGGGGTTCTGGCGCCCGTGGCGATGGCTCGGGGTCCGGTTCCGCACTACGACCGGCCGGGAGAAGTTCCTGTCCGTCGCCGCGCCCGGCTTCTTCTTCCTGCTGCTCGCCACGTGGGCGCTGCTGGCCATGGTGGGGTTCGCGCTCATCCTGTGGAGCCCGGCCTTCGTGCACGGGATCGGGGGCGCGGGCGACGGGCGGTTCACCACCTCGCTGTACTTCAGCGGGAGCTCGCTGTTCACGATCGGCTTCGGGGACGTGGTGGCCACCGGGCTGACCCGCGCGGTGGTCGTCGCGGAGGGCGCGGTCGGCCTGGGCCTGGTCGCGGTGGTCATCGCCTACCTCCCGGTCCTGTACCAGTCCTTCAACCGGCGGGAGGTCGGCATCCTGCTGCTGGATGCCCGGGCGGGTTCGCCGCCCTCCGGCCACGAGCTCCTGCGGCGGGCGGCGGCGAGCCACGACAAGCAGAACCTGGGTGACCTCTTCCGGGAGTGGGAGCGGTGGTCCGCGGACATCCTCGAGACGCACCTGTCCTACCCGATGCTTGCGTTCTTCCGCTCGCCCCACGACAACACGTCGTGGGTGACGTCCCTCGGCGCGGTGCTCGACGCGGCCACGCTGATCCTGTCGGTGATGGACAAGGAGCCGATGCCCGCCGCGCGGAACCTGTACGCGACGGGGGTGCACGCCGTGGAGGATCTCTTCTACTTCTTCCGCATCGAGGAACGGCAGCCGGTGATCGAGCGGGACGAGTTCGACGAGGTGCTCCGCGACTTCAAGGACCTCGGCATCCCGCTGCTGCCTCCGGACGAGTCGTGGGAGCGGTTCAACGAGCTGCGAGCCGGCTACGGGGGGCGGCTCGACGCCCTGGCCGTCATGCTCGTGGCACCACCGGCGCAGTGGATCGGGGACCGCTCGTCGCTGGCCGCGGGACCGGGGCACGCCCGCTGATCCACGCGTGCCACGGAGCCGCGGAGCATCTCCCGTGCCGCTTCCTCGTGAACCGTGTTCTCACGTAGGTGGGTGCCCTCCCGGGCGCTTCAGTGAACCCCCGCGAGGGGGCTCGACACCACGCCCGGAGCCGGGGCTCCCGGATCCGAGCTACTGGCTCATCGAATCCGCGGTACGAGCGATGCTCCGCGCGAGGAACCTACACCCCTCGGCTGTCGCCCTGTCAAACGCCGAGGCGACGCGAACGCCAGGCGGTGCTGCGGTCGGCTGGACCTACGGCGACCGCGGCGGCGTCGCGACCCTGAGCCCCAGCTCCCGCAGCTGGCCCTCGGACGCCTCGGCCGGAGCGCCGGTCAGGGGGTCCTGGCCCGACTGCGTCTTGGGGAACGCGATGACCTCGCGGATGTTGTCCTTGCCCGCGAGGAGCATGACCAGGCGGTCGATCCCGGGTGCGATCCCGCCGTGGGGGGGAACGCCGTACCGGAACGCCCGCAGGAGGAACCCGAACTTCTCCTCGGCCTCCTCCCGCGAGATCCCCAGCCGGTCGAAGACGGCCTGCTGGATCTCCGGGCGGTGGATCCTGATGCTGCCGCTGGCGAGCTCCCAGCCGTTCAGCACGATGTCGTAGCCGCGCGCCCTCGCCGTCTCCGGCTCGAGGTCGTCGCCGGCCGGCGACGTGAACGGGTGGTGGGTGAACGTCCACGCCTCCTGCTCGTAGTTCCACTCGAACAGGGGCGGCTCGGTGATCCAGGCGAACGCCCACGCGCCCTCCGGGACGAGTCCCATCCGCTCGGCCATGGCCCGGCGCAACGCGTCGAGCGCGACCGCCACGCGGTCCGGCCGGTCGGCCACGACCAGGACGAGGTCGCCGTCGCCCGCCCGGGTGGCCTGCGTGATCCCGGCCACCTCCTCCGGCGACAGATATCGCTCGACCGGCGAGCGGATCCCCCCGCCCGCGTACGCGATCCACACCAGGCCGGTCGCGCCGCGACCCTTCGCCACCTGGACGAGGTCGTCGAGCTCCCGCCGGGACAGCGCCGCTCCGGCGCCCGGTACCCCGATCGCCTTCACCACCCCGCCCGAGGCGAGCGCGCCGGCGAAGGCCCGGAACTCCGTCCCGGCGAACACGCCGGACAGGTCGGCGAGCTCCATCCCGTAGCGCAGGTCGGGCTTGTCGCTGCCGAACCGCTCCATGGCCTCGTGGAATGGGATCCGGGGGAAGGGTGTTGCCACCTCGACCCCATTCGTCTCGCGCACCAGCTCCGCGAACAGCGGTTCCATCAGCTGGTAGACGTCCTCCTCCTCGACGAAGGACATCTCCAGGTCGAGCTGGGTGAAGTCGAGCTGCCGGTCGGCCCGGAGGTCCTCGTCCCGGAAGCACCGGACGATCTGGTAGTACCGGTCCAGCCCGGCCACCATCAGGATCTGCTTGAACATCTGCGGCGACTGGGGCAGGGCGTAGAAGCTGCCCGGCTGCAGGCGGGAGGGAACGAGGAAGTCCCGAGCCCCCTCCGGTGTCGACCGGGTCAGCATGGGCGTCTCGACCTCGACGAACCCTCGCTCCTCCAGATACCGGCGGATGATGGCGTTGACCTGGTGGCGCACCCGGAGCACCCGGGTCATCTCGGGACGCCGGAGGTCGAGGTAGCGGTACTGCAGCCGCAGGCGCTCGTCGGCCTCGATGCGGTCCTCGATGGGGAACGGCGGCGGCTCGGCCTCGCTCAGGACCTCGACTGCGACGACGTTCACCTCGACCTCCCCCGTGGGAAGGTTCGCGTTGACGTTCTCGGCGGGCCGGGGCTCGACCGTCCCGGTCACGCGGATGACCGACTCGCCGCGCAGGTGGCCGGGTTCGAGCCGCTCGGGGTGGAACACGACCTGCACGACGCCCTGCCGGTCCCGGAGGTCGACGAAGGCCACGCCGCCGTGGTCCCGCCGGTGCGCGACCCATCCGCACAGCGTCACGGTTTCGCCGACGTGCAACGGGCGGAGCTCGCCGCACATGTGCGTCCGGAGGGCGGTGGCGAAGCCGCTCACGCGGCTCCCGCCAGCCACGCGGCCACGTCGGTGAGCGGGACCTTCCGCTCCGTGCCGTCGTCCAGTCGCTTCACCGTGGCCTCGCCGGCCTCGGCCTCCCGCTCGCCGATGATCACCGCGAACCGCGCCCCGGTCCGGTCCGCCATCCGCAGCTGGGCCTTCAGCGGGCGCTCCCCGAACGCCGACTCGCCGGCCACGCCCGCGGCGCGGAGCTGCCGGAGCAGCGCGCGCCCCTTCTCGGCGGCGCCCGCACCGAACGCGACCACGAACGCCGTGACCCCGCCGCGAGGTTCCACCTCGACACCCTCCGCCTCGAGGGCCAGCACGGCACGGTCCAGCCCGAGCCCGAACCCCACGGCGGGCGTCGGCGGTCCGCCCAGGACCTCGGCCAGCCCGTCGTACCGCCCGCCGCCGCACACCGTCGACTGGCTGCGCGACAGCTGCCGGTGAACGAACTCGAAGGCCGTGCGCGTGTAGTAGTCCAACCCGCGGACCAGCGTGGTCTCCACCCGGGCCTCGATGCCCTCGTCCGCGAGGCCGGCCAGCACGGCGTCGAAGTGCTCCTTGCAGGCGGCGTCCAGGTGGTCGGTGATCCGCGGAGCGTCCTGTGCCACCTCGCGGCACGCGGGGTCCTTGCAGTCCAGCACGCGGAGCGGGTTCTCCCGGAACCGATCCCGGTGCTCGTCGCGCAGCCGGGGGGCCTGGGCTTCCAGGTAGTCCAGCAACGCCTGCCGATAGGCCGGCCGGCACACGTCGTCCCCGACCGAGTTCACCTCGAGGTCGACCTGGGCGATGCCGAGGCCGGCCAGGAACCGCGACGCCATCGAGATGATCTCGACGTCCGCGCCCGGGTCGGAGACGCCGAGCACCTCGGCGCCGAAGATCCGGAACTCGCGGAGCCGCCCCTTCTGGGGCCGGTTGTACCGCCACGAGTGGTTCACGTAGTACCCCTTGAACGGGGACCCCAGCTCGTTCGCGTGGGCCAGGTAGGCGCGCACGACGGGCGCCGTCCCCTCCGGGCGCAGCGTCAGCGACCGGTCGCTCCGGTCGAGGAACGTGTACATCTCCTTGCTGACCACATCGCTGGTCTGCCCGGACGTCCGGGCGAACAGCTCCGTGTCCTCGAACGCGGGGGTCTCCACGTAGCGGTACCCGTACAGGTCCGCCGTCCGGTGGGCGCGGTCGTACAGCGCCCGCATCACGCCGGATGCGGGCGGCAGCAGGTCCTCCGTGCCGCGGGGCGGCTCCACTACACCTCCACGAGGAACGGGTTCGTCGCCCGCTCGGCGCCGACCGTCGTGCCCGGGCCGTGCCCGGGATACACGGGCAGCGGGTCCGGCAGCGCCAGGAACCTGCGGAGCGACTTCTCCATGTCCTCCGGGCTCGAGTTCGGGAAGTCGGACCGCCCGATCGAGCCGCGGAACACCAGGTCGCCCGAGAACAGCCACCCGTCGGTGGCGAAGCACACGCTCCCGGGCGTGTGGCCCGGGGTGTGCAGGACCTCGATGGAGAACCCGGCGAAGTCCAGCCGGTCGCCGTCCACGACGGTCCGGACGTCCCCCACCGGGGCCGGCGGCACCGGGAACCCCGAGCCCCAGGCCCGCGGATCGGTCAGCGCGAGGCGGTCGGCCTCGTGGATGTACAGCGGCAGGTCGTCGCCGCAGAAGTCCCCCGCGGAACCGATGTGGTCGAAGTGGCCGTGCGTGCCCAGGACCGCCACGGGCCGTTTCCCGGCCTCCCGCAGCATGGCGTGGATCCGGTCGGGCGAGAACCCGGGGTCGACGACGACCGCTTCGTCCGACCCCTCGCCCGAGATCAGCCAGCAGTTCGTCCCGAAGTCGTTGTCGTCGAAGACGTCGAGGTACATGAGCGTGCCAGTGTAGCGACGCGGGTTTAGAGCAGTTCGTCGCCGGACACGGGATGGCGGCGTTCGCCGTAGCGAGGCGCCGTGTGGCACGAGCACGCGTGGTCGCCGCAGCCCCGGGACTGGTCCGGACCCGCGTCCCACACCCGGCCGGACAGGTCCTGGGCCTGATATTGCACACACCCGCAACCCGCGCACAGCGTCAGCTCGACGTCGTGGAGGTGTCCGTCGGGGTCGGCCAGCGCCAGCCGAGGGGGCGCAGACATGCGTCAATAATGCCACTTCTGTCCTGGTTGCTCAAATCGAGGTTTCGTACAGGCGAAACATCCCTACAGGTCGGCGGCGTCGATCACGAGCGTGACGGGCCCGTCGTTCACGAGCTCCACCTCCATGTGCTCGCGGAACGCGCCCCGCGCGACCCGGGCGCCCAGCCCCTCGAGCTCCCGGGCGAACGCGTCGACGCGCTCCCGCGCCACCTCGGGAGGGGCGGCGCCGACCCACGACGGCCGACGCCCCCGGCGCACGTCCCCGTACAGGGTGAATTGGGGGACGACGAGCACCGCGCCGGCGGCCTCGGTGACGGACCGGTTCATCTTCCCCTGGTCGTCGGGGAACACCCGCAGGTGGAAGACCTTCTCCGCCAGCCGGCGCTCCTCCCCCGGGAGGTCCCCCGCCCCCACGCCGACCAGGACGAGCAGGCCCCGCCCCATCTCCGCCACCGGCTCGCCCCCCGCGCGCACCGATGCCCGCGTGACCCGCTGGAGCACCACCCGCATCGTCGTCAGATCAGCTCGGCGATGCGGGCGGCGGCCCGCGCCGCGGCGCCGGGATCGACCGGGCGGAACGTCACGTCGCGCCCGATCTCCTCGGCGATGCCGTTCGCGATGGCATCCGGAGTGCTCGCCTCGTAGTCCATGCACCGGCCGGCGCCGTACCGCTCCAGGCGGTGCCGGACGTGGAAGTTCTGCTCGAAGTGGTGCTTCAGGGGAAAGTACAGGAACGGCCGGCCGGTCGCGGTGAGCTCCATGGTCGTGGTGAGCCCGCCCTGGACCACCGCGAGGTCGCACGCCGCCAGGTGCCGGTACAGGTCGGGCACGTAGGCCCGGACTTCCAGGCCCTCGTGCCGGGGCAGCGACTCCGGGTCGATGCGGGGCCCCGCGACCACGACCATCCGGAGGTCCGGGACGAGGGCCTTGGCCTCGGGGAACGACCCGATCACACGGCGCAGGAGGTGGCCCCCGACGCCCGACCCCCCCACCGTCACGACGCAGACCTTCTCGTCGGGCCGGTACCCGAGCTCGTCGCGGATCCCCGGCCCTACCTCGCCGGGATCGAATCCCGTGATGTAGTCGCCGGTGAAGTCGTAGTGCTCCTCGGTCCAGTCCCGGATCGACGGCAGGTCCGGCCCGAAGCGGTCCGGCACGATGTCCGCCGGGGCCCCCACGAAGATCGCCCGGTCGCGGACACGGGGGAAGCGCTCGATGTGCCCGATCATCTCGGCGTTGTAGTCCGCCGTCAGGAAGGCCTCGCGGTCGCCGCCGTCGGGCATCGGGAGCCACCCCACGAAGTCGGTGAGCCAGACGTAGGCGGCGCGCTTCTGCTCCGGGTTCTCGTGGAGGTAGTAGTCGAGCTCCCAGGCCTCGTCGCCGATCCACAGGTCGTAGCCGCCCTCGCGGACGAGGTCGTGGAAGACCATGAAGTTCGCGAGCAGGATCTCGTCCATCCGCCGCCAGGCCTGGAAGCAGTGCAGGTCGTGCTCGGCCGACTCGCTCTCGATGTGCCCGGACTCGTTGGCGAGCAGGCCGCTCGCCGGATGCACCCGTTCTCCGCGATCCGCCAGCACCCGCGTCACGGGGTGCTGGGCCAGCCAGTCGATCTCGAGCTCCGGGTGGATCGCCCGGAGCTCGTCCGCGATGGCCGCGTCCCGGCGGGCGTGCCCGAGCCCGATCGGCGAGGAGATGAACAGCGCCCGCTTGCGCCGGGCCCGGCCCCGCACCCACCGCCGTGGTTCCGTGGGCGGGTGGACCCGGTCGATGAACTCCCGCAGGAGCAGGTTCACCTTCACCGGGTCGCGACCCTGGGGGCAGTGGCCGGAGCCCTCCAGCATCGCCAGCTCGGCGCCGGGGATGGCCGCGGCCAGCTCGATCCCTCGCTGCGGCCCCGTGATGGCGTCCTCGCTGCCCTGGATCACCAGGACCGGGCACCGCACGCGAGCGCCCGCGGCGACCGCCTCCTCCTCCGTCAGGCCCTCCGCCAGGACCGTGTCGATCAGGGTCTCCGGGGAGGTGTCCAGCCCCCACCCCACGGTGTCCTCCCGCTGCTTCGTCGAGTGGGGCTCGGTGAAGACGTTCTCGAAGAAGAACTCCAGGAAGCCGGGATAGTCGCGCATCCAGTAGTGCCGGTTGTACTTGGCCCAGCTCTCGCCGTGGGGGAGGACCTCGTTGAAGAACTCGATGATCTGCCGTTCCGGGAGGATCCCCCCCATCGGAGTGGCCGGGCCGATGAAGACGGCCCCCTGCACCCGGTCGGGATGGTCCGCCGCCAGCATCAGCGCACGGTGGGCGCCGCGGGACAGCGCCACCAGGACGGCCCGCGGGGTCGACGTGGCGTCCATGACGGCCAGCGCGTCCGCGACGAACTCCGACTCGTCGTACGCGTCGGGGCCGACCGGCCGGTCCGAGCGCCCGTTCCCGCGGCCGTCGAAGGTGACCACCCGGTAGTGCCGGGCCAGGTACGGGACCTGCATCTTCCAGAACCGGGTGTGGATGATCGACCAGGTCGGCAGCAGCAGGACGGTGGGCTCCCCCTCGCCGAACACCTCGTAGAAGACCTTCACGCCGTCGCGCTCGACGTAGCCGTCGGCGTCGGGGTACCTGGCCCTCACCGCTTCCTCCCCTTCTCCAGCGACGCAAGCCAGGAGTCGATGGCCTCGAGCAGCTCGCCGTGGCCGTCGAAGATGCCGCAGTGCCGTTCCAGGATGATCCCCTGGTTGAAGGTCGCGACCAGCGAGACGATCGCGTCCAGGCCGAACTCCCCGGCGTCGACGCCGTACTCCCGCATGGCGCCGGAGAAGGCCTCGGTCAGCACCCGCCGCCACTCGGCGTTGACGCGGGCCACCCGGCCTCGGAGCTCCGGGCGGTTCCACGCCATGGCCTGCAGCTCGAGCCACACCTTCTGGTAGCCGGACGCCAGGTCCTCGTCCAGGTAGCGCATCGCGGTCCGCCACTTCTCGATGAACGGCATGTCCGCCTGGTACATGGCCCGCTGGCGCTCGATCAGCCGCTCGGTGAACCGCTCCAGCGTGTCGGCGAACAGGTTCTCCATCGAGCCGAAGTAGTAGTGGACGAGGCCGTGGTTCACCCCGGCCTCCCGGGCCAGGTTCCGGGTGGTGATGCCGGCGTACCCCAGCTCGACCAGCAGCCGTTCCGCCGCGTCCATGAGCGCCTGCCTCGGATCGACGCGAGCCTCGACGTCCGCGACCACCTCGTCGCTCATCCGAGGCTCGTGCCCGTCACGGCGATCGCGAGCGCCGACAGCAAGAGCGTGGCGCCCAACGGCCTCGTGAGGCGTCGGCCCCACGACGCGTTCTTCTCGATCGCCATGACCACCCCCAGCGCGAGCATCCACCCCAGGCTCCCGACCCCGATCGCGAACATCAGGAGCATGAGCGACCAGCAGCACCCCAGGCAGAACAGGCCGTGGTGTGCCCCCAGCTTGAGCGCCTGCCACCGCTCGTTGCCGCCCCGCCAGTGCCCGGCGATGAAGCTGAACGGCGAGCGGCACTGCTCCAGGCAACGGTACTTCAGCCGGCTGAACTGGTACAGGCCCGCTCCCGCGAAGATCGCGGCGCCGATGAGCCACGGCCTCGCGAGGAGCCAGGGAAGCCGATGGACCCCCCGGTGCACGAACCAGTCCCCCTGATGGATCGCGACGCCGAACACGGTCCACACGGCGACGTATCCCGCGATCAGCAGGGCCACGAGCGAGCGGTGGTTCGGCCGCGTCCGGGTCATCGAGTGGAACAGGGCCACGAGCGGGAGGCTGGTCGGGAGCATCATCGCGACCGTCATCACGACCCACCCCAGCACGAAGACCAGCGCGACCGGGCCGAACAGGTCGACGTGCTCGAGCGAGCGGTGGCTGAGGAGCGCCCCGTACGGCGACCTCCCCCAGACCCACAGCACCGCCCAAGCCAGCGCCGAGAGGCCGGCCACCAGCGCCACGAACGGCAGGCGGTCGTCCAGGATCTTCGAGTGTTCGTGTTCCATGTCCGCCTCCCGATGCCGCCTGAGCGGTCCTCCCGCGAGCGGGTTCGCCCGCGGGAGGACGACACTCCTCGTCACGCCGCCTCGAACCGGAACGAGCCCTGCACCGAGTTGTGGTCGCGCAGGTCGATGCTGAACCCGTGCTCGGGAACGGCCACGCGGTAGTACGCGGCCTTCCCGGGATACGCGGGCGACCCCGGGATCGAGGTGAACGCCGTGTCGTACATCGTCGTGGACTCGCCCGTCGCCCCCGTGAACGGCGACATCTCGGTCTCGATCGCGTCGCCGACCCGGAGGATCCCCTTGCCCTCCACCACGTCGAAGGTCACCGGTGCCCGCTCCACGGCCTTGACCTCGCCCACCAGTCCTGCGAGGTCCGCCACCGGGCCGCCGAGCTTCCCGCTCCACATCCGGAGCAGCGCGTCCTCCTGCTCCGCCGAGGCCTCGTCGTCGACATACAGGACCACGCTCCAGTTGCCCGCCAGGATGTTGCCCGGGATGTGGGTGAGGATCGTGAACGTCCGTCCCGACACGTCCACCCCGTCGATCGTGCCCCGGTCGACGTGCCAGCACAGCACGCCGTCACACGTGCCCCCGTCCGGATCCTGCCCGACCCAGCACGGGCACAAGACGTTGCACGTGCACGCCTCCAGCAGCCTTCCCTCGATCTCGTATCCCATGGTCGCTCCCTCTCGTCACGTGCGGGCGTCCCGACTCCGTGCCTCGTGCCCTCGCCGCTCGCTGCCCCCCGCGACCTCCCGTCTCCCCTTAGCCGACTGGCCTAGGCGCATGACTAAGGCATATGACTAACACAGGCAGCAGGGGCTGTCAAGAGAAAAATTCGGGAGCGGTTGGCGTCCCCTACTGGGGGACGACGCGGTAGGCGTCGAAGACGTTCTCGATGCCCTTCACCGCGGACAGGATCCGCGAGAGGTGGGTGATGTCGGCCAGCTCGAACGTGAAGCGCTGGGTCGAGATGCGGTCCTTCCCCACTTGCGAGGTCGCCGACAGGATGTTCACCTGGTGCTCGGCCAGGACCGTCGCGATGTCACCGAGCAGCTTCTGGCGGTCGAGCGCCTCGACCTGGACGGCCACGACGAACGAGGTGGCCCTGCCCTCCCGCCAGGCCACCTCGACCAACCGCTCCGGCTCGCGGGCCAGCGCTCGCGCGTTCGGGCAGTCGGCCCGGTGGACGCTGACCCCCTGCCCCCGGGAGACGAACCCGATGATCTCGTCGCCGGGCACCGGCATGCAGCACCGGGCCAGCCGGACCCACACGTCGGTCGAGCCGCTCACGACGACTCCACCGTCGGTCTCGCGCTTGATGCGGACCGGCCGGGCCAGGGGGACGTCGTCGACGTCCTGCTCGGTGGTCTCGTCGGAGAGGATCCGCGACAGCCGGGCCACCACCGACTGGGGCGAGACCTGCCCCTCCCCGATCGCGACGTACATCGTCTCGAGCGACCCGTACTTCAGGTCGCCCGCGACCTGGGTCAGGAGGTCCTCGGTGGCGAGGCGCTTGAACGGGACGCCCTGCTTGCGCATCGCCCGCTGCATGAGGTCCTTCCCCTGCTCCAGCGCGTCCTCGCGACGCTCCCGGGAGAACCACTGGCGAACCTTGGTGCGGGCCCGGGGCGTCTGGACGATCTGCAGCCAGTCCCGCGACGGCCCGGCGTCCTGGGCCTTCGAGGTCAGCACGTCGATCGCGTCGCCGGTCTGCAGGCGGTAGTCCAGCGGCACCAGCTTCCCGCCGACCTTGGCCCCGATGCACCGGTGTCCGACGTCCGTGTGGATGGCGTACGCGAAGTCGATCGGCGTGGCGCCCGCCGGGAGCTCCACCACGTCGCCCTTCGGCGTGAAGACGAAGACCTGGCCCTCGTACAGGTCGATCTTCAGGCCCTCCATCAGCTCGCGGGGGTCGGAGGTCTCTCGCTGCCACTCGAGGACCCTGCCCAGCCACGCCAGCTCGGCCTGCTCGCCGCTGCTCTTCTTCGAGCCTTCCTTGTACCGCCAGTGCGCGGCGATGCCGTACTCGGCGACGCGGTGCATCTGGTGGGTCCGGATCTGGATCTCGAGCGGTTTCCCTCCCGGACCGACCACGGTCGTGTGCAGGGACTGGTACATGTTGAACTTGGGCATCGCGATGTAGTCCTTGAACCGGGCCGGCACCGGCTTCCACAGGGAGTGGATCGCGCCGAGGGCCGCGTAGCAGTCGCGGACCGAGTCCACGAGCACCCGGATGCCCACCAGGTCGTAGATCTCGTTGAACTCCTTGCCGCGCAGGACCATCTTCTCGTAGACGCTGTACAGGTGCTTCGGCCGGCCGTCGATGTCGGCCTTCAGCTTCATCTCCCGCAGGCGCGCCCGGACCTCGGCGGTGACGCCGTCCAGGTACTCCTGCCGCTCGCCGCTGCGCTTCTCGACCAGGGAGGCGATCTCGGTGAACCGCTTCGGGTGGAGCGTGGCGAAGGAGAGGTCTTCCAGCTCCCACATGATCCGGTGGACCCCGAGGCGGTGGGCCAGCGGCGCGTAGATCTCGAGCGTCTCGGTGGCCTTGTTCCGCTGCTTGCCTTCGGGCAGCGAGCCGAGCGTCCGCATGTTGTGGAGCCGGTCGGCCAGCTTGATCAGCAGGACCCGGATGTCCTTGGCCATGGCCACGAACATTTTCCGGACGTTCTCGGCCTGCTCGGCCTCCTTCGACCGGAACGTGATGCGGTCGAGCTTGGTCAGCCCGTCGACGATCTCGGCGGTCTGGGGGCCGAACTCCTTCTCGATCTCCTCCAGGGACAGGTCCGTGTCCTCGACCACGTCGTGCAGGAGCGCGGCCATCAGCGTCGTGGTGTCCATGCCCAGGTCGGCGAGGATCGTGGCGACGCCCAGGGGGTGCTCGATGAAGTCCTCGCCGGAGATGCGCTTCTGCCCCGAGTGGGAGGCCGCGGCGAACGCGAACGCGCGCTGGATCTCCTTGAGGTCGGCCCGGGGGCTCTCGCTCTTGACCCGGCGGATCAGGGCGTCGAGGCCCTCGGCCGGCGCCGACGAGTCGCCCGGGAGCAGGCGCGAGAGCAGCCCGCCGCGGCGCTCGCCCTTGACCTGATCCTGGCTCTGCACGCTGCGGACCTCCTCCCAAGGAAGTGTACCGGCCGCGTGCGGCGGGCTATGAGGGGCTGTCGGGCGGCTGCGCCTTCAGGGAGCGGGTGCTGGTCCAGTCCCGGCCCTCGCGTCGGGCCATCAGCCGGCCGAGCTCGTCGGCCTCGTCATCGGACAGGCCGCCCTTCCTCCGCTTGTCGACCAGCTCGTCGAAACGGACGCCGCCCGCGCCCGGATCCGCCTTCGTCGTCCCCATCTCGGGGGAGATCTCGCCGAGCCCGGTTTCCTTCTCCTCGACCAGCTCCTCGACGAGGGTCTTGTCTTCCCCCTCCTGGTCGACGGTTCCCGGGCCGCCCGGCGACTCGAGGACCTGGCCCCCGGCGCTGCCCGCCCCGCCGGAGCGCTCACCGAGCGGCTCGGGATCGGGCGTGCGATCCTCGTCCACCGCTCCGCGCTGCTCGGCCGGGACGTCGGCGCCCCTCCCGGCCGGGGTCTGCGGGGACTCCTGCCCGGCCCCGGGACGGCCGCGGGTCTCGTCGTCCGCGATCATCGGGTGGACACTACCCGTCCGCGGGGTGGCCTGCACCTGGATCGCTGCGGTCCAACAGGATCCGGATGTCGCACACCTCCCGGAAGCCGAGCCTGGCCAGGATCGGGCGCGACATGGCCCCGGCCTGGGTGACCAGGGAGCCGGCGCCCCGCCGCTCCGCCTCGTCCCACCGGGCCCGGACCAGCGCCCGGTACGCACCACGCCCCCGCGCCCGCTCCAGGGTCGCGCCGCCGTTCAACAGGACGCCGTTCGGGGTGAACGTCGCCCGGGCCTGGGCCACCGGCTCGCCGTCGATCAGGGCCAGGAACTGCACGACGGCCTCGCTCGATCGCAGGGCCTCCCAGTCCTCGTCCGCGCGCGCCGTGGCCTCCTCGAGGTCACCTCCGGACATCCCGAAGGACTCCATGGCAACCCGGATGCACGCGAGGAACTCCTCACGCGTCTCGACCCGGCGCACCTCGACGTCCGGGGGGCCCGGGCCCGGCGGGGCGTCCAGGACCATCCCGACGGCGTACGGCTCCCGGTCCGGGACCATGCCCATCGCGAGGAGGCGGTCCGTGAGGTCGGGCGGCGTCGCCGAGGACCCAATCTCCCAGGTCCGCTCGAAGCGACCCCGGCCATTCAGCAGGGCCCGGACCTCGGCCACGGTGCCCACCACGGTCCCGGGGTCCAGTCGGAGGCGCTGCACCACGGTGAAGCCGGCGAACGACCCCGGACCGAGGAAGACGACGTAGCGGGGATCCTCGACGCGCTCGGTCCCCGGCCCCAGCGGATGATGGAGGTTCGAGTTCTCGGCGAGCGAGACCACCTCGGCCGGGAGGTCGGGGGGCGGGGCGATGCGACCGGCCGGCCAGGGGTCGGTCGGTGCACCCCCCGTCGCCATCAGTACGTGATCAGGGAGAGGGACTCGTAGCCCTGGACCTTCTCGCGGCCCTTGAGGAATCCGAGCTCGATCAGGAAGGCGATGCCGATCACCTTCGCGCCCGCTCCCTCGACGAGCCGCGCGGTGGCCTGCGCGGTGCCGCCGGTGGCGAGCACGTCGTCCACGATCAGCACCCGCTCGCCGGGCAGGAAGGCGTCCGTGTGGATCTCGAGCGTCTCGGATCCGTACTCGAGCTCGTACTCGGCGGACCGCGTCTCCCAGGGGAGCTTCCCGGCCTTGCGGACCGGCACGAATCCCGCGCCGAAGTGGTACGCGACCGGAGAGGCGAGGATGAATCCCCGCGCCTCGATGCCCACGACCTTGTCCACCGACCCCCGCCCGAAGTGCACGACGATGAGGTCGATCACGGTGGAGAACGCGATGGGATCGGCGAGCAGGGGCGTGATGTCCTTGAATACGATCCCGGGGTGCGGGAAGTCGGGCACGTCCCGGATCCGGGCCTTGAGGCGTTCCAGGTCCATTGGCTACCGCCGGCGGCGCTTGGCGGCCGGCGTGCGCTTCTTGGACTTCGACTTCCCGCCGCCCCCGCCGCTTCGAGCGCCGGACGGCCGGGCCCCGGAGCCGGCGCGGGGCTTCGCCTGCGCCGGCCGGGCCGTGGCCGCCGGGGCCCCCGGCGCCCCGGTAGCCCCGTCACCGGCAGCCCCGTCACCGGTAGCCCCGTCACCGCGGTCGGCCGTGGCGACCGCGCTCTTCCCGGCCACCGGCCGCCGGGCGCGCGCGCCGGCGGTCACCGGAACCGCGCCCCGACCCCCGGCGGCCGCCCGTGCCGCCCGCAGCCGGATCTGCGCGTACCGCGGCTCGCGCTCCTTGAGCAGGGCCAGCATCGGCGAGGCGACGAAGATCGACGAATACGCACCGGACGCGACGCCGATGAACAGCGCGAACGCGAAGTCCTTCAGCGTCGATCCGCCGAACAACAGCAAGGCCAGGATCGGCAGCAGCACGACCAGGGACGTGTTCACCGATCGCATCAGGGTCTCGTTCAGCGACAGGTTGACGACCCCCGAATAGGTGTCGCGGGCCACGAGCGCCAGGGACTCGGTGTTCTCCTTCACCCGGTCGAAGATGACCACGGTGTCGTACAGCGAGTACCCGAGGATCGTGAGGATCGCGATCACGGTCTCCGGGGTGACCTCCCGGCCGACCAGCGCGTAGATCCCGGCCGTGATGATCAGGTCGTGCCCGAGCGCGGTCAGCGCCGACCCCGCCATCTTCCACTCGAAGCGGAACGCGATGTACAGGGTCACCAGCACCAGGAAGATGATCAGCCCCTGCACCGCCTTCTTGGAGATCTGTGATCCCCAGGTGGGACCCACGTCGTTGATCACGATCTCCGAGGTCGTAGTGCCGGCCTGGGCGGCCAGCTGGTTCAGCAGCCGGGCCCGCTCGTCACCCCCGAGCGCCTTCTCGGTGACCTGGGAGGGATCGACCCCGGCCCGGTCCGCCAGCGCCGCGACGACGTCCGCGGGAGTGTCCTTGGAGAGGTCGTTCGCCGCGATCGCGGTCGGCTGGATGCCGGCCTGCTTGGCCAGGGCATCGAGGATCTGGGCCCGGGTGGCCGCTGGCGACGCGGCCGGCGACGGCGTGGCGGCGGCCGACGGGCTGGCCGAGGACGCGGACGGCGTGGGCGTCGCCGCGCCGCTCGTCGACGTCGTCGGCGTCGCGCTGGTCCCCGGAGCCGAAGGGGTCGGTGCGGGCGTCGGGGCCGTCGCCGTCAGCGGCGAGGTCCTGATCACGACCGTCCCCGCGAGCACCGTGACCTGGGCATTGGCCCGGCCGACCGACGCCAGCGTCCCCTCGACGTCCTTGGCCGACACGTCCTTGGCGGGGTGGTACACCAGCGTGACGTCGTGGGACTTGCCGACGACGTCGCTCACCCGCTGGATGACCACCGTCACCTGGTCGCCGGTGAGCTTGATGCGGGGGTCGAACAGGCCGACCTCGGCCAGGGCCTCCTTCAGCTGGTCGACGGTGGCGCCCTTCGTGTTCTGGACCGTGTACTTGGTCTGCGGCGGTCCCCCCAGGTCGTTCAGGGAGCGGGTCCGGATGACGATCTGCGGTCCGGAGCTCGCGCCCACCACCTGGACCTCGGCGTCCGAGCGACCGTACTGGCCCAGGATGCCCGTGATCTGGCGGGCGGAGACGTTCTTCTCGTTGGGGTAGCGGAGCTGGGCGCCACCCTTGAAGTCGATCGAGTAGTTGAGGCCCCGCGCGAACAACCCGACGAGCGAGAGCAGCACGAAGAAGCCGGACAGCGCGAACCAGTACCAGGTCTTCCCGATGAAGTCGACGTGGGGCTCGCGATGGCCCCGGAAGGTGGAGACCGCACGCCGGAGGTTCACTCGGAGCCCCCGGAGATGGCCGGGATCGGGTCGGCCGCCACGCCGCTCCGCAGCCCAAACCCGCGGAGGTTCTCGACGCGCTCGTTCCGCGAGATCAGGAACACGAGCGGCCGCTTGAAGAAGTACACGACCAGCATGTCGAGCGCCGTCGAGAACCCGAGCGTGAGGGCGAAGCCCCGCACCGAGCCGATGGCCAGCAGGTACAGCACCATCGCGGCGAGGATCGTCACGGTGTCCGCGGCGACGATCGTGTGCCAGGCCCGCTTGAAGGCCGGCTGGACCGCGGTTCGCAGCGTCTTGCCCTGGCGGACCTCGTCCTTCAGGCGTTCGTAGAACACGATGTAGGAGTCGGCGGTGATCCCGAGGGACACCACGATGCCGGCCACGCCGGCGAGTGACAGCGCGTACCCCACGACCTGGCCGGCGAGCGCCACGATGGTGAGCGCGAGCGTGCCCCAGATGATCATCCCGGCCCACGTCACGATGCCGAGCAGCCGGTAGTAGAAGGCGAGATACAGCATCAGCAGGAACAGCCCGGCCAGGCCGGCGACGAGGCCCTGGTGCAGGGACTCCTTCCCCAGCGTCGGGCTGACCGTGGAGACCTGCTGCTTGGTCAGCTCGACGGGGAGGGCTCCCTCGTTGAGCACGAGCGCGAGGTCCTTGGCCTCCGTCTCGGTGAACTGACCGGTGATCTGGCCCTGGTTCGAGATGACCCCCTGGATGGTGGGCGCCGACTCCACCTGCCGGTCGAGCACGATCGCCAGCTGCTTGTTGAGCAGCCGCGTGGTGACCTCCTTGAACTTCGCCGCGCCCGACTTCGTCGCGGTGAAGTTGATCTGCCACCCCACGTTGGCGCTCACGTTGCTGCTCGAGGCGGTCTGGAACACGGCGGTCGCCTTGCCGATGGCGTCACCGGTGATCTCGACCTTGCCCAGGGTGTACGCGATCAGGCCGCTGGTGGGCGACGGCTTGCTGAGATACGTCACCGTCTTGCTGGCGAGGTCGGCGTCGAGGCATCCCGGCTTGTTCGGCTCGCTGGTCGGGCATTGCACGAGCTTGGGGTTCTTGCAGGCCGGCACCGCATTTCCCACGTCCGGCGAGCACCCGGTCAGCTTGGTCTTCGCGGGGTCGTAGGCGTTCGTGCTGAGGACCTCCCGCTCCTCCAGCCGGGCGGTGCGCCCGATCAGGTCGAGCAGCCGCTGCTGGCCGGCCGATTCGTAGGCCGTCTTCGCGGCGCGCCTGCTGGGGAAGTCGCACCCGAGGGACCCCCCGGTCGCCGGCAACGAGCACCACTTGCCGTTCTTCCTCGCGACGGTTCCCTTGGCCAGGCCGGGGACCTCGACCGAGATGTCGCGGCCGCCCACCACGCCGACCTGGGGCTCGGCCACGCCCAGGGCGTCGATGCGGGCCCGGATGTTGTCCGCGGCCAGCTGGAGCACGTCGGCGGGGGTCCCCGGCGGCGCCTCGAGGGTCACCGAGATACCCCCCACCAGGTCCAGGCCGTACTGCGGCCGGAGGCCGGTGGCGACGGCGACGACGGAGCCCACGAAGGCGACTCCGATGAGGAACAGGGACCACTTCAGGCGGCGGGTCTGTTTCACAGCAGTTGGGCTCCGTTGATCGTGAGGCGGAACCGGCAGTCGAGCGTCTCCGCGGCGCGGCGGCACATCATCATGCGGTCCAGGAAGATTTCGAAGTACTCCATGACGTGGCTGATCTCGGTGTCGATGGTGAGCTCGAGCGTGACGGTACGGGCGTCTGAGTCTACCCGGAGGAACGACTGTTCGGCCGCGTAATTGACCCGGTCGTGGATGTCGAACTCGAGCTCGGCTCGCTTGCGGACGCGGCTCCGGTGGACGTCGGACTTGTCCGCGAGGATGACCGCGCTGGCCACGGGGCCGACCGCATGGCCGTCGGGTTCCTCGTGGTTCGCGACCGCCGACACGATCGTGGCCAGGTCCTCCGGGGCCACCTCACGGCGCAGCACCTGGTAGACGAGCAGGCCCCCGGTCTGGCCGTGCATCTCTCGGGCCACCATGTTCCCGACGTCGTGCAGGTACGCGGACACGTGGGAGAGGTTCGAGACGTGCTCGTCGAACCCCAGCCGGCTCATCAGGTTGTACGCGATCCTCCCGGTGAGGTTGGCGTGGCGGAACCCGTGCTCGGTGTACCCGAGACCCTTCATCACGCGATCGGCGGCGGCGATGAACTGCGACAGCTCGTCGTTGTCCTTAACGGTGTCGAAGGTGACCGGCGCGAGCTCGGGGGCCTGCTCCTCTTCCTCGCGGACCAGTTCCTCGCGGGCCAGGCCGACGGAGGACGCCTGCTCGCGGAGGTGCTGGTCGCTCGTCTCGCCCCTGGCCGCCTCGTGCTGTGGGTCCGCGGCGGCCTCGCTCGCGGCGCCCTTCGCAGTCACTTCTTCTCGCCGGCCCCCGAGTCCTTGCCGCCGAACTCCTCGTCCGGTTCCAGGTACTCGGATTCTTCGCCCGCCGCCTCGTCCTCGGGCGTCAGCCTCCTGGCGATGGCGGTGCGCAGGAAACGGAGCTCGGTCCCCGGCGCGACCTCGAGGAGCACGGAGTCGTCGTCGAGCTCGCGCACGACGCCGAAGAGCCCGCCCAGCGTGATCACCTCGTCACCCTCCGACACGCTGCGGGTCAGCTCCTGCTGGGCGCGGGCCTTGCGCTGCTGCGGCCGGATCAGCAGGAAGTAGAACACCACCCCGATCAGCAGGATCGGCGCGAGCGAGAAGAGCGGGTTCGTCTGCGTGGTCTTGGTCGCCGCGAGTACGGCGTGGAGCACGGGGATCATCGAGCCTCCTGAATGCCAGCCTGGGAGTCTACAGGCTGCCCACCGGCCGGACCGCTACGTGAGCGGCAGCGATCCCTCGGGGGCGAGGCCGAGGTGCCGGTAGGCCCGGTCGGTGGCCACGCGGCCCCGAGGGGTCCGCTTGAGGAGCCCGAGCTGGAGGAGGTAGGGCTCGTAGACGTCCTCGACGGTCTCGGTCTCCTCTCCCACCGAGGCGGCCAGCGTGGAGAGCCCGACGGGGCCGCCTTCGAACTTCCGGATCAGCGCGGTGAGGATCGCGACGTCGAGCTTGTCGAGCCCGATGCCGTCCACCTCGAAGAGCTCGAGCCCTCCGCGGGCCGACTGGGCCGTGATCCGGCCGTCGCCCCGGACCTCCGCGAAGTCCCGGACGCGCCGCAGCAGGCGGTTCGCCACGCGGGGTGTCCCCCGTGCGCGGCGGGCGATCTCCTCCGCGCCGGCGGGGTCGACGTGGACGCCCAGGATCCGCGCGGACCGTACGACGATCCGCGACAGGTCCTCCTCGGAGTAGTAGTCGAGCCGTGGTGCGAACCCGAATCGCTCGCGCAGCGGCAGCGTCAGCATCCCGGGCCGGGTCGTGGCGGCCACCAGCGTGAACCGCGGGAGGTCGAGCCGGATCGACCGGGCGCTCGGCCCCTTGCCGATGACCACGTCGAGCCGGAAGTCCTCCAGTGCGCCGTATAGGACCTCCTCCACTGCGCGAGGCATGCGGTGGACCTCGTCGACGAACAGGACGTCACCCTCGTCGAGGTTCGTGAGGATGGCGGCCAGGTCGCCCGCCCGCTCGAGCGCGGGCCCGGACGTCGGGCGGAACGCGACCTGCATCTCGTGCGCGACGATCCCCGCGAGCGTCGTCTTGCCCAGTCCCGGCGGACCCGAGAACAGCAGGTGGTCGGCCAGCTCACCCCGGGCTCGCGCCCCCTCGATCAGCAGGTCGAGCTGCTCCTTGATCCGCTCCTGGCCCACGAACTCGGGAAGCGTCCGGGGCCGCAGAGCGGCGTCGTACTCCCGCTCGTCGGGCTGCACGGCCGCGCCCACGACCCTGACCTCGTCGTCGGGGTCCACGCGGATCCGCTCCTCGTGGAGGACGCGGTCGTCGTCGCGCACGCGGTCGCCGTGGAGGTCGCTCACCACGTCCACGCTAGCGCCCCACGCTCTGGAGGGCCTTCCGGAGCAATTCCTCCGTGGACCCGTCGTCCCGGCCGGCAAGGACCTCCATGGCGTCGCTGGCTTCTCCCGGTGTGAGACCGAGGGCCAGCAGCGCCTCGCGGACCTCGGACAGCGGCCCCGACACCGCGTCGTCACCGGCGCCGAGCTTGTCTCTGAGGTCCACGACGATCCGGCCGGCCGTCTTCCTCCCGACCCCGGGAACGGTGGCGAGCGCGGCCACGTCGCCCCCGGCAAGTGCCCGCCGAAAGCCGTCGGGCGAGTGAACCGACAGGACCGCCAGCGCGAGCTTCGGCCCGATCCCGCTCACCCCGGTGAGCAGGTCGAACATGTGCCGCTCCTCCGAGGAGCAGAAGCCGAACAGCACCATGGCGTCCTCGCGCACGTGCAGGCGAGTGAACACCCTCGTCCGCCGGCCGACCGGCGGGAGCTTGGCCAGCGTCGACACCGGAACCAGGACCTCGTAGCCGACCCCGCCCACATCGAGCACGACGCGATCGGCGAGCTTCTCGGCGAGCTCACCCTCCAGGAACGAGATCATCGCGTCACTCCGGATCCCATCGGGGCAGCCGTCGCCGCGCGGCCAGGGCCAGCGGCGTGACCTTGGCCAGCGCCTCCGTCACGTCGGCCCGGGCAGCCTCGCGGTGCAACCGTCGCAGCGGTGACTGGGTCAGATGGCACAGCGCGACCGCCACCGCGTCGGCCGCGTCCGGCTGGGCCGGCACGCCGTCGAGCCGATGCGTGCGCACCAGTGCCGTCCGGACCTGATCCTTCCCGGCGTTGCCGATACCCGTCACCGCCATCTTCACCTCCAGTGGCGGGTACTCGTCGACGGGCACGCCTGCATCGGCGGCCGCCAGCAGCACCACGCCCGTCGCCCTCGCCACCGTCATCGCGCTCCCGACGTTCCGACCCCACATCAGCCGTTCCACCGCCATCGATTCCGGGCGGTGCTCGACAAGGGCATCACGTACCGCCCCGTACAGGAGGCGCAGGCGCGCGGCCTCCCCCAGCCCCGGCGCGGTGCGCACCGTCGTCGCCCATATCAGCTCCGGCTGCCGGTTCCGCTCGCCGAGTACAGCAAGCCCCGCGGTGGCGATCCCCGGGTCCACGCCCAGGACGACCCGCTCGAACACCTGTTCACTCTAGGCGGAGCCGCCCCGCCACGCAATCACATCCATGCGGAATCTCGAGTCATCGTCTCGATCACCGGAGAACAGCTCACCAAACGCCGGTGCAGCGTCGCAGGACCCCCACCTGCTCCTTCTTTACGGGGGTGCCCGGCCCTCGATCACGGTCCCGTCCTCCCGGGTGAACACCGGGCCATGATCGGTCATGGCCAGCCCGAACCCCGCATGGACCATCCGGTGGTGCCGCCTGCACAGAAGCTCGAGGTTCGAAAGGTCGGTCCGCCCCCCGTCGGCCCAGTGGACCACGTGGTGGCAGTCACACCACGACGCCGGACGATCGCACCCCGGGAACCGGCAGTGGTGATCCCTGACCACCACGGCCCGGCGCAGCGACGCCGGGACCACCGGAGTCCGCCTCCCCACCTCCAGAGGCTCGGATCCTCCGGCGGTGATCACCCTCGATACCGAGGCGTCACAGGCCAAACGCCGGGCGGACTCCGGGGCGACCCTCCCTGCGTCGGTGAGCTCGCAGCGATACCCCGCCCGTGCCTCCAACGCCTCGAGGTCCATTGTGATCGTGACGTGGGGACGCTCCCCGGCGATTACCGGACGATCGGAGCGGTCCAGGAACCCCCGGCACACCTCCCCCAGGCCATCGGCCCGGCGCTGGGCGGGGGTCCGGTCGTCCCGCTCACCGCCGCGCACCCACGGGTCGGTCACCGCCCCGAGGGCCGTGATGAGGCACTGCCCGGTCTCGGGGTCGAGGTTCCCGTCCACCCGGACCATCCCCTCGAAGGTGGGGGACACGTGCAGTCCCCGCCGGGAGAACCGCTCGGCCTCGTCCCTCGCGGCGGCCTCGGGCTCCACGACCTCTCTCCAGTGCTCCACGGCTCGGCGGAGATCCCGCACGGGAAGGGACCGGGCCGCCTCCAGCAGCGTGTCCTCCGCCCGAGCGAACTCCTCGGGGTTCGCCTCGCGGGCGGATAGGAGCATCCCCACGGCGGCCTGGGACACCTCCCCCTCGGCCAGCGCCTCTTTGGTCGCCGGCATCTGTTCCAACCCCCTGGCCATACGGACGCCCTTGGCAGCCTCGGAGAAGGAGGTGTGGAACCTCGACTCCACCCAGGAGGTGATCGACAGGTGGCCGTCGCGGGAGAAGATCTCCCTGCGCTCGATTTCGGCCAGGATCCGGGCGTCCTCCGCGGCGAGCGCGGACATCGCCCCCCGGACCTCCGTCAGCAGATCCACCACCTCGCCGTCGCCCAGGTACCGGAGCTCGGTTCCCTGGATCTCGTCGATCCCCGACCACAGCGTGCTCATGACCATGCAAGTATCGAACGCGTGTTCCCCTCCTCGGCTTCGAGTGGGTGGGTCGTAAGCCTTGAGAATGCGATGCCCCTGCTCAGCTGGGACGGCGGGAGTAGCAAACCGGGAGGCGGAAGACGCGCACGTGAGGCGTCCCCTCTTTAGGTTCGGGGTTCGACCAAGAACTCGAACCGAGGAGGGCTCACGTGCGCGTCACCACGGCATTCAATCGGATGCTGGGTCTGCCCGGTGCATCGGTCACGTCGGTGACCTTCGGGCCGGACGGCATC
>JBJMLO010000023.1:0-66733 GCA_045805265.1 Actinomycetota bacterium
ACGATGCCGTCCGGCCCGAAGGTCACCGACGTGACCGATGCACCGGGCAGACCCAGCATCCGATTGAATGCCGTGGTGACGCGCACGTGAGCCCTCCTCGGTTCGAGTTCTTGGTCGAACCCCGAACCTAAAGAGGGGACGCCTCACGTGCGCGTCTTCCGCCTCCCGGTTTGCTACTCCCGCCGTCCCAGCTGAGCAGGGGCATCGCATTCTCAAGGCTTACGACCCACCCACTCGAAGCCGAGGAGGGGAACACATGTTCAGACCGGATGGTGAGGAATGGCAGACTTCATTCATCCGGACCTGGGGTTCTTTAAAGAGCGGAGACGTAGTGGTTCGTAGGTCTGAGGCGAAGCTTCGCTAGAGATCGAGGCCAACCCAGACGGTGCCTCCAAGGGGGGGCCAGGCCCCGACCGGCTGCTCCTCAGGCCGCTCCATTGCCAACGGGTGCGGCCCCCAATCCGGAAACTCGTCGCCTTCACCGATCGCCTCAGGCCCATGGTGCGTAATCTGGAAGGCCATCGGGCAGCGGGCGCCCCGGGGCGCGCCCATCAAAGACCTCGTCAGATGAACAGCCAGCCCGCCTGGCCCCTCACGCTGACGAGGGCAATGACTTACTTGACACACCATGGGGCTAGGTAGTAGACTCACCCCATGAGCACGAAGCACCGCCTCCCCACCACCCTCATCGAAGCCGCTCGCTACTTCGCGGACCTCGACGTGGCGACCGAGTTCGTGGCCCGCCTGCGCTGGCCTGAGGGGCCGATCTGCCCCGACTGCGGCGGCAAGGACCACGGCTACATCACGACCCGGCGACTGTGGAAGTGCAAGAACAAGACCTGCCGCCGTCAGTTCTCGGTAAAGGTTGGGACCATCTTCGAGGACAGCCCGATCAAGCTCGACAAGTGGCTGTGCTCGATCTGGCTCATCGCCAACGCGAAAAACGGGATCAGCTCGCACGAGCTGGCCCGCTCCATCGGACTGACGCAGAAGTCCGCGTGGTTCGTCCTCCATCGCGTCCGGCTCGCCATGCAGACCGGCTCGTTCGAGGCTGCGGGGACCGTCGAGGTTGATGAGACCTACATCGGGGGGCTCGCCAGGAACATGCACGCGAAGGAGCGGCGGGCCAAGATCAAGTCGCGTGGCGGTGACGACAAGGCCAAGGTCGTCGGTCTCATCGAGCGTGGCGGCAAGGTTCAGGCCCAGGTCGTCCCCGACGTGAAGCGGCCGACTCTGCAGGGCTTCGTCCGGGGGAACGTGCAGTCGGGCTCCACGATCTACACCGATTCCGCGCTCGCCTACACCGGGCTCGCCGACGATTACGAGCACGAGACCGTGGATCACGCCGTCGAGTACGTCCGGGAGCAGGTATCCACCAACGCCATCGAGAACTTCTGGTCGCTGCTCAAGCGTGGTCTCCGGGGCACCTACGTCAGCGTCCAGCCCTTCCACCTGTTCCGCTACCTCGATGAGCAGGTCTACCGCTTCAACGCCCGGAAGGACGACGACCTGGGGCGGTTCGCGGGGGTGCTGGCGATGGTCGCCGGTCGTCGGCTGACCTGGAATGGCTTGACGGGGAAGGCATGATGCGTGTCGGGAGGTCCCGGTATCATCGAACACGTGTTCGGCTAGGAATGGGGAGTCATGGCGACGCGTGACAGTGGTTCAGGCGCAGCAGAGCGGTTTTCGCTCACGCTCGACGGACCCGGCTTGACGTGGGCGAACTTCGTCCAGGCCTCTGAAGCTCTCGACGGCATCATGAAATCCGTGGATCGGAGCGTGTCGGAGTCGGCTGAGCCCTCCGTCCGCTGGATCATCCGTTCCATCAGCAAGGCCAGCCCGCTCGTGGTGGAGATCGAAGGACGACCCGCTCGCAACGATGTGAAGCAGGCGGTGGTGAGGAAGACCGTCGGCGCTGTCGCCAACGGCATTCGACGTCTTCAGAGGCGCGCCGAACGCCCGCCCTTCTTCTCGGACCGAGCCTTGGAGAAGGCCAAGATGCTTGCTGACCTGCGGGGCAAGAACCTGTCCGACATTCGCGTGAGGAAGGGCAAGCAGCAGGTGGAGGTCACCAGCAGACTTTCTGCCAACGTGGACGAACTCATCGGTCCCAAGTATTCGTCCCTCGGGTCGGTCGAGGGAACCCTTGAGGCAATCACGATCCACAACAAGCATGAGTTCTCGATCTACGACTCGCTGACGGGTCGCCGTGTTCGATGCAACTTCGGCCAGCGGGTGGACTTGGATGAGGTCAAGCAGGGATTCGGCGACCGCGTCGCCGCATACGGCACGATCCACTATCGGGCCACCGGGGAGCCGGTCAGCGTGGACGTTGAGTCCTTCGAGGTCTTTCCGCCAGCCACCGATCTCCCTTCAGCCGATGACGTGCAAGGCATCCTCGGAGGCTGAGCATGGCGCGTCTGCCCCGACGTTGCTGGGACTCGGTCGCTTTCGTGGGCTGGCTTGGCAAAGAGGCCGACAAGCGGGACGCCTGTGAGTCTGTCGTCCGCGCAGCCGAGCGCGGGGAACTTGAGATCGTCGCATCGGCGCTGGCACTCGCCGAAGCCATCAAGCCCAAGCATGGGCACGCCCGGCTCAGCCCTGACGACTCCGCGAAGATCAGCGGATTCTTCAGGCAGCCGTACATCATCATCGTCAACGTGGATCGCGCTGTGGCGGAGCAGGCTCGGCAGCTCTGTTGGGATCACCCGAAACTTGATCCCAAGGACGCGATCCACGTCGTCACGGCGCTCCGGGCTCGGGCGTCTCAGCTCGACACCTTCGACGGCGCTCTGATCGCTCTGTCCGAACAACTGGGGGGGACCCACCGCTGAAGATTGGACGGCCCGACTTGCCGCTGCAGGCTGTCATGCTGGACGAGACTGGCCAAGTGCCCCAGACTGATAGCGAGGCTGAAGATGAGAGCGAAGAAGACGACGAAGACGGGTAACGGCCGAACATCGGGCGACAAGCCCCGCCGCTCCGAGGAGTTCGACCGGATGGAAGACCTGACCCGCAAGCTAGTCCGCGTCCCCAAGCGTGAGGTCCAAGAGGCTGAGGCCAAGCGGGAGAAGCGCGCCCGCCGCTCCTGATGGACGCAGGTTTCTGGATCTTCGTCATCCTCCTGATGGCGGGCGCGATTTGGTTCCGGTACAAGGCGACGAAGTAGAGACCATGGCGCGTGTAAATGCACGGCCATGGGTATTGGTGGGCATCGGGATCGGCGTACTGGCAGGCCTCGCGAGCGTGTTGCCGTGGCCACGAGATATCAGATTGACCCTAGCCGCCGTTTCCCTGTTAGCCCCTTTAGTGACCCTCCTCGTCCTGTTCATAGGACACAGAGGTCGAGGGGAGTCCCGAAGCCGCGACTAATCAGGTGAGCCAAGTAAGTCGTTACCCTGACGAGCGTCGCGTACTCCGTCGAGCCGGTCAGCGATTGCTCGAGAAGGTTCCCGTCGTGCGTCGCGCCGACCGACCGCGAGCGGGAAGTATGCGAGCGAATCCTCTCAGCGTGTTCTCAGCCGCCGCGGCCCAGCATGGGCTTCAACCTTCGATCCCACCGAAGCGGAGGAAGGAGCCCATGCCCAGAGCACGCACATCCCGGCAACCCACGGACCGTGTTGGCCTGGCCCCCAGGGCACGCGGCCCGATGGGCATCGCAGCCCTCGCGGCGTCGTTCATGCTGCTCGTCCTCACTGCGGGGCGGGGTGCCGAGGGACAGCCCTCGGCCATCGCGGCATCGCCCCCCGGCCTCGGCTGCCGGAACAGCGTGTCGACGCAGATCCCGCAGCCGACCCAGGCACAACTCGATGCCGCAGGTCTCGGTGATCTCCCCCTGGCACCGGACTCCGCGCGGCGTGACCTCGTGGCCGCGCCGTTCTCCGGCTCGACGTCGGTGACCAACCCACTGTTCCCCATCGGCCAGCTGAAGTCGGCGATCCTGAACGGACACGTCGACGGCAAGGTCTTCCACACCGAGACCACGCTGCTGCCGTTCACCAAGATCGTCGAGTGGACGCCCGGCCAATGCGTGCGAGTCCTGGTCTCGCAATACATGGCCTTCCTCGGAGGCCGCCTGCAGGAAACTGCCATCGACTTCTACGCGCAGGCCGACGACGGATCGGTCTGGTACCTCGGCGAGAGTGTGGCCGACTACCGCGCCAACCGGCTCATCGACACGACCGAAGGAACGTGGCAGGCAGGCACCGAAGGCCCGATGGCGATGATCATGCCCTCGGATCCGCAGGTCGGCGACGTGAACCGGGCCGAGAACATTCCCGGGAACTCCTTCGAGGAGGTCCACGTCACGAAGGTCGACCAGACCTTCGATGGCCCGTCGGGTCCGGTCTCGGGCGGGATCGTGGCACGGGAGATCCACCAGGACGCCCCGCCGAGCAACAAGCTGTTCGCACCCGGGTACGGTGAGTTCAGGTCGACCGATGGCCCCGACGTCGAGGCGATGGCGCTGGCCTCGCCGACGGACTCGCTGCCGGGCGGGGTGCCCGTCGAGCTGAAGACGATCTCGAGGGGCGCCGACCGCATCTTCGGCTCGCGCCTGGCGACGCGGGCGCAGTGGACACGCGCGGAGATCATTTCGCGGGGAATGCTCGACGCCTGGGTGGCGTACCGCGACGGCGACGTGCCGCCGCGGCTGGTGAAGCCGACGAGCGTCGCGCTGCGGAACCTGGTGGCGCAGGTCGCAGTGCGCAACCGCGCCAGCACCCGCTCGGCGTCGATCGACGCCGCGTACGCCAGCAACGACCTGCAGCTCCGGTACCGGCCGGTGACCAGGGTCGACACCATGCGGTTCGAGCTGTGGACTCGGCGGGCGTTGGTGGACGCCATTGGAGGTTTCCTCGGCGGCGTCCGCAGCGACGTGGTCACCCTGGAGTGGATCCGAGACCGCATCGCGCAGACGCTCGATCCGGTCACGCTCGTCCGGATCGACACGCTGGTCGGTGAGCTGGGAACCGCCGTGGTCGACAAGGACCTGCCGGTTGCCGCGCGGACCGCTCGCGACCTGCGGGAGGTGGTGGCCAAGCTCATGTGAGTCCCTTCGGCTGAGGGGAGGAGTTCGGTCGGAAGCTGCTCCCGAGGGGGGAAGCCGTGGGTCCGCAACTCGCAACCCGCCGGGGTCAGCAGCCGTGCTCGACGAGTCCGGTGGACCCGATCGGGTGATTGGCGGTTCCGACGGCCCAGATGTTCATCCCGGTCGGTGTGGCCACGCCGAAGAGCCGGTTCGCGGCCGTCCCGGAGTTGGGGCTCGACACGACACTCCAGCTCCCGCTCGAGAAGTGGGCGAGGAGGGTTCGGCGGACGAAGCTGTTGCTGTCCCGCTCGCCGACCGCCCAGGCGTTGCCCGCCGCGACCGCGCTCACGTCGTTGAAGAAGTTGATCTTGTCGGTCCCGACGTTGGGGCTGTCGACCACATCCCAGCCGGAGCCCGTGTTGCGGATCGTCAGGGTCTGGAGGGCCGCGGTGCCGGACCGGCTGCCCACCGCCCACTGGGCCGTGGCGCTCGGCGTCGACACGCCGATGAGATCGGCGCCGGATCCGGAGACCGGCGGAACGGTTTCCCTGGCCCAGTTGGAGCCGTCGAACCGCTCGACGAGGGCCTCGTTGCCCCCCGACGTCCCCGCGTGCCCGACCGCAACGATATTGGTCCGCGAGATCGCCGAGACGTCCTGGAGGTCCCCGCCGTTCGCCAGCGAGGCCCCGTGGACGGTGACCCACTTCGTACCGTTGAAATGTTCGATCACGGTCTTGTTCCCCGGCCGGCCGTTGGCGCCCACGGCCCAGATGTTCGTCGCCGACACGGCATCGACTCCCTTGAGGAAGTTGTCGCTGGCCGCGATGGGGTTGGGGCTCGCGACGACGACCCACCTGGTCCCGTTCCAGTGCTCGACGAGGGTCCGATTGTGGCCACCACCGACGGGGGTGTAGTAGCCGACCGCCCACGCGTTCTTCGCGCCGAGCACGGTCACGTCGTACAGCTCGGTGGTGGATCCCTTGTCCGGGCTCGGCACGATCCTCCACTTCGTCCCGTTGTAGTGCTCCACGAGCGGCCTGCCCGCCGCCCCGCTGCTGCCGACGGCCCAGATGTTCGTCGCCGAGAGCGCGTCGATGCCGTACAGCTGGTCAAAGGGTGGAGAGTCGACCTCTGGGTGATTCACCGGGTTGAACGTGCAGGCCACCGCCGTCGCCGCGGTGGCCGACGCGGACGGCACGAGGGGGACGGCGACCGCTGCCGCGAGGAAGCCGAGCCGGGCCCGGAGCGACACCAATGATCGGATCGAGTGGTTCATAGCGATGCTCCTTCTACGAGTGGACGCGGTCGGTGGGAGGACTCTGAGCGGCCACCGGCACTTTTGGAGACAGCTATTCGGGGGTGAGGTCCGTGCCGTAGGGGCAGTCGGTACGGTAGTTCAGGATCAGCGGCGAGAAGTCGGCGTGGTGGAAGTCGAACGCGCCCTTGAGGGGGTTCGCCTGCTTGTCGCGCTTGGTGAGCGGCTTCAGGTGGAACGTGTCCTCGATGAAGGCCAGCACCGAGGAGAACTCGTAGGTCGTTTGGTCGACGGTGCCGCCGTCCGCGTTGCCCCCTTTGCGGGTCCACGGCGAGATGATCAGCGCGGGGACCCGGGGCCCGAGCCCCAGGACGTCGTAGTGGGGCGGGGGAACGTGGTCGTAGAAGCCGCCGAAGTCGTCCCACACCACGATGATCGCCGTCGATTTCCAGTACTTGGAGTGCATGACCGCGTTGATGTGCTGCACGGTCCAGTTCTCGCCGGCGCAGACGCTGACGTTCTCCCCGGGGTGCTCGTTGTACGAGTCCGGCGGGTTGATCCACGAGACCGCCGGCATGTGCCCGGCCTTGATGTCCTTGATGAACTGCTCGGGCGGCTTCACGTACTTGCGGTCGTTGCCATTCCACACGTGGTTGATGACCTGCATCGCGTTGTAGATGGTGTCGTCGTCCGTGTAGTAGCGCCAGCTCACGTGCTTCTTGTCCATCTCGTCCGACAGCAGCTTCATGTCGAAGCACAGGCGCTGCTGGTGCCAGAAATGGGCGATCTTGAAGACGAAGTTGGGGTAGTTGCCGGGGTCCCGGACGTGGTCCTCCCAGAACTTGATCTTCTTGGTCTGGGCGGCCGTGAGCGTGGCGGGGAACGCCGGCGCCGTCTCCGACGGGTCGTCGCACATCCTGGGGGTGGCGCCGTTCGGCGTGATGTTCTGGGGGTTGTCCACGATCCCGAAGTCCTGCGCGGCGACCGTGTACAGGTGCTCGGGCGTCGTGGGGCCGTACATCGAGCTGAAGAAATGGTCGGCGAGGACGAACCGGTCCGCGTACTTGTAGTAGTTGGGGATGCACCCGCTCCCCTGCTGCTTCGCGCTCTGGTCGCTGGACGGCGACACCGAGCAGTCCTTGCTCATGACGGTGTAGCCGGTCTTGTCCGTCCCGTCGAGGATCGTGTTGTACCCGTCCATCTTCCCGCCGTCGATGGACAGGATCCCGGAGACGAACCCGTGGGTGATGTCATGGGGATTCTCGTCGTAGGCCGGCGCCAGCGGGATCGTGATCTGCTGGTGGCTCGCCGACAGCCCCTTCCCGCTGGTCGCGCCGGCAGCCCCCGGGTACTTGCCGAAGAAGGTGTCGAAGGTCCGGTTCTCCTTCACCAGGAACACGATGTGCTTGATCGGGTTCTTCCCGGAGAACGAGCCCGTGTCCGACGGCGTGGTCGGCGAGGTCTTGTTCTTGCCGCCGCGTGACCACGGGTGGTAGACGACGGCGCCCGCCACCAGCAGGACGAGCACGATCAGAATGACCGCCGTCCTGCCGGTACGGCGGCGCCGGCGGCGCATCGACGCCCGGCCCGGGATGATCGGCCTCGGGACCTGCATGGCCAAGGAACCTCTCACACACGAGGGGATTCCGCACGTGTATGGCGGAAAATCGGGTCAGCAGCCCGGAAGATGCGCCACCACGGCCTCGACCGCGTTGCTCGCCGCGCTGACGCCATGCCGCTCGAGGAGCGCCTTCCGGAGCTTGGCCACGGCTCGCACCAGCTGGTGGACGGTCCTGGCGTCCTGGGCATCGCCCGCGGCGGCGAAGGCGGACACGTCGGCTCGCAGCTTCGGGAGCATCCTGCCCAGCGCGTCCGGGCGGAATCCCGATTGGATCAACAGGAGGTCCTGGCACAGCTGCTGCTTGGCCTTCGCGACGGCATCGCCCACGGAAGTCGTCGAGTCTCCCGGCGAAGCGCCGCCCAGGGATCCCGATCCGCAGGCACCGAGGGTCCCCGCGAGCAGCAGGGCCGCGATGAGCCTTCGAGTCGCTCGCACGCGAAGGAGTCTCTCGCATCGGCGGGCCCCGCGGAGGGCGCGCCTCGGAACTTCGGATCCAGCGGTCACGCAGGCCGGCGCACGATTCGATCCGCCATGGCCCCGAGCCCGATCAGCTCGGATTGGCCGGGATGGACGACCAGACCGACCGGTCTCGACGCGGGACGGGTGTCGTCGTCGTCGACCTCGCGGGCGAGGGCGGTTCCCCCCAGGGAGACGACGAGGGCGGCCGCGATCCCGGCCGCGACGAGCCGCCGAACGCGGGCCGGCTGCCGCTCCTCGCGTGGACGCTTGCCCGACTCCTCGTGGGCCCGGCGCTCCAGCTCGTCGTCGAGCGGCCCGAGGGGAGCGCCTCCCGTCACGGGCTCGAGGCCCCGCGCCAGCAGTGCGTCGGTCAGCTCCGGATTGAGGGCGAGGACCGGTCCGTGCAGGTAGGTGCCGACGATCGTGCCCTGCACCGCGCCCTCGGTCCCGTCCGCGCCGTTGTTCCCCTGGTCGCGGGGGACCGACCCGAGCGGCTCGACCCCGTCGCCGAACGTCGTCCTGCCGCCGTGGTTCTCGAACCCGACGAGGTCGAACGAATCGCCCCACAGCCGCCCCCGCCCGTGGACCCGGCCGATGATGCGCGGCTCGGAGGCCCGGGTCTCGACGTCGAGGAGCCCCATGCCGTCGATTGCCCGTCCGTCGGGCAGCATGTAGCGCGTCCCGAGGAACTGGTAGCCGCCGCACACGCCGAGGATCACCGCGCCGCGATCCGCCGCGCCGCGCAGCTCGTCGCCGCGGCGGCGGAGGTCCGGTCCGACGATCTCCTGGACGCGGTCGGTCCCTCCCCCCAGCAGCACGACGTTGGCATCGGGCGGGATCGGCTCGCCGATGCCGACCTCGTCCACGCGGACGCTGAACCCGCGCCACTCGGCGCGGCGGACGAGCGAGAGGACGTTCCCGCGGTCGCCGTAGGTGCGGAGGAGTCGCGGGTACAGGTGAACCAGCACGAGGTCGCTCATGGCACACCCCTTCGACGGGGCTCGGCCAGGTCGTCGAAGCGTCGTCCCATCGTTCAGCTCACGAGCTCCGAGACCTGGGCCACCCGGGAACCGAGCACGGCCCGCCGGAGCGACAGCATCGCCGTGTAGGTGGCGAGGACCGCGACGGCGCCGCCCTCCTCCGTCACCGACGTCACCGCGTCGAGGAGGGCATGGGCGTCCGTCTCGGTGGCCGCCACGGACCCCTTCGCGTACTTGATCCGCACCGCGACGTCGTACGCGCGGATGCCCCCCGCCACGATCGGCACGCCACGCCGAACGAGCGACTCGAGGTCCGCGTCCCAGATCCACGACACGTCGCGTCCGTCGGCCCACAGGTCGTTCAGCATCACGACGGCCGTCCGGATGCGCGGGTCGGCGACGACTTGGTCGACGAGCGCGGAGGCGCCCGCCGGGTTCTTCATGAGCAGGACCCACAGAGTTCGCCCGGCGAACTCGAGGTGCTCGGTCCGGCCGAACCTCGGGGTGAACGACTCGAGGGCCCGGGCCGCATCGCCCGGCGCGACCCCCAGGACCGAGGCGGCGGCGACCGCGGCCGCAGCGTTGTACGCGTTGTGGACGCCGCCCAGCCGCACGTCGAAGCCGGTCCCGCCGATCGACAGCCGCAGCGCGTCCAGCCCGGGGCGGGCGAGGATCTCCGCGACGAACCGCGGGTCCGCGCTCGACCACCCGCACCGGGCGCAGCCGGCGGCGCCGAGATGCGCGAACGTCCGGTGGCGGTACCGGATCGCGCCGCCGCACCGGGGACAGACCTCGGGCTCGCCGTCGATCCGCGTGACGGAACCCGACTGCCCGCCGGCCCGGACGCCGAACCCGACCGGGCCCAGCTCCTCCACCGCGTGCCACAGGAGGGGGTCGTCCGCGTTCGCCACCACGGTCGATCCCTCGGGCAGCGCTCGCGCCGCCTCGCCGAGCAGCCGCGCAACGGTCTCGGGCTCGCCGAACCGGTCGAGCTGGTCGCGGAACACGTTCGTGAGGACGAGGACCCTCGGTCCCAGCGCCGGGACCAGACGCTCGAGCGCGCCCTCGTCGACCTCGAACACGGCGGCCCGCTCTTCGCGGCCAGCCGTGGCGAGCGTCGTGGCGACGCCCCGGAACAGGTTCGCCCCGCTCTCGTTCGCCAGGACGGGCGTGCCCGAAGCCGCGAGGACGTGGGAGATCATCGCGGCCGTCGTGGTCTTGCCGTTCGTCCCCGACACGAGCGTGACGCCGTCGGGAAGGCGATTGCTCCGTCGCCGGACGAATCCGGGGTCGAGCCGCTGGAGCACCATCCCCGGGGCGCTCGTGCCGGCGCCGGCCCTGACCAGCCGGCTCACGGAGCGGACGGCCAGGGCGGCTGCGCCGATCGCGCGGTCGTAGGCCCGGGCGGCCGGCCCGGGCCGCCGTCCTGGGCTCGAGCGGTGAATCTCGGCCACACCGACACCGTACCCACACCCGGCGGTCATGCTGGTCGAAGGCGCGTGGCGTTCCTGTGGCGATGGGCGAGTCCCAGGTTCGTCCGCAGATCGCACGGATACGAACCGTGCGACGCTGGCGACCGAACGTCCGGATGGGGAGAGGCTCGAGGAATCGGATGACGGGAACTCGACACCGCCCGTCCCGCCGGCAGTGGCTGCCGCTCGCGATCGTCGCTGCCGTGGCCGTCGTCGTGCTGGCCGCCCGGCTGGTGGGCGGCGGGCTCGGCGCACGGTCCCGCGACCCGGCCGAAGGGACTCCGTCGCGGACGGGGGGCGGGTCCGGGAGCTCGCCGGGCGCCACCGCCTCGTCGGGCGCCCCCGAGCGACCCCGGCTCCCGTACCCCATTCCCGGGTTCCTGCTGATCGCGGACCGCGGGAACGACCGCATGCTCCTCGTGGACAGCCACAAGGGGATCCTGTGGCAGTACCCGAGGCCGGGGATCGCCCCCACCGTTCCGTTCCACTTCGACGACGACACGTTCTTCACCCCGGGCTGGCACGACATCATCAGCAACCAGGAGGACCAGCAGACGGTCCAGGTGATCTCGTTCCCCGGCAGGCGGGTGCAGTGGACGTACGGGCACGTGGACGTGCCGGGGGTCGCGCAGGCCTTCCTCCACACACCGGACGACGCCTACATGCTGCCGAACGGCGTCAGGACGGTGGCCGACGTCCACAACTGCCGGGTGCTGTTCATCTCCAGGTCGGGCCATGTCGTGAAGCAGTACGGGACCACCGGCGTCTGCCGTCACGACCCACCCCGCTTCCTGGCATCGCCCAACGGTGACACGCCGCTCCGCGGCGGCGGAACGATCGTGACCGAGATCAACGGCTCCTGGATCGACGGGATCGGGGCGGACGGGAAGCTGATGTGGTCGGTCCACGCTCCGGTCGGCTATCCCTCCGACGCGCAGTGGCTGGGCAACGGGAAGCTCCTGGTGGCCGACTACTCGAGCCCGGGCCACGTGCTGATCATGACCACGAAGGGCAGGGTGCTGTTCCGGTACGGCCCCGACTCCGGGCCGGGGGAGCTCAACCATCCCTCGCTCGCCCTGATGCTGCCGAACCACCTCATCGCGGTGAACGACGACCTCCGCAACCGGGTGGTCCTGATCGACCCCCGGCGGCACAAGATCGTGTGGCGCTACGGGCGCACCGACGTGGCGGGCAGGGCGCCGGGCCTGCTCGACACCCCGGACGGGATGGACTTCCTCCCGTTCGACGTGGCGATGCGCATCCCCGGCGTGCGGGCGATCGTCCGGCACGGCGTGGGCCCGTGACGCCGACGGCGTGCGATTCGTAGACTGCCGCGCCTCATGGACTGGCGTCTTGAGCTGGTGGCGGTTCCCGTCTCGGACGTGGACCGCGCGAAGGCCTTCTACACCGACCGGGTCGGCTTCCATGCCGACCACGACCACCGGGTCAGCGACGAGATCCGCTTCGTCCAGCTGACCCCTCCCGGCTCGGCATGCTCGATCGCCCTGGGGACGGGCCTGGTGGACTCGCCGCCGGGCTCGGCACAGGGCCTGCAGCTGGTCGTCCCGGACGTCCACGCCGCCCGCGCCGAGCTCCTCGAGCGGGGCGTGGAGGTCGACGAGGTCCAGGAGTTCCCGTGGGGCTCGTTCGTCTTCTTCCGCGACCCGGACGGCAACGGCTGGTCCGTGCAGCAGCTGCCGCCTGGCTGACCCCGGGGGCGTGAGAGGCTCGGGCGATGGGGAAGCACACCCGTCGGGTCCGGCGGCGCCGGGTCGTCGCGGTGTCGGCGGTGGTGGCGATCGCCGCGGGCGGGGCGTTCGCCTGGCTCGCGCGGGGGCATGACCCGCTGGTCCGGCCCGCCGACCCCTGCCAGAGCGCGCCGCCGCTCCGCACGGTGCACGGGGTGACCCTCCAGCCGGCCGCCATGCGGGCGTTCCTCAGGGCCGACCGCCTGGCGGGAGGAGCCATCTCGGTGGTGCAGAGCTACCGGTCGTGCGGCCAGCAGGCCGAGGCGTGCCGGGGCATCTGCGGCGACCCGACGGGCTGCCCCGGGAGGTGCGCGTCGCCGGGCACCTCGTATCACCAGCTGGGCGCGGCCGTCGACGTCACGCAGGGGAGCCTGGACACGCCGGGCGTGATCGCGTCGCTCGTTCGTGCGGGCTGGTGCCAGTCCGAGCCGCACAGCGATCCCGGCCACTTCTCGTTCGACGGCTGCCACTGACCCGGTTACGAACGGCCGGGTGTGGCGAGGGCATTTCCTGGAAATGATCTGCGTGCCGACGCGCGGCCCCCCGTCGCGCCCCGGCAGCGGCCCGACCAGGAGCCGAGGCGATGGCGGCCAACCCGGAAGTCTTCCCGTGCCCCTCCTGCCACGCGCCCATGCCCGGCGGCGCGCGAACGTGCCAGTCCTGCGGGGAGCCCCTGTCGGCTCCCGTGCTCGAGGCCGTCGCCGGTGCGTCGCCTCGGCCGGGGGGCCGGGTGCGTGCCCTGGGAACGTCGCGCGCGACGCCCTGGGTGCTGGTTGGCGTGCTGGCCGTCGCCGTCGTGGTCCTGGCCTTCTCGATCGGCAGCCTGGGCTCCCGCCTCTCGTCCTCCCGAACGCAGCTCTCGTCGGCCCAGGCCCGGGTCTCGAGCGAGGGGGTCCGGAACGACGCCCTGACCGGGCAGGTCTCCCACTGGAAGTCGGAAGCGGCGCGCTGGCACCAGCAGAGCCGCTACTACCAGACGCAGGTGCACGCGATCCAGGGCGAGATCCGGCAGACCCTGGGCGACCTCAGCCACCCGACCTTCTCCCTGTGGAACAGCTGCGGCGCCAAGGGGCCGAACGCCGGGTGCCCGCTGCGTCCCGGGCACGAATACATCGGAGGGGTTCCCGACACCTTCACCTACCGCCTGAAGTTCCGGGCCACGGTCCCCGTCACGGTGCGCATCGTGTCGGTAGACAACTTCGTCTGCCTGGAGACGCGCACCTGCGCCTGGCACGGCCTGAGCTTCGACAACCGGATGAAGCTGGACCGGTTCTTCCACGACGCCGAGGGGTGCGCGGGTTACTTCGCGGTGTTCACCTCGGAGCGGGCCGGGACGCTATATCCCGACGTGTGGGTCACCCGGCATCCGGCGCTGGCGCCCACGGGGGCCTGCGCCTGATCCACGTCCCGGGCCGCGTTCGGTGGAACCGGATGGAAGCGAGTCGAGCGGCATCCCCGCCGAAGGACGGGGAAGCAGAACGCGGCAAGACGCCCTCCTGTCCGGTGGATTTGTCTTTTCGCGAAACCCCTTCTAGCTTTTCTGGACACTTCAGGGGCGGTTGCGCCCATTCGCTGCCCAGGCTCGGATCCGAGATCGCGCCCACCCCCGAATCTCGCTCGGCCGGGGTCACGTCCGCAATCCCGTGCCGCGGCGACCGCCGTAGAAACCGGGCGGGGGAGGGGATCGGAGGAAGCACTGCCACCCCTCGCCGGCCGGCGTCCGCGACGAATCGTGCCGTCGGCGTTCGCCGTCGCCCTCGCGGCGTGCGGGTCGGGCGCGGGGCACGCGCCGTCGCCGGTCGCCGCGGCCTCGGCTCCGTCGCCCACGGTGGCCGCCCCGACGCCGGTGGGATCGCCGACGCCCCTCGACGCACGGTGCCCAGGCGCAGTGACCGGCATGTCCGTTCGAACCGCGCGCCTCACCACCTCCGACGGCGTGCCGCTGTACGCCGCGACGATCGGCCGGGGTCCGGTCGGGCTGGTCATGGCCAACGACGTGCCGCACTCGCTGTGCGAGGAGCTCCCCGAGGCGCAGCTCTTCGCGGATCACGGGTTCCGGGTCGAGGTGTTCGACTACCGCGACCGCGGCGAGTCCGGTTCCGGCGGCTCGAATCCCGGGCGGCTCGACCTCGACGTGGCGGCGGCGGCCGCTGCGCTGCACCGCGGCGGGTCGCGGTGCCTGGCGCTCGCCGGTTCCTACGGGGGCGTGGCCGCAGCTCTTGTGGCGGCCGTCACGATGCGGCCGCCGCCATTCGCCGTCCTGGGGTTCGACCCCGCGGTGATCCGGGGCCAGTACATCGAGGGACCGTTCGGCCCCGTGGGCGCGCTCGACGCCGCCCCCCGGCTCCGAATGCCGGTGCTGTACGTGACCCTGGCGCAGGACCGATTCGTGCCAGTGTCCGAGGTCCGGCGCCTGCTGCGCGTGACCGGGTCGCGGCGGAAGGACATGGTCGTGGTCCCGTCGGGGCTGATCGGATGGGGCCTGCTCGACCTCGGCCCGTCGAGCGGGCGCGTCCAGCGGGCCGTGTTCCCGTTCCTGCGGTCGGCGGCCACCTGCGGCTGACGCGCGGCCGGCCCGGCCGACGCGTGGCCGCCAGGCCGATGGGGCACAATCCACGGATCGGCCCGCGCGAGGAACGAGGTGATCGGACATGGCGGAGGGCGCTCCCGGCATCGACCAGGCCCGGGGACGACCGGACGACGGGACGGGGCGGCCCGTGGCGCTGGCCGCGCAGCCAGCCTCGCCGGACGCCGGGTCCGTCGTCGGCCGCCTCCGGGCGACGTTCGAGACGGGCCGGACCCGGCCGGTCGCGTGGCGCCGCGCCCAGCTCGAGGCGGTCAAGCGGATGCTCGTCGAGCACGAGCGGGAGTTCCTCGACGCGCTGGCCGCCGACCTCGGCAAGCCGGCCATCGAGGGATGGCTCACCGACCTCGTCCTGACCACCCGGGACGTCGAGCACACGCTGAGGCACATGGCTTCCTGGATGCGTCCGGAACGCGTCCCGGTGCCGTGGGTCCAGCAGCCCGCCTCCGCCCGGGTGATCCGGGAGCCGCTCGGGGTGGTGCTGGTGATCGCGCCCTGGAACTACCCGGTCCAGCTGCTGCTGGAGCCGATGATCGCGGCGCTGGCGGCGGGGAACGCCGTGGTCGGCAAGCCCTCCGAGATCTCGGCGGCCTCCTCGGCCGTCCTGGCCCGGCTGGTGCCGCAGTACCTGGACCCCGACGCGGTCGCGGTGGTCGAGGGCGGCGCCGAGGAGACGACCGCGCTCCTCGAGCAGCGCTTCGACCACATCCTGTACACGGGGAACGCGCGCGTCGGCCGGATCGTGATGGAGGCCGCGGCGAAGCACCTCACGCCGGTCACGCTGGAGCTCGGCGGGAAGAGCCCGGCCATCGTCAACGACGACGCCGATCTGGCGGTGGCCGCGCGGCGGATCGCGTTCGGGAAGTGGATCAACGCGGGCCAGACGTGCATCGCTCCCGACTACGTCCTGGTCCATCGCGACGTCGAGCGCGCGCTGGTGGAGGCGCTCCGGACGAGCATCCGGAGCTTCTTCGGCGACGACCCCAAGGCCAGTCCGGACTACGCCCGGATCGTGAACGACCAGCACTTCGCGCGGCTGGCCGGGCTGCTCGACCAGGGCGGGTTCCAGGAGGTCGCCGCCGGCGGAGAGGTGGACCCCGCCGTGCGGTACATCGCCCCGACGGTGATCCGCGGGGTCGACGCCGCCTCGCCGCTCATGGAGGAGGAGATCTTCGGGCCGATCCTGCCGGTCGTCGCCGTGGACGGCATCGACGCTGCGGTCCGGTTCGTGAACGAGCGTCCGAAGCCGCTGTCGCTGTACGTGTTCGCGAAATCGCGGGCCGCGCAGCAGCGGGTCGTGGGGAGGACGTCGGCCGGCGGTGTGTGCGTGAACACGACCGTCGTCCATTTCGCCGTCCCGGGCCTGCCGTTCGGCGGGGTGGGCGACAGCGGGTTCGGCGCCTACCACGGCCGGGAGGG
The DNA here is from genome assembly GCA_045805265.1 of Actinomycetota bacterium. Lineage (GTDB taxonomy): Bacteria > Actinomycetota > UBA4738 > UBA4738 > JACQTL01 > JBJMLO01. The sequence continues at coordinate 16,568 of JBJMLO010000023.1, forward strand.
CTTCGAGACGTTCAGCAACCGCAAGCCCGTGCTGACGAAGCCGGTGAAGCCCGACCCGCCGGTGCAGTACCCCCCCTGGACGGGCTTCAAGCAGCGCTTGCTCCGCCGGATCCTGTAGTCGCGGGTCAGGCGCCCAGCGGAAACCCGTAGCGCGAGGGCACGGGGTCCGGGACCTGCGCCGCCGTCCCGTAGGTCACGAGGATCTCCTGGTGGCGGCCGAGGACCAGCAGCCGGGGGTCCTGGCGGATCATGGTGCCGTCCGCGTAGACCCGGACCAGCCGGCCGCCGCCGTTGCAGTCGCCGCCCAGGCAGGTCGGCGTGAACCGGACGCCCCACACGTCGAACAGCTGCCCGAGCGTGTACGTGTGGCCGGCCGGCGACTCGATGTGGATCAGGCCGCTGCCGTCGTGGGTGTGGATGACCGTGAGGTAGCCCGCCGCCTGGTTCCGCCCGATGTCGTCGGGGACCGGGACGGTCTTCCCGTCGACGAAGACGTCGAGGTGGAGGTGGAGGTGGATGTCGGTGACCTCGGACGGCAGCGCCGGCAGGCCGAGCTCGCTCAGCCGGGCCCGCAGCGAGCCGAGCGCCGCGTCCCACGGCGGCGGCCCGACTTGCAGCCCCGGGAGGTCACGCGCGGCGAGCGAAGGCGCCGGAGAGGCGAACGCGAGCGGGCCCGGCGGCTTCCTGGACTGCAGCCACAGGTAGCCGTAGTAGCCGCCGAGCAGGACGAGGGCGACCACGCCGATCGTCAGCGGGCGGCCCAGGCCGCGGCGGATCCCCTGCCGGACCGACCCGCCCCGTCTCGGCGCCGGCGCCGGCGCCTTCCGGGGACGGTTGGCCGGGCCCCGGGCTGTCCGCTGCCCGGTCGCCCGCGAGGCGGCGGCGGCGGCGGCCGGCGCGGTGCGCGCCCGCGACTTCGACCGGTTCCTGCGCTTCTTGGCCATGGGGCGGCCATCGTAGAGGGTGAGGAACTGTCCCCGGCCCCCGGCTTCGGTCACAATCGCGCCCCATGCGCCGACCAGCGCCCCAGCGAGACGCCGGACTCCGGCCCGCCCAGCGGGACCGGCTGCTCGAACTCCTCCGCCGTCACGGGCGCAACCCCAACTCGTTCCTGGCGATGTACGAGGGTCCGTGGTCGCTGTTCGAGTCCCAGCGCGTGGACGGCGGCGTCCCGTACGTCGAGGCTCACCGCACCGCCCTGGCCTGGGGCGACCCGCTCGGCGCGCCGGAGGACGCCGCCACGCTGCTCGGGGAGTTCACCGCCGCCATGCGGGCCCGCGGGCTGCGGGTGTGCATGGTCCCGGTGCAGGAGGGGATGGCCCGCCTGGCCATGGACCAGGGGCACGCCGTCCTGAAGATCGGCGAGGAACCCGTGTTCGACCTCACGACCTGGCACCGGCCGCGGGGGGATCCGGGGAAGCGGCTGCGGTGGGCGATGAACCACGCCCGGCGGGCCGGGGTGGAGATCGAGGAGGCCGAGCGGGGCGACCGCGACCCGGCGGTCGACCGGGAGATCGCCGGCGTGCGCGCCGCGTGGGAGGCCGCGCTGGGCCGCCGTCCCGTGCGGTCGTTCATGCGGGCCGCGCCGCTGGCGCTGGCCGAGCACAAGCGGATCTTCCTCGCCCGGCACCACGGCGATCTGGTCGCGGTGCTCGGGTGCGTGCCGGTGCACGGCCGCGACGGGTGGTACCTCGAGGACCTGGTCCGGCTCCCCGACAGCGTGACCGGAGCGACCGAGCTGCTCATCGTGGAGGCCCTGGAACGGCTGTCGGCCCGGGGCGCCCGGTTCGCCACGCTGGGCATCGCCCCGCTGCGGGGTTCCGACCGGCAGATGGACCGACGGGCGCGCTGGCTGGCGCGACTGCTGCGCGTCGCCCTCGAGCGGTTCGACGACCGGTACCACTTCGCGTCGCTCGGCAGGTTCAAGGCCAAGTTCCGCCCGACGGGATGGGAGGCGCGGTACGTGACCTTCCTCCCTCCTCGCCCGAGCGTCGGCCTGATCCGGGCGGTGGCCTCGGTGCTGGATCCGCAGCCCGCCGGGCCGGCGGCCGCCCGCGGCCGCGCGACGGCGCTCCAGGCGGTGGCGATCGGCGTCGGCGTGGCCATCGTGGTGCTGCTGGTCCGCCGCTCGTCTGGAGCGGGGGCCGAGGACGGGTCGGCCGCTACGTGACGAACGGCGTCGCGCAGTTGGCCAGCATCTGCGCGAACACGGCACACGAGGGCGGCCGGTGGTTCGGGTCCTTGGCCAGCGCCTGCAGGACTGCCCAGTACAGCTGGGCGGGGAGGTCCGGGCGGCCGATCGTCGGGTCGGGCGGGGTGTCGTTCAGCACTGCCTGGGCCAGCTGGAACATGCTGCGCTCCCCGAACGGCGGCTTCCCGGTCAGACACTCGTGGACCACGCAGCCGAACGCGTACAGGTCGGACCTCGCGGTGCCCTTGCCGCCCCGGATGAGCTCGGGGGCGAGGTAGTCGAGTGTTCCCATGACCTGGCCGGGGCTGGTGAGCACGGTGAACGCGGGCCCCTTGGCCAGGCCGAAGTCGGTGACGGCAGCGGTGCCGTCGAGCTCCAGGATGATGTTCGCCGGCTTGATGTCCCGGTGCACCAGCCCGGCGGCGTGCAGCGCGTCGAGCCCCGCGCCGGCCTGGGCAGCGATGCGCAGCACGTCCGGCAGGGGCAGCGGCCCCCGTTCCTCGAGCGCCTGGCCGAGCGACCGGCCCCCGACGAACTGCGAGGCGAGATAGGGCCGGCCGCCGAGCTCCCCCGCATCCAGGATCGGCACCAGGTTGGGGTGGTGGACGGTCCCGGCGGCCCGGGCCTCGTGCTGGAACCGGCGCACGTAGACGGGATCGCCGCCCAGCTTCGGCTTCAGCAGCTTGAGGGCCACCACCTGGCCGGTGTCCGGCCTGGTCGCGCGGAACACCCGGGCCATCGCGCCCTCGCCCAGGAACTCGTCCAGCCGGAACGGTCCGATCTGGGTGCCGAGGACGAGGCCGGGGTCGTCGGGCGGCGGCTCGTACATGGCGGCGAAAGCATAGGGCGCGGCGCTGTATCGTCGGCGGGCGGCCAGGAGGTGGCATGCCGGAGGGCGGCGAGAGCCCGGAGGTCAGCTGGGTCCAGATCCTGAAGGGGTCGACCTTCATGCTGTCCGACCCGAGGGGCGACATCCTCGGCGGGTCGCTTGGCGGGTTGTTCCACGAGGACACGCGGTTCCTGTCGCGGTTCGCGCTCACGGTGAACGGCGCGCGTCCCTCGCTGCTGTCCTCGGGCGCCGGCGACTACGACTCCGCGGCCTTCTTCCTGACGAACACCGATCTCGAGGGCATCCCGGGCCGCAGCATGTCGATCCAGCGGTTCCGGTTCGTCGGCGACGGGCTCACCGAGGTGATCTCCGTGCAGAGCCACGTCACGGTGCCTCTGGAGATCGAGGTCCGGCTGTCGTGCGGCGCCGACTTCGCCGACCTGTTCGAGGTCAAGCGGGAGGACTTCCGCAAACTCGGACAGTTCCATCCCGCGCACGACCGGGCCACCGGCGCGCTGGTGTTCGAGTACCACCACGACGAGTTCACCGCGGCCTGCCGGGTGCACTCGAGCGAGCCCGCGGAGATCCAGGGCGACGATCTCGTGTTCCGCGTCCGGCTCGACCCACGCGCCGTGTGGAAGACCCGTGTCCAGGTCGCGGTGCGGATGGGCGAGCGGCATTTCGAGCCCCTCGACGAGGTGGAGCGGGCCGCGTCGATGGCGCTGATCCAGTGGCGGGAGGGGTCGCCGGACCTCCGACGGTGGCGCGCCGAGGTTCCGACGTTGCAGACGGGGTGGGATCTCATGGACCTCGCCTACCAGACCTCGATCGCGGACCTGGCCGCGCTCCGGTTGCAGGCGGAGGTCGAGGGGAACGACTACTCGCTGCCCGCCGCGGGCCTGCCATGGTTCATGGCCATCTTCGGGCGTGACACGCTGGTGACCTCGTTCCAGTCGCTGCTGATCGGTCCCGACCTGGCCAAGGGCGCGCTGCGGGCGCTGGCGGCGCTGCAGGGGAAGGAGGTCAACGACTTCAAGGACGAGGAACCCGGGAAGATCCTGCACGAGATCCGGTTCGGCGAGCTGACCGTGCTGGGGGAGATGCCCCACCGGCCGTACTACGGGACGAACGACGCTACGCAGCTGTGGCTGATCCTGCTCTCCGAGTACTGGCGGGTCACCGGCGACGCCGAGACCGTCAACGCGTTGCGCGGCAACGCGATGCGGGCGCTTGAGTGGATCGATCGGTACGGCGATCGCGACGGCGACGGCTACGTCGAGTATGCGACGCGGTCCCAGCGGGGGTTGGTGAACCAGGGGTGGAAGGATTCATCGAACTCGGTCGTGTACTCGAGCGGCGAGCTCGCGCAGCCGCCCATCGCGTGCTGCGAGATCCAGGGGTATGCGTACGACGCGAAGGTCCGGACGGCGGAGCTGGCGGAGCGGGTGTGGGGCGAGGTGGACCTGGCGGCCCGGCTGCGTGCCGAGGCGGCGGCCCTGTTCGACCGGTTCAACGCCGACTTCTGGGTCGACGCGCGGGGCGGCTACTACGCGGAGGCGCTGGCCGGTCCCGAGGCGGGCGCGAAGCGGGTTGTCGACTCCATGACGTCGAACATGGGGCACCTGCTGTGGTCGGGCATCGTGCCGGAGGGCCGGGCGGCGACGGTAGTCCGGCACCTGTTCTCGGATCAGATGTTCAGCGGTTGGGGCGTTCGGACCATGTCGACCGACGACGCCGCGTTCAACCCGATCATGTACCACAACGGAACGGTGTGGCCGCACGACAACTCGCTGATCTGCGCGGGGCTGGCCCGGTACGGATACCGCCGCGAGGCCAACCGCATCGCCACCACGATGATCGAGGCGGCGGGGTCGTCCGCCTACCGGCTCCCCGAGGTGTTCGCCGGGTACCCGAGGAGCGACAGCGGCTTCCCGGTGCGGTACCCGACGGCGTCGAGCCCCCAGGCGTGGGCCACCGCGGCGCCGTTCCTGTGGCTGCGGCTGATCCTCGGCGCCGAGCCTCGCGACGGGTCGCTGCAGCTCGACCCGCTGGTGCCGCCCGAGTGCGGCCGGATCGACGTCCGGGGCCTCCACGCGTTCGGCCGGCGGTGGGACGTCATGGCCGAAGGCACCGAGGGCTGGGTCAAACAAGGCTCGACCCCGAGCCCTGCGGTGAGCGGCCCGGTCTGAGCTCCCGCGGGGGCCGGCCTACCTGGCGGCCGGTCCCTTCGCCGCCCACACCGCGGCGTCGCTCTTCCTGCCGGTGCCGTCGGACCCCACGGCGACCAGCGGGAAGCTATGGTTCACCGCGACGATGCTGCCGATCGTCTGGGCCCCTGCGCCGTCCAGCTCGCCCTCGCTCGAGGTCTCCCGGGTCCACGTCCGCCCGTCGTCCGAGTACCAGATCGCCGCGTTCTGGTCTCCGTTCACGACCTCGAAGCCGCCGCCGACGAGCTTCGGGAACCCGGCCTGCGTGCCGCCGGTCGGATAGACGCGGGTCAAGACCTGGTCGCCGGTCCCGGCGAGCGCCCCCCCGGTGATCTCCGTCCAGTCCGTGCCGTTCGACGAGGTCCACACGGCGGCGTCCCTGCCGCTCCCCGCCGCGTCGTCGAACCCCACCGCGACCAGCTGGTCCCCGACCTCCTGGATGTCGTTCATCGCCTGGTTCCCCGCCTTGCCGACGAGATCCCTTGAAGGCACCTGCGACCAGCTCCTGCCGTCGTCGGAGAGCCAGATCGCCGCATCGGTGCCCTTCCCCGGCGTGGTGTCGTACCCGGCCGCGACGAACCCGGTCGTCCCCGGCCGCCTGGCGATCCGCTTGAGTTTCTGTTCCCCGGGCCCGCCGAGGTCGCCGCCGGTGAACTCCTTCCACGAGGTGCCGTCCTTGGAGATCCAGACGGCGCCGTCCTTGCCGTCCACCGGGTCGGTGTCGAACCCCGCCGCCAGCAGGCCGACGGGCGTGCCGCCCACCCGGCTCATCGACTGGGCGCCGGAGCCACCGAGCTGCCGTCGCGAGCCCTCGACCCTGGACCACGTCTCCCCCCCGTCGTCGGAGAGCCATACCGCCGCATCCTCGCTCCCGGGCGGGCCGTCCGACCCCACCGCCACGAGCCGTCCTCCGCCCGCGCCGCTCATGCCGTTGATGGCCTGCGCCCCCGATTCCGCGAGCCCGGACTGGCCGGGCGATGGGCTCCAGGTCAGGCCGTCGTGCGACAGCCACACCGCGGCGTCGGCGTCCGGCCGGCCCGCGACGACGGCCGACCCCGCCGCCGCGAGCGTGTTTCCACCGGACCCGGGCTGGGCGACCCTCGTCACCGCGGCGATCTCCTGGAGCCCCGCTCCGGACAGGGCCGCCTGCGGCCTGGGCTTCCAGGCCAGCTGGATCCCCACGGCCGGCGGCGTCGTCTCGTTCCCGTCTCCACCGGGCGTTCCCCCCCCGCCCTTCAGCAGGAGCCAGGCGATCACCGCTCCCGCGACGAGCAGCACCGCCACCCCACCGAGCACCAGCGCCCTCCCGGCCCGGCGGGGCGCGGGTGGCCCCGCGCGTTCCGTCGCCGGAGTGTCCGACGGCGGGGTCGCAGGGGGAGCACTCGGCCCCGGCGGCCGGGCGATCGCCGGCGGCGGGGCGGACGCGAGCGTTTCCGGGCGGGAATCCGGCGGGGCGGCCGGCATCCTCGGGACGTCTGCGGGGGGCGTGCCCCCGGCCCCGGGAGGAGGGGGCGGCATGGGGGGCGGCGCGGCGACCGTCCGCTCGGGAGCGTCGGCGGCGGGCCGCTCCGAACGCGCCCCCCAGGTCCCGAGGGCTCCCCGCATGGCGGTCACGAATTCCAGGCACGTCGCGAACCGGTCGTCGGGGCGTTTCGCCAGGGCCCGGCCCTCGACCTCGTCGACCTCGACGGGGAGGTCGGGGCGCAGGCTGGTCACGGGCGGCGGGGGCTGCTGCACGTGGGCGAACAGCGTGGCCACGTCGGAGGTCTCGCCGAAGACCACGGCGCCTGTCAGGCACTCGAACATCACGCAGGCCAGCGAGTACTCGTCGGCCCGTCCGTCGACGGCCTGGCCCTCGACCTGCTCCGGGGCGACGTAGTCGATGGTCCCGACGAACTGCCCGCTGGCCGTGAGCGCCCGGCTGGCCTGCGCGAACCGCTTGGTGAGCCCGAAGTCCGTGAGGTACACGTGGTCCGTCTCGTCGCCGCCCGAGCCCGAGGCCAGCAGGATGTTCGCCGGCTTCACGTCGCGGTGGACGATCCCCTGCTCGTGTGCCGCGTCCAGCGCGCTGGCCACCTGCCGGAGGATCCCCACGGCCCGGTCGGAGGGCAGCGCGCCCGCCTCGACCAGCAGCGTGCGGAGGTCGGTCCCCGGGACGAACCGCATCGCCAGGTACAGGACCCCGCCCTGCTCGCCGGTGTCGTAGATCGGGATGATGTTGGGGTGGTCGATGGCGGCCGCCATGCGCGCCTCGCGCTCGAACCGTTCCCGGAACCCGACGTCCCCCGCCACCTCGGGCGCCATGACCTTGACCGCGACCTTCCGTTCCAGGCGGAGGTCCCTGGCCAGGTAGACGACGCCCATGCCGCCTCGACCGATGGGCTCCTCGAGCCGGTAGGGCCCGAGCTGGGTGCCGACGCGAGGATCGGAGGACACGGTGCGCCGTTTGTATCACGCCGCCCCGGCCTCAAGGGAGGGTTCACGGCGACGGCCCACACCGATGTGCCGGGGGAGGGCTCCCCCCAGCACAACGGGTCTCGTGCGAGGGCAGTGGGAGGCGCCGAGGCGGCCCCCCCCTCGGCGCCTCCTGGATCCTACGCACCATCCGAGGCTGCGGGATATGCGGCCTCGCGGGGGATCACTCCCTGGTTGATGAGGCGCTTCGTGCGGTAGGGCTCGCCGTCGAGGGTCTCCTTCGGCACCTGCCCCCTGGCGACGGCCGCCATGATGAGCTGCTCCTGCTCGGTGTACAGCGGCCGGACCGGCCGGTACTTGATGAGCGTTTCCCGGGGGATGAGCCCCTGGTTCACCAGGCTCTTGATGCGGTAGATCCCGCCCTCCAGCGTCTCGTTGGGGATGAGCCCCTGGGCCGCCAGCCGCATCACCATCCGCTCCTGCGCCGTGTAGAGCGACGAGGAGCTGTCCTGCTTGCCGATCGGCTCCACCTGGTGCGCCGGGCGGAGGACCGCCACCGCGGCCACGGTCACGGCGGCCAGCGCCAGCGCCGCCAGGGCTCCCAGCGCCCAACTGGACACCCTCCGCGGCTTCCGGCTGGGGGCCGGTGTTGCGACCTTCCGCTCGAGTGTCGTTGCCATGTCGACCTCCTCTTCTCCGCCCTCCCCTTGAGGGCACTGCAGCGAGGCTGGGGCACGGCGCTGGAGAAGCCCGAGGAAAGCGCTGGAAGAACGCTGGAAGCCGCCATGTTCGCTCTTCCATCCGGCAGGATCGGCGACGTACGGTGCGCGTATGCAATTCCTGCTGCTGGGACCGCTGGAGGCGCGGGACGACGGCTCAGCCCTGCCGCTCGGCGGGCCGAAGCAGCGCGTGGTCCTCGCCCACCTCCTGCTCCAGGCGAATCGGGTCGTCACGGCCGAGCGCCTGATCGACGCCATCTGGGGAGAGGACCCGCCGGAGACTGCCCGCAACACCCTCCAGACGTACGTCCGGCACATCCGGCGCATCGTCGGCCCGGAACGGATCGAGCATCGTTCCTCCGGTTACGTGCTTCAGGCGGATCCCGCCGAGATCGACGTTCTCCAGTTTCACGATCTGATCGAGGAGTCTCGCGTCCTGGCGGCCACGGATCTGCCCGCTGCAATCAACGCCCTCCACGAGGCGCTTGGCCTGTGGAGGGGCCCGGCCCTCGACGACCTCGCCGAACAGCCGTCGCTGCGCTCGGAGATCGCCCGGCTCGAGGAAATCCGGCTGGCCGCACTGGAGGAGCGGATCGCCGCCGAGCTCGACCTCGGCCGGCACCGGGAGACCGTCGCCGAGCTCGAGACGCTCATCGGCTCCCACCGGTACCGGGAGCGCCTGTGGGGGAACCTGGTGGTGGCGCTCTACCGCTCGGGGCGCCAGGGGGATGCGCTGAACGCCTACCAGCGCGCCCGGACCGTGCTCCGGGAGGAGCTCGGCATCGACCCCTCGCCCGAGCTGCAGCGGCTCCAGGAGCAGGTCCTCCGTCAGGACGCGGCGCTGGACCTCGGAGGAGAGCGCCTCCGCGGGTACCGGCTGCTGGAGGAGATCGGGGAGGGCGCCTTCGGTACCGTCCACCGGGCCTTCCAGCCCGAGGTCGGCCGGGAGGTCGCCGTGAAGGTGATCGGTCGCCGACTGGCCGACCACCCCGAGTTCATCCGCCGCTTCGACGTGGAGGCCCAGCTCGTCGCCCGGCTGGAGCACCCCCACATCGTCCCGCTGTACGACTACTGGCGGGAACCGGACGGCGCGTACCTGGTCATGCGGTACCTCCGGGGAGGGAGCCTCCGGCAGGCCCTGGCCGCCGGTCCGCTCCACACCGACTGGGCCTTGCGGCTGACCGAACAGATCGCGCTCGCCCTTGCCTCGGCTCACCGCCAGGGCGTGGTCCACCGGGACGTGAAGCCGGCGAACATCCTGTTCGACGAGGACGGCAACGCCTACCTCTCGGACTTCGGCATCGCCAGGGACCTCGCCGCGCTCGAGGCGGGGGCCGACCGCCGCTGGCCGAGCCATGCGTACCTCTCGCCCGAAGAGGCCCGAGGCGAGGAGGTCACGCACCTCACGGACGTCTATGGGCTCGGGATCGTCCTGTACGAGAGCCTCACCGGCCGAAACCCGTATGCGGACTCCCGGCCCGACCGGGGACTCGACGGCCACGCGCACCAGCCACTCCCGCCCGTCCACGCCGCCCGGCCCGAACTCCCGGTGGACGTCGACGGGGTCGTCGCGCGGGCGACCGCCACGGACCCGGCCGATCGGTACCCGGACGCCCCCGCACTCGCCGCGGCCTTCCGGGAGGCCCTCCGCGCGACGGCGACGGTGCCGGTCGGGGAAGGAGACCTGCGGAACCCGTACAAAGGCCTGCACGCCTTCCACGAGGCCGACGCGGGCGACTTCTTCGGTCGTGAGGACTCGGTCCGGGACCTGGTGGCGCTGATGGGTGGGGAGGTCGACGGGAACCGCTTCCTGGCGGTGGTGGGGCCGTCGGGCAGCGGGAAGTCCTCGCTGGTGCGGGCCGGTCTCGTCCCTGCCCTGCGGGCCGGCGCGCTGCCCGGATCCGACGGCTGGTTCGTCGTCGACATGGTCCCGGGGGCCCATCCGTTCGAGGAGCTCGCGTCGGGACTGGTGCGAATCTCGGTCGACCGCCGGCCGGGCCTCGTCCAGCGCCTCGAACGGGACGGCGACCTCCAGCGGGCGGCCGAGGACGTGCTGCCTCCGGACGGCTCCCAGCTGCTCCTCGTGATCGATCAGTTCGAGGAGGTCTTCAGCCTGGTGGGCGACGAGGGGGAGCGGGCAAGCTTCCTGGCCGGCATCGCCGCCGCGGTCAATCAGCCGGAGAGCCGGGTCCGGGTGATCGTCACCCTCCGAGCCGACTTCTACGACCGGCCGCTGATGTACAGCGGGTTCGGCGACCTCCTCGCAGGCCGGACCTACGCGGTCACGCCGCTGTCGACCGAGGAGCTCGAGCGGGCGGTCGCGGGTCCCGCGGAGGCGGTGGGCGCTCGGCTCGAGCCGAACCTCCTGGCCGAGATCGTGGCCGAGGTCGGGGGCCGGCCGGCGGCACTGCCCCTGCTCCAGTACGCGCTGACGGAGCTGTTCGAAGGGCGCACCGGGTCGACGCTCACGCTCGAGGCCTGGCGGCGGGTGGGCGGTGCGTCCGGTGCGCTGGCGCGCCGCGCGGAGGCGCTGTACGGCCTGCTGAACGACCTCGGGAAGGAGGCCACCCGGCAGCTGTTCCTGCGGCTCGTCACTGTGGGCGAGCGTGGCGTGGAGAACACGCGCCGCCGCGTGCTGCGGACCGAGCTCACCTCGCTCGGGGTCGACCGCCGGTCGATGGACGCCGCGATCGACGCGTTCGGAGCACGCCGCCTGCTGGCCTTCGACCGGGACCCACAGACTCGCGGGCCGACCGTGGAGATCGCCCATGAGGCCCTACTCCGGGAGTGGGACCGGTTCCGGGAGTGGATCGAATCCTCGCGCGAGCAGCTTCGGCTCCAGGCCAAGGTCGCCGCCGCTGCGGGCGAGTGGGACGAGGCCGGCCAGGGCGAGGACTACCTCCTGGCCGGCGACCGCCTGTCCCAGGTCGAGGAGGCCATGGGGACGAGCTCGGTCCGCCCAACCGATCGGGAGCGCGAGTACCTCGCCGCCAGCCGGACGCGCGCCCAGGCCGAGGCGGCGGCCGAGCGCGAGCGACGGGCCCGCGAGGCCCGGCTGGAGCGAAGGTCGGTCGTTCGCCTTCGGGCTCTCGTCGCGGTCCTCGCCGTGGCCTCGCTGGTCGCCGCGAGCCTCACCGTGGTCGCGGTCAACCGGAGTCGCGAGGCGGACCGTCGGCGGCTGGAGGTCCTGCTGAACAACCGCCGGGAGTCGGTGGATCGCCTGACCGCCGGGTCGATCGCGAACCTCGAGACCGACCCGCAGCTCAGCCTCAATCTCGCGCTGCACGCAGTGGATCAGGCGTCGGATCTCGCGGAGCCGGTCCCGGCCGCAACGGTGGAAGCGCTCCACTGGGCGATCCAGGCCGCCGGGGTCGACTATCCCATCCGAAGGGGTCCCGTGAAGGTCCTCGAGGGACCGCTCGGCACGCGTGGCATCTTCGACCTACCGCTGTCGAGGCTCGCGCGCATCGCGAGGGAGCACGTCACCGGATCGCTCACAGCCCAGCAATGCGAGCAGTTCTTCGGGACCCCCTCCTGTCCTTCGCTGCCGAAGGCGTCCGGGAGGGACATCCCGGCCGAGCCCGTCCGCGCGGTGCAGCCGGTCAACCCGGTGGTGAGGCCACTCGCCGGAACACAGGTCACGGTCTACACGGCGTTCGACCCCGAATCGAGTCGGCCGGCCGACTTCGAGACCCAGATGAGGCGGTTCACCCAACGCACCGGCATCGAGGTCAGGCTGGTGGGCGTCCCGGACTTCTACACCTGGCTGACGGAGAACGTCGCTCCCAAGAACCCGCCGGACATCGCGTTCTTCCAACAGCCCACCGGTCTCGTGAAGCTTGCCCGGCAGGGATACCTGGCGGACCTCGGCGGCTACCTGGACGTCGAACGGTTGCGATCCGACACCAGCCCGTACCTGGTCTCCCTCGGAACCGTCGGGCACGACGGCTCGTGGCCGTCAGACGAGGGCGGGACCTACGGGGGGTTCATCCACCTGTCGCTCAAGAGCCTCGTCTGGTATCCGACTCCCGAGTTCCACGCGGCCGGCTATGAGGTCCCCAGGACGTGGGACCAATTGGTCGCACTCGGCGATCGGATGGCGGCGGACGGTCACACCCCCTGGTGCATGGGCTGGGAGTCCGGGGAAGACGCGAGCGGTTGGCCGGGCACCGACTGGATCGAGGACCTCGTGCTGGCCGGAGCCGGCCCCCAGGCCTACGACCGGTGGACGTTCCACGATCTCCCGTTCGACAGCCCCGAGGTCCGCACGGCGTTCGAGCGCCTCGGGCACGTGCTGTTCGCCGACCGCCATGTGCGTGGCGGGACGTCCGGGGCGGCGAGCACGAGCTTCGCAGCGGCGCAGACCCCCATGCTCGCGGATCCTCCCGGGTGCTGGCTGCACCACTTCCCGTCGTTCGCCGCGAACTTCCTGCCCCGGGGGGCTCCCGGGACGCAGGCTGACGTGTTCCCGTTCCCCCCCATCACCGAGGGGTCTCCGCTGGCGGTGACCGGGGGCGGCGAGATGGTGGGGGCGTTCGCCGACCGCCCCGAGGTCCGCGAGGTGATTCGGTTCATGCTCGGTGGCGATTTCGGCCGCGGCTCGCTGGAGTTCGACGACGGGCTGATCATGGCCAACCGCCACTTCGGCCTGGAGAACTACCCGCCGTTCTGGCGCGAGCAGGCGGCGCTCGTCCACCGAGCCCTCGCCGCCGACACGTTCCGCCACGACGCGTCCGACCTCATGCCCCCGGAGGTCGGCACGGGCCGGTTCTGGAAGGCGATGATCACATACCTCACCGAAGGCCCCGCGAGCCTGGACGGGATCCTCAGCGATCTCGACGCGGCATGGCCGGACGGGTGAGCGACGACCCCTCCGCCAGTTCCGGGCCTCGCCGGTAGTCTTGTCGCGCGATGGCATCCGTCATCGGGACGTTCGCCCTGGTCCTGGCCCTGCTCGTGGCCGTGTACGGCGCCGCGGTCTCCTTCGCCGGGGCCCGGAGCCGCAACGCGCTCATGGTCGAGAGCGGGCGGACCTCGGCGTTCTCGCTGGTCGCGCTGGTGCTGGTGGCCAACGTCACGATGCTCGCGGCGATCCTCGCGAACGACTTCTCGCTGCGGTACGTGGCCGAGAACTCGAGCCGCGCCACGCCCACGTTCTTCAAGGTGCTCGCCCTGTGGTCGGCCGACGACGGTTCGCTGCTGCTGTGGAACCTCGTGCTGGCCGGCTACCTGGTGGCCGTCGCGATCCGGTTCCGTCGCAAGCGCCCCGAGACCTTCCCGTGGGCGCTCGGCACGATGTTCACGGTGTCGGCGTTCTACCTGCTGCTGGTCACCGTGGCCACGAGCCCGTTCGGGACGCTGCCCCAGGCAGTGCACGACGGGCGCGGGCCGCTGCCGCTGCTGCAGAACCACCCGCTGATGGCCGCGCATCCGCCGATGCTGTATCTCGGGTTCCTCGGCATGACCGTGCCGTTCGCGTTCGCCATGGCCGCGCTGCTGACCGGCCGGCTCTCGGACGAGTGGATCCGGATCACCCGGCGGTGGACCTTGTTCGCGTGGGTGTGCCTGACGGCGGGGCTGTTCCTGGGGTCGCTGTGGTCGTACTCGGTGCTCGGATGGGGCGGGTACTGGGCGTGGGACCCCGTCGAGAACATCGCGCTGCTGCCGTGGCTGGCGTCGACGGCGTTCCTGCACTCGGTGATGGTCCAGGAGCGCCGCGGCATGCTGAAGGTCTGGAACCTCTCGCTGATCGTCACGACGTTCGCGCTGACGGTGTTCGGGACGTTCCTGACCCGGGGGTCGATCCTGTCGAGCGTCCACACGTTCGCCCAGTCGGCGGTCGGTCCCATGTACCTCGGGTTCCTGCTGATCGTGCTGTGCGCGGGGTTCGGGCTGATCGCCGCGCGGTCTCGGATGCTGGCCTCGGAGTCCTCGATCGACCGGCTGGCGTCGCGGGAGGGCGTGTTCCTGGGGAACAACGTCCTGCTGGCCGCGCTGACGTTCACGGTGCTGATCGGGACGGTGTTCCCGCTGCTGAACGAGGCGCTGACCGGCGCGAAGGTGTCGGTGGGGGGGCCGTACTTCGACCGGACGGCGGCGCCGGTGATGCTGTTGCTGCTGTTCCTCATGGGGATCGGGCCGCTGCTGCCGTGGCGCGTGGGATCCGCCCGGTACCTGCTGCGACGGCTGCGCATGCCGGTGTGGGCGGGGGCGCTGACGATCGCGGGGCTGGTGGTCACCGGCGTGCGGCACCCGGTGGCGATCTTCGCGTTCGGCCTGGCGGCGTTCGTGGCGGCGTCGACGGTCTCGGAGATGGCGCGAGGCGTGCGGGCACACCGCCGCGCCTCCGGCGGATCGGTCGCGCGCTCCGCGGTCGGAGCCGTGGCGCGGAACCGCCGCCTGTACGGCGGGCTGGTTGCGCACCTCGGGCTGGTGATCGCGATCGTCGCGATCACGTGGTCGTCGACGTACGCGACCCAGAAGGAGGTCACGCTGGCCCGCGGGCAGTCGACGCAGTTCGCCGGGTACACGTTGCGGTACGAGGGGTCGACGTTCCGGAACGAGCCCCAGCGCGTGGTGTTCGTCTCGACGCTGGTGATCGTCGACGGCGGGCGGCGGATCGGGGTGCTGATCCCCTCGCTGAACTACTACCCGTCCGACAGGAACGAGCCCATCGGGACGCCGTCGATCTCGAAGGGGACGCCCCTCAACGGGTTCCACGACCTCTACGCATCGCTGCAGTCCCTGTCGAAGAAGGGCACGTCGGCGACGTTCCGGCTGTTCTCGAACCCGGGGGTGATGTGGCTGTGGACGGGCGGTGCGGTGATCGTGCTGGGCGGGGCGCTGGCGCTGTGGCCGGCCCGGCGGCGCAGACGGGATCGTCCGGAGCCGTCGCCGTCCGCCGATGAACCCGTCCCGGAGCGGGTGGAGGTGACCGCGTGACGGGCGAGCCTCGCGTAAACGGAGACCGCCGGTGGCGGGTCGTGGTGCTCAGCCTGGTGCCGGTCGTCCTGCTGGCCGTGCTGCTGGGGTTCGGCCTCGGACGCGACCCGCGCGCGACGCCGCAGGACCAGCTGATCGGCACGCGGGCCCCGGAGTTCGCGCTGAGGGACCTCCGGACCGGCAAGATCGTGCGGCTGTCGGACCTCCGAGGCCACCCCGTCGTGCTGAACTTCTGGGCCAGCTGGTGCGCCGACTGCGTGGTCGAGCACCCCAACCTGGTCGCCGCGTGGCAGCGGTTCGGGAACGAGGGGACGGTGTTCCTGTCCGTGCTGTACCAGGACACTCCGTCGAGGGCGGCCGCATTCCTCGACCAGCTGCCGGCGACGTGGCCAGACCTGTACGACCCGTCGGGGCGGACGGCGCTGGCCTACGGCGTGACCGGTGTGCCCGAGACCGTCTTCATCTCCCCCGAGGGGCGGATCGCGTACAAGCAGATCAGCGTGACCACCTACGGCCTCATCGAGCGACAGGTCCATTCGATGTCGAAGTTGGGCTCGGCGTGAGGGCCGGCGGGAACGGCCAGGGCGGCGTCGGTGCGCCGCAGGCCACCGGCCAGCGGAGTGTGCGCCGCACCGCGTTGGTCCTGGCCGCCGCCGTGGCGGTCGCGGCCGTCGCCCTGGCGGTCGTCGCCACGCGGGGGCCCTCCCGGCCACCGACCCTCCAGGAGCGGGTGCGGGTCGTCGCCGAGGACCTCCGCTGTCCTGAGTGCCAGAACCTGTCGGTGGCCGACTCCCCCTCGGGCCTCGCCCGCGAGATGCGCGTCGAGATCGCCCGCAGGCTCCGGCTGGGCCAGACGGCGTCGCAGATCGAGAGCTTCTTCGTGAGCCGGTACGGGCGGTGGATCCTGCTGACCCCCGACGCCGGCGGGATCGGCCTGTTCGCGTGGCTCGCCCCCGCGCTGGCGGTCGCAGCGGGCGGGGCGCTGGCTTTCACGGTGGTGCGCCGCCGTCGCCGCGCCACGAGCCCGGTGGACGACGAGACAGCGGTCGCGGACCCAGCCGAGTCGTCCGACGAGCCCCGACTGACCGGCGAGGAGCGCGACCGCATCCAGCGGGAGATCGCCCAGCTGGAAGAGGTCCCGTGAACACCGTGATCGTCACCGCGGCCCTGGCGGCGATGATGGCGACCGTCGTGTTCGGCGCCGTGGCGCCGTACCGGCGGGCGACCGCCCCCGCGCTGGAGTCGCTGAGCGATCCCCTCGACGACCGCCGCCTGGCGCTGCTCGTGTCGCTCAAGGACCTCCAGGCCTCTCGCGACGCGGGCGCCATCGAGGCGGAGGAGTACCTCCGGCTGCGCGAGGACACCGAGACCCGGATGGCGCGGGTGCTGCGCGCCATCGAGGAACGCAGGAAGAAGGAAGAGGGCGCGCCGGCCGAGCGCCCCCGGCGGAGCCCCGTCCGGTACCTGGCGATCGCCCTCGTCGCGGTGATCGCGCTTTCGGTCGGCCTCGTCCCCGCGCTGATGCGATCCCTGCACGACCGCGGCGCCAGTGTGAACCTCACCCACTCCCTCGGGTGGTACGCCCACCGGGTCCGCGCGAACCCCCACGACGTCGCCGCAAGGCTCGACTACGCGCACCGACTGCAGGACAGCGGGCAGCTGGGCGACGCGTTCCGCCAGTACACGGCGGCGCTCGCGCTCCAACCGGACAACGTGGACGCGCTGGCCAACTTCGGCCTGCTGGTGCACCTGTCGGGCCGCCCCCTACAGGGACTCGCGGCCGAGAACCGCGCGCTGAAGGTCCAGCCCGGCTACCCGGAGGCGCTGTTCTACAAGGGGGCGATCCTGCTGCGAGGCTTGGACCGCCCCCAGGACGCCATCCCCTACCTCCAGCGCTACCTGGACTCATCGCCCTACGGCTCCTACGGCCCGACCGCCCGTAAGATGCTGACCGACGCCAACCGGGAGATCGCCGGCGGCAACCCGATCCCCTCCGCCGCGGCCACGTCCCCGATTCCCACCCCCCAGCTGACAGTGCCGACGGGTTGAGAGCCAACCGGGGCAAATCGGACCGATTGAACGAACTGGTCGGCGGGGGATACGATCCGGCCCCCACGGTGGGTCGAGCGGAGGGAGCGTGACCCGGTACGCGATCATCGGTGACGGCGCTGCCGGCACGACCGCCGCCTTCTACATCCGCCGGGCCGATCCCAATGGGCGGGTCATCATCCTGTCCGACGACCCCCAGGCCGCCTATTACCGCGCGGCGCTGACGAACTTCCTGATCGGCGAGCTGCGCGAGGAGCAGCTGTTCGCCGTTCCGCCCAACTTCTACACGGAGTTCCGCGTCGAGCGGTTCCAGGCTCGCGTCGCCCAGATCGACACCCGCACCAACACGCTGCTGCTCGCGAGCGGCGGTGGGTTGCCCTACGACCGCCTGCTGATCGCCGCCGGCGCCAACCCCAACCTCCCGCCGTGGCCGGGCGCCGACCTCTCGGGGGTCATGACCATGCGGACCATGCAGGACGCCCGCGTGGTCCTGGACGGCCTGGCCGGCAAGCAGATTCGCCGTGCGGTGGTCGTCGGCGCGGGGCCACTCGGCATCGAGTGGGTCCAGGGACTCCGGAACCGCGGCGTCGAGGTGACCTACGTCATCCGCGGCGACATGTTCATGGAGGGGATCCTGGACCGGACGGCATCCGACCTCGTGTGGTCGCGGCTGCGCTCCGGCGGTGTGGACCTCCGCCTGAACGACGAGATCACCGAGGTGCTCGGCTCGAAGGACCGCCGCGTCCGAGCCGTCCGGCTGAAGTCCGGCCAGGAGCTGCCCTGCGAGCTGGTCGGCTCCGCGATCGGCATCCGGGCCAACATCGAGTTCCTCGACGGGTCCGGCGTGGCCACCGAGCGCGGCATCCCCGTCGACGAACGCATGCAGACGAACGTCCCGAACGTGTTCGCGGCCGGCGACATCGCGGCCGTCCTCGACCCGGCGACCGGCCGGCGCCGGGGGTTCGGCCTGTGGGAGCCGGCCCGGCTCCAGGGCCGCGCCGCCGGCATCAACATGAGCGGAGGGAACCACCAGTACCGGGTTGGCGTGCAGTACAACGCCACGCGCCTGTGGGACCTCGACCTGGGCGCGGTCGGGCGGACGATCGAGGGGGAGGGCGACCAGGTCATCCCCGACTTCCCGCGAACGGGGCGGGAGATCCGGTACCGGAAGCTGATCCTCCGAGACGGCAGGCTGGTCGGCGCGCTGATGCTCGGGAACCGGCGTCAGGGGGTCCGCTCCCGGGCCCTGCAGTTCAAGCGGCTGATCGAGCTGGGGGTCGACGTCTCGGAGGTGGCCACCGGGCTGCTCGATCCCCGGTTCGACGTGGCGTCCTGGCTCGACGAGCACGACCCCGATGCCGTCGGGCGGGGAGCAGCGACCGTCGCGGCCGTCGACCAGGCGGTCCCCACGAACAGCGAGCTCCGGCGCGGCAGCGTGGTCCGGGCGATTCCCGACCTGCCCGAGCTGACCAGGCAGGAGGCTCCCGAGCTGACGCTGTCGGTCCAGGGCGGCCAGGCGTACCGGGTGACGAAGCCGGTGACCGTCATCGGCCGCCACCCCGAGAACGACATCGTGCTGCCCGACGAGTACGTCTCCGGGCGCCACGCCCAGATCCGGCTGGAGGTCAATGCGTTCATGCTCTCCGATGCCGGCAGCCGCAACGGAACGTTCCTCAACGACGCGCCCGTGATGGCCCCGACGCCGCTGCGCCAGGGCGACGTGATCCGCCTCGGCTCGACGAGGCTCGTCGTGTCCCTGCCGGCGTCCCAGGTGGCCCCGAGCGCCGGCTTCGGCCCCCAGGCGCCGGAGGTGACGACCGCGAGGCCGGCCGCCGCGCCCGAGGTCGGGGGGCCGTATCCGTCGGGCGCCCGGGTCCGCCCGCCCACCGTGGCGATGGCGCCGGTGGGCGCCGTGCTCGGGTGGCTCGACGTCGGCGGCCGGCGCCACGACCTCGCCGGTCAGACCATGAACCTCGGCCGCGACCCCAGGTCCGACGTCGCGATCTCCGACCCCGCCGTGTCGTACACGCATGCCCAGGTCACCCGGCTCGGCAACGACCTGTACCTGCGGGACGTCGGGAGCCGCAACGGCACCTACGTGAACGCGCAGCTGGTGTCGGTTCCCCATCTGCTCACCGACGGCGACGTCATCCACGTCGGGATGACCGACCTCGCGTTCCACGGAACGGGGGCGCAGGCCCCCGCTGCCGCGTCACCCGCCACCCCGCCGCCCGGCTACCAGGCGCCGGCGGGCCCGCCGCCCATGTTCCAGCCGACGGCCCCGCCGCCGGTCGCCGGCCCGCCGCCGCCGGCACCGCCCCCGCCGATGGCCCCGCTCACGCCGCCGGTCGACACCACCGGGGTCATCCCGGCGGCGCCGCTCCCGCCCTCGCCCGCCCCGCAGGTCCCCGGCCCGGCCGCCCCCACGGGCCGATCGCCGGCCGGCCCCCGACTGGCCGTGACCGCCGGGCCCATGGTCGGGCTGTCGTTCGCGCTGACCCGGGAGTCGCTCCGGGTGGGCCGTGACCCCGGTGTCGAGGTCGTGCTCCGCGACCAGACCGTGAGCCGGCAGCACGCCTCGCTCGAGCTGCGGGGCGGACTGTGGACGGTGACCGACCTCGGCTCGACCAACGGCACCTCGGTGGGCGGCCAGCGCCTGCAGCCCCAACAGCCGGTCACGCTCCAGCCAGGAACGACGGTCCAGTTCGGCGACGTCGATTGCCGCTTCGAGGTGTCCTGATGGCGGTCGACTACTTCACCTCGTTGCAGCAGGAGGTCGAGCGGGAGGTCATGGCCTGCATCGGCTGCAACGACTGCCTGCTGGCCTGCCCGCTGCCCGACAAGCACTTCGTGACGATCGCGCAGCTCAACGCCGGCGCGCTGGCGCCGCACATCACCGACCCGCAGGTCATCGACTTCGTGATGGCCTGCACGCAATGCCAGCAGTGCGTGCCGGTGTGCCCCGCCGACCTCCACCGGGCCGACATCGTCCTGTGGAACAAGATGAAGGTCGAGGACGTCGAGCCCGACCGGCTGATGCCGCTACAGGTCGGGCCGAACATCTACCCGTCGGGATGGACGCTCGACGCGCTGTCGAACCACCTGGCGGCGCTGCCGCTGTTCCGCGGTGTCGAGCCGGCGCACCTCCGGCGGATCCTGCTGTCGGTGACCCTCCGGCGGCTGGTTCCCGGCGAGGTCCTGTGCCGCGAGGGCCAGTTCCACGAGCGCCTGTACATCGTGCTCGACGGCGCCGTCGAGCAGTCGACCACCACGATCGGACGGCAGCAGACCCGGATCCTGGTGATGGGCCCGGGCTCGTTCCACGGCGAGATCGCCGTGCTCGGCAACCAGGAGGAGCTGTTCACGATCACGGCGGTGGCCGACTCGATCGTGGTGGAGTTCCCGAAGGCCGCCGTATACCGCCTGATGCGCGAGTCCGCGCCGTTCAAGCAGACGATGGACGAGCTGTACCGCCGCCGCGCCACGTGGACCCAGGCCAGGACCCACCCGCTGCTGGCGGGCTTTCCCGACCAGGACATCGAGACGCTGCTGCGCGAGGCGACGTTCCGGGTCTACCACCCGGGCGAGGTGGTGTACCTGGAGGGGGCGCCGGCCTCGGACCTGTTCATCGTCCGGAGCGGGTTCCTCAAGGTCGGGGTGCGCCATGGCGACGCCGAGCGCGTGCTGCAGTACTTCCGGGAGGGCGACGTGTTCGGGGGGTCTGCGCTGTTCTTCGGGGGGACCCAGCAGGCCAGCGTCACCGCGAACACGAGGGCCGAGGTCCTGGCCATCCCGGGGAACCTCGTGCACCAGCTGCTGGCGAAGCATCCCCAGATGCAGGCGCACCTCCAGCAGGAGGCCACGAAGGCGGAGGCCATCGTCCGTGACCCCCACGTCCGGTTCCCCGTCGTGGACCGAGCCTCGAGCCACGTGCTGTCGATCGAGGACCTGCTGACGACCGGCGTCATGCAGGGCCACGAGATCCTCGTGATCGACACGTCGATCTGCACGAACTGCAACAACTGCGTCGACGCCTGTGAGCGCCGTCACGGCTACGCGCGGCTGGACCGCCGGGGGCTGCAGCTGGACAACCTCCTGTTCCCGAGCGCGTGCCGGCACTGCGAGGACCCCGTCTGCCTGCTGTGCTCCGTGAACGGCATCGTCCGCGAGCCGGACGGCGAGATCCGGATCGTCCCGGACAACTGCATCGGGTGCGGGGCCTGCGCGGCCCGATGTCCGTACGGCAACATCCAGATGCACGACCGCACGAAGAAGTTCGAGCACAGCGGGTTCAGCCTCATGTCGCTCCTCGGGATCGACCGCCACCAGGAGGAGCAGGAGGAGATGCAGCAGGAGCACCGCCGCGACCGCATCGCGGTGAAGTGCGACCTCTGCGCCGGGTACCCGTACTACGCGTGCGTGCACGCCTGCCCGGTCGGTGCCGCGTTCCGCATCGACCCGGTGTCCACGTTCGGCCAGAGCGACATGGTGATCGGCCTCGAGATGCGGAAGGTGAAGTGAGCCAGGCCCCTCCACCACCACCTCCTCCTCCCGGCCGGCCTCCCCCTCCGCCGCCCGGCGGTCCGCCTCCCCCGCCCCCGCCCCCGCCGGGGCCGCCGGGACGGTCGGTCCCTCCCGGGCAGTTCCCATCGCAGGTCCCGCCCGAGCAGGGGCCCGGCACCGGCCGTCGCCGGAAGCGCGAGCCCGAGACCCCGATGGCGCCAGGCGAGTGGCGGGCCCGGCGAACCGACGTCCGGGTCGCCCCCGAGGCGGTCGACGCAGGTGGACGCCCCCGGGCGCCGAAGCGTCTGAGGAAGACGTGGGAACGGCCGCTGCCGTGGACGATCGTCGGCGTTGTCGGGTTCGTCGGCGCGGTGGCGCTCGGATACGTGCTGATCGAGTCCATCCAGAACGGTGGCGGCGCCTCCGGCCGCGGCGCGTTCTGGCTGATCACCGCCCTGGGGATCCTGGCCGTCGCCCTGTCGGTGGCGACGTTCCTGTACACGTTCCGGAAGCGGTCCCGCCGGCTCCAGGAGGGATCGAAGGCCACGATGATGACGTGGTTCAAGTCCCACATCTGGCTGGGACTGCTCGCCTTCGGAGTGGTGATCGCCCACGTCCTGGTGCGGCCGGTCACGTTCGACCTGTCCACCGGCAAGCTCGCGCTGATCGCGTTCTTCGTCCTCGTGCTGTCCGGGATCCTGTGGCGGCTGGTGTACCGCCGGATTCCCGGGCAGGTGGCCCGGGGGCCGCGGAACCTGGCGGTGGTCGACACGAAGCAGCGCCTGGAGGGGACCCAGGTCCAGATCGACAAGCTGTCGGCGGGGAAGTCGCCCCAGTTCCAGGCGCTGGTCCAGGCCCGGCTCCGGGGGGAGCCGCCCAGCGCGCTCGACCCGCAGGCGGCGACCCTCCCCGACCACGAGCGGGCCACGTGGGTCGAGGTGAACACGCTCGCATACAACCGCCTGGGGCTCGCGAAGCGGGAGGAGCGCCAGCGACACTACGCCCGGTGGCTCCAGCGGTGGAAGCTGGTCCACATCCCGCTGGCGGCGATCTTCCTGGGGCTCGTGGTGGTGCACGTCCTCGACGTCTTCGGAGCCGGCCGGGCGGCCTTCGGCGGGAAGACGGCGCAGTTCCCGTCGTCGCAGTCCTGCGCGGGCTGCCATTCGGAGGTCGCCGAGGAGTGGCGCGGCTCGGTCATGGCCCACGGGATCACGAGCCCGTTCATGGTCGCCCAGACCGCGCTGGCGGTGCGGCAGAACCGGAACGACGGCCACGTGCTCGGGCAGCTCTGCGTGAACTGCCACGGGCCGATCGGCGCGACGATCACCGGCTCCGACACGCTGCCGTTCCCGGGGACCGCGAACTCGACCGACCCCGGCGCCACCGGGAAGCGGAACCTGATCATGGCCGAGGGCGTGAGCTGCGTTGTGTGCCACGCGCTGGGCGACGCGCCGGGCCGCGCCACCGGGGCCGACCCGTTCCTGCCGAACAAGTCCGGCCTGTCCTCGCTCGGCGACTTCCACGGGCCGCGACAGTCGAACCCGCCGCCCATCCCGGTGCCGGACCACCAGATCACGCAGGGCGGGTACATGACCAACCAGCTGGCCTCGTCGCAGCTGTGCGGGGCGTGCCACATCGTCGAGGTCGACCTGTCGAACAACGGCAAGCCGGTCGACCGGTTCGCCGATCCCCAGCCCGACCTCGTGTTGCAGACCACGTTCGACGAGTGGAGCGACGAGTACCTCTCGACCTTCGGGGACAATCCCGGAGCGGCGCAGGGCTGCGTCGGCTGCCACACCAGCCCGGAGACCGCGAAGCTCGTGTCGCGAGGGCCCTTCGGGAGCGCAGCGCCCGAGCGGGCCGTGCGCAGCCACACGTTCTTCGGGGTGGACTACGACCTGGCGCCGGGCCACCCGGGCCTGAGTGACCAGCAGTTCCAACGGGAGCTCGCCGAGACCGAGGGCCTCCTGAAGAGCGCGGCCACCATGCGCGTCAGGGCCAAGGTGTCGAAGCAGGACGGTGGGTCCATCGCCGCCGACGTGCTGGTGACGGACGTCGGCAACGGCCACCAGCTGCCGACCGGGTTCGCCTTCGTCCGGCAGATGTGGCTCGAGATCAAAGCGGAGACCGTCGACGCCGACGGCAACGCCACCGGCCCGGTCTGCCTGGCCGACGCCCCCGCCGGCACGGGAACGCTCGCCGCGCGGTGCAGCTCCGGGACCGTCACGGCGACCCAGGATCTCCCGTACTGCGACCCGTCGGTCATCGCCGCCGACACGAAGCGGTTCGGCGGATTCGTGTCGGCCGACGCCCAGATCCACCTCGCTCCCGGGGCCGCCAGCCCGCCGGGGAAGTGTGACCCGTGGCTGGCCTCGTGGCAGAAGATCCTCACAGACGGTCCGGCCCCCCGGAAGGGGCAGATCCGCCACGAGGTGGCCTACCAGTCGAAGCTCGCGGACATCGTCCGCACCCGCCACCGGGTCTTCGACAACCTGGCGATGGCGCCGATGGGGCCGCCCGGTTTCAAGGGCCGGCCGGATCCGAAGGACAGGACCAAGTTCCTGATCCAGCCGGATCGGTTCCCTGCTCCGCCGTCCGACGGAATCCGGTACGACTTCCGGCTGACCGACGCGAACGGCAACAGGCTGACGCCCGGAACGCAGGTGAAGATCACGGCGACGCTGAACTTCCGGCACCTCCCGCCGTACTTCATCCGCTCGCTCGCGAACTTCTATCCCCCGGGCGTGACGGCGCAGGGCCTGATCTCGAACCTCCGCATCGTGGACATGACGTCGGCCACGACGACGATCACGATCAACCGCTGATGCCGGTGCTGACGCCTCCGATCGCGCCGATGCTGGCGAAGCTGCAACGCGAGCTTCCGCGCGGAGACGGCTGGCTGTACGAGCCGAAATGGGACGGGTTCCGGGCCATCGTGTTCGTGACCGGGAAGGACGTCTACATCCAGAGTCGGGACAAGCGGCCGTTCAACCGGTACTTCCCGGAGCTCCCCGCCGCGCTGTCCGAGACGCTCCCGTCGGCGTGCGTGGTGGACGGCGAGATCGTGGTGGCGGGCCCGAACGGGCTCGAGTTCGACCTGCTGCAGCTGCGGATCCACCCCGCCGAGTCGCGGGTCCGGATGCTCGCGGAGCAGACCCCGGCGTCGTTCGTCGCGTTCGACCTGCTGGCCGTCGGCGACCGGTCGCTGATGCAGGCGCCGTTCGCGGCGCGGCGCGACGAGCTGCGCGGGCTGCTGGCCGGCCGCGACGGCAGCGGCGTGCCGGGGCCCGGATCGACCCAGGTCCTGCTGACGCCACAGACCGACGACGTGGACGAAGCCGAGGCCTGGTTCGACACGTTCGCGCCCCTCGGACTGGACGGCGTGGTCGCCAAGAAGGTCGACCTCGAGTACTCCCCGGGCAATCGGACCATGGTGAAAGTGAAGCGCGTCAAGACGGCCGACTGCGTGGTCGGCGCGTACCGGCCCTCCAGGGCCGACCAGGGGATCGGGTCGTTGCTGCTCGGGCTGTATCGCGACGGCGTGCTGCACTTCGTGGGCCATACGTCGTCGTTCAGCGCGGCCGAGCGCAAGCGGTTGCGCGGCGAGCTGAAGCAGTACGAGAGCGGCGCCGTGTCGTTCGGCGAGGGCCGCACGCCCGGCGGGCCCTCCCGATGGGCGCGAGCCGAGCAGGCCGAGTGGACACCGCTCCGACCCGAGCTCGTCTGCGAGGTCCGGTACGACAAGATGCAGGGCGAGCGCTTCCGTCACGCCGCGACGTTCATCCGGTGGCGCGACGACAAGCGCCCCGAGGAGTGCACGTTCGATCAGCTGCAGGCATGAAGGTCGAGCTGGAACGACGCGGCGCCGTCACGGTGCTCACGATCAACCGCCCCGAGGTGCACAACGCGGTGGACGGCGAGACGGCCGAGCTGATCACGGCGGGCATCGAGTCCTTCGCGGGCGACGACGACGCGCGGGTGCTCGTCGTTACCGGCGCCGGGGGCCGAGCCTTCTGCTCCGGGGCGGACCTGAAGGCCGCGGGGGAGCTGGTCGGGCGTCCCGACGCGCCACGGACCGGGCCGATGGGGTTCTCCTCGCTGGACCCTGGGAAGGCCGCCATCGCGGCGATCGAGGGGTTCTGCTTCGCCGGGGGGCTGGAGCTGGCCTGCTGGTGCGACCTCCGGGTAGCCGGGGCGACCGCGGAGTTCGGCGCGCTCTCGCGGCGGTGGGGCATCCCGTACGTCGACGGCGGGACCCAGCGGCTTCCTCGCATCGTGGGAACCGGCAACGCCCTGTACCTCCTGGTGACCGGCGTTCGGATCGACGCTCGCCGGGCCTACGAGATGGGCCTGGTGCAGGAGGTCGTCCCGGCCGGCGACGCGCTCGACCGCGCGCTGGCCCTCGCCGGGCACGTCGCGCGGTACCCGCAGGCGAGCCTCCGGGCCGACCGGGCCGGCGCGCTGGAGGCATTCGACCGGCCGCTCGGCGACGGCCTGCTGCTCGAGCGGGAGCGCGGCCTCCCCACGGTCTTCGATCCGGCGGTGGGGGAGGCCCTTCAGCGCTTCGCCGGCGGCGACCGCCCGGAGCCGCCCCGGCCCCCGCCGCCCACGGGCTGAGGAGCCTCGGGGGCCTCCGTGCCACCGGCCGGAGCGGATTCGGCGTCTCCCGCACCGGTCCCCGCGGAGGGATGACGCCGCCGGCGCAGCCACAGGAACGCGGCCGCCGCGGCCAGGGCGACCAGGGAGGCCGACGTCCCCAGCAGACCCAGGCCGACGCTGCCGTCGACGTACGCGAACCGGATGTCGTGCCTGCCGTGCTCGACGGGCACGGCCATGAGGAAGGCGTCCGCCTTCAGCACGGTGCCCCGCCGCCCGTCCACCGTCACCGTCCAGTGGGGGTCCCACGGGATCCGCACCAGGACGAGTCCCGGCCTCGGCGCGTCCACGGTGAGCGACAGCGACTGCGGGCCCGAGTCGCCGACGTCCGCGCCGGCGGGGGCGCCGGGCCGGGGTGACCCCCCGAGGCCGGGATCCTCCTGCAGCACGACCTCCGCACGAGGGTCGAACCCGGTTGCCGTCACGGCCTCCCGCGCGGCCTGCGCGACCGGCAGGACCCGCCACGACCCCACGAACGACGCACGCTGCGGGCTCCGGGGACCCGAGCCCACGTCGAGCGACGCGCCGGTGACCCGGTACAGCGTCTGCCGCCCGTCGGAGGCCACCCGGGCCAGGCCCGCCACGGGATCGTGCTTCGCATGCCAGGACCCGACGATCCACCGGACGTCCAGCAGGTCGAGGATCTGCGGCGTGAGGTGCTTGTAGTAGGTGAGGTTGTACCGGATAGGCTTCGGGTCCGCGACGCGGTTGTAGGCCCAGTAGGGGATCGGGGCGACCGAGTTGTATCCGTCGGCGTCCTCGAGGCCGAACAGCATCCCTCGCCCGTTCGCCTCGAGGTCCCAGTAGTCGGGGGTCTGGAGAGGGAGGAACCCGTCGCGTTCGTGGATCAGCTTCGGCGCGAACGTCAGGTACCGTCCCCCGCCGGCCGCCTGGAGCTTTCGGGCGAGCAGATCCGGCGTCGTGTACGCCCCGGCGTCGATCGCCGGACCGAGCAGCCCGGTGAACGCTCCGGGGTCCTGCGACGACACGCCCAGGTGGTCCAGCTCGAACTTCGTGGACTGCCCGGACAGCCCCCCGGCCGCCATCTCCACCGCGATCACGACCGGCAGCGCGATCGCCAGCCGCGGCCGCCAGCACGCGAGCGCCAGCGCCGCCCCGCCGGCCACGACGCCGAACAGCCACACCCCCGTGTGCCCGTTCGGCACGTCGAACGACAGCGGCAGGAGGAGCCAGATCGCGACGCCCGGCACGAGCATGGCCGCTCGGCGGCGCCACGAGCCCGCGTCCATCAGCGCCTGGACGCCCAGCCCCGCCAGGACGGCCACGGCGAATATCAGCCCGTACCGGAAGCGCCGGGGGTCGTGGAGGTAGAAGTCCGCGGCCGGGAACCCCGCGAGGTGCGCCTTCGCGAATCGCGCGAACCGGTCGCCCGACACGTCGTAGGAGACTAGGCCGAGCGCCGCGAAGCCGACCGCCAGCCCACGGAGCCGTCGCCGGAAGAACGCTGCGCAGGAGAGCACCAGCGCCGCCACGGCGACGTACGACCCCGGCGACACCGTCAGCCCGAGCGCCCAGGTGGCCGGGGCGCCGGTGGTCCGGTAGGGCGGGAACGCGACGCCGGTCAGCCGGTTCTGCAGGTGGATGAGGTTGGCGTAGCCGAGGGCCGCGGTGGCCCGCGAGAGGTAGCCGAAGCGGGGCACGAGGTAGGCCAGATTCAGGAGCCCCGCCGCGGCCACCAGCAGCACCAGCGGGGCCGCCTCGAGCCGCCACGACCGCCCCGAGCGGAGGTCGCCGATCACCCGGACCACCAGGTAGACGCCGAGCGCCGCGGCCCCGATGGCGAGCCCGTTGCTCGCGTAGGCCGCGGCCAGCTGCCCCCCGGCCAGCGCGGTCGCCGCGAGCCATCCGAGCCGAGCGGGCCAGGTGGGCGTCCGCATGAGCCG
Source organism: Actinomycetota bacterium (assembly GCA_045805265.1). GTDB lineage: Bacteria > Actinomycetota > UBA4738 > UBA4738 > JACQTL01 > JBJMLO01. The sequence goes on from JBJMLO010000023.1 coordinate 44,983, forward strand.
AGACGCCGCGGCCAGCATCAGCGCCGTCCAGGCCAGCGCGGCGGCGAACGCGGTCGACAGCCCGATGTAGGAGCCGGCCATCACCAGCGCCAGCGTCACGCCGCCGACGGTCGCAGCGGCCCGCGACAGCCGCTCGCTGCGCAGGAAGGCGTAGATCCCGAGCCCCCCGAGCAGGGGCTGCAGCACGATGTACCACCGCATCGCCCTCGCGCAGGACATCGTGGAGAACAGCACCATGGCCGGGAGGTACATCCACCCGGACTGCGGGTCGGCGGCGAACGGGAGGCCCGCGAGGGAGAACGGGTTCCACAGCGGGATGTGTCCGGCCGCCAGGCTCTTGCCCAGGAAGCAGTACGTGGGCAGGCTCAGCCCGACGATGTCCTCGTGCTGGTTCGTGAGCAGCCCGCCGAAGGCGAAGGCATGGTCGACGACCAGGACCGCGGCCACGATGAGCGCCGGTCCCGCCACCGGGGCTCCCGCGCGCAGCAGTCTCTCCCGGTTCACTCCGCGACTACCCGCCGGGGACGGAGGCCGGGCCGGGCGGCGGCCTGGTCGGCAGGATGGGGGGCGGCCGGGGAGGCTGCGAGAGATCGAACTCGTCGATCAGGTTCCCGAGGATCGGCTCGTTCTCCCGGACGCTGGGACGGGGATCCCACCTCCCGTCCTTCTCCGGGTCGAGTCGCTGGCCCCCCAGGAACCGGTCCTCGATGAGCTTGAGATAGGCGTCGAAGGACAGCGTCTGGTGATCGATGTAGCCCTTCCTGGCGTAGGGGCTGATCATCAGGCCCGGAACCCGGACGGAGTATCCGAGCCCGTCGCGGGTCGCGGGGGGGACGACGTTGTCGTAGAAGCCGCCCCAGTCGTCCCAGGTCACGAAGATCGCCGAGGTGTCCCAGGCCGAGCTGTGCCCGACCGCGTTGACGAGCGACGTGACCCAGGCCTGGCCGTCGCTGATCAACGCCGGGGGGTGCTCGCTGTTCTTCGCGTTCGGGACCACCCACACCACCTGGGGCAGCGTGCCGTCCTTGAGGGCCCGGAAGAAGTCGGAGACGGGCTTGATGTGGTCTGTCTGATTGTCGTCGTGCACGTCGACGAAGTCCGGCAGGGGGTTCCAGATGTGCGGCGTCCCGACGATGGACTGATCCGGTCCGCAGATCGCGCCGAACCGATCGCAATCCGCCCCCTTCGACGGGTCCGTGTAGTACGCCCAGTCGACACCGGCCTTGTGGAGGAGGTAGGTGAGATCGGTCCATCCGAAGTCCGCTCTCGTGCTGGTGCTCCGGACGCTCTCCTTGTCGGGGACCGTGAGGTTCGTGACGCACGAGGCCGGGTCCTCCGGGTTCCGGCAGTACGCCGACCAGCCGCTCACCATGTACAGGTGGGCCGGCTCGCTGGGGCCGAAGTTCGGCTCGAACATGTGGTCCTGGAGCACGAAGTCCTTCGCGTAGGTCCAGTAGTTCGGGAGCTCCCGCGCGTCGTGCCAGCCCATCAGGTCGGGGTGCGCGCACACGGGACGGGTCGGGTTCGCCGAGCAGAACGATGCCCGGAGCTGGCCGGCCACCCCCTTGGCCCCGTTCAGGAGGCCGAGCGGCTGGTCGTAGGCATTGTCCACGAAGCCCGTCATGTGCCCGTTCGCGATGTCCTGCAGGGCGTCGTCGAGGTCGTGGGGCCCCCCGAGGTTCGAGTCCTTGGGGTCGTGGAACGGCGCGACGCACGTGCCGAGGCGGCCGTTGGGAACACAGACCCGGGGTGTGCCGTCCGGGCCCATCGGGATGCCGTCGGCGCCCGGGAACGTGCCGAAGTAGGAGTCGAACGACCGGTTCTCCTGCATGATGACGATGACGTGGTCGATCTTGCCGGCCAGCTGCGGATCGGGCCCCTTCGAACAGGTCCCCCCCGCCACCAGCAGGACGGCGAACCCACCCGCCAGCGTCCGGAGCTTTCTTCGCCGCGTCATGCCTCCCCCGCCCCGCCGGCCTGCCTCCGAACATCGCTGCCGATCCGGGCCCTGCCCGACCGATCCGCCCTTGCTACTGTGGCCCCGTGAGGACGTCCCCGGCCCCCGAGATGCTGGGAGGCGAGTCTCAACAGGTCGGTGGCCCGGGGCGGACTCCCACCACGCTTCGGGTGGCAGGACTCGTCATCGCCTCACTGGCCGCGGTGGGAGTCCTGCTGTTCCTGTACCTGTCCCCGTATTTCGCCAATCGATATCACGTCTCGGTGGGCAACGATGCCCCACAGTACCTGGCCCGGGCCAGAATCGTGGCAGGCGGCGGCCTGAATGCGCTGGCCAACGCGTTCCCCGCGCCCCTCACCGCGAACCCGGACCGTCCCGGGTACCCAGTGATCGCCAACCTGCTCGACTCGACGCTCGGGATCACGCCGGACCGGCTGGCGTTCATGTTCTCCGCGGTGCTGTCGGTCGTGATCGGGCTGGCCGCCGCGGCCTTCGCCCGAATGGCCATGGAGGAGCCGCCGTGGAGCTTCCCCGTCTATGCCCTGCTGGTGGGGGGGTCGACCAGCACGGCGCTCACCGCGATCGGCCACGTCGACAACCTCATGGTCGACGCCCTGTTGCTGGCCGGAGCCGCCGCGGCCCTCATGGTGGCCGACGGGCGGCGGGTCATGCCCGCGGCGATCCTGCTGCTCGGGTCCACGGCCATCGTCCACTGGAACTTCGGGCTGTTGTTCGCCGCGGTCCTCGGGGTGTTCACGGCGGCGCTCGTGCCGGCCTCCGTCATGGCGCTCCGAAGGGGGACCCGGATCGTGGACACGCCGGCCGCCAGGATGGCGGGGCTCCTCGCCGGGGCCGGAGTGGTGGGGGGTGCGGCATTCCTCCCCCTCCCCGGGGCGCCGCACCTCGTGCAGCTGCCCCGGGCCCAGCTGGCTGTGGACTACGCGCGGGCCTCCTCCAAGTACCGGCTGCCGATCTTCGGGGCGCTGGGCGCGGTGGGGGCCGCGGCGCTCCCCCTGGTGCATCGGAGCCGGCGTCGCATCTATGCCCTCGTCCTGCTCGTCCTGTGGGCCGCGGTCGGCCTCCTCGCGATCGTCCTGTTCGATCGGGGCTCGGCGATCCCGGCGCACCGCCTCCTCCCGTTCGCCTACGGCATCCCGGTCCTCGCTGCGGCGGGCGTCGTCGGGCTGGCTCGGCTGGCCGGTGAGCGGCTCCGGCGCTTCGGGAGGGCCGCCGGCGCGGCCGGGCGGGTCGTGGGGGTCGTCGTGGTCGTGGCCGGGCTCGTCCTCTCCGTCGTGGTGGCGTACCGGATCCTCTCGGTGCGGAAGCCGTTCCTGTCCGACACCGCCCTGCAGGAGACCGCGACGGCGGCCAGCTACGCGAGCACCGTCGCCGCCGGCCGTCCCGTGGTGCTGGTGGTGGACCGGCCGGACCAGGGGGCGGCCACGCTGTACGGCGTTGCGCCGGCGTACCGATGGACCTCCGCGTGGCTCCCGCCGGGGGACCGGTCCCGGTTGTACGTGTACCTGGGGAGCGCCGCCAACCTCATGGCGGGGAGGCCCTCGCCCGGGCCCGATTCGCTGTTCGACCAGACCTCCACGACCCTGTGGCGGAGCATCCGGCCGATCCCGTCCGACCAGCTGATCGTCGTCGAGATGAAGTCGTTCAACCGGCACTTCTACAAGTTCATCAAGCGGCATCCGGGGTCCCAGGTGGCGCCGCGGGTGGCGGTCTTCGGCAGCCGGATGCCCTCGGCCGGCACGCTCACGGTCCCCCGGCTCCCCGATCCCCCCCGGAACTCGTCGCTCGTCGTGCTGGCCGTCCTCACCCTGCTCGGGCTCGCCGTCGCGGGCATGGGCTGGTCGTCCAGCCTGCTGCCGACCGGGTGGCTCGAGCGCGTGGGCTGCGCGCCGGCCTTCGGGATCGCTGCCCTCGCCCTCGGCGGGTACGCGGCCGACCGGCTGGGGGTCCGCCTGACCGGCGCGTCCGGCGCCGGCGTCGCGCTCGCCGTCACGGTCCTGGGCTTCGCCCCCCTGGCCGTCCGGTCGGTGCGAAGGCGCCGCGGGCCGTCCGTCGCGCCGGGTCGGGGCGAGGGAGCGCCCGGGCCCGGCGAGGCCTCCCCCGGCCGGGGCGCCCGGCGGGCCTGAGCCGGAGGCGCCCTCGGCCCCCGCGATCCGGGGCACCCGCCGATATGATGGGCCTTCCCCGGCTCTCCCATGCAGAGATCAACTTGACCTCGACGTCGATGTCGTCCGGCCGTACGCGCCGGGCGCGTTCGATCGTCGCGGCGGCGGCGGCCCTCCTCGCCCTGGCGTCCGCTTGTACGGGCTCGCAGCCGGACGACTCCTTCAAGTTCCACGGCGACGCGTCCCGGTTCCACACCCGGTGGCCCATCAAGCACGTCGTGTTCATCATCAAGGAGAACCGGAGCTTCGACGAGATGTTCGGCCTCTTCCCGGGGGCGGACGGCGCGACCTCCGGCATGGACCACGGACGGCGCCGGAAACTGACCCGGGGGACCGACGGGCGGGTCCCGCACGACCTCCCCCACGACCGGCAGGCCGCCATCCTGTCCTATGACGGCGGGAAGATGGACGGCTTCGGGTTCCGGGCCGGGAAGTTCTACGCGTACACCCAGCTCCACGCGGACCAGCTGCCGAACTACTGGCAATGGGCCAGGCAATACGTGCTCGGCGACCGCTTCTTCGCGTCGGTGAACGGGCCGTCGTACCCGAATCACCTGATGACCATCGCCGCCACGTCCGGCGGCTCGGTCGACAATCCCGAGCCCCCCTCGAAGGCCGACCAGGGGAACTTCAAGACGTGGGGGTGCGACTCGCCCAAGAGCGAGACCGTGGCGGTCGAGGACACCGAGGGACACGTCCACATGGTCCCGCCGTGCTTCGACTTCCAGACGGAGGGCGACCTGCTGACGAAGGCGAGCATCCCCTGGGCCTACTACGCGGCCCCCCCGGTGCCGTGGGACCAGCCGTCCCGCTCGGGCTACATCTGGTCGGCGTACGCCTCGGTCCGCCACATCCGCGACGACCCGAAGCAGTGGGACAGCCATGTGTTCCCGACGCGCGAGCTCGTGGACGACATCGCCGCCGACCGCCTGCCCCCCGTGACCTGGGTCACGCCGCAGTTCGCGCTGTCGGAGCACCCCGAGTACAACCTGTGCCACGGCGAGAACTGGTCGACGCGCGTGATCGACGCGATCATGCGGAGCCCCATGTGGAAGGACACCGCGATCTTCCTGACGTGGGACGACTGGGGCGGGTTCTACGACCACGTCCCCCCGCCCCAGATCGACAAGTTCGGCCTGGGGATCCGGGTTCCGCTGCTGCTCATCTCGCCCTACGCGAGGAAGGGGCTCGTCGACCACCACCACGGCGAGTTCTCGAGCGTGCTGCGGTTCATCGAAGACAACTGGGGCCTGCCCCAACTCACTCGCCGGGACCGCGAGGCCGGGAACCTCCACGAGGCCTTCGACTTCACCCAGCCGCCGAGGGCGCCCGACCCGCTGCCCGAGCGCACCGACTGCCGGGGGTCGATCTTCGCGAACCCGCCGCCGGGCTCCGACCGTCCGATCGGCCCCAAGCCGAGCCCGTTCACGAGCCCCACCGCTGGGCTGGTCCCCTCGCCTACGTCGTCCCCGGCTTGACCGCCGGCGGGCTCGCCGGCTCCTGGGCCGCCACCGTATCGGTCTGTCGCACTGGTTCCTGCCCTGCCGTGGCCGCGGCCGCGCTGTGGCGTCGTTCGCGCCGCCGGGCGACGAGCATCGCGGCGGCCATGAGCGCCACGACCGCGGCCGAGCCCCCGAGCCCGTAGCCGATCGGCGGGTCGTCGTACCGCAGGACCACGGAGTGCCGGCCCGCGGGCACCGGCACGCCCTGGAGCAGGTAGTCGGCGTGCACGACCGGCGCGGGACGGCCGTCCACGGTGGCGTGCCAGTGCTCGTCCCACGAGTTCCGGACCAGGACGACCCCGGCCGAAGGCGCGCGGACGTCGATCCGCACCTCCTGGGGGCCGGGCTCGAGCTCGTCGGCGGTTCCGCCCGGCTGCTGCGGCCCGCACGGGACGGACGGCCCCGAGTCGAGCACCACGACGCGTCCCGGGTCGAAGCCGGGCTCGTACACGGCCCGAAGCGCCGCGTCGGAGTCCGGAACCGAACGGCACGACGTGAGGAGCGACGCCCGCGGCGAGGGATCCTGCACCCGGCGAAGGGTCCACGTTCCCTCGCGAGCGACGTCGGTCCCGGGGAGCTGCTGGACCCGCCCCGCGGGCTGGATGAGGAACGCCACCTGGAGCAGGTCGAGCTGCAGGGGACTGACGTGCTTGAGGAACGAGGCGTTGTAGTTGATGTTGGAGTCGGCCCCGTAGCGGAAGAACTCCCAGAACCGGAGCAGCTGGACCGGGTTGTATCCCTGGGCCTCTCGCAGCCCGAACAGCATCGACTGTCCGTTGCCGAGCAACGGGGCGTCCGTCGGCTCCTGGTGGCCCAGGTAGCCGCCCGACCGGCCCAGCTCACGGGGCGCGTAGGACATGTAACGGCCGGAGCCCTGGGCCTGGATGAGCCCGACCATCCGCGGAGGCCGGAGCCACGAGTCGATCGACACCGGCCGGGGATAGGTGGACGCGGCATCCGGGTACGCCGCCAGGCCGTTCACCACCAGCTCCACGCCGATCAGCAGGGGCAGGACCGCGACCAGCGCCGGCCGCCCCGCCATCGCCACGAGGACCACCACGGTCACGGCCGCCACCACGAGGAACAGGAGCAGCTCGTGGAACGGCCTCGCGAACAGCAGCGCGCCGCCCCACCACACGACCACCCCCGGGACGACCAGCAACAACCGGGTCCGCGCGTTCCGGGCGACCCGCCACCCCTCGACCCCGTACCCGACGAGGATGGCGACCGTCAGGACGACCGCGAACCGGAGCCGGCTGGGCGCGTGGATGTAGGCGGCCCCGAGCGACGACGACGACAACGAGCTCAGATGCTTCGCGATCTCGTTGACGGAGAGGAGGTAGCAGATCACGGCGAACGCGGTGAACCCCGCCACGACGCCGCGGTTCCTCCGGGACGCCCACCCCACGGCCACGAGCGCGACGCCGGCGGCGCCGAGGTACAGCCCGGGCGAGCGCAGGAGATCGAACGGCCACCCGGAGAGCAGGCGGTACCCGGTGAAGAACGTGTGTCCGGAGTGCCCGGTGAGCCGTTGGGTCAGGTCGTCCAGCCGGCCGTAGCCTAGGCCGAGCGACGTCCGCGGCAGGTAGGCCAGCCGGGGAACGATGGCCGCGAGGTTCACGAGGGGGATCACGGCGAACAGCAGGAGCACCCGGCCCGACGCGAGCTTCCACCCCACGTCACGCTGCAGGCTCCGGATCACGACGTACAGGAACAGGACCACCGTCGCGATCGCCATCCCGTCGCTGAAGTGGGCGGCGGCCACCTGGCCCCAGGCCAACCCGGCCGCGAGCAGCCACCCCAGGCGGCCGCTCCACGTCGACGCCCGCAGGTAACGGGCGCCGGCGGCCAGCAGCACCGGGGTCCAGGCCAGGGAAGCGGAGAAGGGGACGTAGGGGCCGAAGAACGACCCGGCGAGGACCAGGGCGAGCACGAGCCCACCGGCGGTGGCCGCCGCCCGGGAGGTCCGGTCGGCCCGCAGGAACGCGTACATGCCGAGGCCCGCGATGACCGGCTGGACGAAAAGGTAGAGCCGGAGCGCGGTCCCGCACGGCGTCGCGGCGAACAGCAGCATCGCCGGGAGGTTCATCCATCCCGATTGGGGGTCGGAGGCGAACGGGACTCCGGCCATGACATGCGGGTTCCACGAGGGGATGTGGCCGGCGGCCAGGGCCTTGCCCAGGAAGCAGAACTGGGGGAGCCAGAACGACATCAGGTCGATGTGGGTGGCGATCGTGGTTCCGAACAGCAGCTGGTGGAGCACCACGACGACGGCGAGGACGATCGCCGCCGGGCCGGCATAGCGACGGACTGCCTTCGATCCCCCGCGATCCTCGCCGGGAGTCGAGCTCGCGGCGCGGAGACGGATGCGTCGGAGGCTCGGCATCGGCCCGGAGACTAACGCAGGACTCCCTCCCGGGCCGGGCCGGCCTGCCGCGGCGCACCCCGGCTCCTTGCCCGGGCCGGGAAGCCTGGAACTGCGCCCCGTTACCGGGCGGGGCGGACGCCGTCCTGGAGCTCTGAGGGCGTGGCCGCGACCTCGATCGCCCGGTCGCCCCGGTGCAGGCGGAGCGTCAGGCGCCGGCCGATCGCGCCGGCGTTCATCAGCCGCTGGAGGTCGTCCATACCCGACACCGGCTGACCGTCGACCTCGAGCAGGAGGTCCTCGGCGCGGACGCCGGCCCGGTCCGCGGGGCTGCCCGGCACGACCTCGACGATCTCGACCCCGCGGGTCCGGCCGACCGCCTCGGCCACCCGGGGCGGGAGCGGCCGGGGCCCCCCGGCCAGTCCCAGGTACGCGCGGCGCACCCGCCCGTCGGTCATCAGCGCGGCGACGATGCGACGGGTGGCCGGACTGATGGGCACCGCCAGCCCGAGCCCCTGTCCCATCCCGGGACCGACCACGGCGGTGTTGATCCCGACCAGCCGGCCCCGCGCGTCGGCGAGCGCGCCGCCCGAGTTCCCGGGGTGCAACGCGGCGTCGGTCTGGATCACGTTCTCGACCAGGCGGGTCACGGAGCCGGCGCGGGTGGGGAACGACCGCCCGAGGGCGCTCACCACGCCGGCCGTCACCGACCCGGAGAAGCCGAACGGGTTGCCGATGGCGACGACGAGCTGGCCGACGCGGAGGCGAGTGGCGTCCCCGAGTTCGGCCGGTGACAGGTCCGACCCGGACACCCGGACCACCGCGAGGTCGGAGAGCGGATCGGTTCCCACGATCTCGAGCGCGAGCTCGCGCCCGTCGGTCAGTGTGGCCAGGCCACGGTCGGTTCCCGCGACGACGTGGGCCGACGTCAGCAGGAAGCCGTCCGGGGTCACCACGACCGCGCTGCCGCCGCCCTCCTGCCGGCCGAGCCGGTCCAGCCGCCGCCACACGCGCAGGTTCGCGACCGACGGCGAGAGCCGCTCGGCCACGGCGGTGACCACGCGGGAGTACGCGTCGAGCGCCTCGTCACCGTTCCCGTCGAGGGCGCGGTCGATCGCGGCCGGCTCGTCGCCCAGAGCCCCGAGGAACGCCACATCGGTCACGGATCGAGCGTAGCACCCGGTGCGTGTAATGAAGTAATGACCCCGCCGACGCGTGACCGCCGACGAGTCCAGCCGCGGGCGGACGTCGGACTCCTGGCACGACGCGCTACGCGTCGAGCTGCGGAGTGTCCTGCCGGGAGAGCTCGTCGCGGGCGAGCCGCAGCGCCTCCTCGTACACGTCCCGGGCCGGGATCCCGCTGTCGCGCGCGGCGCGGGCGCAGTCCTCGAACTCGGGGGCCACGGTGACCGGGTGACCGTCGAGCAGGCCCACCTTGACCGCGATCGTTCCGGCGGTCGTCTCGACCTTCAGCGTCTCCCGGTCGAGCGAGAACTTCGACACCGGCGTGGACCGGACGCCCAGCGTCCCGGTCTCCCGGAACAGGATCCGCCGGAGATCCGGCTCGGCGGCGGCGGTGCAGAGCACGGACACCATCACGGCGGGACGGCTCTTCTTCATGACGATCGGCGTCAGCCAGGCGTCCTGCGCGCCGGCCCCGAGCAGCCGTTCCAGAACGAACTCGTACATCTCCGGGTTGAGGTCGTCGACGTTCGTCGAGATGACGACCTCACCGGTCGTGCTGGCGTCGGGGACGTGCGGGCGTCGGTCCGATTCGATTCCCACGAGGACCCGGACGACGTTGGGGTAGTCGAGCTCGTGCGTGCCGGCCCCGTAGCCGACCGCGCTGATCTCCATGAGCGGCAGGTCGCCGTACCCCTCCGCGGTGGCCGCCAGGATCGCGGCGCCGGTCGGCGTCACCAGCTCGACCGAGCCGCCCCGGGAGTACATCGGAGCTCCGCGCAGGAGCTCGAGCACGGCCGGCGTGGGAAGAGGCAGGAGTCCGTGGTCGGTGCGGACCATGCCGCTGCCGGTGGGGATGGCCGACGCGAAGACCCGCTCGATGCCGAGCACGTCGAGGGCGATCGCCGTTCCCACGATGTCGACGATGGAGTCGATGCCGCCCACCTCGTGGAACGTGACGAGCTCGACCTCCTTGCGGTGGATGTGCGCCTCGGCCTCGGCCAGCCGCCGGAAGATCCGCTGGGCGGTGGTCTTCACCGATGCCGGCAGCTCGGCTGCATCGAGCAACATGCGGATGCTCGAGTAGGTGCGGATCAGCGCGGTGCTCTCCGCCCGGACGGTCAGCTTGGTGGCGCGGAGACCGGCGCTCTGGCGTTCCTCGACGTCGATCTCGAAGGGCTCCAGCGGCAGCGCGGCGAGTCCGGCCCGGATCGCGTCCGGATCCGCGCCGGCATCGATGAGCGCTCCGAGTGCCATGTCACCGGAGATGCCGGCGACGCAATCGAAGTACGCGACCCGCACCTAAGGAGCCGCCTCGGCATTGACCTCGGTGCGCGAGCGGCTCTCAGCGCCGGGCACTCAGCGGCTCCGCGCGCGGAGGATCCGGTGAGCGACGAGCCCCGCGCCGAAGCCGTTGTCGATGTTCACGACGCTGATCCCGGGGGCGCACGAGGCGAGCATGGTGAGGAGCGCCGCGAGGCCCTCGAACGACGCGCCGTAGCCGACGCTGGTGGGCACCGCGATCACCGGTCGCGAGGTGAGGCCGGCCACCACCGACGGCAGCGCGCCCTCCATGCCGGCGACCACGACGAGGCAGTCGGCCGACTCGATGCGGTGCCGGTGGTCGAGCAGGCGGTGCACGCCGGCGACGCCCACGTCGGCGATGCGGTCGACCTCGACGCCGAGGGCTCCGAGCGTCAGGGCGGCCTCCTGGGCCACCGGGAGGTCGGCGGTTCCCGCGCTGAGGACGGCCACCGTCCCGAGGAGGTCGCCGTTGGGCGCGGCTCCCTTCACGATCACCAGCCGGGACCGTTCGTCGTAGCGGGCGTCGGGGATCGCGTCGGCCACCTGGGCGGCCTGCTCGGCGGTGGCGCGGGTGACGAACACGGCGCCCGCTGTTCTGCCGGCGAGGGCGACCGCGGCGTCGCGAACCTCCCGCGGGGACTTGCCGGGCGCGTACACGGCCTCGGCCTGGCCGGTGCGGAGCTCCCGGTGGTGGTCGATCTTGGCCGAGCCGATGTCCTCGAAAGGCAGATCGCGGAGGTCGGCCAGGGCCTCGGACACCGTTCGATCGCCGTCCGCCACACGCTGCAACAGCGTGGAAATGGTTGCTTCGTCCACGGGACCGGTCATTGTATACTCCGCCCGTTCGGGCATGTAGACGGCCCAATACCTGTGATCCTTCCCGCCAAGACACTCACGGTGCTCGTCATCGTCGCCCTGGGGGTGGCGGTCCTCGCGCTGTTCGTCACCGTGGCGTCGGCGCGGGCCCGGCGCCGCCCCCAGCAGAGCTCGCTGCCGCTCCAGATGGACGACGTGCTGCGGAGCATCCTCGAGGGACACGCCCGGGCGCTGCAGCGGCTGGAGGCCGCGGTCCGGCAACTGGCGGCCGACGACGTCCGTCTGGACGAGCGGCTGACGACGGCGGTGCAGCGGGTCGCGCTGATCCGGTACGACGCGTTCGAGGACGTGGGCGGGCGGTTGTCGTTCACCTGCGCGCTGCTCGACGAGCACGGCAACGGCGTGGTGGTGACCTCGATCAGCGGGCGGCAGGACACCCGGGTCTACGCCAAGCCGGTGTCCAAGGGAACGAGCGACCACAACCTGTCCGAGGAAGAGGTCGAAGCCATCCGCGAGGCCCTGGGCGACGAGTCGCTCGACCGTCAGACTGTGGAGGCGCGGTGATGTGGAGACGTGATTCGGATCAGAATGAGCCCGCCGAGCGAGCGGAGGTACGACAGATGGCGCAGGAAGGGGAGGTCACGGTCGTCGGTCAGGGTGCGCGGCTGGAGGGCACGATCGTGTCCGCGGGGTCGCTGCGGGTCGACGGCCAGGTCAAGGGCCAGATCAACGCCGACGGGGACGTGATGCTGTCGCCCCAGAGCCAGGTCGACGCCGACATCCGTGCGGACAACGTGGTCGTTGCCGGCCGGTTCAAGGGGAACATCGTGGTCAAGGGCAAGGCCGAGCTCGCGCGCGGTGGCCGCGTCGACGGCAACATCACCTCCAAGAGCCTCGTCGTCCAGGAGGGCGGCATCTTCTGCGGCCAGTCGAACATGGACGAAGGAGCCACGCCCTCGCAGCCTCCGCAATCCGCGTCGCAGCCGTCCCGCTCGCAACCGGCGGCGACCTCCGCCCAGCCGACGACTGGTCCCAACGGCGGGGAGACCAAGGCCGAGACTGAATCCACTCGAGCGGCCCGCCACTAGTCCGGCCTGGACGACCGAGCTGGGGACATGGCCACCCGTCGAGAACCTGGCATCCTGTCTGGCCATGCTCGATCTGAAGGCGATGCGGGAGGACCCCGACCGGTTCCGCGCGGGATTGGCTCGCCGTGGAGCGGGCGACTCGCTCGAGCGGGTACTGGCGCTCGACGAGCAGCTCCGCGGGCTCAAGGTGCGGGTCGAGGCGCTCCGCGCCGAGCAGAACACCGCCAACAAAGAGATCGGCCGGGCAACGCCCGAGGAGCGACCACAGAGGATCGAGGCTCTGAGAAGCGTCTCGGAGCAGCTGAAGCAGCTGGAGCCCCAGCTGCAGGAGACCCAGGACCAGCTGGACCAGCTCCTCCTGCGCATCCCGAACCTCCCGCACGAATCGGTGCCCGACGGGGTCGACGACGAGGACAACGTCCTGATCAGGCAGGAAGGAGACCCGCCGCGGTTCGCCTTCGACCCGAAAGACCATCTCGACCTGGGGGAGCGGCTCGGCGCCATCGACACCGAGCGGGCGGCGAGGACCTCCGGGTCGCGGTTCGTCTACCTCCTGGGGCCCGCGGTGTGGCTCCAGCTCGCGCTGGTCCGCTACGCCCTGGACACGCTGGCGGGCAAGGGGTTCACGCCGGTCGTCCCGCCGGTGCTGGTGCGGGAGGAGGCCATGTACGGGACCGGCTTCCTCCCGACGGACGAGGCGCAGATCTACGCGACGCGCGACGACGACCTGTACCTGGTCGGCACCTCGGAGGTGCCGCTGGCGTCGTTCCATCAGGACGAGATCCTCGATGCCGCCGACCTCCCGACCAGGTACGCGGGCTACTCCACCTGTTTCCGGCGCGAGGCCGGCACGTACGGCAAGGACACGCGCGGGATGTTCCGCGTCCATCAATTCGACAAGGTCGAGATGTTCTCGTTCTCAGACCCCGACCGGTCGTGGGAGGAGCACGAGTTCCTGGTCTCGATCGAGGAGGAGATCGTCGCCGGACTCGGTATCCCCTACCGGCTGATGAACGTGTGCACCGGCGAGCTCGGCGCGAGCGCCGCGAAGAAGGTCGACCTCGAGGCGTGGTTCCCCGGCCAGGGCAGGTACAGGGAGCTGACTTCCTGTTCGAACTGCACCGACTACCAGGCGCGCCGCCTAGGGGTGCGCACGCGGGGCCTCGACGGCAACCGGCCCGTCCACACGCTGAACGGGACGGCCTGCGCGATCGGCCGGACCATCATCGCGGTCCTCGAGAACCACCAGCGCGAAGACGGCTCGATCGACCTCCCCGAGGCGCTCCACCCCCACCTGCCGCCCGACCTGCGCAGGCTCGTGCCGCCCTGATCGGCGAGCAACGCACCTGCCGGGACCGCGGCCCTCGACGACGGTCCGTTCTCGAGCCTGTCGGGCGAGGGAGCGTTCCTACGAGCCGTGGCACGAAGGGCAAGCCCAGAGCGACTTCGTTATCCCTGTGAGGGGTTCCGTAGCGAATCGACGATCCGCGGAGGCCAGAAGGCTTGCCAGTCGGCCGCAGTTCCCTCGGGCGTGGATGGCAGCCGGTACCGCTCAGTCGCGAGCAATACCGACGTCGCGGCATCGAAGTCCAAGTTGGTGCGTTCATGTCCGTGCGTGAGCGTCACCGCCAGTGAACGGCGTCCGAGGGGGTCGAGGTGGCCGTTGATGACCCGCACGCCTGGGAGGGAAGCCGCGACCTCCAGAAGCGAGGCTCGCAAGTCAGGCGGCACAGCCTGCTCTTCAAGGAGCATCCCGATAATGTTGAAGGTCTCGGCCACCCCCGGAGGGCCGTCGACCACCGATCGTTGCTCGAGGGCCCCGCGCAGGGCTCCGACGTCCCGAGGCAGCCCGTGAAGATCCGGGGTAGGCAGGTCCCCCGCACGATATCGGTCATCGGCCGCTCTGGGCAGGATCTCGGGGCGTCCAGCTCGTCGCCACGCGGCCTCATCGCCGGGACTGACGAAGCGGGGGTTCCCGACGGCGACGGTGAGGATGCGCCCAGATCCATCGGCTGCGCGCCACTCCTGCCGGACCAGTCGGACGAGCGCTGTCCACCCTGACCCTGCTCCAAGGACCTCCCCACCGACGCGCCGGAGCTGCTCGCTTCGGACGTACACGTACGTCCCGGGCGGCGGGACGAGGCGAGACTGTTGAGCGGCGACCAGCACGAGGTCATGCAACGTCCGGGCAGCCGTGGGTTCGCGGTCATCCTCTCCATTGAGCAGCACGCCCGAGAGGACGAGGGTCAGGGCGACCGCCGCCGTGGCGACGACCCACCGACTCCTGTGCCGTCGTGGTGAGCGACCCAGGGCATCGGTCCCCAGGGCATGCCGGCGCAGGCGCTGCAGCGCCTGGTTCTTGGCCTCCCCATCTCCGAGGGGCACGTCGGCCCCGAGCAGCCGGATGGCCTCGAGCTCGTCCATATCACCCAATCGGTGGCACCTCGCTCACGCCCCAGATTGCCTGAAGGCCTGGAAGTCGTTCCCGCAGCGCCATCCGCGCCCGATGGATCCGGGAGCGCACCGTGCCCACGGGGATATGAAGGGCCGAGGCGATCTCCTCGTAGGACAGCTCGCCGATGACCATGAGGAGCAGGGCGTCCCGGTCCCGCCGGCTCGTTTCCGCCAGGGCCCGCGACAGCATGGGGGCGGCCATGGAGGCCGCCAGGGCGTCCTCGTCCGGCTCGGCTCTGCTCGCCTCAACCGGCACCCTGGCATATGCCTGCAGCCGGGTCCGTTCGGCGCGGCGGTGGTGCCTGAGCACGTTGGTGGCGATCCCCATCAACCACGGCTTGGCAGACGGGGACCGGCCGTCGAAACACGCCCGCCGGTCGAACGCGACCAAGAAGGTCTGTGCCGTGAGCTCCTCACCGGCGTCGAGGCCGCACCGGTGCTGGAGGTAGCGGCGCACGGCGTCGTAATGGCGGTCGAACACCACCTCGAAACTGGCCGGATCCCTCAGCGATTCCGCGATGGCTTCCGCGTCGGATTGGCCGCGTTCCACATGCCGAGCGTACGCCCGCCGTCCAGCCCCTCAGTCCTTCCACCGGAGGGACGAGATCAGATTGCGGAAGGAGCCGTAATCGGAACAGTTCGGTGTGCACGTGAGGATGGAGCCGCCGAAGTCCTTGGCCGTGAACTTCTTGTTGTGGTCGCAGCTCCCAAAGCCCTTCCCGGACTCGAAGTCGTCGTTCCAGGCGTCGCCCACGTAGGAGACCTCCCAGGTTACTGTTGCCGAGCACGTCTCCGAGGCGAAGTAGCTCTTGGAGCTGCCGTTGTACGACGTGCTGGTGTACTCGGTGCCGATGAGCACGCTGGTGATCGCGTCCGCCGTGGCCCCGTCGAGCTCGGACTGGGTGAGCGTGGCCGGCGCGGCGTCCTCAGGAACGGTGATCGCCCCTCCCGAGCCTGCGGCGAGCGCCTCGGCGTACGTCGGGTAGCACCCGAGGTCTTGCTCGGTCGTGCCATTGGCCCCGGGCTCGGCGCCCGGTCCCGAGGGGACCAGCAGCGCGGCGCAGTGACGGTCCTCACCCGCGGGCCCCATGGCCGTGAGCGAGGCGATCGCGATGAGGCCAAGGATGACAGCGCTGATGTGACGATGCATTTCCTCTCCCTCCCCTGGGCGTTGGGGGGAAGCTAGGGGCCCGACGAGGGACGGGCAATGGACGGGATTCGTCAGAAACGCGTCAGTTTGGAATCACACCGATCGTGATCCGGTGGGCCCTGGGCTCGGAAACAAGGCGAACCGGAATCGCCGGTCTCGGCAATTCCTCAACGAATGGGAATTCCCACGGTCCTCATGGTCGGGATGGACCGGATGTCGAGCGTCCCTGAATACCTGCGCCTGAGATCGGTGGTGGTGCTCGCCCCGTCCAAGGAGACGCTGATCCTGTGGCAACAGGAGGGGTGGGGAGAGCGGTCGGGGCCGGCCGAGCAGAGCGATGGACTTCGAGTGGACATCTCCGGGAGACGGCTCGCGTGGCAGGGGTCGGTCGTGCCCCTCACCGATCTGGAGTTCCGGGTGGCCGCCTGCCTGGCGAGTGAGCCGGGTCGGGCCTGGAGCTACCGTGAGCTACGCCGCACGGGGTGGGGGAATGACCCGAACCTCCCGATGGACGTCTTCGCCGTACGGTCAGTCATCCAACGGATCCGGGGAAAGCTCCGCGCGGCCGGGGCCGCCGTCCGGGTGGAGTCTGTCCGGGGATTCGGCTTCCGCCTCGAGGTGCCTGAGTCACGGAGCCCATCAGCGATCAGGGTTGACGCGGCGGAACGAGCCGACTGATCCTTCCCAATGGCAAATCGGGAGGTCCGCCTTGGGTCCGGGCCGCCCCGTTGGACCTCGGCGACCGCCTCGCGAACCTTCTCGGCAACTCCCGGCAAATAGGGCTAGTGCTTCGGCGCCGGCGACCGGCGATGCCGAGGGCGTCGTGCCCCGGCTGCTTTCCGTCCATCGGCCGGCGCCGCGCCGGAGCCCTTGAGCAGATGGGCGGTTGGGGGCCGTCTATCCGGAAGGAGGGAGAACAGTGGCACAGCATGGCCACCCGGGTGGCCTCGGCCGCCTGAAGAAGGACGATCCCCGGGACGTCTCCATAGGGACGCTGCAAGCCTTGCAGTCGACCTTCACGCCCCAGACCACGTTGCAGAATCTGGCCGAAGACCCGAACTTCGATTTCTGGTCCATATATGTGCTTTGGCGCTACATCAACTCGCTCCGGGGAGGTCCGGCCCCCGCGCCGCCCGAGCCCCTTCCTACATCGAAGACATGGGACGACCCTCGGGAGACGCTGGACCAAGGCCATACCAACCACTGCGTGGGCAACGGGTGCGCCCAGTGGGGGAACGCGTCTCCGGTCAACGAGAACTACACCGAGACAGATGCGAAGAACATCTACTACGCGGCCAAAGTCATCGACGGCGAGCCCGGGCAGGAGAACGGCTCCTACGTCCGCTCCGGCATGAAGGTGCTCAAGAACATGAAGCGTCTGGCCGCCTACGTACGACCCGCGTCGATGGATGACCTGGTGAACTGGATCCTGAGCAAGGGCACGGTCACGGTGGGGACCGATTGGTACGAGTCCATGTTCACACCGGACGCGGACAACCGGGCCCGGATCGACGACACGGTCATCTGCCCGGACACTGGCAAACCCGTCGCGGGAGGGCACTGCTACCTGATCCTCGGCTACGACCCCGGCCGGAAGGACCGGGAGTTCGAGGCGCTCAATTCCTGGGGCAAGGCTTGGGGAGCGAACGGCCACTTCTTCTTGTCGAGGCCCGACCTTCAAAGACTCCTCTTCTCCGAGGACGGCGAGGCCTGGCTGGCTGAGGAGTTGCCGGCCTAGGCTCGCGCGGCATCCGTGGCCGTTCATTCTCCACTCCCGAGACCGCGGGTCGTCCGCTGTTTGCCGACCTGAGTCTCAGTCGAAGGAAGCCAGACTGCCGTATCCAGTCCAGATACCAAGTCTCCGGCCGTCGTCTGTGAACTCTCCCGGGCCGACACGGCAATCAAGGGCGGTGCTTCGTCGCCGACGATCGGACGTCTTTTCATTCAGGACACGTTGGGCAGCCAGGCTCGAGACAGGGCTGGCGGAGGACGGGACCGCGACCAAGCGGTAACGGGCGACGCTGGGAGAGGAGTGGCGAATGGCGAATCAGGTAACTCGCCGGCCTCTGCGCCAACGGTTCCTGGGGAATCGGAACCACCTCGAGGTTCACGATCTGCTGGCCGAGACGCCGAACTGCCGAATCGACGAGATCATCAGGGCGGGCCACGCCGTTGTGTTCGATCCGGACACTCTGGAGGAGGCACATCGAGAAGGCTACGACAAACTGCGCATGGTGCCTCGGTGGGTCCACACGATGAAGGGGGGCGAGATGCCAGGAGAGACCACGCGCGAACAGCCTCGTCGCTTGTGGCACTTGCATTTCAGCAGGTTGAGCAGCTGGACACTCCGTGTCGTTGGATTGGCGATCGGCTGGACAGCGGCGCTCCCTGTCGCCGCGGCCCTTGGTGCCCCGACCTCGACACCTGGCGCAACCCCGGGATCGACACCTGGCCCCACCCCGAGCTCCGGCCCGATCCTCGATGTCGGCGGTGGCTCGGCGGTGGTTCTGATTGCATTGATCGGTGCAGCGATCGCCTTGTTGTGGATCGTGCCGATGATGGTGGACACGCTCAAATCTCACCGAGCCCTTCGCCGGTTCTCAGAGTCATTGATGCAGGAGGTCATAGAGGAGGCCCGTCGCACCAAGGGGCAAATGAGTGTCGACAAGTTGCGAGAGGTGCTGAAGCTACTCGATCACGGCCCCACTGGCATGAGAGGTTTGGCTCGAGCGCTCATGGCGTTCGCGATCATCACCATCGTCGCGGTCGCCCTGGTTGCCGTTCTCGTTTCAGGCGCCGCGGACGCATCGGACCTGCGCAAGACGATCATCGCCTCGCTCCTGAGCGTGCTCGCGACGATCATCGGTTTCTACTTTGGCACCCGCGCTTCAGAGACCGCGACCGAGACGGCTTCCTCCGCTCCAGTGGTTGGGGAGAGTGGGGGCGGGAGGAATAGCGGGTCTGCACCTGACGCCAGAGCCGGCGAGCCCGGCACCGGAACGCTCGACGAAGATGAACCGACTGGGCCTACTTCTGAAGGGTCCGCTCAGATATCCCCAAGCGACTTGCCTCCGGAGTCCGGAGCGGCAATGTCCGGGGAACCGGCAAATGGGTAATCGCCAAAGTCTGTGGTCTCTGCAGGAGGGTCGACGACCGTCGTCGCCGCGAGAGCCGATGCGCGGGCAGCGGATGAAGGTGAATTCGCGCAGGCAACGGACCGCGACCCGGCAGCCGGAGATGCTGGTCGGACGGCGAGCGAGATGCTCCCCGAGACGAGCAAGTCGGTTAAGGGCAGGCGGAGGTGCGACTCAGCGAGAGGGTGGCCGCGGCGCTGACGCCGGATGATCGTGAGGCGATCGCGCAGGCTGTCCGGAAAGGCATGGCACCGACGCCGCCCTCCTGGCGCCGGACGCTCGCCTCAACGGCCTTCGCGCTAGTCTTCGCGTTCCTCGGGCTGAAGCTGCTCAGCTGGCTCCAGACGTCCCGGCCCCCGGCCACGGTATCGATGGCGTCGGGGCGGGTCGGGGGGGCGAGCCGCATGACCTTCGCAGGCTCTCAGGGCGTGGACTGGCTCATTGACGCCGCGTTCGCACAGAACCTCCGGATCGCCGGGCCCGGACGGGGCATCCTCCGCGTTGAGCTACCCCTTCCTGGCTCGAGGTGCGCCGCAGTTGGCGACGCCCTGGAAGGCAGTTGCTCCGGGCGGTCCATCGCGACTCAGGCCCCGGTTGAGGTTCAGTGGTCCGGAGCCATGGTGCTCCAGACGCCGGAGCACGTGGCGGGCTCCTCCCGCCTCGACGCGACATTCGGCGTTCCGACCGAGCGGTCACCGAGCGTAAGCCTGCAGGCCGTGGGTGGGACGGTTCCCACCCTGTGCCTTGTGGCGCTCTCCAACAAGGCCGCCTTCTCGATCAACGCGCCCGAGCAATCCTTCCCGGCCCAGCCCGTGCGATGTGGCAGCGGGGTGACGCTCGTCGTGGGCTCGGCCACCAAAGGGGCGGAACCGCCGGCCGTGGAGCTCGGAGGAGTCAAATCGCTCGTGGCCCATGTCACGGCTTCCTCGTCCGAGATCGACTCGGTCGCTGGGCCTCTGCTGGTGGTGCCGGGGGGCACCCACGTCCTTTCGCCACCCGCGCTCCTACAACTCCGCGCGGCGAGGGGCCGAATCGAGTCGAACTTCCGGCTGGAGTCCGGCAAACCAATCCTGCATATCGACCCTGTGTCCGCGATGGACGTGACGGCGGGCGGGGACCAGCTTGTCCCGTCGCGATGGGCTCGCGACACGGTGGCATGGCAGTTGGTGGTGGGCGCCGTGTTCAGCCTCCTCGTGCTTCCGCGACTTGGCGAGGTGATCCAGGCCTTGATGGGAGCCAGGTTGCCCCGTCGTCGCCTGCGAGGATCGAAGGGGCTGTAATGCCTTGCAGGCGGCTTGCTGTTCTCCTCTGCCTCGCCGTTGTCGCCGTGGGCGATGGAGCCTGCGCGACAGGCGGGGCGACGCACCGCTCCGGCGGTGGGGGTCACTCGACGAGTCCTTCGCACGTCACCAGCCCGGGCTCCACGTGTGTGTACCGGTTCGACTCGGTCGGTCCGGGGACACCACGGATCGTGATGGTGCCGCCCGGGGGCGGATCGATCACGGTGAATACACGCCGGCTCATCCCGTGCCTGAGCCAGATCGGTGTGAGCGCAGGTGGAGCCGCCGATGCCATGTTCCCGCAGCAAGCATCCTGCGAGCTGGATCAGGACGACGCCGAAAAGGCTGCCCGGCTCATCACTCGCAGCCCGCAGAACGCACTCCTCAGCGTCTCGGAGGGAAGGCTGCACTGCACAATCGTCGACGCATCCCCCATCAGCCTCTGCGATCTGGGGACCATTCTCTTGATCGGGACCGTGGTGCAGGCCCGGACAACCTGCAACCGAGATCCTGTCTTCGAGGTGGCCGTGTACGCGGGCAGTCTTTCGCTCTCGGTCCACGCGACGGGCGACAGCTTCACCGTGAATGCAGGAGACGCACTTCAGCTGGACCAGGCGACGGGAAAGGTCTCGGTCGCGTCGGCCGAGTTCAGCGACGCTGAGGCCAGCCTGTTCCAGCACCAGGCCGCCCAATTCGGCGTCGCGGCCCCGGGGACCTCGCCCGCTACCTCGGCGAGCAGCGCTACGACAGAGAGCCTCACAGTCTCGGTCACGGGGTCACAGCTGGGGGCGGTGACCGACGACTCAGAAGGTATCGACTGCGGCACGGATTGCTCTGCGGACTACGCACCCGGGACTACAGTGACTCTCACAGCAACGCCGAACGACTCGAACGGATTCGCGGGATGGGGAGGCGACTGCGCCCCCTTCGGTACGGACCGCATGTGTACCCTCACCATGGATGCTTCTAAATCGGTGACAGCAACCTTCTCCGTCGGCTAGAGATCCCAGCAGTTGACCGGGCTCCCCAATCCGCTTTCACTGCCGGCGTTTTCCACCGAGAACCTCGGCCGAACGAGCTTTGAACCGCCCCGGGTTCCTTGGAGGCTCCAACTCGTGAGTGGAGGATGGAGCCATGACCAGACCTGGGAGGTACCCGCAGGAGCTGCGTGAGCGGGCTGTCCGCCTGGTGTTCGAGCACCGGGAGGCGCACCACTCGCAATGGGGCGCGATCACCTCGATTGCAGAGAAGTTCGGGATGTCGGCGGAGACGCTTCGCAAGTGGGTGCGCACGGCGGAGATCGACGAGGGTATCCGGCCCGGCCTGACCACTGAT
>JBJMLO010000024.1:0-285185 GCA_045805265.1 Actinomycetota bacterium
CCCTCCTTCCACCGGATTGCTGCAGCCCGAGGGGGTGGCGCCGACGATCGTCCCGCCGACGATCGACCCCCCGAGGAGCTTCTTGCAGAAGAACACCCTCAGGAGGTTGCGGAACGTCGGTGGCGGAGGGGCCTGCGACTGGGTCGGCGACGGCGCGGCCGTCGTCGGCGGCGCTGTGGTCGGGGGTGCTGTGGTCGGCGGCGCCGTGGTCGGCGGGATCGTCGTCGGAGGGATCGTGGTGGGAGGGATCGAGATGGTGGGGGACACCACCGGCGGGGTCGGCAACGGCTCGACCTTGTCCTTCTTGTTGAACACCGTGAAGAACAGGAGCGCGCCGATGCCGGCGACGACCAGGAACGCGATGAGGCCGCCGAGTCCGGCAGACAGCGTGTTGCGGGGCCCCCTGGGCGGCTCGGGCATGTACGGGGGCCCGCCGCCCCCGGGCCACTGCGGCGGGACCCCTCCGGCGGGCGGAAATCCCCCCGGCGGGGGGGCGCCGGGCGGCATCGCTCCGCCGGGAGGCATCGGAGCGCCGGGAGGCATGGCTCCACCGGGCGGCATGGGCCCCCCGGGCGGCATGGCTCCACCGGGCGGCATGGCGGCGCCGGGCTGCGGCAGTGGGTTGGCGCAGTTGTAGCAGAAGGGAGCGCCCTCGGCGTTCTCGGCTCCACAGTTGGGGCAGATCATGCGGGCCTCCTCGGGGCCGGGCCGGTCGACACGAGACCGCCGCGGCCGCTCACGACGCCGGCTCCGCAACCGTCGCGCCGCCGCCCATGGCGCGACGCGTCTCGGCGATCTGTCGCCGGTACTCCTCCGGCGTCGCCAGCTGGGCGGGCGTGGTGCGCTCGGACTTGTCGTGGTACTTGCGGAACGCCAGCTCCACCTCGAGGACGTACAGGCGCCGGCGCAGGCGCCACGTCGCCATTCCCTTGCCCATCGCCGAGGCCAGCGAGCCGAACCGCCGGCCGGGGTTCGTGATGGCCTTGAACTCTTCGGGCGCCACTACGCCGCTCGTGACCTCGTCCTGGAGCTCGCGGGCCACGATCAGCTTCTCCCGTCCGAGGGCCCACACCGCGATGGCCGCGAGGGCCACCAGCCCGAGCACGTTCGGCAGGTCGGCCAGGAACTTGGCCAGGCCGCTCGTCTGCACGTTGCTCGCGTCGGCAGCCACCCAGGTCGGCAGGAAGTCGTGCAGGAGGTGGAACCCCATCGCGATCCCGGTGCCCAGCACCGCCATCGACGCGACCCGGGCGAGCGACGCCCGGCGGGCGGCGGCGAGGCACAGCCCGATCACCCCCGCATAGAAGACCCAGTTGAAGCTGGCCACGATCGTCGAGAACAGCGAGTGGTTCGTCAGCCCGCCGGCGATGGGCGGCGTGGTCCACACGGTCCAGAAGTTCGCGGCCAGCCCGAACCCGACCCCCACCATGCCCCCGTACACCAGGCCGTCGAGGAGGTCGTCGATCTCGTACCGGACCAGGAAGAACACCGCGACCAGCACCAGCCCCCGGACGATCTCTTCGATGACCGGCTGGTTGGCGTTCTCCGCGCCGATGAAGAAGAAGGCCTGGGAGGCGAGGCTGTTGGGGACGCCGAAGACCTTCTCGACCCACGCGGTCGCGATCGGCGCCACGACGGCGCCCGCGACAAGCGCGATGCCGATCAGGCGGACGGGTTCCTTCTCGTAGCGATCCAGGTAGTAGATCGCGGCCATCAGCAGGATGGCCGGGATCGCCGACCACAGGATCGCGGTCAGCAGGCTGCCGTGCACGAGCCACCCCCTTCCGGTGGGTGAGGGCCGGAGCTGCTCACGAAGGCACCTCCGAGGGGAAACGGAACGTGTTCATCAGCGTGTCGGTGACGGTGAAGGCGGCCTTGCGGATGGCCTGGTCGGTGATGAGCGTGAACGTCACCGTGGTCGTGCCGTCGGTGGCCGCCGTGACGATCACCGCGACGGGGCTGCCCGGCCCCTGCGGCGTGTCGGTCACACCCGAGAGCGCCTGGCCGATGCCGCGTTGGTACCCCACGGCGGGCCCGAGCAGCTCCTCGGACGGCTTGGTCACCTTGGCCAGCCCGAGGATGTCGCCGCCGAGAGCGTCCAGCCGGGCGTTCAGCGCGTCTTCGGGGGTGGCCTGGTCGGCGGGCTGGGCCCGGATCTGGACGATGACGGTGACGTTGGGGTTCTGCACGTGGAAGTCGACGTCGGTGCGGTTCTGGTCGGTGATCGTCCACAGCTTGGGGTCGAACTCCAGCTGGTAGCCGCCCCCGGGGCTGACGAACTGGGTCCCCGCGACCAGCGCCGGCGCCAGCGATCCCTTCGGCGGCTCGGGCGGCTGGCCGCACGGCGGCTTCGGGCAGTCCGACTTGGGGGCCGGGGGCGCCGAGGACGTGATCAGGACCGCCGCGACCCCGAGGACGATGGCAAGCACCGCGGCGAACACCCCGATCAGGATGCCGCGGCCCAGGCGGCCGCCCCGGTGCCCCCGGACCGGGCCGGACGACATCTGGCCGTAGCCCGAGTACCCGCCGGGGGGCGGGCCACCGGCCGGGGGCCAGCCCTGGCCGGGCGGCGGCGCGCCGGGCCCGGGCGGGTAGCCGCCGGGCGGATAGCCGCCCGGTGGGGGCACGGGGCCGCGTGGCGGGTACCCGCCGCCGGGAGGCGGAGGGGGCGGGCCCGGCGGGATCCCCCCGGGGGGCGGGGGCGGCGTCTGAGAGCTCACGCCTCGCCTCCGGTGTCGGGCGGCGGCGTCTCCCGCCGGTCGGCCCGGCGCGCGTTCGGCAGGGCCAGGAGCGAGATGCCGCAGTTGATGCAGAACGAGTGCCGCGGCGTGGTGGCGCCGCAGTTCCCGCAGACGATGTCCGGACCGGTCTCGATCTCGGCGGCCTCCTCGCGCAGGCCCAGGTGCAGAACCCGCCGGAGCCACACGAGGGTCACGGCGTCGAGGACGAGGTACAGGATCAGCGCCAGGAAGTCCGTCAGGTACAGCTGGCCCAGCGCGGCCACGATCAGGACCGCCGCCGCGACGGCGAGGGCGACGAACGGCCGGCCCAGCACCCCGAGCGCGTCGCGGTCGCGGACGGGCGACCGGTACCGCAACCAGAACGCCGCCCCGGTCGCGCCGATCACCGCTGCGGCCAGGACCGGCGCCGCGACTGCCAACTCGAGCACTCGGATGATCCACGGGGTCACCGATCCGACGGGCCGGAGGCCCGCGTTGGCCAGGAACGTGAACGACGAGGTGACGAGCTGGGCGCCCGCGAAGCACACCGCCGAGGCCCCGCCGAACGTCGCACCGTCCAGCACGTCGTTGAAGCTCTTCCTGGGGAGCAGCAGCAACGGCCCCGCGATCATCAAGGCCACCGAGATGATCGGCATGACCACGCCCAGCAGCAACGCGGTGCTGCCCGAGGACTTCTCCAGGAAGGCGGCACCCGACGACGCGAACGCCTTCGCGAGGAACCCCGCGACGACGCCCGCCGCGATCCCCCACACCATGGTGAAGGCGATCACCGAGATCGGCTCGTCCTCGTACACGTCGACGTCGTAGAGGTAGAGGACGACCAGCAGCGGCGTGAGCACGGCCGAGGCCACGACCGCCAGGGGGAACAGGCGGAACACGGCGAGGACGACCACCACCAGGGCGCCCAGCAGCAACGCGGCGCGGAACGTGTCCATGTCGGCCCGGGGCAGCTGGGGGAAGATCGAGGACACGACGCTCGGGCGGTTCACGCCCTCCCTGGGGTTCGCCGCGAACCCCCGCCGGGACTTGCGGGCCACCTCCTCGGCGAGGCTGTTGCCGCAGCGGATGCAGAAGTTCCCCTCGGGGACCTCATGCCCGCAGTCGTCACACCTCACCATGCAGAGATCCTCCTCGTATCCCGCGCCGACAGCCGCCGGCCTCCTGTGGCGGCATCTTGCCGGAGCCGCGGTTGGACGTCACGGGCGGTTCGTTCGATCCCACTCGCGGGCAACGCATCGCGTTCGGCACAGTCTGGCGTAGATTCGCGAGAATTGCCGAGTTCGCGCCTACGGAGGGCGAGCCCGCGGCATTCTTCCGGCGAGGGGCGTGCCTGTCAAGGCGCGCGGAACCGGTCACCTGGCCAGCAGCACCAGCACGATCACGACGGCCAGCGCGGCTCCCGCTCCCACCAGGATCCATGCCGCGAGGGGGTTGCGGCCGAGCATCCCCCGCCCGGCCGGGGGCCGGGCCCGGTACGACGTCGTCGACGGCGCCGTCGGCGCCGGGAAGGCCGGGGGGACGCTCGGGGCCGAGGGGGCCGGGTGCGGCGGCGCCGGGGGTGGGTTCGGTCCGAACGGGCCGGGAGCGGACGACCACGATGCCCCCGATGCGGCCGGTGCCTCCGGGAACGACCTCGACGGGACGTCGGTCGAGGTCCCGGACGGCCCTGCCGCCACCGCGCCGGCGTGCCCCGCCGTAGGGGATCGCGACGGATCCCACCCGGCGAGGAAGGACCGCGCGGCCTCCACCATCTGCTTGCAGCTCGGGAATCGCCGGTCGCGGTCCTTGGCCATGGCCCGCAGGATCACCGCGTCGAGGCCGGCCGGAATCCCGGGCTGGACCGCCGAGGCCTTCGGGATCGGGGCCTGCAGGTGCATCAGCATGACCTGCTGCTCGTCCTCGCCGACGTACGGGGGCAGGCCGGTCACGCACTCGTACATCATGCAGCCCATTGCGTACACGTCGACGCGGCCGTCCAGATGCTGGCCCCGGAACTGCTCCGGTGCGGCGTAGTCCACCGTTCCCGCGAAGTACCCCACCTTGGTCAGCCCGTGATCGACCGAGCCCTCGTGCAGGTCGGCCGGCGCGAACTGTCCGGCGACTTCGCCGTGGCTCGTGTCGACCTGTTTCGTCAGGCCGAAGTCGGTCAGGTACACGTGTTCCACCTGCCGGAAGGCCGACGGCGGCTCCAGCAGCACGTTCCCGGGCTTCACGTCCCGGTGGATCAGGCCCCGCGCGTGTGCCGCGTCCAGCGCGCTGCCCACCCGGCCCAGGATCGACACCGTGCGGATGGGGTTCAGGGCGCCTTGAGCGTGCAGGACCTCGCCGAGGTCGGTTCCCTCCACGTAGCGCATGGCGATCCACAGCTCGCCCTCGAACTCCCCCGCGTCCGTGACCGGGACGATGTTGGGGTGCTCGAGCGCCGCGGCCAGGCGGGCCTCGCGCTCGAACCGCTGCCGGAAGTCCTGGTCGGTCGCGTACTCCGGAGGGAGGACCTTGAGGGCGACCCGCTTTCCCAGGTGGACGTGCTCGGCGAGGTAGACGACGCCCATCCCGCCACGGCCGATGAGCGCCTCGATACGGTACTCGGCCATCTGGGTGCCGACGCGGGGATCGGGCGAGGAATCCACTCGACGAGTTGTATCACGCAGGCCATAACCGTCCATGGAACTCGCTCCGGAGCCCAGGGGTGCTGGTACAAAGGGCGGACATGAGCGATTCGCGAATCTCCGCCCCGCGCCGGACCCCGCGCATCGCAATGGTCGTCGCAGCCGCCGTGGTGTCGCTGGGGGCTGCGGCCTGCGGCGGTGGGCCCGACGGACCGGGGCCGACCCCTCCGTCGGCCGCGCCGGCCACGTCGGCGGTCCCGCCGACCTCCGCCGCCTCGCGCCCGGCCTCTCCCTCCGCCGAGCCGTCGCTCCCGGCCTCCGCATCGCCGAGCGCGACCCCGCCGGCCCCCGATCCGCGATCGATCGACATCCAGACGCTGCTGCGCCCGGGCACCCAAGTCCTGCACGTGATCTACGGCGACGTCGACGGCGACGGCGTGGACGACCTCGTGCTGGCGTCCGCGGTGGCCGAGCCGCCGCCCGGGGCCCTGATGGCGCAGTCCTACCTCGACGTCTTCCGGTACGACGGCCAGGGCTGGCCGCGGGCCTGGGAGGCCACGGAGCCCGCACCGCCCGGCAACCCCGACTCCCCGGCCTCCGTCCTGGCCGAACCGGAGCCCGCGGCTGTGTCGCAGCAGATCGATTTCCTGAACCTGATCGACATGGCGCACGACGGGTCGGCCGAGCTTGCCGTCGGGATCCTGAACGTGGGCGCCGGACCGGGCCCGCTCGACGTCTGGGTCATCGGGTTCGGGCCGGAGGGCGCGGTGAACGACTTCTCGGAGTCGACCACGGCGGGCGGCGTCCTGGTCGCTGCCGGCGACCAGGTCAAGCTGCAGGCCCCGGACTTCCAGCCCGGCGATCCGGCGTGCTGCCCCAGCCGGATCGATCACCAGACGATCGGCTTCGACGCCGCGAAGGGCCGGGTCCGCGTCCTCCACGAGACCTTCACTCCGGTGGCCTGAGCCACGTTCCGAACCGGCGGCGGGGTATCGTTCGCCGCGTGGAGGGGGTTCAGGCACCGCCGACGCCGCGGCCGTTCACGAACGGCATGCGCTCCCCGATCGTCGCACCGGGGGTCCGAGGGCTGCTGGGGCTCCCGCTGTTCGTCTTCGCCGCGTCGACGGCGACCCTGTTCGCATGGACGATCGACCCGCCGCTCACCGCCGCCGTCCTCGGGGCGAACTACTGGGCCAGCGTGGCGCTCGCGCTGTGGGCGGCGCGCGAGCGGTGGTGGTCGCACGGGCGCATCTCGATCTCCGTGGCGCTCGTGTTCGCGCCCATCACCACCGCGGCGACGTTCCTGCATCTGGGTGTGTTCCACACGGGCAGCTCGGGGTTCACGCTGGTCGTCACGTGGTTCTGGATCGTGGCCTACACGCTGTACCCGGTGCAGCTCGCGTGGATGCTGGCCAAGCAGCTGCGCACCCCCGGCGGCGACCCCCCCAGGACGAGGCCGCTTCCCGGGTGGCTGCGGGCCGTGTTCTGGGCGCACGCCATCGTGCTGATCCCGGTGGGCGCGGTGATGTTCCTCGCGCCGGACGCCATGAGCGGCGGATGGCCGTGGACGACGACGGATGGCGGCCCCATCGCGACGTTGTCGCTGCAGGCGCTGTCCGCCTGGGTGCTCGCGTTCGGAGTGCTGGCCGCCCACGCGATCCGCGAGAACGACGTGGACCGCATCCGGCCGGCGCTGCTGGCCTACCCCGTGCTGGTCGTGCTCCATGCGATCTCGCTCGCCCGATTCGGGGGCGTGATGCGGTGGGGCGGCCCCGGCGCGTACGTCTACCTGGCATACCTGGCGTCGTGTGCGGTGGTCGCGGCATTCGGCATCCGGAACCGGAAGCGCCCCATCGAGCCCGACCGGATCGAGGTCCGTCCCGGGACCCAGGAGTTCACCGCCTAGCCCGTCGAGGCCTTGTGCCGGCGTCCCGGCGGTGCCACCATCGCGTGGCGGCGACCGGGGAGGGGCCATGGGTCTGTTCTTCAAGAGAACGAAGCCGGATGAGGAGTTGTTGCGCGACGGGTTGCGCGGCCACGCGACCGTGCTCCACGTGAGCCTGCCCCGCACCAGCATGTCGACCAGCATGTCCAGGAAAAAAGGCGAGGAGATGATGAAGGGCGACATCACGCCGATCCGCCGGAAGGTCCGGCTGCGCGTGGAAGTCCCCGGCCGGGCGCAGTACGAGCTGGAGACGAAGATCAGCATCCCGGTGTTGCAGTCCGGGCACTTCGTCGCCGGCAGCGGCCTGGCGGTGCTGGTCGATCCGGAGGATCCGAAGAACCTGGCCGTGGACTGGCAGGCCGGGATCCAGCGCGGGAGCGTCGCTACCATGCTCCAGGACATGCCGATGGCCAATGCGATGTTCCAGGGCATGGGCATCGATCCCCAACAGCTCGCGCAGCGGATCGACCAGGCGCAGCAGCAGGCGGCCGCGTGGCAGCAGAACCCCGGCCCGCCACCCGCCGGGTGGCCGGCCGGGATGGCGTGGCCCCCGCCGCAGGGATGGCCGCAACCCCAGGCCTGGCCTCAGCAGCTCCCGGGTGTGCAGCCCACATGGCCCGTGCAGCCTCCGGTCGCGCAGCCCCAGGCCTGGCCCCCGTCGGAACCCCTGCCCTCCACGGATCCACAGAGCGAGCCGCCGGCCGCGCCTCCGGCCTGACCCACCCTCGACGCGCGAGGCTGGCTCCGACCTCGTTGTCGTCTACCAAGGACGTCGTCGCAGATCGTCCTGGTCCGGTACCTGGCCTCCTGATTCCCGTTCCGGGAGCCGGGGTCCCCCTTCCCGGTCCGGGACCCTCGCCGACGTGGCCGTCTGCAGGATGAGACGTGCCCAGCTGACCTCGACGTCTTTCGGGGCTCCGCCTCGCGATCGGACACGAGATGGTGCCGACCACCAGCCCATATGCAGCGAATCCGTCAACAGTGGAGACGACCGGGATCGAACCGGTGACCTCCGCCTTGCAAAGGCGGCGCTCTACCAACTGAGCTACGTCCCCCGTGACATCCTGAGAGCCCGGTCGGGAAGTCCCCCCAACGGCGACCGGGACCGGCACCGAGTCTATTGCGTCCGCGACCGGCACGACGACAGCCATTGTGGGCGCGATATCGACGCCGTTGATCGATTCTCGGGCGTGGCTGTCAGGCCCTGGGGGCCACGCCGGGAGATCGGCCTGCTACGCCGCGGCCAGGTGCTCGCGGGCGGGAGCCTCACCAGCGGCCTCCTCGCATGGCTCGCCAGTATGCGGAGCGCACCTTCTTGAGTCCGACGTCCTGTCGTTTCTGATGACGAGCCGGGGGAATCAACCGGGGAACCCCAAGATAGACTCGAACTGTGAAGGTCATCCTGGCAGTGGTGCTGGTGGTGCTCGTCCTCTTGACGGGCTTGCCGTTCGCCATCGGGATGGGAACAGACTGCCCCTCCTGCCATCCGGGGGATGGAGTCGGACCCATGGCATGCGCAGCTTTCCTGGCGTTCTTCGCGCTCGCCCTTGCTGCCGCTGCAGGGCTCGCCGGCCTTCACAAGCATCGGGTTCAGCTGCTCCTGCTCGCCCGATCCTTCGAACGACCTCCTCGCGCCTGACCGGACAGCCGCGTCCCGGAACGCGGCCGAACGTCCATGTTCAGCCGACTGAGGAGGTCTCTACGAATGCAACGTCCCGTGGCCCTACCGTCGCTCAGCTTCGCGGCCGGGCGGTGATTCGGGTATGGCGAAGAAGCGACGCCGGCCTCGAGCAGGCCCGCCGCCGCATCCAACCGGTGGCCCGCGCACGGTCGAGGCTCCGTCCGCCGGGGACAGCGCCAAGCAACGGAACCGGGAGCTGGCGAAGCAACGGCGGGAGGCCATTCGCCGAGCTGCCGCGCGGCGCCGGAACATCAGAAGGGGAGTCCTCCTCGTGCTGGTCACCGGGGCGGCCGGGTTCCTCGTCTTCAACGTCCTGAAGAACACGAAGCTCGAGAGCGAGAGCTCCTCGCTCCGGTCACGGCTCCTGCCGCACGCCAGCGAAGCTGCGTCGCAAGCGGGCTGTTCGGCCATTCAACGCGTCCCCCCGTACGCCGACGACGATCGGGAGCACGTTTCGGCAATCCCAGCACTCAGCACCTATTCGTCCGACCCTCCGACGTCCGGACCGCACCTGATCAATCCGCTTCCCGCCGGCGTCTACTCGAGGCCCCCCGACATGGGCCGGGCCATCCACTCGCTCGAGCACGGGGCGGCCATCGTCTGGTACTCGCCGGACGCCTCCGGCTCCGCTCTCGATGAGTTGAAGTCGGCGATGCGCTCGGCGCCGTACGTCATCGCGGCCCCGTACCAGTACGACCAGAAGGGCGGCTCGCTTCCAACGGGCAAGGACATGGTGATGGTGGCATGGCACCGGATGGAGAGCTGCAGCGATGTCAGCGCGGGTGCGGCAGTTGGCTTCATCCACCGCCTCGCCTTTGACGCCGGCCACCCGTCGGCGTACCGCGGACGCGCACCGGAGGCGGGGAACGCCTTGTGAGCCGGGCGGTCGATGAAACACCGGAATCTCGGGCGATCGACGCCGAGGGCGCGCCGGCCCCGCACTCTCCGCCCGACAGAGTCCCCACTGGGAATGGGCGGCTCCGGTACGTCGCGCTCGCGGTGATCGTCGTCTCGTTGGCCGCTCTGTTCGGGTTCGGGCTGGGGAAGGATCCACGGGCTACCGACTCCCCTCTGGTGGGGCGAACTGCGCCGAACTTCGATCTACGATCGCTCGAGGGCCAGCGGATCAGTCTTGCCAGCCTTCGTGGACACCCGGTCGTGCTGAACTTCTGGGCATCGTGGTGCCTCGCGTGCCGAGTGGAACACCCTGACCTCACCGCGGCCTGGCAGCGGTGGGGAAATCGCGGCGTCGTCTTCCTGGGGATCATCTATCAGGACACCCCGCAGGCCGCCCGGGAATTCCTCAGTGGGCTGGGGGGGGCGTGGCCGAGTCTCATCGACCCGGGAGGCCGCTTCGCCCTGGACTACGGCGTCTACGGCGTACCCGAGACGTACTTCATCTCAGGGGGTGGCAAGATCGTGTTCAAGCGGACGGGGCCCTCGACGTACTCCTTGCTGCGCAGATGGATCGAACGGCTCCTGCCGAGCACGCATGACGGCAGCGTCGGTGAGCGCCCGTGATCGCAAGCCTGGTCCAGGGGCTCGGCGAATGGTGGGCGCCGGTGCTCGCGTTCGCCGCGGGCGTCGTGTCGTTCGCGTCGCCCTGTGTCTGCCCGCTGGTTCCGGGGTATCTGGCGTTCGTAACGGGTGGGCAGGAGCGGGAGGAGCGGCGCATCTTCCCCACAGTGCTCTTCTTCCTCGGGTTCGCTCTGGTGTTCACCTCTCTGGGGGCGTTCACATCGGTCATGCTCCCGGTCCTGCGATCCGATCTCGCCACGAGGATCGAGGGTGCTGTCGTGGCGCTGTTCGGGGTGGTCATGGTGGTGTACGCCCTTCGGATCCGCGTCCCCGCTCTGTACGCCGAGCGGCGGCCGCTCATGGCCCACGTACGCCCTGGGCCCGTAGGCGCGCTGCCTCTGGGCATGGCGTTCGCGGCCGGATGGACCCCGTGCATCGGGCCAGTCCTGGGAGCCATCCTCTCCCTGGCCTCGGCCCAGGGGGGCGCGCTCCGGGGAGCCGGGTTGTTGTTCTTCTACTCCCTCGGCCTCGGGCTGCCCTTCGTCCTAATCGGTCTCGGGATTCGCCGACTGGTCCGGACGGTGGGATTCGTGCAGCGCAACTACCACTGGTTCGCCGGTGTCGGGGGGGTCCTGATGATCGGGATCGGGATCCTGTTGGCGACCGGCCTGTGGCAGCTGCTGCTGAGCCCACTCCTTCGGCTGATTACCCGCTTCAGCCCGGCGATCTGATTCGATGAATCTGGACGAACGGACGGCGCGCGCGCGAGGCATGAAGCCGAGAATCCTGCTCTGGCCGCTCAGGGCGCTGGCCGTCGGCCTCGCAGCATTCGGCCTCCTGGTCGGGCTCGGACGTCCGGCGTCGGCGCACGCGTATCTCGTTTCTACATCGCCGCCGGCCGGCGCGCGACTGGGAACGGCACCCGGGGTCGTCATTCTGCGGTTCTCCGAGGCCGTCCAGCCGAACCTGTCGGCAGCTACGGTGACGACGCCCGATGGCGGCAGGGTGTCTGGAACGGTATCGGGTGAGTCGATGTCGGTCACGCTGGTGACGAACTCGCCAGGGGCATACCGGGTTACGTGGAAGGCCGTCTCCGCCGACGACGGCCACACGACGAGGGGCTCGTTCCAGTTCTCGGTCGCCACGACGAGCGGCCCGTCCGCGGCGACCGGCGGGGGGACGCCTCCGTGGCAGAACGTACTCTTCGCCGCCGGACGCACCATCGAGTACGCGGGATTGTTGCTGGCCGCCGGCCTCCTCGTGCTGGGAGGGGCCGCGGGACGGGGCTCGGGGCTGCCATGGGCTCGCGCGGCGATCCGGACCCGCCTCCGGGTCGCGCTGCTGGCGGCGTTCCTGGCCACATTCATCGTTGTGCTCGGGGAGGCCGGGGCGGCGGAGGGGTCGCTGTCGGTCGGGTCGCTCGCGAGCTTCCTCTCCAATGGAGTCCCGGGCGGTGCCCGCCTCGCCCTCCTGTGCTTCGAGGGCCTCGCCCTGGCCTCGGTCACCGCGTCGTCGTGGATGCTCACTGGAACCCTGCTCTCTGTGGCGCTGGTGGGTGCCGCAGCTGCGAGCCATGCCGCCGCCGTGCATCCCATTGCCCTGGGCATTGCCGTCGATGCCATCCATCTGATTGCGGCAGCCCTCTGGGCGGGTGGCATCTTCGCGTTGGTCACCCTGCACCCCCCGGGCGGGTGGCGGGGCGTCGAGGGACGGGCCCTGTTGCAACGCTTCACGCCCATCGCGCTCACCGGGTTCACCGTGAGCGTGCTGTTCGGTGCCATCCAGGGGCTCCAGGAGGTCCGGGGAGTCGTGTCCAGGCTGTTCACCACCTCTTACGGTCTGGTCCTGATGGTCAAGGTCGCAGCCATCCTCGCCATGGTGCCGCTCTCATGGCTGGCGTGGCGGCGCCGGGCCTTTCGCCGGGCAGAGGCTCTCATCGCCGTCGTGGTGGTCGCGGTCGCCGGTGCACTCTCCGTCCTGCCCGTCCCGGCCGCTCCTGTTCGAGCGACCGCGCACTTTCCCTCCGGGCTCCCCGCGCCCGGCGACCTGACTCTCGGCGACCACGCCGGGCAGTTCCTGGTGGGGCTCACCATCCGCTCAGCAGTTCCCGGCCCGAACGACGTCCTCCTGTATGTGAAGCCCGTCGAGGGGCGGGCTGCGGGAGTGCCGGTCGATCTCACGGTGAACGGCCGCACGGTGCTGACCACCGAATGCGGTCCCACGTGTCGGAGGACGAACCTGACTCTGCGAGGGGGCGAGCCCGTGCTGGTCAGCGTTGGAGGATCCAAGGGAGGCGAAGCGGGCTTTACCATCCCCCAGCTCCCCGCTCCTTCGGGGGTGGCAGTCCTTCGGGACGTCAACGACCGGATGCACGCCCTCCGGACGTACCGGCTGGCCGAGACGCTGTCCTCGGGACTCGGGACCACCGTATCCGCCGACTACACGTTCCAGGCGCCTGATCGGATGGCGATCGACACCCCCCACGAGGACGCCGACACCGTGTGGATCGGCGGCACCAGGTACTCGAAGGAGCCCGGGAAGCCCTGGCAAGTGGAGCGAGGTGGGCCGAGGCAGAGGGTGCCATCGTTCATCTGGGACTACTTCCATCCGCAGATCGACGCCCACCTCGTCGGGACGGCCAAGGTCGATGGAGTGAAGACACGGATCCTGGCATTCTTCGCAGACCAGTCCGGCACTGCCATCTGGTTCCGGCTGTGGGTGGACGCGGGCGGAGTCGTGCACCGGGCCCACATGCGGGCCTTCGGCCATTTCATGGACCACCGCTATTACGATTTCGACCAGCCCGTTAGCATCAAGCCGCCTAAGGGCGCGGGCGGCTGAGACCAAACCGCACGAGGTTCGGCGGCGGCCCCGGGTGACGGACCGTGCTCGGACCTCACTCCCATCGGTGGACTTGACTCCCCTCATCGGGCAAGCTGGTTTGGTGTTCGCGTTTGGTTCCGGCATGAGGATCGCGATCTGCTCCAGCGTCTCAGCGCTGGCTTGCTCCGGGAGGCTAACTGGATGAAGAAGGGTGCATTCCTGGTTGGGTGGGTGGGCGTGGTCGCACTCCTGGGTGCCTGCGGTGGAGGGGCCCCGCCGACGGGCCCCGCCGGCTCGGGCACCTCCGCCGGGATCAACACGGTGCCGGGGGGCGTGAGCGTTGGTGACCGGGCACCGCTCTTCACGTTGCGTTCCGCCCAGGGCCTACGGATATCCCTCGGCGAGTTCCGGGGCAGGAAGCCCGTACTCCTGTACTTCAGCATGGGCCCCGGCTGAGGGGGGTGCATGCAGCAGGTAGTTGACCTGCAGAACGACAAGGCTTTCCAGCGCCTAGACATCGAACTCCTCAGCATCTCGCCAGACTCCGTCTCCGACTGGAAGCAGACCGTCACGGAGATGGGGATTCACCTTCCCGTCCTGTCCGACGACGGCAACCGAGTCGCCGGCATGTACGGGGTCATGCGGTGGCGCATGGGCAACGAGCCGGGGCACACGTTCGTGCTCGTCGACCGCGAGGGCCGAGTGGCCTGGCTCCATGACTACGGCGCCCCCGAGCACGGCGGGCTGATGTACGTGGAGCCGGGGAAGATCATCCGGGAGGTTGGAGGCCGGCTCAGCTCCTGAGGCTGGCTATCTGGCCGAGGGCTTGTGTGCCTGGATGACCTCCATGATCCCCCAGCCGGCCCGGCTCAGGATCTCGAGGGTGAACCCCGCCTCTCGCACGTCGCCGAGTGGCTCGCGCAGGAGGTGGTCGGCCTGGAATCGAACCGAGATTGGCTCGAGGCCGCTGCCCGAACCGGACCACGGGGTTTGGGCTGCGCACGTGCTCGAGCAGCAGCAGTCGCCCACCGGGCCGCAGGACTCGTTTCCCCTCAGCCACAGCCCGAGGCACCTCGGGAACGGTGCAGAGCACAAGGCTGAATACGACGGTGTCGAATCGCTCATCAGGGAAGGGCATCGACTGAGCGTCGCCCTCGACCAGTGTCACCGTGCGATTCAGCGATCGGGCCCTCCCTCTGGCCTGAGCCAGCATGGACGAGCTCAGGTCCAAGCCGGTGACCTCGACTTCCTCGCCATACAGCGGAATGTTGAGCCCGGTCCCAACCCCCACCTCCAGCGTGGCGCCGCGTGCCCTAGCGGTCACCCATCGGCGTCCCCGGTCGAACATCAGCCGATCCCACACCCCGATGGTTTCGGTCGTACGACGCGGCGTGCTTCGCGTAGTAGCGACGGATGTCTTCCAGACCGAGAGCTCTCGTCATCCAGCTCGTGGCCTCCGATCGATCTGGGCGAGGAACCAGGCTGGCGGTGGCAGCCTCCCGCGGAGCGAGGTCCATCCTTCCACGATCCGCATGAGCCGACGGCCCAACGTCGGACTGGGATCGCCTCGATTCAGCTGCGGGAGGTTGGCTGAACGGGGAGACAGAGGCGTGATCCTCGGCACGCAGACGTGACCACAGCTCGGGGCCTACGGGATTCAAGCCGTACGGTCTGCAGGGCCACACCGTGCCTCGCCGTTCGGCTAACTCTCGGTCGGGGTGCTGATTCCCCTCTCGGCGGCGGGAGGCTGGCCCTGGTCGGTGCCTCGGCGACGGCCCCGCCGCCTGAGTCCCAGCCGCCCGAGCACAACCATCGTGCCCATCATCAGCAAACACCCAAGCACCGCCAACACGATCGCGATCCCGCCGTTCATCAACTCGGTCGCCTCCCGTTTGAGCGATACCCGATAAGACACCCGCCGAACCCGGAAGCGGGGCACGGCCTTGATGGGCTCGCGTCGCCGACATTGAGGGATTCGCCGCCGGCGTGCGCTTGGGAGTTCGCGGATCGGAGGTCACCGCCACCAGAGCACCGGAACCCCTGCTCAGAGGCCGGATTCCGCCTCGTCTGGGCTAGGTTGCCAGCGAGTGTGTCCCCCAATCCGGGAATTCGTCGGTGGTCGGTGAGTAGGTGACCTGGTCAAGATCGGTGCCGTCGGGACGCATCGTGTAGATGTTACGGTGCGCTCCGTCTTCGAGGATGCGCATCGACAACGCGATCATCGTCCCATCGGGCGACCAGACAGGTTCCCGCGCGCGGTATGGTCTGCCGCCCGTGTCGATCAGGATCTTCTGGAGTCCGCTGCCGTCCGGATGCACGACCCAGATCCGGAAGTTGGCGTTGAACAGGATCCATTGCCCGTCCGGCGACCAGCTCGCCGTGAACCCCCCGAGACCCCAGGAGGTGAGCCGCTGGAGGCCAGAGCCGTCGACGTTCACGACAAAGAGGGCGGTCTGGGCCTTCTCCGGCCGGGAGTAGTCGATCCGGAAGAACACGATCCGGCTACCGTCCGGCGAGTAGTCGTCTGCACCGTCTTCGCCAGGCTGGGTGGTTACTTGAACCGGGTCGCCTCCGTCGGATGCACGTAGCGTGTACATCCCGTCGCGCTGAGGTTGCGGGGGATCGAACCCCCCGAATCCGCAGGCGAGCCGGGAACCATTGGCGGACCAGACGTTGCAGCCGCCCATAGGGAACCCAGGCGGGATGGGGAGCTGGGTGAATCCTGATCCGTCTGCGTTGATGATAGTCGGGGCGAGGCCGAAGGCGCAGCAGATCATGGCGATACGGGTGCCGTCAGGCGACCAGTGAGGGATC
Organism: Actinomycetota bacterium; assembly: GCA_045805265.1. Taxonomy (GTDB): domain Bacteria; phylum Actinomycetota; class UBA4738; order UBA4738; family JACQTL01; genus JBJMLO01. Next base: position 16,132 of record JBJMLO010000024.1, read on the forward strand.
TCCGCGAAGGTGCCGAGGAGCTGGTGCTCGTGCGTCCCGTCGGGGTTGACGGTGAAGATGTGCGAGTCATCGATCGCCGGATCGGACCGGGCGAAGACGATCTGCCCGTTCGGGCCGGGCACCTTCGCCTGTGTCGGTCCCGTGGCTGCGACGAGTCCCAGCACCGTCATGAGGAGCACAGCAACAGACGCGATCAGTCGTCTCATCACGACCTCCCTTCGCAAGCAATGGACATCTGGGGCACAGTGAGATAGAGCTTCGTTCTACGTGCTCGAGAAATGCTCGAAACCACCCGCAGAACGCTCGAACCGCAGGTCAACGGCTGTCTCGCTGAGACGTGCGGTGCTAGCGTCGGGCGCTTGATGTAGGGAGGGACTTCGTGGAGTTCTTGATCTTGGGCCCGCTCGAGGTGCTGGACGGTGCTGGGCCTCTCCCGCTTGAGGGCGCGAAGCAGCGGGCGGCGCTTGCCATCCTCCTGCTCCAGCCGAACGAGGTTGTCTCGCGCGACCGGTTGATCGACGGCATCTGGGGAGAGACGCCCCCGCCGAGTGCCGCCCATACCCTCGAGACCTACATGTCGCGCCTGCGCAAGGCTCTGCACCACGACGGAGACTCAGAGCGAATACTGACCCGCCCGCCGGGCTATCTGCTTCGGATAGACGACGGCGAGCTGGATCTCCAGCAGTTGGAGCTCCTCACGGCGGAGGGGAAGCGCGCGCTCGCAGCAGATGATCCTGTTAAAGCCGCCGAGGTCTTTCGCGAGGGGCTCACCTTGTTCAGAGGAGCACCGCTAGAGGATGTCGCCCATTCCCCGTTCGCCCAGGCAGAGATAGGAAGGCTTGAGGAGTTGCGACTCGCCGCGCTCGAGCAGCGGATCGACGCGGATCTCGAATTGGGGCGCAGTGAAGCTGTTGTCGGCGAGCTGGAAGCCCTTGTGACCAGGTACCCGCTTCGCGAGCGCTTCTGGGCTCAGCTGATGCTTGCCCTATACCGATCAGGGCGACAGGGGGAGGCACTGACGGCGTTCGACCGGGTCCGGGGCGAACTCGCCGACGAGCTCGGGGTCGATCCGGGGAAATCACTCCAGCATCTCCAACAGGGCATCCTGCGGCAGGACCCCCTTCTGGAACAGGTGAATCGCGCGCCTGTCGCTGTCGATGTGGCGACCTTCGAGCAATTGTCGGGCGACGCGTCGGCTCAGGGAAAGCGTGTCGGAGAGGAACTCAGGCGACCGGGGCACCCATTCCGGCGCCGACGGATCGTCACCGTGTCAGCGGCAGCGGCGGCCGTCGTGGCGGCGATGGTCGCAATCCTCATCTCGGTCGGTCTCGGGAGTGACGAGACCGATCTTCCGAACGTGTCCTTGCCGGGAATGACGATCGTTGACGAGAATACAGGCACCCAAACGGCTCACATCCCTCCATCCGAGGTGAACCAGGGCAACTACTCATTCGCGGCCGATCACTTCTGGGCCTGGGCGGGTGATCCCGACCTGTTCGTGGAGATCGCCCCGAAGTCCGGCGCGGTCATGAAGCGGATCAGTCCCACGAGCGATGTTCGCGCCTACGCCGTTTCTGGGAGCAGCTTGTGGGAAGTCGGCAATGCGACCATGGCCGAGATCAACATCAACCTCGGCGCTGAGGTTGCTCGCTACGCGTTGCCGAGGGACCCCGCTTTGCCGGGAGGACAGACCGGTGTCGCCGTGGCCGACGGATCGCTCTGGGTAACCCGTGGAGGCTTGGACGAGGTGCTCCGGATCGATCCGAAGTCGGGCCACGTCGTCCACGTGTACCCGGGCGTGCCGGGCGCGGTGACCATCGCGGTCGATGCCAGCTCCGCCTGGACCATCTCGAACTTCAGGGGGGTAACCGTTCTCGATCTGGGGACAGGGAAGGTGATCCGGGTGAGGATCCCCGTGGGGCCGCTGCAGTACGTCGCAGCGGGTGGCGGTTACGGATGGGTCTCAGACGAAGCGAAAGGCGTCGTCTACAAGATCGACCGGGCCGGCAACGTCGTGGCCACCTACACCACGGGCGAGGGGGCTCGCCCGATGTCCTTCGCGGATGGCGTGCTCTGGGTCGCCAACCAGGACGGGGGAACCGTGACGGGGATCGACGCGGTGACGGGCGCGATCCGAACCTTCAGCTTCGATCACCCGACGTCAGATATCGCCGCCGGCGGAGGCCGCGTCCTCGTGGGGGTAGCGCCGGGGCGAACCTTCGAAGACCAGATCGATGCGCTCCCAGGGAGCGATGCCAGGCTCCTCGTGCAGCCCTACCAGCTCGCTGACAACGATCCGGCCCTCGACACGACCTGGCTCGCCTTTCAGGTCGAGTACGCAACGTGCGCGAAGCTGCTGAACTATCCCGACCGCACGGGCACGAGAGGCGCGCACCTGCATCCTGAGGTGGCGGCTTCCATGCCGGCGCTTTCTACCAACCGGCGGACCTACACGTTCACCGTCCGTCCCGGATACCGGTTCTCGCCGCCCTCGAACCAACCCGTCACAGCCGAGACGTTCCGTTATTCCATCGAGCGCGCCCTCTCGCCGAGGATGCCGAGGCGTGCCCCCGGCCCGCTCTCTATAGGTGACATCGCGGGCGAAACAGTCTTCCGGGCAGGTGAAGCCGAACACATCTCGGGCATCAGCGCCCGCGGTGACACGCTGGCGATCACGCTCGTGAGGCCGTCCTTGGATTTCCTCCAGCGCTTGGCCCTTCCATTCTTCTGTCCCGTTCCCGTCGGCTCGCCGATCGGCGTCCCCGACGTGGGAGCGGTCATGCGCGCCGGCGATCAGTCGACGATCCCCTCGACAGGCCCGTACTACATCGCGGATTTCAACACCGGTGAATACATGATCTTGAAGAGGAACCCCAACTACTCGGGCCCGAGGCCCCATCAACTCGACGCGATCGCCCTCCGTGAAGGCATCGACCCCGGTCAGGCGATCGGACGGGTAGAAGACGGATCGTGGGACGGGATCGTGAACCTCTACGATCCGTTGCTCGATCCCGCTGGGGCGATCGCACAGAAGTGGGGCCCGGCGAGCCCAGCAGCGGTAGATGGGGACCAGCGCTACTTCCCCGTGCCGCTGCCGGCCGTGGATGGGACGCACGAGGTGAACGGTCAATTCTTCTCGCCGCGCCTAGGGTGCCTGGTCTTCCCACCGTTCGGCTACGGCTTGGACCTTGGTGCGCTTTGCATCAACTCTTCCTCATAGCGCCGGACAGCTTCACTCTGGTCGTCGAGCCCTACCCATCGGTTCGTAGCCACTTCCAACTCCGCCTGTGGGAGTTGCCCCTCTTACCACGTGGGAACTCCGAGATCAGGCGCACATCCTGGCTGCCACAGGGATCTTGAGAACACCCTCCATGGGGCGGGTCGCCCGCCCAGGTGCGAGCTGATCGACGGCTGCTGTGAACGCTTGGTGGGTTGCCGTCGCCCGGAGATCAGTTGCCATCCGTTACGAGATCAGCGAAATCCGTTACGAGCAGGGCTCGGCACCGCGTTCTGGCTGCTGAGATCGGGTTTTCTGCAGCCCCTACGTCCCCACGTCCACATCTCCACATCCCCAGGACATGCTGAGAACTCGGTCGGAAAGTCCCCGAGCAGCGACCGAGACCTTCCACCGAGTTGATTTCGTCCGCGACCGGCACGACGACAGCCACCGTAGGCACGATGTCGATGCCGTTGATCGATTCGGGCATGGCTGTCAGGCACTTGGGGGCCATTTTGGTATTTTAAGGGGCAAAGCGCTCGCGGGGACCTAACTTCGCAGCGGGGCCGAGTGATTGCCCATGGGGGAGGGTCGCCCGCGTTGAAACCGGATCCTCGAATCGCTTCCACGCTCGGTGGATACCGCATTGACTCTGTGATCGGCCGCGGGGGGATGGGCGTCGTGTACCTCGCCCAGCAACTTGGGCTTGCTCGCCGAGTCGCTCTGAAGGTCGTGGCGCCGGAGTACACGGATGACCCCGACTTCCGCCGCCGGTTTATCCGTGAAGCTCACGTAGCGGCATCAATCGACCACCCGAGCGTGATCCCCGTGTACGACGCCGGCGCAATCGAAGGCGACCTCTACATCGCCATGCGCTACGTCGACGGGCAGGATCTGCACACCGCTCTTCGAAACGGTCCGCTCGATGCAGAGCGGATGCTGGCAATCATGTCCCAGGCGGCGGGCGCTCTTGACGCAGCCCACGCCGAGGGGTTGGTCCATAGGGACGTGAAGCCGGCGAACATCCTTCTCGAGCGACCGCGCGAGCCCGAGACGGATGAACGCGTGTTCCTGACCGACTTCGGCCTGACCAAGAGGGCGGGTTCCTCAAGGACAACCCAGACGGGCGTGTTCATCGGGACCGTGGACTATGCGGCCCCGGAGCAATTCAGAACTCAGGCGGTCGATGGTCGGACGGACGTGTACGCACTCGGCTGCGTCATGTTCGAGTGCCTGACGGGCGGCCCGCCTTTCCGACGCGCCACGGCCGCCGAGGTCATCGCCGCGCATCTGATGGATTCTCCGCCCACGATCTCAGCAGCACGTCCTGACCTTCCTAAGGCCCTTGACGCCGTCTTTGCCCGTGCCTTCGCCAAGACGAAGGAGTCCCGCCAACCGACATGCTCGGCACTGGTCCACGACATGAGCGCGCGACTGAACCCAGCCATAGGCGGTACGAGGACCAAGTCGATCCCTGTGCCGCTTCCCACGTTGGAGCCGACGAAGGCGCCTGAGGGACCGCGGCGCCGCAGAAGAACCAAACGGATCGCGGGCATAGCCGCCTTGGTACTTGTACTGGGCTTAGGAGGTGCTGTAGCCGCCACCCTCACTTTCCGGGTCGATCACCATCCCTCCGCTGCGCCAGCCCACCAGCCGAGCCCTCCGGCAATTCAATCTCCCCGTGCGACGCCCACCCCTTCTCCCGATGCAACCACCCCCTCACCGACCCCATCCCCCAACCCCACTCCCACCGTTGTGGCGAGTGCTGTGCCCTTGGACAGTCTGCTGAGGGATGGAGCGCGAGACCTGGCGGCAAAATACGGCGACATGGATGGCGACGGGATTGATGAGATCGCTCTTGAGTCGGAGAGCAAATTCGGACCGAGGTACGCGCGCCCCGAATACCTGGATCTATTCAAGTACCTCGATGGCGCATGGCAGCGCATATGGGCGGCAAGCGAGGAGTCCCTAGCTCATGACGGCGGCGTGGCCGGGGCGCCGGCGCTGCCCGACGGCCGCGGGGTCTACCAGCTCCAATTCGTAGAAGCGTTGAGCAGTGGGACGGAGGAACTCCTCTTCACGACAGGAGCCCTGGAGGGAACGGACCACTCGGGAGAGGTCTGGCTTGCCTCCCTCGGCCCAGGTGACGCCTTGACCACAGCGTTCTATGAACACGTCCCAGGGCTTGGCAAGGTCGCGGTCAACGGGGACAAGGTTCACGTCGACACTGGCCTGTACACGAAGTACGACCCGAACTGCTGTCCCAGCGAGGAAGAGCACCAGATCATTGGAGATGATGGAACCGGGCGCATACGAGTGCTGTCTCGGACCTATGACTACTTCCAGCCGCAGTTCCCGGAGATGGCTGCTCAGGATCTCTTCTTTGCCTGGAAGGCCGGCGACCGAGACCTCGCCTCACGGATCGCGTCGCCGCAGGCAGTCGATGCTATCTTCGCGACTCCGAACTCCTCTCTGTTCAAGGATCCGAATGACCTGAACTGCAGCCAACACGGACCGGGACGCAAAGTGTTCTGCTTCAGTCAGTCCAGCGGATTCGGCATGACCGTCGTGGGGGACGGAAGCGGCGGTTATGAGGTAGGCCAGTTCTACTTCCTCGGCGAGTGAGCCGAGCAGTGCCTATAACGGCAAGTAGGCCTCTTTGATGCCTCACGTAACGGGCGTGATCCTAGGCGCGGCCGCGGCTAGTCCTATAGGTCCGAGTCGCTCCTCACCCATCAATCACGTGGCTGCTAGGCATCGAATCGGGAAATGGGTCAAGGACCGAATTCAGGCGTCTCGACGGCTTCGCCGAGGAGGGAGTGTTCATCAAGAGCCAGGGCTATTCCAAGAGACTTCTCATGGCCCCTTCCCCGGGGACGTACTCATGGGAGCGCTCGCAGGCTCCTCGTCGGCCGTGTCTGCCAAAGGGTCGATCCAGTCCTCAGGCACCTCGATCTTCGCCTCGATGCCGGCGTGCTCGGTGAGGAGGTAGAGCAGGTTGCTGCCGCTCAGGAGCTCCAAGGGCTTGCCGTCGGCGAACTCGAAGGATGCTTTCCCGAATCCGCTCGTCGTGACGAGAATCCCTTTCGAAGCTCCCTCGTTCTGCACAGTCCCGTACAGGTCCCGGACCGCGCTCACTCCGACCGTATGCTTGTAGCGCTTGGCCTGGATGACTACCTTGCCTCCGAAGATGGGCCGCGGGTCGTACGCAACGCAGTCAACCCCGCCATCTCTCGAAGCCTGTGTCAGCTTCGTATCGAGGCCCATCTTCTCGAACAGGTTCGTGATTAACGACTCGAACTCACCCGGAGTGAGCTCCATGAGGTTGGGCCGCTGGTCGAGCGTTGAGAGAACGTCCGCCTCCTCCACGAATCGCGGGTCAACCATGTCGAAGTCCAGGATGGGTCGGACGGGATGCAACTCCGCGGGGCTCTTCGACACCGAAGCGTTCAGCGCCTTCAGGCAGGCGAGCGGCTCCACCTTGCTCAGATCCAGGGCCTCGAAAGCATCTCTCGTGGCCCGCACCGTCACCAAGTGCGGCTGGACTGACTTGCCCGTGGCTGGATCGATCGTATCGACGAAGCCATTGAGGACAACGGTCTCAACCTGACGGGTTCGGTCAGCTTCGAAGACCTCGTGAAGCGTCCGAAGCGTCACCTGGGCAACGACAGAGCTGTAGAGCGCTTTCCGCTGAGTTGCCGGACGGGCCTGAAGGTCGATCCGGTCTGCAGACCTGACGTACTTGTAAGACTTCGCTTCGGGTACCAGCTCGAGGCCTGGGAGCTGATACTCCACCACGAGCTGCTTCGACTCGGGGACGAAGGCCATCTTGAACGCTTGGGGGAACCCCTCTGGGTAGGCGCTCGACTGCAGCACCAGCGAGAAGTAGGCACACACTGCGTCGGGTTTGCCGGCTTCGAAGTCATTCGCGAACAAATCCACTTCGGCATGGTGGCGGAGTGCCTCGTCCTTGATCGCTTGCACCTTCTCGTCGTGCGCCGCTCGGGCCTCCTCCAGCTGAGCCCTTCGACGTTCTTCTCGCTCTGCGTGCGCCCTCGCTGCCGCCTCGTGCTCGGCTGCCGCTGCCGCGCTGAGCCGATCGTGCTCTTCCTTCGCAGCCGCGACAGCCCGCTCGTACTTTCCGCCCGCTCCCGGAAGGATCTTCCCGGCGCCGCGCGGTGGATCCGGCGGCGTGAATACGACGTTGGGAGGAATAGGGGGAGCCTCGTGGACTACGAGCGCGCCGGGATCAAACTCAGGGATCTCGGGCGGCTGCTTCAAGCTGTCGAACGCGATGTGGTCGTCGACAGCGAGCGTGTCTGCCAGCAAACTCTCCAGGCGTCCCGTCGTCGCACCGAGTTCGACATTCATGGACTCGACTTCTGCCGCGCGGGACTCGGCATATAGGCGCACCTTCTCCTTCTCGTCGGCAGCCAGGGCTCGTTGGTACGCCTTTTGAGCTCGCTCTGCTTCGCGGGCGGCAGCGGTCTGGGCGCTGACCTGCGCCTGCGCGACCCGTTGCCTCTCCCTGGCGCTTCGCTGGGCGTCGCGCTGCATCTGCGCGAGGATGCTGACCATCGAGGTGCGTCGAGCCACCGGCTTCCTCCTGCATCCAGCAACTGGATCAAGGCATGCTCGCAGAATCTCCAGCGTCCATGCAAGGGGTCGACGCGACCCGTCCCTGGTCTGACGGTCCCGCACGACTCCAAGCAAGACCGTCGTTTCAGGATCGAGTGCGAGCACCAATGTCAGTCGTGTCGGCCAGCTTTCTCGGCTCCGCACGTCACCTGATGAGCAAAGCGCATGTCGTCGTCAGATGGACCCGCCGATGTTGATCACGACCTCCGATGCAACAAGCAAGCGTCGGATGCTGTCATCTCCCAAAAGCTGCCGTTCCAGCTCCGAATCGAGCAAGGGAGCCCCCACCTCGACGCGGAAGTCCTGCACGGCGTCGTCATAATGGGCGGTTACATGAGCCACATCGTCCATCGCGACGAGTCTGTAGAGGCCGACGAGGAGATCCATATCCAACGCCCTGAGCACGGCCAGTCGCGTCCGGTGCGAGGCGAAGGCAATCATCAACTCCTCACCATCCAGGCTCAGGCTTGAGAAGATGTAGCTGTGGATTAGCTGGTTGGTGAGTTCGCGCACGCGCATTGGCTTAGGCGATCCGTCCTCGGCGTCGAAATCGAAGAACTCCTCGATCCGATCCCAGTTGAGGTAGGTCATTCTGCCGCCTGCCCGTCGTGGCCACGATCGAGCTGGCAAACGCAGCTCCGTGATGCGATTAGACAGCTTGTGGGCCTCAAGCAGCCGCCTGATCGTGAACATCCCCAGGAATGCGTCACGCTCAAGAGCCCATCCGTCGCGCTCAGACCACTCCGCTCGGCCCTTGAGCTGCGCAAGCCGATGGGCACGTCGCCAAAGGTCCAGCTTCCATGGGTTCGAGTCCCAGATCATCCCCACTCCTAAGTTCGTCTGAGGCCGAGCCTACAGATCAGGTCCGACAAGATCGCCCGTGCCAGGTGAGGATCGTTACCGACCGGTCTTCATTCGGAGGTTCGGCTACCAGTTCTGACCTCCTCGTGGAGGAGTCCCTCAGGGACGTCGACACAAGGCGGGACCGCCGCACCCCTCCGCGGCGACCCCGTCTGGGCTCCACGGAGGGCCGGCGCTATGCTCCCGCCGTGCTTGCCGACCCGGGGATCCTGAGACAGGTCACGTTCCTCCAGTCCGGGTCGAACCGCGTGTACGCGTCGCTGTACGTCCCGGAAACGACGGATGGCGTCGCCGTCCTGATCTGCCCCTCGTGGGGTGCGGAGGTGGCCCTCGCGGTCGACGCCTCCCACCGACTGGCCTGGACCCTCGCCGAGCAGGGGGTCGCCTGCACGCTGTACCACCCCCCGGGCCATCTGGACAGCACCGGGGACCCGTCCGACGTCTCCGTGGACGACCTCGTCGCGGCGGCCGTGGACTCCTCCGTCCTACTCCGGGAGCACTGCCGGGACGGCGAGCTGCGGCTGGTGGGCATCGGCCTCGGAGCCTCGGTCGCCGCCCTGGCCGCGGCGAGGCTCGGGGCCCACTCCCTGGTCCTGGTGGAACCCGAGGTGGATCCGGCGGCGTTCTTCCAAGGGCTGCGTCGGGCGGGAGCCAGGGCCTCGCTCAGGCAGGGCGACCGCGATGCCCCGTTCGGACATGCGGTCCCTCGCGCGCTCCCCGGCCGGGAGCTCACGACCCGGGTGGCCGGCGCCCTCGCGGCCCTCCAGGGCCGGGTGACCGCGTTCCGGTTCGCCTCCTCCTCGCCGACGCCGCTCCCGCCGGGGATCGAGACGATCGATCTGCCGGGGGGCAGGACCGGACGACGCTGGGCCCGGCGGTTCGTCGAGCCGGTCGCCTCCTTCTTGGTCGAGGGGGCGGCGTGACGGAGCGACCGACGCTCGTGCCGACCTCGATCGGCCCCGCCGGAGTGATCCTCGGCGAGCCGGACGGTGAGGCACGCGGCGCGGCGGTCGTGCTGCAGGGGCTCGCATCACCTCGCAGCGGCACCGGGCGGATCCTCGCCACGACCGCTCGGGCCCTCGTGGACGAGGGATTCCTCGTGCTCCGCGTCGACTATCCGGGCATGGGCGACAGCTCCCGGGCCGAAGGAGGATCCGAGACGCACCGGCCGTTCCTCCGGGAGGTCGTGGCGTGGTTCCGGCAGGAGACGGGCGCCGGCCCGGTCGGCGCGGTGGGATCGTGCTACGGCGCCAGGCTGGCGCTGGCCCTCGCCGCCGAGGGGGTGGTGGACGCCGGGCTCCTCCTGGTGACCCCCTGGGTCAGCGCGAGGCATGCACGTGCGCGGTTGAGCAACGCTCGTCGCCGCGTGCGCCGGCGACTGGGTCTTCCGGCCCCGCTCGACCCGGACGCGGTAGCGGATCTCCGGGCCGCGTCGTCCACCCTCCCCGTTCGCGTGCTGGTGGGCGAGGCCGACACCCAGGAACGAGCCACGCTTCGGGCGGCCGCTCGCCGGCTCCCCAACCCGGTCCAGGTCGACGTCGAGCCGGGGCTGCGACTGCACCCGCTCCGCACGACCCTCGCCCGCCAGGCGGTGACGGCCTGGGTCGTGCGGCGGGCCGATCACCTCGTGGTCGCGGAGACCGTGGAGGTGTGAGGACCCGGGCCAGGGTCCGGCGCTTCATCGTCGACGAGCTGCTCGACGATCGCCCGACCGGGGACCCGCTGGCCCAGGAGCTGCTCGATTCCCTCGCGATCGAGCAGCTCGTCGCGTTCTGCGAAGAGGAGTTCGGCGTGGCCCTCGAGGACGACGACCTGATCGCGGAGAACTTCGAGTCCCTCGGGGCGGTGGCCTCCCTGGTCGACCGGAAGCTGCGCGGGGCCTGAGGGCTGCCTCCGCCATGGCCGGAACGATCGTCGGCGTCCTGGCGGAGGTGGCCGAACGGGATCGCGGCGCCCTCGTCTTCCACGAGGACTCGGGATCCACCGAACGGCTCACCGCGACGGCGCTGCTCGAGCATGCGGAGGGCGCTGCCTCGTTCCTGCGGGGGCGGGGGGTTTCGCCGGGCGACGCCGTGGGCCTGCTCGGGCCGAACGACGCCGAGTGGGCCCGGTGGGCGTTCGGCATCTGGGCGTGCGGGGCCACGCTCGTGCCGATCCAGTTCCCGCTGCGGGTCCGGGACCCCGGCGCGCTCGCCGAGCAGGTCGCGTCGCTTCTGGGGGGCGTGCCGTGCCGGATCGTCGTGGCCCATCCTGGCCTCATGGACGTCCTCCCCGACGGCCTCGGGGTGGCCTGGGACGCGCGGGCGAACGGCCGTGCTGGCCCGCCGGCTGCGGGGGAGCCCAACGACGTCGCCGTCGCCCAGTTCACGTCGGGGACCACGGGCGCTCCGAAGGCGGCCGTCATCACGAACGGCGCCGTCGTCGCCGCGATCGAGGCCACCGCCGCGGCGTACGGCGTCACCGAGGACGACGTCTTCGCCGGGTGGCAGCCGTTCTTCCACGACCTGGGGCTGTTCGGGCTGCTGCTGCGGCCGCTGCTGCTCGGCCTGGAGGCCCACTTCATCTCCACGGCCCGCTTCGCCCGGGACCCGGCCGAGTGGTTGCGTCTCGCCGGCCGGTCCGGGGCGACGATGCTGGCCGGACCGTCGTCCGCGTGGGCGGCGGCCACGCGGGCGGCGTCGCGTGACGCATCGGGCTGCGACCTGGGGTCGATTCGCATGGCGACGTTCTCCGCCGAGACGGTGGACCGCCGGGCGGTGGAGGACTTAATGGCGGTCGGCGGCGGGCTCGGCCTGCGCCCCGAGGCCCTCTCGGCCGCGTACGGGATGGCCGAGACCACGCTGGCCGTGACCGTGACCCGGCCGGGGGCGGGCCTCCGGTTCGACGAGGTGGGCCTCGTGGAGCTCGCGGAACATGGACGCGCCGCCCCAGCCGACGGCGGGGCCGTGCGAAGCGTCGCCTCCTGCGGGGTGGCCGTGCCGGGGGCGGAGGTCCGCATTCTCGACCCGGCGGGCGACGAGATGCCGGAGCGCTCGGTCGGCCGCGTCGTGGCGCGCGCCCCCTACCTCTTCTCCGGATACCGGAGCGCGGACGGCGACGAGGTGTTCACCCCGGACGGGTGGCTGCGCACGGGTGACCTCGGATACCTGGCGGAGGGCGAGCTGTTCTTCACCGGGCGGCAGAAGGACGTGATCGTGGTGCTCGGCCGCAACCACGATCCCGACGACCTGGAGTGGGCGGCCGGCCGGGTGCCCGGGGTGCGGACCGGCCGCTGCGTGGCGCTGTCAATGCCGGCCGCGGGTGAGGGCTCGGTCACGGTCGTGGTCGAGCCTCGGGAGGGAGCCGACGTCGGCGAGCTCCCCATCCTCGTGCGGCGAGGGGTGATCGACGCGATCGGCGTGGTCCCCACCGAGGTGCTGGTGGTCGCCGCCGGCACCGTGCCGAAAACCACGAGCGGCAAGGTCCGCCGGAGCGCCCTTCGCCAGGCGATCCTCGAAGGAACCGTGCCGGTGATCGGCATGTGGCCCCGGCCGCGTTGACCAGACGCCGGTCGCGGGTGCTGGTCCTCCTCCGGCTCTGGTCAGAAGCCGCGGTTCTCACGCGGCGGCGAGTTCGTATTGGAGTTCGCTCCACCGCGTCCGTACATTGGGGGTCGAATGCGGGGGAGGGAGCATTGCGACGCGGCTGGAGTTCGGGCTGATCCGACTCCGCTCCGCGTATGACCGACCCCACACCGTTCGATGCAACCGAGTTCGTCGCACTCTTCTTCGACCTCTTCGAGTCGAGCTCCGATGCCGTGTTCATGATCACCGTCCCGGACGGGCACATCATGGACGTCAACGATGCCGCGCTCCGGTTGTTCGGCATGACCAGATCGGCGACGTTCGACAAGACGACGCTCGAACTCGGGATGTGGGCCGATCCGACGGATCGCGAGACGTGGCTCGCCGAGATCGAGGAGGAGGGAAGGGTCAAGCGTTTCCCGGCCCGGTTTCGGACCCGGTCGGGCGAGGAGTTCACCATGGTGCTGTCCGGCACGCTGGCCAGGTACCGAGGCGAACGCGTGATCCTCAGCGTGGGGACGGTCGTCGGGGACCACTGACGTCGCACCCGAGCCCGTCGACGCCCTGGCTGTTGCCGCGACCCCTACTCCGTCGAGCGCCGACGCCAGGAATCCAGCTCGGGTCCCATGGAATCGCAGATGGCGATCGCCGTTGGGGGGTCGAAGCGCGCCATAAGCAGGGCTCCGAATGCGACCGCCACGAGCATCGACGAACGGCGGGCGTTCGCGCCTCCGTCGAGGTCACCCGACCGGGCGGCGCCGGCGAGCGCGTGGGCGAACGCGCCGCGGAGCCGGTCACGGTAGCGCGCGATCGTGTCCGCGGCCTCGTCGGCGGCGCCCCCGAGCTCGGTCATCGAGTTGACCAGCAGGCACCCCCGCCGCGCCGTCGGTGGTCGGTCGAGGAAGGTCCTCCGGACGTCCCCGAAGAAGGACGCGATCCGATCCAGCCCGGCCGGCTCCCGTTCCGCCGCCTCGACCAGGGGCGTGAGGACGTCCTCGATGTATCGCTCGAACGCGGTGACGAACAGAGCCCGCTTGGAGCCGAACGTGGCGTAGAGGCTCGATCGACTGATGCCCATGCTCCGCTCGAGGTCCGCGAGCGAGGTGCCCTCGTACCCGTGGTCCCAGAACTCGTCACGGGCCGCCTGGACCGCCTCCTCGAGGGAGAACGCCCGGGTTCGCGGCATGCCGCCTCCTTCCAAGCTCGCCGACGTTGTGGACCGAACGATTCACTATGACTTCGATCGTAGTAGACTGGGCGATCCAGAACCTAGCACGTGTCCCGCGGTCGAGCCGCCCGCATCCCAAGTGGCCCAGCTCGACGGCGGTCACGGCGGCGGACCATGAACAGGATCGAGCTCAGACAACTTCGATACTTCATCGCAGTGGCCGAGGAATTGCACTTCGGCCACGCGGCAGACCGTTTGCGGATCGCGCAGCCGGGGCTCTCCCAGCAGATCAAGGTCCTCGAGCGCTCGGTCGGTGTGGAGTTGCTAACCCGCGACAAGCGAACGGTGCGGCTCACGGAGGCGGGCCGAGACCTCCTCCAGCGTGCCCGTCTGATCGTCGAGCTCGCGGACCGGGCGGTGGAGAGCGCTGGCCTGGCGGCCAGAGGCAGGAAGGGCCCACTGAAGGTCGGAACCCGGAGCCCGGGGAACCCGCAGGTGGCAGACGAGCTCCTCCGATCATTCGAGCAGCGCTTCCCCGACGTCGAGGTCGAGATCCATCCCGGCCTGGTGCCCCAGAACATCGATGCCATCGCGCGCCGAAAGCTGGATGTCGCGATCGTCGTCGTCCCCTTCGCGACACCCGACGACGCGGGAGACCTGAACTACCTCCGGCTCGGCGAACAGGAGCCGGTCGTGGCCCTCTCGCAGAGGCATCGTCTTGCCGCCCTCGACCGGATCCCGCGGTCCGAACTGCTCCGCGAAACGTTCCTCGACTGGCCCCGGAGCGCGAATCCCGTCCTCATCGACCACCTGCACCGGGTGTTGTTCGGAGAGGCCGGCCATCCACAGTCGCGTGTCGTGCCCGAAATCGCCCAGGGCAACCGAGTGCTGATGGTCGCCGAGAGTCAGGACTTCACCGTGACGGCGGATCCGTGGGACACGGACCTGGGCGTCCAGGGTGTCGTCTTCCGCCGGCTCGAAGATCCGGTTCCGCTCATCGAGTACGGCATCGCGTGGCTCGACTCGCCCGCATCGCCGTTCCTGCCCCAGTTCCTCCAGCTCGCCCGAGAATTGGCCGACGGCTCGGTCATCGGGGGGAGCCGCGGGGATGCCCACCACGGGCGCAGCCGCGCGAGCTGACCTCCCCGCGGGGACCCGCCCTCCCGCTGCGATGACCCCTGGCCGGTCGCGCGGGCTCAGGTTCCGGGGGACACCTCGTGGGCGAGGGCCACGGCCTGGTCGACGCTCAGGGCCAGCCCCTGGTCCCAGGCCCTGTCCGCCACGTCCTCCGGGAGGTGCTCGCGGGCCTCGGCGGCCGGGTCCCCTTCGAGCAGCCCGCCGATGGCCCCGGGAGGCCCCCCGACGCGCTCCTTGAGCGACGCGGAGGCGCCGGCCAGCCGGATCGCGTCTTCGTACCGGCCCTCCCAGACCGCCAGGAACGCCAGATCGGTGAGGGCGATGCCGATCCCCGTCGGGTTGTTGACCGCCCGGAACAGGTCCAGGGACTCGAGGCCGGCGAACCGAGCCTCGGCCCGGTGGCCCTCGCGGCCGTGGGCGAAGGCCAGCCACAGCAGGTCGAAGGCGAGGTGCAGCCGGTCCCCGACCCGCCGCCAGATCGCCACGGTCTCCTCGAGCCGGTCGATCACCGGCCCCCAGTTCCCGGCCTCGGCGTCCTGCATCACGAGCATCGCCTGGACCTGGGCGATCCCCCGCTCGTCGCCGGAGCGCCGGAACAGCTCCAGGCTCTCGTCCAGCAGCCGGCCAGCGGCCTCCAGGTCGTCGCCGGCGACGACGAACGCGAGGTTGTACAGGGCCTCCGCGATGGCGCGCGGGTGGCCCAGCTCCCGTTCGATGGCCAGGGACTCCTCGTAGCAGGCCCCGGTCCGATCGCGGTCCTGCTGCCACCAGGCGATCCCCCCGGCTCCGGTCAGGGCTTTGGCCCGGGCCGCGGTCCGGGCCTGTCCCGACGGCGTCGTCAGGATCTCGTCGAACCACCGCCGCGCCTCGGCCAGGTGGCCGCGCTGCTGCCAGAACCGCCATAGCGCGCCGGCCGCCGCCTGGGCCCGCTCGGCCCCGCCGGCCTCGATCGCCCACCGGAGGGCGGCGCGGATGTTCGCGTGCTCCCGGTCGCATCGATCCAGCCACTCGACCTGGTCGTCGGCGACGAGATGGGGTTCGGCCTCGAGGGCCAGGCCGAGGTAGTGCTCGGTGTGGCGTCGGCGCGTCACGTCGAGGTCACCCTCCTCCCGGAGCCGCTCCTGCGCGAACTCCCGGATGGTCTCCAGCATCGAGAACCGGGGGTCGCCCTCCGGCGCCTCGGTCCTGCGCACGAGCGACATGGCCATGAGGGCCGCCAGCCCGCCCGCCGCGTCCAGGCCGAGCTCCGCGGGGTCGCAGACGGGCTCGGCCGAATCGAGCGTGAACCCTCCCCGGAACACCGACAGCCGCGCGAACAGGCGCCGTTCCGCCGGGTCGAGCAGGCCGTGGCTCCAGGCGATGGCCCCCCGGAGTGTCCGCTGGCGCTCCGGCAGGGTCCGACCGCCCGACGTGAGGAGCGAGAGGCTGTCCTGCAGCCGGGGCAGCATCTGCTGGGGCGTCAGGACCCTGGTCCGGGTGGCGGCCAGCTCGATGGCCAAGGGCAGCCCGTCCAGCCGGGCGGTGATCTCCGCCACCGCCGGCGCGTTCCCCTCGGTCACCTGGAACCCGGGACGGACCGCCCGGGCCCGGTCGGTGAACAGCTGGATCGCCTCGAAGCGGCGGAGGGTCAGGAGGTCCGGGAGGCGGTCGAGATCGGGCGGTTCGAGCGGCGGCACCACGTACTCCTGCTCGCCGCGCAGGGACAGCACGATGCGCGAGGTGACCAGGACTCGAAGCCTGGGCGCCGCCACGAGGAGCTCCTCGACCACGGGGCTCGCCTCCGCCACCTGTTCGAAGTTGTCGATCACGAGCAGGAGCTCCCGGCCGCGGAGGCGCTCCTTCAGCTCGTCCAGGATCGGACGCTCCGCCACCTCGGGAACCTCCAGGGCCCGCGCCAGGACCGAGGGAACCAGCGCCGGATCGCTCACCGAGGACAGGTCGACGAAGAACGCGCCGTGCCGGTACTCGGGAAGGACCGCAGCGGCCACCTGCAGCGCGAGCCGGGTCTTCCCGGACCCGCCGGCACCGGTCAGGGTGAGGAGCCTCGTCCCGGCGAGCAGCCGCCGGACCTCGGCGATCTCCTGTTCCCGGCCCACGAACGAGGTCAGCGCGGCCGGGAGGTTGTTCGGCCTGGCGTCGACGGTCCGGGGTGGGGGGAAGTCGGACGGCAAGCCATCGACGCCCAGGTCGTACAGGTGCTCGACGTTGGCGATGTCCTTCAGGCGATGTTCGCCGAGGTCGCGGAGCGAGACCCCTTCGGGCAGCGAGTGCTCCACGAGCGCGCGGGTGGCGTCCGAGATCACGACCTGCCCGCCGTGAGCCGCGTCGGCGATCCGGGCGGTCCGGTTCACGTCGATGCCGACGTAGTCGTGCCCCCCGAGCACCCCCTCGCCCGTATGGACCCCCATCCGGACCCGCACCGGCGCGCCGTGGGCCCAGTCGTGGGCGGCGAGGCCCCGCTGTACGGCGACCGCGGCCCGGACCGCCCCCAGGGGACTGCGGAAGGCCACGAAGAAGGAGTCGCCCTGCGTGCTGACCTCCACGCCTTCGGCGTCGGCGACCGCTCGCCGCACGATCGCGGCGTGCTCGTCGAGGACCGCCGGGTAGCGTTCCTCCAGCTCCTGGAGCAGCCGGGTCGAGCCCTCGATATCAGAGAACAGGAAGGTGACTGTCCCGGTCGGCAGCTCCGTCATGTCGGAGGAGGAATGTAGCCGGTCCTGGACCGTCAGTGCTCTTCCGGTTCCCGGTCGTCCTCCTGCGGGGTCGACTGAACCGCGTCGTCGCGCAGCAGCAGCCCCACCAGCCTCCCGTCGGAGGTGGTGATCGGTGCGCTCACGAGATCCTGATGCACCATGACGTGCGCCATCTCCTCGACCGGAACGTTCGGCCGGTACGTGCTCGGTCCCGGGCGCATCGCGCGCTCGACCGGCAGGTCGGGGTCGGCCTCGAGCTCGCCGGCGCGGAGCAGGCCGAGAACCACCCGGTCGTCGGTGACCACGACGCAGGCATCCCACCCGGCCTCGCTCGCGCGGTCGCGGACGTCGCCCAGGCGCTCGCCGAGCGAGCAGGTCGGAACGTCGCGGCGGGCGACGTCGCCGGCCCGGGGACGCCCGGCGTTGGATCCCTCCGTCGGCAGGCCCGCCGCCATCCAGTCGAGCTTGCCGCCGGCGTAGTCGTAGACGCGGAGGAAGCCGAGGCTCTCGAGCCGGCACGCGGCCCGCGGGCTCATGTCTCAGGCCGAGTCCCAGCAGTAGCAGATGACCGGCCGGCTGGGGTCGAGTGCGTTCCGCGCGTCGGTCTCGATGCCGCGGAGCGTCAGGTTGATCGCCCCGGGCAGATGGTCCTCCGCGTACTCGTCGGCGGACAGCACGTCGACGACCTGCGCGCCCTCGTCCATGAGCCTGCGCACCGTCGTGCGGTCGATCTCCTCACGCATCCGCGCCCTCCGTTGGTCGGCTGGTGTTCCTCAGTTCATTTTCCCCGTCGGCGGCCCTCCACGACCGACCCCCCGACGTGGCCGCCGAAGAGGACCGAGTCGTGACTTCCGCGACGTCGACCGGATCCGGGACTGGTCCCGGGCGATCGCGGCGGCGCTCGGCGGCGCCCCGGCTACGGCGTGACCCGCTCGATCCGTCTCGTGCAGGCCTCCAGGCGCTCGGGGATCGGTTCGGCGCCGAGTCCCGGGCCGTCGGGGACCGGCATCGTGCCGTCCGGACCGAGCACGAACGGGGGGGTCAGGTCCTCGGCCCAGTAGCGGTCGCTGGCGCTGGTGTCGCCGGGGAGCGTGAAGCCGGGGAGGGCCGCCAGCGCCAGATTGGCCGCCCTGCCGAGCCCGGTCTCGAGCATGCCCCCGCACCACACCGGCGCGCCATGTTCGGCCGCGACGTCGTGCACGCGTCTCGACTCCAGGAGGCCGCCCACGCGCCCCTGCTTGACGTTAACGATCGAGCAGGCTCCCAGCTCGAGCGCGGCGCGGGCGTCCTCCGCGCTCCGGATCGACTCGTCCAGGCAGATGGGGGTACCGATCCGGCGGGCCAGCGCGGCGTGCTCCAGGAGGTCCTCGTGGCCGAGTGGCTGCTCGATCATCATCAGGTCCAGCGCGTCCAGGGCCTCGAACAGCGAGAGGTCCGCCAACCGGTACGCCGCGTTCGCGTCGACCGACAGCGGCGTGTCGGGGAAGGCGCCCCGGACCGCGGTGACCGGCCCCACGTCCCAACTCGGCTCGATCTTGAGCTTCACCCGGCGGTACCCCGCCTCCACATAGGCGGCCACCTGCTCGATGAGGGCGTCGAGCGACCCGGCGATGCCCACGCTCACACCGCATGCCACCCGGTCCCGGGTCGCGCCCAGGAAGGACGCCAGCGACTCGTCGCGGGTTCGGAGCCAGGCGTCCAGCACGGCCATCTCCAGTGCGGCCTTCGACATGCGGTGACCCCGGACCCAGCCGAGGACCTCTCCGAGCCGCTCGGGATCGACCTTCCCGGCGCGAAGCACCGAGGGTCCGAGATGGTCCCGCAGCACGATCCACGCGGCCTCGTTGAACTCCTCCGAGTACCTCGGCGAGGGCGACGCGACGCACTCCCCCCACCCCACCGCGCCCTCGCCCGTCTCCAGGCGGACGAGCACGGCCTCCTTCTCCCGCTCCTCGCCGAACGAGGTCCGGAACGGGCGCACCAGGGGCAGGGCCACCAGCCGCAGCTCGAGGGCTGCGACCTCGATCACGCCCCCGCCTCCATCACGGCGTCCGTCCGGCCGGCGATCCGGTCCGGCATGGCCAGCACGTAGGCGGGCGGCCCGGACGGGTCGGAGTCGAACGCCGCCGCCACCATCCCCAGCCCGAGGCACGCCTCCAGCGCGTCGGCCACCGCGTCGCGCCAGGCCGCCGCCAGCCCAGCGTCGGACTCCCGCAGCCCCGGGTAGTCGCGGACGGTCTCGACACGGAACGCGCCGTCCGCCGGCTCCGGATCGCCGGCCCGCTCCGGGCGGCCCGACCGGTTCCGCAGCACCTCCCGCCGGGCGCCGGGGACTCCGGCCCGGCGTACCGGCCGGCGGTCGAGGTCCCACCGTGCCTCCAGCCGGTCGGTCCGCTCGCCGCGGTTCAACTCGTCGGTCATGTCACCGTAGTAGTGGCGGTGGAACCGGTCCGCTGTCGTGCCCAGCTTGTTGACGTTGAAGTGCGCGTTGCGCGACTGCATGGGGTCGAACGTCCACCGCACCACGTGGGCGCCGGCGTCCAGCGCGGCGGCCCGCTGCGCGAGCTTCAGCGCATACCCCACCCCGGCGTGCCGCCGGTCCGGGACGACGGCCAGCATGTGCGAGTGCACGTGCACCCCGTCGACGGGGTCGTGCCCGAGGAACCCGAGCACGTAGCCGATCATGTCGGGGCCGCGGAACGCGCCGTACGGCAGGTTCCCGCTTCCCTGGAGGGCCCGGATCAGCTCGGGCGGGAGCAGCTGGTAGGGACCCCAGGTCGCGATCATCACCTCGAGGATCGGCCCCGCGTCGTCGAGGTCCCCGAGCGCGCGGATCTCGACGCCCGCCTCCCGGGCCGCCCGCCCGGCGAGCTCCCACGCCTCCGAGGCCATCGTGCCCGCGAGTCTAGCGCCGGCCCCCCGGGCGGACCCCGCCGGGCCGCTGGCCCTCGACGAAACGACGAAACCCGCGGAATCGTCCCCCGCGGGTTCCGTCGAATGCTGCCGGCTCGGTCGGGCTCAGCCGCCCTCGGGGGGTGGCAGCTCCTGCCACTCGCTCTCCTCGATGCCCTGGCCGCGGCGCCGCTTGAAGAACGCGGCGATCGCGGCGATGAGACCCGCGAAGAAGACGAACAGGAAGAACTTCCGCTTGCCCCCGCCCTTCTCCTTGTCCTTGCTCATGCCGCCTCCTCTCCTGGTGGTGGGCCTGGATGGACTTGAACCATCGACCTCATCCTTATCAGGGATGCGCTCTAACCAAGCTGAGCTACAGGCCCGTGGGCTTTGGTCGGGCCGCCGGACCACACCCGCGAACGGTCCCGCCACCGGAGAATACCCTGGCCGAGAAACCGCGCCAATCCCGGCGCCCTTCCGGCGTGCCGGGGTCACCGGCGCTCGGTGAGCGTGACCTCGAGCCCCCCGACCAGGTCGGAGATCAGGTTGTACATGAACGTCACGAGCAGCTTGACCATGGACCAGAACACGACCATCACCAGCCCGACGGCGAAGGCTCTGGAGAACAGCCACCACCCGCTGATGTGGAACACCTTGCGGTCGTCGTACAGGAGCTGGTCGATGAACGAGGCGATGCCGTCGATCGCGCCCAGCGCGCTGAGGATGTTGTACAGGATGGTCAACGCGACCAGCACGATGACCATCATGCAGAAGTAGAACAGCAGCGAAAACTTGAACACGGACCACGGTCCGACCCGCTTCACCATGACGCGGGTCTTGCGGACGGTGCCGGTTCCCTCGGCCGCGCGCGGCGGCCGGGTCGGGGTCCTCACCTCGACGGTGCGAGCCATTTCTCGTGCATCCTCTCACGCTGGTGCGCCGTTCCGGCGGTCTCGGCGGGTACGGCGCCGAGGCCCGCCCGGGGTGCGGCAACGCCTTTGTAGCGGTCCGCGGGCCCCGGGGCAAGCAGGCCGGGCCCCGGCCGGGCCCCCCTTGTCCCAGGTCAGGCGGGGTTCGGGACGCGATCCCGCGAGTTCGCCCGGCGCCCGAAGGGGCCGAGCAGCACCCGGACGTGCAGCGGCCCCAGGAGGGCCATCGCGACGATCGCCACGATCCAGTCCGCGGCGGTGGTGTGGTCCTGGACCACCAGCGCGCCGGTCGTGAGCACAATGCTGAACCCCGAGATCAGTGCGAATACGACCGGCCCCGGCAGCACCGGCCGGAGCCGGAAGCCGCACAGGACCACGCCTGCGGCCCCGGCCGCGATGAGTGCGATCCCCGCCCCGTCGCTCACGCGCGGATCATCCCAGATGGTTCTGGGGGGAACTCGGGGGGCGAAGCCCCCCGAGCATGACGAGCCCGGCCCGGTCAGGTTCTGGGGGGAACTCGGGGGGCGAAGCCCCCCGAGCATGACGAGCCCGGCCCGGTCAGGTTCTGGGGGGAACTCGGGGGGCGAAGCCCCCCGAGCATCATTCGTCTTCCGACATCACGACCGGGGCGATCGCCACGACCTTCGAGCCGGGCTCGACGCGCATCGTGCGCACGCCCTGGCTGCTGCGGCCGACGCGGCGGATCTGGGACGCAGGCACCCGGATCACGATGCCGTCGGAGTTGATGACGAACAGATCCTGGTCCTTCGACCCGACGAACGCCCCGGCGACGAGCCCGGTCCGCGTCGTGAGCTTGTGGCTGACCACGCCCTTGCCGCCCCGGCCCTTCCGTGGGTACTGCGAGAGCGTCGTGCGCTTCCCGTAGCCGCTCTCGCTCACCGAGATGACCTCCTCGCCGGCGGTGGAGCGCCCCAGCGCGATGACCTCGTCGTCCTCGGCGAGCCGCATCCCGATCACGCCGCCCGTGGCCCGCCCCATGGGCCGCGCGGCCTGTTCGGAGAACCGGATCGCCTGGCCCCGCCGCGACATCAGCAGGATGTCGTCGGAGCCGGAGGTCATCTGGACGTCGATCAGCTCGTCGCCGTCCCGGAGGTTGATCGCGGCGAGTCCCGTCCGCGGCGAGTCGTACTCCGGCAGCGCGGTCTTCTTCACGATGCCCTTCCTCGTGGCGAACACGAGGAACCGGCCGGCCTCGTACTCCTTCAGGTCGATCACGGCCTGCACCCGCTCGTCGCCCGAGACGGCGACGCCCGGGAGGTTCGCGGCGTACATCCCGCGGGCGGTCCGCGACCCCTCCGGGATCTCGTGGACCTTGACCCGGTAGACCTTGCCGGAGGACGTGAAGAACAGCAGCCAGTGATGCGTGGTCGTGGTGAACACATGACTGATGACGTCCTCTTCCTTGAGGTTGGTGCCGATCACACCTCGGCCGCCCCGGCCCTGGCGCCGGTAGGAGTCGATCGCCTGGCGCTTCACGTAGCCCGCCCGGGAGACCGTGATGACGACGTCCTCCTCGGCGATGAGGTCCTCGACGTCGAAGTCGCCCTCGTCGGCCTTGATCTGTGTGCGGCGGGCGTCGGCGTACTTCTTTCGGATCTCGAGCAATTCGTCCTTGATCACCCCGCGGACCTTCGAGGGATCGTCCAGGAGCCCCTTCAAGTAGCCGATGCGCTCCAGCAGCTCCTTGTGCTCCTGCTCCAGCTCGCTCCGCGCCAGGCGCGTGAGCCGGCGCAGCGGCATGTCCAGGATGTGGTTCGCCTGGATCTCCGAGAGCTCGAACCGCTTCATCAGCTTGGTCCGGGCGTCCTCGGAGTCCTTGGCGCCGCGGATGAGGCGGATGACCTCGTCGATGTGTTCGAGGGCGATCAGCAGCCCCTGGACGATGTGGTCGCGTTCCTCGGCACGGCGCAGCTGGTACTGGGTCCGGCGAGTGACCACGTTGATCTGGTGGACGATGTAGTGCCGGATGACCTCGTCGAGCGGCATGACCTTCGGCACGCCTTCGACCAGCGCGAGCATGATCACGCCGAACGAGTCCTGCAGCTGGGTGTGCTTGTAGAGGGTGTTGAGGGCGACGTGGGGGTTGGCCCCCTGGCGAAGCTCGATCACCAGGCGCATCCCCTGCTTGCTGGTCTCGTTGCGGATGGCCAGACGGTTCGGCGCGTCGTTGGCGATCTCCGGCGTCTTTCGGTCCTTGCGCAGCAGGGCGATCTTCTGCAGCAGCGAGGCCGGGTTGACCTGGTACGGGACCTCGGTGATCACGATGCGCTGCCCGCCCCGCGACGTCTCCTCGATGGCCGCGAGCCCCCGCACCCGGATGGAGCCTCGCCCGGTCTCGTACGCGTCCCGGATCCCCTGGCGGCCCATGATCACGGCGCCCGTCGGGAAGTCCGGCCCCTTGACGTGCTTCATCAGTCCCGCAACGGTGATCTCGGGGTCGTCGATCATGGCGACGACGGCGTCGGTCACCTCGCCCAGGTTGTGGGGAGGGATGTTGGTGGCCATGCCGACCGCGATGCCGCCGGCGCCGTTGACAAGGATGTTGGGGAACCGGCTCGGCAGCAGGAGGGGCTCCTGCTCGTAGCCGTCGAAGTTGGGGACGAAGTCGACGGTCTCCTGGTCGATCTCCCGCAGGAGCTCCATCGCGATCTGGGCCAGCCGGGCTTCGGTGTACCTGTAGGCGGCCGCCGGGTCGCCCTCCGGCGAGCCGAAGTTCCCGTGGCCGTCGATCAGGGGGGCCCGCAACGACCAGCCCTGCGCCATCCGCACCAGCGCGTCGTACACGGACTGGTCGCCGTGCGGGTGGTACTTCTTCAGGACCTCCCCCACGGCGGCGGCGCACTTGCGGTGCGGCCGGTCCGGCCTCAGGCCGGACTCCAGCATCGAATACAGGATCCGCCGTTGGACCGGCTTCAGCCCGTCCCGGACGTCGGGCAGCGCCCGCCCGACGATCACGGACATCGCGTAGTCGAGGTACGACCGCTGGATCTCGTCCTGGATGTCGACGGGCTCGATCCGTCCCGACAGCAGGTCCTGCGCCATGTCAGCTCACCCCCACCCGCGGGCGACGCCTAGACGTCAAGGTTCTGGACGTCCTTCGCGTTGTCCTGGATGAACTTCCGCCGCTCCTCCACGTCCGCCCCCATGAGGATCGAGAACAGCCGGTCGGCGGCGGTCGCGTCCTCGACGTCGACCCGGAGCAGCGTGCGCTTCTCGGGGTCCATCGTGGTGTCCCACAGCTGGTTCGCGTCCATCTCTCCCAGACCCTTGAACCGCTGCGGGTCGTCGGTTTTCTTGTTGCCGTTCTGGGTGCGGAACTGCTCCCACTCGCGCTCGGAGTAGAAGTAGTGCTGCTGCTTGTCGGCCTTGACCATGTACAGCGGCGGCTGCGCCAGGTACACGTAGCCGGCCTCGATCAGCTCCTTCATCTGTCGGAAGAAGAACGTCAGCAGCAGCGTGCGGATGTGGGCGCCGTCCACGTCGGCGTCGGCCATGATCACGACGCGGTGGTACCGGGCCTTCGCGATGTCGAACTCCTCGCCGATGCCGGTGCCCATCGCCGCGATCAGGGCCTGGATCTCGATGTTCTCGAGCGTCTTGTGCAGCCGGGCCTTCTCGACGTTCAGGATCTTCCCCCGGATCGGCAGGATGGCCTGGGTCACGCGGTCGCGGGCCTGCTTCGCCGAGCCGCCGGCGGAGTCGCCCTCCACGATGAACAGCTCGGAGTTCGCGGCGTCGGTGGACTGGCAGTCGGCGAGCTTCCCGGGCAGCGTCGTGTCGAGCAGGCCCTTGCGGCGGGTCAGATCCCGCGCGGCGCGGGCCGCCAGACGGGCCTTCTGCGCCTGCGAGGCCTTGCCGATGACGCGCCGAGCGTCGGTCGGGTGCTCCTCCATCCACGTGGCCAGGGAGTCGTTGACGGTGGTCTCCACCATCGAGCGCATCGTCGCGTTCCCGAGCTTCGTCTTGGTCTGGCCCTCGAACTGCGGGCTCTGCAGCTTCACGGAGACGATCGCCACCAGCCCCTCGCGGACGTCCTCGCCGATGAAGTTGTCCTCCTTCTCCTTCAGCAGCCCCTTGTCCCGCGCGTACCGGTTCACGACGTTGGTGAGCGCCTTCTTCAGGCCCTCCTCGTGCATGCCGCCCTCGTGGGTGTTGATGGTGTTGGCGAAGGAGTGGAGCTGCTCCGCGAAGCCTGTGTTCCACTGCAGCGCCACCTCGACCTCGGCGGTCTCCTCGATGCGCTCCATGTGGATGACCTTCGTGTGCAGCACGTCCTTGCCGACCCCGAGGTGCTTCACGAAGTCCGCGAGGCCACCCGTCGCCTTGAAGCTCTCCCTGACGGGCGGATCCTCACGCTCGTCGACGAGCGTGATCTCTACGCCCCGCGTGAGGAACGACAGCTCCTGGAGGCGTTCGGCCAGGATCTCGCGACGGAAGTCGATCCCCTCGGTGAAGACCTGCGGGTCGGGCCAGAACGTGACCGCCGTGCCGGTTCGCTTGGACGGCTTGCCCTTCTGGAGTTTGCCGGTGGACTTGCCCCGCGCGTACCCCTGGGCCCATTGGAAGCCGTCGCGCTCCACGGCGACGATCAGCCGCTCGGACAGCGCGTTCACGACCGAGACGCCGACGCCGTGGAGGCCGCCCGAGATCCGGTATCCCCCGCCGCCGAACTTGCCGCCGGCGTTCAGCGTGGTCAGCACGACCTCGACCGCCGGCCGGCGGTCCTTCGACTTCGGGATGGGCGTGACCGGGATGCCGCGGCCGTTGTCGACCACTGACACGCCGCCGTCTGAGCGGAGCGTCACCTGGATGCGGGAGCAGTAGCCCGCCATGGCCTCGTCGATCGAGTTGTCGACGACCTCGTACACGAGGTGGTGCAAGCCGCGCGAGCTGGTGGTTCCGATGTACATCCCGGGCCTCAACCGGACGTGCTCGACGCCCTCGAGGACCTGGATGTCGTCTGCCGTGTAGGAGCTCTTCTGGTTGTTCGCTGTTGCCACGTTTCCTCCGACTCATCCCGCGCACGGCGGGTCAAAGCACACGTTCGCGAGGGGGTCGCCGCGCGGGGGGAATACCGCCTCGAAGTATACCATGCGCACACCCCCTCCGGGCGGTTTCAGTCGCCTCCGAAACCCTTGCGCCGCAACGGTTTCGGTACTCCTTCTACCGCGTCTCGCGCCCGTCGTCGATCACCACGCTGACCCGGCTCACGGGGTCCCCGCCCAGTGCCCGGTTTGCCCCCTTTTGGATCTCGCCCGCCAGGAACCGGACCTGGGCTCCCCACGGCCCGGTCGAGGCAGCGACGGTGAGCACCCGGGCCTCCAGCCGGACCGGCCGGCACTCCCCTGCCAGCCGCTCGCCGACCACCTCCGGCCACGCCTTCACCAGCCGGCCGAGCCGCATCCCTTCCGAGAAGGCCTTGTGCGACAGCAGCCCGGCCACCAGGTCACCGACCGCCGTGACGTCCTGGGTACGCACCTTGGGATCGCGCGGCTTCGGACGCCGGCGCCGCTCGGCCTCCCGCCGCTGCAGCTGGGTCTCGGGCGGCCTCGTCGGGCGGGGGCGGGCGCCGGGCAGGTCGCGGGACGAGCCGCTCACGCCGCCCCCCGTTCCGTCACCGTCCCGGCACGGATCCGCCACACCCGGTCGGCCACCTCGGGGACGTGGGCGTCGTCGGCCACCGACATGACGGTCTGTCCCCGGCCGGCCAGACGGCCGGCCAGACGGCGCTGGCGGGCGGGGTCGAGCCCGGGGAACGGGTCGTCGAGGAGCAGCACCGGAGCCTCGCCCACCTCCGCCTGCACCGCGGCCGCCAGCCCGAGGCGGAGCGACAACGCGGCCGCCCAGGCCTCGCCGTGCGACGCGAAGGCCCGCGCCCCGAGGTCCTTCACACGCAGGTCGAGCTCGTCGCGGTGGGGGCCGACCAGCGTGATCCGGCGGATCAGCTCGTCGTCGCGCCGCTCGGCGAGGCGACGCCGGAACGCCTGCTCCACCGGATCGGATGGCACCGCCGCGGGAACGCCCTCCAGCGATCCCTGCTCTTCGCCCGCCTCGCCCGAAGGCGCAGCCGTGCCGCCGAGCGGGACCGCCGGCGAGTAGCGGACGTCCAGCCCGTACCCCGTGAGCGCCTCGAACTCCGTCCCGGCCCGGTGGCCGGCGACCTCGACGACCGCGGCTCGGTTCCGGGTCAGGGCGGCGCCGGTCCGGATCAGCTCGGCGTCCCAGGCCTCCAGCCCGGCCGGTGCGCCCCGGCCCTCCCAGTCCTTGAGGAGTCGGTTCCGCTGGCGGAGCGCCTTCTCGTAGGCGACGAGCGCGGGCTCGCGCAGGGGCCACAGCACCGAGACCGACTCGTCGAGGAACGCGCGCCGGGCGTCTGGCTGGCCCTGGACGATGTCGAGGTCGCCCGGAGAGAAGAACACGGAGCGCACCAAGCGGCGCACGTCGCGGCGGCGCCGGACGGGCGATCGGTTCACCTGCACCCGGTTCGCACCGGACCCGCGGACCTCGACCTCGATCAACGCACGCCCCTCCAGGCCGTCCACCTCGCCGCGCACGTAGGCCGACTGCGCTCCCTCGCGCACCAACGGCAGGTCCGACGACGACCTCGGCGAACCCAGCGCCAGGAGGTAGTGGATCGCCTCCAGCAGGTTCGTCTTGCCCTCGCCGTTGCCCCCTACGGCCACCACCAATCCGTCCGGGACCTCGAGCTCGGTGTGCTCGTGGTTCCGGAAGTCGCGAGCCTCGATCCAGCGCAGCCGCACGACGCCCAGGCTACGAGCGGGCACCAGGCGGCGCCCGTGGCGCCTGCGCCGCGCGAACCGCCCCCGAGCTCACCCCACCGGCGCGGGCAGCCGCACCGGCATCACGAGGTACGTGAACTCCTCGTTGTCCCCCCGCACGACGCCCGGCTTCAGGCCGTCGCGGACCTCGAGGCGGATGGTCTCGCCCGTCGCGGCCTGCAGTCCGTCGGCCATGTATCCGGGGTTGAACGCGACCGTGATGTCCTCGCCCTCGTACCGGGCCTCCACGGCCTCCACCGCGTTCCCGAGGTCCGGCGACGACGACGTCAGCCGCACGCCGAGGGCGTTGAACTCCAGGCGCACCGGGGTGTTCTCCCGAGCCAGGAGCCCCACCCGGCGCACGGCGTCCAGCAGCGCCTGCCGGCCGACCTCTAGCCGGTTCTCGTAGCCCTCCGGGAGCAGCTGCCGGTAGTTCGGGAACTGCCCTTCGATCAGCCGCGACGTCATGGTCAGGCCGGCCGCGCGCACTGCCACTTGCGCTTGGTCCAGGAAGATCTCGATCTCCCCCTTGTCGATCCCTCCCGCGGCTCGGCCGGCCTCGGCCAGCGCACGTTCGGGCACGATCGCCTGGGCCTCGCCCGCCGACGTCGCCGTCAGCTCGCGGACCGCCAGCCGGTAGGAGTCCGTGGCGACGAGCGTCACGCCCTCCCGGTTCACCTCGACGAGCACGCCGGTCAGCGTGGGCCGGGCCTCGTCCTTCGACGCGGCGCGGCCGACCTGCGAGACGGCCTCGGAGAACTTCGCGGCGTCCACCGTGACCCGGATTCCGGTCGGTTCCTGCCACGTCGGGAAGTCCTCGGCCGGGAGCAGCCGGACGGTCCCCTCGTACGCCGCGCACCGGATCCGGGCCTGGCCGGAGTCGGCGTCGAACTCCACCGGCGCCTCGGGGAGGCTCTTCACCATGTCGCCGAGCAGGCGGGCCGGCACCAGGGCGAGCCCCGGCTCCGTCACCTGTACCGGGGCCACCAGCCGGGCCGACACCTCGAGGTCGGTCGTCGTCAGCACCAGCGAGCCGTCCTCGGAGGCCTCGAGGTGCACGCCGGTCAGTGCGGGGATGCCCGGTCGGTTCGACACCCCCCGCTGGACCGTCTGCAGGGCCTCCGACAGGTCGTCTCGATCGCACCGGAACTTCACCTTTGCACCTCCTGGACTACTGACGTTGGTGATCCTTCTATCAACCCTTGTTCGTAGGGGCTGGGGACGATGTGGGAAACGTTGATCGCCGCAGCGTAGCGCGTGGGTCTGACACGCCGGCCGTCCCCGTCCACGGTGGAGGACGGGGGACGGCGAGGGGGGATTCGCGTCGAACGCACCGGGGCCCCGAAGTTTCCCACCGTCATTTCCCCTGGGCCTCGCTGCGGATCTTGCGCGTGAGGTCCTGCACCTGCCGGTACAGCCCGCCCCGCTCCCCCATCAGCTTCTCGACCTTCTTCAGGCCGTGCATCACGGTCGTGTGGTCCCGCTCGAAGAGCTCGCCGATCTTGAGGAGCGACAGGCCGGTGCACTCCCTGACCAGGTACATGGCGACGTGGCGCGCGTTGGTTAGCGGCCGGCTGCGCGACTTGGCGACCAGGTCGGCGCGCGTGAGGCCGAAGTACGCGGCGGTCTCGGCCAGGATGAGCCCGGCCGGGATCTCGCGGTCGCTCTGGGGGATGAGGTCGGCCAGGGCGGTGTCGGCGAGCTCCGGCGTGATCGGCTGGCGGAGCAGGGAGCCGAACGCGGCCACGCGCAGCAGGGCGCCCTCGAGCTCGCGGATGTTCTGCTCGAACTTCGTCGCGATCAACGTCAGGACGTCGAAGGGCACGTCGATGTGGTCTCGGTTCGCCTTCAGCTGCAGGATCGCGATCCGCGTCTCGAGGTCCGGCGGCTGGACGTCGACCGAGAGCCCCCACCGGAACCGGTTGATCAGGCGCTCGGCCATGCCGGCCAGCTCCTGGGGCGGCCGGTCCGACGCGATCACGATCTGCCGGTTCGAGGCGTGCAGGTAGTTGAAGGTATGGAAGAACTCCTGCTGGGTCTCCTCGGCGCGGACGAGGAACTGGATGTCGTCGACCATCAGCAGGTCCACGTCCCGGTACTTGCGCTGGAACTGGTAGGCCTGCCGCTCCCGGACCGCCTTGATGAACTCCGTGACGAACGTCTCCGACGTGACGTACTTGCACCGCATCCCCGGGTTCAGCCGCGTCATGTAGTGCCCGATCGCGTACAGGAGGTGGGTCTTGCCCAGGCCGACCCCGCCGTAGATGAACAGCGGGTTGTAGGCCTTGGACGGAGGGGCCTCCGCGACCGCGAGCGCCGCCGCGTGGGCGAACCGGTTCGACTGGCCGGGCACGAACGACTCGAACGTGTAGCGCTCGGGGAACGGCGCCGGGGCCGTGGGCTCCCGCTGGGGCGCCCGGGGGGCGGGCGCGAACTCGTTCCCGTTCGACATCGCGGGATGGTGCTGGGGACCGTCCGAGGAGGGATCCGGCGCCGCCTCGCCCGGGGGAGCCGCACTGGCCACGACCGCGTTGAGCTCGACCCGGACCGGCCCGCCCGCCACCTTCTGGGCCTCCGACTGGATCATCCCGAGGTAGTTCCGGGAGAGCCAGTCCCGGACGAAGTCCGTGGGGACCTCGAGGGAGAGGACGCCGTCGTTGAGGCCCGCGGGATGCACGCGCGAGAACCACATGGTGAAGGACCCCGAGGGGAGCTCTTCGCGGGCTCGCTCGACCACCCTGGCCCACACGGCCTGCGCGGTCGGCTCGAATGCAGCTACCGACATCTGCTTTCCACAGAACCTTTCCACATATGTGGAAGTGCCTTGGGGGGAAGGCTGACGCTCCCGTCGGGAGCATGTGGGGGAAGGCGCGGCGGAGCATAGCATCGGCGAAAATCGGCCGGGTAGCCTCCGGAGGGTATTTGACGCTCTTTCTCCACCGGGCGGCGCGTCGGTCGGTGGGTGCTCGTTCGCTCGTGGGCGAGGCCACTCCGCGCGGCTATACTCGCGACTCCCCGCGGTCCCCTGTCGGCCGCGGCGCGAGACCTCGCAGGTGAGCCGTGAAGAAGACCTTTCAGCCGAACACCCGCCGACGCAAGAAGCGGCACGGGTTCCGGGTCCGGATGCGGACCCGGGCGGGCCGCGCCATCCTGGCCCGCCGCCGGACCAAGGGGCGGACTCGGCTGTCGGCCTGAACCTCGCCGCGGAGGCCCCGCCCGCCACACGCCTTCCGCGATCCCGCCGGGGCCGGGCCCTGAGGAGCCGGGAGATCCGCGGGACCCTTTCGAAGGGCCGGCGTGCCTCCGGACCTCGGGTGATACTGTACGTGGCGCCCGGTGAGCCGGGTGCGCGGCCAGCCTTCGTCGCCGGTCGGCGGATCGGCGGAGCCGTCGTCCGGAACCGGGCCCGCCGGATCCTCCGAGAGGCCTGGTACGGCCTCGCCCCCCTGGCACCGGCAGACATCCATGTCGTCGTCGTGGCCCGGGGAGGGATCATCGGAGCCCGGACCAAGGAGCTGCAAGCGGAGATGCGCGGCCTGTTATCCACCCTCGGGATCGTCCCGTGACGGGACCGCGTTCGTCGATCCGAACCCGCACCTCGACCGGGGCTGGAGGCTTCGGTCGCGCCGCCCGCGGCGTGCTTCGCGCCTCGGGGTGGCCCGCCCGGGTCGCGCTGATCGGCCTGATCCGGCTGTATCGCGCCACCCTGTCCGGCCTTCTGGGAGGCCAGTGCCGGTTCGGCCCGTCCTGCTCCCGATACGCGGAGGAGGCGATCCGCACCCGCGGCGCGGCGGTGGGATCCGTGCTGGCGGCGTGGCGGGTCCTGCGGTGCAACCCGTTCGCCCGCGGGGGACGGGACGAGCCGCCCGCTCCCCCGGAGTATGAGACTGTCATACCACGGAGACCGGCGGCATGATCGCGCTGGGCGTCTGGCAGGACCTGCTGCGCGGCCTGGGCTGGGTGCTCACCCGGCTGTACGACATCGTCCCCAGCTACGCCGTCTCGATCATCGTGCTCACCATCTTCATCCGGCTGCTGCTCCTGCCGCTCGGGATCAAGCAGATCCGGTCGATGCACGCCATGAGCGCCCTGGCCCCCAAGGTGAAGGCACTGCAGACGAAGTACAAGGGAAACCGCGCCAAGCAGCAGGAGGAGATCCAGAAGCTCTATCAGGAGCACGGGGTCAACCCGCTCGGCGGATGCCTGCCGATGTTGCTGCAGATCCCGGTCCTCATCGCGCTGTACTCGGTGCTCAGGTTCCCGGCGAACGTGGGCGCCCATCCGGCCGACATCCAGACGCCGCCGCCCCAGAGCCACATCGAGGTCGGCAGCAACCTGTACGACGCCATCATCCACCAACAGGGTGACGTGCGGTGGCTGCTGTGCAGCGCCGGACAGGCCGGGACCGGCGCGCAGAAGCTCACCTCGACCTCGGGTTCAGGCAGCCGGCTCGTCGTCGCGTCTCCGAGTGGAGGAACGACCCCGGTCGGACAGCTGGACTGCGGGAAGGGAATCCCGGTGCGGATCCCCTACTACGTGCTGGCCCTGTTCATGGTCCTCACCACGTACTACCAGAGCCGGCAGATGCAGCGCGCCAGCCCCTCGCCGACCCAGCAGCAGCAGACGCTGACCAGGATCATGCCGCTGATGTTCGGCGTGTGGGGGTTCCTGTTCCCTGCGGGGCTCGTCGTGTACTGGACCACGTCCAACTTGTGGCAGATCGGCCAGCAGCACTTCGTGATCAAGGCCCGGGAGCGCGACCAGGAGGCCGTGGCCCAGGGCCGGAAGCCACCGCCGGCCCCGAAGCGGCGGGGCGGCTTCATGACGAACATGATGCAGCGGGCCCAGCAGGAGCGGCAGGGTCGGGGCGGCCAGTCGGACGACACGGGTCGGGGCGCCGGCAGCCCGAAGCCCACGGGCCGGGGTACGGGAGGGCGGACCGGGTCACGAAAGGCCCTGCCGGACCCGAACCGGCCCCGATCGTACCGTCCCGCTGCGACGAGCTCGGGAGACGGCCGGGGACGCACGGCCCCCAAGGGCACGCGTTCACCCCTCGGTGTGGCCCGCCAGGAAGGCATCGTCGAGCCCGGCACGCCGGGCGCAGAGCCCGCCGCGTCTGGCGGCACGCCGCAGAAGGGTTCCACGGGCTCGGGTCAGGGGGCCCGGTCGGGACAGGGAAACCAGGGAAATCAGGGAAGCCAGCGTTCCGGGAGCAGGAGCAGTGGAGGAAGTCGAAAGAAGCGCCGCAAGCGTTGACGAGGCGGTGGAGGCGGCGCTCGCCGACCTCGGGGCCCAGCTCGAGGACGTCGACGTCGAGGTTCTCGACCAGGGCCGCTCGGGATTCCTCGGCGTGGGTGCGTCCGAGGCCCGGGTGCGCGTCCGCGTCCGCGACGCGAGCGGAGCCGAATCCGACGAGGAACCCTCGACCACTGGTTCGGAGTTCGCGGAGTCGGAGCCGGTTCGGGTCGATGCGGTCGAGGCTCCCGGACCGGAGGAGGAGTGGCTCGAGGACCAAGCGGACCTCGTGGCGGACTTCCTGGACGACCTGTTCGACGTCATGGACCTCGGTGCGGAGGTCGAGCCCGTGTACCAGGAGGGGACCATGTACGTCGATGTCTGGGCCTCCGAGGGAGAGGAGAGCGTCGCGCTGCTGATCGGCCGGCACGGCCAAGCCCTGGACGCGCTCCAGGAGCTGGTGCGCGGTGTGGTGCACCGCCGGACCGGCGAGCGTTGCCAGGTGGTGGTGGACGTCGAGGACTACCGGAAGCGCCGGCGCGCCCAGCTCGTCTCACGGGCACGGGAGGTGGCGCGCCGGGTGCAGAAGTCCGGCCGTCCGGAGAGCCTCGACCCGATGAACGCCTTCGAGCGCAAGATCGTGCACGACGCCGTCGCGGCCGTGTCGGGCGTGGCCTCGGGCAGCGAGGGTGAGGACCCCGACCGCCGGGTCGTCATCCGCCGCGCCTGACAGAGCCTCGGCCCCGAATTCGCGACCCACCAGCACTCCGACGGCCGTGCCGTCCTGGGATTGCTCCTTGGGCCCGCCGTCAGACGAACGAGACCTCTCGTGTTCCACGTGAAACGAGGGATGTAATCGCGCGAGGAGGCAACCCGTCAGGCGGCGCCGCCGTTTCACGTGGAACAATGCGGACCGGATGTATCCCTCCGCGGACGGCGACATGGTCCTCAGGACAGCCGAGTCGCTCGGGCTGGGGTTCACCGCCGCCCAAGCAACGTTGCTGCTGGCGTACTGCAGCCTGCTCCAGGAGCGGGCGATCCCGCTGGGAATGGTGTCCGAGTCCGACTCGGGGCGCCTGCTCGAGCGGCACGTGCTGGATTCGCTGCGAGCAGCGCCGATCGTCCGGGACCTCGGGGCAAGCCGGACCTGCGACCTGGGCTCGGGGGCCGGGCTGCCCGGAGTGGTCCTGGCGGTGGCGCTCCCGACCGTGGAGTTCGTCCTGGCCGAGGCCCGGACCCGCCGAGCGGCCTTCCTGGAGCTGGCCGTCGAGCGGCTGGGCCTGGAGAACGCGACGGTGTACGCGGGACGGGTTGAGGACCTCGACGTCCGGTTCGATGGGTGCACGGCCCGGGCCTTCGCCCCCCTGTCCCAAGCCTGGGAGGCGGCACGGCGAACGCTCGAACCCGGCGGGTCGCTGGTCTTCTTCGCGGGGGCGACGGAGCGTGTTCCGGACTCCCTTCCGGGGGCGAGCTCGATCCTGCGGGCCGCTGGAGGAGCCGCGCCCCATATAGTCGGCGGGCCGACGCCCCCCCTTCGTCTCCCGGAAGGCGCAGGAAGTTCTGGCCGCGGAGCTCTTGCATCGGGCGGCGACCTCGTTATCATCACCGCGTAGTGAGCCTCGACCCCCGAGCGGGCCCCGCGTCGTCCGCGTCGTCCGCCTTCAGCCCGCCGCCCGAACCAGGGAGCGGCAACGGAGCCGGCGACCTGCCGGAGGTCGGCGATCCGTCCACCGACCCGTCCGAAAATGGCGACCGGGGGTACGCGATGACCTCGCCCGAGCCACCGCAGCCGGATCCCTCGATCGAGACCTCCACCCTCGCTTCCGATGATGACGCTGGAGTCGACGTGGAGCGCCTGGCGAGAGAGGCCGCCGAGGAGGCCGGACTGGCGCCGGAACCTCGATCTGAAGGCGAGACTGCCCGCGAGGGATCGGTACCGTCTCCTGCTCGGGTCGAGACGGCCGAGTCGCCGGACGACCCACCGTCGAGTGCTGCTGGAGCCGTGGGCCAAGCGGCCGGGCCGCCCCAGGCCGCCGCCGGCCCGACCCGGATCGCGCGGGTGGTCGCCGTGGTCAACCAGAAGGGCGGGGTCGGCAAGAGCACGACGGCGGTCAGTCTCGGCGCGGCGCTGGCCGAGGCCGGCTTCGCGGTCCTGGTCATGGACCTCGATCCCCAGGGCAACGCGTCGACCGGGCTCGGGATCCGCCACGTGGCCCGCGACGTCACGACCTACGAGGTCCTCCTGGCCCAGGCGCCCATCGACCACGCGATCGTCCCCACCGCGGTCCCCGGCCTCTCCGCGGTCCCGTCGACGATCGACCTGGCCGGCGCGGAGATCGAGCTGGTCAGCCAGTTCTCCCGCGAGAGCCGTCTGGCCCGGGCCCTCGATCCGGTGCGCACCGAGCGGTTCGACTTCGTGCTCCTGGACTGTCCCCCCTCCCTCGGCCTGCTGAGCATCAACGCGCTGACCGCGGCCGACGAGCTGGTGGTGCCGATCCAGTGCGAGTACTACGCGCTCGAGGGACTCGGTCAGCTCCTGCGGAACGTCCGGCTCATCCAGCAGAACGTCAACCCGGACTTGAGGCTGTCGGGGATCGTCATGACGATGTTCGATGGGCGGACGAAGCTCTCCGAGCAGGTGGTCGCCGAGGTTCGGAAATACTTCGGCCCCCGAGTGTTCGACACGGTCATTCCGCGGACCGTTCGGTTGTCCGAAGCCCCGGGCTACGGCCAGCCGATCACGCTCTACGACCCGGGATCCAAGGGGGCCAAGGCCTACCGGGCGCTCGCGCTCGAGCTCGCGGCGCGCGGTCCGGAGGATGAGGCGGTGCCGCAGATCGGCGACCTTCCGGCGGTGATCACGCCGGCCCAACGCCTCGCGTCGCCACCGCCGGCTCGCGCGGAGAACGAGGACGGCACCCCGCGCCGGCGGTTCCGGCTGTTTCGACGAGGAGGCCAGGAGTGAGACGAGGTGGACTGGGAAGGGGCTTGTCCGCGCTGATCCCGGGCGCGGCGGAGGAGGCCGGGCTGCTCGAGATTCCCGTGGGGGCGATCGAGCGGAACCCGCGGCAGCCGCGAACCTCGTTCGACGAGGAATCGCTCGAGGCGATGGCGCGCTCGATCCAGGAGGTCGGCGTGCTGCAGCCCGTGATCGTGCGGCGACTCGAGGTCGGCTACGAGCTGGTGGCGGGGGAGCGGCGACTCCGCGCCGCCCGGCTCGCCGGCCTGGCCACGATCCCCGCGGTCATCCGGGACGCCGACGACACGGATTCGCTGCGCGACGCGCTCATCGAGAACATCCACCGCGAGGACCTCGGGCCGCTCGAGTTGGCCGAGGCATTTCAGGAGCTCCTGGACGACCTGGGAGTCACCCAGGAATCGCTGGCTGAGCGGCTCGGAATGTCGCGGCCCCACATCGCGAACACGATCCGCCTGCTGCAGCTTCCCTCGGACGTGCAGCGGCTGCTGGCGGAGCGGCGGTTGAGCGCGGGCCACGGCAGGGCGCTCCTGGGGCTCGACGATCAGGAGGCACAGGTGGCGCTGGGGCTCCGGGCGGCCGCCGAGGAGCTCTCG
Source organism: Actinomycetota bacterium (assembly GCA_045805265.1). Taxonomy (GTDB): domain Bacteria; phylum Actinomycetota; class UBA4738; order UBA4738; family JACQTL01; genus JBJMLO01. The sequence goes on from JBJMLO010000024.1 coordinate 52,838, forward strand.
GTTCGCGAGGTGGAGGAACTGGTACGCACGTACAGCCAGGTCCCGGAGCGCGTGCCGCCGGCGAAGCCCGCCGCGAAATCGGCCCCGGCCGCCGGACAGTTCGGGGAGGCCGAGGAGATCCTGTCCGAGCAGCTCCAGACCCGCGTCCTGATCAAGATGGGGAAACGCCGGGGGAAGATCGTCGTGGAGTTTTCGTCCGCGGACGACCTGGAACGAATCGTCGAGGAGATCGTGGGCGCATCGGGCAAGGTCCCGGTGAAGCCGGGCGCCCGGGGCTAACTCTCCACCTGCACTCGAGGCCGTTGTCCCAGAGGGTCGAGGGCTGCGGTTGGTTGCCAAGTCTCGAGGATCCCGCAGTCGGGACCTTTTTCGGTGCCCTCGAGGCCGCCCGGCGTCGACAGGATTCCTGAGAGCGGCCACTGCGACCCAAGCGGCAGGTATCTGCCGAGGCATCGACTGAGCAACGGCTCGATTTGGGGGCTTCCGGTGATGAAGGTCTGGCTGGTGGGGGAGTAGGTCCCAGGACGCCGGCAGTGGTTGGGTGAGGCGTTCTCCTGGGAGGGAACGCCCGGGCTCCCCCGAATGGACGAGGAACGCAGGGTACGAATCCCCGACAGTGTCCAGGCTCGGTCTCCAGTCGGCCGGGTCGCCGGCCGGTAGCGAGTGAGAACGGGTGACCCGGGGCCGGCTGTGGGGACGCCGCGGCGAGCAATATCCGCGAGGACGGTGAGGAAACCATGGGAGGACAGATCGTCGGGGACGACGCGGATGGGAACATCCGAGTTCGGGAGATGGAGGTGCTGTTTCACGAGAAACGCTCCTCTTGGATCTACTCCAGGCCAGCCTAGCCCTCCCCCCCACGCCGGCCTCCGACGACGGCGCGAAGGGCCCATGGGGGATCGCTGTACCGTCCGGAGCCGCCGAATCTCCAGGTGTTGTCGAGGGTCGGCGAGCAGGCCTCTCTCGCGACCATGCGAAGCGGCGAACGAAGGGCCCTCGGACAGGGCGGCGAAAGCCCGAATGCGCGCGACGTGAAGGGACGGATAGCGGAATCGAGCATTCCCGGTCCGCTCCTTTTCACTAGTATGTTTCAGACTAGTAAGAAGGACGGCGGCCGCCGAGCTGTCGCCGGGCGAGCCCCGATCAGCGCGCGGCGGCGGAGGGGAGATCGGCGCGCTCGGTGAGCAGCGTGCCGAGTCGGCGGACGCCCTCGCGGATGGCGTCCTCAGGTGGGTAGCAGTAGGACAGGCGCATGCGGTCCCTGCCGCGGCCGTCCGGGTAGAACGCCGTGCCGGGGACGTACGCGACCCGGCGATCGACCGCCTCGCTCAGCAGGCTCGGGGTGTCGATCCCCGGCGTGGTCACCCACACATAGAACCCGCCGTGGGGCGATGTCCACCGGGCTCCGGCCGGGAACTCCTCCTCCAGCGAGTTCAGCATGGCGTCTCGCCGACTCCGGTACACGTCCACCAACGTCGCCAGGTTGGCCCGCCACCGGTCTCCGGACAGGTACCGCTCCGCCACGAATTGCGTCAGCGCGCTGGAGCACAGGTCGGCCGCCTCCTTCGCCAGCACGAGGCGATCCAGGGTCCCGGGCTCGGCGAGGGCCCATCCCACGCGGATTCCCGGCGCGAAGACCTTCGACAGCGTCCCCAGGTAGATGACGTTTCCGGGGTCCATCGAACGGAGGGTCGGGAGGGGTTCGCCCTCGAAGCGCAACATCCCGTAGGGGTTGTCCTCGACGATGGGGACCCGGGCGGCGCGGCAGACCTCGACCAGTCGCTCCCGGCGCGGGAGCGACATCGTCACGCCCGCCGGGTTCGAGAAGTTGGGGATCGTGTACACGAACTTCGGCCGGACGCCGGCGCGCAGCGCCTCCTCCAGCTCCGACACGACCATGCCCTCGTCGTCGAGCGGGATCTGCACGAATCGGGGCTCGTACGCAGAGAACGCGCTGATCGCTCCGACGTACGACGGCTCCTCGACCACGACCTCGTCCCCGGCGTCCAGGAAGATCTTCCCGATCAGGTCGAGCGCCTGCTGCGCCCCGTTCGTGACCACGACCCGGTCGGCCGAGGCCTCGACGCCCTCTTCGGACATCAGCTCGACGAGCCGGTCGCGGACGCCCGGCAGGCCGATACCGCCGCAGTATTGCAACGCCGAGCTCCCGTGGTCCCGGAGCACGCCGAGCACGACGTCCTCCACGTCCTCGCCGGGCAGCGCGCTGACGAACGGCATGCCGCCGGCGAGCGACACCACCTCGGGACGAGACGCCACCGCAAAGAGCGCGCGCACCTCGGACGCCGACATTCCGGACATCCGGTCGGCGTAGAGGTCGACGTAGGGGTCGATCAGGGGGTCGGCCATGGGTGACAGGCCCCCGATGCTAGCAACCGGCCGAGGGAAAGCCAGGAGCGAACCCACCGGCGATCGGCCGCCCGACCTCGCCAGGCACGCTGGTATCGTGCCGAACTTCATGGGCGGCGAACGGAATCCCGGCCTTCCCCGCGTCCTCTCGGGGATACAGCCGAGCGGGGACTTCCACCTGGGCAACTACATCGGCGCTGTCCGGCACTGGGTCGCCGACCAGGACCGGAACGACTGCTTCTACCTGATCGTCGACCTGCACGCGATCACGCTCCCGCAGGTTCCACGGGAGCTGCGAGCCCGGACCCTCGAGCTCGCCACCATCCTCCTGGCGGCGGGGATCGATCCCGACCGCTCGACATTGTTCGTCCAGTCCCACGTCCACGAGCACCCCGAGATGGCCTGGGTCCTGCAGTGCGTCGCCACCGTGGGCGAGCTCCGGCGGATGACGCAGTTCAAGGAGAAGACCGCGAAGGGTCAGGAGACCTCGAGCTCGGCCGGGTTGTTCACCTACCCGGCGCTGCAGGCGGCCGACATCCTGCTGTATCGGACCGACAAGGTGCCGGTGGGCGAGGACCAGCGGCAACACGTCGAGCTGACCCGGGACATCGCGCAGCGGTTCAACCGCCGGTTCGGGGACACGTTCGTCCTCCCGGAGGCCACCGTCCCTCCGGTCGGTGCCAAGATCATGGACCTGCAGAACCCGCAGGCGAAGATGTCGAAGTCGTCGGAGTCGCCTCAGGGCACGCTCGCCATCCTCGACCCGCCGGATGAGCTCGTCAGGAAGGTCCGCACCGCGGTCACCGACTCCGGCCGCGAGGTGATCGCGCGCGAGGACAAGCCGGCGATCACGAACCTGTTGGCGATCCATTCGATCATCTCCGGCCAGCCGGTGGATGCCCTCGAGCAGCGGTACGCGGGGAGCGGGTACGCGCAGTTCAAGTCCGACCTGGCCGACGAGCTGGTGGCGTTCCTCGAGCCGTTTCAGCGGCGGTACCGCGACCTCCGGGACGACCCCGGCGAGATCGCGAGGATGCTGGGCATCGGCGCCGAGAAGGCCAGGGTGGTCGCGTCCGAGATGCTGGCGCTGGCCTACGACCGGGTGGGGTTCCTGCCCATGGGGACGGCCTGAGCGGAGTGGACGACCATCGGAAGGCCGAGGCCATCCGCGGCGCAAGGGCCGCCGCGCTGGGCGCGGTGCTCGGGTTGGTGCTCCTCGCGCTGTCCCGCCGCCGGGCCCGCTGACGGCGCGGGCGGTCCCCGCGCGGTTCAGGCGGGCAGCCGGGCCTGGCCCTCCGGAGGCGTGGTGCCGTGCACGCTCGCCGGCCGGGCGCCGAAGAACCGCTCGATGCCCCGGACGATCGCGATGGCCACGTCCCGGCGGAACGGCTCCTCCGCCAGCAGCCGCTCCTCACGGGGGTTCGACACGAAGCACGGCTCCACCTGGACGGCCGGCATGCGGGTCTCGCGCAGGATCGTGATCGACATCGAGTGCGTCCGCCCGTCGGTCAATCCGATCCGGGACGTGAGCTCCTCCTGGATGGCTTCGGCAAGCCGCTGCCCGGCCGGGGACGACGTCGACTCGTCCCCGTAGAACAGGCACATGCTGCCTTCCGCCCGGGGGTCGCGGTGGGCGTTGAGGTGCATCGCCAGGTAGATCTCCGCGCCCCATTCGTTGGCCCGTCCGGCCCGTTCCGAGGGCGAGGGTTCCTCGTCCCGCGAACGCAGCAGCCGGGGCTCCGCGCCGTGCCGCTCGAGCTCCCCGGCCAGCGCGACCGCCAGTTCCCACGCCGCGTTGGCCTCCGTCAACCCGGTGGGCCCGACCGACCCGTGGTCCCCGGGACCGTGTCCGGGGTCGATGGCCACCCGCGAGCCCTCGAGCGTCGCCTCCATCCGGCGCAGCGCCTCCGTCTCCCGGAGCATCGCGCCGGAGCGCGCGTCCACCGTGGCCGGCTGGATCCGCTCCAACTCGTGGAGCGTCTCGGGCCCCACGATGCCGTCCTGGCCCATCGCGATGTTCCGCTGGAACTCGCGCACGGCCTGGTCGCAGCGCTCGCCGAAGATCCCGTCCTCGCGGCCGGCGTCGAACCCGAGCGAGTTCAGCCGGCGCTGCAGCGCGCGGACGTCGTCGCCCCGGAACATCGGGATCCGCAGGTACAGAACGCGGTCGCCGAGCGCGTACCCGGCCTCGACCAGCTCGTTCCACGTCTCCGGCCCCACCTTGCCGTCCACGAGGAGCCCCCGGCGCTGCTGGAACGCGAGGACGGCCGACTCCGTCGACGGCCCGAACACGCCCTCGAGCTCGGCCGAGTCGACGTGGGCGCCCATCGACGTCAGGCGCTGCTGCACGTCGCGGACGTCGTCGCCGCGGTCGCCATGGAGGATCGTTCGCATCGCCGACAGTATCGGGACCCGCGACCCCGTCCCGCAATGCCCGGGCGAGGCCGCTCCTGTCCGGACACGAGGACGGCCCCGGCCGGGTCGCCCGGGGCCATGCGGAGGTCGCCCTGGCCGGATCAGGCCGCGAAGTGCGGCTCGATCTCGCGCAGGATCGCGTCCTTGCCGCGGGCGCCGACCACGCGCGCCTTCTCCTGACCGTCCTTGAACACGATCAGGGTCGGGATCGACAGCACGCCGTACCGGCGCGGGGTGTCGGGGTTGTCGTCGATGTTGAGCTTGCCGACCTGGAGCTGATCCGTGTGGTCCCGGGAGATCTCCTCCACCACGGGGGAGACCATGTGGCAGGGCACGCACCAGTCCGCCCAGAAGTCGATCAGCACGGGTTTGTCCGACTGGAGGACCTTCTCCTCGAAGTCCGCGTCCTTGATGTCTCCGATGTTCGCCATGGCCTCGTTTCCCTCCTCACAGCCGGAGCCGGGCCATGCCCGGCCCCGCTCCTCCTGCAAACGATCGCAAGGGCACGATTGTTCCCGCTCAGAGCAGGTGTACCCGTCTCGCTCGCACACGTACCGCTCGCGAGCTCGGGGGAAGGATGTGATCGTACTGCTCGCCGGTCGGCCGCGCCCCCGGAACGCGATCCGATTTCCGGCCGGGAAATCTCAGTGCCCGAGGCCCTCGAGGAACCGCTCGGCGTCCATCGCGGCCTTGCACCCCATCCCCGCGGCCGTGATGGCCTGCCGGTAGGTGAAGTCGACGACGTCGCCCGCCGCGAACACACCCTCCACGCTCGTGCGGGTGGTCGGCTCGTCGACGGCGATGTAGCCGTTCGCCAGCTCCATCTGGCCCTCGAACAGCGACGTGTTGGGGGTGTGGCCGATGGCGACGAACACCCCGCCCGTCTCGCGCTCGGTCGACTCACCGGTCTTGAGGTTCTTCAGCCGGACCCCCGACACCGAGCCGTTGCCCAGGATCTCCTCGACTGCGCTGTCCCACACGAAGTCGATCTTGTCGTTCGCGAACGCGCGCTCCTGCATGATCTTCGACGCCCGGAGCTCGCCGCGGCGATGGACGATCGTCACCCCCGTGGCGAACCGGGTGAGGAACGTGGCCTCCTCGACCGCGGAGTCGCCGCCCCCGACCACCACCAGCTCCTGGCCCCGGAAGAAGAACCCGTCGCACGTGGCGCAGGAGGACACTCCGCGCCCCCGCAGGCGATCCTCACCGGGGACGCCCAGCCACCTCGCACTGGCGCCCGTGGCGACGATGAGCGAGCGGGCGCGCCATTCCTCGTCGCCGGCCCACACGCCGAACGGGCGCTCGGAGAGATCGACGCGCGTGACGGCCTGGTGCAACAGCTCCGCCTCGAACCGCCCGGCCTGCTTCTCCATCCGCTCCATGAGCTCGGGACCGAGGACGGCGTCCGGGAACCCGGGGAAGTTCTCGACCTCGGTGGTCAGCATGAGCTGCCCTCCCGCGTCGATCCCCTTCAGCACGACCGGCTTCAGGTTGGCGCGGGCCGCGTACAGGGCAGCGGTCAGGCCGGCGGGGCCGGATCCGAGGATGACGACGTTGCGTTCTTCCACCACGTGGCGCTCCATTCTCCCACAGGGAACAACGTCCTCCTATTCCGCCACGGGACGGCTGCGTGGAGCGCGGGTGGTCCGCTACGGGGAGATTCGGTGGGAGGCGTAATGGAGGAACTGGCACTCCCGCGACGCCACCCAGACGACCAGGAGATCGGCGGGCTGGTTCGCGCCGGGGCCGGAGAGATAGATGCCGATCAGCGCCGGCTTCTCGTGGAAGCGGGCCACGATCACCCGGGCCGGGCGGACCGTGCGGTCCAGGCCGGCCGCGGAATCGACACACGCCACCACGGCGTCCTCGTTGCTGAGTTGGACGGGACCGGACTGAGGGGCCGCTGATCGAGCAGGGGACGCGACGCCGGCGCCGTCCTCCTGGGCGGACGGCGCGGGAGCGGGCACCGGCTCGAACGCCCCCCGGCCGAAGTCGCGGGACGTCGAGTAGCGAGCGGCGAGGCCCTCGATCCCCTGCGCGTCGTAGTTCCGGTTCACGCGCCGGATCAGGGGCGCCGACGCGCCATTCGCCTGGGCGTTCGGGGGGGCAGCGGAGCCGGCGGGCCGCGCGGCATTGCTCGCCCCGCCCCCGTTCTGCGGCCCGTGGAGCACGGCGAAGCCCACTCCGACGAGCAGCAGCGCCGCCGCGGCCACGCCGGCGGCCGGGGCGAACCGGCGGAGCTTGCGCTCGGGCCGGCTCGACCTGGCCTCCTCGACGGCCGCCCGGCCCACGCCCCACCGCGTCTCGACCTCGGGCAGCGCGCCGAGGGCCCGGCGGGCGGATTCGGCCATCCGGACCTCGCCGCGGCACCGCTCGCAGGCGTCGAGGTGGGACTGGACCTCGGCCCGCTCGGCCGGGGTCAGGGTGCCGTCGACCAATCCCGCCAGCAGCTCGTCGGGATGGGTGGACGCGGAGGAACGGTCGTGGTCGCTCATTCGGGGAATCGCTCCTTCGACGGTTCCGGGGCGGCGGGAGGTTCCCCGGAGGTCGGAGCCAGGGGAACGGCCCGCCCGGGGCCGCCCCGGCCCCGCTCCGGCTCGCCCAGCAGCTCGGCGAGCGCGACGCGACCCCGGTGCAGCCGGGACTTCACGGTGCCCACCGGGATGCCGAGCGCCTCGGCGATGTCGTCGTAGGGCAGGTCCTGCACGTCGTGCAGGATCAGCACGGCCCGGAACTCCTGCGGCACCTGGACCAGCGCCCGCTGCACGTCGACGGCGGCCACCGCGCTGTCGGCGTGATCCGGCGAGGTGGGCCCGGCCGGCTCCGGCTCGTCCTCGTCGCGGGTGGGTTCCAGCACCGGTTCCCGCCGCTTGCGCCGCAGGGCGTCGTAGCACGCGTTGACCGTGACCCGGTGCAGCCAGGTGGTGAACAGCGCCTCGCCGCGGAACGACGACAGCTTGCGGAGCGCGGTGAGGAAGGCGTCCTGTGCGGCGTCGCGGGCATCCTCCTCCTTGCCCAGCATCCGGTAGCACAGGTTGTAGACGCGCCGTTCGTGCCGGCGGACCAGCGAGGAAAAGGCCGCCGGGTCGCCGTGCAGGTGACGATCGATCAGGTCGGCGTCGGTGCGGTCCTCAGCCACCCGTGCGACCCCGCCGCCGTGGCGCGCGGCCGGCGCTCATCGCGTTCCCAGTACCGAGAACTCGGCGATCTCCGCCCGGTTCTCGCCGTCGGACGCCCGTGTGGCCCGCGTGATCCAGACGACGACGTAGCGCCCCGTGGTCGCATGCACCGGCTCCCGCATCGACTGCGATGCGGTGAGCGTGGGGCCGGTGGGGGACTGCGCGAGGGGATCGGGATCGTTCCCCACGAGGAGCTGGAAGCTCCATCCCGGGAGCGGGGTCTGCAGCCGGAACCCGTCCACGGTCGCCTGCCGGCCGAGGTCGAACACGATCCCCACCCCGGGCTTGTCCATCGTCGGGCTGTTGTAGCCCTCGGTCGTCCAGAAGGTTCCGGCGTTGCCATCGGTGGCCAGGGACAGCTGGTCGTCGTGCTCGGATTCGTCGCCGAACGGGTCGAGCGAGGTGACCCCCACGATCTGGAGATTCCGCCCGCCGCCCGACGCGGATTGGGAACCCGATGCGCCGGACGGTCCCCCGCCCAACGGTCCGCCGTCGAAGGGGGAGTTGATGACGTTGGCGGCGATCCCGACGACGACGACCACGGCGGCGGTGAGGATGGCCAGCAGGGGGACCACCATCCAGGAGCGGAAGACCCCTGGGCGGGGGACCGGCTCCCCCTGGGGGGGGACCTCGGCGGGGGCCGTGGCGCTGCCCTGGAACCGGGACAGGGCGGCCGCCATGTCGGCGGCGGTCGCGAAGCGCGCGTCGCGGTCGCGGGCCAGGGCCCGCAGCACGATCGCGTCGAGCGCGCGGGGGATGCCGGGTCGCACCGCGCGGGGCGGGATCGGGTCGCTGGTCAGCCGGAGCATGGCCGCGGCGATGTCGGTCTCGGCCCGGAAGGGGATCCTCCCGGTCAGGAGTTCGTACAGCATGGCCCCGACCCCGTACACGTCGGCCCGGGCGTCGATCGCCTCGCCCTGCACCTGCTCGGGGGCGAGGTAGGGGACGCTGCCCAGGACCTTTCCGGTCGTGGTCGGATCCTCGGCCGCGGCGTACGCCGCCTTGGCGATGCCGAAGTCGGTGACCTTCACCCGCCCGTCGGCGCCCACCAGCACGTTGGCGGGCTTCATGTCGCGGTGGACCACGCCGTGCTCGTGGGCGAACTGCAGCCCGTTCAGGACCTGGACGGTGACGGCGGCCGCCGCCCCCGGCTCCAGTGGGCCGGCCCGGGCCAGGCGGTCCGCCAGCGTCTCCCCCACGAACAGCTCCATCACGATGTACGCGATCGGGCCGTCGGCGCCGGTGTCGAACACGCTGACGATGTTGGGGTGGGTGAGGCGGGCCGCCGCCATCGCCTCGGCCTTGAACCGGTCGAGGAACGAGGGATCCTCCGCCAGCTGCACATGCAGGATCTTCACGGCGACGGGCCGGTCCAGCACGCGGTCGATGGCTCGCCAGACGGATGCCATGCCACCCGAGCCGACCACCTCGTGCAGCTCGTACCGGTCGCCGAGCACGGTGCCGGCCGCGACGTCTTCCACGGGTGACACTGACTCGGAGTGTAGCGGGGCATCCACCGCCGGCCGGAGGCTACGTCGAGGGGCCGGTGTCGGCCGTGGCCTTCACCACGCGGAGCTTCCGAAGGAACGGGACGTGCTGGACGATGATGGTCGTCGCGAGCTTCCGGAGCTTGACCTTGACCTCGTCCAGCCGGGGATCGGCGACACAGGAGACCAGCCTCGCGTCCGCGTCGTGGCTCTGGGTTGACGACTCGGCCTCGGCGCACGCCTGCTGGGCGTTGTGGCTGCCGGTCAAGACCAGGCGAGCGTCCGACGCGACGTCCGACGCGGTGTTCTCGAGCGAGAGCTTGGTGAAGACGATCGACCCCGTCTCGACTGCCGCGAGGCCGAACACCACGATGAGCACGAGCACGGTGACGATCAACCTGCCGACCGCCCCTCGCTCGTCCGAGAACCGTCGCCGCCCGGGTTGCCTCAACGCCGGAACCGCCCGGTGACGGTGCCGATCACCTGACGAAGGTCCTCCATGCGCAGCAGGAGCGCCATCGCGACGAACACTAGCAGTCCAACCACCACCGATCCCAGCACCTGGACCGACTGTTCCGGAAGGGTCGAGGTCCCGATCGCCCGCCCCAGGAGCTTCGACACGCCGAACGCCGCACCCGCCGTCGCGGCCCCGGCCACGACGACCTTCCCCAGCCCGGCGGCGACGTTTCGCCCGTCGAGGCCGCCGAGGCGGCGCCGGATCAACACCACCAGGACGACCGCGCCGAACGTGTACGCGGTGGCGAGTCCGAGGGCGAGTCCTTTCACCCCCAGCAGGTGGAAGAACAGGAAGTTGACCGCCGTGTTCAGCCCGACTGCGGCGACGTTCACCAGCGCGGGTGTCCTGCTGTCCTGCATGGCGTAGAACGCCCGCAGCAGCAGCTGGAAGGCGGAGAACGAGAACAGGCCGATCGCGAAGAAGCGCAGGACGTTCGCGACGGCCGCCGCGTCGGCGGCGCTCGTGGCCCCGCGCTGGAGGAGCAGGCGGACGATGGGGCCCGCCAGCGCGATGTACCCCAGCGCGGCCGGCACGACGATGAGCGCGGTGAGCCGGATCCCCCGGGCCAGCAGGCTCCGGAACTCCGCGGTCTCCCGGTTCGCCCAGTGCCCCGACAGGGCCGGGAGCAGCGCGGTCATGATCGAGACGGCGAAGATCGCGTGCGGCAGCTGGAACAGGATGAACGCGTTGAAGTACGCGGAGTAGTTCCGGGCTCCCGTCCCCAGCACGATCACGACGATCAGGCCGAGCTGGTTCACCACGACGTACAGCAGTACCCACAGGGCCAGCCGGCCGATGCGCAGCACCGCCTCGCTCCGCCAGTTCCACCGCCAGGCGAACCGGAACTCCAGCCTCCGGAGCGACGGCCACAGCGCCACCGTCATCCCGACCACGCCGAGGGTGGTGCCGATGGCCAGGACGTAGCGTTGCGCGTCGGTGATGCCGGCCACGCTTGCCGACGTCGTTCCCAGGGCCACGAACGCGACCATCGTCCCGATCACGACGAGGTTGTTGAGGATGGGGGCGAACATCGGCGCCGCGAACCGGCGGTGCGCGTTCAGCAGGCCCGTGGCCACGGCCCCGAGCCCGTAGAACACGATCTGGGGCATGAACCACCGGAGGAAGAACGTCGCGACGGCCCGCTCCGCGTCGGCGCCGGGTCCATGCCCCAGGCGGATCGTGTAGAGGTCGACGATCCACGGGGCCAGCACGATGGTGAGCACCGCGATCGCCGACAGGACGACCACTGCGATGGTCATCACCGACCGGGCGACCTCCCAGGCCTCGCCCCGGCCGTGGTCCTGCAGCCACTGCACGAACACCGGGACGAAGACCGACGTGAGGATCCCGCCCAGCACCAGCTCGTACACGATGTTCGGCGTGTTGTTGGCGACGTTGTACGCGTCGGCGATCTGCGAGTGGGCGGCCCCGATCGCATATCCGATCGCCGACAGCCGGAGCAGCCCGGTGATCCGTGACAGGGCCGTGCCGACCGACATGACCGCGGTCGAGCGCAGCAGGGGGGCGGCGGCGAGCTCCGTGTCCACGGGGTCGCCGCCGTCCATGCCGGCCTCCGTCACGCCGGCTTCGCCCGGGGGACGAACCGCCGGGCCCACCACACGAGGAGGAACAGCGCGGCGCCCAGCACGAGGATCAGCGCCACCAGGTTGTAGGCCGTGGATCGGACCACCAGCTCGTGGGCCGGCCCGAGATGACGGCCGTCGGGGGTCAGGACCTGGACCTGGACCGGGAACCGGCCCGTGGTCCGGCTCCGCACCTGGAAGGACAGGGGCGTGGTCGACCTGGCCAGGAGCCTCACCGTCTTGCTCTTCGACTCCGATGGGTTGAGCCGCACCGACGCCAACTGGATCCGCACGCGTACCGGGGTCGACGTCGCGTTCTCGATGACGATCGGCACCGCGCCCCGTCCGCTGGCCAGGGTGACCGTACGGTCGGTGTCCGGTGCGATGCCCCGGAACAGCGCCCGGAGCCGTCCCCGGATGTCATCGAGGAAGGCCAGCCCGGAGTGGCGGTCCGCGGCGAACTCCTCTCCCTCCGCGAGCAGCACCGTGTTCTCCATCTGGGCGGGCACCGTCGATTCGCCCACCAGGATCGAGCGGTACAGCGAGATGTCACCACGGGTCTCCTCGATGGCGTGCACGTACCCGGTGCGGAAGCGGGGCCCCTCCCTCGGCAGGAGGTCCGCGACCGGCCCGGCGCGTGGGCGGAAGTTCCGCACGATCGAGGAGACGAGCTTGGGCTGCAGGAACGGAGCGTCGCCCAGGATCCGGCCGAGGTAGCCGAACAGCGGGCCCGGAAGACGGAGCGTGTCCGGCACCGCCAGGGCGACCGCCCGGGGGATGGCCGGCTGCTCCAGCCAGATCTGGGCCAGCTCGCCGAGGACGTCCTGGACCGCTAGGCGGGGGTCGGCCCGCGGGATCGCCGAGCCGAGGATGCGCTCCACCCCGGAGTCCGGGACGACGGCGTCGACCGTCGAGTTGAGGCTGCTCTCGAGGGCGGCGGGGGCGTTCGGCGCGTACTCGTTGGGCGGCACGAGCGGACGGTGGACCAGGCCCGGGTCGACGAGGAACGTGGTGGTCCCCCCGGCCGCGAGCGTGGAGATCGAGAGCTGGTCCAGGTACCCCCCGGGAGGCCAGAAGAGCTGGTCGTCGGTGGGGTGCCCGGTGAACGCCGACACCGCCTGCCGGCCCCGTTGGAGCTGCACCGGAAGGTCGGACTGGAGGCCGGCCGCGAGCAGCGCCGGGATGCTGGGCACGGCGAAGGGCAGGGCGGTGGACTCGACCTTCGGCCCATTGGCGAGGCGGTGCAGCGTGTCCATCACGGCGGCGGCGTCGGCGGCCCCACCCTGCGCCGCGGCGACCCGCTCGGTCTTCCCGTCCGACTCGATCGAGTACCCGTCGCTCATGGCCTGGAGCTGGGACAGCAGCGTCGGCGACCACACCACGTCCACCGGCAGCGGGTGGGGGGCGTTGGCCAGGTCGTCGAGCGCGGCGGCCTCGCGGGCGAGCGATCCACCGGGAGCGACGTCCGACTGGAGCCCGGTCCCGAGGAAGGTCCCCAGCGGGCCGTACTCGATGGGCCGGTGCAGGGAGAAGATCCACGCCATGCGCAGCCGCTCGACCGCGAACCGCTGGCCCTTCGGGAAGTTCAGGAAGACGATCGGCGTCCGGATGGTCGCGAGCGTGGTGTCGCCCGAGCGTAGCTCGATCTTCATCGGGTAGATGGCGTGCTCGTCGCCCTGGGCCAGCGCGCTGCCCAGGGCGTCGAGGATGCTCTTCGACAACCCCAGGACCCGGCGTTCCCCCGGCTCGAGCTTGCCGGGCACCAGGTCGAAGTTGGCGAAGCGCACGCCGGAGTCGGGTGGATCCGTGTGCAGCGACTCGTCGTACTGGTTCCGGCTCCGGGACGGCGTGAAGACCGTGATCCCGAACGACAGGTTCCCGGCGGGGCGCGTGCCGGTGTTCGTCGCGGCGACCTGGAGGCGGAGGTTCGTGGCCGTCGGCGTGATCCACGGCGCCAGCCGGAGCAGGTGGAGCGACACGTCCGGGGCGGTCGCGGCGGGGGCGGGGGGCGCGCCGAGGACGAGCAGGACGACGACGACGAGGCTTCCGAGGAGCCGTCTCATGGCGGCGGCGTCATTGTAGGGCGGGGGCACCCCTCGGTCCGCGATGTCGCCCGGGCCCCCGGAGGACCGAGGTCACTCCTCCTCGAGGATCGCGACGGCTCGACGAAGGACGTCACCCTCGGACCGGTAGGTCGCCTTGCGGAGCGCCTCCGAGAGCGGGAACCACCGGACCTCCTCCATCTCGTGGTCGTGCTCGGAGGTGTCTCCCCCGGTGGCTCGCATCAGAAAGAACCGCACCGACTTGCGGACCCCCTCGTCCTCCCACCGATAGAAGTACGAGATCGAGCCGAGGTCGCGGTCGATCTCGGCCTCGAGCCCGGTCTCCTCCCGGACCTCCCTGAGCGCGGCCTCCTCGGGCTCCTCGTCGGGCTCGATGAGTCCCTTCGGCAGGCCCCAGGCCAGCTCGCCGCGCCGGGTCCTCCGGGCGGCCAGCGCGATGTCGACGGCGCCGTCGGCGCGCCGAAAGACAACTCCTCCGGCCGAGCGCTCGGACCTGGTCCTCACGATCCCGAACCGCCGCCCCCGCTGCGGTGATGCGGCGCTTGGCTCGGGGCCCCGCGGTGCGAGGGCCCCTTCCCCCGCGGCGACGGCGAACGGGCGATCCGCGCCACCCTCGCCCCGGTCGCGGGCACCAGGTCGGCGCCCCGGAACTTGAGGATCGCCGTCGCCTCTCCACCTGCGAAGTACAGGACCTGCTGGTCGGCGAGGGCCTTGTCGGCCACCACGCGGAAACCGGCCGGCAGGCCGGCCGGCGGGATGGCCTCGGCCAGGTACTCCGTGAGCTGGGAGGCCCGGGCCGGGCTGACCGCCCGGACCTCGTGCGCGCGGACCGAGGCACGAACCCGTTCGGGATCGGGCTCGCACTCGGATGACACGATCGCCGCGACCGGGCCGCGATCGGTGTCGAAGACCACGACCTTGCCCACCACCTGGGGCGGGAGGTCGAGAACCGCGGCGATGCGCTCCGCCGACCGCAGGCGTCCCCGCACGGGGAGCATCTCGTGCCGGATGTCGCGCCCCACGAGGTGGTTGTGGACATCCACGCTCGTCCGCATGGCGGGAAGTATGGCAGGGGCCGCGCCCGAACCGGCGGACCCCGTAGAGCCGGCCCGCGTGCCTAGCGGGACCCGCCCTTGCGGCCGATCTGCTGGTAGAACTCCACCCCGTATCGGCGCTTCGTGGTGTCTCCGCCCTTCTTGCCGCCGATCCGCCCGATCTTGCCGAAGAACTCCGGACCGTAGCGCTGCTTGGTGGTCAGGCCGCCCTTGCGGCCGGCCTCAGCTCGGGACATGCGGTTGGCGGAACTGCCGGTGTCGTCGGCCACGGTGGGCACCTCCACGGGTCGTTCACTCGGGGGGACTGCTCTGTAGTTTCCCCGGTGCCCGGCAAGGCAACCGGGGGGAGCGGATGAATTTCTCGCCGGAACGGGGTTCCCGGGGACCCACCCGTACCCTTAAGCTCGATACCTGTCCGTGCCGAACACTGGAACAGCCATGGAGATTTCCGACCTTCTTCGCCGAACCGTCGAGATGGGCGGCAGCGACCTCCACCTCAAGGTGGGGTCGGTGCCCTTTGTCCGCGTGGACGGCACCCTGACCGCCACCGACTTCCCGGCGCTCGAGCCCCAGGACACGGAGCTCTTCGCCGAGGAGCTCATGCCGTCGCACAAGTTCACCCAGTTCGGCGAGACGCACGAGGCCGACTTCGGCTACACGCTGCACGGGGTGGGCCGGTTCCGGATCAACGTGTTCCAGCAGCGCGCGGTCGTGGGGCTCGCCATCCGGCGGGTCAGGGCCGAGGTCCCGACCTTCGACGAGCTCATGCTCCCGCCCGCCGTCCGGACCCTGGCCGACTCCCCCCGTGGCCTGCTCCTGGTGACCGGGCCGACCGGAACGGGCAAGACGACCACGATCGCGTCCGTGATCGGCCACATCAACGCGACCCGGAGAACCCACATCGTGACCATCGAGGACCCCATCGAGGTGGTGCACGAGGACCTCCGCTCGATCATCGACCAGCGCGAGGTGGGGATCGACACGATGTCCTACGCGGTCGCATTGCGCCACGTGGTCCGGCAGGATCCCGACGTGATCTTCATTGGGGAGATCCGCGATGCGCTGTCGGCCGAGGCCGCGATCCAGGCGGCGGAGACCGGTCACTTCGTCATCTCCACCCTGCACACCACCGACGCGACCGAGACGATCAACCGGATCCTCGACCTGTTCCCGCCCCAGCACCAGCGGCAGGTCCGGGTCTCGCTGGCCTCGGGGCTCCGCGGGATCCTCTGCCAGCGTCTGCTCCCCCGCGCGGACGGGCGAGGGCGCGTCCCGGCCGTCGAGGTTCTGGTGAGCACGGGGCGGGTCCAGGAGCGGATCCTGAAGCCAGAGTCCACGTTCGAGATCGAGGACATCATCGCCGAGGGGGACTTCTACGGCATGCAGACGTTCGACCAGGCGCTGGTGCGCCTGGTGATGGACGGGCTGGCCCGCGAGGAACACGCCATGGAGGTGTCCACCAACTCGCACGACTTCTCGCTCGCGCTGAAGGCGGCTCGGCTGGGCGCGGCGGCCGACGGCGCGGCGATGACCCGCTCGGTCACCGGCCCGGACGACCCGGGCGTCCCCGCCTGGTCTCCGGCCTTCCGGCCCGACCGCTAGCTGGTCCGAGCCGCGCGTCCGCCTCGCGGACCGTGGAAGCTCCGAGTGGATGGCCAAGTGTCGTTCCGCGCGCCCGAGGAGCGACGACCCCGGCCGCGCCGGCGGGCGTTCCCCCCGAGGGGGTCGCCGGCGATCGAGAGCCCCCGCTCCCGGGCACCACGCGGGGCCCGGCCGAGGCTTGTGCCGCCCGCCCAGCGGAGCGGGGCTCTCACCGATCTTCGTCGCACATCCGGCCGTCGCGACCGGCCGGCACGTGCTCTACGCCATCTTGCATCGTCACCTGGGCGTTGCAGTTGAGGCGGGGGGAGAAATCCGGAGGGTATCCTGGCCCGGTCATGGCCGAGCCGCCCTCGTCCGACCGGCCCCCCGGCGCCGCGCTGGTCGAGATCGACCCCCTGGCCCGTGAGCTCGGCGAGCGGTTCCGGGCGGCCGGGCACGAGCTCCACCTGGTCGGCGGGGTGGTGCGCGACTCGCTGCTCGGGCGACTCCACCCCGACGCCGACCTCGACCTCGCCACCTCCGCCGAGCCGAGCGAGACCGTCCGCCTGCTCCAGGGGTGGGCGGACCACCGCTACGTCCAGGGCGCCAGGTTCGGCACGGTGGGGGCGCGCAAGGGCGAGCGCCGGTTCGAGATCACCACGTTCCGCCAGGAGGTCTACCCCGAGGCCGAGCGCAAGCCGGCGGTCACGTTCGGCAAGGACCTCCGCACGGACCTGTCGCGCCGCGACTTCACGTTCAACGCCATGGCGGTGTCGCTGCCGGACGGCGCGTTCCAGGATCCGTTCGACGGGCTCCGCGACCTCGTGGCCAGGCGGCTCGACACCCCGCTCGACCCCGAGATCGCCTTCTCCGACGACCCGCTGCGGATGCTGCGCGCGGCGCGGTTCGTCGCGCAGCTCGGCGTGACCCCCGCCGAGCGGGTGGTGCAGGCGATCGAAAGGATGCGGGGCCGGCTCGAGATCGTGTCGCGCGAGCGGATCCAGGACGAGCTCAACAAGCTGCTGCTCTCGGCGGAGCCCGGGAAGGGGCTGCAACTGCTGGTCGACACCCGGCTGGCGGAGGAGTTCCTCCCGGAGCTGCCGATGCTGGCGCTGGAGCAGGACCCAGTCCACAAGCACAAGGATGTGCTGCGGCACACGTTCGCTGTCGTGGAGAACTGCGAACCGGACCTGGTGCTCCGGCTGGCGGCGCTGCTCCACGACATCGGGAAGCCGAAGACGCGCGAGTACACGCCCCAGGGCGTGCAGTTCCATCACCACGAGGTGGTCGGCGCGCGCATGGCCGAGTCGCGCCTGCGCGAGCTGCGGTACCCGTCGGCCGTGATCGAGGACGTTCGCACGCTGATCGAGCTGCACCTGCGGTTCCACGGCTACGGCGAGGGGTGGAGCGACTCCGCCGTCCGGCGGTACGTGCGCGACGCGGGCCCGCTGCTCGACCGGCTGAACCAGCTGACCCGGGCCGACGTGACGACCGGGAACCTGTTCAAGGCCAAGCAGTTCCGGGCGCTGCAGGACGACCTGGAGGCCCGCATCGCGCGACTCGCAGAGGAGGAGAACCTCCAGGCCATGCGGCCCGCCCTCGACGGCGACGAGATCATGGAGCACCTCGGCCTGGCGCCCGGGCCGCTCGTGGGGCAGGCCCGTGACCACCTGATGGAGATCCGGCTGGAACGCGGCCCGATCGACCGCGACGAGGCGCTGCGGCTGCTGGACGAGTGGGCGGCCGAGCACGGCGTCGCGGCCGGACCCCCGCCCGCGCGGTAGCCTCGGTTCTTCCAATGGATCCACCCCGAACCGACGTCGAGCGCGCGCGTGCCTCGGAAGCAGCCGCCGGGCGTGCTTCCGGGAACGGCCGTCCCGGGCTGTTCGCCAACCGGAATTTCCGGCTGTTCTTCTTCGGACAGATCGTCTCGAACACGGGGACGTGGCTGCAGAACGTGGCGCAGGGCGTGCTGGTCTTGCGGCTCACCGACAGCTCGCTGATGGTCGGCGTGACGAACGCGGCCCTCTTCGTGCCGGTGCTCGTGCTCGCGCTGTTCGGGGGGCGGCTCGCGGACGCGTTCGACCGGCGGCGGCTGCTGATCGCGACGCAGGTGCTCGCACTCTCGGCGACCGGGGTGCTGGCGGTGCTCGCGGGGACCGGTCACGCCACGGTGACCGCGGTGATCGTCGTGGCGGCGCTGGTCGGCGTGCAGTACGCGGTGTCGATCCCGGCGATGGGGGCGCTGCTTCCGGCCCTGGTGGACCGCTCGCAGCTCGGCCAGGCCATCGGGATGAACTCGGTGACGTACAACCTGGCCCGGGTGATCGGGCCGGTCATCGCCACGGCCACGATCGCCGGGGTCGGCTTCGGGTGGGCCTTCGGGATCAACAGCGTGTCGTTCGTGGCGCTGATCGTGGCGCTGTCGCTGCTCCGGCTGGAACGCGCGCCGCGGTCGGAGGGCGGAGGCGGATCGATCCGCGAGGTCATGGCCGTGGCATGGCGGAACCCGCGCCTGCGGATGATGCTCGCCGGTGTCGCCGCGGTATCGATGGCGACGGACCCCGTGGTCACGCTGGGGCCGACGTTCGCGAAGGACGTCTTCGGGCGGAGCGGCGACGAGGCCGGGTTCGTGGTGGCGGCGTTCGGCATCGGGTCGATCGTCGCGGCGGTGCTCCTGTCGCGGACGTTCCGCACGCCGGGGGCGGCGCGGTTGCGCGTGCTGCCGTGGAGCATGGCGCTGATGGCGGCAGGCCTCGCGGGGTTCGCGTTCGTGCCTTCCTTCTGGCCGGCGCTGGCCGTTCTGCTGGTCGGCGGCATCGGCTACCTGGCCGCGAGCACGACCTGGACGACGGCCCTCCAAGAAGAGGTCGAGGACCGCATGCGGGGCAGGGTCATGGGCCTGTGGACGCTCGCCTTCCTCGGCACCCGCCCGATCGCCTCGCTGATCGACGGCGCGGTCGCCGACCTGGCCGGCCCGAAGGTTGCGGTGCTGGTGATCCTCGTGCCGTTGGTGCTGGTCGCCGTGCTGGGCGTTCCCCGTCTCCGAGCCACGGCCCGCGCGACGGTGGCGCCATCTGCGCCGGCGGGGGGCGTCAATCCGGGAGGATCAGCGTCACCTCGACGGCCTTGAACGAGGCGTGGACCGTGGCGCCCTCGGCGAGGCCGAGACGCTTGGACGAGGTCGCGGTGACCTCCGCCACGATCGGTGGCGCGGAGGCTACCCGCACGCGGACGCGGTCCGATTCTCGGGTCAGCGAGTCGACGGCGCCGGCCAGCACGTTCCGCGCCGAGGTGTCGGGCGCCGACCTCGACAGCACCACGTCGGCGGGGCGCAGGAGGCCGAGCACGCCGTCGGTGCGGTCGCCAGCTCCGGCCGGCCATGCCACCACGACGTCGCCGTGCGTGGTTCGCAGCATCCCGGACCCGTCGTCCTGGCGTTCCAACCGGCCGGAGAACAGGTTCACGCCGACCAGCTCGGCGGCGTATGGCGTTCGCGGCGCCTCGAGGATCTCCTCGGGCGTGCCCTCCTGGGTCACGCGGCCGTGCTCCATCAGCACCAGACGGTCGGCCAGGGTCATCGCCTCGACCGGGTCGTGAGTGACGATCAGGCGGACGCCCGGGAACCCGGCCAGGAGTTCCCGGAGCAGCCGGCGGATCTCCCCACGGGAGCGGACGTCGAGCGCCGACAGCGGCTCGTCGAGCAGGAGCAGCCTGGGCTCGTGGACGAGGGCACGGGCGAGCGCCACGCGCTGGGCCTCGCCGCCCGACAGCTCGGACGGCCGGGCGCCCGCCCGGTGTGCCATCCCCAGCCGTCGCAGGAGCCCATCCGCCCGTTCGCGAGCCTCCCGCCGGCCGAATCCCTTGGCGCGCAACGGGAACGCCACGTTCTCCACCGAGCTCAGGTGGGGGAACAGCAGGAGGTCCTGGAACATGACGCCAACACGCCGTTCCTCGGGCCGCAGCCGGGTGCCGGCGTTCGCGTCCTCCAGCACCGCGCCGTCGAGGCGGACGATCCCCGCCGCGAGCTGTTCCAGGCCGCTCAGCGCCCGGACGACGGTGGACTTCCCCGCCCCGTTCGGTCCGAGCAACGCGACCGTCCGCCCGGCGTCCACGTCGAGACGAACGCGGACATCGAACTCCGGCCGTGGGATCGCCAGGTCGGCGTACAGCGTCGCCGAGCGCACGTTGCCGTTCATCGAGCCAGGAGGCGGCCGCCGACCGCGACCAGCACGGCCACCGATGCCCCCAGCATCAACAGGGACACCACGTAGGCCGCGCCGGGGTCGGTCTGCAGCGCCTGGAACACGGCGAGCGGCAGCGTCTGGGTCGTCCCCCGGAAGTTCCCGGCGAACGTGATCGTGGCGCCGAACTCGCCGAGGGCCCGGGCCCACGTCAGCACGAGCCCCGCCGCCAGGGCCGGCCGGAGCTGCGGGAGCGTCACCCGGCGGAACACGTACCACCGCGACGCCCCGAGCGACCGGGCGGCGTCCTCCAACCGGCGGTCGATGGAGCGGAACCCGGCCTCCAGCGCGAGCACCAGGAACGGCGCCGACACGAACGCGGCCGCCAGCGCGGCCCCGGCGGTGGTGAACACCAGCCGGACCCCGGCCCGCTCCAGCAGGCCGCCGATCAGCCCGAGTCTCCCCAGGGCCGCAAGCAGCGCGACGCCCGCGACGACCGGCGGGAGGACGATCGGCAGCACGACCACTGCGCGCACCACCCGCCGCCCGGGGAACGGCACCCGGGCCAGCGCCCACGCGGCCGGGAGCGCCACCACGAGCGAGATCGCCGTCGCGCCCACCGTGACCTCGATCGAGACCCGGAGCGCGGTCCACGCGCCGGACGCCGACAGGGCCGACCCGGCGCGTGACCAGGGCGCCTTCACCGCCAGCGCGATCACCGGCACCAGCACGAACGCGATCGCCGGCAGCGCCAGCCACCCTCCGCGCCGCGACGCGCGAGGCGGAGACCGGGGAGCCGCGACGTCGGTGCCCGGGGAGCCTGCCGTTCCCGCTGCCACGGCTACCCCGGCGACAGGAACCCGGCCGCCCGGAGCGCGCGCTGGCCGGGGCCCTCGACGAAAGCGACGAATTCCTTCCCCAGCCCGGCGTCTCGAGCCCCGTCCACGACCGCGATGGGATACGTGGCGACCACGTTCACGTCGCCGGGGATGTCCACCACCGTCACCTGGTCCTCGATGTCGGGGGTCACGTCCGTGACGTACACGATCCCGGCGTCCGCATCGCCGGACGTCACCGCCTGCACGACGCCCTTCACGTCCACGGCGTTCGACACGACGTTCCGAAGGGCCTGCTTCGCGATCCCGGCGGCCTCCAGCATCCGCCGCCCGTAGTCGCCGGCCGGCACGCCGCGCGCCGCCAACACGAGCATCACTCCCGGCTTCGCCAGGTCCTGGACCGAGGCGATCCCGGCCGGGTTGTCCTTCGGCACGATGATCGTCAGCCGGTTCCGGGCGAAGTCGCCGCGGTCCTGCACCCCGGGGTCGGCGGCCACCGCGTCCATCCACGTCGAGCTGGCCGAGGCGAACACGTCCGCGGGAGCACCCTGCTGGATCTGCCCGGCCAGCCCGTCGGACGGCCCGAACGAGAACCGGACGGTCACGCCCACATGGCGGCGTTCGAAGCCGCGCCCGATCGCCGTGAACGCGCCGGTCAGCGACGCCGCCGCGAGCACCGTCAGCGTCTCCGCGTGGGTGCCCGGGGACGACCCCTGCGAGCAACCGGCGAGCATCAGCAGCGAGCACAGCGCGATTCGGATGCCGGGTCTCACGCGGGAAGCTCCACGAAGACGCTGGTGGCCTTGACGGTGGCCACCGCCTGCATTCCGGGCCGCAGGCCGAGCTCGTCCACCGACTCCCGGGTGATGAGCGCGAGCACGCGGTGCGGGCCGGCGAGGATCTCGACCGTCGCCACGAGCTTGTCCTTCTTGATGGAGGTGATGACGCCTGGAAAGTGGTTCCGGGCCGAGGTCGCGGCCATCGGGCCCTGCCGGTCGCGGCGCTGGGACAGCAGTCGTGCGACCTCGCTCGCCGGTACCTCCCGCTGGCCGCCGGCGGTCCGAATCGTCTTCAACTTCCCGGCGCGCTCCCAACGCCGGAGGGTCTCGACGCGGACGCCGAGCACCGTCGCGGCCTCACCGATGCGATAGCTTTCGTCCATGGGACGAGAGCATAGTGCAGCCGCAACGCCAGAAAAACATGGCGATCACAGCGACGAACGCTAGACGTTGAACCGGACGTGCATGACGTCACCCTCGCGGACGACGTAGTCCTTGCCCTCCACCCGCAACAGGCCCTTCGACTTGGCGGCGTTCCAGCCGCCGGCCGCCACGAGGTCGTCGTAGCCCACGACCTCCGCCCGGATGAACCCGCGCTGGAGATCGGTGTGGATCACGCCCGCGGCGTCCGGGGCGGTGGCCCCGGACCGGACCTCCCAGGCGCGGGTCTCGTCCTCGCCGGTCGTGAGGAACGTGATCAGATCGAGCGCCCGGTACGACGCCGCGACGACGCGGTCGAGCCCCGGCTCGGTGACGCCGAACTCGGCGAGCAGCTCGCGCGCCTCCTCCTCCGCCATCCCGGCGGTCTCCGCCTCGATGGACGCGAAGACCGGGACGGTTCCCTCGGGGACGCCGGCCGGGACCTCGGCCCCCTCCTCGAGGTTCGCGACCGGGATCCATGGCTTCAGAGTGAGCGCGGCGAGGCTGCGGAGGTGTGCCAGGTCCTCGGCTCCGAACCCGACGTCCCGCAGCGGTCGCTCGTCCGACAGCGCGGCGTGCGCGCGCTCCAGGCTCTCGACCTCGGGCCCGCCGCCGCCCGAGCGGCCCTTGGCCCGCCGCCGGGCGTTCTCCAGCGCCGAGTCGACCACGGCCAGGTCGGCCAGGAGCAACTCGGCCGCGACCCCCTCCCAGTCCTTCGCCGGGTCGGCGTCGGGGCCGAACGCCCGGAGCACGACGGCCAGGGCGTCCGTCACCCGGAGCTCGGCGACCCCCTGGGCGGTGGTTCCCCCGGGGACGTCCACGAACCGGACCTGCGCCGGGACGGTCTTTCGGGACCGTTCCAGCTCGGTCAGCACGCCCAGGCGTGTGTCCGGGACCGGCACCACGGCCTGGTTCGACCGGCCGCCCGCGGCTCCGGCCCGGGTCAGGGCCGTGAACAGCGTCGACTTCCCGGAGAACGGCGGCCCGACCAGCCCGACGTCCTTCACGGGGAGGGTTCCATCGAGCTCGAACGACGGCGTGTCGCGGTGAACATTGGGGCTGGCGAGCCTACCAAGGAGGGGGGTAGCATCCATCCGTCCCCCGGCCCGCAGCGGCCGGACGGGACCGGGAATGGGGGGAGGACTCCGTGAGGCGAAGCCGAACGCCGCCCACCGGCGCGCGACTGTGGGCCATGTGCATGCTCGGCCTCAACCTGGCCGGCGCCACGTGGCTCTCGATCCACATGGCCGTCGTCGAGCACGAGGGCCCGGTCGCGGTGATGATCGCGGTGTTCGCGGTGGCCATCGTCGTGCTCAACATCCGAGCCGCGAAGAAGGCCGACAGCGTCCGTGGCCGGCGCATGGTCCGCCACGGCCACCTGCTGCTCCCCGAGGACTTCGGCGTCCCGGAGGTCCGCTTCGCGGATCGGATCGAACCCCCCCAGCCGAAGCTCGGCGCCCCCGGTTCCTTGAACTGAGCAACGCAGAGGGCGGGTCCGTGACCGGACCCGCCCACGCGGTCGCTCTGTGAGTGACTACGCCGCCTTCTTGGTCTCCCAGAAGATCTCGGCAACCTGGTCGATGAGCCCGAGCAGCTCCTTGCCCTGCGCCGGGTCCTGGGACTTCTTGGCGTCGCCGGCGGCCTTGGTGGCCTTCCAGAACAGGTCGTGGAGCTCGCCGTGCTTCTCGAGGTGCTCGGGTTTGAAGTAGTCCGTCCACAGCACCCAGAGGTGGTGCTTCACGAGGTCGGCCCGCTCCTCCTTGATGAGGATGCAGCGGGACTTGAACTCATCCTCGGTCTCGGTCGGCTTCTTCTGGTTGGCCGCGTCCTGGTACTTCTCCTGGATCTTCGCCACGGACTCGGCCTCGATGCGCGCCTGGGCCGGGTCGTACACACCGCACGGCAGGTCGCAGTGCGCATGGACGGTCCGGCGCGGCAGGAGCAGAGTGCTCAGGAGCTTCCGCATGTCGCCTCCTTCGGGTGAGGGGGAAGTGGACCCAGGGAAAACCTATCACCGGGGCCGCCGACGGCGTTTCGCCCTGTTCGGGGTGGTGATCGTGGGCGCGCTGGTATGGCGGGCGCGGCCGTTCCGGGCCGTCGTGCGGGGGCCGAGCATGGCCCCTGCGCTGCTCGACGGCGACGTCGTGATGGCATTCGCGGGGGCCCGTCCGGCGGTCGGCGACGTGGTCGTGGTGGAGCACCCCGGCCGCGCCGGCTACGAGATGGTCAAGCGCGTGGCCGGCGCGCCGGGCGACGCGCTGCGCGAGCTGCCCGGCCGCCTGCCCGCGCCGGTGGCGCTGGGGGCGGGGGAGTGGTTCGTGGTCGGGGACGCCCCGGACGCGTCCACCGACAGCCGGTCCTTCGGTCCCGTCCGGGACGAGCACCTGCGTGGCGTGGTCCGGTTCGTCGTGTGGCCGCGCCGGCGCGTGGGCGCCGTGCCGCGCCGCCGGTAACGCCCGCCGCATGTGCCGGTACTAGGCTGCCGTCCTGGCGGCCGGCCGGCCGCCACCACGTCGAGGGAGCGAGGAACCAATGGACTACGACCTGGTCGTGATCGGCTCCGGAGCGGGCGGCGAGGCCGCCGCGTACATGGGTGCGGAACGGGGGGGCCGCGTGGCCATCGTGGAGCGTGACCTCGTCGGCGGGCTGTGCTCGTTCTGGGCATGCATGCCGACCAAGACGTTGCTCGACTCCGCTCGCAAGCGATACGAGGGCGCCCCCTACCCCTGGGGGCGGGCCTCCGCCCGGCGGGACTGGATGATCTCCCGGGAGGAGAGCGACTACCCGGACGACTCGGGGCACGTCCATGGACTCGAGGGCGCGGGGGTCGAGATCGTGCGGGGGGAGGCTCGGTTCGCGGGGCCTTCGCGTGTCGAGGTCGGCGCGAACGGGGCCGGCACGCGGTCGCTGGAGACTCGGAGCGTCGTCATCGCCGCCGGATCGACGCCGTTCATCCCGCCGATCGAGGGGCTCCGCGAGGCCGGGTACTGGACGAGCAACAATGCGTCGTCGACGCGCGAGCTGCCCTCGTCCCTCGTCGTCCTGGGCGGCGGTCCCGTGGGTGTCGAGCTGGCCCAGGCGTACGGCCGGTTCGGGGTCAAGGTCGCGCTGGTCGAGGGGTCCAGGCTGCTGGCCCGGGAACACCCCCGCACCGCGGAGGTCGTGTCGGCCCAGCTGGAGCGGGAGGGCATCGAGATCCACGTCGGGGCCCACGCCGTCGCGGTCCGGCGGGGCGGCGCCGGGCGGATCGTCGAGCTCGACGACGGCTCGACGGTCGAGGCCGCCGAGGTGCTGGTCTCGGTGGGCCGCCGGGCCGCGGACCTCCGGGCCATGGGCGTGGAGGAGGCGGGAGGGAAGCTCACCGAGCGCGGCACCGCAGACCACGACGAGCACATGTCGATCGGGGACGGGCTGTACGTGGCGGGCGACGCGGCCGGCGGGCTGCAGTTCACCCACGTCGCCGACTACGAGGGCCGGGTGGCCGCCGCCGCGGCGCTGGGACGGGACGTGCGCGCCGACCTGGCCAACGTGCCGAAGACCACCTTCACGGAACCCGAGACCGGCGCGGTGGGGCTCACGGTCGAGGAGGCGCAGGAGCGTGGCGTCGACGCGTTCGAGGTGACCCAGGACTTCGCCCCCACGGCTCGGGGATACACGATCGAGCCGCCGTGGCCGTCCGACGTCGCGATCCGCGAGGGGTCGCCGGGGCACGTCACCGCGGTGGTGGACCGCGAGCGCAAGGTGCTGGTCGGCGCCTTCGCCGCCTGCCCCGGCGCGTCCGAGCTCATCCACGAGGGCGTGGTGGCCATCAAGGCCGGCGTGCCCGTCGCCGTGCTGGCCGACGCCATCCACTCGTTCCCGACAGCGGCCCGGGTGTTCGGGAACCTCATGCTGGAGGCCGAGAAGCAGCTGTCCTGAGCGCGGCCGGCCGTCCGTTCCGCG
Organism: Actinomycetota bacterium; assembly: GCA_045805265.1. GTDB lineage: Bacteria > Actinomycetota > UBA4738 > UBA4738 > JACQTL01 > JBJMLO01. The sequence continues at coordinate 79,246 of JBJMLO010000024.1, forward strand.
GCGGTCGCGTAGCATGGAGGCGATGGTCGTTCTCGTGCTGCTCCTGTTGCTGGCGGCCGCCCTCGGCATCCTGTGGGCGGTGGTCAAGCTCACGCTGATCATCGTGCTGTCGGTCGTGCTCACGCTGGTTGTGCTCGGCGCGATCGCCTACTACTCGGTGCGACGACGCGTCCGCCGGTTCGTGCTGGACACCCAGCGACGCCAGGTCCCCGGCGGCCCCCCCGGTCAGGGCCCGCAGCGCGGCTACCCCGCGACCGGCACCAAGGGACCGGGCCCGCAGCTCCCCGAGTAGCACGCGGCCCGCGGGAGCGGTATGGACTTCGACATCCGGACGCTCGAGTACGACCGGTGGGAGGACTTCGTCCGGGCGGTCTTCGTCTCGTTCGGCGAGCACCCCACGGATCAGGACATCGAGGACTCCCGCATCGAGTTCGAGCCCGGCCGATCCATCGCCGCGTTCGACGGCGACCTGATCGTCGGGACCACGTCGACGCTCTCGCTGCAGATGACGGTCCCCGGTGGGGGGCAGGTCCCGGTGGCGGGCGTGACCACGGTCGGCGTCGCCCCGACCCATCGCCGCCGGGGCATGCTCCGGGCCATGATGCGGCGGCAGCTCGACGACTCGCGCGAGCACGGCGACGCCGTCGCGGCGCTGTGGGCCAGCGAGGCGCCGATCTACCAGCGGTTCGGCTACGGCATGGCCACCCGTCAGGCCGTGGGCCGGGTCTCCCGGGCGAACTGGTCGTTCCTCCGGCCGTTCACGGATCCCGGCCGGGTCCGCCTGCTTCCGCTCGAGGACGCGGCGAAGGAGCTCGCGCCCGTGTACGACCGCGTGCGGGCCGGAACGCCGGGGATGATCGAGCAGAACCAGGACTGGTGGGGCTATCTCTTCCGGCACCTCAACGCGGAGCACCATCGCAGGGGATTCGGCGAGCTGTTCTTCGCCCTCCACGAGGGGGAGGAGGGGCCGGACGCCTACGCCGTGTACCGGGTGAAGCCGCAGGAGGAGGAAGGGATCGACGTCGGCCAGCTGCAGGTCGCGGAAGCCGTGACGACCACCCCGGCGAGCGCTGCGGCGATGTGGTCGTTCCTGTTCGGCGTCGATCTCATCGCCACGATCGAGTTCGGGAACCGGCCGCCGGACGACCCGCTGTTCTCGATGGCGCTCGAACTCCGGCACCTCGGGCTGAAGATCATCGACGGCATGTGGGTCCGAGTGCTGGACGTCCCGGCCGCCCTCTCGGCCCGGCGATACGGCGTCGAGGGTCGGGTGGTGTTCGACCTCGAGGACGAGTTCTGCCCCTGGAACACCGGACGTTACGAGCTGTCGGGGGGCCCCCACGGCGCGGAGTGCCGTCCCGCCGACGCCGACGCCGACCTGTCGTTCACCGCGAACGAGCTCGGCGCCGTCTATCTGGGCGGCACCCGACTCCGCGACCTGGACCGAGCGGGCCGCGTCCGCGAGCTGACTGACGGCGCGGTGGTTCGGGCCGACGCCATGTTCGCGGGCGACCGCGAACCGTGGTGCCCCCGCCGCTTTTGAGTTTCGGTTTCTGCGTTGGCCAGAGGTCGCCGGGGTGGCAGGCGGTCGGGTCGCTCCATTTGCCCTACTCCGGCGCACTCCGGACCCGACCGCCGGCCAACCGTGGTTGCGCTATGCGGGGAGCTCGCGGTCGAGGCGCCAGCCGGCTGACGAGTCCTGCGGGCGGCTGATCTCGATCCTCGTGCCGTCTTCGAGTCGGAGGCGGAAGCACAGAAGTGGCTCGGCGCCGCGCTGTTCGTGCCATGTCTTCTCCACCTCCACCTGGGATTCCTCGCCGCCGAGGACGATGGAGCGGACCTCATCGTCGGCCCTGCCGCCCGAGTAGGTCCGGACTTCCAGGCTGGACGTGCGCCGAAGCCAGTGCGGCAGCACCGGGGAGTAGAGGAGGAACGCGGCGCCGATCAGGGCGATCTCCAGGCCGGCGTGGGGTTCGTCGACGATCGCGATCGCCAGGAGCGCCGCGAGGACCCGGGCCATGTTCTGGGCGACGTCGTAGACGGCGAAGATCCGGCCGCGGTACCGGTCGGGGACGGCGGTCTGGACCATGGTGTCGATCGGGACCTTCTTCCAGGCGAAGCCGACGCCGAGGAAGAAGCTCGCCACAAGCACGGTGGCCCCCGAGACGAACGGCGAGATCAGGATCAGCGGGAGGCCCGAGACCACGAAGGCCAGCGCGACCATCCGGGGGCGGGACAAGCGGCCGTCCAGCCAGCCCACCGTGGCCAGCCCGAGGAAGCCGCCCACCGCACCTGCGGCGATCAGCGTCGAGTAGCTCCCCACGCCCTCGCGGAACCGCTCCTTGAAGACCACGAACGACATCACAAGGATCAGGCCCTGCAGGAACTGGTCCACCGCGTAGGACGAGATCGGCCCCAGCGCCCGGGGTGTTCGGGCCAGGCGGCGCGCCCCGTCGCCGAGGTCGCGCGCCACGACGCCGAGCGCGCGGAGCAGCCGGTCCTCTCGTGAGCGGTCCGCCGAGAGGTCTGTGCGGATCCGCCGAACCACCACCGACGCGACGGCCCACAGCACGACACAGAGCGCGATGAGCGTCCGGAACCCGGCCGCGTCCGCCAGCCATCCCCCCAGGGCCACTCCCAGGATCGTGGCCACGGTTCCGCCGACCGAGTTGATCGAGTTCGCGACCAGCAGGTCGTCCGCCGGCACCACCTTCGGCGTGACGCTGCCGGCCGTCACCAGGAAGAACCGGTTCCCCGACAGCACCAGCAGCGCCCCCGCGTAGAAGGGGACCGTCGCCCCCTCCCCGCCCAGCAACAGGAGCGCCGCAGCCGCCCGCACGAGCGGCGTGATCTGGAGGATGCGCTCCCGTCTCCACCGGTCCACGAACACCCCGGCGAACGGCCCCAGCACGCTGTACGGCACGACCAGCACCGCCGTCGCCTTCGCGAACCCCACCGCCGTGCTCTGCTTGTCCGGCGCGAAGATCACCGAGGCCACGATCACGGCTTGGAACAACCCGTCCGCGAACTGCGAGGCCAGCCGGACCCCCATCAGGAACCGGAAGTCCCTCGAACCGAGGGCCGCGCGGGCCCGATCCATGGTCCCGGACGATCGCCCGCTCGCGGCCGTCACCGGGGACGCCTCACGGAACGCAGCGCCTCCGCCTGACGCAGGTCTGCCCCGGCGGGGAACCCGTACTCCAGCGCCCACAGGACGTTCTCGACCGCGCGAGCGAACGCCCAGGCCCGGATCCGATCCGGATCCAGCTCCAGGTCGCGAGCGAGGACCGAGATCAAGCGGGCGGTCTCGGCGCGATCGGGATGCTCTCCGAGCAGCGTGGTCAGCAGGTAGCCCGAGTCGAACGCCGCCTCGCCCACGAGCGGTTTCGGGTCGATGGCCAGCCACGGCTCGCGGCGCGCCGCCAGGAAGTTCCCCAGGTGGAAGTCCCGGTTCACGACGAGCTCGTCCCCCGACCACCCCGCCAGCTCGCGCAGCGAGTCGGATGCCTCACCGACCAGCGTTTCGTCGAAGGGTCCGCCGAGGGCCAGGTACCTGCGGGGGAGCTCCTCGCTCCATCGGCGGGCCAGGTCCGTCACCGGCTCGAAGGGATGCCCCGCGGGTGGTTGGCGCCGCAGACGCCGGAGGAGGCCGCACGCGATCCGGACGGCCTCGGCGCGATCCGGATGTTCCTCCAGCGAACTCCCGGGCTCCGCGCGCTCGAGCAGCAGGGCGCCCAGCTCACGGTCGGCCTCCAGGAGCCGCACCGACCCGTCGCCGTTCCACAGCTCGAGGGCATCCGCCTCGTTCCGCGTCTCGTCCGTCAGGATCGAGACCTTCAGGACCACCCGTTCGCCCGCCGCGGTGACCGCCGGCGCCACGAATGCCACGGCTCCCCCGAGGAACGGCGGTCCCACCCGGAGCGACCAGCGGCGCCCGACGTCCCGGACTATCCCGGGGAGGCGCCGAAGCCACTCCCTGGCTGCCTGGCCCTCGGTGGCGAGCAGCATTCGAGCGACCGAATCGGGAACCACCGGAACATCATCCGCCGCCGAGGCGCGCCGACCGGGCGTCGGTGCGATGTCGGCGACCCGGGCGGGGCTCGGCCTACGCGGGTTGGACGTCGAAGAAGGCGGTCCAGTCGGCGGCCTTGGAGGCTCCATTGCCGATGATGAACTCCTCCACCATGTCCCGCGCGGCGTCGTCGGAGAACTGCACCGGGGGGGACTTCATGAAGTAGGCGGAGGGGCCGATCAGCGGTCCGGCGACCCCGCGGTCGAGCGCGACCCGCGCGCACCGGATGGCGTCGATGACGATGCCCGCGGAGTTCGGCGAGTCCCACACCTCGAGCTTGAGCTCGATGTTCAACGGCACGTCGCCGAAGGACTGTCCCTCGAGCCGGATCTGCGCCCACTTGCGGTCCTCCAGCCACGGGACATGGTCCGACGGTCCGATGTGGATGTCGTCGGAGTCCAGGGTCTTCCGCAGCTGGGACTGCACCGACTGTGTCTTCGACTGCTTCTTGGAGATCAGCCGCTCGCGCTCGAGCATGTTCTTGAAGTCCATGTTGCCGCCGAAGTTCAGCTGGTAGGTCCGGTTGAGCTTCACGCCCCGGTCCTCGAAGAGCTTCGTGAGGATCCGGTGGACGATGGTGGCGCCGACCTGGCTCTTGATGTCGTCGCCGACGATCGGCAGGCCGGCCTCCGCGAACTTGCGCGCCCACTCCACGTTCGACGCGATGAACACCGGGATGCAGTTGACGAACGCCGCGCCCGCGTCGATGGCGGCCTGCGCATAGAACTTCGTGGCCTCCTCGCTCCCCACCGGGAGGTAGGAAACGACGACGTCCACGCGGGCCTCCCGCAGGGCGGCGGCGACCTCGACCGGCCGGGCATCGGACTCGTCGATGGTCTCGCGGTAGTACTTGCCGAGCCCGTCGAGCGTCGGCCCCCGCTGGACCACGACGTTCAGCGGGGGCACGTCGGCGAAGTGGATCGTGTTGTTGGGCTCGGAGACGATCGCCTCCGAGACGTCCTTCCCCACCTTCTTGGCATCGACGTCGAAGGCGGCGACGACCTCGATGTCGCGCACGTGGTAGTCGCCGAGCCGCACGTGCATCAGCCCCGGCACCCGCTTGTCGGGTGAGGCGTCTTTGTAGTACTCCAGCCCCTGCACCAACGACGAGGCGCAGTTCCCCACGCCCACGATGGCCAGACGGATCTTCTTCACGATGCACGCTCCTTCGCCCGAACGGTGGCCCCGGCCCGGCGCGGCGTGCCGGTCCTGGGGCGCCCCCCGTTGCTTCCGCTCGACTTCTTGCCCGAATGCCGGCGCACGCGGGGCTTGCGCTCCGCGGGCAGCGTCGGTTGGTTCGTGTCCGGCGCCGCGGCGGAGATCTCGGCGTCGGCCCGTACGTGTCGCCGTTCGGTCTCGATGAGCCCGTCGAGCCAGGCGATGTCCCGCTCGGTGGCCTCCGCGCCGTGGCTCATGAGCGAAAGCGCGTAGGCATCGATGCGCTCGCGGTAGTTCTTCAGCGAGGTCTTGATCTCGGACAGGCGGTCCTCCAGGTACGCGCGCCGCTTCTCCAGCAGGCGGAGCCGGGTGTCCGGCTTCAGGTACCGGAAGAACGCGAGGCGGACGCGGAACCGGTTGTCCTCCCAGGTCTCCGGCGCCGCCTCCTGCAGCAGCTCCGCGAACAGCGCCTCGCCCTTGGCCGTGATGCGGTACACGTTCTTGCGCCGTCCCACGTCGTCCTTGGCGAATACCGGCTCGACCGCGCCCTCCTTCTCCAGGCGCTTCAGGGCCGGGTACAGCGAGCCGTAGGACACCTTCCAGAGCCCTCCCAACGCGTCGGTCAGGCGCTTCGAGAGCTGGTATCCGTGCATGGAGCGCTCCTTGAGCAGCCCCAGGATCGCGAGCTCGAGCATCGGTTCCTCTTCCCGTACGTGTCGGTTCGATATATCGGACGTATATATCGAGTCGATATATTACCCGACCGCAGGGGGAGATCGTCAACTCGGCTCCGGCCACGCTCGATGGCACCCCGATTGGCGGCCCGGCCGCCCCGTGGTAGACAGAACGGCCCCAGCCCGACATTTCTTCCAGGAAGGAAACCGCGCCCATGGCCGCCCCGGCTCCCACCGCCTCGCGGCGGCTTCATCAGCGTCTGGTTGGGAGTCGCGTCGTCGCCGTGACGGCCCTGTCGCTCGCCGCGCTGGCCTCGCTGCTCGCATCGGGGCCCGGCGCGCGCGCCTCGGGCCTCCAGGTCGTGGTGGGTCCCAACGTGGACGTGTCGCGGAAACATGGCGGGCAGTCGGAGCAGGCCGTCGCCGTCGACCCCACGAATCCCCGGAACGTCGTCGTGGTCTCGAACGAGAACCGGCCCGGGCCGGGGCTCCTCGAGTCGATCAGCCACGACGGGGGAGCGACGTGGGTGCATCGCGACATCGCCGACGACGACAACCTCGGGTTCGGCTGCTGCGACCCGACGCTGGCGTGGGACGAGTTCGGCAACCTGTTCTTCGGCGACATCCGGTTCACGGCGGCACACAACGACCGGATCGACCTGGCGCTGTCGACCGACGCCGGCGAGTCGTTCCACCGCATCGCCTCGTTCAAGGGCCGGCTCCGCGAGGCCGGCACGAACCACTTCGAGGACCAGCCCACGGTCACCGCGGGTGAGGGCACGGTGTGGGTGACGCACTACCTGTACCACCGGGGCGTGCTCGCCCGGGGCGCCCCGGTGACCGGGCTGGGCCAGGTCGGCGCGTTCTCCGACCCCGAGGTCGCCCCGTTCTCGCACGGCGGGAACTACGGCGACATCGCCATCGGCCCCGGGGGCCAGGTCATGGTCACCTACCAGATCCCCCAGGACGGCGAGCACAAGGGCCGGGTCCGGGTCGACCTCGATCCGGACGGGCTGGGGCCCCAGGGGTTCCGGCTGCCGGTGAACATCGCGCTCACGAACGTCGGCGGGTTCGACTACATCCCGGCGCAGTCCCGCCGCTCGGTCGACGCCGAGCCGGGGCTGGCGTGGGACCGCTCGGGCGGCCCGCACGACGGCCGCGTGTACGTGGTGTACACGCGCGAGGACCCCGACGAGTCCGACGACACGAACGTCTTTCTGCGGCACTCGGACGACGAGGGCGCCACGTGGAGCCCCCCGGCCCGGCTGAACGACGACCCCGGGACCAACTCGCAGTTCCTGCCGCGCATCGCGCTCGACCAGTCGACGGGGTTCGTGGCCGCGACCTGGCACGACGCGCGCAAGGACCGGGGCCAGGGACACGGCGGCGACACCGACGGGGTGCCGAACGACGACGCCCAGTACTGGGGCACGGCCAGCCTCGACGGCGGGCAGACGTTCGCGAGGGACTTCCGCATCAGCGAGGGCACGTCGAACGCCGAGCAGGCCTCCGACGGCGTCGACTACGGCGACTACACGGGCCTCGCGGCGGCGGACGGGAGGTTCTACCCCGCGTGGGCGGACAACTCGAACTCCACGCACACCAACCCCGACGGCCGCCTGAATGCGTTCGACGTGTACACGGCCAAGATCCAGATCCCGTTCTTGGCCTGAGCTCGATACCGTTCCGAACTCCGGTGTTTCCCCGGGTTCCACCCCTCCATCTCCGATCGACCGTCGCTCCTGACGGCGCTGCACCGGCCGCGCCGCGCAGGAGAGGAGGCGGTCATGAGGGGTTCGGGCTGGATCGTCAGGCGACTGGCGCAAGGCGTGGCGGTGCTCGTCGCGCTCCTGTCGACAGCGGCGAGCGGTGCGGGGGTCTCGTCCGCAGACCGCATCCATGCGGACTCAGCATCTGCGACACGGGGCAAGACCGCGGCCGCGTCCGCGAAGCCGAGCATCGTGCTCATCCTCACCGACGACCAGCGGTGGGACACCCTGTCGTGGATGCCGAACGTCGAGCGGCTGCTGGTCGACAAGGGAGTCACGTTCACCCACGCGTTCGTCCCGAACTCGCTGTGCTGCCCGAGCAGGACGACCGTCATCACCGGGAAGTACTCCCACTCCACCGGGGTGTGGTCGAACGGTGGTCAGTACGGCGGGTTCCCCTCGTTCCATCAGGAGGGCTCGACGATCGCGACGTGGCTGCACCAGGCGGGATACCACACCGCCCTTGTCGGGAAGTTCCTGAACCAATACGCCAAGGCCGCCCATCAGGGCTACGTTCCTCCCGGCTGGGACCGGTGGAACGCGTTCGCCGGCGACAACGGCGCCTACTACGACTACGACCTGACGCTGAACGGCCACATCGTGCACCACGGGCACACGGCGGCGGACTACTCGACGGACGTCCTCACGAACAAGGCCACGCAGTTCATCCGCCAGACCGCCGGCCCGTTGTTCCTGTATTTCGCGCCCACCGCGCCGCACGACCCCTTCACGCCTGCCCCGCAGGACGCGAACGGGTGCGCGAACCTCGCGCCGTATCGCCCGCCCTCCTTCGGCGAGCCGGACGTCTCCGACAAGCCCGGCTATGTCAGGGACATCCGGTGGACGAGCAGGAGCGCGGGGCAAGCGGGGTGGACCCGGCGGTCGCAGTGCCGGAGCCTGATCGACGTCGACCGCTCGGTCGCGAGGATCGTGGCCTCGCTGGAGGCGACCCACCGGCTGTCGACCACGATGCTCGTGTTCATGTCGGACAACGGATACATGTGGGGAGAGCACCGCCTGTTCGCCAAGCCGTTTCCCTACGAAGAGGACAGCAGGGTTCCGCTGGTCGTCCGGTACGACCCTCTCACCGGCACCCCGCGGAAGGAAGGCAGGATCGCGCTGAACCTCGACCTCGCCCCGACGTTCGCGGCGCTCGCCGGCGTGGGGGCGCCCGGAGCCGAGGGCCGGAACCTGCTCCCAGTCATCCGGGGACAGAAGGTCCCGTGGAGGACCGATTTCCTCCTGGAGCACGGAAAGGTGGTCCAACCAGTTCTCGTCAGCGCCCCGGACTACTGCGGGCTCCACTCATTGCGCTGGGTGTACGTGATGTACAGCACGGGGGCCGAGGAGCTGTACGACCTCCGCTCGGATCCCTATCAGCTCACCAACGTCGCCCGGCGGCCATCCGCTCAGGACCAGCGGAAGCGGATGCGAGCCAGGGTCCTGAGCTGGTGCCGGCCATTGCCACCGGGGTTCCGGTAGCAGCTCCGCCCGGGGTCCGACGGCGACTCTGGCGAGGTGGGAACACGCCGCGGCGGGATGGTTCGCCGACCCGCCGTGGCGTCCTCGCCGGTGAGAACCCTGACGATTGCACCGTCGTCTTGCGAGCGCCTGTCCGCTTCACCACACTGGGGACACGATGCCCGAGAAGGCAACGGACGGGCCGGTCGGGCGACAGGCCGAGCTCGAAGCGATCTCGCGGTTCCTCGACGGCATCCCCTCGGGCCCAAGCGGGCTCGTCCTTGAGGGCGACGCCGGCATCGGGAAGTCCACGCTGCTGAACGCCGCGGTGGACCGGGCGCGGGATCGCGGATTAAGGGTGCTCGCCTCCAGTCCCGCTCCTCCCGATGTGGCCCTGTCATTCTCCGGGCTGGAAGACCTCCTGCACGGCGTTGTGGACGAGGTGTCCCCGGCGTTGCCAGAACCGCAGCTTCGAGCGCTCGAGATCGCCCTGCTCCTGCGGGATCCCGACGGCGAGCCGCCGGGGCCGCTCGCGGTCGCGCTCGCCGTCCGGGGCGGGTTGATCGCGTTGGCGGAGGAGGCGCCGGTGCTCGTGGCGCTCGACGACGCGCAGTGGCTCGACGAGCCGTCCGCCGCCGCGCTGGGCCACGCGTTCCGGCGGGCGGAAAGCGCACCCATCGGGATCGTGGCGGCGTGGCACGCCGAGGGGTCCCACCGGCCCGATTCCGTGTTGCTGGCCTCACTGCCGCCGCGGTCCGAGCGCCTTCGAATCGGGCCCCTGGACCGCCGCGACATCGCCACCTTGCTCCGGTCGCGCCTCGGCCTCTCCCTTCCGAGGGCTCGGATCGATCGCCTGGTCCGGGCCTGCTCGGGGAATCCGCTGGCGGCCCTCGAGATCGGCCGCGCGATGCTCGAATCGGGGGACCGGCGTCTGCCCGGCCCCGCCATGCCGATTCCGGAACCATTGGCGGATCTGCTGAGGAGGCGGCTCTCGGCGCTCGGAGAGGACGAACGGGAGGCGTTGCTCGTGCTCGTCGCCGCCTCCGAGCCGACCCGTCCGTTGGTCGAGGCGCTCGCCGGTGAATCGGCGAGCGCCGCGGTCGATGCCTCGATCCGTCAGGGGATCGTCGAGGAGCACCACGATGGCACGCTGCGGTTCACCCATGCCCTGTTTGGCTCCGCCCTGTACTCCGATGCCGAGCCGCCGGCCCGGCGCGACCTGCATCGGCGCCTCGGGCTGGTGGCCGCGGACGCCCAGGACCGGGCCATGCACCTCGCGCTTGCGGTCGAGGGACACGACGCGGCGGTGGCCGACGAGGTCGAGTCGGCGGCGCGGGCCGCCCGGGCCAGGGGCGCTCCGTCGGCGGCGGCCGAGCTGTGCGAGCAGGCTCGCCGCTTGACACCGCCCGACCCGCCCGAGGAGGCGCACCGCCGCGCCCTGCTCGAGGCCGAATACCACCTGGACGCCGGCGATCTCGATCGTTCGCGTGAGTTGCTCGAGCAGGTCCTCGCCTCCTCGGGAGAGGGTCCGACCCGGGCGGCGGCACTCCAGCGACTCGGATGGGTGCGACATCACCAGGACAGCTGGGGATCGGCCTCGCGGCTGTTCCGGGAGGCCGCAGCGGAGGCCGAACGAACGCCCGAGCTCCTGGCCGCCCTGACGCTCGACCGGGCCGTGTCGAGCCTGGTCTCCGGCGACCTGCCAGGGGCCTCCACACACGCCGGGCATGCACTGGAACAGGCGCGGGCCCTCGACGATCGCTCGCTCGTCGCGAGCTCGTCGGCCATGGTCGCGAGCGTCGACTTCCTGCTCGGCCGTGGCATGGAGGAGGACGTGATGGAACAGGCGGTAGCGGCCGAGACGTGGACGCGGCCCCGCCCCACGCCGGCGCATCCCAGCGTGGCATTCGGCGTGCTCCTGAAATGGTCCGATCAGCTCGGACAGTCCCGGACCCTCCTGGAACGGGCCCTGGGTCGGGCCGAGGAGCATGGTTCGGAGCGTTCGTTGCCGTTCATCCTGTTCCACCTCTCGGAGGTGGAGTGCTGGTTGGGGGATTGGGGGGCGGCGGAACGGCACGCCGACCGGGCCGCGGAAGCCTCGGACGATACCGGGCAGGACACGGGAAGGGCCTTCGCAACGTCCGCGCGGGCCCTCATTCACGCGCATCGCGGACGGGAGGACGAGGCTCGTTCGGCGGCCACGGAGGGGCTGGCGCTGGCTTCTACGGTGGGTGCGGTGCCGGCGGCGGCGGCATGCGAGTCGGCGCTTGGCCTCCTGGAGCTGTCGCTCGGGAGAGCGGACCGGGCTCATCGCCACCTCGGGCCGCTGCTCGAGGGCGCTGCCGCCGGAGGAATCCACGAGCCCGGAGCGATGCGCTACCTGGGCGACGCGCTGGAGGCGCTGATCTCCATCGGTGACCTCGAGGCGGCCGATCGGCTGATCGAAGAGCTGGGCCGTCGATCCGAGGAGCTCGATCGCGCCTGGGGGCTGATGGTCGCCTCGAGGTCCCGGGCGTTGCTCCGGGCGGCCGAGGGCGACCTGCCGGGAGCCAGGGCGTCCATCGAGGCCGCGATCGAGCGCCACGAGCGTCTGTCCCAACCGTTCGAGCTGGGCCGAACCTTGCTGGTCCAGGGCACGATCGAGCGACGAGATCGTCGCAAGCGATCGTCTCGCGATTCGCTCGAGCGTTCCCTCGAGATGTTCTCGGAGCTCGGTGCCGACCTGTGGGCAACCCGGGCTCGGTCCGAGCTCGCCAGGATCGGTGGACGCGCGTCGTCGGCCGTCTCGCTGACTCCGACGGAGGAACGGATCGCGCGCCTGGTCGCCGAGGGTGCGACGAATCAGGAGGTCGCAGCCTCCATGTTCCTGTCGGTGAAGACCGTGGAGTGGAACCTGTCTCGTGTCTACCGCAAGCTCGGCGTTCGCTCGCGCACTGAGCTGTCTCGGTGGGTCGGGCGGGAGCCATCGGGGTCGCGGTGACCGCTGCCGGTCGGTCGTCGAGGTTTGCGTCGGCGAGGTCTCAGGGCCGGTGGTGAGCTACGCAGACGGGGTTGTCTGGTGGGCGGTGACCCCGGTCGGCGAGCCGGGAGGACTCGACGAGCGGATCGGGGTGCCGATCCACACGGCCGCCTGGCCAGGGCTCGGGAGATTCTCGTTGCCCACGACCACGAGCTTGCCCCTGAAGTCCACGACACCGTGCGCGAACTGCAGTCCCGGTCCGGTCAGATCCTCCCCCGTCGATCGCTTCCACGTCAGTCCATCGTTCGACGTCCAGACACCGACATCCGCCTGTGTCGGGGGACCGTCACTGCCCACGGCGACGAAACCGCTGCCATAGGCGATGACGCCGGTGAGCCCCTGGCTCCCGGGCAACGCGAGCCCGTGCACCGGATGCCACCGTCTTCCGTTCGCCGATGTCCAGATGGCGGCGTCCTGTGAATCGCCCGAGCCCGTCGAACCCACGGCGATGAGCCCCGGTCCTCCCGCCACCACTGCCTTGACGACCTGGTCGTCGGGGACTGGCGAGATGGGCGATTCGCTCCAGCCCTTGCCACTGTGGAGCCAGAACGCGGCGTCCGGGTCCCCGCGGCGGTCGTCCGAGCCGACGGCGATCAAACCGCCTGAGAATTCCGTGACGCCCCACATCTCCTGGTTCGATCCCGGCGGCCCCACGAAAGCGTCGCCCGTGACTCGATTCCATTGCTTGCCGGCTCCGGAGCTCCACACCGACGCGTCATGGTCCGACGGCCCCGAGGCCCAGCCGACGGCGACGAGGCCGGCCGAGGTGGAGATGATCTTGTGGATCGCCGACCCACCGCTGATGCCCGTCGGATCGACGGGCCCCCACGTCAAGCTCTCGTCGGCCGGGATGATCCACACCAGCGCTTGCTCCTCGTTCTGCGTTCCGACCGCGACGAAGTTCTTCCCACTCAGCGCGACCGCATCCATTCCCTGGGTCCCGGTCTCGAAATCGTCCGAGCGCTCCCATGTCACGCCGTCGCTCGTGCGCCAGACGACGGGATCGCCGCCGTCGGTCCCGGAGGGGTTGACGAACCCCACTGCAACGATCGAGGACTTCCCGACGACCGCTCGGTTGATGGCCTGCCGGCCTTCGGCGGCGAAGACGGGACTCGACACCTGCCGCCACGAGAAACCCTGGGGAAACGGCTTCGGGAGTGGTGAGTGACGGAGGGAGGGGCCGGTCGAGGGAGCCGTCGACGCGCCCGCGGTCGTGGCGCTCGGAGTGGGGGCTCCTTGGGTCCCACGGTGATCGTTCATCACGGCGAAGGCCCCGGCGATCCCGGCGACCAGGAGGACGGCGACGACGAGGGCGACCAGGCCTCGTCTCCGACGGCCGCGAGCGTGCCTGGAGCCTCCTCCGCGCGGCTGGCGGCCCACCCTCTCCGTCGTTCGGTCGATCCCGGGGGGTGCGCTGGACATCGTCCCGGTCGGGGTGGGCACGATGGTTTGCGCTTCGACGCCGAGCGCGTCTGCCGCGGAGGTCACCAGTTCCGAGCACGAGCCAAAGCGTTGCGCCGGAGCCTTCGCCAGCGCCCGCTGGATCACCGGATCGATGTGGGAAGAAAGATCGACCCTGTCGCTCACCCGAGGCGGAGTCTCCTCGAGGTGGGCGTACATCGCGGCGAGGTCGCTTCCCCGGGGAAACGGGACGGCGCCGGTCAGCGACTGGAACAGCACGCAGGCGAGCGAATACTGGTCGGTGGCGGGCTCGAGCTGCGTGCCGGTGATCTGCTCCGGAGCGGTGTAGTCGATGGTGCCGATGAATTGGCCGCTTTCCGTGGTCTGTTGCCCGGACAGGAGCTTGGTGATGCCGAAGTCGGAGAGGAACGCGCGGGGCCGGGCGTCGCCCGCCCGCAGCTGCTCCAGAAGGATGTTCGCCGGCTTGACGTCGCGATGAATCAGGCCGTGCTCGTGGGCTGCATCCAGCGCGGAGGCGACCTGGGCGATGATCGAGATGGTCTGCTCCGGAGACAGGTGGCCCTCGGACTTCAGCAGGGCGGACAGATCCATCCCGTCCACGAAACGCATCGAGATGTAGGCGCGTCCCTGCATTTCCCCGGCGTCGTAGACCGGGACGATGTTGGGGTGCTCGAGGCCGGCCGCCGCCTGGGATTCCCGGAGGAACCTGCGCCGGAATACGTCGTCGCTCGCGAGCTCGGGGTTCAGGAGCTTGATGGCGACATTCCGGCCCAAACGAAGGTGGGTCGCCAGATAGACGACCCCCATCCCGCCTCGCCCGAGCAACCGCTCGATCCGGTGTCCGGCGAACTCCTCCCCCACGGCGAGTTCCGCCACCATTTGGGACAGTTTTCTATCACCGACCGTCGAGGATTCCTACCCCGGCCTTTCGCATCCCGCCCGTCGCGTCGGCTCGCCCTGCGTTTCGGTGGCGGTCAGGTCGTGATGGTCGGGCCTTTGACCGTTGCCTACACTGACCGGGCCTGCGGGCGCCCTACGACGACGAGAGCCGGAGTCCCCACATGTCCAGAGTCCTCCTGATCGGCTGGGACGGCGCCGACTGGCGGATCCTCGATCCGTTGCTCGAGGCCGGCGCCCTGCCGAACCTCCAGGCGCTGATCGACCGGGGCGCCAGGGGCATGTTGCGCTCGACGATTCCCACCCACTCGTGGGCGGCGTGGCCGTCGTTCCTCACCGGCGTGGAGCCCGACGACCACGACGTGTGGGACATCCTCGAGCACGACCCGCCCGGCGCGGACAAGCACCTCCCGGTGACGTACCGCTCGATCAAGGAACGGACGTTCCTTCGCGACCTCACCGCGGCCGGCCGGGAGCAGCTCATCGTGAACGTCCCGCTCACGTTCCCGCCGCCCGAGATCAAGGGCCGGCTGATCGCGGGCGGGGTGCTCCCGAAGGGCAAACCCTTCACGTGGCCCCACTCCCTCGGCGACGAGCTGGAGCGCGCGGGCACCCCGTGGCCGATCAACGGCATGTCGTGGACGACCTACCACAACAAGATCGAGCCGTACCTCGAGGAGGTCCGCCGGGTCACGGAGCCGCGGATCGCCGCCTCGCTGAAGCTGGTCGACGAGTCCGACTGGGAGGTCGCGACGTTCGTGTTCTTCTCGACGGACCGCGTGCAGCACTGCCTGAGCGAGTTCCTGTCGACCGACCACCCGGACTACGCGAAGAACGCGAAGACGCCGACCGCGGAGAAGGTCCGCGACGTCTACCGGATGCTGGACGACGCGCTGGGCCGGCTGCTGGCCAAGGCCCGCGACGACGACCTGGTGATCTTCATGTCCGACCACGGGTTCCAGTCCTGCACGCGCGCGGTGAACATGGACCGGCTGCTCTCGAAGCTGGGGTTCCTGCAGTTCTCCGCGTCCCAGGCCGTGTACGGGCCGCTGCAGTGGGGGCCCGTGCGGGGGGTGGCGCGGAAGGTGTACGACGCGCTCGGCCTGCACGGGAAGGTCGCGCTGCGCCAGGCCGTGAACTGGTCGAAGACCCGCGTGTACACCTCGATCCGCTCGACCGGCGAGGGCGTGTCGGTGAACCTGCAGGGGCGCGAAGCGAACGGCGTGGTGAGGCCCGAGGACTACGAGCGGGTGCGGGACGAGGTCGCCGCGAGGATCGAGGCCTTCGCCGACCCCGCCACCGGACGGTCGCCGGTGAAGAAGGTGTGGCGGCGTGAGGAGCTGTTCAAGGGGAAGTTCCTGGAGTCGGCGCCCGACCTCATCTTCGAGCCGGCCCCGCTCACCTCGCTGACCCACGCGAAGTCCGCGCTGGAGGCCGCCGACTGGGTGTCCGGCGACCACCGGATCGAGGGCGTCATCGTGGCCACCGGGCCGAAGGTGGCCAAGGACGCCTTCGAGCAGCAGCCGGCCAACCTCGTCGATCTCGCGCCCACGATTCTGGCGGCCGTCGGCGCGCCGGCCTCCGTCGAGCACACCGGCAAGGTCCTCCGGCCCCTCGTCGGCGAGGTCGCCACGACGCGCCCCGGCGAGACGGCTGGTGAGGAGCCCGCGATCCCGGGAATGGGCGACGCCGCCGTCACCGACACCGAGGCCGACGAGATGGAGGAGCACCTGCGCGGCCTGGGCTACCTCGAGTAGCAAGGGTGGCCCCCACCGAGGACGAACCCGGACCCCCGCCCGTCGAACCCGAGCCGTCGCTGCGGGAAACGTCCCCTCCCGCGGGCGAAAGCGAGCAATCGCGGGAAGAGCTCGACGCGCTGGCCGAGGCCGGCGTCGAAGGCATCCCGGTCGGGCCCCACCCGCCGCGGCGCGAGGCGCCCGGCGGCCGGTTCCGGGGCGCAGTGGAGTCCATGCTGCCCCGGCGGCAGTTCGCGGACCAGCGCGACATCCTGGGGGGCGCCGGGCAGAACGTGATCGGCCTAGCGGCCGGCGTCCTGGCCACGTTCGTCACGCAGATCGTCATAACCCGGACGCTCCACGCTGCGCTGTTCGGCGTGGTCACCGTCACCACGCAGTTCGCGTTCATCGCGAGTACGGCCACGCGGTTCGGGATGGACGTGGCGAACGTCAGGCTGGTCGCGATCCTCCGGGGCCGGGGGGAGTCGGGACGGGTCCGGTCGCTGGTGCGCAAGTCCGTCGTGATCTCCATCCTGGCGTCGCTGGTGGTCGCCGCCGCCGTGTTCCTGCTCGCCGGATGGCTCGCGAGCGTGTTCGTCGCTCATCGTCTGCACCACCAGGGCGAGGTCTCGTTCTGGGCGGCGGCCCTGGCGATCCCGTTCGCCGCGGTGACGTGGGCCTACCTGGGCGGAACCCGCGGCCTCAAGATCATGCGGCACACGCTGTACATCTTCTGGATCGGCCAGCCGGTCGGCTGGGTCCTGATCGCCGTCGCCGGATGGTTCGTGGTGGCGAAGTCGGCCGGCGTGTCGTCGTTCGCCTACGCTCTCTCGTGGATCATCGCGTGCGGGCTGGCGTGGTGGGCCTGGGAGCGGGAGAGCCGGGGGTTCGCCGAGCGCACCGACACCGGGGGCATCCCCGAGGAGCAGACGTGGTCGCTCGTGAAGTTCGGGATGCTCCGCACCCCCGCCACGCTGTTCGCCCAGCTGCTGTTCTGGATCGACACCTTCGTCCTCGCGGCGATCAAGCCCGGGCAGGTCGGGGTGTACGGCGCGACGGTCCGCACGGGCCAGTCGCTGCTGCTGTTCCTCACGTCGCTCTCGCTCGTGTTCAGCCCGTTCGTGGCGGACCTCCACCATCGCGGGGAGCACGAGAAGCTCGACCAGCTGTACAAGAACGTGACGCGATGGGGGCTCGCCACGACCCTGCCGATCCTGCTCGCCCTCGCGATCCTCCCCGGCACGATCATGCGGGTGTACGGGCCGCAGTTCGTGGCGGGGCGCTCGGCGCTCCTGATCCTCATCATCGGGCTGATCGTGCCGGTGATCGTGGGAACGGTCGGGTTCATCCTGATCATGGTCGGGCGGACGGGCTGGGACCTGCTCGTCTACCTGGGCTCGTTCATCACGGCGGTGGGGATCGCGGTCGTCCTCGCGCCGCACATCGGCATGCGCGGTACCGCGATCGCCGAGGCTGTGACGCTGACCGCGTCCGCGGTCGCGCGGCTCCTGCTGGTGCGGAAGTTCGTCCACATCTGGCCGTTCGACCGGCACTTCCTGCGGCTGTTCGCCCCGGCGGCCGCGGGAGGCCTCGCGATGTGGGGGGCGCACGCCGTTCTCTCCGGCCCGAAGTGGCTGATCGACCTGGGCGGCTCGATCGCGTTCGGCACGCTCGTGTACGGCGTCGTCCTGGTGGCCATCGGCCTCAAGCCCAACGAGCGCCACCTGCTGCTGTCGCTCGTCAACCGCCTCCGTGGCCGCGCATCGGAACCTGCCCCGTAGCGGCTCGGGTCAGGGGTCGAAGACGTGCACCAGCCTCCACGTGGCCCCGGCATCCCGGGTTCGGAAGATGGCATGGCCTTTCGGCGTCGTTCCGTAGAGCAACCCGGAGTGATCGGGGAAGAGCCACTCGCCCAACGCATCCTCGACGGGGCTGGCGACCGGGTGCCAGCTGCCCCCTTCGTTCGACGTGGCGAACAGACCGTCGAGCCATTCCGGGAGCCATCCCGTACCGTCCGGGATCTCGGATACTCCGACCGCGTATCCGGACGCGGTGAGACCGCCGATCGGCCCGATGAACCCGCTTCTCTGATCGAATTCGCCGGCCACGACCCGCCAGCTGCGTCCCCCGTCTTCCGTTCGGAGCACAGCCTTCGTCTGGTTGCCGGCTCCGGCCATGAGCGTGCAGACGGCGAGTCCGGAGCTCGGTGTCGCGAACGAGAGCCCGCTCAGGGATTCGGTTCCGAACGGGCAGGGGCGGGCGAGGACGTCCCAGCTCCGTCCGCCGTCCGCGGTCCGCAGGATCGCCGGATGACCGAGCTTCTCGATCTGCCCTGCGAAACCCAACTCCGGCGTCACGAACTGCGGTCCGAGCACGCTGGTGTGGCTGACGAGCACCCACGACCGGCCTCGATCGCCGGACCGAAGCAGGGACGGCAGGCACCGATGTCGTGGACAGGCGGTCGTCACCCAGGCGAGTCGGTGACCACTTACCGACAGCGACGTCGCCGCAGCGTCCAGCCGTGAGCGCACCCGCCACGTGCGAAGACCGTCGAACGAGGCCCAGACGGTTCGTCCGCGGACGATCACCCCCCGGGACGCGTCCCAGAAGGCCACCAACGATGCATGCTCAGCCCAGGCGACAGAGAGGTCATGGCCCCAGGGGGGGTCCGCATCGTGTGTCGCGGTCTCGGCCGCCGGGCGCTCGGGCACGCCACCGACTTCATCCCGTGCCGGCACGAACTGACGGTGTGGAAGGGCCTCTGTCCCACGCGGTTCCGATCCCACGGTGTGCGTGCAGCCGGCAAGTGCGATGAGCATGGACACGACGGACGCTCGGATTCGCACCCGGCGATTGTCTTCCGTTCGTCGAGTCCCGTCCAAGTTGAGGGCGGAATCAGCGAGCGCCGTCAGTCGGAGCGTGCGTCGAGTCCCTCTTCGGAATGATCCGGCGGTCGGTTCACCAGAGCTTGTCGATCTCGCCCGGGTACAGCTCGATGCGCGAGTCGTGGAAGTCTCGCTGATGAGATCGGGCCAGCGGCGAGAAGAAGGCGCCCAGGGTCACCTTGTCGAAGCCGGGCTGGTCGCTCGGAAAGGGCGAGCCGCGGGTCCCGCCGACGATCACCGTCCGAGGGAGCACCAGCCATCCGGCGCGTTCGTAGAAGCCCTGGAGGGGGCGATCGCAGGTGAACAGCCCCAGGTCCAGGTCGGAGGCCGCCATCACCTCCCGGGCCGCCATCACCAGGCGGAGGCCATGGCCCCGGCCACGGGCGGCCTGTCGGGTGACCACCGTGCTCAGCCCTCCGGCTCGGTACCGCCGGCCGGTGTGGACCAGCTCCTTGGTGAGGACGTCCAACGCCGCCAGCACGGTGTCGCCGTCGACCAGCAGCATCGAGAGCGGGTCCAGCGTGGGGTCGTGGGCGAGTGCGGACTCGGAGCCCTCTCCGGACTCCTCCGGCGGCCAGGCCTCGCGGTGCAACGCCAGGACCTGCGCTCGGAGCTCCGGCGGGGTGGCCGCCTCCGGGTAGGACACGATCCTCATCGGGGCGGTTCCTCAGGACTCCAGGGCCAGGCGGAGGGCCGCGTCGACCGCGGCCGCGGGGGTCTCCGCGGGCTCGATGCCGGGGACCGGCTGACCGCGGCGGACCAGGTCCCAGGTCGCCAGGCCCACGACGGGCTTGCCGATCTTGAGCGCGAAGGCGACCTCGGAGAGGGTGCCGTACTCGCCCCCCACGGCGATCACCGCGTCCGCCGCGCGCGCGATCAGGGCGTTGCGCATCTCGCCCAGGCCGGTGGGGAGCGCCACGGTCACGTGGGGATTGGCCTCGCCTCGGTCGAACCCGGGGAGGATGCCGACGACCGTCCCGCCTTCCTTCGCCGCGCCACGCGACGCCGCCTCCATCACGCCCGTCGAGCCGCCGCACACGACGACGGCGCCGGCCAGGGCCAGCAGGCGCCCGATCTCCTCGGCCCACATCTCCTCCTCGCCGGTCGCGACGCCCGGCCCGACCACCGCGACGTAGGTCATCCCCACCGCTCCCCGAGCATCGCGGCGAGCAGCGCCACGGCGCCCTGTTTGTCGAGCGGCTCGTTGCCGTTCCCGCACTTCGGGGACTGCACGCACGAGGGGCATCCGCGCGTGCAGGGGCAGTCGCGCACGGTCTCGAGCGTCGCGCGCAGCCACCGGTCCTCGCCGAGGAACCCGCGCTCGACGATGCCCGCGCCGCCCGGGTACCCGTCGTACACGAAGATGGCGCAGGAATCCGTGTCCGGGTGGTACGCCGTCGACACGCCGCCGACGTCCCACCGGTCGCACGTCGCGATCAGCGGCAGGAGCCCGATCGCCGCGTGCTCGGCCGCGTGGGCCGCGCCCGGCACCGCCGACACCCGGAGCGCCGCACGGTCGATGACCGCGGCGGGAACCGCCCACCACACCGCCTTGGTGGTCAGCACCTGGGGGGGCATGACCAGCGGGACCTCGTCGAGGGCCTCGCCGGTCAGGTGCAGCTTCCGGACGTAGCTCGTCACCTGGCGCGTCACCGTGACCTCGCCGTAGAACGATGGCGTCTCACTTCCGATGGACGATTGGTCAAGGACATTGACGATCTCGATGTCGGTGATGTCGCGGGACTGGGTGTACCAGTCGGCCTCGCTCCGCCGGACGAGCGCGACGCGGGAGTCGAGCTCGAGGGACGCCACCTCGAACTGCTCGCCCTGGTGCAAGTAGATCGCCCCCGAGTGCAGCGTGAAGTGGGCCCGGAACTCGTCGGCGGTTCCCATCAGCTCGCCGGTCTCCTCCGGCACGATCGCGATCTGCCCGCCGGACGCGGAGCGGATGTCCACCAGCCGGTGCGGCGACCCCTGGCCCCGGTGGTGCAGCGTGTCGCCGCGGCGGGCCAGCTCCCGGCGCTCGATCAGGCGCTCGACGGCCGGCCCCACGACCTCGTCGGGGCCGAAGAACCCGAGCTCGTCGGCCGCGAGCGGCTGCTCCCGCGCCGCGCACAGCAGGTGGGGCTCCAGCACGTACCGGTTCGTCGGGTCGATCACGGCGGCCTCCGCCGGCCGGTGGAACAGGTCCTGGGGGTGCGCCACCAGGTACTGGTCCAGCGGGTCGTCGTTCGCCACCAGCACCGCCAGCGATCCGGCCTCCCGCCGGCCGGCGCGCCCGGCCTGCTGCCACATGGAAGCCCGCGTGCCGGGGTAGCCGGCGAGCACCGCGGCGTCCAGCGACCCCACGTCGATGCCCAGCTCCAGGGCGCTGGTCGCCGCCACGGCCACGAGCTCGCCGCCGGCCAGGGCCCGTTCCAGCCGCCGCCGCTCCTCGGGGAGGTACCCGGCCCGGTACGCCTTGATCCGCGACTTCACCTCGCCCGGGACCTCGCGCCGGGCGAACTCCGCCAGCAGCTCCGCCGCGCGCCGCGACCGGGCGAACGCGATGGTCCGGATTCCCGCGCCGGCCAGCTTGCCCAGGAGATAGGAGGCCTCGCTGACCGCGCCCCGCCGGGCGCCGGTCTCGTCGTCCACGATCGGGGGGTTCCACAGCGCGAACAGCTTCTCTCCGCGAGGCGAGCGGTCCTCGGCCACTTCCTCGAACGGCAGCCCCGTCAGCCGCGACGCCAGCTCGCCCGGGTTCCCCACCGTGGCCGTGGCCAGCACGAAGCGGGGGTCGCCGCCGTACCGCGCCACCAGCCGCCGGAGCCGCCGGAGCACCATGGCCACGTGCGACCCGAACACGCCGCGGGCTACGTGCGCCTCGTCCACGACCACGTACGCCAGCCGCAGCAGGAAGTCCGCCCACCGTGCGTGGTCGGGCAGCACGCTCGCGTGGAGCATGTCGGGGTTCGACAGCACGAGGTTGGCGTTGCGCCGGATCATCGGGCGCTCCGCCGACGGCGTGTCCCCGTCGTACACGGCCGCCTTGATCTGGGAGAGCTTCAGCGCCCGCACCTGCCGCAGCTGGTCCCGAGCCAGCGCCTTGGTCGGGAACAGGTACAGCGCCGTCGCCTTGGGATCGTTCAGCACGCGCGCCGCGAAGGCCATGTTGTACACGAGCGTCTTCCCGGAGGCCGTTCCCGTGGCGATCACGACGTTCGACCCCCCCGCCACCGCGTCGTACGCCGCCCGCTGATGCGGATAGAGCCCCGCGATCCCCAGCAAGGCGAGCCGCTGCGCCACCAGGTCCGGCACGTCCGGAAAGGGCAGCACCGTAGGAGCCCGCTCGGGCAGCTCCTCGACGTGCACGAGCGACTCCGCAAAGGCCGGATCGCCGGCGAACTGTCCGAGAAAGGCGCGCGCATCCATTCGCGACCGATCGTAGCCGCCACCCGGGACCGACCGGTCGCGCACCGCGGCCGGGGGGGCGCACGGCCGGGCTGACACGGCGCCCGCCGATAGGATCGCCCCCCGTATGGACTGGGTGCTGCTGGTCCTCGCCCTCGGGGTCATCCTCGCCGGGGCGGAGCTGTTCACGAACGGCGTCGAGTGGGTCGGCGAGGCATTCGGCCTGTCCGAGGGCGCCGTCGGGAGCGTGCTCGCCGCGATCGGCACGGCCCTTCCCGAGACGCTGCTGCCGCTGATCGCGATCCTGTTCGGGGCGAGCAGCGGCAAGGACATCGGGGTCGGGGCGATCCTGGGGGCCCCGTTCATGCTGTCGACGCTCGCGATGTTCGTGCTGGGCGCGACCATCCTCGGGTACTCGGCCGCGGGGAAGCGCGACCGGCCCATCCGGGCCGACCCCCGTGTCCCGAAGTTCGACCTCGCCGTATTCCTCGTGATGTACGCGCTGGCGATCGGCGCCGGGCTGGTCCATCTGCGCGCGGTCCGGTACGTCCTGGCGGCGGCCCTGGTCGTGGGGTACGGGTTCTACGTCCGGCGGCACTTCTCGGGGCCCGAGGCGGACCCCCTTGAGCGGGAGGCGACCGGCGTGCTCAAGCCGCTGTACCTCCGCCGGATCACCCGCCGCCGGGCCCCGGCCGAGGATCGGGTGATCCGCCCCGCGGTCGTCCAGACGCTCGCCGGGCTGGCGGTCATCGCCTCGGGCGCGAGGGTGTTCGTGAGCTCCGCCACGTCGATCTCCGACCGCCTGCACGTGTCCCACCTGGCGTTCGCCCTGCTGGTGGCTCCGGTGGCGACCGAATTGCCGGAGACGTTCAACGCAGGGGTCATCTGGGCCCGCCGGGGGCGCGACACGCTCGCCGTCGGCAACATCACGGGCGCGCTCGTGTTCCAGGCCGTGTTCCCGGTCGCGATCGGGCTGACGCTCACGCCGTGGCGGCTGACGGCGGACTCGCTGGTCGCGGCGCTGGTGGCGCTCGGCGCGGCCGGGTTCCTGTGGGGCACGCTCCTGCTGCGGAACCGGCTGTCCGCGCCGCTGTTGCTGTTCCAGGGCGTGCTGTACGCCGGGTACGTGGCCTACGTGCTGACCCGCCTCTGAGGGACCGCTAGCAGTGGGACAGCAGGCCGTCCTTCTTCATGTCCGCGTACATCGAGCGCGCTCCCGCCCCGATGTTCACGATGGACGCGCCGCCCGCGGTGCCGCCGGTGGCGGGGACCACGCAGTTGAGGACCTTGCTCGTCCCCACCCTGGAGGCGGTGAAGCCCAGCTTGAGGATCTCGTCGAGGCCCAGGTCGGTCTGGACGTTGCTCATCCCCGCCCCGATCCACGTCAGCATCACGCCGGGGTCCTTGTTGAAGTCCTTGTGGAACTCCGAGAGCGTGGACAGCATCAGCCGGCCCTGGTTCCCCGACCGGTCGATGTCGCCGCGCGGGAAATCGTGCCGGTCCCGGGCGAACGCGAGCGCCTGGTGCCCGTTCATGTGCTGGGGCCCCGGCGAGAAGTTGGCGCCGGAGAACACGTCGTGCATGGGGATCGGCACGTTCACCGTCACGCCGCCGATCGCGTCGATGATCGACTTGAGGCCGTCGAACGAGGTCAGGACGTAGAAGCTGATGTGGATCCCGGTGAGATGCTCGATGGTCTGAATGGTCAGGCGGGGTCCGCCGGCCGACATCGCCGAGTTGATCTTGTTGGTGCCGTGTCCCGGGATGTTCACGTACGAGTCACGGGGGAACCCCAGGATCGACGCCCGCCGCTTCCGCGGGTTCAGCCCGATGATGTGGATCGAGTCCGAGCGCTCCCGGTCGATCTGCTGGCCGGGCCGGGCGTCGCTGCCCAGCGCCAGGACGAAGATCGGGCGCTTCTGCGTGAGCACGGGGAACGACTCGGCGGGATGGGCCTTGCCGATGGCGAACCGGGGCAGCGCCAGCGCCTTCGGCGCCAGACCGGTCCCGAGGGCGGCGCCGGCCACCCACACCGCCAGCGCGACGACCGCCAGGCCCACCCGCCGCACACCTCTCGCCCCGGTCACGAGCTCGCCCCCGCGCTCGGGGCGGGCTGCCCGGAGGACCGGTCCTGGCGCGTGGCCCGATACCCCACGATCACCCAGGAGCTTCCGCTCGGTTGCAGGTAGAACGTCGCGTGGCTCTTGATCACCATCGTCGAACCATCCTTCTTCGTCGCGTCGGCAGTGAAGTTCGTGGTGGCGGCCGATGAGACCGGCTTGCCGCTCGACCCGGTGAGCACCCGGACCGCCAGCGTCCCGGATCGGGGCTGGACGTCGCTGAACGTGTCCCCGGCGCCCTGTCCCAGCGTGAGCGTGGCCTCGTCCCGCCTGGCCGAGGAGGACGCCTGACCGGTGAAGTACCCGAAGGCCGCGTCGTAGTCGCTCTTCCTCCAGTGGTCCGGGTCGAGGAACGCCAGCGCGTACATGTTCGTGAGCGCGGTGTCGACGGCTTTCGTCGCGTCGGACACCGCACCCTGGTTGGCCTTCCCCTTCGCCACCGTCGTGATGACGTGGGTCGACCCGAGCTGGAAGCGGAACGGCGGCGTGTTCGGCCCCGCCGTCGCCCCCGGTCCCGGGGAATTTCCCCCTCCCTTGAGCAGGAAGACCACGGCGCCGGCCGCGACGGCGACGACCGCCAGCACGATGAGGATCATGCGCCAGCTTCGGGATGGAGCGGAGTGTGCTGGGGGGGTGGCCAAGTCCGGGAGAGGCTACCGACCGATCCCCGGAACATCAACCAACCGGCGCGATCGCTCGCGAGGAGGCTGGGGAGGGGTGATGCGGCCCCGAGCCCGCCGATGGCGAGTGCGACGTGCATTCGCCGGGATCGGCTCCGGGCGATATCCTTCCGCGCAACATGAACCTCGACCTGGACATCGGCACCCGGGGCGACTCCAGCATCGTCACGCTCGTGGGCGAGATCGACGTCTACACCGCACCCCGGCTCCGCCAGGCGCTGATCGACCTGGTGAGCCAGGGAGCAACCGACATCGTCGTCGACATGGAGCGGGTCGACTTCCTGGACTCGACCGGGCTCGGCGTCCTAGTGGGAGGCCTCAAGCGCGTCAAGTCGGCCGACGGCGACCTCCGCCTGGTCGTGACCCAGGACCGGATCATGAAGATCTTCGACATCACGGGCCTGTCCAAGGTGTTCCCGATCCACGGCTCGCTCGACGAGGCCTTGCAGCGGGCGTGATCGACCCAGACGTCGAGCTCGAGATTCCTCCCAAACCCGAGTACGTCGCGCTCGTCCGCCACGTGGTCGGGGCGGCCGCGCGGATGGGCGGGCTGCCGCCGAACCTCGTGGACAATGCGAAGCTCGCGGTCTCCGAGGCCGCCACCAACGCGGTCACGGTGTCCGCGGGGAAGCAGTCGGCGGAGCCGGTGGCGGTCTCGGCCGAGGTCGAGGGCGACCGGCTGCTGGTCGAGGTCGCCGACCGCGGGTCGCACGAGGCCGCCATCCGGTCGCTGGAGTCCGGCGACAGCGACCCCGACTCGCTGGAGTTCAGCTTCGAGCGCGGGCTGTCCCTGCCGCTCATCCAGGGCCTGGTCGACGAGTTCCGGGTCGAGGCGCGCGAGGGCGGCGGCAGCGTGGTGCGGATGACACTCATCGAGGCGGACGCGGAGGAGGCGACCGCGGGGTAGGCGAACCTCGGGGTGCCCGCGCGAGGGTCCCCGAGCGACAACCGGAACTCGGAACCGAAGGTGCGCCGGGAAGCCTGGTCGGCAGGTCCCGGCGCTTCGCGCATCCGGGGCCGGGAGGAACCGGAACCGGATGGACGTCATCCTCGAGGTCTTCCTGATCTTCGCCGGGGCGAAGGCGGCCGGCGAGCTGTTCGTCCGGCTCCGGCTCCCCGCGCTCGCCGGCGAGCTGATGGTGGGCATCCTCCTCGGGCCGCACGTGCTGAGCTGGGTGCACGTGGACCGGGCCTCTACCGCGCTGGCCGACGTGGGGATCGTCGTGCTGCTGTTCACCGCGGGGCTCGAGTCGCCGATCGGCGACCTCCTGGCGGTGGGGCGCGCGGCGCTGGTCGCGAGCGCGGGCGGCGTGCTGGTCACGGTGGTGGGCGTCTACGTCACGCTGGTCCTGCTCGGCGTCGACACCGGCCTGGCGGCCCCCGCGGCGCTGGCGCTGGCCGCGTCTTCGGTGGGCATCGCGGCGCGGGGGTTCGGGGATCTCGGGGCCCTCCGGAGTGCCCCGGCCCGGGTGGTGCTGGGCGCCGCGGTCGTCGACGACGTGCTGGTCCTGGCTGCCCTCCCGCTGGTCCAGGGGGTCGGGAAGGGGTCCTCGGCCGTCGAGGTGGCGGCCGGCGTCGTCGGAGCGGTGGCGTTCGTGGTGGCGGTGGCCGTGGTGGGCCCCCGCCTGGCCCGCCGCCTCGGCACCAGGATCCTGGAGGTCCCCCGCATCCGCCGGAGCCCCTTCGTCCTCGCGCTCGTGCTGTGCCTCGGCCTGGCCGCGCTGGCGGAGCGCGTGGGACTGGCCGCGCTGATCGGGGCGTTCCTGGCCGGGATGGTGGTGGCCGAGACCGAGCACCGCGAGGGCCTCCAGCGCCAGATGGAGCCGCTGTTCGACTTCCTCGTGCCGTTCTTCTTCGTGGTCTCCGCGGCGCGGGTCGACCCGGGCGCGCTGGCCGACGCGGGGCCGGGGTTCGTCGCCGCGGTGCTGGCGGCGGCCCTGGTGGCGAAGCCGGTGGGCTGCGTGGCGGGCGCCGCCGGGCTCTCCCGCCGCCGCCGGCTGGTGGTCGGGGTGGGGATGCTCCCCCGGGGCGAGGTCACCCTGGCCGTCGCCGCCGGCCTCCTGGCGCCCGGGGCCGCCGCCTCCCGCCTGTACGCGGCCCTCGTCGCGGCGGTCCTGCTGTCGACGCTGCTCGCCGCCCCCCTGCTCCAGCTGGCGGTGCCTCCCGAGGACCGCGGGCCGCCGGCCCCCCGCCCGGAGATCCCCCCGGAGGCCTTCGAGGTGGGCGACGAGGACGCCTGACGCCACACGGGGAGGGTGCTCGACCCTCGCCCCCGGCGACCGGTCGGGGGAAGAGCCCTGCCCTATAATCGCGCGGCGTTTCCCCCGATCGCCGGGGGAACGCGTGCGCACCGAACCGAGCGCTTACTCGACGTCGATCACGATCACCGGGAGGGTCCATGGGGTTCATTGCTGCGGTGCGGCCGCCCGTCAAGACCCCGCCGGAGCTGTTCCAGGGCTTCGAGGGGAGGGACACCGCGCTTCTGTGGATCGTGGTGGTGGTCGCGCTCGGTGCCCTCGCGGTCGGCTGGATGCTCCGCCGAACGGTCCTCGCGGCCCCCGAGGGAACCGAACGGATGCGCGAGATCGCCCGTGCGGTCCAGGAGGGGAGCGCGGCCTACCTCCGGCGGCAGTTCCGTACGATCGCCGGCTTCGCGGCGGTGCTGGCGATCCTGCTCTTCTTCCTCCTCCCGGCGCACAGCACCGGTTCGGGGCTGCACTCGGAGACCGGCATCAAGCTGGGCCGCTCGATCGCGTTCGTCCTGGGCGCGGTCCTCTCCGGGCTCACCGGCTTCACGGGCATGTGGCTCGCGGTCCGCGCGAACGTCCGCGTGGCGAACGCGGCGCGCGAGGCCGGCTACCGGCGGGCGTTGACGATCGCGTTCCGGGCCGGCGGGGTAGCGGGCATGTTCACAGTCGGGCTCGGGTTGCTGGGGGCCGGCGTCATCGTGCTCCTGTACAGCCGGGACGCGTCGCTGGTCCTCGAGGGGCTGGCGTTCGGGGCCGCGCTCATCGCGATGTTCATGCGGGTGGGCGGCGGGATCTTCACGAAGGCGGCCGACGTCGGGGCGGACCTGGTCGGCAAGGTCGAGCAGAACATCCCCGAGGACGACCCTCGGAACGCCGCCACGATCGCGGACAACGTGGGGGACAACGTCGGCGACTGCGCGGGCATGGCCGCCGACCTGTTCGAGTCCTATCAGGTGACGATCGTGGCCGCGATCATCCTGGGGCTCGCCGCGGTGGGCGACGCCAAGGGCATCGTGTTCCCGCTGCTGATCATGGCCGTCGGCGTGGTGGTGGCGTTCGTCGGCATCATGGCCGTCACGCCCCGCAGCGAGACCGAGCACGGCCAGAAGGCCATCAACCGGGGGTTCGCGGTGTCCGCGGTGCTGGCGGCAGTCGGGGTGTTCCTGGTGTCATGGCTGTACCTCGACGACCTCCTGGCGTTCTGGGCGGTCCTCATCGGCATCGTCCTGGCCGGGCTGATCCAGTACCTGACCGAGTACTTCACCTCAACCCGCCGCCGGCCGGTCAAGGAGATCGCCGAGGCCTCCCAGACCGGGGCGGCAACCGTCCTGCTGAGCGGCTTCGCCACCGGCCTGGAATCGAGCGTCTACGCGCTGATCCTGGTGGCTCTGGCCATCGTCGGCGCGTTCTTCCTGGGGGGGAACGTCCTGTCGCGGGAGCTGTACTACGTGTCGCTCGTCGGCCTGGGGCTGCTGTCCACGGTGGGAGTGATCGTGTCGATGGACACGTTCGGCCCGGTGTCGGACAACGCGCAGGGCATCGCGGAGATGTCCGGTGACGTGACCGGGTCTGGCGGGCAGACGCTGCAGGACCTCGACGCCATCGGGAACACCACGAAGGCGTCGACCAAGGGCGTGGCCATCGCCACGGCCGTCATCGCGGCCACGTCGCTGTTCGGCGCGTTCGCCGACGCCGTCGGGGCGAAGAACTTCGTGGTCCCGGTGAACTTCCCCGACGTGCTGGTGGGCCTGCTCCTCGGCGGGTCGGTGGCGTTCATGTTCTCCTCGCTCGCCATCCGCGCGGTGTCGCGGGCCGCGGGGACCGTCGTGGTGGAGGTCCGGAACCAGTTCCGCGACCACCCGGGGATCATGGACGGCACCGAGCGCCCGGACTACGGCGCCGTCGTCGACATCTGCACCCAGACGTCGCTGCGCGAGCTGGTCACGCCGGGGCTCCTCGCGGTGCTCTCGCCGATCATCGTGGGGTTCTTCCTGAAGGCCCAGGCGCTGGGGGGCTTCCTGGCCGGGGCCATCCTCACCGGGCAGCTCATGGCGGTCGCGCTCGCCAACTCGGGCGGGGCCTGGGACAACGGCAAGAAGCTCATCGAGGACGGGAACTTCGGGGGCAAGGGGTCGGAGAACCACAAGGCCACGGTCATCGGCGACACGGTGGGGGATCCGTTCAAGGACACCGCCGGTCCCGCGCTGAACCCGCTGATCAAGGTGATGAACCTGGTGGCGCTCCTCGTCGTGCCGGTCGTCATGACCTACGTGCGGGATGGGAACGACGCGGCGCGCATCGCGATCGGCCTGGCGGCCTCGGCGCTGCTGGTGGCTGCGGTGTGGTACACGAAGTCGCGCAAGCCGGTCGACCTGTCCGGCCCGTCGGCCGAGCCGAGCCGTCCGGCCGTCCCCGCAGGCCCGCCCGCCTAGGGTGAACGTGGGCCTCTTTCGGCGCTGGTCGCGCCGCCTGTCCGAGACGGACGAGGAGCGGCTGGCCCTCCAGGTCAGCGAGTGGGCGGCCACGGTGCCGGGTGCCGTGCGCATGGACGAGGCCCCGGTTCGCCAGCGGATCAAGCTTGCCGGCGTGGTGAACCGGATCTCCGTGGTGCCCAGCCAGGGGGGCGACTCGCTGGAGGCGGTGCTCACCGACGGCATGGGGGAGGTCACGGCCGTGTGGACCGGCCGGCGCGCCATTCCCGGCATGTACCTCGGCACCCGACTGATCGTGGAGGGCGTGCTGGTCCAGCAGGGAACCGGCCGGCGCCTGGTCAACCCGGCGTTCGAGTTCGTCTCGTAGCCCTCTGGGCGCTCGGATGCGGCGGCGCTCCGCCCGCGACGCCGCGTCAGTCGATCGTCAGGTGCACGCCGTCGAGCGAGACATCGCGGTATGGATGGTCCGATCGCACGTGCACGCCGCGCGTCTCCCGCCGGGCCAGCGCAGCGCGGACCAGGAGGCGGCCCGTGCGGATCATGGCCGCCAGCTCGAAGCCGGAGCGTCCCGAGAAAGGAACGCCCGTCTCCGCCAGCCGGTCCAGCTCCGCGAGGGCGCCGGCGGCGGAACCGGCGTCGCGGACGGGCCCCGCGCCCGACGTGACGGCCTGCACGACCTCCGCGCGAGTGGACTCCGGGGGCTCGTCGCCGGCCCCCCCGGGAGGCGAGTCCCACTCGGGGTCGCCCCGGTCCGGGGGTCCCGGCGCCGTCCCGGCCGCCGTCACCGCTGTCGCCACCGCCGCTGCCCGTCGCCCGAACACGACGGCCTCCGCCAGCGAGTTCCCCGCCATCCGGTTCGCGCCGTGGACGCCGGTCGTGGCGCACTCCCCCGCGGCGAGCAGGCCGGGCAGGCTGGACCGGCCGTCGACATCCGTGGCCACCCCGCCGATCAGGTAGTGCGCGGCCGGGGCCACCGGCAGGAGCTCGGTCGCGGGGTCGAACCCTCGGGCCCGGCACGACGCCACCACGGTGGGGAAGTGCCGCTCGAGCTCGTCACGACCGATGGCCCGGGCGTCGAGGAACGCCTCCCCCACCTCGAGGATCGCGGCGGTCACCACGTGCCGCGGCGCCAGCTCGGCGTCGGGATGCCGGTCCATCATGAACCGCCGCCCGCTCCCGTCGACCAGCGTGGCGCCGGCGCCGCGGAGGGCCTCGGTCAGCAGCGGCCGGGGCGATTCCGGCACGGCCAGGGCCGTGGGATGGAACTGGACGAATTCGAGGTCGGCCAGCCGGGCGCCGGACTCGTGTGCGAGCGCCAGCCCGTCGCCGGTGGCGGCCGGCGGATTCGTGGTGGCGGCGAACAGCGCGCCGGCTCCGCCCGAGGCCAGCACTGTCGCGGGGGCGCGAACCAGCACGACCGCTCCCTCGTCGTCGATCGCCCAGATCCCGACGCACGTCCCCTCCACGACCGCCAGCCGGACCGCGTAGGCCTCCACGCGTTCGACGCGGGGAGCCGCGGCGATCCGCAGCGCCCGGACGATCTCGCCGCCGCTCGCGTCCGCCCGGTGCACGGACCGCGCCACGGACTGCCCGCCCTCCCGGGCCAGGTGCAGCGAGCCGTCGGCGTTCCGGTCGAACTCGCAGCCCAGCGCCTCCAGGTCGCGAACCCGGTCGGGCGCCTCGCGGCACATCGCCTCGGCCGCCCGCTCGTCGACGAGCCCGGCCCCCGCCGCGACCGTGTCCGCCAGGTGCCGCTCGGGCGAGTCGTCCGGGCCGACGGCCGCGGCCATCCCGCCCTGGGCCAGCGGGCTGGACCCCTCGCCGAGCCGCCCCTTCTCGAGGACCACGGTCCGCACCCGCTCCGGGAGACAGGTCGCCGCGAAGAGACCGGCGATCCCGGCCCCCACGATGCACACGTCGGCGTCCACGGTCCGGCCCAAGGCCAGCGAGCCTACCGGAAGGCCCCCTGCTCTCCGGAGCGTGTTGCGAGAGAACCGCCCGCCGCCGGGATACCCTCGCCTCGCCCACGACGACTCACGAGGGCCCGACCCAGGAGGATGGCCATGAGCATCCGCCCATTCGCCCCGCCCACGCACCCATCGCTGGTCCGCCACTCGCAGCAGCGGTCGGCGAGCCTGCAGAACCGGATCGCGGACGCCATCACCCGGTTCGCCGGGTCGATGCCCTTCGTCTACGTCCACATCGCATGGTTCGCGGCGTGGATCGGCTTCCACGTCGAGCGCTACCCGTTCGGGCTGCTCACGATGATCGTGTCGCTCGAGGCCATCTTCCTGTCGACGTTCGTGATGATCAGCCAGAACCGGGCCGACGAGAAGCGCCAGGTCCTGGCAGACCACGAGTGGGAGTTCGTCCAGGTCGAGGAGCGGCAGAACGAGCAGTTGCTCGACCTCTCGAAGCAGATCCTCGAGCTCACCCGGGCCATCCACTCGATGACCTCGGCGAAGACGCCGGAACCGTAGCGCTCGGAGGGCCGCCGGCCTGAGTCCCGCGTCCCGGCTACGAGGCGGACCGCTCGCTGTCGGGCCCCACGACCGCCTGGATGAACTCGTGCTCGGCGTCGGGCGAGGCCAGCGCGAGGATCTCGTCGTCCGGCGCCAGCACGGTCTCCGGGACCGGGATCACCACGTGCCCCTCGCGGATGATGGCCACGATCGCGGAGTCCTGGGGCAGGCGCAGGTTGTACAGGGGCTTGTCGGCGTTCGGCGAGTCCTTGGGGAGCGTCGTCTCGACCAGTGCCACCTGGCCCCGCTGGAGCCGCAGGAGCCGGACCAGGTCGCCGACCGACACCGCCTCCTCCACCAGCGAGGTGAGGATGTGGGGCGGCGACACCGCGTCGTCGACCCCCCACTGGTCGGTGAACATCCACTCGTTCTTGGGGTGGTTCACCCGGGCCAGCACCCGGGGCACGCCGAACTCCTGCTTCGACAGCAGCGAGATCACCAGGTTGTCCTCGTCGTCGCCGGTCGCGGCGACCACCACGTCGGCCTCGGTGACCCTGGCCTTCTCGAGGACCCACAGCTCGCAGGCGTCGCCGAGGACAACCTCGACGCCGGGCGCGGTGTTCTCGATCTTGCCGGCGACGCGGGGTTCCTGCTCGATCAGCGTGATCGCGTGGCCCCGCTCGAGGAGGTCGGCGGCGAGGTGCCGCCCCACGGCGCCTCCCCCCGCGATCAGCACGTGCACCTCCTCAGCCCTCCGCCAGCGGGGTCAGCAGCTCGTCGAGCTTGTCGAGCGCGTCGCGGTGCACGATGACGTGCGCGACGTCACCGTCCTGGAACGTGCTGGCCGAGTCCGGGATGAATCCCTGGCCGCCCCGCTCCACCCCGGCCACGATCACCTGCTTGTCGGCGGACAGCACGCCGACGTGCTTGCCCACGAGATGCTCGGGGATCCGGACCTTCATCCGGAACAGGTCGCCGCCGCCCAGGGTCTCCTTGATCTCCTCTCGGCTGTGGAACAGCATCAGCATGACCTGCTTGGCCGCCCACCGGACGCTCGCCACGGTCGGGATGTTCAGCCGCTCGTAGATCTCCGCCCGGCGGGGGTCGTAGATCCGCGCGATGACATGGGGGACGTGGTAGTACTCCCGCGCCACCCGGGCCGACAGGATGTTGGAGTTGTCGCCGGAGGACACCGCGACGAACGCCTCGGCCTCCTTGATGCCGGCCTCCTCCAGGTCCTCGCGGTCGAATCCGATCCCCACGAAGGTCTTCGCCTCGAACCCGGGCGGCAGCCGGTCGAACGCCTCGCGGCGCTTGTCGATGATCGAGACCTCGTGGCCGGCCTTGGCCAGCTGGATCGTCAGCTCGGCGCCGACCCGTCCGCATCCCATGATGAGCACCTTCACGGCGGATTAGCCTACCCTCGCGCGCCCGCCGCGGTTGGGTCCGCGCCCGCTGCGGCGGTTCCAACGCACCGCACGCCGACCGTAGAATCGATCTTCGTGTCCAAGGTGATCCGCAAGCCCGGCCGGAGCCGGGCCGCCATCTTCAAGGGCGTCTTCCTCGGCAGGACCCAGCCCTCGTGGCACATGGAGCACACGAGGATCCCGAAGCTCCTGGCCCTTCCCATTCTGTCGTCGGACCCGCTGTCCTCTGTGGCATACGCGACCGAGCAGATCATGGTGGTGCTGCTCGCCGCGAGCGCCGGGTCGCTGCACCTCGTGATGCCGATCGCGATCGCCATCGCCGTCCTGCTCGCGATCGTCGTGGCCTCCTACGTCCAGGTGGTGAAGGGCTACCCGTCGGGCGGCGGCGCCTATGTGGTGGCGAAGGACAACCTCGGCACGCTGCCCGCACTGGTTGGGGCGGCCGCGCTCCTCGTCGACTACGTGATGACGGTGGCGGTGTCGGTGGTTGCGGGGGTCGTCGCGATCGTCTCGTTCGCGCCGAACCTGTCTTCATTCCGAGTGGAGCTCTCGGTGGCATTCGTCGTCCTTCTCACGCTGGTGAACCTCCGAGGCATCCGGGAGGCGGGGCTGACGTTTGCGGCGCCGACATACCTCTTCATCGCGTCGATCTTCGCGATGCTCGCCATTGGGCTGGGCCGCTGCGCCACGGGGGGGTGTCCGCAAGCCGAGCACATCGCGCCGCTCGCCGGGCTCGCCCACCAGGTCGCCCCGATCGGTCTGTTCGTGATCCTGCATGCGTTCTCGTCGGGAGCCACGGCCCTCACGGGAGTCGAAGCCCTCTCGAACGCGGTGCCGATCTTCCGCAGGCCCCAATCGAAGAACGCCCAGCGGACGATGGTCATCATGGGCTGCATCGCGATCGCGATGTTCCTCGGGGTGTCCTACCTCGCCGTCCGGACGCACCCGACCGTGAACGAGAACCGCTCCGTCGTGGCGCAGATCGCCCATGCGGTCTTCAACGGCGGCCCCGGCTTCTTCCTGGTCCAGGTCTTCACGACGCTGATCCTGGTGCTCGCGGCGAACACCTCCTATCAGGGCTTCCCCCGGCTGTCGGCGATCCTGGCCCAGGACAGCTTCCTGCCCCGGCAGTTCCGCAACGTCGGCGACCGCCTCGTGTACTCGAACGGGATCGTCGTCCTGTCGCTGGTGGCGTCGGTCTTCATCGTCGTGTTCGACGCCAACCTCGACAAGCTGATCCAGCTGTACATCGTCGGGGTGTTCACCGCATTCACGCTGTCCCAGATCGGCATGGTCCGTCACTGGCTCCGCGAGCGGAACAAGGGAGCCGAGGGACAGCGCGGATGGAGGACGTCGATCGTCATCAACGCGGTCGGCGGTGTGTGCACGGCCGTCGTCCTGGTGATCACCGCCAGCACGAAATTCATCCACGGAGCCTGGATCGCCATGGCCGGGATGGTGATCATCACCGTCGTGTTGCTCGCGATCCACCGGCACTACGTCGCGGTGGGGCAGCAGCTCCGGCAGCGGATCGTGCAGGTGGGAACCGCAGCCGAGAACCACGTGGTGCTGCTGGTCCCGGACCTGGATCCGGCCACCGCCGAGGCGCTCGGGTGGGTCCGGGCCGGGCGCGTCCAGGACGTCCGGGCCGTCTACACGCCCCGGCGGGACCCCGACCCGGACATCCGAACCCGATGGGCGGCGTTCTGCCGGGCGACAGGGCCGGAGCTCGAGATGCTGCCGGACGGCAACGACAGCATCCTCGACCGCATTCGGCGATACATCCGAGACATCCCCCCAAACGAAGGAGACTTCGTCACGGTGGTCGTCCCCGAGCTCATCGAGCGGCCCGGGCTGCGATACCTCCTGGGACGGCGGGACCTGATTCGGCTGAAGGGGAGCCTCCTGCGCGAGCCGCGAGTGGTCGTCACCGACGTCCCCGTGCTGATGGAGGGCGGGTTGCCGATGGGGGTCGACGGGCTGCCGCTGATCCCGCAGCGCACCGTGGCCATGGTGTTCGTGTCGGCGGTCCACGACGGGACCACCCGTGCGGTCAACTACGCGCGGAGCCTCGGCGCCTCCGAGACCCGGGCCGTGTTCTTCGCGTTCGACCCCAAGGAGGCCCCGGCGATGCAGGAGGCGTGGGGCGCGGCCGGGTACGGCATCCCGCTCGACGTCGTCGAGGCGCCGTTCCGGGATCTCCGCGCGCCGATGCTGGAGGAGGTGCGCCGGTACACCTCCCGGGAGGACACCGTGGCCACGGTGGTCATGCCGGAGGTCGTGGTGAGGAAGCTGCGGCATCTCCTGCTCCACAACCAGACCCCGCTGTTCGTGAAGCGGCTGCTGCTGTTCGAGCCCCGGGTGATCCTGTCGAGCGTCCCGTACCAGGTTTCCTGAACCTCCCGTCGCCCGGGTAGGATCGCGCGATGGCCGTGGGAGGGGTCGGGGGCCGGGCCAGCCTCGGGACGCTGGTCAAACGGCTGCTGGTCGGGCGGAGCAAGCCCAGTTCGCTGGTAGAGCACTCTCGCCTGCCCAAGATCCTGGCGCTGCCGATCTTCTCGTCCGACGCGCTCTCCTCCGTGGCCTACGCCACCGAGCAGATCCTGTTCGTGCTGCTGGTCGCCAGCGCCGGGACGAACCGCGACATCATGCCGATCGCCGTCGCCATCGCCGCGCTGCTGGCGGTGGTGGTCGCGTCCTACGCGCAGCTGTGCAAGGCCTACCCCAGCGGCGGCGGAGGCTACGTCGTCAGCAAGGAGAACCTGGGGAAGATCCCGTCGCTGGTCGCCGCCAGCGCGCTGCTCGTCGACTACGTACTGACGGTCGCGGTCTCGGTGGTGGCGGGCGTGGTGGCGCTCGTGTCGTTCTCGCCGGGGCTGCTGCCGCACGCCGTGCCGCTGGCCATCGGGTTCATCGCGCTGATCACAGTCGGCAACCTGCGGGGCGTGCGGGAGTCCGGGATCCTGTTCGCCATCCCGACGTACGCCTTCATCGTCGGGATCTTCGCCATGGTGATCATGGGGCTCGGGCAGTGCCTGACCGGTTGCCCGGTGGCCGAGCCGGTGCCGCCGCTCCCCGGCCTGGCGCTGAGCGAGGGCGCGGTGGGGTTGTTCGTCCTGCTGCACGCGTTCTCCTCCGGCTCGACGGCCCTGACCGGCGTCGAGGCCATCGCGACCGCCGTGCCCGCCTTCCAGCGTCCCCAGGCCAGGAACGCGCGCCAGACGCTGATGGTGATGGGTGTCATCGCGGCGGGGATGTTCCTCGGCATCTCCTATCTGGCCAGCCGGGCCGGCGTCACCGTCAGCGCGCACCGGTCCGTCGTCGCCCAGATCGCGCACGCGGTGTTCGGCGGAGGGCCGGCCTTCCTGCTGATCCAGATCTTCACCACCGCCATCCTGGTCCTGGCCGCGAACACGTCGTACCAGGCGTTTCCACGCCTCCTGGCCATCCTCGCGCGGGACCGGTACGTGCCCGGCCAGTTCTCCAACATGGGCGACCGGCTCGTGTACTCGAACGGGGTCCTGGTCCTCGCCGTGATGGCCTCGTTCCTGATCTGGATCTTCGACGCGAATCTCGAGCGGCTGATCCAGCTGTACGTGGTGGGGGTGTTCACCGACTTCACGCTGTCCCAGACGGGGCTGGTCCGGCACTGGATCCGGCGCCGCCGGGAGAGCGCGGAGCCGGGGCGACGATGGTGGATCCGTCCGACCCTGAACGCCGTCGGGGCGGTGTGCACCGCCACGGTCCTCGCGATCACCGTGGTCACCAAGTTTCACCGCGGCGCGTGGATGGTGGTCGTCGCCATCCCCATCCTGATGGCCGGCCTGGTCGTCGTGAACCGCCATTACGAGGGGATCCGGGCGCAGGTCAGGCGGTGGGTGGTGATGCCGAAGGCCGACGCCGAGAACCACGTACTGCTGCTCGTGCCCGACGCCTCGCCCGCCGTGGCGGAGGCGCTCGGCTGGGTGCGGTCGGTCCGGCCACGCGACGTCCGCGCGCTGTACGTGCCGCGGGGCGAGCCGGACCCGGACATCCGGAGGCGCTGGTCGGAGCTCTGCCGAGGGAGCGGGCCCGACCTCGAGTTCCTGCCGCCGGACGGCCGTTCGATGCTGAGGAGGGTCCGTCAGGAGGTGCGTGCGACCCCCCGCGCCGACGACCACTTCGCCACGATCGTCGTGCCGGAGCTCGTCGAGAAGCCGGGTATCGCCTACCTGCTGGGCCGCCGGGACCTCATCCGGCTGAAGGCCGGGCTCCTGCAGGAGCAGCGGGTGGTGGTCACCGACGTCCCGGTCCAGATGGAGGGCGGGGTGCCGGTCGGCGTCGACAGCCTGCCGCTCATCCCCCAGCGGACGATCGCGCTCGTCTTCGTCGCCGCAGTGAACGACGCGGCCACCCGGGCCGTGAACTACGCACGGTCGCTCAACGCCACCGAGACTCGGGCGGTGTACTTCGCGTTCGACCCGAAGGACGCCCCTCCGATCCAGGAGGAGTGGGGGGCCCGGAAGATGGGGATCCCGCTCGACGTCGTCGAGGCGCCATTCCGGGACCTCCAGCCTCCGATGCTGGCGGAGGTCCGCCGGTACACCGCGCGACCGAACACGATCGTCACGGTGATCATGCCCGAGATCGTCACCGGGAAGTGGCGGCACGTCCTCCTGCACAACCAGACGCCGCTGTTCGTGAAACGCCTCATGCTGTTCGAGCCCCGAGTGGTGCTGTCGAGCGTCCCCTACCAGGTGGAGTGACATGGAGATGAGCGAGGCGCGGGCGCTGGCCCGCGAGAAGGCCGAGAAGGACACGACGTACCGGCACCTGGTGTCGGTGGAGGGTGTCATGCGGGCGCTGTCCGGGCGGTTCCCCGGCGAGGACGCCGACGCGTGGGCGCTGTCCGGCCTGTTCCACGACCTCGACCAGGACCAGACCGGCGGCGGGGAGGACACCTCCCGCCACGCTCGCCTGGCGGCCGAGTGGCTCCGAGAGGCCGGGGTCGACGAACGCGTCGTCAACGCCGTGCTGGCCCACGCCTACGAGGAGTACCGGACCGACCTGATGTCGAAGGCCGTCGTGCACGCCGACGCGGTGGCCGGGCTGCTGGTGGCCGCCGCGCTGGTGCGGCCGGAACGCTCGACCGGGATGAAGGTGTCGTCCGTGAAGAAGAAGCTGAAGGAGCGATCGTTCGCCCCGGGCGTGAACCGCGAGGAGGTCACGTCGGTCGAGGAGTCGATCGGGGTTCCCCTCGACGAATTCATCGCGACCGGCATCGAGGGCCTGCAGCAGGTCGCGGACGACATTGGACTATAGCGAAGCTTGCTGCCCGTACTCGCACGCAGGTACTCTCGCTACCCTCCTGCCTCACCTGCTCACGGCGCCTTCGGCCTGCGACTCCTCGTTCGCGTCGCCTTGCGAATCACGCGCACTACGTGGTTGCAGAGCGCGAGGATCTCCAGGGCGTTGTGCGGCTCGTCGAGGTAGGCATGTTCGTGGGCCCTGGGGTTCCGGACTCCGATCATGGTGCCCTGCAGGATGAGCCCGTAGCCCTTCTGCTGGTCGAGCTTCGACTGTGTCTTGAGGTCGTTCACCCGCAGGAGCGGCTTCTCCTTCAGGAAGACCTCGCTCATCAGCTTCGCCCCGTCAAGACCGCTGCCTGAACGGTTCTTCACGAGGTTGTTCACGAACTTCGTAGCTTCCTCGACCGACAGCGCGTAGTACCCGTCCTCGAACAGCGAGCGCGCCACGGCCACGAGCTCGGGGTCGGTCACGATCTGGTCGAAGAGCCCGAGCGGGTCCGCAACTGGGGGCGGCGGCTCGCCCGGGACCTCGAACTCCGGCTCAGGCGGCGGAGCGATTGCCCGGAGCGCCCGTGCGAGGTTGAGCGCGACATCGTCCCAGTTCGGCACGTGGCTAGCGCTTGTCGTACAGGTGCTTCGCCATCGCGGCGAAGATGATGTCGATCTGCTCGGGCGTCGCATCCGGTGGGAT
Organism: Actinomycetota bacterium; assembly: GCA_045805265.1. GTDB lineage: Bacteria > Actinomycetota > UBA4738 > UBA4738 > JACQTL01 > JBJMLO01. The sequence goes on from JBJMLO010000024.1 coordinate 119,081, forward strand.
GTGCACCTGGACATCGATGTGGAGCGACGGCACGGCGGTGCCCTTGCGCTCGACCGTCGCTGCCTCCGTCCCGGTCCCCGAGCCCGATGCCGTGGCACGACGCGTCCTGGGCTGGGCTGTCTGACGCTTCGCTGTGCTTCGCTTCGCGCCGTTCCCGCTCGTCTCGCGCGCTCGACGCTCGGTCTGCTGGCCGGCAACGTCGCCCGACGCCACGAGCCTGTAGAACGACGCTAGCTTCGTCGCCGCGCTCTGTCCCACGCCGAGCGTCCTCATGAACCACCGGGCGGCGGCGCCGGGGTCCGGGTTCGGCGGCGGCAGCGCATCGGTGAGGTCCTGCGGGTAAACCCTGTCGACGATCTGCCGACATGCCTGGGCGTAGGTCTCGTCGTCGCGCCAATCATTCGCGAGCGGCGTCGTCCTGTTGTTGTCGTCGATCAGCCCGATCTGCCGGAGCTGCGGAATCAAGTTGCGAGCGTGGCCCTCGCCCACATCGAGCACCGTCTGCAGGTACCCGGCGTCCACGCGCTGCGGCATCGTCTGCTGGAACTTGCGACGCAAGTCCCACCAATTCTTACTCGGGAGGTACGGATAGCTTCTACTGGCGCGTGCCGGCTCGTCGGCCATGGCCTTTCTCCCATTCTCTTGTCCTCCCAGGAAGGTACCGCTACCCACTGACATCCCTGCGATGCCGGACGCAGTTCGCCCACGTCGCGGGTCCGCGGGGTCTCAGCGCATGCGCCTTCACGGGCGGCAGGGGCGTTGCGTCGCCGGGGCGCGAGCCGTACGTAGAGGTTCGTGGCCGCCTACCCGAGTGGACCTCGCGGCCGTCGAGACAGATTGCACGAGAGCTTGCTCATGGCCCGACTTCGGCCGCAACCAGCATCGGACGGAGCCCTGACTCGCGTTGCCCTCGGCGGCCGCCTGCTCGCTCTCCCTGCGCCGCCGCGCCATGCGCTCATTGAGTATCTGGCTCTTCAGTTCAACGCTCTTCCTTCCGGTCGCGGAGGCGGATCAGTCCCCGCTCGCGGACGAACATGTCCTGGTAGTTGGTGACGCGCGCTTGGATCTGGTGCGGGTTCGCCGGTCGCCCGTCACGCATCCGGTAGAGGTCTCGCTCGGCGATCGTGCGCGCCAGCCCGTCCGGCTTCATGCCTCGGTTGCCGCTCTCCTCCAGTACGAGAGCCATCGCCTCGTGCAGCGTTCGCGGGGGTGGCCCAGTAGGGCCTGACGGATCCGGCGCCGCCCCGGCAAAGCCGCTGTCGTCTCCCCGTGCCAGAAGCCTCTCGACGCTGTCGATCCGCGCGCGCAGGTCGTTGAGGGCCTTTGTGCGCTCTTCATAATCGAGCTCGAGTTGCTTCTCTTCGACGAGCGCCGCCCCGAGCCACTTCTCGAGATGCGGCCGGGCTTGGTCGAGTGGCTGGTCGAGGTCTCCCAATGTCTGACTCCTTTCGGCTCGCGCCGAATATACAAGAACGTTCCTTCAAGTACAACGTTCTTCTTCATATACCAGCAAGGGTGTGAGCCCAGCCGTCGTCATCGTACGTGTGTTCGATTACTCTAGCGACCACTGTGTCACCGAACCGAGGCATGCTGTCCTGGATGCTTCTCCAGGTGACGAAGACGAGGAGGGAGATGAGGGACAGATGCCGCAGAACCCGTTGGCGGCCGTAGCGCCGTCAGACCCGCCGGAACCGACCCTGCTGCAGAACACGAGGCGCGGCCGGGCACTGATCGGCTGGATGACGGAGGCGTCGGCGCTCCGGATGATGTGCTCTGGCCGAGCCGATGTCACCCCCACCGACGAGCAGCGCACCAGGGCTGCTGAAGCGCGGGCCGCCGTTGCCTCCCGCGTGCCCGTTGCGGAGCACGACGAGGACCCCACGGCACCGGCGCCACCAGACGTTCTCGCGGCGTTCGGGCCCAACCGCGTCCAAGAGGCAGCACCGGACGGATTCGAGATTCGACTTGTCGACCTCCGTCGGGTGCGTGCGTTCCAGACGCACGTGCTCACAGAGCATGCGGTCGAGCGGGTCGCCAACGTCGAGCCCGAAGACCTCGCTCAGCTCACTGCACTGACGCTCCCCTCGCACCAGCCCGCTGCGGTCCCGATCCAGTACGACGAATCGCAGAAATCATGGACCGTGCTGTGGCCGAACTTGAACATGCGCGTGCTCGAGAACTTCCAGCAGGGGGCAACTGATCAGTCAGGCAACCCGCTAATCATCCTCGGCTTCGTTCTCGGCACGCGGCCGTCGCTTCTTCGTGTGACGGAGCACCAGGGCCGTTACGTGCTGACGGACGGGTACCACCGCGCCTTCGGACTGCTGTCGAGAGGGATCGATCGCGTGCCCGCGCTGTTCCACAGCGCGGCGAACTTCGAGGACATCAACGTACCGCCTGGCATGCTCCCGCAGCTTCAGTGGCTCGGAACGCGCCCGCCGCGACTCGTCGATTACCTCGATGAGGCTGTGGCCGAGCCGGTTGACGTTGTCGCGGCGCAGCGGCTCATCACAGTGAGCGCGCTCGAGACCGGAGTCATGGGGTAGACGAGCTACTCAGCTCGGTTGCGCCTGGGTTTCGACACGGGCTGGCTCCCTGTGAGCATGTCTTCTCGCTCCGCGAGACGCGGTGCCTCGCCTGCAGGACCTGCACATAGATCCGCTGCCTCAGGCCCGCGTTCGAATCCTCCAGCGTGACGAGCTCACGGGGACACGACGAGGGCCGCCGCAGGGGGCCCTCGCATTGGGCACTCGGCCGTCAGCGGCTCGCGACCAGGGCTTTGTTCATCTTTCTGAGCTGGCGGATCTCCGCCAGCCGGAACGCGACGTAGAGGCCCGCGGCGCCGGCCACCCAGGGCTTCCACCGGCCGTCCTCGAGTCCCGCTCGGACGCGATCCGCCCAGTCCTCTGGGAGCACCTGGATCACGGCATTCATCGGCGCGAGACGGGCGGCCTCCTCGGCCTCCCGCTTCCTCCGACGGCGGCGGATCACGAACAGCGCAATCGTCGCGGCCGCGCCGCCCGATGCCGCGACGCCGGCCGCGCGCTTGGCCCACACAGCCGGCGCGGGCAGGCGGTCCTGGAGCTCGGTGAGCTCCTCCTCGAGCCGCTCCCGAGTCTGCTCGATCTCCCTTACCGTCGCAGCTGAGTTTTCGCCCACTCCACGTCCTCCTTCACGGTCCGCTTGGTCTCCTCCGGGGCCATGGGCGGGCGCTTCATGCGGAAGACACCGAAGGCCGCCGCCCCGCCGGCGAGCACCAGGAACACGCCCGCCACGATGAGGAACGCGGCCCACGCGGGCAGCACGATGGCCAGGGCGAGCGCCCCCGCGACGCTCAGGAACAGGCACGCGAACAGGCCCATCGCTCCGGCTGCCCCGAGCGCGCCCGCGGCCTTGGCCCGGGCGACCAGCGCCTCGACGATCTCCTGCCGAGCGAGCTCCACCTCCTTGCGGACCAGGGTCGCCGTGTCGCCCGCGACCGCCTTGATCAGCTCGGGCGTGGAGCGGACGTCGTCGCCGTCCGCCCTCGATCTCGTCGCCGAGTCCGTGGTCCGTTGCGTGTCCTGCGCCATCACGGCACCTCCGGGTTTCAGCTCTTCCTCGGAGCATTCCCCGGTTCGGGTGAGGGAACCGCGGCGCCCCGCGGTCAGGGCTCGCGGTCGGCCGGGGCCGGGGTCGAAGGAAGGTCGTCGTCCGAGTCCCCGGCCGCGGTGCCGGCGACCCCGGCCCGCCCGTCGCCCCGAGGCCCCGTGCTCTCCCGCGCCGCCCGCCTGGCCCGGACCCGCTTCACCACCCACCACACGGCGGCCGCGACCAGCAGCACCGCGATCACGATCGAGATCGGGGAGATGAACCGCTCCACGGTCCGCCAGGACTCGCCGAGGTAGTACCCGGCCACGGCCAGCCCGACGTCCCACGTGAGGGCGCCGATCAGCGTGTACACAGTGAAGCGCCACGCCGACATCCGGGCGACGCCCGCCGGCAGCGAGATGAACGCCCGCCCCACCGGGATGACCCGCGCGATCAGGACGGCCTTGTCGCCGTGCCGCTCGAACCACGCATGCGCCCGGTCGACCTCGTCGAGGCGGAACAGCAGGTACTTCCCCGCCCGGTCCACCAGCGGCCGCCCGCCGATCGCGCCGATGCCGTACGCCGCCCAGGCCCCGGCCAGCGTCCCGACCGTCGCCACCGCGACGATCCAGGGCAGGCTGAGGTGGTTCGCGCCCCCCGCCAGCGCGGTCTGCGCGAACGTCGAGGACGCCAGTGCCCCGCCGAACAGCAGCACGACCTCGGACGGGACGGGGATGCAGGCCGTGCTCGCGGCCATCAGCAGCAGCACCGCGATGTAGCCGTGCCGCGCGACGATGTCGGTGAGGAAGTGCTCCACGGTGCTCCGAATCCTGACAGGCCGTCGTCGGGAATACCTACCGGCCCGGGGCCGTTCCAGCCTACGACCGCGGATCGACCCGGCGCCCGGGTTGTTGACATTGCCTTCTGGGCGCATGGAATATGCCGCGGAAACTCCATGGCAAAGAAGCTGGTCGTCGTCGAATCACCGACGAAGGCGAAGACCCTCGAGCGATACCTCGGCCAGGAGTTCACCGTCCGGGCTTCGTACGGACACATCCGCGACCTCCCCAAGAACAAGCTCGGGGTGGACACGGAGCACGAGTTCGAGCCCGAATACGTGATCCCCGAGGCGTCCAAGAAGGCTGTCGCCTCGTTGAAGGCTGCCCACAAGCGGGCGGCCGACGTCATCCTGGCCACCGACTTCGACCGGGAGGGCGAGGCCATCGCGTTCCACGTCGCGGAGATCCTCGGCCTCGTCCCGGCCGACACGGCACGGGTCACGTTCACCGAGATCACGAAGGACGCGATCCTTGAGGCGTTCGAGCATCCCCGCATGGTCGACATGCAGCTCGTCGACGCCCAGCAGGCCCGGCGGGTGCTCGACCGTCTGGTCGGGTACCGGCTGTCCCCGATCCTGTGGAAGAAGGTCCGGCCCGGGCTGTCCGCCGGCCGCGTGCAGTCGGTCGCGCTGCGGCTCATCGTCGACCGGGAGCGGGAGATCCGCGCCTTCGTGCCGGTCGAGTACTGGTCGATCGACGCTCGGCTGTCGACGGACCTCGCCCAGGACTCCGACGACACGGGATTCCTGGCCAGGCTGATCCAGATCGGCGAGGACAAGCTCGCGGCGTCGCCCGACAAGCAGGGGCTGGTCCTGGGCAGCGAGCAGGACGGCGCCCAGCACGTCGAGAACCTCCGCCGCGCCGCCTATGCGGTCCAGGAGGTCCGCCAGCGGGAGGTCAAGCGCTCGCCGGCGCCGCCGTTCACCACGTCGACGCTGCAGCAGGAGGCCGCGCGCAAGCTCGGCTTCTCCAGCCGGAAGACGATGCGCGTCGCCCAGCAGCTGTACGAGGGGGTGGAGCTCCCCGGCGAGGGTCAGACCGGCCTGATCACGTACATGCGGACCGACTCGGTGAACATCGCCGACACGGCGCTGGCCGACCTGGCCGACGTGGTCCGCACCCAGTTCGGCCAGGAATACGCGCTGGAGAAGCCCCGGGTCTACAAGAAGAAGCAGCGCGGGGCGCAGGAGGCCCACGAGGCCATCCGGCCCACGTCGGCCCAGCGTCTCCCCGACGGCGTGGAGCAGCACCTCGACCGCGACCAGGCCCGGCTCTACCGCCTGATCTGGCAGCGAGCGGTGGCGTCGCAGATGGCCGAGGCCCGGTTCGACCAGGTCTCGGTCGACATCGCCGCGACCGCCGAGGGCGCTCCGCCGTATCTGCTGCGTGCGACCGGCCAGACGCTCAAGTTCGACGGGTTCCGCCGCGTGTACTTCGAGGGACGCGACGACGCGCCCGACGAGGACGCGGAGGGCCGGCTCCCGGCGCTCACCGCCGAGCAGGTCCTGCGCCTGCTCGAGATCCTCCCCGAGCAGCATTTCACCCAGCCGCCGCCCCGGTTCTCCGAAGCCTCGCTGGTGAAGACGCTCGAGGAGCTCGGCATCGGCCGGCCGTCCACGTACGCCTCGATCATCAGCGTCCTGCTCGACCGGCAGTACGTCCGCCTGGAGGAGCGCCGCTTCTACCCGGAGGACGTCGGCGAGGTCGTCATCGACCTGCTGGTCGAGCACTTCCCGGAGATCGTCGACGTGACGTTCACCGCCAAGATGGAGGACGAGCTCGACGACATCGCCGAGGGCAAGCTCCGGTGGACCCAGGTCCTCGACGAGTTCTACGGCCCGTTCGAACGCCTCCTCGAGAAGAAGGAGGAGGAGATCGAGCGCCCCCAGGAGGAGCTCGACGAGCTCTGCCCGCTATGCATCGAGGAGGGCCGCACGCCGGCCAAGCTCGTCATCAAGCTCGGCCGGAACGGGAAGTTCATCGCCTGCCCGAACTATCCCGAGTGCAAGTACACGCGCAACGTCGGCGACACACAGGCCCGGCCCGAGCCCGAGGAGACCGGCGAGGCCTGCCCCGAGTGTGGCCGGCCGCTCGTGAAGAAGACCGGCCGGTACGGCCCGTTCGTGGGGTGCAGCGGCTACCCCGATTGCAAGTACATCAAGAAGGATCCCCCGAAGGGCACCGGCGTCACGTGCCCGAAGTGCGGCCAGGGCGAGCTCGTGACCAAGCGCAGCCGCCGCGGTAAGGTCTTCTACAGCTGCAACCGGTACCCCGACTGCGACTTCGCCGTGTGGTCGATGCCGCTGCCCGATCCCTGCCCGCACTGCGGCGGCCTCCTCACCGCACAGGCGCGCGACAAGGCGAAGTGCGTCGCCTGCGGGTCCGTGGTGCAGGATGGGGTGCTGGTGAAGGTCGGAGCCGTCGAGCCCGCAGCGCCCGCCCCCGAGCCCGGCTCGAACGGCGCCGGAGGGGACGGGGCCGGCCCCTAGCCGGACGAGAGGAACCCAGTGTCCAGCCTGGCCGACGAGGTCGCCGCCCTCCGGGGCACCAAGCCGGCGACCCTGAAGGACCTCTTCCGCCACCCCGCGTTCTCCAAGCTCATGGCCGCCATGGCCGTCTCCTCGCTCGGCGACTGGGTGGGGTTCATCGCCGTCGCGTCCCTCGTCTCGTCGCCGCGGTTGGGGGGGACCGGATCCGCGGCCGCCTTCTCGGTGGCCGGCGTGATGATCGCGCGCATGCTGCCGTCCATCCTGTTCGGCCCGTTCGCCGGGGTGCTGGTCGACCGGGTCGACCGCAAGAAGCTCATGGTCTCCGCCGACATCGCGCGCGGTGCGATGTACGCGGCGATGCCGTTCATCGGCGTCCTGTGGGGGATCTACTTCCTGTCGTTCTTCATCGAGTCGCTGGCGCTGCTCTGGGTGCCGGCCAAGGACTCGAGCGTCCCGAACCTCGTGCCCCGCCGGCAGATCGTCAACGCGAACACGGTGGGGATGGCCACGACGTACGGCACGCTGCCCCTCGGTGGGATCATCTTCACGCTGCTCGCCGGCCTCGCCACCGCTATCGGCAAGAAGGTCCCGTACTTCGCCCACAACAACCAGTTCCTGGCGCTGTGGATCGACGGCCTGTCGTTCCTGTTCAGCGCGTACATGGTGAGCCGCCTCCCCATCCGGGCGATGCGGCCGAGCACCCGGGAGCGGTTCCACCTGGCGAACGCCGGCAAGGACATCCGCGACGGCATCACGTTCCTGCGCGGCCACCGGCTGGCCCGGGCCATGACCGTCGGGATCGTCGTGGCGTTCGCCGGCGTGGGCTCGGTGATGGGGATCGGTCCGCTCTTCGCGCAGCAGACGCTCCACGGCAAGGCCCCCGGCTGGGGCTTCCTGGTCACGGCGCTGGGCCTGGGGATGGGCATCGGCATGGCCTCGGTGCCGCAGATCAGCAAGTTCGTGGAGCGCGAGCTCCTGTTCCCGCTCACCATGCTGGGTGCGGCGGTCCTGCTGGCGGTCGTGGCGGCGATGCCCAATATCGCCCTGGCCGCGGTCTTCACGGTCGCGACGGGGATCTTCGCGGGCGCCACCTGGGTCAACGGGTACGCGCTGCTCCAGGAGAACGTGGCGGACGAGTACCGGGGCCGGACCTTCGGCGCGCTCACCGTGATGTCGCGGCTGGGCCTGTTCGCGTCGCTCGCGGGCTTCCCGGCCCTGGCCGGCCTGCTCGGCAACCACGGTTTGCAACTGGGCGGCGTCCGGATCGACCTCTCGGGCACCCGGCTGGCGCTGTGGATCGGGGCGGGGGTGGCGATCCTCGGGGCCCTGGCCACCCGCCGGGGGCTGCAGCGGAACCGTCTGACCAAGCCGGTAGGGTTGTCGCTGATGCCCCGCCTGAAGAAGGGTCCGCGCAAGGGAGTCCTGGTGGCGTTCGAGGGCGTCGAGGGCGCCGGCAAGGGCACGCAGATCCGGCTGGCCCGCGAGTACCTCGAGGCCGAGGGATGGCAGGTGCTGGTGACCCGCGAGCCGGGTGGCACCGAGGTGGGGGAGCGCCTCCGGGAGCTGCTGCTCGACCCCCGCGTCGGGCAGGTCGAGCCGCGCACCGAGGCCCTGCTGTTCGCCGCGTCGCGCTCCCAGCACGTGGCGACCGTGATCCGGCCGGCGCTCGAGCAGGGAAAGGTCGTGCTGTGCGACCGGTACGTCGACTCCTCGCTCGCGTATCAGGGCGTGGCCCGGGGGCTCGGGGAGCAGGACGTGCTGACGCTGAACGTGTGGGCCACGCAGGGGCTGTTCCCCGACGTGGTGATCCTCCTGCACATCGAGCCCGAGCTCGGCCTGCAGCGCGCCGGGGAGGACATCGACCGCATCGAGCGGGAGGGATCCCCGTTCATGGCGAAGGTCGCCGACGCCTACCTGCGCATCGCCGAGGAGCATCCGGAGCGGTTCGTCGTGATCGATTCCGGCCGTCCGCCGGAGGTCGTGCACAAGGACGTCCGGGACGCGCTGCGCCGGCTGGTCCGCCCCCAGACCGCGGTGGACACGCCCGCGCACGGGACGGTGATCCCGGCGGGAGCTGCCGCCCAGCCCCGTCGGGCCGAGTCGGGCGACGGCCGGGCGGGGCGGGAGGCTTCTCCCACCGGGCCGACCCAGTCGGACGGCCGCACCCAGCACGAGGGTCCGCCGCCCCGGCACGCGCAGGAGGCCCGCGATGACTGAGGCGGCCCTGGCCCCGGCCGTCCTCAGGGAGATCCCGGGCCAGGAGGCCGCGGTGCGGTTCCTGGTTCAGGCGCTGCACCGGCCGCACCATGCCTACCTGCTGGCCGGGCCGGAGGGAGGCGGCAAGCAGCAGGTGGCCCGGGGGTTCGCGGCCGCGCTGCTCTGTCCGAACGGCGGGTGCGGCGAGTGCCGGGCCTGCGCGCTGGCCCTCGCCGACCGCCACCCCAACGTGTTCGCCGTCGAGCCCGAGGGCCGCGACATCCACGTCGAGACCGTGCGGCAGGAGGTGTGGCACCCGGCGTTCCGCACGGCTCCCGAGCCCGGCCGGAAGGTCTTCGTGATCCGGGAGGCCGACCGCCTGAACCCCGCGGCGGCCGACGTGTTGCTCAAGGTCTTGGAGGAACCGCCGGCCGACGCCGTGCTCCTGCTGCTGTCGGCGCGGCCCGACGAGCTGCCCGAGACCGTGGTCTCGCGGTGCCACGTCGTGCAGTTCCTCCCGCTGGCGGAGGCGTTCGTCGCGCGGGCCCTGGAGGACGAGGGTGTCCTGCCCGACGCCGCCCTGCTCGCCGCCCGGCTGGCCGGCGGGAACCTCGGCCGGGCCCGGCGCATCGCCACCGGGCGCGACGGCCTGTCGTTCCGGGAAGCGGCGAGCACGGCCCTGGCGCTCGTCGCCGAGGGGCCGCCCGGCGCGCTGGCCGCCGCCGACGTCGTGCTGGCCGCCGCCGACCGGTACCGCGACGCGATGAAGGACGACCTGGCGGAGGAGCTGGCGCCGTTCAAGGACGCCCGGGGGCGCACCGAGGAGGCCTTCCGAGGCGTGGTCCGCAGGCTGGAGGAGCGGCACAAGCGCCGGCTCCGCCGGGCCGAGCGCGACTACGTGGACTGGGTGCTGCTGTCGGCGTCCACGCTGCTCCGGGACCGCCTGCTGCAGCAGGCGGGCGGCGACCGGTCGCTCCGGGTGAACCTCGACCTGGATCCGGGGGCCGAGCCCGGCCTGCGTTCGCTGACGGCGCCGGCCGCGGGCCGCGCGCTGGGCCGCTTGGAGGAGACCCGCGCCGCCGTCGCCGACGAGACGAACCTCAATCTGCGGCTGGTCCTGGAGGAGGCGTTCCTGGCGCTCGCGGCTTGAGGGGTGCGGCCACCCCGCCGAAGAGACATGCGCGCATCACCGACGCCCGCGCCGACCAATGGGAGCATCGGAGACATGACAGTTCGGGTGATGATCGTGGACGACCAGGCCCCGTTTCGGCTCGCCGCCCGGCTGGTCGTCGAGTCGACGGACGGGTTCGAGCTCGTCGGGGAGGCCGAGACCGGCGAGGACTCGATCGAGCTGGCCCAGAGCATCGACCCGGACCTCGTGCTGATGGACGTGAACCTGCCCGGGATCAACGGGCTGGACGCCACCCGCAAGATCCTCGAGGCGGCCAACCACCGCGTGGTGATCCTCCTGCTCTCGACGTACGAGGAATCGGAGTACGGGCCCCGGGCCGCCGAATGCGGTGCGTCGGCCTACATCCCCAAGTCCTCGTTCGAGCCGGACCGGCTGGCGGAGGCGTGGGCCGCCGCCACCGGGACCGCGGCGTCGCCGAGCGCCTGAGAGCGGCCCGGGCCGGGACGCCTGCGGCTTCAGGAGTCGGCCGCCGGCCGTCCGATCGGGATGTGGCCGATCACGGTGGCGCCGCGACCGGGGGCCGAGTCGATCTCCACTGACCCGTCGAGCGCGGCGAGCCGGTCGGCCATGTTCTGCAGCCCCGAGCCCCGCGGCACCGAGGCGACGTCGAAGCCCGTCCCGTCGTCCCGGACCCGGAACTCCAGCCGCCCGGCGCCGTTCGAGATCTCGATCCAGGCCCTGGTGGCATGCGCGTACTTCGCGACGTTCTGCAGCGCCTCGAGCACGCAGAAGTACACGGCCGCCTCGACCTCCTGGGGGAACCGGCCGATCGCGTTCGCGGTGACCTCGACGGGAACGGCTGACTTGCGCCCCTGGGCCTCCAGGGCCGCGGCCAGTCCCCGGTCGGCCAGGAGCGGCGGGTAGATGCCGCGGGCGAGGTCCCGGAGGTCGTCGATTGCGCCCTGCGTCTGGGCCCGGGCCTGGTCGAGCATCGCCCGGGTGCGCTCGACGTCCTTGTCCAGCATGGACTCCGCCAGGCGAATCTTGATTGCCAGCGCGACGAGCTGCTGCTGCGCACCGTCGTGGATGTTCCGCTCGAGCCGTCGGCGTTCCTCGTCCTGCGCGGCCACCAGGCGCTGCCGGGAGGCCTTCAGCTCGTCGAGCCGGGCGAGCAGCTCCTCGGTCAGGCCGACGTTGCGCAGGACGAGGCCGGCCTGCGACGCCAGGTCGGCGAGCAGCTTGTCCTCGGTCGTCGTGAGCGGCTCGCCGGGCCGCTTCGCCACGGCGAGGACGCCGAGCAGCTCGCCTCGGTGTCGCACCTCCACAGTCCGGTTCGCCCCCGGGACTTCGCCGGGATCCTCGTCCGCGAGCGCGATGCGGGCCCGGTGCACGTCGTCCTCCGGCCAGGCCGCGTCGAGCCGGAGCTCGTCGCCCACCCGGAGCCACACCTCGGCGCGTTCCGCACCGGTGCCCTCCGCGAGGGTGCGAGCCATCCGCGGCAGCAGCTCCTCGGCGGCGTAGGTCCCGGCCATCCGCTCGGAGAACTCCGACAGGACCTCGTACGGCGTGGCCCGGACGCCGTACACGAGGCGGTTGGCCAGGTGCTGGACGCGCTCCCGGACCGGCTGGAACGCGACGGCCACCACCGCCGTCGCCAGGATCGACAGCGGCACGTTCGGGCGGCCGGTCTTCCCCACGAGCGACCCGACGCCGACGACGATCGCGACGTAGACGCCCGTGATGAACCCGGCCAGGGCGCCGTACACGATCGTCTTGTTGATGACGACGTCGATGTCGTACAGGCGGTACTTCAGGATCGCGATGCCCGCGGCGACCGCGATCAGCGGCACGAGCGCGACGAAGGCCACCACGGGCTCGATCCCGAGGGGCAACGTGGCGAGCACAGCGAGCCCGACGGCCGCGAGCGCGCCGGCGAACGCGATCCACTTCAGCTGCTGGCGCTCCTCGCCGCGTGAGCGGCGGAATCGGAGCACGAGCGACGCCGCGGCCAGGAGGAAGAGCACCACCACGATCCCCTGGTACACGCCGTAGACGGGGGACACCGCCGAACGCGGGAGGAGCTGTACGGGGTCGCGGAGCTTCGGGAAGTTGCCGCTCGCGGAGAAGTTGACGTCCGAGATGCCCGTGGCCGCCGCGCCGACCAGCGAGACGATCACGACCCCCCAGGCGATGGGGCGCCACCTCCTGGACAGCAGCCGCCCATGGGGAAACAGGAGCAGCAACAGAAGGAGCGGCATGTAGGTGAGCTCGATCGAGATCATGAACGCCCAGGCGGCCCAGTCGGTGCCGCCGGCGACCGGGGAGCGGGTGAGCCCGTACTGGGCGTAGGCGTCTGCCAACAGACCGAGCGAAATCGCGGCGAAGCTCAGCATCACCCACCCGAGTGAGTTCTCGGGCCGGCGGGAGGCGACGAACGCTCCGACTCCCGAGAAGGAGAGCAGGATCGGGAGGAACGGCGCCACGTCGAAGGCGGCATCGGCGGCCAGGCTGAGCCAGGTCGCCGCGGCGAAGATCACGAGGCCGAGGGCGAACAGGCCCCAAGCCAGCCGGGACGCCGTCCGGCGCGTCATTGCCCGATTGTGCTGCCTGGGCGGGCCGCGAGGAAGGGCACGGCCCCCACTCCGGGTAGGCGGTTTCGACCCCGGGGAGGGAAGCCAGCACGCCGGCCGGGATCGGGTTTCCCGCCAGGATCGGGGTGGGGGCATGATGTCCGCCCGGCTCGCGGCTCCCTACGATCACGCTCGTGAGACACCTGAAACGGGATCCCGGCCCTGGTCGTTCGGGCGTCAGCCTCCGCCCACGGGCTCGCCGGGCGCACCGGACGACCGGTCAGCCGGCCTGCAGGCCGCCCTCGTGCAGGTAGGCCAGCACCGCCTTGACCCGGCGGTGGACGTCGGGCTCCTCGGAGAGGCCGAGCTTGTGGAACAGGGAGTTGATGTGCTTCTCGACCGCTCGCTCGGTGAGGAACAGGGACCGGGCGATCGAGGCGTTGTTCTCGCCCTGGGCCATGTGCGACAGGACCTCGCGCTCCCGCTCGGTGAGCTCGGCCAGGGGGGAGTGGGCCATGCGGTCCTTGGCGGCGACGAGGGCCTCCACGACCTTGGGGTCGAGGACCGAGCCGCCCCTGGTCACCTCGGTGATCGCCCGGACCACCTCGTCGACGTCGGCGACCCGCTCCTTGAGCAGGTACCCGAGGCCGGCGGCGCCGTCCTTCAACAGGTCGAACGCGTACGCCTCGTCCGCGAACTGGGACAGGACCACGACGCCGATCTCCGGGTGCTCGGCACGGATCCGCCGGGCCGCCTGGATGCCCTCCGTCGTGTTGGTGGGGGGCATCCGGATGTCCGTGAGGACCGCGTCCGGCCGCTGTTCCTCGACGGCAGCCAGCAGCTCGTCCAGGCCGGAGACCGCCGCCACGAGCTCGATCGAGTCCTCGGTCTCGAGCAGCGCCGCTGTTCCTTCCCGGACCAGGTAGTTATCCTCGGCGAACACCACCCGAATCGGCACGGCCGGATCGTACATGCGCATGGGGGGAGGAAGACCACGATGAGTCGACGATGTCCGCGCGGGGTGCGCGCCCGATGAACATCCGCGTGGTCCTGGGGGAGGACAACGTCCTGGTCCGAGAGGGGGTCCGGGCGCTGCTCGACGCGTCCGACGGCATCGAGGTGGCCGGCGTGGCCGCCGACGCGCCGTCCCTGATCAAGCTCGCGGAGGAGCTCGGGCCAGACGTCGTCGTCACCGACATCAAGATGCCTCCGAACTTCCAGCTGGAGGGCATCGACGCGGCGCACGAGATCCGCGCCCGGCATCCGGGGACGGGCGTCGTGGTGCTCTCGGCCCACGACGACGAGGCCTACGCCCTCGCCTTGCTGGGCAAGGGGCAGAGCGGCCTGGCATATCTGTTGAAGGAGCGCGTGGCCGAGGGCGAGGAGCTGGTCCGGGCCATCCGCGAGGTCGCCGCCGGCGGCTCCGCCATCGACCCCACGATCGCGGAACGGCTCGCGGGCAGGCACGACACGGAGGAACGGGACCGCCAGATCCTGGATCTGATGGCGTCGGGGATGGGCTACGCCGAGCTGGCCGAGCGCCTCGGCACGACACAGGAGGACATCGACCGGAAGGTCACGGACCTGTTCGGGCGGCTGGCCGGCGAGGCCGGCAGCGGCCATACCCGGGCCGTCGACGAGCTGAAGAAGCTGCACTCTGCGGTCGTGGACCGGGAGGCGTCGGCCCGAGCGCTGGCTCCGTACCTGCCGAGCGGGGTCGCGGAGAAGATCGGGCAGGGAGGCGTCCAGCTCGCGGAGGAGGTGGAGGCGAGCATCCTGTTCTCGGACATCCGGGGGTTCTCCGCGGTGGCCGAGACCACGCCCGCCCGGGAGCTGGCGGAGATGCTCACGCGCCACCTGTCGGCGATGGCCGAGGTCGTCACCGAGCACGGCGGGATCATCGACAAGTTCGCCGGCGACGCCGTGATGGCCGTGTTCGGGGCGCCCAACCCCGAGCCAGACCACGCGATCCGCGCGGTGCGCTGCGGCGTGGCGATGCAGGCCTGCCAGGCCCGGCTGAACGAGGAGTCGATCGAGCAGGGCCTCCGCTCGCTGCAGGTGGGGATCGGCGTGAACACCGGCGTGGTGATGGCCGGGACGGTCGGCGGCGGCGGCCGGCTCGAGTACACGGTCCTGGGGGACGCTGTGAACGTCGCCCAACGTCTGCAGTCCGTCGCCGCGGCCGGAGAGGTGCTGATCACGGGAGCGACGGCGCAGGCGGCGTCCGACGGCTGGTTCAAGCTGGAGCCCAAGGGAATCCAGCAGGTCAAGGGCCGAAAGGAACCCGTCGAGGTGTTCCGGGTCCTGGAGTGAAGTCCGACTGAAGCCCGGAAGCGCCGCTGCTACCCTTGTCAACCCGGCCGGGGTAGCTCAGTTGGTAGAGCAGCGGTTTCGTAAACCGCAGGTCGTCGGTTCGAGTCCGACCTCCGGCTCTAACCTCGTGCGGGTTCCGCCTCCCTCCGCTTCGACGTGTCCCATTCAAGCCGCGCACCGGTGGGTCCGCCGGTACTAGGCCAGAGGCTCGCTCTGGCCTCGTCGACCGATCGCTCCGGCCGCGTGCGCCCACCAGATGGCCCGCGAGGTACGATTCACGGACGTACGCGAAGTCATCGTGCGCGGGTGCGCTATTGCCATTTGATGCCGATTGCCCTCAAGATGCGCGATTGGGGGGGGCCCGAACATGCAATGGAAGCATCAACATCCACTCAGACGCTGGACGAAGACCGGACGCTTCTCACTGCTCGCCAGCGCGGCAGCCGTCCTCACCTTGACGCCATTCGCCCTGTCCGGACCCGTATCTGCCGCCTCCTCCGACGCCGACGCACAATCGCCGTCCCTACTGTTCCGCGACAACATCGGGGGGTACGGGACGGACTGGGCATGGCACAACACGGTCGGCCCCGACGGAAGCAGCTACCTCACGGGCTACACGGAGTCACCGGATTTTCCGACGACGTCAGGGGTGATCCAGCCTGATTACGGCGGCTCGACCGACGCCTTCGTAGCAAAGATCGACCCAACCGGTTCCACTGTCGAGTGGGCCACCTACCTCGGGGGCGCCTACGAGGACGCCGGAGACGCCGTCGCGGTGGGGCCGGGGGGCACCGTCTTCGTCACCGGCCTCACGTACTCTCATGACTTCCCGACCACCTCGGGGACGGTGCGGCAGACCTGGCCCGGGAGAGATCGGCGTGCGTTCGTGGCAGAGCTCGATTCGTCCGGCTCACACCTCCTGTACTCCACCTTCCTCCCGGGGACTACATACGGGCACGGTATCGCGGTGGACTCGGCGGGCGACGCCTTCGTCGTAGGTACGACCGGGTGGACGGACCTGCCCGTCACGCCCGGCGTCGCCGACTCTGTCCTTAACGACGGGAAGAACACGGCCGCCGAGGACGCCTACGTCATGAAGCTCGACCCGACCGGCTCGAAGCTTCTCTATGCGACGTATCTGGGAGGGTTTTCCGACGAGGCGGGCATGACGGTCGACCTTGATTCGAAGGGCGATGCTTTCGTGGCTGGCAATACCACGTCCCCGGACTTTCCCGGGGTTCCTGACCAGCCTCCCTCCGACCATTACATCGTCACCCAGGGCTTCGTCGCCAAGCTCTCGCCCGATGCGTCGTCCATCGACTATGCCATCCTGGTCGGTGGCTCAGGCGAAGAGGACCTGAGAACGTTGACGGTGACACCGCGAGGCACCGCCTATGTGGGGGGCAGCACGTGGTCGAGCGACTTTCCAGTGACCCCCCGAGCCTATTCCGGGACCCTGCATGGCAACTCCGATGCCTTCGTGGTGGAAGTCAACAGTGTGGGGACAGGCTTGGTGGCCGCCACGTTGTTTGGTGGGGCCGGTGCGGAGAGCGGCTATGCCGGGGTGGACTCGGCTGGAAACCTCTACTTGGCGGGCTCCACAAATTCCACCAACCTCCCCACGTCTACAAACGCAGCCCAGCCAGGCTACGGTGGCGGAGGCCTCGACGCGTACCTCGCCGTCTTCGATCCCACGGCCTCGAGCATTGAGTACGCCTCCTACCTCGGTGGCGAGGGCGAGGAGTTCGTGGTCAACGACGCCATCGACGGAGCAGGTGTGTCGTATCTCGCGGGCTGGACGACACCGGCGTCACACGCGGCCAGCCCCACCGACCTCGCGGGCCGCTCCGCCGCTGTCGCGTCGGACGTTCTGACCGCCGCTGTTGCCGTGCGTTGCACGGTGGCGGGGACAGCCGCCTCGGAAACACTCGCTGGCACCGTGCACCGCGATGTGATCTGCGGCCGAGGCGGCGCCGACATCATCAAGGCCGGAGGCGGGAGTGATGTCCTCCTGGGCGGGGCGGGGAACGACCACATCTACGGCGATCGCGGCGCGGACATCATCCTGGGGCGCGACGGATCGGACACGGTCGTTGGCGGACCGGGCACCGATCTGTTGTCCGGCGGACCCGGCAACGACTCGCTCGCTGGTGGCCTGCACGCGGACCACCTCTTCGGCGGCGGAGGTGACGACGCGCTTGGCGGCGGTGCCGGCCGGGACACCTGTCGAGGTGGCGCGGGACACGACCGTCTCACGTCCTGCGAGTTGTGAGCGGGCGACTCGTCCGTCCCTCGAACCTGACGCCTGCCACCACCAGCCGAGCCAACGACATCGCCCACCCCCTTCAGTCTGAGATGTAAACGATGTCGTGAGACACCTGTCGTCTGTGTCGTGAAACCAGACACCACCTCCGGCTCCATCCGGCCGCCGTCTGGGTTCGATCGAGAACGGTCAGCCCTCCAGCCGGGTGGCGGCGAAGTCGCCGTCGCTGCCGATTCCGACTCGGCCGACCGCCACGATGCGCCCGCTCTGATCGAGGGCACCGCCGAAGCCCCCCACGCTGTCGGAGAACTCGACCTTTGCCCGTCCGCCGGCCCCGAAGCCCGTGTCGGGCGCTCCGGCCCCGGTCAGCCGGAACACCCAGATCGCCTGGGTTTGGGTCTGCGGCGGCGGCCGGGTCGCGACGAACACCAGCTTCCCGTCGTCCTGGCGAAGCATCGTGTCGGGGTCCTCCGATCCGCCGAAGTCCGCGAAGGCCTTGCCGTCCCCGCCCCCGAAGGTCGCGTCGACGCCACCGTTCGCCTTGAGCCGCAGGACCGCCAGGTCCGCGCCCGACGAGCCCGTGACCGCGTTGTGCGCGGTGCCGCCGATGACGATCCGGCCGTCCGGCCGCACGGCGAGCCCGGCGACACTCTCGGACTCCCCGGCCACCATGTCGACGACCACCTTCCCGTCACCGGAGAAGGAGCCGTCCCGCGTCCCGTTCGACAGGTACCTCACCGCGATAAGCCGCTGCTCGAGGGCAGGGGTCTGGGACAACCCCGCCACCAGGATCGCGCCGGAGGGAAGGAACGTCACCGCCGATCCGAGGTCGAACGCGCCGCCGAAATCCGTGGTCACCAACCCGTCGCCCCCTCCGAAGGCCGGGTCCAGGGAACCGTTGGGCTTGTACCGGGCCACCGCGACGTCGGAGACGACACCCGGGCCCCCGCGTGTCCCGCCGGGGCCGGGCGCTTGGGGCACGAAGATCGCGTTCCCGACGGCGACGATCCTCCCGTCCCCCTGGACGGCAACGTCGGCGGCGCTCGTGCTGTCGAATCCGGGGAACGCCGTGCGCACCTTCCCGTCACCGGAGAACGTCGTGTCCAGGTGGCCGTTCGTTGTGTACCTCGCGAGGGCGAACCGACCGCCCGCGGCCGTCTCCGACGAGCCGGCCGCCACCAGCTTCCCGTCGTCCTGCTGCGCCACCGCCTCGGCGGTGTCCCCCATGCCGCTGAAGTCGGTGCGCTGTCGCCCGTCACCACTGAACGCGGGGTCCGGATCACCACCGGCCGTGTACCTCGCGATGGCGAAGTCGTTGGATCCGAACGTGGTGCCCGTGGCCGCCTGACCCACCGCCACGACCCTCCCGTTGCCCTGCACGAGGGCGTCGTTGGCGATGTCGAAGAACCCGGCGAAGTCGGTCCTGACTCTGCCGCCGGAGCCGAACGAGGAGTCGATATCGCCCGGCGCGGCCAAGGCCGGCGGTGCCACGATCACCAGCAACACGAAGGCCAGGACCGCCACCGACGCCGGTCGTGTCCGGAAACCAAATGCCCCCATCCGCGCACCTCCCTTGAGGATCCGCGACCAGGGTGGCCACCGGGCACCGGGGAGGTCAACCCCTCCGAACAGGATCGGGATTCTCGGCGTCTGGCAACCACTGCATGATCGGGCCGCTCTGCTCAACTGCAGGCGAGAACGGTCCGTATGCGCGGGAGCCGCAATGCCTCCCCTTCCCTCCGGTTTCCGACACATTTCTCGCTCCGGGCTCGAAGAGGAAGAAGGCGACTCAGTCCACCGACGGAGCATGCCGAGGTGAACTGGGAGTGAATCCGTGACCTCCGCGCGATGACCACGAACACGAAACGACCCGGGGCTCCTCGACGTCCCGGGTCGTTTCGTTGCTCGATGGCTGCTATGGGCCGGCAGCCAACGCGGCGGCCTGGTCGATCAGGGACTGGGCCTGGGCGGTCCAGGACGCGATCTGACCCTTGCTCAGCTTCTGGCCCGAGAACTCAGCGCCGTTTAGCCCGGTGCGGATCTGGGCGGCGAGCGAATCGCGCTGTCCCGTCAGGTTCGCGATCTGATTCTCGATCGAGGTGTATGTCCCGTCGCCGGCGTCGTTGCTCGCGAGCGCACGGGTCGATGCGGTGAGCGTATCCATGCCGAACTGCCCGAACGACGCCATGAGCTGCTTGTATACGGCGCCGAGCTTCTCCAGCTCATTGTGGTGTGTGTGGAGGGCATCCGGCACGGCGTCGAAGTCCAGGATCTCGGTAACCGTACGCCCGTCGGTCTCGTAGTCGTCCTTGAGGCCGACGAGCGTGAGGAGCGTCGGGCGAACGTCGGTGTGGTCCGTCCAGACGTTTCCGACCTGGTCCATGTGCCGGACCCCCGGACCGACGTAGCCGGCCCAGGTCGAGGCGATCTCGTCCTGGATGTCGCCGTGGTTCCACGCGAAGCTCTGGTTCGTTCGCGCCGGGATGAACGCGCACGCCCCGTCCGTCGCGCAGGGTGCGGGCGCGGTCGTACCCGACACGTTGCCGGTGGCGAAGAAGAACCAGTCGGGATCCGCGAACGGCGTGAACGTCGGCGTCCGGTACGGATCCGCGGTCACCATGTGCAGCGTCTTCATCTCCGTGTGGTCCGCCTCCGCGACCATGATGTTGTTCTCGACTTGCCCTGTGTACGGGTTCGTCCAGTGCAACCCGCCCACCTCGCGTTCCAGGTTGCGGACCACGGGGTCGGTCTGGTCCCGGAGCGGCTGCGCTGCCGTCCCGTTGACGTACACCGTCGGGGCGTCGTCGGAGTGCACCGAGAACAGGGTCGAGTCGCCGGTCTGCGTGTACACCATGCGCCGCAGGTCGGCGTTGATCTCGCCGACCCGGTTGTAGGTGCACGGCGTGTTCACGCCGTCGCAGCCCGTCGGCGTGGGCGAGTCGCCGACGAAGTGGTCACCCTCGTCGACCGTGAACACGAACTCAGTGTTGGTCTTGTTGATCCCGTCCGCGGCCAGGCGGTCGAAGAACTTCCCGAACGCACTGTCGTAGTCGTGGAGCTGCTGCACATACCCGGCCTCGCCGGGCCCGTACGCGAAGTGGATGTTGCCGGCGGTGCCGTGGCCGTCGTGCGCGTCCGAGATATACGCGTACGTGACGGGAACACCCGCCTCCTGCATCTGCGCGACCCACGACAGCGAGACGGTGGCCTCCATCCCGTCGAAGCCCGGGAACCCGACGTGACCGGTCGAGTCCTGGATGGTGTTCCCGTCGAGGTCCGTCATCGGCCCGCTGGGCTTGATCACGGGGTCGACGTACTTGGCCCCGAACAGCCCGTTGTATCCGGCGTAGCCGCCGGGCTCGTCGGGGAGCGAGTCCGGGCGGCCGTGATTGGCCGCCGAGCAGATCGCGCCGCCCTGCGCGCAGTGGACGCCGATGCCCACGAAGTCCGCGAAGGCCTGGCCCGGGTTCGCGGCGACCTCGGCGGCCTCCGGCGACGCGGGACCGAACACGGTCGGGATGTCGATCGCCGTGTTCTCGAGGATCGTGTTCGCCGTGGCCACCGCGCCAACGTCACACCCGGCCCTGGTGTACGGGGCCCACGGCGCCGGGGCGATCTTCCCCTGCTCGTTGATCATCTCCGGCGTGGTGTCGGTGGTGCTGCCGGCCGGGTCGAACAGCGGCGCCGTCCAGTAGGCGAACGAGACGCCGGTCCGGGTCGTGCCGTCGGTCTTGAAGTACCGGAAGCTGTTCGAGACCGGCTGGCCCATCCGGTCGGGGTACACGCCCGTCAGCGAGGTCAGGATCCCCGTCGCCGTGTGTGAGATGAGGGCCGTGTGGTCGTTCGTCAACAGGGTGCCGTTGTTCTTGATGAAGTTCAGCAGGTGCGGCATCTGCTCGAGGTCCGACGGGACGTTCGCGTTGTCCCGAAGGAAGTGCGTGTTGTCGAACTGGATGTAGATCACGTGCTTGACCTGGCCGCTGGCCGACTGCAGCTGACAGCCGGATACCGGCGACGTGCTCGGCGAGGCCGGCGCAGCGATGGCCGGCGTGCCGAGCGGTGCCAGGGTCGGGGCCGCCGTCACGGCGAGTGCCGTCAGGACGACCGCGGCCAGTGAGAGCCGTTTGCGCATCGTCTCGAACCCCCTTTGCCGGCCTCCCTGTGTGCCCGGCACTTCCGGGTCGAGCCTGTGCCGGCGCAGGCGCCGGAGACTATCGCCCGATTGTCTCCAGAATGCGAATCCACTGAGAACGGGCGTGGTCGGCGACTCGAGCCGAACCGTTTCCGGGTCCGGCCCTTGTGCCGCGCGGACTTGAGATCGGGGTCCTGCGCGCCGAAATGAACAGACGTGCTCGGTCTCCGTCTCCTGAAGCGACCGTCCCTCCTCGCCGCCTCGATGACCCTGCTGGTCACGGGTCCGGCGGCCTCGATGGCGCGTGCGCAGGAGTCCCCGCCGCCGGGAGGGCCCCCCGCCGGGCCGCCCGCGATCTCGGCACAGGCGCACGACGACCTGCTGGCCGCGGGCCTCGCGGCAGCGAAGGAGGCGTCCGCGTTGGTGGAGCTCGGCGGGTTCGGCGCTGCCGTCGCCCGGATCGCCTCGGCCACCGAGCCGCTGCGTTCTTCCGGCACCGACCGCGACTCGGCGCTCGACAGGCTGGATGCACGGGATGCGGAGGCCGCCACGCTCCTGACGACGCTGACCGGCGAGGAGGTGCCGCTTCCGCCGGACGCGACGGCCGTCCTGTCGCCGCTGAGCGAGGCCGACCTCGCCGCCGCGAGACAGGGAAGCGCCATCTCGATCCAGGCGGAGACGTACGTCCTGGCCCTCGACGAATTGCTCCTGCAGGGCGGCGGGGCGCCCACCGGCCCACCGGACCCGGCGGCCATCGCGGCCGCGCTGCCCGGCCAGGGCGGCGGGGGTTCAGGGACGCCGTGGCTTCCCGTGGCCGTCGTCGTGGCGGTGATCGCGCTCGCAATGTCGTTCCTCGTTCGAACGCTTCGGGGGCGCGCCCGGACCCCCTCCACCGGCTCGCGCATCCCATCGGTCGCACCGGCCGCGGAGCCGCGATGGGCCCATCGCCCGGGTGGGCCGCAGGACGGGATCGACGAGCTGCTCGAGGTGAGCAGGCGGCTCACCGGCGCGACCGCGTCCGGCGACATCGAACGCGCCATCGTCCGGGAGGCCGTTGGCCTCGTGGGGGCGACCGCCGCCGCGGTGGTCCGCAGGATCGACGAACGGCTGGTCGTCGGGCACCAGAGCCAGCCCGACCTCCTGGTGGTGGAGCGGCTCGCGGAGGGCATGGTCGGCCGTGTCTCGGAGACCGGGCAGCCCGTGGTCCAGGTGAGCGCGACCGAGCCCGCCGTGCGGTTCCTGCCCGTGTCCCTGGCCGCCGTTCCGCTGGTGGGGGGAGGCCGGGTCGACGCCGTCCTGGTGCTGGTCCGCAGTCCGAACGTCCCGTTCGAGGCCAGGGATCGCGACCGCCTGATGGCGCTGGCCCCGGTAGCCGCCGCGGCCCTCCAGAGCGCTCGCCAGGCCGCCGCGGCGGTCGAGGACAGCCTCGTCGACTCCCTGACGGGCGTCGGGAACCGGCGGCGATTCGACGCCGAGCTCGCGACCACGCTGTCGCAGGCGAACGGCCGCCCGAGCTCGCTGATCATGGTCGACCTCGACCGGTTCAAGACCGTGAACGACACGCACGGGCATCCAGCGGGCGACGCCCTGCTGCGCGAGACCGCGGAGATCCTCCGCGAGACCGTCCGGCCCGGGGACGCGGTGTACCGCTACGGCGGGGAGGAGTTCGTCGTCGTGCTTCCGGACACGCCGCCGGCGGTCGCCGCCCAGGTCGCCGAACGGCTCCGTTCCGCCATCGCCGGGCGGGCGTTCCACGCGGGGGCGGCGGGGCGGCTCTCGGCGACCGCATCGTTGGGGGTTGCGGCCTCCGTCGACGGAGACGCGTCCGGCCTGGTCGCCCGGGCCGACGCGGCCCTGTACCGGGCGAAGGAGGCGGGCAGGAACCGAGTCGTGGCGACCGAGGTCGAGCTCACCGCCACGCCCGACTGACCCGAGAGCGGGCAGCGGAACCTCGCCACCACACCGCGTGATCGCCGATGTCGCCAGGACGCGGCCCGACGGCGGAGGCCAGAACCCACTGTGTAGAATCCCGCGCGATGCGCTGGCCGCGGTCCCGTGTCGCCCTTCGGCTCGCCGTGTTCGCGGGTCTGCTGCTCGCGGTGCTCGCTGTTCCGCTCGCCGCGTCGGCCCAGGTCACCATCGGTCCCACCGACGTCATCACCAAGGAGACCGGCGGCTGGGTCTACTGGATGGCCGAAGGCGCAATCATCCTGGGCGGCGCCGTCCTGCTGTTCCTGGGCGCGATGTACCTCCGGTTCGCGCCGCGGTTCCAGCACCAGGAGGAGGAGGCGCCGCGGGCCGGGCGCCCCGGACGTCCCGGGCCCGAGACCGCGGTCGTGCTCCAGCGGTCGTGGCAGCAGGCCACGCCCCCGGCCGGCGTGCAGGCCGTGCCGGCGCCCCAGCCGGTCGCCGTGGCCGCTCCGGCGGCTCCCGCGGCCGCTCCCGCCCCCGCCGCGCCCGTAGGGGCCCCGGCTCCGGGCGGAGCAGCACCCGCCGCGGCAGCACCCGCCGCGGCAGCGCCCGCGGCCGCAGCGGCAGAACCGGCTGCACCCGCACCGGCGGCACCCCGGCCCAGGGAGCCGGTCCAGCTCGACCAGGAGACGTTCGACCGGGTGCTTGCCGAGGAGACCGCCAAGGGGACCAGCCAGCGGGTGGCCGAGGGTAGGGCACGTTCCGCCGCCGTCAAGGCCTGGCGCGCCAAGACCGGCAACGAGTAGTCCGGCCAGCAACCGGCTCGGGCTCGCGACCTCGCTCGCCTCGGCCTCGCGGAACCCTTGTTCCGGTCCCATTCGGGGAACCGTGGAGTAGTCTGGCCGGCGAGCCATCTCCAATCCCGAAGGGAGGAAGGGCGCGTCCGCGCCGACACGTGGAAGCCGTCGACTGGGCAATGCACGACCGCGACCGGGCCTCGGGACTGGTCGACTGGAAGCTGGCGTCGACGATCGGAGCCCGCCTCACCGGCGGAGGGCCCCGCCTTTCCGCCGCCGAGCAGTCCCGCATCACCCTGGACTTCACCGAGCTCGTACCGGCCGCCGAGGACATGGTCGTCGAGTTCACTGGCCTGGCCCCGGAGGGCTCCAAGGCCCGCGCGTGGGTGATGAGCCGCAGCCAGTGGATCGACCAGAACCTGAAGGGGTTCCAGGCGGTCCTCGAGCCGCTCGCCGCGCGGGTCCTCGGCAAGAAGGGCCAGAGCGGAACGATGCGCCGCAAGGGCCTCGGGCTGCAGGTCGGGCTGCTGATGGGCTATGTCTCCCGGAAGGTCCTCGGCCAGTACGACCTGTTCCTGCCGCCGGACGACACGGGGATGCTGTACTTCGTCGGCCCCAACGTCGTCGCCGTGGAGCGGCGCCTGCGGTTCCATCGCCGCGAGTTCCGCCTGTGGCTGTCGCTGCACGAGGTCGCCCACCGGGTCCAGTTCGGATCGGTGCCCTGGCTGCGGAACCACCTCACGGGGCAGGTCGACGCCTACCTGGACTCGGTCGAGCTCGATTCGAAGCGCGTCGTCGAGGCGCTGAAGCGCGCCGTCGAGGAGATCCGGTCCGGCGCCCGGCGCGGGCAGGACCTCATCTTCCTGTTCATGACGCCGGAGCAGCGGACGATCCTCGAGCGGGTCCAGGCGCTGATGTCCCTGCTCGAGGGCCACGCGAACTACGTGATGGACACGGTCGGCGCCGAGCGGGTGCCGGGCGCGGAACGCATGCGCCGTGGCCTGCACGAGCGCCGGAAGTCCTCGGGGGTCGAGCGGAGCTTCCAGCGGCTGATCGGCTTCGAATCGAAGGTCCGCCAGTACGACGTCGGCGAACGGTTCGTGGCCGCAGTCGTCGATCGGGTGGGGATGGGCGGGTTCAACACCGTGTGGGAAACGCCGGAGAACCTCCCGAGCCTCGAGGAGGTCATGGCGCCCGACCGGTGGCTCGAGCGGGTTCGCCCGGAGTCCCAGCCCCCGCCCGCACCCGGCTCCTGAGGACTCGGACCATGTCCCGTCGACCGCCGGCGGTGGCCAGGGTTCTGGAGCGCGTCACCGCTACCGCCCGCGAGCACGAGATGTTCGCTGCCGGCGACCTCGTGCTGGTCATGGTCTCCGGCGGCCCCGACTCGACGTGCCTCCTGCAGTCCCTGCACCTGCTCCGGCGCCTGCTGCGGATCCGTCCGATGGCCATGCACTTCGACCATGGCCTGCGCCCCGACAGCGCGCGGGATGCAGGCTACGTCCGGCGTCTGGCGACGCGACTCGGGCTGCCGTTCGTCCTCCGGTCCGCGGCGGGGACGGCCCCGCAGCGCGGCGAGTCCGTGGAGGCCTGGGCCAGGACGGTGCGGTACGCGGCCGCGACGGACGCCGCGCACGAGGCCGGCGCCGCCCGCATCGCGGTCGGTCACACGCTGGACGACCAGGCCGAGACCGTGCTCATCCAGCTGATCCGCGGGGCTGGACCGCACGGCATCGCCGGTATGCGGCCCGCCGGGCGGCAGATGGTCCGCCCCCTGATCGACGTCCGCCGGTCGGAGGTGGAGGCGTTCTGCCGGTCGCTCCGGCTCCGGCCCCGCCACGACCCGACGAACGCCGAGACCCGGTACCTGCGCAACGCCATCCGGTTGGAGGGCCTGCCGGCCCTGGAGCGGGCCACCGGCCGCGACGTGAAGGGGCCCATCGCGCGCACGGCCCGGCTCCTGCAGCGCGAGCTCGACCTGTTCGGGCGGCCGGCCCGGCCGGACGGAGAGTCGAGGCTGGCGGAGCGGGTGGACGACGGCTTCCTGCTGTTCCTGCAACGCGTCCCCGACGAGGCCTTCTCGGCCCGACTGGTGGCGTCGATCCTTCGCGAGCTCGACGCGCCCGCGACCGAGGCATCCATCGGCGCCGTCCTGGATCTCGCCAACGGTCGGCCCGGCCGCCGGCGTCAGCTGGGTGGGGGATTGATCGCCGTGCGGGACAAGGAGTACATTCGTCTTTCCCGAACTTCCCCCGGGGACGTTCCGTAGGCCCGCTCGAAGAGGGGGGAGAAGACATGGATCTCCGGCTCGCGTCGCCGCCCGTCGGTTCGCAGATCGAGCACACGCTTCCTAGACTGCTCGCTCACGTGCCGGCCCTGGAAGACGACATCGAGAAGGTCCTGATCTCCGAGGAGGAGATCCAGGCCACGGTTCGCCGGCTGGGTGACGAGATCACCCGCGACTACGCCAACCGGGACCTGCTGCTGGTCGGGGTGCTCAAGGGCGCGTTCGTGCTGATGGGCGACCTGTCGCGGAACATCCGGCTGCCGCTGCAATTCGACTTCATGGCGGTGTCGTCGTACGGCGCGGCGACCAAGACGTCCGGCGTGGTCCGGATCCTCAAGGACCTCGACCACGAGATCGAGGGGCGCAACGTCCTCCTGGTCGAGGACATCGTCGACTCCGGGCTGACGCTCGCGTACCTGCTGAAGAACCTCCGCACTCGTCGCCCGGCCTCGCTCGAGGTGTGCGCCCTGCTCCACAAGACCGCCATGCAGAAGGTGGACGTGAACCTGAAGTACGTGGGGTTCGAGATCCCGCCGGAGTTCGTGGTCGGCTACGGCCTCGACTACGGGGAACGGTTCCGGAACCTGCCGTACGTCGCCACCCTCAAGCCCGCGGCCTACCAGGACTCGCCGGACTAGCGCCCCCGGTGGGGAACGCGGGCGGCGGCGATCCCGTCCAACCCGTCATGCGCAGGATTCTCCCCGTTCTGTACGCGCTCTTCGCGCTGGCCGGGTGCGCCCGGCAGGGCTCGAACGCGGTCGGCGACCCCGGCGGGACGCGTCCCGCCTTCGACTCGGGCATCCGGGGCATCGCGGTGGCGGGGCCGCAATGTCCCGTCGAACGGGCGGGGAGCCCGTGCCCCGACAAGCCCATCGCCGCCCAGATCGACGTCGAGGCCCCGAACGGCGACGTCGTCACGCACGTCCGGTCGGACGCCCACGGCAGGTTCGAGGTGGCCCTGCAACCGGGGCGCTACACGCTCGCCCCGCGGCCGCCCTCCGACTCGGGATTCCCGTACGGCAAGCCGCTCGACGTCGTCGTGCGGTCGCACCGGTTCACCAGGGTCACCGTCACCTACGACACCGGCATCCGGTAGGGCTCGGCCCGGCGTCCAGAACCGAACGCTGGCCCGGAACGTATTTCCGCAGGTGAGAGGCCTGATCGAGGGCCTCGCTCCGGAGGTGATGTCGGACCCCTGTGCTACCATCGGCTCAGGCAGGGGGACGGGGCCTCCGCCTTCTTTCGTGCACGCAGGAGACTTCTCACGGACCGGCCCGACACCGTTTTCAGACGACTCCTCCGCGGCCCACTGGTGTGGGTCCTGCTCGTGCTGGTCGCGCTGTGGGTGTTCATCGCGTTCTCTTCGAACAGCAAGACCGCGGAGAAGGTCACCCAGTTCCGCTTCGAGCAGCTGGTGGCCGGTGGCCAGGTCCGCAACGCCACCTTCCACGAGTCGTCCCAGGTTATCGACGGCGAGCTCCGCGACGGCCACGAGTTCCAGACCACGTACCTCGCGGACTCGGGCTCGGACCTCCAGGGCCTGCTGAAGCGGTTCGGCGTCCCCTTCCAGGTCGATCCCCAGAAGGGCAACGCCTGGCTGTCGTTGCTCGTGACGACCCTGCTGCCGGTCATCCTGATCGTGCTCGTGATCCTGTTCGTGATGAACCGCATGCAAGGCGGGGGTGCGCGGGTGATGTCCTTCGGCCGGTCCCGGGCCAAGGTCATGACCAAGGACCAGCCCAAGACGACGTTCGCCGACGTCGCCGGCGTCGACGAGGCCATCGAGGAGCTCGGCGAGATCAAGGACTACCTGAAGAACCCCGCCCGGTTCCAGGCCATGGGGGCCAAGATTCCGAAGGGCGTGCTGCTGTACGGCCCGCCGGGGACCGGCAAGACGCTGCTGGCCCGGGCGGTCGCCGGCGAGGCCGGGGTGCCGTTCTACTCGATCTCGGGCTCGGACTTCGTCGAGATGTTCGTGGGGGTGGGCGCGGCGCGCGTCCGCGACCTCTTCGAGCAGGCCAAGGGCGCGGCGCCGGCCATCGTGTTCATCGATGAGATCGACGCGGTGGGCCGCCATCGCGGCGCCGGACTGGGCGGCGGCCACGACGAGCGCGAGCAGACCCTGAACCAGCTGCTGGTCGAGATGGACGGGTTCGACCAGCGGACCGCGGTGATCCTGATGGCGGCGACCAACCGGCCGGACATCCTCGATCCGGCGCTCCTCCGCCCCGGCCGGTTCGACCGGCACATCGTGATCGACAGGCCGGACATCGAGGGGCGCAAGGGCATCCTCCGCGTCCACGCCCGGGGCAAGCCCTTCGACTCGACCGTGGATACCGACGTGGTGGCCCGGCGGACCCCGGGGTTCACGGGGGCCGACCTGGAGAACGTCATCAACGAGGCCGCGCTGCTGGCGGCCCGCCGCTCCAAGCGGGCCATCACGATGTCCGAGGTCGACGAGGCCATCGATCGCGTGCTGGCCGGGCCCGAGCGGCGCACCCGGATCATCTCGGACCGGGAGAAGCGCATCATCGCGTTCCACGAGGGGGGGCACGCGCTGGTGGCGTACCTCCTGCCGAACGCGGACCCGGTCCACAAGATCACGATCATCCCGAGGGGCCGCGCGCTCGGATACACGATGACCCTGCCCATGGAGGACAAGTTCCTGGTCACCCGGGAGGAGTTCATCGACGAGCTGGCGATGCTCCTCGGCGGGCGGGTGTCCGAGGAGATCGTCTTCGGCGACATCACGACCGGAGCCCAGAACGACCTGGAACGGGCCACGCAGATCGCCCGGCAGATGGTCACCGAGTACGGGATGTCCGACCTGTTGGGCCCCCTGATGCTGGGGCAGAAGCAGCACGAGGTGTTCCTGGGGCGCGATCTCTCGGCGCAGCCCGACTACTCGCCGCAGGTGGCGTTCGAGATCGACTCCGAGATCCGCCGGTTGATCGACGAGGCGCACGACGAGGCGCTCGAGATCCTCACCGACCACCGGCAGCACCTCGACAAGCTGGCCGAGGTCCTGATCGAGCGCGAGACGATCGACAAGGACGAGCTGGTCGCGATCCTCGAGGGGCTGATCAAGCGGCCCCAGCGCACCGGTGCGGCCGGCATGGCCGTGGCCCGGCGGATGAACCGCCCCGGCGGCGGCCCGGCGCCTTCTAGCGGGCCCGCGTCCGGCCCGGCACCCTCGAGCGGCCCCGCCCCGCTCCGCTGAGGCGGCGTCTCCCCGGTCGGCGCGTTACCCTCCTGATCCGATGACCGATCGATGGGCCACCTTCGACGTGTACGGCACGCTGATCGACTGGGAGCTCGGGATCGCGCAGGCCATGGCGGAGGTGTGGCCCGAGGCCGACGAGCCGACGATCGAGCGGTTGCTGGAGCGGTTCCACGAGGTCGAGCCCGAGATCGAGCAGGACTCCGCGGCGCCGTACCGCGAGGTGCTCCGCGACTCGCTGGTCCGGCTGGCGGCGGACGAGCAGCTCCGGGTGCCCGCGGGGAGGGAGTTCGCCCTGGCCGAGTCGCTGCCGGGATGGCCGGCCTTCGACGAGGTCCCGGCCGCGCTCGCCGAGCTGAAGACGCGCGGGTGGAAGCTCGGCCTGCTGTCGAACACCGACCCGGACCTGCTGGCCGCCTCCGTCGGCCACCTTGGCGTCCAGCCGGACGTCACGGTCACCGCCGCGGACGCCGGTTCCTACAAGCCCGCCCACGGGCACTGGGACCGGTTCTTCGAGCGGACCGGCGCCGATCGCGATCGGTACGTTCACGTCGCCGCCAGCGCGTTCCACGATCTCTCGCCGTGCGCCGAGATGGGGCTCACCGCGGTCTGGATCAACCGGCTGTCCGAGATCACGAACCTGCCCCGGTCGGCGGAGCTGCAGGACCTCCGCGAGCTGCCGGCGGCCCTGGAGGACATCGTCCCGGCCGAGGAATCCGCATGACCAACCCGCCCGTGGAGCCTCGGTTCGACGCCGACAAGGTCCGGCGCGGCGTCCGGCTGCTGCTGGAGGGTGTCGGCGAGGACCCCGATCGCGAGGGGCTGTCCGAGACGCCGGGGCGGGTCGCCGAGATGTATCGCGAGATCCTGGCGGGAACCGGTCACGACCCGGCCGACGTGCTGACCGTGGTCAAGGGCGCCGGCCACGACGAGATGATCATGGTCCGCCACATCCCGCTGCACTCCACCTGCGAGCACCACCTCACCCCGTTCACCGGCGTGGCCCACGTCGCGTACATCCCGAACGCAGACGGCCGGATCACCGGCCTGTCGAAGATCGCCCGGGTCGTGGACCTGCTCTCCCGCCGCCTTCAGGTGCAGGAGCGGCTGACCACCCAGATCGCCGACGCTTTGGACGAGGGGTTGGAGCCGAAGGGTGTGTTCGTCGTGCTCGAGGCGGAGCACCTGTGCATGGCGATGCGGGGGATCAAGAAGCCGGGGTCGGTGACGGTCACGTCGGCCGTGCGGGGTCGGTTCCGGTCGGACGCCCGGACCCGGGCCGAGGCGATGAGCCTCACCCGCAGCGCGGACTGAGGCCGGTTCAGCCCTCGTCGGGCAGCGCCGCGAGCGCCTCGCGGACGATCCGCCGCCAGTCGCGGGTGATCGTGGTCAGCGCCCGCTCGATGGCCGCCAAGCGGCGTTCGTCGATCCGTCCGCGCCTCGCGGCCACTTGCAGCTCGTCCTCGTCCTCGATCGTGAGCTCGCCGGTCGGGGTTACCAGCACGTCGACGTACAGGTCGGTGTACTCGACGGAGTCGTCGGCGATCCGAACGTCGTCCACGACATCGAAGCGGTGCAGGAGCACGTCGCCGTCCTTGGCGAGGAACCGGTAGAGGTTGTAGTTCCGGCGCCGCCAGAAGAACCCCAGCGTGGTGGCCCCCTTCGGGACGGGCCCGACCGCCACCGGGATCCGGAACGACACGACCGCGATGTCCTCAGTCACCCGGACGGTCTCGCAATCGAAGCGTTCCTCGCTCCCGTCGAGGCGCCGCTTGATCTCGGTGAATCGGTTGGGGCCCACCGATCGAGCGTACGCTCGGTCAGCTTTCCTCGAAGTAGGCGATCCACCGACCGTCGGCGGTGATCTCCACCCGCCAGCCTGTGTAGTGGCCGGCGGCCACCCAGTGCTGTATCTGCGCTGCCAGATCGGGATAGACGGTCCTCAGTGCCGAAGGCCACTCGGGTGCGACCGCGCGCAGGTTCGCGAGCTGGTGGGGGGACATCGTCGCCACCGCCGGCCAGACGTAGGTGGCGCCGCCGTGGATCGTCGCGTACGGGAGCTGCAGGAGGGCGTCGAGCAGGACGCTGCCTTGGGGCCACCGTTCCTTCCAGTAGAGAACAGCTTGCCGGGCTGCAGGCCCGGAGCTCGGTCGCACGCCGGGCGCCCCGAAGCGGAACTCGGCCGGGTCGATCAGCGAACCCAATGTGGGGATGTCGTTGCTCGCGATCGCCGCCCGGATCGTCGCGACCCTGGCCTCGACTGCAGCCGGCAGAGCACTGGCGGTGACCGAGCCCGATGGTGACGGAGAAGGCTCCACGATCTCGACCTTCCGGGCCAGCACGCCGGCGGGGTCGCCGCGCCGGTCGAGCACCTCGACCACGACCACGCCGGAGGAACCGTATCCGCCGGGGATCGGGCCCACGTTCCCGTCGAAGCTGCCATCCGGCTGGACCGCGATCCGCGCCACGGGCGAGGCCTCGTCAGGAGCGAGCCCGGAAGTGGCAGCGTCTCCGGGAACGACCCACACCTGCACCTGCGCCAGGGACGGATCCCACGACGTCGTCCCGCACACGTGGACCGAGCCGCCGACCTGGAGCGGAGGGCCGCCCAGGCCATCCGGTGCGCCGGTAGCGCCCAGATCGCACGTCTCGGTGAGCAGGTCCGAGCTCACCCCGACCACCGACCAGATGCCGTCGGCGTCCGTCCGGCCGAGCTGTTTCGTCTCGACGTAAAGCGCGTATGGAGCCCTCGGCTGCAGGCCCTCCTCTCGAGTGAGCGTGCCGTAGTGCAGTCGGATGAACAGATCGGCCGACGTCGACGTACCGGGCGGGACCTGGACCTTCGCGTCGACCATGGCTGGGTCCCACCCGAGGGCCTGGTGGGCGAACTCGATCCCGGTCTGCTCCGGGTCGAGCCGGTATCGGTCGCGGCCCTGGTCCGCCCTCGCCTGCTCGGCCTGGAGCTCGTCATCGTTGCGCTCGGGCCAGATGCCCGGGAACGGCACCGTCCCCACGCCTGCCGGCGGCGTGGCTGACGTCTGCGGAGTCGGCGCCGTGGTCCCGTTGCCGACGGGCGTCTGACCGCCGGTGCCATGAAGTGCGGCCTGGAGGCCGACCACGGCTCCCGCGACGACAACCACGGCCGTCAGGCCGGCGACGACGCTGTTCGCGAGCCGGCGTCGCCTCGCTCGGCGGAGCGTCGGCGCCGGCAGATCCGGTGATACGCGGACATCGTCGGCGCGTTCCTGCAGCAGCTCACTGATCTCGGTCTCCATCTCACTCACCTTCGTTTGCGGCTGAAATTCGCTCGCGGAGCCGGTCCAGGCCCCGCGACACCAACGACTTCACTGTTCCGACCGGGCACCCCATGACCTCCGCGGTCCGGGCCTCCGACAGGTCCTCGTAGAACCGCAGGACGATCGCGATCCGCTGCCGGTCGGACAGCGCCTGCAGCGCGGTCCACAGCTCGTCGCGTGTCCCGAGGTCGGCACCCGCTGCCTCGGCCGTCGGCCGATCCGGCTCCGGGCCCGCCAGGTACGCGCGTTCCACTCGCCGGTGCCGGAATTGTGAGCGGGCCAGGTTCACCACGGTCCGTCGGAGGTAGAACTCGAACGCGTCGGGGTTGCGGAGGTCCCGGAACCGCCCGTACAGGCGCACGAAAGCCTCCTGGACCAGGTCCTCGGCGAGGGCCAGGTCGCCGGTCACCAGGTAGGCGAGGCGCGTCGCGTCGCCGGCGTGCCGCCGGTACAGGTCGCCCAGCCGTCCCGCCTCGCTCACCAGCCCCAGCTCGTCTCGGCCGATCCCGGCCCGCATCATGCCCGCTCGCTCCTCCGTGGTTCCAGACGTCCCGGGCCGACCTTCGGTTGCACCGACCGGTGCGAATCCGCGGGACGGCTACGCTGTGACGATGAGGTGGAGGACGGCCTCGGGCGAGGTCGAGCTGGGCGGGCGGACCCGCCTGATGGGCGTCGTGAACGTCACGCCCGACTCGTTCTCCGACGGCGGGTTGTTCTTCGAACCGGAGGCCGCCGTGCGCCACGGGATCGAGCTCGTCGAGGCCGGTGCGGACGTGCTCGACGTCGGCGGGGAATCGACCAGGCCCGGGTCCGACCCGGTCCCGGCCGGCAAGGAGATCGACCGCGTGGTTCCCGTGATCAAGCGGCTCGCCGCCGAGGTCGACGCGCCTGTCTCGGTCGACACACGGAAGGCGGAAGTCGCCGCCGCGGCGCTCGACGCCGGCGCCGCGATCGTGAACGACGTCTCCGCCGGGCGCGACGACCCCCGGATGTTCGAGGTGATCCGCGAGGCGGGCGCAGGGCTGGTGCTCATGCATATGCTCGGCGACCCGAAGTCCATGCAGCAGGATCCCCGGTACGACGACGTCGTGCGCGAGGTCCACGAGTTCCTGGAGGAGCGCGTCGCGGCGGCCGAGGCGGCGGGCATCGATCGGGACCGGCTGTGCGTCGATCCCGGCATCGGATTCGGCAAGACGGTGGAGCACAACCTGCTGCTGCTCCGGCACGTCGACGCGGTGCGGGTGTCGGGTGTCCCGACGCTGGTCGGACCGTCGCGGAAGGCATTCATCGGGCGGCTGACCGGGGCCGAGGTCGACGACCGGCTGGAGGGGACCGCGGGCGCGGTCGCGTGGCTCGCCGCGAAGGGTGTGGAAATCGTTCGCGTGCACGACGCCCGCGAGATGCACCACGTCGTCGCGGTGGTCGACGCGATCGTTCGAGCTGGTGACGGCTGATGGAGTGGGTTGCGGCGCAACGATTCCGAGGCTCGGGCGGCGAGATCGCCCACGTCGATGCCGGGGACGGTCCGGCCGTGGTGCTGCTGCACGGGTTCCCGACCTCGTCGGTGCTGTGGCGCGACATCGGGCCCGGGCTGACCGATTCCTTCCGCGTGATCGCTCCGGACCTGCTCGGTTACGGGGCGTCGGACAAGCCGGAGGACGTCCCGCAGCACGCCCGGGCCCAGGCCGGGTACGTCCGCGAGTTGATCGGGGGGCTGGGGATCGGCCGGTTCGCGGTCGTCGGCCATGATCTCGGCGGGGCGGTGGCCCAGCTGCTCGCGCTCGACGGCGGCGTGGACGCCCTGTGTCTCCTCGACTCGGCGGCGTTCGACGCCTGGCCGATCGAGGGCGTCCGCATGTTGCAGGACGCGGGACCCGATCAGGAGGAACCGGGGTTCGTCGCGGGCATCATCGGTGTGACCTTCGACCTCGGCGTCGCCCGCACGGAGGTCGTGACCGAAGAGCTCCTCGCGGCTTTCCGAGAGCCGTTCACCGTCGACGCGGACGCTGCCCGCGCGTTCTTCCGAGCCGCCCGGGACATCGACGGCATCGGCCTGGCGGGGCGAGAGGCCGAGCTCGCGGCGCTCGACCTCCCGTCGTTGCTGGTGTGGGGCGAGGAAGATCCGTTCTTCGACGTCGAATTGGCCGACCGGCTGGCCGCGACGCTGGCCCGCCCCGCTCTGGTCCTGCTCCCTGGTCGCTCCCATTTCACCCCGCTGGAAGCACCGGAGGAGGTCGTGCCGCTGCTCTCGCAGTTCCTCGGCACGCACCTGCTCGGCCGCTCGCACACCCACGGGCCGGAGCACGCGCACGGGCCGGAGCACGCGCGTGCGCCCGGCCCGGTCGTCGTCCCCCTGGAGCGCCATGGCCCCGCTTGACGTGTCGCTCACCGACGTTGAGCTCGCCGATTTCCTCGGCGGCGCGAGGACCGTTCGCGTGGCGACCGTCGGGCCGGACGGATGGCCGCACGTGGTGCCGCTGTGGTTCGTGTGGCACGCCGGGACCCTGTTCGTGAACACGACGGGGGGGAACCGGACCGTCCGCAACGCGGAGGCCAATCCCCGCGCCGCGGCGACGGTCGACGACGGGGAGCTGTACGACGAGCTGCGCGGGGTCGTGCTGCGCGGCGACCTCGTCGCGGCCGAGGGCGATCCCCGCCTCGGGGGGGTCGGCGACGGCTTCGCGGAGAAGTACTTCGGCGGCAACCGGCCGCACTTCGAACGGTGGAGGAACCGGTTGTTCCTGCGGCTGGAGCCGGAGGAGATCACGTCCTGGGACTTCCGGAAGATCCCCGCCGCCCTGGCCCGGCGGCAGGCCCAGCGGGCCGGAGGACCCTCGTGACCCCGGTTCGCATCCTGATGTCGGGCATCCGGGCCTCGGGGCGCCACGGCGCGAGCCCCGGGGAACAGGACCATCCCCAGGAGCTCGTGGTGGACCTCGACGTCACCGTGGAGCCCACCGGCGACCATCTGGAGGACACCGTCGACTACCGGAGGCTGGCCGACGCCGTCCGGTCCGCCGTCGAGTCGGAGTCCCACCGCCTGCTCGAGACCATCGCCCGGTCGGTGGTCGAGGCCGTCCGGCGCGAGCCGAAGGTGCTCCGCGTCGCGGCCACCGTGCACAAGCCCCGGGCGGCCGAGCGGCTCGGCGTCGGCGACGTGGCCGTGGAGGCCGTCTCGGAGTGAGCACCCGGGCCTTCCTCGGGCTGGGATCGAACCTCGGCGACCGGCTGGCCAACCTGCAGTCCGCGGTCGACCTGCTGGGCGCCGCGCCGGGCATCCGGGTCGTCCGTTCCTCCCGGGTCTACGAGACCGCCCCGGTTGGGCCGCCCCAGCCCGACTACCTGAATGCGGTCGTGGAGGTCGACACCGACCTCGAAGCGCGGGACCTGCTCGAGGCCTGCCTGGAGGTGGAACGGCGCCGCGGCCGGGTTCGTGAAGAACGGTGGGGCCCCCGGACCATCGACGTCGACCTGCTCACCTTCGGCGAGGCGAGAATCGACGAGCCCGGGCTCACGGTGCCCCATCCGCGCATGCACGAGCGGGGCTTTGTCCTCGCGCCGCTGCTGGAGCTCGTCGCGGACCCGCCGCTTCCCGGCGGACGGCGCATCGCGTCGCTGCGAGCCGACCTCGGCGATCTGGCCGGCGTTCGCCCAGTCGTGCCCCCGCTGGCAGTGCGCGAGGGGATTCGATGAGCGCCGCCCAGGCGAACTGCTTCCGCTGCGACTGGGAAGGAACGGCCGACGGCGAGCGATGCCCCCGGTGCGGTGCCCCGCTGTACCGCGCGGCCCCGTCCCCGGACCTGCGCGAGCCATCCCGGGATGCCTCCCCGCGTCGCGAGCCCCCCTCAGACGTCCCCTCGGCGGCGCGCTCGGCGGAGCAGCCCGACGGTGTCCTCGTCGCCGACGACGGGGCCGCGTTGCCGCCCCGCGGGGGGCCCCCGCGTCACCCGCTCCGGCTCGTCGCCGCGATCGGGGCCGTCGCTCTGGTGGCCGCGTTCGTGTCGGCCCAGCATCGGTCCCACCAACCGCCGCCGGTGTCCGTGACCGCTGAGCCGAGCGGGACGTTGGTCTACGCGTCGGCCGGCCGGGACGGCGTGACCGGCCGGCTGTGGCGGGTGTCGCTCGGCGCCGGGCGGGCGATCCCCGGTCCCCGGACGGTGTTGCCGGACCAGATCGTGGGCGCGGGCCCCGGCGACCGGTGGATCGGTGTCCGCGCGGGGGGGTCGGCCTACGTGTTCCGCGACCTGACCGCACAGGGGACTCCCCAACTCCTGGCCGAAGGGCTGCTGGGGGCCTGGGCGCCCAGCGGCGACGCGGTCTTCGTGGTCACCCGGGACGCCTCGGCCCGGGGGCAGTGCCCGGTGCTGCGGATCGGCTTCGTCGACACGATCTCCCACGCCCAGGCCGACCTGTACCAGGCGCCGACGTGCTCGACCCCCGACGGGCTGGGGGTGGACGGGCTGACCCGCCCGTTCGTGTCCCTCGAGGGGCCGGACGACGCCGGCGTCTACGAGCTCGGGTACAAGCGGCTGCACCTCGTCGTCCCCCGGTACTCACTCCTGTCGGTGTCGCCGGTGGGGGACATGCTGGTCGGGCCTCGGATAGCCGCTCCCCCCAGCGGGACGCCCTGGCCGGCCGACCGGACCCTGCTCGTGTGGCAGGGGATCGGCGGGCCGACCGTCATCGGCGACGCGCACGGGGACTTCGTGGCGGAACGGTTCCTGGCCTGGTCGAGGGACGGACGAATGGCCGCCCTCCTCGGGACCATGGGCTCGGTCAGGAGCGTGTGGCTCGTGAACACGGAGGTCGGCACGGGCCGCGAGCGACCGGTGCGGGCGGCGCCGGCGTTGCCCCGAGGGATCCAGTCCGTGGGGGCGGCCTTCTCGGGGCGCACCCTGCTCGTCGCCGCTGCGGGGCACGTGTACGCGTCGGCCGGCCGGGGGTATCGCGAGCTCGAGCTGCCGCCCGGGGCGCCGCCGCCGTCGGGCCCGCTCCTGTGGCTCGACCGCTGAGCCCGCGAGGGACGCCATACTCCGCGGCATGGACCTGGCGGTGATCGGCGGGGGCCGGGTGGGGACCGCCCTCGCGGTGCTCCTGACCCGGGCGGGACACCGGGTGGCGGCCGTCTCGGGCCGGGACGGCACCGCCGCCCGCGCGGGCCGGTTCCTCCCGGGCGTCCCCGTGCTGGCCGAGGCCGAGGCGGCGGGCCAGGCGGCCGTCGTGCTGCTCGGCGTCCCCGACGCCCTGGTCGTGGCCACGGCCGCCCGGGTGGCCCCCGCGCTCCGTTCCGGCGCCGCGATCGTCCACCTCTCCGGCGCGCTCGGGATGGCCGCGCTGCAGCCGGCCGAGGCGGCCGGCGCCACGCCGATCGCGCTGCACCCCCTCCAGACCTTTCCCACCGTCGAATCGGCCGTGGAACGGATGCCCGGCAGCGCAGCGGCCGTGACCGCGCGGACGGAGGAGGCGTTCGCGCTCGGCGAGGGGCTGGCCCGCGACGCCGGAGCCCTCCCGTTCCGGCTCGCGGACGAGGCCCGGCCGCTGTACCACGCCGGCGCCGTGCTGGCGTCGAACGCCGTGGTCGCGCTCGTCGCGCTGGCCGAGCGGGTGCTGGGCGAGGCCGGGGTCGACGAGCCCGTGCGGAAGTTCCTGCCGCTGACCCGAGCTTCGGTCGAGAACGCCGGGGCGCTGGGGCCGGCGGACGCACTCACCGGACCGGTGGTTCGGGGAGACGCCGAGACCGTGGAACGGAACCTGCACGCGCTCGGCGAGCTCGCGCCCGAGGCGGTCGCCGCCTACGTCGCGCTGGCGTCGGCCGCGTCGGCGGTGGCCGCGGGCGCCCGCCGCCTGTCCGAACACGACCGCGCAGCCATCGAGGAGGTGCTGGCTCGGTGGAGGTGATCCACCGCGCCGCCGAGTTCCGCGACGCCTGCGAGGCAGCGCGCGCCGGCGGTCGCACGGTGGGGTTCGTGGCCACCATGGGATCGTTCCACGAGGGTCACCTCTCGCTCATCCGCCGGGCCAGGGAAGAGCGCGACATCGTCGCGGTGTCGGTGTTCGTGAACCCCCTGCAGTTCGGCCCCCACGAGGACTTCGAGGCCTACCCCCGCGACCTCGACCGCGACCTCGACCTCGCCCGGAAACAGGGCGTCGACCTGGTGTTCGCTCCGACCGTCGAGGAGATGTACCCGGCCGGTCAGCCGGCCGTCACGGTCGATCCGGGCCCCCTCGCCGAACGCCTCGAGGGCGCCATCCGTCCCGGCCACTTCCGCGGCGTCGCCACGGTCGTCGCCAAGCTCCTCCACGTCGTGGGCCCGAGCACCGCCTATTTCGGGGAGAAGGACGCCCAACAGCTCGCCATCGTCCGCCGGATGGTCCGGGACCTGTCCTTCCCCGTCGACATCGCGGGCTGCCCGATCGTCCGCGAACCCGACGGCGTCGCCATGTCCTCCCGGAACGCCTTCCTCTCCCCGGGCGAACGGGAAGCCGCCAGCTGCCTCTCCCGAGGCCTCTCGAAGGCCCAAGCGCAGTTCGCCACCGGCGAACGCACCGCAGACCCCCTCCTCACCCCCCTCCGTACCGCAGTCGACGAAGAGCCCCTCGCCGCCCTCGACTACGCCGTCCTCGTCGACGAAGAGTCATTCGACGAAGTCCAGGAAGTCACCCGCCCCACCCGGGCCCTCGTAGCCGCCCGAGTAGGAAAACCCCGCCTCATCGACAACATCCCGCTGATCCCCTGACGCTCTGACACCGACCATCGGTTCTGCCGAGCGCAACCAAGGTTGGCCGGCGGTGGGGTCCGGAGTGCGCCGGAGTAGGGCAAACGGAGCGACCCCACCGCCGGCCACCCCCGCAACCTCCGGCCAACGCACAAGCTGTCGCCCCCCCCGGCCGTAAGGGACAATGACCCCAGTCAGAGGAGGACCGATTGCTGCTGGCCATCGACGTTGGCAACACCCAGACCGTGGCGGGTGTGTTCCGCGACGAGGAGCTGGCCTGGCACTGGCGCCTGTCGACCCAACCCGAGCGGACGGCCGACGAGCTCGCCCTCGCGTTCGGCGGCTTCCTGGAGCAGCAGGGCCTCTCGTTCTCCCGGAACATCACGGGCGTGGTCATCTCCTCCGTCGTCCCGCCCGTCACCGGCGAGCTCCGGGAGATGGTGAGTCGGTACTTCCACTTCGACCCGGTGGTCGTGGAGCCGGGCGTGAAGACCGGGGTGTCGGTGCTGACCGACAACCCCCGGGAGGTCGGCGCGGACCGCATCGTGAACGCCCTCGCCGCGTTCACGAAATACGGCGGGCCCTGCATCGTCGTGGACTTCGGCACGGCGACGACGTACGACGCGGTGAGCGAGAAGGGCGAGTACCTGGGCGGCGCGATCGCGCCGGGCCTGGCCGTCGCGGCCGAGGGCCTGATCGCGCAGGCCTCTCGCCTTCCCCGCGTCGAGATCGTGGCCCCGGACGCGGTCGTCGGGAAGAACACGGTCGCGGCGTTGCAGTCGGGGCTGGTGTTCGGCACCGCCGCCGAGGTGGACGGCATGGTGGAGCGCATGCAGAAGGAGCTGGGCGGCCACGCCACGGTCGTCGTCACCGGCGGTCTGGCGGAGATCATTGCTCCCCACAGCCAGCGGATCGACCACCACGAGCCGTGGCTGACGCTCGAGGGGCTCCGCCTGATCTTCGACCGGAACACGCGGCCGGATGCCTGAGCCCCCCCAGGACCGGCCGGGGGAGTCGATCGCCACCGACCACGTCGGCTCTTCCGACCAGGAGCCGGACGAGGAACACGGCCGCCTGTCCCGGGTCGTCGCCGCCCGGCGGGAGACGCTCGACCGGCTGAATGCCCGGGGTGTCCCGCCGTTCGCGCTGAACTTCGCCAAAGACGCCGACGCCACCGACATCGTCCGCAAGTTCCAGGATTCCCTGCAACCCGGCGAGGAGACGGATCAGGTCCGCTCCGTCGCCGGCCGGATCGTGATGCTCCGCCGCCTGGGCGGCGTCACCTTCGTCGTGATCCGCGACCGGTCCGGCGACCTCCAGCTGTTCTGTTCGCAGGACTCGATGGACGCCGGGTCGTGGGTGCTGCTCGACGACCTCGACCTAGGCGACATCGTGGGCGCGACGGGACCGGTTGTGAAGACGAAGCGGGGCGAGGTCAGCGTCAAGCCAACGACCGTGACCCTGCTGACGAAGTCGCTCCACCCGCCGCCGGAGAAGTGGGCGGGAATCCGGGACCCCGAGCTCAAGGTCCGCCGCCGGTACGTGCAACTGTTCGCCGAGCCCGCCTACCGCGCGGTGGTGCAGACACGCGCGAAGATCCTCAAGGCCATGCGGTCAGTCCTCGACGCGGAGGGCTTCCTCGAGGTCGAGACCCCGGTGCTGCAGGTCACCCACGGCGGCGCCCTGGCCACGCCGTTCCTGACCCACCACAAGGTCCTGGACGTCGACCTGTACCTGCGGATCGCCCCCGAGCTGTACCTGAAGCGCCTGCTGGTCGGCGGGCTCGAGCGGGTCTACGAGATCGGGAGGAACTTCCGGAACGAGGGCATCGACCGGGACCACAACCCGGAGTTCACGATGCTCGAGTTCTACATGGCCTATGGCGACTACGAGGACATGATGCGGCTGTCCGAACGCTTGGTGCGCACAGCCGCGCTCGACGTCGTGGGCACGCTCCGGTTCGCCTACCAGGGACGCGAGCTGGACCTCGAGACGCCGTGGCGAGCGGTCACCGTGCTGGAGCTCGTGTCCGAGGCGGTCGGGGAGGAGGTCACGCTCGACCGCGCGGAGCTGCCGGCGCTGGCCGAGAAGCACGACGTCGGCGTGGACCCCGCTTGGGGCCCGGGGCACGTCGTGTGGGCGCTGTACGAGAAGCTGGTGGAACCCACGATCTTCCAGCCGACATTCGTGAAGGACGTCCCGCAGGAGGTCTCGCCGCTGGCCAGGCCCCACCGAACGAGCCCCGGGGTCACCGAACACTTCGACCTGGTCATCGCCGGGATGGAGATGGGGCCGGCGTACTCCGAGCTCACGGACCCCGACGACCAGCGGGCCCGGTTCGAGGCACAGCAGGCGGCCCGCGGGCGGGGCGACGAGGAGGCCCACCCGCTGGACGAGGACTTCCTGCTCGCGCTGGAACACGGGATGCCCCCCGCGGGTGGGATGGGCATCGGCATCGACCGTCTGGCCATGATCCTGGCCGACCAGCCCTCGATCCGCGACGTCATCACGTTCCCCCACCTCCGCCCGGAAGGGGATTGACGCTCTCCCGGAGGCTCAGATCTTCGGCCGCACGAAGACCAGGGTGCCGAACTGCTGCCAGTACGCGACGAGCGGCCGCCCGTCGATGCCGACCACCAGGTCGGTGTGCGATCCGGCGTAGATGGGCCCCAGCGTCTTGGTGACGTTTCCCGACGAGCACGTCGCGTTGCCGCAGTGCACCACCTTCAGGTAGGTGTCGGCCACGAATTGGGTGGTCTCCAGGAAGTAGCTGAGGTACGGGGTTCCGTTGAAGCCGATGGCGATGGCCGTGTCCGTGCCGCCCGGCCCTATGGTCTTCGTGGTGTTGCCCGACGTGCACGAGGCATTGCCACAGTGGGCCACCTTGACGTGGTACCCGGGGAAACCGCCGACCACGTAGCTCATCACCGGGTTGCCGTCGAGCCCGATCGTGATGGAGCTCCGCCCGGCGCCTCCCCCGGCGTCGAGTGTATGCATGACGTTTCCGGAGTCGCATGCGGCGTTGCCACAGTGAGCCGTCTTCAACAGGCCGCCCTTCGCGTAGCTGATGATCGGGAGCCCGTCGACGCCGATCGTGATGGAGCTCGGGCCATCGGTCCCCGTGTCGACGGTCGTGAGGCTCTCGTCCTGACCGGCGCATGCGACGTCGTTGCAGCGCGTCAGCAGCAGGACGTTCGCCGTGTCGTCGAAGTAGGTCATGACCGGGAGCTTGTCGGACCCGATGGCGATGGACGGAAGGCTCCCGAGCTGGGCTCCTGAGCCTTCGACTGCGGTCGTCGACTGGTTCCCGAACGAGCACGCCGCATTCCCGCAATGCGTCACGATCAGATCGCCGTCGTGTTCGTCCCAGTGAGCGATGACAGGAAGACCGTCGGCCCCGATGGCGATCGAGGTCTCGACCCCGACCAGGTTGAGGTTCGGGT
Organism: Actinomycetota bacterium; assembly: GCA_045805265.1. Classification (GTDB taxonomy): domain Bacteria; phylum Actinomycetota; class UBA4738; order UBA4738; family JACQTL01; genus JBJMLO01. Next base: position 162,255 of record JBJMLO010000024.1, read on the forward strand.
CTCCCGGGTTGGCCTCCGCTTGGCTGATGTTGATCCCGGCGGTGCAGGTGGGGTTGTCGCACTGCGCCGTCCGGAGCTCCCGTCCCGTGTTTGGGGACCAGTACGACGCGATGGGCAACCCGTCGGCCCCGAGTGTGAGCGAGAGCGATGCCGTGATCCCGTAGCCCTCCGCGATGTTCAGGTGACGGACGTCGGTACACGGACCCGAGGGGTACGACCGCGGGTTGGCCGCCGACCGTCCGCAGTAGTCCCCGAGATCGTCCGGCGTGACCAGCGCTCCACCCTGGGTCCTCGTGTCGAAGAGCTGCGTCGACAGGGCCCTGATCGGGCGGTTCGATAGGCGTTGGATCGCGGTGCCCACGTGCGCCGCGGCCGGGGTGACGAGCAGCGACCCGGCGATCATCCCGGCCACCATCACCGAGACCGTCCTCGTGCGTTGACCCATGGTCCCCCTCCCTGGTGTGAGGGGTGTAGATGGCTTCCCGGAGAAAGTCAAGGTCCGGCCCGACGACCGCTTGTCCCGAATGGGGCTCTGACCAGGGGAAGAAGGCTGTGACGGGACCGAACGGGGATGTCGGCCGGGCCAAAGTTCCGCCCCGAATCTCATCCCAAGGTCTCTTCCATCCGAATGTCCATAGGGACAGAATTGTTCAGTCATGGTGACGGCGGGGAAGAGTTGGGGGGAGGGCGCACCGGGAACGTCAGTCGTCCCGGGAGCCTCGGAGGAGACGTGATGGTCGAGGGTGCACCGGGAGTCCAAAGGGAGGCGGGGGGTATACTCGTCTCCGGAGGGCGCTCAGGCGGCGCGGATGCGCGTCACCGAGGGCGCTTCCTGTGCCTCGGGGGTAGGACGGAGTCCTCAGATCCCCAGGGCCACGCACTACGCGGGCCGGCGTTCCGGCCAGGAGAGGCTTGACATGTTCGAACGGTTCACCGACCGAGCCAGGCGGGTCGTGGTCCTCGCGCAAGAGGAAGCGAGGATGCTCAACCACAACTACATCGGCACCGAGCACATCCTGCTCGGGCTGATCCACGAGGGAGAAGGCGTTGCCGCGAAGGCCCTGGAGTCGCTGAGCATCTCGCTGGAGGCCGTTCGGTCCCAGGTCGAGGAGATCATCGGGCAGGGCCAGGCCGCGCCGACGGGGCACATCCCGTTCACCCCTCGAGCCAAGAAGGTCCTCGAGCTGTCGCTCCGCGAGGCGCTGCAGCTCGGCCACAACTACATCGGCACCGAGCACATCCTGCTCGGGCTGATCCGCGAGGGCGAGGGCGTCGCCGCGCAGGTGCTCCAGAAGCTCGGGGCCGACCTCAACCGCGTGCGCCAGCAGGTCATCCAGCTGCTGTCCGGCTACTCGGGCGGCAAGGGCGAGCAGGCTCCCGGCGAACAGACGCCGCAGGGCTCGATGGTGCTCGACCAGTTCGGCCGGAACCTGACCCAGCTGGCCCGCGAGGCCAAGCTCGACCCGGTGATCGGTCGCGAGAAGGAGATCGAGCGGGTCATGCAGGTGCTCAGCCGGCGGACCAAGAACAACCCGGTCCTGATCGGCGAGCCCGGTGTCGGCAAGACCGCGATCGTCGAGGGCCTCGCGCAGGACATCGTGAAGGGCGACGTGCCCGAGACGCTCAAGGGCAAGCAGATCTACACGCTCGACCTCGGCGCGCTGGTGGCGGGGTCCCGGTACCGGGGCGACTTCGAGGAGCGGCTGAAGAAGGTCCTGAAGGAGATCCGCACCCGCGGCGACATCGTGCTGTTCATCGACGAGCTGCACACGCTGGTCGGCGCCGGTGCGGCCGAGGGGGCCATCGACGCCGCCTCGATCCTGAAGCCGATGCTGGCCCGGGGCGAGCTGCAGACGATCGGCGCCACCACGCGCGACGAGTACCGCAAGCACCTCGAGAAGGACGCGGCGCTCGAACGGCGGTTCCAGCCGATCTCGGTTGAGCAGCCCTCCGTGGCGCACACCATCGAGATCCTGAAGGGGCTCCGCGACCGGTACGAGGCGCACCATCGCGTGTCGTTCACCGACGACGCGCTGGTGGCCGCCGCCAACCTGGCCGACCGCTACATCTCCGACCGGTTCCTGCCGGACAAGGCCATCGACCTCATCGACGAGGCCGGCTCGCGCATGCGGATCCGCCGCATGACCGCGCCGCCGGACGTCCGCGAGGTCGACGAGAAGATCGCCGAGGTCCGCCTGCGCAAGGAGTCCGCGATCGACGTGCAGGACTTCGAGCGGGCCGGCCACCTCCGCGACGAGGAGCGGCAGCTGCTCGAGGAGCGGCAGCGCCGCGAGCGCCAGTGGAAGTCCGGCGAGCTCGACGTGCTGTCCGAGATCGATGAGGAGGAGATCGCCGAGGTCCTGTCGATCTGGACCGGCATCCCGGTGTTCAAGCTCACCGAGGAGGAGACGGAGAAGCTGCTCCGCATGGAGGACGAGATCCACAAGCGGATCGTCGACCAGACCGAAGCGGTCGTGGCCGTCTCGAAGTCCATCCGCCGGACCCGGGCCGGGCTGAAGGATCCCAAGCGTCCCTCGGGCTCGTTCATCTTCCTGGGGCCGAGCGGCGTCGGGAAGACCGAGCTGTCGAAGGCGCTGGCCGAGTTCCTGTTCGGCGACGAGGACATGCTGATCCAGCTCGACATGTCGGAGTACATGGAGAAGCACACCGTGTCGCGTCTGATCGGCTCGCCGCCCGGCTACGTCGGGTACGAGGAGGGCGGGCAGCTCACCGAGGCGGTTCGGCGCAAGCCGTTCAGCGTCGTGCTGTTCGACGAGATCGAGAAGGCCCACCCGGACGTGTTCAACACGCTGCTGCAGATCCTGGAGGACGGGCGGCTGACGGACGCGCAGGGCCACACGGTGGACTTCAAGAACACCGTGATCATCATGACGTCGAACCTCGGGACCCGCGACATCCAGAAGGGCGCCGGCATCGGCTTCGCGCGAACGGACGATGGCCTGACCCACGAGAAGATGAAGGACCGGGTCATGGACGAGCTGAAGCGCTCGTTCCGGCCGGAGTTCCTGAACCGGATCGACGAGGTCATCGTGTTCCACACGCTCTCGCGGGAGGACGTGAAGAACATCGTTGAGCTGATGACGCGACGGGTCCGGGAGCAGCTGAAGGCCAAGGACGTCGACATCGTCCTGACCGAGGAGGCCAAGGAGCTGCTGGCCGAGAAGGGATACGACCCGGCGCTGGGAGCCCGGCCGCTGCGCCGGACCATCCAGCGAATGGTCGAGGACCCGCTCTCCGAGAAGCTCCTATGGAAGGAGTTCCGGGCGGGGACCACCGTGATCGTCGACGCGCGCGACGGTGAGATCGTGTTCGACATGCCGTCGCCGCCCGACACACCGCCCGTGGAGATGGCGGGCCAGCAGGAAGGCTAGCCCACCAGGTCGCTGCTCCCCAGGGAGCGCGATCGAAAGGCCGGGTTCACGAGCCCAGCAGCCCTGCGGTTGCTGGGCTCTCCGGCATCCTGGGCCCGTTGTCCGCTGCCGGAGCCTATAGCTGGCGGGTGTCCGCTACAAGAGCTCGGTCGTCACGATGACGATCTCTTCCTCACCGGTGTTGTGCAGGGCGTGGGTCTCGGGGAGATCCTCGTCCCCGTACCAGAAGGTGGTCCCTGCGGTCAGCGCGAACTGCTCGATCACGCTCCCATCCGGATCCAGCGTATCCCCCGTCGATCCTCCGACGACCACGGACAGATAAGGGCGGCGGTGGAGATGCATCGGGCCGGTTTCCCCGGCGGGAACGCGATGCTCCCAGATCCGAACCCGCTCGTTCTCCAGAATGACCCGGGTTCCGAGGTTCTCGCTCGCTTCCATCGGCCACCCTCCGTGATCACTGCGCACGGGCTGTTTCGCCGGCTCGGCGCGACCGTAGCACCAAGGCCCGGGAGCAGTGCGGCCCACCCCAGCCGGTCGCGATGATCATCCCACCGCGTTCGGGCCTGCCATGGCGACAAGGCGGCCGAATGAGATGACGCTCGGGTGGCATGTCGGCTTGTTGCTCCTCATGGCAGGTTCTTGCCTGGCGAGTGAGCCATGCGTGACCATGCATCTTGCATGGGCAAACGTCACGCGATCGAGTGCTGGGGGGTTCATGTGATGTGAAGGCGACCGAGCCCGTCGCCACCGAGTCGGCTCATGGAGGCCAGGCTTCGTTTGAGGAGTTCTTCCGAGCCTCGTACGAGCGGCTGGCCCGAGCGATGCTCCTCGTCACCGGCCAGAGATCGGAGGCGGAAGACCTGACCCAAGACGCCTTCGTCCGGATCTACGAGCGCTGGGACCGGGTCGAACAGATGGACTCGCCGGAGGGCTACGTGTTCCGGACTGCGATGAACCTGTACCGCAAGCGACTCCGCCGGCTCGCCGTCCGGGCACGGCGTCGTCCCCAGGCGGGGAAAGTAGTGGATCACCTCCAGGCCGTGGAGACGAGGGCCGACCTGCTCCAGGCCTTGACGGCGCTCACGGACGGCCAGCGCGAGGTGCTGGTGTTGGTGGACTGGCTGGGTCTCGAGTCCGATGGGGCAGGCCAGGTGCTCGGGCTCTCCGCCGACGCGGTTCGGGCGCGACTCCATCGAGCCCGCGCCGCGCTACGGCGAGTGATGGGAGAAGGCCATGAGTGAGAATTCTCGCCTCGAGCGCGCCGTGGAGGACTTCGCGCCGAACACAGGAGCGGCGCTGGCCGAGACCATGCGCAAGGCCAAACGCCGGCGGCGTGTTCGCCGAGCTTCCGTTCTCGCCGTCGCCCTGGCTTCCTCCGCCGTGACGGCGTTGGCTCTGGTGGTGGCCCTGGGTCCGGCGACGTCACCTCACCCCGGGTCCTCCTCCATTCCCAGCCCGACCTCGACCAAGACTCCGACTGCGACCCGCACCCAGGGCACTGGGGAGCTCGTCATCGGCGAGACGGACATGCCGCCTGGGTTCGTCCCTGCGACAGTCGTCTCCTCATCCCCCTCGAAGCTGGTCCTTGAAGCCCCACCAGGGACGATCCGCTGGACCCTGAACGGTGCCTCCTGCGGTGTCTCCCAAACCTGGATCGTGATCCCCGAGGGCGGAAGTCCGGGAGGCGGGGGGGTTGGCGGAGCCGCGTGCCCGTGGGCCCCGCATCTATCGATCGGAGCGGGTGGCGAGCTCGGCAGCAACGGGGCGGACTTCTCCGTGGTCGGCGGTCACGTCCTCCCGGCCGAAGGAGTTCGGGTGCGGGTCCAGTTGGCCAACGGCTCAGTGACCACCGTCGAGCCGAACCACTCGATGTGGCTGGTGGTCGTCCAACGCTGTGGCGACTACATGGGGACGGAGATCGCCGCAGTCGAGCTGCTGGATGAGCACGGCTCGGTCATCGACAGGAAGGTTCTCCCGAGCGAGACGAAGGTTCTTCCGCGCGAGAGCGGCTCACCGCCGGGCCCCTGGCCGACCTGGCCCCCTTGCTGATTGCCAGGGCTGGGGAGGCATGTCCTCGAACCGCGCTCCCAGGACGTTGCCGAGCCCCCTGACAAGGGCAAGCGGCCGGGCATCCGAGGCGCGGTGAGGCTCTGACGCGGTCTGCGAATTCTCTGATGTATCAGACGCGAGCAAGCACACAGTCGAATGGCCGGGGCACTTGGGTGAGATCGAGTGCGGCGACGAGCAGTGGTGCGGATTGGATCTTCCGGCCTCGGTGCGTGCCGAGGAAGCGACGGAGCTGCTCCTCGGTCGTCCGGTCTCGCCACTGGGGCTGCTTCTGGAAGGTGCGGAACGACGGCAGCTCACCTCGAGCGGCGATGACCTCCTCCACGGCGGCGGCTCCGAGGGAACGGATCAGCTCGTCCTCCAGGTCCTCGACGCACACGTGGAAACCGAGTCGTTCCATGTCGGTACGGGAGAGGCTGGAGCCGAGCCCGGCTCGCTCGAGACCCAGCCTGAAGTCGCCCTCCTCTGCGGCGTCACAGAGGCCGGCCAGGCGGACGTCGAGCCCTCGAGGGCCGTACAGGTCCAGGAACCTTCCGATGTTCTTCGAACCCGCCATCGGCACGATGGCGACGCCCTCGGCGGCAAGGTTCCGATCTCTGCGCTCGGCGAGCGCTTCGAGCGCGAGCTGGTCGCTGAGCCCCTCGACGAGGACGACGGAGCGTGCGGAGAGGGCCTGGGCCGCCGGTGTGCGGCCAAGGTCGGCGAGGCTCCGTCGCTGTTCGTCTCGAGTCATCCCCATGTCGACACGGTACTTCCGCGAGATCCTCGCCGGACCTGCGATCCTTGACCGATTGGACGCGACCTCACCACTCACCGACCCGTCCTCCGAGCCGCTTCGTCGCCTCGGGCGGGTTCTCGATGAGCTGTACGGGGACCGGGGCGGCGAGGCCTTTCGGGAGATCGTCGAGATCCTGCGCGCGCACGTTTCCAGGACGGCTGAGGCGACCCCGGGTCGGCGCACGTGGACGGAGCGCGATTCCGTTCTGATCACCTACCCGGACCAGATCAGCGCTCCGGGGGAGGCGCCGCTCCGGACGCTCAACGGGTTCCTCCGGAAGCGCCTGGAGGGGCTGGTCACCGCGGTTCACGTGCTTCCGATCTTCCCCGCCACCTCCGACGACGGGTTCGCGGTGCAGGACTACACGGCCGTCGATCCCCGGCTGGGGGACTGGGACGACGTCTCCGCAATTGCCGGTGACCACGACGTGATGCTGGACCTCGTCCTGAACCACGTCTCCGCGTCGCACCCCTGGCTGCAGGGATTCCTCGCCGACGACCCGAGCTATCGGGACCACTTCATCGAGGTTCGTCAGGACGCGGAGCTCCAGGGCATCCTCCGCCCGAGGGCGCACCCGCTGGTCACGGCGTTCCCGGCGCGAGGCGGCGAGCGTTCCCTGTGGACGACCTTCTCTCGCGACCAGGTCGACCTGAACTACCGCAATCCGCGCGTGCTGGCCCGGATGGTGGACGTGATGCTGACGTACGTCAGCCGCGGGGCCGCCCTCCTTCGCCTGGACGCCGTGGGCTACACGTGGAAGGAGCTGGGCACCACGTGCTTCAACCTCCCCGGCGCCCACCGGCTGGTCCGCGTGTTCCGGGCCGCGCTCGACGCCGTGGCGCCGTCGGTAGCGCTCGTCTCCGAGACGAACGCCAGCTATGCCGACAACGTGTCGTACTTCGGCGACGGGACCGACGAGGCCCAGGTCGTCTACCAGTTCACGCTGCCGCCGCTGGTCGTGCACGCGATCCACACCGGCGACGCCGGGCGGCTCTCCTCGTGGCTCGGGGCGATGGAGCGGCCACCGGACGGATGCACGTTCCTCAACTTCGTGGGCTCGCACGACGGAATCGGGCTCATGCCGGCCGAGGGCTTCCTGTCCGACGAGGAGGTCGACGCGCTGGCCGATCGGATCATCCGGCACGGTGGCCTGGTCTCCCAGCGCGACACCCCGCGTGGCCCGCGCCCGTACGAGCTGAACTCGACGCTGTTCGGCGCCCTGTCCGATCCGGCCGCCGGCGAGCCCGAGTCCCTGCAGGTCTCGCGGTTCCTGGCCGCCAACGCAGTGATGCTGATGCTGGCCGGGATCCCCGGGATCTACGTCCACAGCCTGTTCGGCTCGGCGAACGATGGGGCGGCTGCCCAGGAGACCGGCATCGCGCGGCGAATCAACCGGGCCCGCTTCGACGCCGCCGGGCTCGAGTCAGTCCTGGCCAACGAGGGTTCCCGCGCGCGCCGGGTTTTCGATGGCTTCTCGGCGCTGTTGCGGGCGAGAGCCGCCCACCCGGCGTTCCGGCCGGACGCTCCCCAGCGCGTCGTGGAGGCCTCCCCGGGAGTTCTGGCGGTCGAGCGGGGATCGGAGGAGACCGGCCGGGTTCTGTGTGCCGTCAACCTCGCCGCCTCGCCCGGGTGGGTGGGTTCCCCCCGTCCAGCCTCGGATCTCCTCTCGGGCCGACCGGCGGGCGCGGGGGAGCGGATCGACCTCGGGACCTACCAGTGTGCCTGGCTCGCCGAGCCCACCCGGACCTCGGTCGGGATGGACCGGCCCGAACCGGCTCGAGACGGCCGGGTGCCGTGATGGATTTCCTGGGGCAGGCGTAAACGGCCCGGAGGTGCCGGGGCGTTCTTGCACCATGGACGAGGCGGCGGTGCCAACGATGCCGAGGTCGATCGAGTCCGAGGCCGGCGGCGCCGCCGAGGCGGCCGTCCCGGCGGAGTTCGAGGCGTTCTTCCTGGGGCATCACGGCGATGTGTTCGCGTGCTTCCGCCTGATGGCGCGCGATGCCTCCGAGGCGGAGGAGATCGTGCAGGAGGCATTCCTGCGCGTGTGGCAGCGGTGGGATCGGGTCGCATCCATGGAGCGACCCGACGGGTACCTGTACCGCACCGCGATGAACGTGTGGCGGAGCCGTCGACGCCGTGCGGCCGTGGCGCTCCGGCGCCTCGGCAGACGCGACCGCGCGGAGACGCTGGCGACCGCGACGACGGAGGGCGGCGTGCCTGCGGTCGACGACCGCGACGCGGTGGCCCGCGCCCTGTCCGCGCTGCCGGACCGCCAGCGGGCCGCGTTCGTCCTGATCGAGGGTTTGGAGCTGACCTCCGAGGAGGCCGGCCAGGCCATGGGCATCGCGGCGTCCACGATCCGGGTCCTCGCGGCCCGGGCTCGGGAGACGCTGCGAACGCGGACAGGAGAGCGAGATGAGTGACCTTCGTGGACTGATGGACCGGGCACGGCGCGAGGCGCCACCCGGCGACGATGCCCTCCACCGTCTGGTGGACCTCCGTGCTCGACGCCGCAGGAACGGCCGACTGCTGTCGGCGGCCGTCGCCCTTGCGGTGACCGGAGCGATGGTGGCGGGCGGCATCGCCGTCCTCAATCACCGCGGACCCAGCGGGGAACTCGGCGATGGCAATGGGACGTCCGGCCCGGCGACGTCGGTCGCAGCCGTCGGTCCCAACCTGGTCGCCGGCCCGGGCCAGTTCTACTACTGGAGCCTCAGCTACGTGATGAAGGACGGGCATGCGGACTTCGAAGAGTGGTTCGCGCCCGACGGGTCGGGACGTGTCAAGACGTCGACCACGACGGACAGCTTCGGCGTTCCCCCCGACTCGAGGTGGGGCCCGGGGAAGGCTCCCTTCGGGAACGAGGACCTCTCCGGGCTGTCGACCGATCCGGCTCAACTGTTGGCGCAGCTCCAGGGCCGCAGCTCTCCGGGAGGTGCCTCGCCGCAGCCCGACGTCACGCCGGGTCCCGGCCAGGCCTCCGATACCGGAGGACTGGTGCGGGCGATCACGGACCTCCTCGGTTATGCGGGGCCCAACGTGACACCGCAGCTTCGCGCGGCGCTGTATGAAGTCTTCCGGGGGCTGCCGACGGCCGAGGATCTCGGTCACGTGACCGACCCCGCGGGCCGCCCCGCCCTGGCCGCCAGAATCACCACGGAACATACGACCCAGACCCTGTACGTCGACCCGGCGACGCATCTGTTCATGGACGAATCGTGGAATTCATCCGACGGCGGAGCGCCGGCCCCGGTGACCCACCTGATCGTGCAGTCGGGCGGGATCGTCGACTCCGACTCCAGCACGCCGGGCGCCCACCAGGAGTTCTTCCCCTCGGCGGACCATCTGCCCACGGGGTAGCGGGCCGGCCCTGCGCGGGCCGGGTGGTGCGGACTCGGCCCGCATCCCGCTGCATCCGTGCCCGCGGGGCTGGCCACCGCCCGGCCAGGTCCGCGCTGGCGGGCCGCGGACTTCGTGTCGTACCCCCCTGCTAGGTTCGCGGCATGGGAAGGCCGAAGACGGTCCTCGCGTGCTCCGAGTGCGGGCACCAGACGCCCCAGTGGGCCGGACGGTGCTCGGGCTGCGGAGCGTGGGGCACGATCGCGGTCGTCTCGCGGGAGGCTCATCAGGCAGGGCCCTCGCGTGCCGGGCCGGCGGTCGTCACGCTCCATGGCGCGGACGAGCCGGACCGGCGTCTCGGCACCGGGTTCCCGGGCATCGACCGGGTGCTCGGTGGCGGGCTGGTCCCGGCGTCGGTGGTCCTTCTCGCGGGTGAGCCCGGCATCGGCAAGTCGACCCTTCTCCTCCAAGTGATGGCTCGACTGTCGGCCGCCGGGCTCACCTGCCTCTACGCATCCGGCGAGGAGTCCCGGGGGCAGGTCGCGGCGCGGGCGGCGCGGCTGGGAGTCGACGTGTCGTCCGTCGGCTTCGTCCCCGGTCGTGAGCTGCCCGACGTCGTGGACGCGGCGCGTGCCGAGCGACCGTCGGTGCTCGCGGTGGACTCGATCCAGACCCTCCGCGGGCCGGAGTCCTCGTCGCTGCCCGGGGGACCGTCTCAGGTTCGGTTGTGCGCGGATGCGCTGGTGGGACTCGCCAAGGCCGAAGGAATCGCGGTGCTGGTCACCGGCCACGTGACGAAGGAGGGGGATCTCGCAGGTCCCCGGACGCTCGAGCACGCCGTCGACGTCGTGCTGTCGTTCGAGGGCGACGTCCGCTCCGGCCTCCGGATCCTGGCCGGGGGGAAGAACCGGTTCGGCCAGGAGGGCGAGGTGGCCTGGTTCGAGATGGGCGGCGCCGGGCTCGCGGAGGTCGATCCCGGTGCCTACGCGTCGTCGGGGTCGACGGAGGCCGGGGCGGCGACGGCCCTGCTGCTCGCCGGGCGGCGGGCGCTGGCGATCGAGGTCCAGGCGCTGGCGGTGGAATCCGATGGGCCTCCACGGCGCCAGGCCACCGGGCTCGACCCCCGGCGGTTCTCCATGATCGCGGCGGTCGTGGACGGCGCTCTCCGGTTGCGCCTCAGCCGGAGCGAGCTGTACGGCGCCTCGTCGGGCGGCATCCGGGTGGAGGACCCCGCCTGCGACCTGGCGGTGGCCGCGGCGCTGTCGTCGGCCGCGGTGGGCCGGCCGCCGCCCGAGCACGCCGCGTTCGTGGGGGAGGTGTCGCTCACCGGCCAGGTCCGGCCGGCGCCGGGCATGGCCAGCCGCCTGGCGTCCGCGCGCGCGGTGGGCATCCGGACCGTCTTCGCGGCGAGCGCCGGCCGCGGCGAGGCCCGCGAGGAGGGTGTCCGGGTGGTCGCGGTACGGCACGTGCGCGATGCGCTTCGATGGGCGGTGCCCGGGTCGTCCGGGGCACCCCGCGGGGGCGGATCGCAGGGCAGAGTCGGGATGGCGCGGAACCGTATCGCCGCGCCCAGGGTGGCGGGGGAGGAGGTGGTCACGGGGTAGAGAAACCGCCGGTCAGGGCTGAATTCGCCCGTGCGCGCAACGGATGCGAGGGGGGCTCGAGCGTGGTTCGGTTGCTTGCTCAGGTGTGCGTCACAAAGGTCAAATACTACCTCTGACCTGCAGTTTCGATTTGCCGAGGGTCATTGGGTCGTGTTACTCTGTCTTGGTTCGCACCGATCATTCCTCGCCATCCCTAGGGGGTTTTGTGTATCGGAAGGGTGACACCGTAGTCCATCCTGAGCACGGCGCAGCCGTCATCGAAGACCTGCGGGAGCGGGACTTCCTGGGGGAGAAGAAGAAGTACTTCGTGCTCCGACTGGCCTACGGAGACCTCACCCTGATGGTCCCCGCGGACAACACACAGGCGGTCGGCCTCCGCAAGGTGGTCGCCCGGGCCGAGGTGAAGAAGGTCCTGGCGGTCCTTCGCGAGGACGAGTCCAAGATGGCTTCCAACTGGAGCCGACGGTTCAAGAACAACATCGAGAAGCTGCACTCGGGAGACCCGTACCAGGTCGCCGAGGTCGTGCGCAACCTGTCGATCCGGGACAAGGACAAGGGCCTGTCCGCCGGCGAGAAGCGGATGCTCGCGAAGGCCCGGCAGATCCTGGTCTCCGAGCTGGTGTTCGCCATGGATGCCTCCGAAGAGGAGGCCGACCACATGATCGACAAGGTTCTCGACGAATCCCACTGACCCCAGCCCGTCGGGCGGCGGGGATGCCCGCCCGTCCCAGCGCCCGCCCACATCGTCGTCGTCTCGCCCGGCACCGGGCGATGCCGAGGAGAGGCCCCTTGCAGTGGAGTCCTCCGTGGGGCACCGTGATGACGTGAGCGAGCGTCAGCCTCGGAAGAAGCCCCCACGCGGGAGGCTCGTCGAGTTCGTCCGGTTCATCTTCGTCACGCTCGTCGCGGTCGGCGGCTACGAGATCGGTGGCCACGTGTGGGCGCCCGAGGGCGATCCCGGGCGGACGGTTCTGGGCATCGTGCTCGGTGCGCTGCTGGGCTACGTCTTCGGCGGCATCTTCGGCCGGCAGACCGCGCAGGCCCTGGGTGCGGTCGAGCGGGAGTTCCGCCGGGCCCCGGCCGCGGAGGTGGCCGCCGGCGTGGCCGGCCTGCTCGTGGGCCTGGTCATCGCACTGCTCGTCACCATTCCGCTCTTCCGGCTTCCCCCCGAGGCAGCGTGGCCCGGCGTGGCGTTCCTGTATCTGACGTTGCCGTACCTCGGCTACCGGGTCGGTCGCGCCAAGAATGCGGAGATGTTCTCGCTGGTGGGCATGAAGCCGCGGGCCGCGGGGCTCGGACGGGCGGAGGTGAACGTAGTCGACACGAGCGCCTTCATCGACGGGCGCGTGCTCGACCTGGTCCAGACCGGGTTCCTGGGCGGGGTGCTCCTGGTCCCTCGCGGCGTGCTGGGGGAGCTGCAGCGGATCGCGGATTCCTCCGACGCCAACCGGCGCGGGCGTGGCCGGCGGGGCCTCGACATCCTGGCTCAGCTCCAGCGGGATCCGACGGTCGAGGTGGCCCTCGTCGAGGAGGAGGCCATGGGCGACGTCGACGCCGGGCTCGTGCGCCTGGCCAGAGACCGCGGCGGCGCAGTGGTGACCGCGGACGCGAACCTCGTCAAGGTGGCGCACGCACTGTCGGTTCCGGTGCGCTCGATCCACGCCCTGGCCGCGGCTTTCCGCGTCCCGTTCCTTCCGGGCGAGAACCTCCACGTCCGGCTGACCCGACCGGGTCGCGATCACGGCCAGGCGATCGGGTACCTCGAGGACGGCACCATGGTCGTCGTGGAGCAGGCCGCCGAGCTGATCGGATCCGAGGTCGACGTTCGGGTGACGAACGTCCTGCAGACATCGACCGGCCGGATGGTCTTTGCCTCGATGGAGCCACCAGAGCCGCGCGTGGTCCGAACGGACGAGCCGGAACCCCGAGGGGGGGCACAGGAAGCGCCGCAGGAAGCGCCACACCACGCCCGGGCGAGCCGAGGCTCCCGCCCGTCGTGACCGGCACGCCGGCCGGCGGTCGTTCGCAGGCCGTCGCCATCCTCCTCGCCGCCGGATCCGGTACGCGCCTGGGCGGGGACCGCCCGAAGGCATTCCTCACGGTCGATGGACGCGCGCTCCTCACGCTGGCCGTCGAGGCGGCATGTGCCGCCTCGACGATCGGTTCGCTCGTGGTGGCCGTGCCGGCGGGCTGGGAGCGGCGAGCCGAGGCTCTGATCCCCCCCGGGCCGCCCGTGGCCGTCGTGGTCGGCGGCGAGACCCGCCAGGCGTCCGTCCGTTCGGCGCTGCGGGCCGTGGGCGACGGCGTGTCCGTCGTGGTCTGCCACGACGCCGCGCGGGCCCTCTGCCGGCCCGAGCTGTTCGACCGGGTGGTGGAGGCGCTCGAGGAGGAGGCCGCCGGGGCCGTTCCGGTCGTCGCGGTCCCCGACACGGTGAAGCGCACCCGGGCCGGGTGGGTGATCGAGACGCTGCCCCGGGACGAGCTCGTGCTGGCCCAGACGCCTCAGGCCTTCCTCAGGGCCACCCTGGCCGATGCGCACGACCGCGCCGCGGTCGCCGGGCTCGAGTTCACCGACGACGCCGCACTCGTCGAGTGGGCCGGGTTCCGGGTCCGGACCGTTCCCGGAGACCCGGAGAACGTCAAGGTGACCACCGCCGCCGACCTGGCGCGCGCCGAGGCGATCCTGGCGGCGCGCCCGGGTCCCGCGGAGCAGCGGCGGACCGCGCGGGGCGGTCCGTGACGGACCCGCCTCGGGTCGGTCTGGGGTTCGACGTCCATCCCGCGGCGGAGGGTCGGCCGCTCCTGCTGGGGGGTGTCCGGTTCGAGGGCGAGCCCGGCCTCGCCGGCCACTCCGACGCGGACGTGGTGTGTCACGCCGTGGGGGAAGCGCTCCTCGGGGCCGCGGGCTTGGGCGACCTCGGGCGGCACTTCCCCGACGACGACCCCGCGACGGAGGGGATCGGTGGGCTCGATCTGCTCGACCGGTGCGTAGGGTTGGCCGAGGGGGCGGGCTTCCGGCCGGCCTCGTGTGACCTCACCGTCATCGCGGAGCGACCGGCGGTCTCGCCGCGTCGCGACCAGGTCAGCGCCAATCTCGCCGCGGTCCTGCGCGTGGAGTCGGCGGCGGTCTCCGTCAAGGCGACGCGCCCGGAGGGCCTCGGGCTGACCGGCGACGGCGCCGCCTGCCTGGCCGTCGTGGTCGCCGTCCCGGTCGAGCCGTGACCTCGGAACGGCCCCCCGGCCGGCGCGGGCGCCGTCCCCATCGCGATCAGGCCTCCGCCGGAGATCGGGATCGGCGTGACGCGCACCGCGGACGGGGAGCCACACCCTTGGCCCGCGAGGACACCTGGATCGGTGGTCGGCGTGCGGTGGCCGAGGCGCTTCGGGCCGGTCGGGCTCGGGAGGTGCTCACCGTCGGGGGGTCGGCTGCGGGACCCCTGGTTGCGATCGCGGACGAAGCCGCGGGTCTGGGCGTGCGGGCCGAGACCCGGCCCGCCGATGAGCTCGACCGTCTGGCCCCGGATCATCAGGGCGTGGTCGCCCGCGTGACCCTCCCCGCCGAGCTCGGGGAGGCGGAGCTCCGGGATTTCCGGTTCGGCTCGGAGGCGATCGTCGTCGTCCTCGACGGCGTGACCGATCCCCAGAATCTCGGGGCGGCCGCGCGATCGGCGGAGGCGGCCGGTGTCGCGATGCTCGTCTCGCGCGAGCGGCGGGCGGCCCCCGTCACTCCGGCGGCAGTCCGCGCATCGGCCGGCGCGTTGCTCCACCTCCCCCTGGCGCGGGTCACGAACTTGACCCGGGCTCTCCGCACGTTCCAGGGCATGGGGTTCACCGTCGTCGGCCTCGACGAGGACGCCTTGCGGACCATCCACGACGAGCCCTGCCCCGACGGCCCCGTCGTCGTCGTCGTGGGCGCCGAGGGATCCGGGATCTCACGGCTCGTCCGGGAGACGTGCGACCTGCTCGTCGCGCTCCCCATGCGCGGCCGGGTGCAGTCGCTGAACGCGTCCGCGTCGCTCGCCGCAGCCCTGTTCGCCTACGTGCTCCCCAGCCGCCGCGGCTGAGGTCCGGCTCTGGGCCTCCGCGACCTCGGGGCCCGGCGCTCCGGGGAGCCGAAGCGCTCCGGCGCGCCGAAGCGCTTCGCGGCACCGGCGCGCCGATCTATCCTTGCCCGGGCGGCCACGGCCGCCCGAGTGGCCGGCGTGGCGCAGTCCGGAAGCGCAAGCGACTTGTAATCGCTAGGTCGTCGGTTCGAATCCGACCGCCGGCTCGAGTTTCGTCCCGATCGTCCTCCCAGGTCTGAATCGGGCGGATCCGGGGAGACTGGCCCAGGGTCGCCCGCCCGGCGCTCTCGGTCCGGCCCGTCCAGATCATGCGCACGAGGCCCGCTCTGCCGTATGCCGAAGCCGTCCGGGCCCCGCTCGTGGAGACGGCCGCCCCCACAGCCCAGCTCGGCGTCCGTCGCCGGCTGACCGAGCGGCGGGGGCGACCGGAGCTACTTCAGATGGAGATTCACGCCGAGCAACACCAATGGCCACAGCAGGATGGCCAGCACCAGCGAGCCGATCGCCTTGATGTTGCCGAGGTGCCGGAGGAAGTGGTGCGTCTGCGCGACGATCACCCCCACCACCAGATAGACGATGATGAGGACTGTCCGGAGAAACCCTCCCCGCATGTGCGCTCCTTCCTCGTGAGGGGGGCGCACTCCCTCCCGCGCGGACGATTCCCTCCCGGCAACGGCTGCAAACGGCCGCGGGACTTGGAACCCCGCTGGTACTGCGACTGAGACGGTCCGCGGCGCATGATCGCGGTGCGATGGACCCGAATGACCTCCGCAGCCTCGAGCGCGTGCTCACCTACGGCACGCCCGCCACCCGGCGTTCCCTGGCCGAACGCATGGCCGGCGATCCCGAATCGGACCTGCCCCACGTCCTGATGGCGACGGTCCGCTCCTCGGAGCCGACGGTGGTCCGGGAGCGCTGCCTGGAGGTCCTGGTCATCATGGCCGCCGCCGGACACGCCCTCGCCGCCACGGTCGTCGCGGAGCTGTCCAAAGCGCTGTAGCCCCATCCGTCGGTTGGCTCGTTCCACCCGGTCTGCGACCATCTGTCCGGACAGGGGGTTCTGGAACGATGCCGACCATCCGGGAAGCCGTCGAGGCGCTCGAGGAACGGCTGTTCGTGGGCCGGGCCCAGGACCTCGACACGTTCGAGCGGTGGCTGGGTCCAGGCGACGGCGGAGCGCCACAGCTGCTGAACGTCCACGGCCCGGGCGGCGTGGGGAAATCCGCGCTGCTCGGGGCGTTCCGGCGCATCTCCCAGCGCGGCGGGCGGCCGGTGGTCCTGATCGATGGCCGCATGGTCCCTCCCACCCCCGAGGGCTTCCTGTCCGCCGCCGCCGGGGGACTCGCAGCCCCGCCTCAGCGTGCCCGCGGGGCACCGCGACCGTCCGAGCTCGACGACGCCATGGTCCGGCTGAACGATGCCCGCCCGCTGCTGCTGATCGACACCTTCGAGGAGCTCGAGGAGCTCACGCGGTGGCTGCAGGAGCAGTTCCTGCCCGACCTCGACACGGACGTCCGTGTCGTCGTGGCCGGACGGTTCCCGCTGGGGCCCGGATGGCGAGACTGGCAGAAGATCGTCCTGCCGATGCCGCTGCGGGGCCTGTCGACCCACGACGTGAAGGAGTACCTCGAGCGCCGCGGGATCGGCGACGCCGCGCTCGTCCAGCAGGTCCAGTCCGCCACCGGGGGGCTCCCGCTGGCGGTGACGCTGGCCGCCGACATGATCCAGCAGCTCGGGGTGCGGCGGTTCGACGCGGCCCCCGAATGGCGGCTGGCGGTCCGGTCCTTGGTGGAACGGCTGCTGGTCGAGGCCCCGGATCCTGACCTCCGGGAGGCGCTTGAGGCCTGCAGCGTGGTCCGGCAGTTCGACGAGGCCACGCTGGAGGCGACGCTCGGCCGGCGCGACATCTCCACCGCCTTCGACCGCCTGTGCCGCCTGTCCGTCGTCCGGCCCTCCGAGCACGGGCTGATGCTGCACGACGACCTCCGCCGGATGCTGGCCGAGGACCTGAGGTGGCGGAAGCCCGAGCGGTTCCGCGAGCTCCGGCTGGCGGCCCTCGCCCACTATCGGGAGCGGGCCCGCACCGCGCCGGCCTCCGAGCGCCCGTGGCTGGTCGCGGAGCGCCTCTACCTGTGGGGCAACGAGGTCGTCCACTCGATCCTGTTCCGGGAGGACGAGCCCGGGCTCGTGTACGTGGAGCCCGGCCGGCCGGACGACACGGGCGACGTGCTCGCGGTGTGGTCCCACTGGCTGGAACGGATCCTGCCGGCCCGGCAGGCCATGGACTACAGCGAGTTCACCCCGCAGCAGGACCGGGAGTGGATCGACCGGCTGGTCCGCCACCCGGCGGTGCGCCTGCGGGTGGCCCGCGACCACGGGGGCAAGGCCATCGGGTTCGACACCATGATCCCGATCTTCGCCGGGTCCGTGGAGCTCCTCCAGTCGCACCCCCTGTTCGCCAAGCTCCTGCGGGCCTACTTCGGGCCGGGGCTGTCGAGGCTGCCCGAGGAGGCGGAAGCATCGACCTTCCACTACCTGCTGCACGTCGCGTACACGGACGCGCTGCCCATCGCCACCGAGGCGGCGCTGCTCCGCGACCTGGTCGGCCTGTTCGCGCAGGGCGGAGTGTTCCTGACGACGACATCCGTCCCGGACCGCAAGCGGCTGGTCGAGGCACTGGGGTTCCGGTGGGTGGAGGGAGCCCGGGAATGGGTGTGGGACCGCGAGCATCCCGCCGACGGGTATGTCCTGGACCTGTCGGAGGTGGGCGTCGAGGCGTGGATCGAGGCCATCGTCAGCGGCAGCCGCCTGCCCCGGGCCGTCGGCGCCGAGGAGCTGGAGGAGGCGCTCCGTCCCGTGCTCCTGGGGTGGGAGGACGACGAGGTGGTGACGGGATCGGCCGTGGCCGGGTTGCTCGGCGGCGCGGACCCCACCGCCGACGACGTGCGGGGCCTGATCCGCGAGGCCCTCGAGCGGGGCAAGGCCGAAGGCGGGGACGGCCAGGTCTCCGCGCTGCGGGCGGTGGAGCTCGCCTACCTGGAGCCCGGGGTCAGCCACGAGCGGGCGGCCGAACGCATGCGGGTATCGCGCTCGACCTTCTACCGGCTCCTGCGGCGGGGCATGCAGGCGCTCGCCCGGGAGCTGGCCGGCCGCTGAGCCCGAGCCATTCGACAGGCCCCGGGGCATCCGGCCGGAAATTGAGACCCCTCTGGTACTGCCGGTGGTACCGGATCGCGTCCATGATTCCCGCAGACCGACGAGGGACCGGTGCCGGACCGGCGCCTCGGCCTGTCGGGTTCATCTGGGGGCCTCGGAAAGCTCGAACTCATACGGAAGTCCCGGCATGGCGTAGACGGGGGAAGCGCCCGGCGAACGGCACGAGCACACCGCTCGTGCCGTTCTCGTTGGGCCCGTTCGGCGCCCGCCGACGTCCGTTTCCCTGCGCGCTGCCCCGGGATAGACTCGGACGGTCGCCCGCGAGCCGACACGAACGGGAGCCGGTGTGAGCACCTCGCCGTGGGAGGCCGCCCTGTCGCAGCTGGACGAGGCGGCGGCCGTCCTGAACCTCGACCGGGGGGTTCACGACGTCCTGCGGAACCCAAAGCGCGTACTCACGGTGGCCATTCCAGTGCGCCACGACGACGACTCCGTCCGCGTGTACACGGGGTTCCGGGTCCACCACAACACGTCCCGGGGCCCCTCCAAGGGCGGCATCCGGTACCACCCCTCCGTCACGATGGACGAGGTCAAGGCGCTCGCCATGTGGATGACGTGGAAGTGCGCGATCGTGGGCATCCCCTACGGCGGCGCGAAGGGCGGCGTGATCGTCGACCCCAAGGCCCTGTCGATGCGGGAGCTCGAGAAGCTCACACGGCGCTACGCGGCGGAGATCCTGCCCCTCATCGGCCCCGACCGGGACGTCCCCGCCCCCGACGTGGGCACCGACGCCCAGATCATGGCCTGGATCATGGATACGTACTCGATGAACGTCGGTCACTCCGCGCTGGGAGTGGTCACCGGCAAGCCGCTGTCGGTCGGAGGCTCCGCCGGGCGGGCCGACGCGACCAGCCGCGGGGTCATGTACGTCACCGAGGCAACCCTGAAGCATCAGGGGCGCAAGGTGGACGAGACCACGGTGGCCGTGCAGGGTTACGGGAAGGTCGGGGCCCCGACGGTCCGCCTCCTCGAGGACCTGGGCTGCATCGTGGTCGCCGTGTCCGATGTGAACGGGGGCGTGTTCAATCCTCAGGGGTTGTCGTCGAAGGGCCTCGCCGCGCACCACGCCGACACCGGTACCGTGGTCGGGTTCCCGGGCGGCGAGGAGGTCACGAACGCGGAGCTCCTGGAGATCGAGTGCGACGTGCTGGTCCCGGCGGCACTCGAGGGCCAGATCACGGAGGAGAACGCCGACCGCATCCGGGCCGAGATCATCGTCGAGGCCGCGAACGGCCCGACCACGCCGGCCGGGGACGAGATCCTGAAGGACCGCGGGGTCCTGGTCGTGCCGGACATCCTGGCGAACTCCGGGGGCGTGACCGTCTCGTACTTCGAGTGGGTCCAGGACCTCCAGGCGTACTTCTGGGACGAGGACGAGGTGAACCACAAGCTCCGCGCGATCATGGAGCGCGCCTACCTCGACGTCCTGGCGTCCGCGGAGGAGCACAAGGTCAAGATGCGCACGGCCGCCACCGTCCTCGGGGTCGGCCGCGTCGCCGAGGCCCACCTAACCAGGGGCCTGTTCCCGTAGTGACCCGTCGCGTTCCAAATAGGCAGTCGGGTAGGACTTGGGGTCTCCGGTCGGGGGCGGAGCCCCGACAGGAGGCGGCGAAGCCGCCGGTTGCTTGCAGCGTCGGTGGCGGGTGGTACGTTCCCGCCGATGACCGTCTCCCCCCAGGACGCAGCCGGCGCGGCCGGGCGCATCGACGAGCGCGCCCGCGACGTCCTCGATTTCGAGCGCGAATGGTGGAAGGCCTCCGTCCCCAAGGAACGGGCCATCCGCGAGCGATTCGGGATCTCGGGCGCGCGCTATCATCAGGTGCTCAACGGCCTCCTCGACCGGCCGGAAGCCCTCGCCTACGACCCGATGCTGGTCCGGCGGCTCCGTCGGGTCCGGGAGGCGCGTCGGAGGAAGCGCTACGCCCGGCGGCTCGGCTTCGAAGTCTGAGCGCCGCCCCGGGCGGGGAGGTGCGGACGTGACGGAGGACGGGTCGTGAACGAAGCCGTGCGGCGCCTGCTCGTCGTGGCGGCGGCGGTCCTGGTCGGCGTCCTGGTCCTCGCCAAGGGATTCCAGGGCTCGTCCGCCGCGGTGAGCCCGACCCAGCCGCCCCACTCCTCGTCCCCGTCGAGCCCGACCCCGTCGACATCCGCGTCGTCGACCCGGCCTGCCGGCAACGGCGGCGGCGGCGTCCAGCCGAAGCAGCAGGGAGTCGTGGTGGCCATCTACAACGCCACCAGCACCAACGGGCTGGCCGGGGCGGCGGCGACCGCCCTGACGAAGAAGGGGTACGCCGTGAAGCCCCCCGGCAACTTCCCGCCGGCGCCGACCACGACGATCTACTACAAGGACGAGCAAGGAAAGGCGGACGCGGGCCTGCTGAAGCAGGACCTGATCCCCGGGGCGGTCCTGAAGAAGCTCCAGGCGCTGCCGCCCGGGAACCAGATCCCCCACGACGCGGTGCTGATCGTCGTCCTCGGCGCCGACTACGCGGCGACGCACCCGGTCCCGAACGGCTAGACGCTCCCCGACGCCGTCGAAGTACGCTACCGGTCCCATGCGCATCGCCATGGTCGCGCCGGTCTGGGTGGCGGTCCCGCCCCCGGGATACGGGGGCATCGAGCTGGTTACGAGCCTCCTGACCGAGGAGCTCGTGGCCCGGGGCCACGACGTGACCCTGTTCGCCTCCGGCGGCTCGCAGACCAAGGCCACCCTCCGCTCCGCCTTCGAGGAACCGCCCACCGACCGGTTGTGGGAGACCGAGCCGGACGCCTCGCACGTGGGGAGCGCATACCGGATGGTCGAGCGCGAGTACTCGGACGGCAACGCCTTCGACCTGGTTCACGACAACACGGAGTACCTCGGCGTGGCCTTCGCCGCCTGCCTGGCGACGCCGGTGGTGCACACGGTCCACTTCCCGCTGACGGATCTTCGTCGGGCGTTCCTGCGGCGGTTCGCCGACGACGTCTACCTGGCAGCAATCAGCGAATTCCAGCGTTCCGCCGCGCCGGAGCTGCCGTGGGCGGGACGGGTGCACAACGCGATCGACGTCGAGTCCTTCGAGCTCCGAGGGCGCAAGGACGGCTACCTGCTGTGCATCGGCCGCGTATGCGAGCGCAAGGGCCAGGACATCGCCGTCGAGGTCGCCCGGCGGGCCGGCCTGCCGCTGGTGCTGGCGGGACGGGTCCACCCGAAGGAGGCCGCCTTCTTCACCGAGCGTGTCGAGCCTCACGTCGACGGCCAACGCGTCGTGTTCGAGGGTGAGGTCACCGCGGATCGCAAGCGCGAGCTCGTGGCCGGGGCATCGGCGCTGCTCCTGCCCATCCGCGAGCCGGAGCCGTTCGGGCTGGTCATGATCGAGGCATTCGCGTCGGGGACGCCGGTGATCGGGTCGCCGCTCGGCGCGGTCCCCGAGATCGTCACGGACGGCGTGACCGGGTTCCTGTCGCCGACCGCGAAGGGGATGGCCGCCGCGGTCGAGCGCCTCGGCGAGATCGACCCGGCCGTGTGCCGGCGGGAGGCCGAGGAGCACTACGCCCCGGGCGCCATGGCCGACGGCTACGAGGCCCTGTACCACTCGGTGCTCGAGGCCCTGTGACCGCGCTGCCGGCGGTCCTGGAACCACTCGTCGCGGACCCTGCCGGGACCGCCGTGCTGCTCGACTTCGACGGCACCCTGTCCGAGATCGTCGAACGGCCGGAGCTGGCGGGGCCGGTGGACGGCGCCCGGGATGCTGTCGCCGCCGCCGCGGCGGCGTTCGGGCTGGTGGCGGTGGTGTCGGGGCGGCCGACGAAGGACGTCGGCCGGCTGCTCGGCGTCGACGGGATCCGGTATCTGGGGATGTACGGCATGGAGGAGCTCCCGGACGCCGCGGTGCCGGAGGACCTGCTCGCCGGAGTCCGGGCGGCCGCCGATGCCGTGGCCGGGGCGCGGGTCGAGGACAAGGCAACCTCGGTGGCCGTGCACTACCGGCAGGCGGCCGACCCGGAGGCGGCCCGGGAATCCCTGCTCCACGACCTCGGGCCGGTCGCGGAGGCCGCAGGGTTCGAGCCGATCGAGGGGAAGATGGTGGTCGAGCTCGTGCCGCGGGGACGGCCCCGGAAGGGCGGCGCCGTCCGGCGCCTGCTGGAGGAGTCCGGCGCCCGCGTGGCGCTCTACGCCGGTGACGACCGGGCCGACCTGGAGGCGTTCGAGGAGCTCGTCCGGTTCCGGGACCAGGGCGGGCAGGGGGTCCGGGTGGCCGTGGTGGGCCCCGAGACGCCCGAGACCCTGACCGCCGAGGCGGACCTCACGGCCGACGGCCCGGCCGGGTTCGCCGCGCTGCTGCGCGACCTCGCCGCGGCCGCCGCCTGAGCCTGGGCCGACGTCAGGCCGAGCGGGCCGCCGCCCGTTCCAGCTCGGCCAGCTGCCGGTTCACCCATCGCGCCGGTGGGTTCGCCGCCACCGCCCGGCGCAACCCCGCCGCGCGCCGGCCCCGTTCGTCCTCCGGCATCTCCAGGGCCGCGCGCAGCGCCTCCACGGTCTCCCCGACGTCGAAGGGGTTCACGGACAGCGCGTGCCGGCCGAGCAGCGCGTCGGCGCCCGCGTTCCTCGACAGGACCAGGACGCCCGCCGTCTTGTTGATCGTCGGACCCTCCATGGCCACGAGGTTCATCCCGTCGAACACGGGGTTCACCACGAGCACGTCGTACATGGTGTACGCGGCCAGCGCCCGGTGGATGTCGTCGCGGACGACGACGGTGACCGGCTGCCAGTCCGGCGTCCCCAGCTCGGCGTTGATGCGCTCGGCCGTCCGCAGGCACTCGCGCGTGTACGAGCGGTACTCCGGGATCGCCCGCCTCGACGGGTTGAACAGGGCCAGGAACCGCACGCGACCGCGCCACTCCGGGGACTGCTGGAGCAACGTCTCGTACGCCAGGAATCCCCGGAGGATGTTCTTCGACAGCTCCGTCCGGTCGACCCGCAGGATCATCTTCGCGTCGCCCTTCCACCGGGTGAGCTCCCGCCGGACCCGGCGGACCTCGGGGGTCGCGGCCTGCTTGCGGAGTCCGTGCGCGTCGATCGCGATCGGATAGGTCCGGACCACGGCCCGCCGCCCCCCGACCTCGACGCGCCGGGCCCGGAGGTCGACGCGCGCACCCTCGACGTGGCGGCAGCACAGCAGGAAGTTCTCGGCCCAGTCGTCACTCTGGAACCCCAGCACGTCGGCGCCCAGCAGGCCCCGGAGCACCGAGTCGGCCATCGCCCCCGGAAGGATGCGGAAGTAGTCGGGGCCCGCGAACGGCGTGTGCGAGAAGTGCGCCACGAGCGCGTCGGGGCGGGCCTCCCGGATCATCCGGGGGACGAGCGAGAGGTGGTAGTCCTGCACCAGGAACGCGGGCTGGCTCTCCTCCTCCACTAGGGCGTCGGCGAACTGCCGGTTGACGGCGACGTAGTCGCGCCAGGCCTCCCCGGCAACCCTGCCGAACCGAGGGGTGCGCGGCGCGTCGAACAGGTAGTGGTGGACGAACCACAGGATTCGGTTCGAGACCACGTTGTAGTACCGGTCGAAGGCCTCGGGCGGTGGGGAGAGGTACCGGACGCGGTACTTTGCGTCGTCCTCGGCGATCTCGATGCGGCCGCCGGGGGCCCGCTCGGTGGCGATCCGATCGCCGTCGGTCATCGCGGCCGCAACCCATAACCCCCCGGTTCCCGACAGCGCCCCGGTCAGGGCGGTGACCAGGCCCCCCCCGCCTCTCGACCCCTCGACCTCACCGTCCTCGGCCACCTCGAACTGGATGGGGCCCCGGTTCGAGGCGATGACGACCGGACGGCCGCCGGGCGCGAGGCCCGGCCGCGCGGGCGCGGGCCGTCCTCGGGAGGACATGCCCCGAGTCTACCCATGGTCCCGCCGGAACCCATCCGCCCCGTCCCCGAACGCGACTCCGGGACCGCCGCCCGCCGGCCGCACGGCGTCGCCGCCGGGAGTTCCGGGTATACCGTGGCAGCGAAGGGACGACCGGAACGATCCGGCCCGAGGAGCGAGCGTGCAGCGCCCCCGAGAACCCATCCTGACGTCCCCCGTGGTCGCGCGCGCCGCGCGCGTCTTCGTGGTGGCCTGGGCGGCCGTCGGGATGGTCATCCTGGCGTACCTGGTGCTGCGGTACGTCCTGTATCCGGTCCGGGTGGTCTTCCCGCCGCTGTTCCTGGCACTGATCCTCGTGTACCTGCTGAACCCACCCGTCACCTGGCTGCAACGCCGGGGGATGCGGCGGGGGTGGGCCACGCTCGTCACGTATCTCGTCGCGCTCGTCGCGCTCGGCGGGCTGCTGGCATGGCTCATCCCGCTCACGTCGCACCAGGTGGGCGAGTTCAGCCGGAGCATCCCGGACCTGCTGCACCGGGCCGAGCGGGGGCTGCTGCACTTCTCCCGGCGGCTCGGGCTGAAGGTCCGGTCGGCGAACATCCTTGGCGCGTTCGGCAAGAGCGGGTCCGTCGGTGAGTACATCGGCCGGGTCACCTCCGTGAGCTCGGCGGTGGGCCTGGCGCTCGTGCTCGTGCTGGGGCCGATCCTGGCGTTCTACCTCCTGGTCGACCTGCCCAAGCTGCGGCGAACGCTGGAGGCGGCGGTTCCGGCCCGGCGGCGGGGGGAGGTCCAGCACCTGGCGAGTCGGGTGTCAGCCGCCGTCGGCGGCTACTTCCGGGGACAGCTGCTGGTGGCTGCCCTGATCGGCGCGTTCTGCATGCTGGGGTTCTGGTTCGTGGGGCTGCCGTACTGGGCCCCGGTCGGGCTGATCGTCGGCCTGTTCAGCCTGATCCCGTTCATCGGCCCGTTCCTCGGCGCGATCCCGGCCCTGTTCGTGGCGTTCACCACGCCGCAGGGGGCTCCCGGCGGGCTGCTGCACCCCCGGCCCGGATGGCCCCTGGCGGTCGCGGCGTCGGTGGTGCTGCTCGTCATCCAGCAGGCCGATGCCCTGGTCGTGAGCCCCCGGCTCGTGTCCCGGAGCGTCCGGCTCCATCCCGTGACCGTGATGCTCTCGCTGCTCGTGGCGGGGACCGTGGCCGGCGTGTGGGGCATGCTCCTCTCGATCCCCACGGTGGCGGCCGCGAAGATCCTGGTCGTGCACTACTGGGACACCCGCATGGTGTGGCCGCCCCGCGGCGCCGAGGAGGCCTCCGCGCCGCCGACCGGGGCGGGTCCGTCGGAGGAACCGGGGCCCGCCATGGTGGCGGCGCTGCCCGAGGACGACCCGGCGCTCCAGGAGGGCGGGGGAGGCAACGGGGCGGGGGAGGGCGACGGGCGGAGGCGGCCGGGGGCGCTGTCCCCCGGACGGCTCGCACGGGCGTGGCGCCAGGGGCGGGCCCCGGGCGGCGAGCGCAAGGCCACCGGAACCCAGCGACGCCGGGGTCGATGAGGGGCGCAGTCGGCGCGGGGTGCGCGGTGCATGCGCTCCCTCAGCGGGGCCGCAACAGCGCCTCGACCACCTCGGCCACACCCTCGCCGCCGGCACCCAGGGTCCGGTAGGCGTTCGCGGTTTCGTTCCCCGCGGGGGACTCGGCCGCGTTGGCCACCAGGAACACGTGACCGACCTCACCGGCGACCTCCAGATCCGACGGGGAGTCCCCGATGGCGGCGGTCTGGGCGGGAGCCAGCCCATGGCGCCGGCGGTGGAGGGCCACGGCCGACGCCTTGCTCACGCCGCGCGGCACCAGGTGGTAGGCGTGGATCTCGGCGACGTCCAGGCCCTCGATCTTCCTGCGGATGATGCCGTTGTCCCGCAGCTCCAGCCAGGTGTATCCGGCGTGGGCCAGCGCGTCCGTTGCCTCGACGAGGTCGAGATGCCCCCGCAGCAGCATGGTCGCCTCCCGGCCCTCGAACGCCCACGGCGTGTGGGGCTCCAGCCGGCCGGCGTAGCGATCCAGCAGGAACGCCCCCGCCCCCGACCGGACCATGGCCGCGAACGGTCCGGCCGCCCCGCTCTCGCGGTCGAACGCGCCCAGGTTCGGCACCACCACGTCGGGGTCCCCCCGCTCCACCAGGAACGCCCCGAGCTCGGCGACGTACGCCGCCGCCCCCAGGATCCGTGCCGCCTCCTGCATCTGCCGCCGGGTCCGCCCTGACACCAGCACCAGCTGCACCCCGGCCTCGTGGAGTGCCGCGAGGGCGGCGGCCCCTCGGGCGGTCGAGCCCTCCGGGATCGCCGCGAACAGCGAGCCGCCCGGGCCGACCAGGGTCCCGTCGACGTCCGCGTACAGCACGCGGACGGGCTGCTCGAGCCCGAGCTCCGCGAGCGGCTTCACCCCGCCGGTGGCACGATCGGGCGCCGGACCGGCCGGTACTCGGGCAGCGAGCTCGCCGGCGGACGCTCCCGGACCAGGATCTCCGCGGAGTCCGGCCGGTACGCCCCTGCGTCGAGGACGAACTGGTGCAGGATGTTGCCCGGCTCCTCCGACAGCTGCAGCCGGCCCTGGGCCCGGAGCTTCATGACCGCCGCCTCCAGCACCCCGAAGGCCATCCGTCCCACGCTGGGCAGCTCGTGGTTCCGGTGGATCCGCTGGTCCAGGTCGACCTGGGCGATTGCGTCCAGCCCCTCCCGCTCGACGATGTCGGCGAGCAGCCCCAGCTCCACGCCGTATCCCGACAGGAACGGCACCGCCTCGAGCAGCTCGCGCGTCCCCGCGTACTCGCCGGAGAGCGGCTGGATCACCGCGGCCAGCTCCGGGAACAGGAGGTTGACGACCGGCCGGGCCATGAGCTCGGTGACCCGGCCGCCGCCGGTTCGGGCGAGGTCGGCCCCCTGCCGGATGGGCCGCTCGTACAGCGCCTTCGAGAACTGGACGCCGTCCTCGAGGAGCAGCGGTCCCAGGAGGCCCCGGACGAATCGGGCGTCGAACTCGCGGATGTCGGCGTCGACGAAGCAGATCAGGTCGCCCTTGAGCACGAACAGCGACTTCCACATGGCGTCGCCCTTCCCCCCGTAGGGCTCGAGGCCCGGGAGGATGTCGGCGTCCTGGTGGACCACGGCGCCGGCCTCCGCGGCGGCCGCCGAGGTCGCGTCCGACGAGGCCGAGTCGATCACCGCGATCTCGTCGACGAGGGGGACGGCCTCCATGAGCTCCTCGCGGATGCACCGGACGATCTCGCCCACCGTCTCGCCTTCGTCCCGGGTGGGGAGGCACACGCTGACGCCGAGGCCACGCTCCTCCTTGGCCTGCACCAGCGCCGAGACATCGGCGTACCGCGAGTGGTGGAACGTGCGCCGGGCGAACCAGTCCCACGGGTCCCGGGAGGGAGGCATGCGCGCGATGATACCGCCGGGATGCCGCCGGTCGGGCCCCGTTGCGCGCACGGAAAACGGACTCGGCGGGCCCGGATGTGGGACACTACCCGAGGCGAAACGGCGCCGGGTGCAGGCCATGTTCAGGATCTCGCAGAAGACCGAGTACGCCCTTCGGGCGATGACGGAGCTGGCGCTGCGAGAGGGCGCCGGGCTCGTCGCCGCGCGCGAGATCGCCGAGGCCCAGCACATCCCCCTCCGATTCCTGGAACAGCAGCTCGGCGCGCTGCACAAGGCCGACCTCGTGGAGAGCTTTCGGGGCGCGGGGGGCGGCTGCCGGCTGGCGCGGGAGCCCGAGACGATCCTCGTGGCCGACGTGATCGACGCCATCGAGGGCCCCATGTACCCGATGTTCTGCCTGAACCCCGACGACCACACGTGCACGCAGGACGCCGCGTGCGGCCTGCAGGAGCTGTGGGGCGACGTCCGGCTGGCCGTGCGCTCGGTGTTCGAGCGGACGACGCTTGCCGACCTTGCCGAGCGGCATCGCCGGATGTCGGCCCGGCCGCCCCTCTGGGCCCCGGCCGACCTCGTCCGCCCCCCCGCCGAGACCTCCCGCAGCTGACGCTGCCGCGAGGCCATCGCCGTTCACCTCCTGACGAGGTGCGCCCGCGCCCTGCCCCGCAAGGGACTCGTCCATCGTCGTCACCGAAAGCGCACAGGCCGTCAACGGCGCCGACACATGAGCGGCATAGCGTTGCTCGGACATGGACGGACGCGGAGCGTCGCTCCCACCCCGGCCGGACGTCCCCCGCCCGGAATGGATGACGGCCGGGTATGCGTCGCTCGACCTCGCCATCGACCGGGCCGCAGACCTCCGCGTCCTCGTCGCTGCGGGTGCGGCGGCCATGGCAACGGATCTGGCGGTGCGCTCGGGAGGGGTCGGGACCGCGGGCGCCCTGCTGGTGGTCGCGGTGGCCGGCGGGATACTGGCCACCGGCCGGATCCGGAACCCCCAGGCGGTTGCGCTGGTTGCGTCCGCTCCGCTCTTCGGCGCGTGGCTCATGGTGCGCACCAGCCCGTGGCTGATTCCCCTCGACGCGGTGGCGGTCGCCGGCCTGCTCGTCGCCGGCGCGTCGCTCGCACGCGGCGGGAGCGTGTTCGACCTCTCGCCGGTGCCGCTGCTCGTCCGGGGTGCGCACGCCGTGGCCCACGGGCTGGCCGGGCCCGCGTTCCTCGTCTCGCCGGTCGCCGCGGCCCGGCGCGGCACCGGTGGTGACGGCAGGCGAACCGGACGTGGCGTGGCGCGGGGGGCGGCCGTGGCCGTTCCGGTGCTGGTCGTGCTGGGCGTCCTCCTGGGGTCGGCCGACCCCGTGTTCGCCTCGTGGTTCCAGGTCCCGGCGGATCCGGTCGACGTCGTTGCCCACGGCGTGCTCCTGGCCCTCGGCGCCTGGGGGATGGCCGGGCTGCTCCGGGTGGCCAGCGCGACGTCCCCTCGGTCGCCCGATGTCGTGCCACCTCGATTCCGCGGCGTCGAAGCATTCGTGGTGCTTGCCGGGCTCGACGGGCTGTACGCGGCGTTCGCCGTGGCGCAGGTCATCTCGGCCTCCGGCGGCGCGCGCAGGGTGCTCGAGGCGAGGGGCCTGACCTACGCCGAGTACGCCCGTTCCGGGTTCTTCCAGCTGGTGGCGGTCGCCGTCATCACCCTGGTGGTTCTCCTGGTGCTGCGCGCGGTCACCGACACCACGACCCGCCACGCCCGTGCCGTCTTCCTGGCGCTGGCCCTGGTCGCGGTCGCCCTGACCCTCGTGATCGTGGACGTAGCCGTGCACCGCATGCGGCTGTACGAGCGGGCGTTCGGGCTGACGATGCTCCGCCTGTACGTGGAGGTCGCGATGCTCGGGATCGCCCTGGTGTTCGTCGCGCTCGCCGTGCGGCTCACGGGCGTCCGGGCGTCACGGCAGTGGCTCACCCCCGTGGCGCTCGGACTGGCGCTCGCGCTGGTCCTGGCGCTGGACGTGGCGAACCCGGAATCCCTGGTGGCCCGGAGGAACGTCGCGCTCGCAGCGCGGACGGGTCACCTGGACGTCGGCTACCTTGCGTCGCTCTCCGACGACGCGGTCCCCACGCTCGTCGAGGCATCCTCCCGGCTGTCGGGGCCCGATCGCCGAGCGCTGCGGAACCTGCTGTGCCCGCCCCCGGACACCGAGCGGTTCCACGGCTGGGCGGCCTGGAACGCTTCCCGGGACCATGCCGCTGCGTCGCTCGAGGCTTTCTGTCCGGCCAGATCCGGGTGAAGGCCGGCCAGCGCCTCTGGTCAGCGACGAACCGATTCCGCGGAAAGGGCGTCCACCAGGCGGGAGAAGACCTCGTCCTCGTCGCCGGTGGAGTCGACCGTGATGAGGCGTCTGTCGTAGTAGCGGCGGATCTCCGGCTCCTCCCGCCGGTAGTCCTCGAGGCGGCGGAAGAACACCTCCGGCGTGTCGTCGGAGCGCCTCTCCTCCTCGGCCCGCAGGGCCATGCGGACCGTCAGGATCTCGTCGTCGAGGGACAGCTCGATCGCCGCGTCCACGCGGTCGCCCAGGAGGTGGTCGAGTCGCTCTGCCTGGTGCGCCGTGCGCGGATAGCCGTCCAGCACGAACCCGTCCTCGAGGGCCGGCTTCACCACCGCCTCGACGACCTCGTCGGCGACCCGGCGCCCCTCGGCCACCATCTGGGCGATCTGGTGGGGGTCGCCGGAGTCGATGCTCCGCCGGAGCAGCTGTCCGGTCGAGACGTGGGGCACCCCGAGGTGCGCGGCCAGCCGGCGCCCCTGGGTTCCCTTGCCCGAGGCCGGCGGGCCGAGGATCACGGTGCGCCGGCGGCCCGACGGAGCACGTTCGGCTCCGGGTTCCGGCTGCGGCATGGCGGGAGTTTCGCCGGTGGGAGGGGCGCCGGCAACCGCTACCCGTTCCACAGGCCGGCCAGGAACCGGTCCACGCCGGCCGCGGCCTGACCGCGATCGCCCGGGAGCGGTTCGGTCCGGAGGCGATCCTCCTCCTCACGGCCCAGGCCGCTGGCGACGACGTGCTCCAGGACGTCGGCCGGCAGGAACCGGGTGAGCTGCGCGTACGCGTGGGCGTCGTCGCGGCCCCGCGGCCGGCGATAGAACCGCAGCGGGAAGTACACGTACAGCGCGTCGCGGGCCCGGGTCAGCGCGACGTAGAACAGGCGCCGCTCCTCCTCGATGTCGTCGGTGGAGCCCGTCGACATGTCGGACGGGATCATCCCGTCGGCCGCGTGGATGACGTGCACCACGTCCCACTCGCCGCCCTTGGCCGAATGGATGGTGGAGAGCACGACGTAGTCCTCGTCGAGCAGCGGCGGGCCGGCCAGGTCGCTGGTGGACGACGGCGGGTCGAGCGCCACCTCGGCCAGCAGCCGGGCCCGCGAGGGGAACCGCGACGCCAGCGCCTCCAGCTGCTCGAGGTCGCGCATCCGGGCGGTGGCCGATTCGTACCGCCGGGCGAAGACCGGCTGGAGGAAGCGTCGGAGCCGTTCGACCTGCGACGCCGTCGGGGGGTCGCCGTCAACGCAGTCGCCGAGGGCAGCGCGCAGGGCCTCCACCTCGGCCGCGGCCGACGCGGGGACGGTCGGCGCCACGGACAGGAACCTGGCCAGCGGCCCGGGCGAGCTGCTTTCGGGATCGACGCCGGCGCCGAGCCCCAGGGCGGCCATGGCCCGCCGGGCGGAGGCCGGGCCCATCCCCTCGGGCAGCTGGAGCGCGCGGAACCACCCCACCTCGTCGAGCGGGTTCTCGAGGATGCGCAGGAGCGCCAGGAGGTCCTTCACGTGCGCGGCCTCCATGAACTTCAGGCCGCCGTACTTGACGAACGGGATGTTCCGGCGGGACAGCTCCACCTCG
Source organism: Actinomycetota bacterium (assembly GCA_045805265.1). GTDB lineage: Bacteria > Actinomycetota > UBA4738 > UBA4738 > JACQTL01 > JBJMLO01. Next base: position 193,877 of record JBJMLO010000024.1, read on the forward strand.
AGCAGGTCGCTGTGGTGCCCCGTCCGGAACAGCACGGCCTGGTGGCGCAGGGCGGTGCCCTGCTCGCGGTGCTCGAGGATCCGCCGGCACACCTCGTCGCACTGCTCGGCCTCGTCGCGGCACCGGACCAGGGCCGGTCGCTGGCCGGTGCGGCGCTCGGACCACAGGGTCTTGTCGTGGCGCTGGGGCGAGTGGGCGATGACCGCGTTCGTCACGTCGATGATCGGCTGGGTCGAGCGGTAGTTCTGCTCGAGCTTGACCACCCGCGAGCCGGGGAACCGCTCGGGAAACTCCAGGATGTTCCGGACGGTCGCGCTGCGGAACCCGTAGATGGCCTGGGCGTCGTCGCCGACCACCACCACGTTCGGGACCGTCCGGTGGATGGCCAGGAGCACGTCGGCCTGGAGCGCGTTCGTGTCCTGATACTCGTCGACCAGGACGTGGTCGAAGCGCGAGGCCATGTGGGGCCCGGCGTCGGGGTCGTCGGCCAGCGCCCGCCAGTACACCAGGAGGTCGTCGTAGTCGAGGACGTGGTGCTCTCGCTTGCGCGCCGTGTACGCGCGGAAGATCTCGCGGATGCCCTCGGCCTCCGGCGCGCACCACGGGAAGTCCCGGCGCAGGACCTCGCCGAGCGGCTCGCCGGCGTTCACCGTGCGGGAGTGGATGGCGGCCAGCGTGTCCTTCCGGGGGAACCTGCGGTCCCTGGCCGCCAGGCCCAGGTCGCTGCGGATGAGGTTCATCAGGTCGGCGCCGTCGGCCTGGTCGAGGACCGTGAAGTCCGGCGACAGCCCGAGCGGTCGCGTGTAGAGACGCAGCAGCCGGTTGGCCACCGCGTGGAACGTCCCGCCCCACACCCGGCCCGCCGGCGGTCCTCCGTCCGCGACCAGGCGCTCGGCCCGCGAGAGCATCTCCCGCGCGGCGCGGCGGCTGAAGGTGAGGAGCAGGATCCGCGGCGGCGGCACGCCGGAGTCGATGAGGTGCGCGACGCGGCAGGCCAGCGTCCAGGTCTTCCCCGAGCCGGCACCGGCGACCACCAGCAGCGGCCCCCCGCCGTGCGTGACAGCGTCCCGCTGAGGGGGATTCAGCGTGTCGAGCCAGTTCCGGTCGAGGATGCGCGTAGGTGGCATGAGAGGGTGCCTGACGAACAGGTGTTCGAGCATACAGCCGGACGCGCGTCGAGGGAAGGAGCCCTCCGTCGGGCCGGGGGTTTGCTGCCCGGGGCTCCGGGTACCGAGTGACTGCCCGTCCCGCGACCTCGGAGTGACGTCGATGCATGCACCACGTCGAGCCGCAGCCCTCGCCGTTCCCTTCCTGGCCCTGGCCATGGTGATCCAGCCGACCGCCGCGCCGGCGCTGGCCTCGCCCATTCCCATCGATCACGTCGTGGTGCTGATGCAGGAGAACCGGTCCTTCGATCACTACCTGGGACAGCTGCACTTCGAGGGGCAGCCCGATGCCGAGCCGGAGCCCCCGGGCGCCTCGAACCCCGACCCGACGAACCCCGACGGCCCGCCCATCAGGGCGTTCCACAAGACCACCTACTGCGAGGTGGCGGACCTCGACCACTCGTGGAACGGGGCGCATCGGGAGTACGACGGCGGCGCGATGGACGGGTTCACCGCGGCGAACGTCGATCCGCGCGACCCAACGGGGAGTCGCACGATGGGCTGGTACGACCGCCGGGACCTGCCCTTCTACTACGGCCTGAACTCCACGTTCGCCACGAGCGACCGGTACTTCTCCTCGGTGCTGTCGCAGACGTTCCCGAACCGCTTCTACCTGCTGGCCGGCACCTCGTTCGGGCACATCCGCAACGATCTGCCGCCGCCGGACGGGTTCACCCAGAAGACGATCTTCGAGGAGCTCGACGCCGCGGGCATCAGCTGGAGGATCTACTACTCGCAGATCCCGTTCGCGGCCGAGTTCAGCTACGTCCGCGACCACGCCGCCGGGCACCTGTTCCCGATCAGCCAGTACTACACGGATGCCGCCAACGGCGACCTCCCGCATGTGTCGTACGTCGATCCCATCTTCGAGGCGCCGGCCGACGTCGAGAACGACGAGCACCCGCCGTCGAACGTGCAGGTGGGGGAGCGGTTCGCCTCCGACGTGATCACCGCGCTGTTCCACAGCCCGAACTGGGGCTCCTCGGCGCTGTTCATGACCTACGACGAGAACGGCGGGTTCTACGACCACGTCGCCCCGCCGCCCGCTCCGGTCCCGGACGGCATCCTGCCGATGCTCGAGGCGGGTGACGTCCCCGGCGCGTTCGACCGCTACGGGTTCCGGGTGCCGGCCGTGGTCGTCTCGCCGTACTCGCGGCCGCACTTCGTCTCGCACGTCGTGGACGACCACACCTCGATCCTGAAGTTCGTCGAGACGCGATTCGGGCTGCCCGCGCTCACCAACCGGGACGCGCAGGCGGACGGGATGCTGGGATTCTTCGACTTCTCCCACGCGTCGTTCGCCACGCCGCCGGCGCTGCCCCCCGCGCCGGTCGACCCCGCCCAGCTCGCCGCGTGCGCCACGGCACCGCCCAACGGCGGAATCTAGGCCCACTCCGTCATCGACGCGGGTTCGGCGGGTCGCTACGCTCGCACGAGCGTGAGTGAGGGCGGGCGATCGTTTCGGGCCAGGGCCTTCCGTGTCGTCCGCGTCGCGCTGTTCCCCGCGATCGTCGCCCTGGTGTTCGTGGGGATCCTGCCGAGGATCGCGGACCTCGACCAGGTGTGGCGGGTCATCACCGGCATGTCGTCCACCGAGATCGCCGTGCTGGTGGTGCTGGCGCTGTGGAACCTCGTGACCTACTGGCCGATGCTGGTCGCCGCCATGCCCGGCCTGTCCCTCGGCCGGGCCGCGGTCGTCTGCCAGACCTCGACGACCGTCGCCATGACCGTGCCGGCCGGGGGCGCGATCGCGGTGGGGGTCTCGTACCGGATGTACACCTCATGGGGGTTCACCACCGGGCAGGTCGCGCTCTCCGCGATGGTCACGTTCGTCGCGAACATGTCCTTCAAGCTGCTGCTGCCGGCCGTCTCGCTGGCCGCGCTGGCGGCGACCGGCGGCACGACGGCCGACGAGCTGCCCGGGGCGGTGGCCGGGGTGGCCGTGTTCCTGGCGGCCTTCGCGGTGCTCGCCCTCGCCCTGCGCAGCGAGCGGTTCGCGCGGGGGATCGGGGCCCTGGCGGGACGCGTGGCCGCGCCGTACCTCCGGCTGGTCGGCCGGCCCCCGGCGCCGGCGTGGGGGCAGTCGGCCGCGCGGTTCCGGGGCCGGATCGTCGGGCTCTTCCGGTCGAGGGGCGCGATGCTCGCGGCGGCCGAGCTCGTGAGCCAACTCTCCGTGTTCCTCGTGCTCCTCGCCGCCGTCCGGTTCACGGGCACGCCGGAGCGCGTGGTCACGTGGGCCGAGGTCCTCGCCGTGTTCGCCTTCGTCCGGCTGGCCACGGCCATGCCGATCGTCCCGGGGAACGTGGGGATCGCCGAGCTCGGCTACATCGGCGGCCTGGTGCTAGCCGGGGGGAGCCGGCCGCAGGTCGTCGCCGCGGTGCTCGTGTTCCGCTTCCTCACGTACTTCGCGCAGATCCCGGTGGGCGGGCTGACCTACCTGGTCTGGCGGCGCCGGCGCCGGTGGCTGGTTGCGCCGGAGGAACGCCGGGAGGAACACGCCGAGGGGACGGAACCGGCGCGCGACGCCGCGCCCGACGCGCGCGAGCGCGAAGGGCACCCGGCCTAGGATGCTGATCGCGTAGGCCGCCGTCCCCGCGCCGAGCGCGATCCAGGGCTGGCCGGCGACCGACAGCCCGGCCACGATCAGGAGCCGGACGTCCCGGCTCCCCAGCACCACGAGCAGCGGGCGGCGGCCGGTCGGCGGGACCTCGAAGACCTGGAAGGGCTTGCGCACCGCAAGGTGGACGAGCGGCCACGCCAGCACGGTCGCGCCGATGATCAGCGTCCGGAACAGCCGCGAGGGGTCGTCCCACAGCCAGAGGCCGAGCCCGGCCACGATGGCCGCGTCGACCATCCGGTCCAGCAGGTCGTCGAGCAGCGCGCCCCGCTCCGTGGTCCGCCACTGCAGGCGAGCCGTCTCGCCGTCGACGCCGTCGAGCATCGACGCCGCCTGGACGAAGACCCCTCCCACCACCGCGCGGGACGCCGAGAGCGACCAGGCCGCCCACAGCCCCACGAGCGCCGTGAAGAGCGAGAACACGGCGGGTGGGATCCGGGCCGCGGAGACGGCCATCGTGAGGCGCGTCGAGATGGGCCGGTTCAGCCACCGGGAGACCGGGCCGTCGCTGCCCTTCGACAGCGAGTGGCGCACCCGCTGCTTGGCGAGGCGCAGGTCGTCTGGGGTGTCGATGTCCTGCCACCAGCCATCCGAGGGCAGGCGCACGGCCTGGATCGGCACCGAGCGACCGAGCGTGGTCACGGCGGCGGCCAGCGAGTGGTCCCCCGCAGCCGAGGAAGCCCGATAGGCGGCGAAGACCCGGTTGTCCAGGAGGAACGCGCCGCAGTCGATCGCCGGGTCGGGCAGGGACTTGCCGAAGGCGGTGATCCGGTCGTCCTCGACGCTCACCCGCGTGCCCTCGCCCCAGGCCTCCGGGTCCGGCGACTCGTCGATGAGCGCGGCCGGCCCCCCGGCCTCCGCCAGCGGAACGAGCCCGCGTATTGAGAAGGCGTGGTCGCCGCAGAGGAGCAGGAACGCCCGCTCGCCCCGGAGGCGTGGCTCGGCCGCCGCGAGCGAGGCCCCGTTCCCGGCCTCCCACCCCTCGGCCCGGACCACCTCGACGTCGCCGCCCGCAAGCCGCGCCGCCGCCCCGACCTCGTCGGCCTGGTACCCGACCATCACCACGATGCGCTCGACGCCGGCGTCGCGCAGGGTCCGGACGGCCCGCTCCACCAGGGGCACTCCGCCCAGCGGCATCAGGGCCTTGGAGCGACCGCTGGTCAGGCCGGACAGGCGCTCGGACCGGCCCGCAGCGAGCACCACGCCCACCGCGGGGACGCCCCGTGCGTCGCTGCCCCACTCCGACGATCGAACCCCCGAACGTGACTGGATGGCGGCCCCTCCCTGTCCTCCCGGGCAACAAAGCATGACGGCGGCGTGTTCCCGTCGCAAGCATGCTTCGCTCTCCGGCGGTGCGACAGCGGTGTGGCGAATCTGTCGCCACGTTTCTGTCCCATCATCGTCCCTTGCCGGCAGCAAACCATGCAAGTCGGAACAGCTTCGCCAGGTCGGCGACCTGGTAGTGGGCGTTGAGCCCGCTGGGATTCGGAAGCAGCCAGACGGCGGCGCCGGCCAGGTCGCCGTCCTGGTGGCCGACGGCCGCGGCGGGACTGTCGAACGCCGTCCGATAGGCCGTCAGCCCGAGGAACGCGACCATGCGTGGCCGGAACCGGCGGACCTTCGCCTCCAGTCGTCCCGCGCCCTCTCGGAGCTCGTGGCGCTCCAGCCGGTCGGCGGTCGCGGTGGCCCGCTCGACGAGGTTCGTGATGCCGACCCCGAGCCTCGGGAGCTCGCCTTCCTCGAACGGCGACAGGACCCGGTTCGTGATCCCGGCGGCGTGGAGCACGGGCCAGAACCGGTTGCCGGGACGGGCGAAGTGGTGCCCCACGGCACCGGAATACAGGCCCGGGTTGATGCCCGAGAACAGCATCCGGAGGCCGGGACCGATGACATCCGGAACGGTCCGGTTCTCCGCCGCCGCGATCTGCTCACGGGTCGGCCGCCACGGCCGGGGAGGGGAGCCTGCGTCGCGGCGGGGCATGGCAGTGCCGAGGCTACAGTGTCGGTCGCCATGCCCGAGCTTCCGGAGGTCCAGGCGCTCGCCGAGCGACTGGACGAGATGCTGTCCGGCTCCGCCTTCGCCGGCGCGGTTCCGTTCGCGTTCTCCGCGCTGAAGACGTTCGACCCGCCGCCCGAGTCGCTCGTCGGCCGCGTCGTGGGCCGGGTCGGACGCCGCGGGAAGTTCCTGGTGTTCGAGTTCGACGGCGATGGCGGGGAAACACCCTCGGCCGGGGAGGAACCGGGGACCTTCCGGGCCGCCGACACCGTGTCGCCCCGGCCCCGGATGCTGCTGCACCTGTCGCAGGCCGGGCGGCCCGAGATCGAGCCGGCGCCGAAGACCACGCGGCCCAGGGGCGCCGTCGTGCGCCTGGGCTTCGAGGGGCGTCCGGCCGTGCTGATCAAGGAGTACGGCACCGAGCGAAAGGCCGGCTGGTGGGTGCTCGCGCCGGGCGATCCGGGGCCGCTCGCCAAGCTCGGCCCGGAGCCGGACTCCGGGGAGTTCGCCCGTCTGGTCCGGACCGGGGACGATCGCCGCCGGATCCACACGATGCTCCGCGATCAGCGCACGGTCGCCGGGATCGGCCGGGGCTACTCCGACGACATCCTGCACCGGGCGGAGCTGTCGCCGTACGCGACGCTCGCCTCGCTCACCGAGGACCAGCGCGAGACGCTGCTCGACGCGGTCCGCGCCGTGCTGGAGGAGGCCCTCGATGTCGAACGGCGGCGGACGGGCGGCCTCCCGCCGAAGCTCGGCGAGCACTTCACGGTCCATGGCAGATACGGGACGCCGTGCCCCCGGTGCGGTGGGGACCTCCGCAGGGTCTCCTACGAGTCCCACGAGGTCACCTACTGCCCCCACTGCCAGACCGGCGGGAAGGTCCTCGCCGACCGCCGGCTGAGCCGCCTGCTGAAGTAGCGGGTTCTGCCTCAGCGGCGAACCGGCGCGATGCCGAGGCCGTCGAGCCACGCGCCGGTGACCCGGGCGAAGCGCTCGGGATCCTCCAGCATGGGGATGTGCCCGAGCCCGTCGAGGACCTCGAACGTCCAGTCCGGGCGGAGGTCGGCCAGGGCCTGCGTGGCCGAGAGCGGCACCAGCCGGTCGGCGTCGCCGCACAGCAGGAGCGTCGGCGCCCGCACCGCCCGCACCACCTCACGGAGCCGATCCGGGTCGGACAGGAGCTCGAGCATGGTCCGGGCCGATTCGAGGAATCCGGCATCGCGCTCGTCGTCGAGGTGCTCGCGGAGCTGCTCGACGTGTTCCGTCACCACTTCCTGCGGGATGCGCGAGGCGTCGACGCAGCACATCTGGAACACGTAGTCGACCATGCCCTCCGGACCGGCGGTCTCGCGGAACGTCCGGACCAGCTGTTCCCCGACCCCGGGCGTCGAGTACGCGGCGAACGTCTGGGTCACGAGTGGATCGGCCTCGCCGACCGACGGCAGGGCCGCGTCGACGAGCACCAGTGCCGCCACTCGCTCCGGCGCCGCGGCGGCCTCCAGCATGGAGATGAGCCCGCCCAGGGAGTTCCCCGCCAGCACGACGGGCCCGTCCGCCTTCGCCTCGAGGAACGCGTCGAGCAGCTCGCGGTTGGCGTCGATCGAGGACGCGCGCCCGGCCCGGGGGGTCCGCCCGTGCCCGGCGAGGTCCGGCGCGAGCACCCGGCCCCGCGCCGCCAGCAGCGGTGCCGCCAGCGTCCAGTTCAGCGCCGAGCCGCCCAGCCCGTGCACGAGCACGAAGGTCGCGTCGCCCTGCCCCTCCCATTCCAGGAAGTGCACGGGGATGTCCAACTCGATGGTGTCCGACCGGCGCCCGGAAACGGCCACGGTCTGATGTGGGGGGCTTGTCATCCCCGGGATGCTACCCGCGGCCGCGGGCGAGGAATGCCTCATCGCCTCGGGCGGGCGGAATCAGTCCGGGCGGACCATCTTCTCCGGGACCACCGCCGCGTCGTACTCCTCCTCGGTGAGGTAGCCGAGCTCGAGGGCCGCCTGCTTGAGCGTGGTGCCCTCGTGGTGGGCCTTCTTGGCGATCTCCGCGGCCTTGTCGTAGCCGATCGACGGGGACAGCGCCGTCACCAGCATCAGGGAGTTGCCGACCAGCTCGGCGATGCGCTGGCGGTTCGGCTTGATGCCCTCGACGCAGAACTTCCGGAAGGTCCGGCAGGCGTCGGCCAGGATGTTCGTCGAGTGCAGGAAGTTCCGGACCATGACCGGCTTGAACACGTTGAGCTCGAAGTTGCCCTGCGAGCCGGCGAACCCGACGGCCGCGTCGTTGCCGAAGACCTGGACGCACACCATGGTCATGGCCTCGGACTGGGTCGGATTGACCTTGCCCGGCATGATCGACGACCCGGGCTCGTTCTCGGGCAGCTCCAGCTCGCCGAGCCCGCTCCGGGGGCCGCTGCCCAGCCACCGGACGTCGTTCGCGATCTTCATCAGCGACGCGGCCAGCGTCTTCAGCGCCCCGTGGGCGAACACCATCGAGTCGTGCGACGCCAGCGCGGCGAAGAAGTTCGGCGCGGCGACGAACGGCAGCCCGGTGAGCTCCGCGATCTTCGCGGCGGCGTGGTCGCCGAACCCGTCCGGCGAGTTCAGGCCGGTCCCGACCGCCGTCCCCCCGATCGCCAGCTGGTACAGCCCGGGCAGGGTCGAGTCGATGTTGGCCAGGTCCGCGTCGAGCTGCGCCACGTACCCGGAGAACTCCTGTCCCAGCGTCAGGGGCACGGCGTCCTGGAGGTGGGTGCGGCCGATCTTCACGATGTCGTCGAACTCCTCCGCCTTGCGCTGCAACGCGTCCCGCAGCTCGCGCACGGCGGGGACCAACCGCCGGACCACCGCGGTGGCCGCGGCGACGTTCATCGCCGTCGGGAACGTGTCGTTCGACGACTGCGACATGTTCACGTCGTCGTTGGGGTGGACCGGCCGCTTCGACCCCTGCTCGCCGCCCGCGAGCTCGATGGCCCGGTTCGAGATGACCTCGTTGGCGTTCATGTTGGACTGCGTGCCGCTGCCGGTCTGCCACACGTACAGCGGGAAGTGATCGTCGAGCTTGCCCTCGATGACCTCGTCCGCGGCCCGCACGATCAGCGCGGCCTTCTCGGGTGAGAGCTTGCCGATCTCCTCGTTGACCAGCGCGGCGGCCTTCTTCAGCACGCCGAACGCCCGGACCACCTCGACCGGCATGCGGTCGTCCCCGATCGAGAAGTGGTGCAGCGACCGCTGGGTCTGCGCTCCCCAGTACCGGTCGGCGGGGACCTCGATCGCCCCCATGCTGTCGGTCTCGCTCCGGGTCGACCCCTGGTGCTCGGTCATCGTGGTCTGCTCCTTCGGGCGGGGTGGGCGAGCCGGGCTGCGGCCCGCACCGGAATCCTACGGATCGGCGGGCGTGGCGGGCCGTGAGCCACCGGTGCAGGATGTCGAATCGCGGCGGTCTCGTTCGTCGTCAGGTGGGGGGCATGGACATCGGGAGGTGGGCATGGAGGCGCCGAAGCGGATCCGGCCGAAGGGGCTGGCGGACTACCTGGAGGTGACGACGAAGGCGGCGTTCCAGTCGGGCATCAGCTGGCGGGTCATCGAGGCGAAGTGGGACGGGTTCCGCGAGGCGTTCTTCGGCTTCGACCCCGAGCGCGTCGCGTCCCTCGAGCCGCCGGACGTCGACCGGCTGGCCGAGGACACCCGGATCGTCCGGAACCGGGCCAAGATCGAGGCGACCGTCCACAACGCCCGGATCATGCTCGACCTCGACCGCGAGTTCGGCGGGTTCCGGAAGTACCTGCGCTCGTTCGGCGACTTCCACGCGCTGGTCAAGGACATGCGCAAGCGCTTCAAGTTCCTCGGCGACACCGGTTCGTACTTCATGCTGTACGTGGTCGGCGAGCAGGTCCCGCCGCACGAGGACTGGATGGCCGCGCACGGCACAAGCCGGCCGGCGGGAGGCCGGCGCGCCCGCCGCTGAGCCAGCCCGCTGGAGGATCTCGGCGAGCCGACCGGAACCTGGCCCGGTCAGGTCGCCGCGTCCAGGACCCCGAGATTCCCCAGCGCTCGTTCGAGGCTGCGGTACTCGTCGGCGGTGAGCGCGCGGAGCGGGGCTCGGCAGTCGGGGCCGACCGGCACGCCGCGCATGCCCAGCGCGGCCTTCAGCGAACCCGGGACCGGGAACGCCTGGACCGCCTGGCGGAGGCTGGTGGCGCGCTGAGCCACCGCGGGGTCGCGCGTCGCGACGACCTTCGCCACCAACTCCGGGAACGCCGTGGCCAGGCCGCTCACGGCCCCCACGGCGCCCCGCTCCATGCCCTGGAGGATCAGGGCCTCGGGGCCGACCAGGACGTCGACGCCCTCCAGCAGGTACCCCTCGAGCCGCTCGATCGGGGAGTCGGACACCTTCATCCCGACGAAGTTCGACGCCGTCTCGCGCAGGCCCACCAACACCTCGACCGGAACCGCGTACCCGCTGCGCGCGGCGAACTCGTAGACATAGAAGGGCGCCGGGGCGCAGGCCGCCGCGGCCGCCCCGAAATGGGCCAGGAGCTCGTCGGGGTCGAACGGGTAGTAGGGCGGGCCGACGACGGCGACCGCGTCGGCGCCTGCCTCCGCCGCGTTCGCGGCTAGCATCACGGTCGCCGAGGTGGTCTGCGCGCCGCAGTGGACGGCCACGCGCAGCCGCCCGGCCGAGGCCGCCAGGAACCGTTCGGCCGCCCGGATCCGCTCGGCCGGCTCGAGCATGATCCCCTCGCCGGTCGTCCCGAGCGCGAGGATGCCGTCCAGTCCACCGGCCACCAGGAACTCGACCAACGGTTCGATCGCGCCCTCGTCGAGGCGCTCGCCCTCGTCCCGGAGCGGGGTGGCTGCCGCCGCCAGCGTCCCCCGAAGCGGGCCGCCGCCGCCCGTCGTCATCGCCATCGTCAGAGGGTATCGATGTCGCGGCGGCGGAGCTCCCGATCCGGCCGGAACGGGTTGTCACCCGCCGCGAGCCGGCCGGTCATCAGGTCGGCGAGGATTCGGCTGGCCGCCGGGCTGGCCATCACGCCGTGGCCGCTGTAGCCGGTGTTCACCCACAGGCCCCGCACGGCGGTCTCACCCACGAGCGGCCGGTGGTCCGGCGTCATCGTGTACTGCCCGGCCTGCAGGAACCACGCCGGCGGGCCGCGCTCCCACACGTCGCGCCAGAATGGTGCGATCCGTGCGGCCGACAGCGGGCTCTTCGGATCCAGCACGGCGTACGGGAATGAATGGTCGAGCGGCACCTCCTCGGCCGGGGGGCTGGGGTCCGTGGACGGGTCCGTGCACAGCACCGCCGCCCCGCGCAGGAACGGCCGCCAGTGGGTCCCGGTGTCGTCGTCGATGGTCATCGGCGCGTCGGGCGGGACGTCGGCCAGCTCCGGGAACACCAGCTTGTGCCGCCGCACGGTCTCGACTGGCAGCTCGACGCCGGCCAGCCGGGCCACCTCGCCCGAAAGGGGGCCGCACGCGACGACGGCCCGCTCGCACGCGACAGCGCCCCGGGAGGTCTCGACCCCGGTGAGCCGGTCGCCCTCGACCCGGAACCCGCCCACGCGGGTGTCGACCGCAACGGTCGCTCGGCTTGCCGCGGCCAGGCCCAACGTCAGGGCCTTGGGGTCGAGGAAACCGTCGCCCGCCCGGAACCGTGCCTGGATCACCTCGGGCACCACGAACGGGAACCGTCGCCGGACCTCACGGCCATCCAGCACCTCGACGTCGGTGAGGCCCCAGTCGTGCTGGCGCTCCACCAGCGTCCGTTGCCCCTCGGCCCGTTCCTCGGACGTCGTCGCCCACAGGTACCCCTGCTGCCGGACCGCGGGGTCGTGCTGTCGCTGGCCGGTCACGTCGGAGAAGTGCAGGAAGAGCTCGACGGACTCCCGGACCAGCGCGATCTCCTCGGGGTTGTCGAACTGCAGCCGGAACGCCCCGGTGGCGACCGGCGTGGTCAGGGTGCACAGCGCGGGCCGCGCCTCGACCAGCACCGGCCGCAGCCCCGCCCGCGCGGCATGGAACGCGGTCGCCGCGCCCACCACGCCGCCGCCGATCACGACGAGATCGGCCGTTGCCGGGAGCTCGTGCACGACCGGAACGGTAGCGCGGGAGTGACCGGGCGCCGAGCCGGGAACGCTCACCGGAGATGCCCAAGAAGGACGACTCCCTCGCGAAGTACCGCTCGAAGCGTGACTTCCGTCGCACGCCCGAGCCGCCCGCCCGCGCCGGGCGCCGGCGCAAGCAGCCGCGGTTCGTCATCCAGCAGCACGACGCCACCGCGATGCACTACGACTTCCGCCTGGAGGCGGGCGGCGTGCTGAAGTCGTGGGCGGTGCCGAAGGGCCCGTCGACGAATCCGCGCGACAAGCGGCTGGCCATGCCTACGGAGGACCACCCCATCTCGTACGGCACGTTCGAGGGCGTGATCCCGGAAGGCGAGTACGGCGCTGGGCCGGTCATCGTCTGGGACACCGGCACGTACCGGAACCTCAGCCAGGAGGATGGCCACGAGATGGCGATGGAGGTGGCGCTCGATCGCGGTCACGCGAAGTTCTGGCTCGAAGGACGGAAGCTCACCGGCGGCTTTGCGCTGACCCGCACGCCGGTCGGCGGGCGCGACAAGCGAGAGAAGTGGCTGCTGGTCAAGCTGAAGGACGAGGCGGCCGACGCCCGCCGCAACCCGGTGTCCAGCCAGCCCGAGTCGGTGATCTCCGGGCTGACGATCCGGGAGATGCGCGACCGTCGCTCCGCGTGACATCGTCCGCACGTGAGCCTGGACGTCGCCGCGCTGGTTCCCGAGCAGCTCCGGAACCTATTGCGCCGGGCGCCGCAGCCGGACTGGGTTCCGCCGATGCTCGCCACGCTGACCGAGCGGCGGTTCTCCGACCCCGAGTGGATCTTCGAACGGAAGCTCGACGGCGTCCGGTGCCTGGCGTTCCGGCGGGGGTCGGGAGTCCGCCTGCTCAGCCGGAACCGCGAGAGCGCGAACTCCTCGTACCCCGAGGTCGTGGACGCCCTGTCCGAGCAGGGGCTCGACGACTTCGTCCTCGACGGCGAGATCGTGGCGTTCGACCGGGGCCGGACGAGCTTCGAGCGACTCCAGCACCGCATGCACGTCCGGGACCCCGAGCGGGCCCGGCGTACGGGCGTCGCGGTGTTCCTGTACGCGTTCGACCTCCTGCACGCGGGGGGCTACGACTGCTCGCGCCTGCCGCTCCGCCAGCGCAAGGCCCTGCTCCGCGCGACGCTGCGGACCGGCGGCCCGCTGCGGTTCTCGTCGCACCGGAACACCGACGGCGAGGCCTTCTACGAGGAGGCCTGCCGGAAGGGGTGGGAGGGGCTCATCGCCAAGCGCGCCGACTCGACGTACCAGGGCCGGCGCTCGCCCGACTGGCTGAAGTTCAAGTGCGTGAACGAGCAGGAGCTCGTGATCGTCGGGTACACGGACCCGAAGGGCTCCCGGGAGTCGTTCGGCGCCCTGCTGCTCGGGTATCACGAGGGCGGCCGGCTGCGGTACGGCGGGAAGGTCGGGACCGGGTTCAACCGGGCGCTGCTCGCCGACCTGCTCGGGCGGATGCGGCCGCTGGAGCGGGACAGACCCCCGGTCTCCGAGCGCCGAGGCCTTCCTCGCCTGGGGGTGCACTGGCTCGAACCGAGGCTGGTGGGCCAGGTCGGGTTCGCGGACTGGACGGATGACGGCCAGCTCCGGCATCCGCGATTCCTGGGCCTGCGCGAGGACAAGGACGCGTCCGAGGTGGTCCGGGAGCGCCCGGCGCGGGCCTGACTCGACGTGATGGAGCCGCTCGAGGACCTGACCGACGACGGACTGGTCGCCCGGCCGGCGGGGCCGTGGGTCCTCGACAAGCTCGGGATCCTGGCCTGCTACGACCACGCCTTCGGTGTCGCCCACAGCGGCGCGGGACGGTGGTACTACGTCGAGGGGTTCGCGGGGTCCGGCGTGCACTCGATCCAGGGTCGCGGTCGCCGGGTGCCCGGGGCGGCGTTCATCGCGCTGCGGACCGAGCCGCAGTTCCGGCGGTGCGTCCTGGTCGAACGAAACCGGCTCGCCGCCGAGGCGCTCGGGACCAGGACCGCCGAGTTCGGTGACCGGGCCCTCGTCATCCGCGGGGACCCGAACACCGAGCTGGTTCCCGCCATGCAGATCCACGTGTCGCGCAGCCACCCGTGCCTGTGCATCCTCGACCCCGAGGGGGCCGAGCTCGACTGGTCCACGGTCGCGGGCGTGGCCGACTTCCGGCGGGGGCAGCCGGACAAGGTCGAGCAGGTGATCCTGTTGCCGACCGACACCGGATTCCTCCGGGAGCTCCCGCTGGCGACCGCGCCGTCGGAGTGGGCGGCGCCCGACGTCGACCGGATCTTCGGCGGCAACCGGTGGCGCGGCATCTACGAGCGCCGCCGTCGCGGCGCCATCAGCCCCGACGACGCGCGGATCGGGTACGCGCGGCTGTACCTTCAGGGCCTTCGCGAGCTCGGCTACCGGACCGTGCTCGGACGGCCGATCCTGCAGCACGGCCGCTCCGGCCGACCCCTGTACTTCCTGTTCTTCGCGACGGACCAGGAAGCCGGTCAGGGCGTGATGAACGACTGCTTCGACTCGGTCTTCGGAGCCGTACCTCCCTGAGCACGGGCATTGGCCGGGGCCGCGCCACCGGGCGCTGGGAGAATCGTCGCATGGCCAGGGAGATCCGTCCGGCCCGGCTGGCGCACGCTCGGGGCCTCCGTGCCACGCCGGCTGGTATCGCCGCCGTCGCCGGGCCGGTGATCGGCTGGTCGTTCGCCAACACGATCGTGAAGGTCACGCGGGTCCCGGTCGTGGAGTTCACGTTCTGGCGGCTGTGGATGGGCGCCGCGGTCATGCTGGCGGTGACGGCCGCGGCGCGCCGCCGCATCACGTGGTCGATCGTGCGGCGGTCGGCGCCGGCGGGGGCGCTGTTCGCGGCCAACCTGCTGTTCTTCTTCGCCGCGCTCCGGCACACGGGCGTGGTGGACGTGCTGCTGATCGCGGCGCTGCAGCCGGCCCTGGTGTTCGTGGTCGCGGGACCTCTGTTCGGCGAGCGACCCACGCGGCGAGAGATCGGATGGTCGGTCGTCTCGGTCCTCGGCGTCGCCGTGGCCGTGCTCGGTTCCAGCGGCAACGCCGTGTGGAGTCTGGAGGGTGACCTGCTGGCCGTGGGTTCGCTGCTCGTGTGGACGGCCTATTTCCTGATCTCGAAGCGCGTGCGGCAGGACGTCCAGGCGGTCGAGTACATGACGACCGTCACGGTGGTGGCGGCGGTGCTGGTCACGCCGGTCGCGATCGGCGCGGGGCAGGGGTTCGCGGATTTCCGGGCGGCCGACTGGATGTGGCTGGTGCTGTTCGTCGCGGCGGCCCAGGGCGGCCACCTGCTGCTGGCGTGGGCGCACCGGCAGGTCGACGTGACGTTGTCGTCGCTGCTGATCCTGGGCGAGCCCGTGGTCTCGGCCGTAGCGGCACTGGTCGTTCTGGGCGAACCCCTCACCGCGCTGCAGGTGGCCGGCGGCGCGATCGCGGTCGGAGCCGTCGGGGCGATCGTGTGGCGAGCCGCCCGTGGTCACCCCGGCGACCGGGACGTGGCCGAGCCGGCCCCCGCCTGAGCCACACGGCACGCGTATCGTCGGCGGTCATGACGACGGTGTTCGTCACCGGGGGTTCGGGGTTCCTGGGGAACCGGCTGATCCGTACGCTGCGCGCCCGCGGGGATGCGGTGGTCGGGCTGGCGCGGTCGGACGAATCGGCTCGGAAGGTGGAGTTGGTCGGCGCGGAGGTCGCCAGGGGGGACCTCGGCGACCCGGCGATGCTGCGCGAGGCCATGCGAGGGGCCGATGTGGTGTTTCACGCGGCAGCGAAGGTCGACGAGTGGGGGAGGCCCGCCGAGTTCGAGCGCGTCAACGTCGAGGGGACGAAGAACGTCCTGTGGGCGGCTCGACGCGCCCATGTGTCTCGGCTGATCCACGTCGGCACCGAGGCCGTGCTGCTCGACGGCCGGCCGCTGGTCGATGCGGACGAGACCACGCCGTACGCTCGCCGGCCGCCCGGCTGGTACGCCCGCACGAAGCGCGACGCCGAACAGGAGGTGCTCGCCGCCAACGATCCGGACCTCGAGACCGTCGTCGTGCGGCCCCGGTTCGTGTGGGGGCCGGGCGACACCACGCTGCTCCCGGGGTTCGCCGACGCCGTTCGCACGGGCCGGTTCCGGTGGGTCGGAGACGGCCGCAACCTCACCTCGACGACCCACGTGCGCAACGCGGTCCACGGCCTCCTGCTGGCAGCGGATCGAGGCCGTCCCGGCGAGGTCTACTTCGTCACCGACGGGCCGCCCATCGTGTTCCGGGAGATGGTCACCCGGCTCCTGGCCACGGCGGGCCTGACGCCGCCGGAGCGACGAATCGGCAGAGGAGCGGCCCGGTTGCTCGCGGCCGTTTCGGAGGGGACGTGGGCACTGGTGAACGCCAAGCGCCCGCCGCCGGTGACCCGGGGGGCGGTCGTCGTCCTGTCCCAGACCTGCACGCTCTCCGACGCGAAGGCCCGCCGCGAGCTCGGCTACGGGCCCGTGATCGACGTGGACCGCGGTCTGGATGAGCTGGAGCAGCTGCACGCGAACCGCCGGCAGCGCGAGCGCGGGGGGCACACCGCCGTCGACTGAGCTGCCGTTAGTTCCGGCCGCAGGCGCAGGCCCCGCCGCACCCGCAGCCGCCGCCAGAAGCGCGCGGCGCTCCGGGGCCCGATCCGACCAGCCCGCCGATCATCGAGATCAGCCTGTTGACGTCCGCCGACCCGCACGCCGAGCAGGGCGGCGCGTCCGATCCGACCGGCAGGAGCCGGTCGAAGATCTGCCCGCACCCGGCGCACCGGAACTCGTAGAGCGGCATGGCGAGATCAGTGTAGGGGTCGCGACCGACACCGGTCCAGCCTCGGACTGGTCAGTCGCTCGGCTTGCGGCCGAACAGGCGCTGGAAGAAGCGGACGATCGCGCGCCAGAAGGCCCATAGCCCGAGGCGGATGCCGCCGATGGACTTGGCCGTGGCGACCGGGGGACGGGACGCCGGAGGGGCGGCAGCGGCGCCCGATGCGCCGCTCTCGGTACCGCCGCCGGAGGGTGACCCCGGTGATCCCGACTCCGATTGGGGGGCCGCCGTCTCGGCGGCCGACGCCTCGGCCGCGCGGTGTTCCTCTTCGGCCGTGATGTTCGTCTTCAGGCAGTCGGCGAACTGCTTCGTGAGCTTGCCGGAGACGTCCTGCATCATCCCCCGGCTGAACTGGGCCACCGCGCCGCTGACCGTGATGTCCTGCTTGAAGCGGACCTTGGTCGAGCCCTCGCCGGCGGGCTCGACCCATGCGGTGATCAGGGCGGTGGCCGAGCCCTTGCCGCGCTGCTCCATCCCGGTGGCCTTCAGCTCGATCCGGTGCTCCTGGTTGCTGCGCTCCACGACGGTCACCGTTCCTGCGAACGACAGCGACACCGGGCCGAGCTTGACCGTGAGCTTGCCCTTGAAGTTGTCCTCGTCGATGACCTCGGTGAGCTGGGCGCCGGGCATGCACGGGGCGATGCGCTCGACGTCGAGCACGTAGCTCCACACGGCGCCGACCGGCGCGGGGACCTCGAAGTCGTTCTCGATCAGCATGCCCATGGGCTCATGCCCTCCCGCTCGTCGCGCGGGCCGGCCGCGCGTGGATCGGACCCGAACGGTCACGGAGCGGGCCGCCCGGCCCCCCACGCTTCACGGCCAGGATCTCCCCCGTGATGGCCGCGGCGATCTCCTCCGGCCCCTCGGCGCCGAGGTCGAGCCCGGCCGGCCCGTGGATGCGTCCGAGGTCAGAGTCGGCCACCTCGACGCCCTCCTCCCGCAGCTCGTCGAGCAGCCGCTTCGTCCGGGCGCCCGGGCCGAGCATCGCGATGTACCGCGCGTCGGTCGTCAGCAGCGACCGCAGGTAGTCCTTGTCCCGCAGGAAGTTGTGCGTCATCACCGCCACGAACGTCCGTCCGTCGATCGGCGCGCGGTCGGCCACCTGGTCGGGGCGCTCCAGCTCGACGAACCGGTCCGCGCCGGGGAACCGCTCCGCATTCAGGAACTGCGGACGGTCGTCGGCGACCACGGGCTGCCATCCGAGCGTCGCCGCCACGGCCACCAGCGGCACGGCGTCGTGGCCCGCGCCGCAGACCACAAGCCGGAGCGGAGGCTCCAGCACCTCGACGAACGCGCGGACCTCGCCGGCGTCCGTCGCCAGCGTGCGGACCTCGGACCGCTCGGCGCCGAGGAGCTCCGCCGCGGCGGCCGACGCGGCCGCGTCCACGGCGGTGTCCCCCAGCGAGCTCTCCGCCGAGCCGTCGGGCCGCACGAGCATCCGGGCTCCCCACTCGACCAACGGAACCGAGGAATCCAGGACCGTGATCATCGCGATGGGCCGCTGCTCCTCGAGGGCCATGCGGAGCACGCCGGCCGTCTCCGCCGCCTTCTCCGCGGGCTCGACGAACAGGTCGATCGCACCGTTGCAGCCGAGGCCCCACCCCCACACGGCCTCGTCGTCCGCGGTCAGGTCGAACGAGACCATCCGCGCGGTGCCCTCGCTCATGACGACCCGGGCCACGTCGGCGACGTCGTTCTCCAGGCATCCCCCGGAGATGTTCCCGATCGGCGCGCCGGTCTCGGGGACGAGCAGGCGCGCCCCGGGCCGCCGGTAGGTCGAGCCGCGGACGGCCACGATCGTGGCCAGGGCCATGCGCTGTCCCTCGGCCCGGAGCCGCTCGATGGCCGCGAGGACGTCGACGATCTCGCTCATCCCGTCCTATTCTCCCGCGTCCGCGCGGAACGTCCCGGCCGGGCTACCCGTTCGATGCCGCCACCGCGTACGGGGCCGGATCGGCCTCGAACGTCGCCCGGCACCCCACCGAGCAGAAGTAGTAGGTCCGGCCCTCGTGGGTTGCGAGGTTTCGCGCCGTCGCGACGTCCACGGTCATCCCGCACACGGGGTCGATCTTCTCGTGCCGGGCCTCGGCCGCGGGATCCCCGAGGACATGGCCCTCGTGGTCCTCGCGATGCCCGGAGCGGATCCCCTGCTCGATCTCGCCGGCCGCTCGCTCCTTGACGATCTCGGCGAGGATCGCGACGGCGATCTCCTCGTGGGACACGGCCCCGAGGTCCAGCCCGGCCGGTGCGTGCACCCGTGCCAGCGCCTCCTCGGGAACGCCGCGGTCGCGGAGATACCCGATGACCGACTCGGCCCGTTTCCGCGACGCGACCAGCGCGACGTAGGCGTGCTGCTGCTCCAGCGCCCGCTGCAGCGCGTCCTCGTCGTAGTGGCCCTGGGTCGCCACCACGACGAACGATCGCGGCCCGGCCCCGGCCGCGGGCAGGTCGAGCGACGTCACGACGCGGTCGGCGGACGGATGTGCGCGCTCGGAGCCCCCGTCGTCGACCACGACGGCCTCCCACCCGAGCGCCTTCGCCAGCCCGGCCAGGGTGTCCACCGCGGGGGAGCGCCCGATCACGACCAGATGGGGCTTCGGGAGCACGGGTTCCACGTAGACCTCCAGCGCCCCCTCGCTTTGGCAGGCGATGGGGACGCGCACCACGCCCTGCCGCCGGTACTCGGCCAGCTCCTCGGGCGTCCCCAGGAACAGCAGCCTCGGCGTGCCCTCGGAGATCGCGGTGCGGGCCTCCCGGACGACCGCCGGCTCGGCGCACGCGCCGCCCAGCCACCCGCGGACGGTGCCGTCCGTCCGGATCACCGCTGTGGAGCCCTCCTTGCCCGACGACGGCGCCCGCCGCCACACGACGGTCGCGAACGCGAACGGCTCCCCGGCGTCGGCCAGCTGACGGGCGAGCTCCAGCATCTGTCGGTTCACGTGGTGGGGGTGCCTCCGACCTGGCCCGGTCCCTCGGCGCCGGAGCTTCCCGGCACGCCGCCGCTCCGGTCGTGCGAGACGACGTCCGGCCCCCCGGCCTGCTCGAGCGCCTGCTCTGTCGCCGGCGCCCCCTTCGCGGCACGGATGGCCTCCCACACCTTCGCGGAGGTGACCGGCATGTCGATGTTCCGCACGCCGAGGTGCCACAGCGCGTCGATCACCGCGTTCACGAACGCGGCCGGCGAGCCGACGGTGGCCGACTCGCCGACCCCCTTCGCGCCCAGCGGGTGGTGGGGCGACGGCGTGACGGTCTCGCCCAGCTCGAACCGCGGCGTCTCCCACGCCGTGGGCAGCAGGTAGTCCATGAAGTTCGACCCGATGCAGTTGCCGTCGTCGTCGAACGTGATGAGCTCCATGGCCGCCATGCCGTACCCCTCGGTCAGCCCGCCGTGGATCTGCCCCTCGACGATC
The DNA here is from genome assembly GCA_045805265.1 of Actinomycetota bacterium. Taxonomy (GTDB): domain Bacteria; phylum Actinomycetota; class UBA4738; order UBA4738; family JACQTL01; genus JBJMLO01. The sequence goes on from JBJMLO010000024.1 coordinate 214,006, forward strand.
ATCGGGTTGATCCGCACGCCGCAGTCGTCGACCGCGACCATGCGCAGCACCTTCCACTCGCCGGTGTCGGGGTCCACCTCGACCTCGACCACGTAGGTCCCGAACGGGAACGTCAGGTTGGGCGGGTCGTAGTAGTACACGCCCTCCAGGCCGGCCTCCATGCCGTCCGGGAAGTTCGTGTACGCGGCGAACGCGATGTCCTGGATGGTCTTGGCCTGGTCGGGCGCGCCCTTCACGTGGAACGAATCCGCCTCCCACTCCAGGTCGTCCTCGCTCACTTCCAGCAGGTGCGCGGCGATCTTCCGGGCCTTCTCCCGGACACGCCGCGCGACCATCGCCGTCGCGGCGCCGCTGACCGGGGTCGACCGGGAGGCGTACGTGCCAAGCCCGTACGGCGTGTTGTCCGTGTCGCCGTGCATGACCTTGACGTCCTCCGGCTGGATCCCCAGTTCCTCGGCCACGATCTGCGCGAACGTCGTCTCGTGGCCCTGGCCCTGGGACTGCACGGAGAGCTTCAGGATGGCCTTCCCGGTCGGGTGGACCCGCAGCTCGGCGCCGTCGTTCATCTTCAGCCCGAGAATGTCGTAGTCCTTGTGCGGCCCGGCGCCGACCACCTCCGTGAACGACGCGAGCCCCACCCCGAGCAGGCGGCCCTCCGCGCGGGCCCTCGCCTGCTCCGCCCGGAAGTCGCCGTACCCGGCCTTCTCGAGCGCCAGGTTCATGGCCGCCTGGTAGTCGCCGGAGTCGTACTCGAAGCCGGTCGCGCTCTTGTACGGGAACGCGTCCTTCGGGATGAAGTTCTTCGTGCGCAGGTCCGCGGGGTCGACGCCAAGCTCGTACGCCGCGTTCTGGACGAGGCGCTCGATCATGTACGAGGCCTCCGTGACCCGGAACGAGCACCGGTACGCCACACCTCCGGGCGCCTTGTTCGTGTAGTAGCCGTCGGCCGCCACGTGCGCCGCCGGCAGCCGGTACGACCCGGTGACGACGTGGAACAGGCCGACCTTGAACTTCGACGGCTGCGCGTCCGCGTGGAACGCGCCCTCATCGGCCTGCAGCGAGACCCGCAGGCCCTTCATGGTCCCGTCCCTGGTGAGCGCCATCTCGCCGTGCATGTAGAAGTCCCGGGCGAAACCGGTGGAAATGAGGTTCTCCGTCCGGTCCTCGATCCACTTCACCGGCCGGCCGAGGAGGAGGGACGCCGCGGTCGCCACCACGTATCCGGGGTATACGGGCACCTTGTTCCCGAAGCCCCCGCCGATGTCCGGCGAGAGGATCCGGATGTTCTCCTCGGGCAGCCCGGTCACCAGCGCGAACACGGTTCGGATCGCGTGCGGCGCCTGGGACGTCATCCAGATCGTCGCCTGGCCGGTTCCCATGTTCACGTCCGCGACGCAGCCGCAGGTCTCGAGCGGCGAGGGGTGCGAGCGCGGGTAGTGCGTGTCCAGCTGCACCACCACCTCGGCGTCCGCGAACGCCGCGTCGGTCGCGTCCTTGTCGCCCGACTCCCAGTGGTAGATGTGGTTGGAGTCCTGTCCTTCCTTGTCGGTGCGGATGACCGGCGCGTCGGGAGCCGCCGCCTTCTCCGGATTCGTCACCGCGCCGAGCGGCTCGTACTCGACGTCGATCAGCTCGAGCGCGTCCTTCGCGACGTAGGCGCTCTCCGCGATGACGGCCGCGACCTCCTGGCCCTGGAACCGGACCTTGTCGGTCGCCAGCACGGCCTGCGTGTCGCCGGACAGCGTGGGCATCCACGCCAGCTTGTGCGCGGCCATCAGCTCGCCCGTCACCACCACGACCACTCCGGGGAGCGCCGACGCCCGAGACGTGTCGATGGACTTGAGCTCGGCGTGCGCGAACGGGCTCCGCAGGATCGCCATGTGCAGCATCCGGGGGAGCACCACGTCGTCGATGTAGTTCCCCTGTCCCCGGATGAACCGGTCGTCCTCCTTGCGCTTGACGCTGTGTCCGACGCCTCGGATCTCGGTTGCCATCACTCGTCTCCCGTCGGTCCGCTCGGTGCCGCCGTCGAGACGCCCTCGTCGGCGATGTCGGAAGCCGGCACCGAGTCTTCCGGGCCGAACCCGGATTCGTCGGCCGTGCTGTCGGGGCTGATCGGGGAGGCGCCGTCGCCGTTCCCCGCGTTCTTGTGGGCCGCCCACTGGATGGCCTTCACGATGTTCATGTAGCCGGTGCATCGGCAGATGTTCCCGCTGATGGCCCACCGGATGTCGTCCTCGGACGGGTCGGGGTTCTCCGCCAGGAGGTGCTTGGCGACGAGCATCATCCCCGGGGTGCAGAAGCCGCACTGCAGGCCGTGCTCCTCCTTGAACCCCTCCTGGATCGGGTCGAGCCCGTCGGCGCCGATCATGCCCTCGACCGTCGTGACCTCGCGGCCGTCGGCCTGCACGCCGAAGACGGTGCAGGACTTCACCGGCGTCCCGTCCAACAGCACGGTGCACGCGCCGCACGAGGTCGTGTCGCACCCGATGTGGGTTCCCGTCAGGCCGAGCTCCTCGCGGATCAGGTGGACGAGGAGCGTCCGCGACTCGACGTCGGCCGAACGCTCCGTTCCGTTGAGATTGACCGTGATCTCCATGTGGTGTGCCCCCCTACAGGCTGCGAGCCGACTCGAGGGCCCGGGCCAGGCCGCGGCGGACGTAGACCTCGACGATGTGGCGCTTGTACTCGGCCGAGCCCCGGACGTCCGACACCGGGTCGGATGCCGCGGCGGCGAGCCTGCCGGCCTCCGCGAAGGCCTCGTCGGTCGGCTCGGCGCCGGCCAGGCTCTGCGCGGCCTCCGTCGCCTCAATGTTCTTGGGGCCGACCGCGGTGAGCGCGATGCCGGCCCGCTCGATGTGGCCGTTCGCCAGCTGCAGGTGCACGCCCACCGCCACGGTCGCGAAGTCGCCGACCTTTCGTTCCATCTTCAAGTAGGCGCCGCCGCTGCGGGCCGCCGGCTGCGGCACCCGAACCTCGGTGAGGATCTCGTCGGGCTCGAGGGCCGTGGTGAACGTGTCCTGGAGGAACTCGCCGATGGGCAGCTGTCGCTCGCCGCCCGAGGACCGGACCACGACCGTGGCGCCCAGGGCGAGCATCACCGATCCCCAGTCACCGGCTGGGTCGGCGTGGGCGAGCGACCCGCCGATCGTCCCGAGGTTCCGCACGATCGGGTCGGAGATCATCGGCGCCGCCTGCGCCATCACTGGGTACCGCGCTTTCAGCAGGTCGGGGTGCTCGAGCTTCGTGTGGCGGGTCATGGCCCCGATCCGGAGGAATCCGTCGGCCTCCTGGAGCCCGTCCAGCCCCGGCACGCGGTTGATGTCGATCAGATGCTCCGGCGCGGCGAACCGGAGCTTCATCAGGGGGATCAGGCTCTGCCCCCCCGCCAGCACCTTGCCGTCGTCGGCGTGCGCCGAGAGCAGCGACAGCGCCTCGTCGAGCGACGACGGACGGTGATACTCGAACGCAGCGGGAAGCATTCAGTCCTCCTTCACTGCATCGCCGGTGGAACTGGAGGCCAGGGGTCGGGGTCCGCGGCGACAAGCGCAAGGACTACGTTCGCCCGCGCGCTCGGGACTGCGCGAACGCGATGCGTGTGGCCGCGCCAGCGTGCCTTCACCCCCCGGCTCGTCGACCGCCGCGGCGCGGCGGTCCGAACCGGGATTGTCACGCTCGAACCGTTGACCGGTCAACTGCTGACGATGTCTTCTTGGGTGAGACATCATGATGCTGTCCTGCTAGGCTTCATGATGTGAGCAAGCGGACGACCCTCACGATCGAGGACGACGTGATGTCCCGGCTGACGGCGGAGGCCAGGCGAAGCGGCAAGCCGTTCAAGACGGTCGTGAACGAGGCCCTGCGCCGCGGGCTCGACGGTCGGCCCACCCAGCGGGAGCGATTTCGGGTGGTCCCAAGGGATCTCGGACTTCGGCCGGACTTCGACCTCGACGACATCAACGGTCTCATCGAGCGGATCGAAGGCCCTGAGCATCGTTGATCCTCGTCGACGCCAACCTTCTCCTGTACGCATACAACTCGAGGAGCCCTCAGCACGATGCCGCCCGGGAGTGGCTCGAGGACGTCCTGAGCGGGGAGGAGGAGGTCGGGTTCGCGTTGGTCACGCTGCTTGCCTTCTTGCGTCTCGCAACGAGTCAAACCCTGCTCCGAACCCCGTTCACGCCGGCGGAAGCCATCGCCGTCGTCCGAGCGTGGCTCGCATCGCCGAACGCCCGGTTGATCGGGCCCACCGAGTTCCACTGGTCGACGCTCGATGAGGTGTGCCGAACGGGTCAGGCCCGGGGTCCGCTCCTGATGGACGCGCACCTCGCGGCGTTGGCATTGGAGCACGGGGCGACGCTCTGCACCACGGATCGCGATTTCGCCCGTTTCCCGCGGCTCCGGGTGGTCGACCCCATCGCCGACTGAACGGCGCCGGGTCCTGAGAAGGACCGTCGTGGGGGCCTCGATTTCCGTCTTCGGGCGTGGGGGCATACGATCGGCGTTCCCCATCGGGTGAGGGAAAGGAGGCGCCGGTGACACGCGTCGCGGTCACGGTGAACGGTTCCCCCCGGGAAGCGGACGTCGAGCCCCGCACGCTGCTCGTCTACTTCCTGCGCGATCAGCTCGGATTGACTGGAACGAACGTCGGGTGCGACACCTCGTCGTGCGGGTCCTGCACGGTGCTGCTCGACGGCGAGTCGGTGAAGTCCTGCACCCTGCTTGCCCTGCAGGCCGAGGGGCGGGAGATCACGACCATCGAGGGTCTCGCCTCGAACGGTGAGCTCCATCCATTGCAGGAGGCCTTCCACCGGCACCACGGCCTGCAGTGCGGGTACTGCACGCCGGGCATGATCATGGCCGCCGCCGGGCTCATCGCGGAGGCCGGCGGGCCGCTCGACGAGCACGCCGTCCGGGACGGCCTCGAGGGCAACCTGTGCCGGTGCACCGGCTACCAGAACATCGTCGCGGCGGTGCTCGCCGCGCAGGAGCAGATGTCCGGCGCGCCCGCCGGCGCATCGTCGTAACCGAGGAGGACCAATGGCGAAGGTCGTCGGAACCGAGGTCCTCCGCAAGGAAGACCCCGAGCTCATCACCGGACAGGCCAGGTACGTGGACGACCTGGTCGTGCCCGGCATGCTGTGGATGCACGTGGTCCGGAGCCCGCTCGCCCACGCCAGGATCAACTCGGTCGACCTGTCCCGGGCCAAGGACATGCCCGGCGTGGTCGCCGCGTTCTCCGGCGCCGACCTGGCCGACGACTGGGCCGGGCCGCTCCTCATGGCGTGGCCGGTCACCGAGGACATCAACAGCCCGCCGCACTGGCCGTTGGCCAAGGACAAGGCCCGGTTCCAGGGCGACGGCGTGGCCGTGGTGATCGCCGAGTCCCGCGCCCAGGCCGCCGACGCGGCCGAGGCCGTCGACGTCGACTACGAGCCGCTCGATCCAGTGATCGACATGGACGCCGCCCTGGCCGACGGCGCGCCGATCCTCCACGAGGAGTCCGGCACCAACCGGTGCTACACGTGGGCCCACACGAACGGCGACGTGGAGGCCGTGTTCGCGAGCGCTCCCGTCGTCGTCAAGGAGCGCTACGTCATCCAGCGCCAGGTCCCGAACGCCATCGAGCCCCGGGGGGTCCTGTGCCAGCCCAACCCGGCCATGGGGGACTTCACGCTGTACTCCTCCACGCAGATCCCGCACATCGTGAAGGTGGCGATGACGCTGGGCACCGGGATCCCGGAGTCCAAGATCCGGGTCGTCGCCCCCCGGGTAGGCGGCGGGTTCGGGTCGAAGCTGCAGGTGTACGCCGAGGAGATGCTGGCTTTGGCCGTGGCCAAGCGCCTGGGCCGGCCGGTCAAGTGGACCGAGACGCGCTCGGAGAACTTCCTGGCGACCCACCACGGGCGGGACCAGGTCCAGGAGATGGAGCTTGCCGCCGGCGAGGACGGGAAGATCCGGGGGTTCCGGGCGAAGATCAAGGTGAACATGGGGGCGTACCTCATGGTCATCACGCCGGGGACGCCCCTGCTCGGCGCGTGGCTGTACTGCGGCGCCTACGGCGGCGAGGCCTACGGAATCGAGTTCACCGGCGTGTTCACGAACACCGTGCCCACCGACGCCTACCGCGGGGCCGGCCGGCCGGAGGCCACGTACGCCATCGAGCGGGCCATGGACGCGCTGGCCAAGCGGGTGGGCAAGGATCCCGTCGAGATCCGCCGGATGAACTTCATCCCGGCATTCACCGAGCCGACCCCAATGCCCAGCGGGCTCACGCTCGACTCCGGGAACTACGAGGCCACCCTGGACACCGCGCTCGAGCTGGCCGGCTACGAGCAGCTCCGGAAGGAGCAGCAGGCCCGGCGCGACGGCGGCGACACGAAGCAGATCGGGATCGGGTTGTCCACCTATCTCGAGATGTGCGGGCTCGCGCCTTCGCGGATCCTGTCGGCGCTGCGGTACGCGGCCGGCGGCTGGGACGCGGCGCAGGTCCGGGTGTTGCCCACCGGGAAGGTCACGCTCGTGATCGGCACCTCGCCCCACGGCCAGGGCCACGTCACGACGTTCGCCCAGATCGCCGCGGACGACCTGGGGATCCCGGTCGACGACATCGAGGTCGTCCACAGCGACACCGAGCTGGCCCCGCTGGGGATGGACACGTATGGGTCGCGCTCGCTTGCCGTCGGCGGGGTAGCCGTGCACCGGGCCGCGCATAAGGTCGTGGAGAAGGCCCGGAAGATCGCCGCGCACGAGCTGGAGGTGTCCGAGGACGACCTGGACTACGAGTCCGGATCGTTCAGCGTGAAGGGCGCGCCCGACAAGGCGGTCACGATCCCCGCGCTGGCGTTCTCGGCGTGGACGGCCCACAACCTGCCGGACGGCCTGGAGCCCAACCTCGACGCGACCGCCGTCTACGACCCCGAGAACTTCGTGTGGCCGTACGGCGCGCACATCTGCGCGGTCGAGGTGGACACCGAGACCGGCCAGGTCGACGTGCTGAAGTACGTCGCGGTCGACGACGTCGGCACGCTGGTCAACCCCCAGATCGTCGACGGCCAGGTCATCGGCGGCGTGATCCAGGGCATTGCGGAGGCCCTGTACGAGGAGGCCGTGTACGACGACAACGGGACGCTGATGACGTCGTCCCTGTCGAACTACTGCGTCCCCGCGGCGTCGGACGTTCCATCGATCGTGATCGGACGGCACGAGACGCCGTCCACCACGAACGAACTCGGCGTGAAGGGCGTGGGGGAGACCGGGACGATCGCGTCGCCCGTCGCGGTGATCAACGCGGTGAACGACGCGCTGTCGCATCTCGGCGACATCGACGTGGGACGGCCGGCCACGCCGGAACGGGTGTGGCGGGCCATCCACGGGCGGGGGGATGCGGCCCCCGAAGGCGCGGAGGGCCCCGGCGCCGGTGCCGGCACCGGATCCGCGGACCGAGCCGCGTCCGACGGAGGGGAGGCCCGATGATCCCCGCGAGCTTCGACTACGAGCGAGCCGACTCCGTCGACGCGGCCGTCTCGCTGCTCCAGCAGCACGGCGAGGACGCCAAGGTCCTGGCCGGCGGGCACTCGCTGCTGCCACTCATGAAGCTCCGCCTGGCCGCACCCACCGTGCTGGTGGACATCGGGCGGATCGGTGAGCTGTCCTACGTCCGAGAGGACGGCGACCGGATCGCTATCGGCGCGCTGACCCGGCACCACGACGTGGCGGGCGACCCGCTGCTCGCCGAGCACTGTCCGATCGTGTCGTACACGGCCGGGCTGATCGGCGACCCCCAGGTCCGGCACATGGGGACCATCGGCGGCTCGGTGGCCCACGGGGACCCGGCGTCGGACATGCCGACGGTGCTGCTGGCGCTCGACGCGGAGTTCACGGCACGGGGACCGGGCGGGGAGCGGGCCATCCCGGCCTCGGAGTTCTTCAGCGGCCTGTTCGAGACCGCGCTCGCCCCCGACGAGGTGCTCACCGAGATCCGGGTCCCGAAGACAGCCGGGAGCGGCTGGTCCTACCAGAAGTTCCAGCGGCGGTCCCAGGACTGGGCCATCGTCGGCGTTGCGGCGGTGGTGTCCAGGTCGAACGGCGCCTTCGGGAGCGCGGCGATCGGTCTGACGAACATGGCGGAGTCGCCGATCCGGGCGGCCGCGGTGGAAGGAGCGCTGACCTCGTCGGGCGAGGTGGCCGAGGCCGCTTCGCACGCGGCCGAGGGCGCGAACCCGCCGTCGGACACCTTCGCCAGCGCCGAGTACCGCCGCGCGCTCGCCGAGGTGCTGGTCCGCCGCGCGATCGAGGAGGCGTCGTCCCGGTAGCGCGCCGTCCGGCGGCCGCGGCGCGGTCGTAGGCTGGCCGGCGTGAGCTCGCCGTTCGGGTCGGTCGAGGAGGTGGCCGAGGCCCTCCGGGCCGGCTCGTACCTGCCCGACCGCGGCCTGGCCACGGCGATCCACCTGTCGCTGGCGCTCGACAAGCCGCTGCTGCTGGAGGGCGAGGCGGGGGTCGGGAAGACCGAGGTGGCCAAGGTGCTGTCCTCGGTGCTCGGCCGCCGGCTGATCCGGCTGCAGTGCTACGAGGGCATCGACGCGAGCCAGGCGCTGTACGAGTGGAACTACTCCCGCCAGCTGCTCGCGGTCCGGGCCCTGCGCGAGGAGGAGGCCAGCGAGGCGCTGGTCCACGACGTGTTCGGTCCGGAGTTCCTCGTGGAGCGGCCTCTGCTGGGCGCCATCCGGGCGGGCGACCGGGCCGTGCTGCTCGTCGACGAGCTCGACCGGGCCGACGACGAGTTCGAGGCGTTCCTGCTCGAGGTGCTCTCGGAGTTCGCCGTCACGATCCCGGAGGTCGGGCGCGTCGCCGCCGAGCGGCCCCCTGCGGTGGTCATCACCTCGAACCGAACCCGCGAGCTGCACGACGCCCTGAAGCGGCGGTGCCTGTACCACTGGATCGACCACCCGGCCATCGACCGCGAGGTGGCGATCGTCCGGCTCCGGGCGCCGGAGGCCACCGAGGCGCTGGCCCGCCAGGTGTCGGAGGCGGTGGCCCGGATCCGCGACATGCCCGTGGCCAAGCCCCCCGGCGTGGCGGAGACGATCGACTGGGCCCAGGCCGTGGCGTTCGTCGGCGCCGGGGAGCTGTCCGTCGAGTCCGCGGAGGACACCCTGGGGCTGGTGCTCAAGGACCACGAGGACCAGGAGCTCGTCCGCCCGGTCCTCGGCCGGGTGGTGGCCGGCGACGCCTGAGGACCCGCCGCCCGGCGACCCCGTCGGCCCGCTGGTCGGGTTCGGCCGGCACCTCCGGCGACTGGGGCTGCCCGTTGGGCCGGGCCGGGTCCTGTCGTTCGTCCGGGCCGTGGGGGCGCTGGTCCCGGCGGACCGCAACGACGTGTACTGGGCCGGCCGGGCCACGCTGATCTCCCGCCACGACCTGATCGCGGACTACGACGCGGCGTTCGAGTCATGGTTCCGGGAGGCCGGCGATCCGGCGATGGTGGCCCTGGAACCGGTGCCCGGCCTGCTCGGGGAGCCGGACGACGGCCGGACCGGCCCCGGGACCATCGAGGACCTCCAGGCCGTGGTGTCGCTGGCATCGGCCCGGTGGCGGCCCCTGGACGAGGGCGACGAGGCCGAGGACGAGGAGGAGGCCGCCATCGGCATCGTGGCGAGCGACGTGGAGGTCGTCCGGACCAAGGCGTTCGACGAGCTCACCGAGGACGAGCAGCGCACGGCGGCGGCGCTCATCCGCCGGCTCCGGCTCCGCGGTCCCCGCCGGTCTTCGCGGCGCACCCGCCCCGCGTCGAAGGGCCCTCGGTTCGACCTCCGGCAGACCCTGCGCCGTTCGCTCCGCACCGAGGGGGAACCGATGCGCCGGGCCTGGCGCGCGACGCGCACCCGACGGCGTCCGATCGTCCTGATCCTCGACGTCAGCGGGTCGATGGCGCCGTACTCGCGCGCGCTGCTGCTCTTCGCGCACGCGGCCATGGCGAGCGGCGCGCGCGTCGAGGCCTTCGTGTTCGGCACCGAGCTGTCGCGGGTGACGCCGCACCTCCGGGTCCGGGACCCCGAGGCCGCGCTCGAGCGGATCGGGCGGACCGTCCGGGACTGGGAGGGAGGGACGCGGATCGGCGACTCGCTGCGGGCGCTGCTCGACGTGTGGAGCCAGCGCTCGGCCCTCCGGGGAGCGACCGTGGTGGTGTGCTCCGACGGCCTCGAGCGGGGCGACCCGGTCGTGCTGGCCCGGCAGATCGAGCGCCTCCACCGCCTGGCTCACCGGCTGATCTGGGTGAACCCCCTGAAGGGGAGCCCGCGCTACGAGCCGCTGGCCCGGGGAATCGCCGCCGCGCTGCCGTTCGTCGACGAGTTCGTCTCCGGCCACAACATCCAGAGCCTGGAGTCCCTCGGGGACCTGCTCACGCGGTAGCGGAGGGCGGCTGCTTCGACCGGACCTCCACGACGCCCTCGTGCACCCGGGCGTCGTAGACGACCTGGGCTTTGGTGGCCGGACCGCGGATCACCCGGCCGTCGCTCAGCCAGAACGTGCTGCCGTGGAGCGGGCAGATCACGGTGGGCTGCGCGGCGCGGGCGTTCACCCGGCCCTTGTGCAGGGGCCCGCCCACGTGGGTGCACCGGTCGTTCATCGCGTAGATCCGTTCGGCGCCTCGGAACAGGAACAGCTCGGTCCCCTCGACCGTCACGCGGATGGCCTTCTCGGTGGGCAGCTGGTCGTCCCCGACGACCGGCGTCCAGTCCTCGAAGCTCGCCATCCGGCCATCCGGACTCAGGTCCGGCGGCACCGCCACACGGTGATGCGCCACAGCAGCCGGCTGCCGCGCCGGCGGAGGTTCACCAGCCCCTCCGCCACGAGCTGCGCCAGCGCCTGCGACTTCGCGAGGATCGTGGGGAGCGGGAGCTCGCGGGTCACGACCTCGTCCATGTTGTTCTGGCCGAACACCCGCCGGGCCGCGGCCAGGACGCGGTTCTCGGCCTGGATCGTCCCGGTCGGGAGGTACATGACCCCCTTGCGGTCCAGGCACTCGCCGAGCGTCTCCACCATGGCCACGGGGATCTCCGCGCCGGTGGGGCCCCCGGCGTAGCCGCCGGGGAACCAGTCGGACGCCGCAGCAAGGCGGTCCGGGATGCCGGACACGTCGCCGATGACGACCTGCGCCTTCACGTCCCGGACAGGCTCGAGCAGATTCCCCACCCGGAACTCGGTCCGGTCGGTGAGGCCGAGGCGCTCGGCGTTCCGCATGGAGTCCGCCACGGCCTCGGGCGCCGCGTCGCACCCGACGACGCGGCCGGCGCCCTTGCGCGCCGCGACGAAGGACAGGACTCCGCTGCCGCACCCGACGTCCAGCACGGTCGCGCCGGGCGGGATCTCCATCGCCTCGGCCACCAGCCGAGAGGTGGACGTGGGGGCGAAGACCGTCGGCGACAGCAGCAGCCGGAAGGGCCCGGCGGCTCCCGTCCATTCGATCTCGCGCATGCCACCGGGCGTGGGCCGCATGCGCGACCGTTCGGGCAGGGACGTGACTGTCTCCCCTCCACTGTCGCTGCGGGCTCCGGCGTAGGGGCGCTCGCCGGGGTGGTCGGGATTGGACACTTCTGTCTCTCCTGTCCGCGACTGCCCGAGCGCGAAGGAGCGGGCGGAATGCGCCCGAGCGTTCGCACTGCGAATCGACGCGATGGCCTGTGGAACTCTCGAGAAACACTAGCAGCGGAGCGCCCGCGCTGCTCGCCCGAGCGGCGCACAGGGCCGGGCGCGCCCCGGGCTCCCCGGACCTAGTACGCTTGTCTTCTCGAAGGCACCTTCGAGGGTTCGAGCCGAGTTTGCGACCGGTCGTCCGGCCTGCCCCCGCTCCTCACGGACCAGGTGCACGGCAACACCGCGAGAGGGGAGCCACATGACAAAGACGTCGGGCGGGGTCGAGTATGGTGCGCCGCTCTCCGGCAAGGCTCACGCGCAGGGCACGAGGGGCCGCCCGTGTGAGGTCGCGGGGTGCACCACGGTGCTGTCGACCTACAACGCGGCGACGACGTGCTGGCTGCACAGCCAGCCCGCTCGCCGGCGGCCGCTCGACAGGACCTGATCGGCAAGGGAGGGCTCCATGCCAGAGACGTTCGGGAAGCGCCAGCGGCGCGACGCGAGGACCAGGAAGATCGCGGCGAAGGAAGAGCGCCGGGTCGCCCGGACCCAGCGCCGCGAGCTGCGGGCCGCCGGCGTCGACGTGCCCCCTCCCGGCACCGACACCGAGGACGAGCAGCTCCCTCCCTGGCCCGACGAAGAGGAAGCGGAGTCGCAACGAGCGGACGAGGCTCCGTAGGCCGGCACTCCCCGCCGACCGTCCCGCCCATTCGGTCCGTGCTGCATCGGCGTTTCGCATCGATCCCCCTGCACCTCGCCGCCGCCGTGGTGGTGTGCGCGCTCGCGCTGACCGCGTGTGACCGGGCCGGCGCGCAGCGGGCCGACGAGCCGACCCACGCGTTCCGGACCGCGGTGCCGGAGCTGTCCACGATCCCAGCGCCCTGCCCGACGTCCTCCGCCTCGGGCGGTGTCGAGGTGCGCCTGTTCCACGCCCCCGGTGGCGGATGCGTGCGCCAGGACCAGCTGCGGGAGTTCCGGTGCACCCCACAGGACGACCCCGTCATCGAGGCGGGCGGTCTGCGGTTCCTGGGAGGGGCGTTCGCCATGCCGGTCTCCCAGGTCCCCGTCGAGGCGAGGCTCCTCGGCCGCAACTCCCTCGAGGAGGTGGACATCCGGCCGGGCGACCGCCCGACGCTGTTCGTTACGACCGCAGGCGGCGTGGAGCGCTGGCTCACGCTGGTGACGCCGCCGGACGGACTGGCCGACGCCCTGTTCATCGGGGACTCGATCATGGTGGGCAGCCGCCGGGCCGTGGTGCGCGCGCTGCCCGGATGGGCCACGGAGTTCCGGGCGAAGGTGTCCCGGACGACCGACGAGGGGATCGACGTCGCCCGAACCCTCGACGACATGTCCCGCCACGACGTCGTGGTCGTGGAGCTGGGGACCAACGAGTCGCTGGCGGAAGGGTTCCCGGCCCGCATCCGGCGCATGCTCTCGATCGTGGGATCGGCGCGGCTGATCGTGTGGGTCACGGTCCACCGCGACCAGGAGATCACGCCGGAGCTGAACGACGACATCGTGTCCGCCATGCGCGACCTCCCGAACGGCATCGTGGCCGACTGGAACGCCGCGGTGACCCCCGACGACCTGCTGGCCGACGGCGTCCACCCCACGGACGCCGGGCAGGCGCTGATGGCGCACCTGCTGGCCGGTCCCCTCCAGCGATGGAACGACGCAGCCACCGGCCACGGCGACGTGGCCTGCGCTCCGCCGGAATGACGGTGCTCCGGGCCCGGGCGGCATGACGGGGCAACCGAGCCTGTACGACGAGGTCGGGGGGATGGGCTTCTTCGAGTCCCTGGTCGACCGGTTCTACGACGGCGTGGAATCGGACTCAGCGCTGCGGGCGGTCTATCCCGAGCCGGACCTCGCGTTCGCCCGGCGCAAGCTCGCGCTGTTCCTCGCCGAGTACTGGGGAGGACCGGCGGACTACAACGCGCTCCGGGGGCATCCCGCCCTCCGCATGCGCCACGCGGGGTTCGCGATCGGTCCCGCGGAGCGGGACCGGTGGCTCCACCACATGCGCTCGGCGGTGGAGTCGCTCGGTGCGCCGACCCACGTGGCCGACGCCCTGCTCCGCTACTTCGAGATGGGCGCCGAGGCCATGCGGAACCGGGACTGACCCGAGCCGGTCGCGCACGCGGTCACCGCGGGGTCGCTCAGGTGACGGTCCTGGTGGCCTTCCAGGTGCCGGCGTCGCCGCCGCACCCCTGCGCGTCGTAGCGCCCGGACATGTCGTCGCCCGTGACCGTGCCCGAGAAGGCGATCGAGGCGACGCCGCCCTTGATCGCGCCGAACGCGACGCGGTCGCCACTCGCCGCCCCGGCGACCGAGCCCTTCGAGATGCACGTGGTGCCGTTCACCTTGATCGCCCCCGACAGGATTCCGTCCTGGACCGTGAACCGCATCTGGAACGTGCCCGACGCCGGCACCCGCGAGCTGTTCCACGTCCCGTTCCACGTTCCGGCAACGCCGGTGGCCGCAGGGGTGCTCGCGCTGGGGGTCGGCGAGGCCGTCGTCGGGGACGAGGTGGTGTCGGGCGAGGGCGACGGCGACGCGCTGGGGCTCGCGCTGGCGCTTGGCGCTGCGCTCGACGGAGCCGCCCCGGTCCGGATCGTGGTGGGCGGCGGGGAGGTGGCCGGTGCGGCCGCGTGCTTCGACCCGGTCGCCTTCACCACGGCGAACGCGCCGCCGCCCGCGACCACCACCACGGCGCCGATGACGGCGAGGCGGAGGGGGAGGCTGGCTTGCCCCGGGACCCGGCCGAATCGGCCCAAGGCGCGAGTCCCACCCGCCCCCGGTCCGGGCGCGGTCGGCCCCCCACCGGCTCCGCCGGGCACCGTCGGTCCGCCCTGGACCGAACCTCCGGGGACCGTCGGTCCGCCCTGGACCGAACCTCCGGGGACCGTCGGACCTGCGCCTCCCGGCCCTCCCGGCGCGGGGGGTCCTCCGCCGCCCGGTGATGCCAGCCCCGGCCCGCCACCGGCTCCTGGGCCCGCGCCTCCCGAGCCGGCACCGGCGGCACCGCCCGCGGCGCCCCCCGCGGCTCCGCCGGCAACCGCCGACCGGTCGTCGTCGGAGTCCGGTTCCTCATCGGCCCGATCGACGCCGAGCGGCGACGGAGGCATGGGGGGGAGGGGAGGCGGAGGAGGGAGTGCTCCGGGTGCGGGCGGCACCGGCATCGGCGGGGGCGGCGGGGCGGCGCCTTCGGCCTCGTCCGGCTCGGACGGTCCACTCCGGTCATCCATCGGTCCCCCCTGCTCCGGGTCGTCGCCGTCCGGGCGGCCGGCGCTCGCAGCAGGGTACGTCAGCGGGGCTTCGCGGACGACCCCCCCGTCGTCGTCACCGGCGCCGCGATCGACGCCGGCCCCGGGCACCGAGGGCGCGCTCGAGTCGCCCACCCGGGGGAACCTCCGACTCCTCGCCGTCGATGGCGATCCGGATCGGCGCCTCGCCGCCCGGCAGGACGTGCACGGCCAGGCGGTCGGGGGTCAGGTCCACCTCGACACGCTCACCGCGGAACTGGACCGTGAAGCGCATCGCCGACAGGGCCTCGGGGGGAGCCGGCCGGATCGACAGCAGGTCGGACCGCACCTCGACGCCCGCGTAGCCCCGTTGCACCAGGTCGACGCTGCCGGCCATCGCGCCCAGGTGCACCCCCTCCGCGGTGGTCCCGCCCTGCACGTCGGCGATGTCGCTCTCGAGCGACTGGGTGAACAGGTCCCACGACCGGGGCCGGTCGAACCGGGCCAGCACCCACGCGTGGACGACCCGGCTGAGGGTCGAGCCGTGCGAGGTCCGGCGCATGTAGTAGTCGATGTTCCGCGGGAGGTCCTCCGCCGGGTCGAACCGGTAGCCGAGGCGGTCGAACAGCCCCGCGATGTCCTCCGGGGGCAGCAGGTAGAAGAGCATGAGCACGTCCGCCTGCTTCGAGACCTGGTACCGGTTCGTGGTGTCGTCCTCGGCCTCCAGGATGCGGTCCAGCCGCTGGATGTCCCCGTACCGCTCGACGTACCGGACCCAGTCGAACTCCTCCAGGTCTCCGTAGCCCCGGAACTGGCTGATGATCCGGTCGCCGTGGAAGGGCACGGACAGGCGTCGGCTGATCTCGTCCCACAGCGCCAGCTCCTCCTCCGTCAGCGACATGGTGTCCACCAGCTCCCCCCGGTGGTACGGGGCCAGGCCGTCCAGCAGCTCGATGGTCCGGGCGATGGTCCACGCCACCATCACGTTGGTGTAGGCGTTGTCGTCCAGCCCCCCGTGGTCGGCGTCCGGGTAGGCGTCGTGGTACTCGTCCGGGCCCATGACCCCCCGGATGTGGAACCGGTCGCCGACCTCGTCGAGCTCGGCGACGCTCGCCCAGTACCGGGAGAGCTCGAGCAGGATCGGCGCGCCGCGGTACCGGAGGAACTGTTCGTCCCCGGTCACCTGGAAGTGGTGCCAGGCGTTGAACGCGACCGCGATATTGATGTGCTTCTGCAGCCGTGAGTTGTCGGGGAGCCACCGGCCGGAGTTCGGGTTCAGGTGGACCGACTGGGTCTCCTCCCGGCCGCTGCTCCCGCTCTGCCAGGGGAACGTGGCGCCGCGCCGGCCCTCCTGCGCGGCCGCGTTCCGGGCCTCGTCGAGGCGGCGGTACCGGTGCTCCAGCAGCGACCGGGTGAGCGCCGGGATCCGCAGCGACAGGAACGGCAGGATGAACAGCTCGTCCCAGAAGATGTGGCCCCGGTACGCCTCCCCGTGGAGCCCGCGCGCGGGGACGCCGACGTCGAGGCCCACGGTCGCCGGGGAGACCGTCTGCAGGACGTGGAAGACGTGGAGCCGGAGCACCAGCTGGGCCCGGTCGGCGCCGTCGAGCTCGATGTCGAACAGCCGCCACAGGTGCTCCCAGGCCAGCTCGTGGCGGGTCAGGAGCTCCTCGAACGACCCCGCCCGCAGGGCGCTCAGGCGGGCGGCCTCCCGGGGCTCGGAGATCGCCGGGTCCCGCGAGGTGAACAGGGCGACGATCTTCTCCACGGTGATCGGTTCGCCCTCGGCCGCCTCGGCCTCCACCACGTGGGCCGCGGCTCCCCGGGACCGTTCCACCGACCGCGCGCCCTCCACCGCCTCGCCGCCGCCGCGGACCCGCGTCCGGGCTGCGACCGCGACCTCGATCCCGGAATTCCGGGTTCGGACGTGGACCAGCACCGCCTCCGGTCCGGTCTCCACTGCCCCGCCGGGCACCAGGTGGTCGCCCCGGAGCTCTCGGTACCTGCGGACTCCGGCGTTCCGGACCTCCCCGTCCACGCCCGAGCGCACGGCGATGCGGCCCGACCAGTTCCGGGGGGTGATGACCGTCGAGAGCCCGGCCAGGTGGGCCTGCTCCATGTGCACGAACCGCCGCTGCTCGACGACCGTCTCCCGGCCGTCGCCGTCCCGCACGAGCGCCCGGCGGGAGAGGAGGCCGCGCCGCAGGTCCAGCTCCTGGTGATGTTCCACGATCTCCGGCGAGCCGTCCTCCCCGAACCACGGGCCGTCCCCGATCCGGAAGGACAGCGGGAGCCAGTTCGGCAGGTTGACGATGTCCTCGTTCTCCACGTCGCGGCCGGCGATCTTGGTCACGAGCCGGTCGTAGCACCCGGCCACGTAGGTGCCCGGGTAGTGGACGTCGTCGGCCGCGCGCTCGGGCGCCGCCCCCCGGGTGGCGAAGTATCCGTTCCCCAGCGTGCACAGCGCCTCGCGCAGCCCCTCCTCCCCCGGGTCGAACCCGTCGTAGGAGAGGATCCAGCCGTTCATGGCCCGGAATCCGGCGTCGCGGCATCGCGTGGACGGCCGCCGGTCACCCGCACCTCGGCGAGGTCGGCCACCACGACGTCGGCGCCGTGCTCCAACAGGGCCTCGGGGTCGTCCGCCCGTCCGACCCCGATCACCATCGCGAAGCCGCCCCGGCGCCCGGCCTCGACGCCGGCGGTCGCGTCCTCCACGACCGCGGCCTCGCCCGGGTCGACGCCGATGCGGCGCGCGGCCTCGAGGAACAGGGCCGGGTCCGGCTTCCCGGCCAGCCCCAGGCGCTCGCTGTCCACGCCGTCCACGGTCGCGCCGAACAGGTCGCGGATGCCCGCGGCGTCGAGGACCTCGCGCATGTTCCGGCTGGCCGAGACCACCGCGACGCGGACCCCGCGCCGCCGCAACTCCTCCACGAGGGCGACCGAGGACTCGAAGCGGCGGACGCCACGCTTTCGGATCACCTCCAGGAATCGTTGGTCCTTGCGGTTCCCCAGCCCGCACACGGTCTCCCGATCGGGCGGATCGGAGGGGTCCCCCTCGGGGACCTCGATCCCCCGCGACCGGAGGAAGCTCCGGACGCCGTCGTACCGGGGCCGGCCGTCGACGTACCGGAGGTAGTCCTCGTGCTCGAAGGGCCGGAAGGGCTCACCCGAGCTCTGCGCCCGCCGGGTGAGGAGCTCGTCGAACATCTCCTTCCAGGCCGCCGAGTGCACGCTGGCCGTGTCGGTCATCACGCCGTCGGTGTCGAAGACGACGCCGTGGATGGTGCCGGCATCGATCACCACGGCGTCCGCTGGACTCGGCACGTTCCGGGATCGTAGCCCCGCCACGACCCGGATAGCATCGGGGCGGTCTTCCGGACCACCCGACGACAGGAGAACGATCGAGATGACCGACACCGCCACCCGGCCTCCGCGATCCGAGCTCGACGACGACGAGCTGCGGGTGACCGATGCGTACTGGTGCGCGGCCAACTACCTGTCGGTGGGGCAGATCTACCTGCTGGACAACCCCCTGCTGACCGAGCCGCTGCGGCCGGAGCACGTGAAGCCCCGGCTGCTGGGGCACTGGGGCACGACGCCCGGGCTGAACTTCCTGTACGTCCACATGAACCGGGCCATCCGGAACTGGGACCTCGACGCGATGTTCGTGACCGGCCCCGGCCACGGCGGGCCGGGCCTGGTGGCCAACGCCTACCTGGAGGGCACCTACACGGAGGTCTATCCGCACGTCACGCGCGACGCGGAGGGGCTGCGGCGGCTGTTCCGGCAGTTCTCGTTCCCGGGCGGCATCCCGAGCCACGTGGCGCCGGAGACGCCGGGCTCGATCCACGAGGGCGGGGAGCTCGGCTACGGGCTCGCCCATGCCTACGGGGCCGCGTTCGACAATCCGGACCTCCTCGTGTGCTGCGTGGTGGGCGACGGCGAGGCCGAGACCGGGCCGCTCGCCGCCAGCTGGCACTCGAACAAGTTCCTCGACCCGGCGCGCGACGGCGCGGTGCTGCCCATCCTGCACCTGAACGGGTACAAGATCGCCAACCCCACCGTGCTGTCCCGGATCCCGGAGCACGAGCTGCGCGACCTGATGAAGGGGTACGGGTACGCGCCGCGGTTCGTCTCCGGCGACCGGCCGGATGCCATGCACCGGGAGATGGCGGCGACGCTCGACGAGGTCGTCGACGAGATCCTCACGATCCAGCGCGCGGTGCGGGACGGCTCCGGGACCGCCGCCGCGCGCCGGCCGGCCTGGCCGATGATCGTCCTGCGGACCCCGAAGGGGTGGACCGGGCCGAAGGAGGTCGACGGCCTGCCGGTCGAGGGGACGTGGCGCTCGCACCAGGTGCCCATCGACGCCGTCCGGACGAACCCCGAGCACCTCGCGCTGCTCGAGCGGTGGATGCGCAGCTATCGCCCGCAGGAGCTGTTCGACGAGAACGGCGCGCTGGTCGAGGAGCTGGCCGCCCTGCCGCCGAAGTCGTATCGGCGGATGAGCGCGAACCCGGTGACCAACGGCGGGGCCGTGCTCAGGGACCTGGCCATGCCGGACTTCCGCGACTACGCCATCGACGTCCCCACGCCCGGGACCACGTACGCGGAGGCCACGCGGAGCGCCGGCGCGTTCATGCGCGACGTCATGCGGCGCAACCCCGACACCTTCCGGGTGTTCGGGCCCGACGAGACCGCGTCGAACCGGCTGGACGCGCTGTTCGAGGTCACCGACCGGGCGTTCTCCGCGGAGATCCTCCCGACCGACGATCACCTGGCCCTCGACGGCCGGGTCATGGAGGTGCTCTCCGAGCACCTGTGCCAGGGATGGCTGGAGGGGTACCTGCTGACCGGCCGCCACGGGGTGTTCAACTGCTACGAGGCCTTCATCCACATCGTCGACTCGATGTTCAACCAGCATGCGAAGTGGCTGAAGGTCTCGCACGATATTCCGTGGCGCCGCCCGATCGCCTCCCTGAACTACCTGCTGTCGTCGCACGTGTGGCGGCAGGACCACAACGGGTTCTCGCACCAGGACCCCGGCTTCATCGACCACGTCATCAACAAGAAGGCCGAGATCATCCGGGCGTACCTCCCGCCCGATGCGAACTGCGTCCTGTCGGTGATGAACCACTGCCTGCAGAGCAAGGACTACGTGAACGTCGTCGTCGCCGGGAAGCAGCCCACGCTGAACTGGCTGACCATGGACCAGGCCATCCTCCACTGCACGCGCGGCCTCGGCATCTGGGAGTTCGCCAGCAACGACGGCGACGCGGAGCCCGACGTCGTGATGGCGTGCTGCGGCGACATCCCCACGCTGGAGACCCTGGCCGCGGCGAGCATCCTCCGCCAGGAGCTCCCCGGCCTGAAGGTCCGCGTGGTCAACGTGGTCGACCTCATGCGGCTCGAGCCGGCCACCGAGCATCCCCACGGCATGTCGGACTCGGAGTTCGACGCGCTGTTCACGACGGACCGCCCGGTGGTGTTCGCGTACCACGGCTACCCGTGGCTGATCCACCGCCTGACGTACCGGCGGACCAACCACGCGCACATCCACGTCCGCGGCTACAAGGAGGAGGGGACCACCACGACGCCGTTCGACATGGTGATGCTGAACGACCTCGACCGGTTCCATCTGGTGCAGGACGTGATCGACCGGGTCCCCGGCCTCGCCTCCAGCGCCGGGCACGTCCGGCAGGCCATGACCGATCGGCGCCTGCAGGCCCGCGCGTACACCCGGGAGCACGGCGAGGACGATCCGGCCGTGGCCTCCTGGACGTGGCCGCACTGATGCGCGTCCTCGTCGTCAACGCCGGGTCCAGCAGCCTGAAGCTGCGGGTGCTGGACGACCGCGACGAGCTGGCCGGATCGGCCGACCTCCCGGCGCCGCGGGGCGAGTCGGACCGGGACGCGGCCCGCACGGCGATCGAGGGGTTCGGGCCGGTGGATGTCGTCGGGCACCGCATCGTGCACGGCGGGACCGAGTTCTCCGAGCCGGTTCTGATCGACGACCGGGTCCGGAGGCGGCTGCACGCGCTGGTCGACCTCGCGCCGCTGCACCAGCCCAAGTCGCTGGCCGCGCTGGAGGCGGTCGACGAGGTGCTCCCCGACGTGCCGGCGGTGGCTTGCTTCGACACCGCGTTCCACGCCGGGATGCCGGCCGCCGCGGCGACGTACGCCCTGCCCCGGCAGTGGCGGGAGCGGTGGTCCCTGCGGCGGTTCGGGTTCCACGGGCTGTCCCACGCCTACGTGTCGAGGCGGGCCGCCGAGCTGGCCGGAATCGACGTCGCGGACGCGCGGGTCGTGACCTGCCACCTGGGCGCGGGCGCGTCGCTCGCCGCCGTGCGGGGCGGGCGGTCGGTGGACACGACCATGGGGTTCACGCCCCTGGAGGGCCTGGCGATGGCGACGCGGTCGGGAACGGTCGACCCGGGGCTGGTGCTGTGGCTCCAGGAGCACGCCGGGATGCCCGCCGCCGAGCTGGCCGCCACGCTCGAGCACCGGTCGGGCCTCGAGGCCCTGGCCGGCACGGGGGACATGAAGGAGGTCGTCGCGCTGAAGGATTCCGGCGACGCCGACGCCACGTTGGCGTTCGACGTGTACGTGCACCGGATTCGCTCGGGCGTCGCGGCGATGGCGGCCTCGGCCGGCGGCCTGGACGTCCTCGCGTTCGCCGGCGGCGTGGGCGAGCACGCCCCGGCGGTGCGCGCGGCGGTGGGCGAGGGGCTGGCGTTCCTGGGCGCGTCGTTCGACGAGGAACGCGATGCGAACGCCGTGCCCGACGCCGACATCGGCGCGGCCGGCGCCCCGGTGCGGGCGTTCGTCGTCGCTGCCCGCGAAGACCTCGAGATCGCCCGCCAGTCCCGCTCGGTGCTGGGCTCGGCATAGCGGGCCTCGGCGGGCTACGCTGGATTCGGGCGACGGGGAGGTTCCGCGCATGGAGCTGCAGCGCATTCGGATCCACGGACACGAGGTGGCGTATCGATCCGCCGGGTCCGGTCCGGTGGTGGTGCTGGTCCACGGCCTGGGCACGACGTCGGGGACGTGGGGGCGCGTCATGCCGGCGCTGGCGGAGCGGTTCACGGTGGTCGCGGTGGACCTCCTCGGTCACGGGGGCTCGACGAGGGAAGCGGGCGACTACTCGCTCGGGGCCCAGGCCTCGGGCATCCGGGACCTGATGATCGCGCTGGGGCACGAGCGGGGCACCCTGGTCGGGCACTCGCTGGGGGGCGGCGTGACCCTGCAGTTCGCCTACCAGTTCCCCGCGCGCTGCGAGCGGCTGGTGCTCGTCGACAGCGGGGGCCTGGGCAGGGACGTGGCGCTGCACCTGCGCGCGCTGAGCTTCCCGGGCGTCGAGCACGTCATGCCTCCGGTGGCCTTCGCCCCCCGGATCCACGCGGCGGGGGCGACGGTCGTGGGGTGGCTGCGCCGCGTCGGCCTGCGTCCCGCTCCCTCCTTCGACGAGATGTGGGAGACCTACGGGGCACTGGCCGACGCCGAGACCCGTCGGGCCTTCTTCCACACGCTGAACTCGGTGGTCGACTTCCGGGGGCAGCGCCCCAGCGCGATGAACCGGCTGTACCTGCTGGCGGCCATCCCGACCCTGATCGTGTGGGGCGCGCGGGACCGGCTGATCCCGGTCGCCCACGCCCGGGGGGCCCACGAGGCCATACCGGGCAGCGTGCTCCGGGTCTTCGAGGGCGTCGGTCACTTCCCGCAGCACGACCGGCCCGAGGAGTTCGTCCGGACCATGGTCGAGTTCATCGACTCGACCGCCCCGGCGGCACTGTCCGAATCACATCTCGGCGAGATGCTCGGTGCCGTAGGCTCGCTCGAGCCGGCTCCGTAGGCCGCGCGCACAGCCCGCCGGCTTTGTCCGAAGTCATCGCCGTCTCCCCGAATCACGCCGGTGGCGCTCGCGTTCCCGCGGGGGGCCTCGCTCAGGCGTCGATCGCCGTCGCCGGGACGCTTGCCGCCAGCTTCGCGGTCCGCTCGAGCCAGGGCGTGGCGCGGAGGCGCTCGAAGATCGCGGAGGCCTCGTCGATGCCGGGGCCGGCTTCCGATTCGCGGCCCTGGGCCGCGAGCCAGTCCGCGTGCTCGAGGAGGGTCACCGCGAGCTCGAACGGCATGCCGATCCCCCGGAAGCCCAGGACTGCGGCCATGAAGCCGGGCTCGACCGACTCGTCGTCGCCTCGTTCGGCCGCCAGGCGAGCGGCGAACCTGGCCGAATGGGCCCGGAGATACGGTGTGACCAGCCCGGGGCGGGCGCCCTCCGCGATACCGAGCAGCTGTTCCGCGTGCGTGATGTCGCCCGTGGTCAATGCCGCCTGGATGGCCATGACCAACGCCCTTTTCACCTGGTTCGTGAGGAGTCCAAGGCGCTCGCGCCCTGCAAGGGCGTCTTCGGCGGCCGACAGCGCGCCGGCCCCGTCGCCCCGCGCCAGGAGCAACTCGGCCCGCGCCACATCGAACATGGCACGGAGTTCCTCGTTCTCCGAGCGCCCGATGTACTCATGGGCATGGAGCAGGCCTTCGGCCGCGTCGAGGTTCCCCCTGCGGACGTGGATGGGGACGAGGTCCACCAGGCCCGCCGCCGCCCACGGCAGCGCCATGATCTCCTCCATGGCCATCGCCTCGTCGCCTGCCGCGAGTGCCTCGTCCCACCGGCCCATGGCGACCAGGGCGGCGGCCGACCCCGTCAACCAACTGACCTCGACCGGACGGTCTCCATTCCGGCGGGCCAAGGCGAGCGCCTCCTCGGCCAGGTCGAACTCCCGCTCGTACTGGTCGAGCGTCTCCCACGCCACCGCCAGGTTGTTGTAGGCCCGGGCCGCCGCGCCCGGGATGTCGTGCTCCAGGGCCACCTCCAGCGCGCGCCGAAGGAGCACGGTGGACTCGTCGAGTCTTCCCGCGCGCTGCAGCCCGATGGCCCGGCTGGACAGGGCGTGCGAATACACCTCGGGAAGCTCGAGGTGCTCGGCCAACTCCAGCGCCTCCTCCAGGAACGGGATCGCCTCGGCGTGCCGCCCCTCGATCGCCAGGAACCGTCCGAGCTGCGCGGCGACCGCCGCGCGGTCGCGATCCGGCTCTTCGCCCGAGAGGTCGGCGTGGGCCTTCCGGACCCGCTCCACGGCCCGTTCGAGGTGGTCCTGGGCGAACTCGATCTCGGCGAGCCGTGCCTGCACGCGCGCGGCGGAGTGCCCCTGGCCGGACTCCTCGAAGAGGAGGGTCGCCGCCTCGTAGTCGGCTGTGGCCTCGTCCGCCCGGCCACGAAGGAATGCCATCTGGCCGGCCCGCTCCGTGAGCTCCGCCCGTTCCAGGCCGGAGTCCGTGATGCTCGCCGCCTGCCGGAAGTAGGTCTCGGCCTCCTCGGTGGCAGCGAGCGAGGCGGCGCGCTCGGCGGCCCGGACCAGCATCTTCCGGGCCCGGGCCTGGATCTCCGCCGCGTCGTCCGCCTCCGGGGCCAGCCGGTAGGCCTCCACGTAGTGGGAGGCGACGACCTCGACGATCTCCTCCTCCTCCGCGCCCCACGCTCGTTCCAGGTAGGCGGCGACCCGGAGATGCTTCTCTTTCCGGTCGCGCTTTGCCAGCGTCTCGTACGCCACGGTCCGCACCAGGTCCTGGAGGAACCCGTACTGGCCGCGCTCCGGGGAGCGGGGGTCGGCCTGGACCGACAGGACCTCCTTCGCCACCAGGGCGGCCAGCAGCGGCTCGAGGTCGCGCTCGGGCAGGCCGGACAGGGCGGCCAGCGACGTGCGCGTGAACGTCTTGCCGAGCACCGAGGCGTCCTGCACGAGCTGGCGCTCGCCCGGTCCCAGGCCGTCCAGCCGGGCCGCGATGAGCGCCTGCAGGGTCTCGGGGACCTGCAGGTCCTCCACCGGGCCCGTCGGCCGGTACACGCTGCCCTGCTGCACCAGCAGGCCGCGGTCCAGCAGCATCCGTACGGTCTCCACCGCGTACAGGGGCACCCCCTGGGCGCGGTCGAGGATCTTCCCGGTGAGCTCGCCGGGGAGGCCCGGGACCAGGCCGGTCAGCAACTCCTCCATGGCGGCGGGCGGCAGCGGTTCCAGGGAGATCGCCGTGGCGCCGCGGGTCCGCCCGCCCGGAGCGCCCCCGACGTCCGGTCTCCCCAGGGTCATGACGAAGATCGGGAAAGCGCGTGACCACTCCAGCAGGTGGTCGACGAACTCGAGCAGCGAGGGGTCCGCCCACTGCACGTCCTCGAAGACCATGATCACCGGGTCGGATTCCGACAGGCGCTCGAAGAACAGCCGCCACCCCGCGAACAGGTCGCTCTTGTCGTGTGCCGTCCGCTCCTCCAGGCCGATCAGGTGGGCGAGCCGCGGCTCCACGAAGGCCCGGTCCTCAGGAGCTGGAACGTACTTCTCGACCGCCTCGTGGAGCTTGGCCAGGGCCGACGCGCGCTCCTCGCCCTCCACGATGTCGGCCCGCCCCCGGACCATCTCGGCGAGCGCCCAGTAGGTCACGCCCTCGCCGTAGGACAGGCACCGGCCGCGGTGCCACCGGAAGACCCGCTCGAGCCCGTCGAAGTACTTGAAGAACTCCCACACCAGTCGGGACTTGCCGATCCCCGCGATGCCGGTCACCTGCACCAGGTGGGCCCGGCGGTCGTCGACGGCGGCGTGGAACAGGTCCTTCACCAGCTTGAGCTCGCGGTCGCGGCCGACGAACGGGGGCTCCAGCCCCTCCGACTTCATCAGCCCCCGGACGCCGGCCACCACGCGGTGGGCGCGCCACAGCTGGACCGGCTCGGCCTTGCCCTTCAGCGTGTGGGCCCCGGCGTCCTCGTAGACGACGGAGGCGTCGGTGGCCCGCTTCGTGGGGTCGCCGACATAGACGGTTCCCGGCTCGGCGGTCGACTGGACCCTGCTGGCCGTGTTCACCATGTCCCCGGCGACCATGCCCTCCCCGGCGGCGGAGAGGTCCACGGTGGCCTCGCCGGTGAGGACGCCGGCCCGGGCCCGCAGGCCTGGTGCGCCGACGTCCGCCCCCATCTCGGAGACCGCATCCACCAGCTCCATCGCGGCGCGGACGCACCGCTCGGCGTCGTCCTCCTTCGCCACCGGCGTGCCCCACACGGCCATGACCGCGTCGCCGATGAACTTCTCCACGACCCCTCCGTACCGCTCCACGACCGTCCGGCAGGTGTCGAAGTACCGGGAGAGGAGGTCCCGGACCTCCTCGGAGTCGCGCCCCTCCGACAGCGTGGTGAACCCGACCAGGTCGGCGAACAGGACGGAGACCAGGCGGCGCTCGGTCGTCGAGCCCGGCTGGGACGGCACGGGCGCCCTGCCGGTCGCTGCCGCCGTCGCGTCCTCGCCGAGGGCCGTGCCGCACTCCCCGCAGAACTTCACCTTGGCCGGGTTGGCGGCTCCGCACGACGGGCACAGCCGCGCGAGCGCAGCACCGCACTCGCCGCAGAACTTGCGGCCGGCGTCGTTCTCACTCCCGCAGGCGGAGCAGATCACCAGACCCCCCCGGACGATGGGCAATGATGCAAGGGTACGCCGTCAGAGGGCTCCGACTCCATGGTTCCGGGTCGGAGCCCTCCCCCGGGGACCGGTCGACCGCTCGGCGGCCAGGAGCCGCTGGGAGAACCCGCGGTATCGCTGCAGGCTCACCCAGGGGTCCCGGTGGCCTCGGGAGCCCGCCTCGCCGTCAGCGGGCTTCCCGCATCTGTCCCGTGTCGTCCCCCGCCGACAGCAGGTCCTGGAACAGGGCCCGGTAGTGGACCATCGCCTGGCGGAGGTCCTCCGTGCCCGCCTGACCCTGGTCGTTCGCCAGCGAGATGCCGTGGGCGGCGCGGTAGTTCTGGACGACGTCGGGATGGTCGACCGAGACGTCGGAGGAGCGCTGCTCGAAGTTGTCGACGGGGTAGCCGCGCTCCCGCATGACCTGGATGACGAGCACGTCGGCCTCGCGGACCGCTTCGGGAGGGGAGTCGACGAACTGGTTCTGCGTTCGCGTCCACTGCTCGGTGTACCGCTGCCGCGACGCGGGGGCGAGGGGCTGGATGTCGAGCTGCTGGCGCCGCTTCCGCCGGGCCTCGAGCTCGGCCTCCGCCTGCCGGCGTCCCCCGGTCGTCTCCATGGTGCGGTCGTATTCGGGTCCGAACCGCTGCTGGAGCCGCTGCGTGCGTCGCTTGCGCATCGCCGACCGGACGACGAGCGCGACGACGGCGACGATCGCCACGATCACGATGACCCAGGCCAAGGCTGGCATACGATTCCTCCTCGTGAACTTGGGGGGCGCCGGGGCGGGCAGTCTCTCCGTACCTACCCGGTTGCCTTCCGCGGAAACGATCGGCGAGGCGCGGCTCCCCACCCTTAGGATCCCTGGCGATGCCACTCGGGCGGTACGTGATCCTCGACGACCACGGCGGGCGACGCGGTACCGAGGACTTCCGCTCCGCCCCCGGACCGATGGGATGGCGGTACTTCTCGGATGTCGTGATCGAGACCGGAGACGCCCACCACGAGATCGTCGATCTGGTCGTCGACTCGGCCTGGCGACCCGTCCGGACGCGCATCGAGACGGGGTCGCACGAAATCCTGCTGACCGCGAAGGACGACCTGCTGGAGGGGTTCCTGGATCGGAAGCCCGTGACCGTCCCGTGGGGAGCGGACACCGAGATCGACTACGCGTCGCCCGCGTTCAACGTCGTGACGGCGAACCGGCTCGGACGCTCGGCCGAGTTCGACGTCGTCTTCCTCGAGCCGGTCACCTGCGAGCCGGTGCTGCAGCGGCAGCGCTACGAGCTCATCGGCGAGGAAGAGGTGGAGACCGCGGTGGGCCGGTTCGCGGCCAGGCGATGGCAGTTCACCGCGTTGTCCGACGGCTATTCGGCCGGCATGTGGATCGTCGCCGACGTCCTCGTGCGCTACGAGGGCCTGTACGAGCTGGAGCAGTACGACCCGGGGGCGACCGGCCCGCGGGTCGGCGCCTGAGGCGCCGCGGGGCGATCCCATGACGAGTGAGTTCGAGTTCGACGCCGCAACCAGGGTGGAGCCGGCCGGCGACGGCCGGTTCCGGACCGAGATCACGGACCGATGGAACATCGGCAACGCCCCGAACGGCGGCTACCTGGTCTCGGTGGTCCTGTCCGCGGTGCGGTCCTCGGTCCGGCGGCCGGACCCGGTCGCGGTCAGCGCGCACTTCCCCAGCCGCACGGAGCCAGGTCCCGCCCAGATCGAGGTGGAGGTCCTCCGGGAGGGCGGCCACTCGACGGCCATCGCGCGCCTGCTCCAGGAAGGCGACACGCGAGTCCACGTCGGCGCGACGTACGGTGACCTGGCCGCGGCGATCGGGCCCACCACCGTGCTCGAGCCCACCCCCGGGTTCCCGCCGCCCGACGAGTGCGTGCGGGCCGACGACAGCCCCATCGCGCCCGAGTTCGTCCGCCGGTTCGACCTCCGGCTCACGCCCGAGACCGCGATGTGGGCCACCGCCAGGCCCAGCGGGAAGCCGGAGATGTCAGGGTGGGTCCGCTTCGCCGACGGCCGCGAGCCGGACGCCGCGACGCTTCCGCTGATCGCCGACGCGTTCCCGCCGACCATGCTGAACCTGATGCCGGCGGGGTGGGTGCCGACGATCGAGTTCACCGTCCACGTCCGGGGCCACCCGGAGCCCGGGTGGCTGCAGTGCCGGTTCCGGTCGCGCTACCTGACCCTGGGCTACGTGGAGGAGGACGGGGAGGTGTGGGACTCGACCGGACGGCTGGTCGCCCTGTCACGCCAGCTCGCGAGGGTCCGCGGCTGATCGGGGCGTCGGCTCAGCGGTCGCCCAGCTCCTGCCAGGTCGGTCCGTCCCACTGCTCGTCGTCGATCTCCAGCGCCCGCGGGTCGGCATGGCGGGGCTCGGGACGAAGCGGGAGGCTCCGGAGCTCCCCGTAGGCGCGGTGGGAGAACGAGCTCCACGACCTGGCCGCGGCGACGGTCTCCAGCTCGCGGGCCTCCAGCTCCTCCCGGAGCTCGTCGCCGAGGGACCTTCGCAGGATCGCCGGTGGGGGAGGCGGCGGTGCGTAGGTCCGCTCCCAGGTCGACGTTCTCGACGGAACGGGCACCCCAGGCTCTCCGGCTTCGCCGTGGGCGGGAGCGGAGACGAGGGCCCCCCGGACGTTGCGGACGCCGGTCCGGGCGACGTCGCCGACGGCCCGTCCCGCACGCACCGTCGTGGCGGCGATGCGGCGGGGCGCCGAGGGGGCCCGATGCCGCCCTGGCTCACGACGGCGGAGCGAGATCTCGATGACCGGCTCGGCCACCGCGTCGGCCGTGGAGACCGTGACGGCGTCCCCCTCGAGGACCTCGGGCTCGATGTCGTCCAGCGGCGACTCGGCCGAGCTCATCTCGACGTCGGGCTCCGGCGCGAGCTTGGCGGCGGGCTCGCCTCGCGCCGTCACGGCCAGGAACGCCAGCAGGGAGGGGAGGTACAGCACCCCCAGGTGGCCGAACACAGTCGCCAGCACGGCGAGGCCGAGCAGCAGGTCGACCGCGGCCAGGGCGGCGGGCCGCCCGGGCCGGAGGTACGCGATCGCCCCGGCGGCGGACGCGGCGAGCACGGCGGCGATCGTGGGGATCGTGGCCCTGCCGGCGAACGGCATCGTGGCCAGCGCGCCGATCCCGATGCCGATGGTCAGGACTGCTGCCAGGCGACCGACTGCCATCCAACGGTCGGCTCGGGGCGGCGGGCGATGGGCGGTGACGTGGATTCGGGCTTCCATGGCGCCTCCTGTTCGGGAGCGGGGCGGCCGGGGCAGGAGACCCCGACCCTCGCACGCAAACGCCAGGGACGCAAACATCTGGGGCAAAGCAGTGAAATGGCACCGAAGGCCCGCCGCGAACGCGATCGGGTTCGCCCGGGTCAGGCTCGCTCGGCGCGGTAGGCCGCGGCCATCTCCTTCAGCCGGGTGCGGGCGCCGCCGTACGCGTCACCCGAGGGCAGGTAGGCCTTCCGCACCTTCGTCACCACCGTGTAGTTGGGGTCCACCACGTTGGCGATCGGGGTCTCCGAGGCCTGGGTCAGCAGCTGGTAGGCGTCCAGGCGATCCATGCCGTGCTCGGCGGCCAGCCAGTCGATCATGCCGACCTGGGAGATCCGGAACGCATCCTCGAGCGGCTTCTGGGACCCCGCGCTCATCACGTAGTCGTCGGTCTCGAGGCGCGGCCACGGCGTGGCCGCCCCCTTGATGAGGTCGACGACGATCACGGTGTCCATGGCGGCCTCGACCGCCACTCCGCACGACTCGCCCTCGCCCTGCCGGCAGTGCCCGTCGCCGATCGAGAACAGGGCGCCCTCGACGTTCACGCCGAGGTAGCACGTGGCCCCGGCCCGCATCTCGGGGGTGTCCATGTTCCCCCCGTGGGCGTCGGGCACGAGCGACGAGCGGGCCTCGAACGCGGCCGGCGCCACCCCCACCGTCCCGTGCATCGGGTCGAGCGGCAGCTCCACCGAGTGGTCGCCCTTCAGCGAACGGTAGGTGACCGTCCGCCGCGACCGGTCGACCTCGTACATCCACACGACCTCGGGGAGGGGCTCCTGCAGTCCGGCGGTGGCGTGGGTCTGCGTCAGCGAGCCGAACAGCGGAATGGTGGTCGACGCCGCCCAGTCGCGCGACGGCTCGATCGACACGAAGTGGATCGCGAGCGTGTCGCCCGGCTCGGCGCCCTCCACGAGGAACGGCCCGGTCTGGGGGTTCACGAACGGGAACTCGATGACCTCGCTCACGAGGTCGCCGGGACCCCGGACCTTCCCGCCGAACGCGTCCTCGGTCCACAGCTCCATCACGGTCCCGGGCTTCACGGACCGCACGGGCGCCACGCCGCCGAACGTCCAGGCGAACTCGGAAGGGTCGGGGCGATAGGAGACGACATCGAGATCACTCATGGCGAACCTCCGAATCGACTCCCGGACCGCTGCGAGCATACACTCGTCCCGTTTCGGGAGCTCGCTCGCGAAGGAGGGTGCCTATGGCAGCCGACGGCGTTCCCCCACCCCCCGGTCCCCGAGCGGCCGAGCAGGCGCAGGATCTGCGCCGCGGAGCCGTCGGGTTCGGCGGGATCCTCTTCCAGTCGATCACCTTCATGGCGCCCGCCATCGCCACGGCGTTCTCGATCCCGCTGGGATTCTCGTTCGCCGGCGGGGCGGCGCCGCTGGCGGTCATCGTGGCCCTGATCGCCTCGTTGTGCGTCGCCAGCTCGGTGGCCCAGATGGCCAAGCACATGCCCACCGCTGGATCCTTCTACACGTACGTCAGCACGAGCATCCATCCCATGCTCGGGTTCCTGGTGGCGTGGGCCTTCGAGCTGGCGCTGCTCGCCGGCGGAGCGTTCCTGGCGCTCCAGATCGCGATCATCGTCGCGCCGACGCTGACGTCCGAGTACAACGTCTCCGCGAACCTGTGGTGGCCGTGGGCGGTGCTGGGGGCCATCCTCGTCTTCTCGTTGGGCTATTTCGGCATCAAGACCTCGACCCGTACGGGAGTGATCCTCGGCGCCTTCGAGATCGGCGTGATCCTCGCCCTGGCGATCACGCTGATCGTCAAGGCCGGGAGCCACAACACGGTGCAGGTGTTCGGGACGCACTTCGCGAAGGTCCCGCAATTCCGGGGCTTCTCGGGCGTCTTCGCCGCGTCGGTCTTCAGCGTCCTGGCATTCATCGGGTTCGAGGAGGCGGCGCCGCTCGCCGAGGAAGCTCGCGAGCCCAGACGACACGTGCAGCTGGCGGTGGTGCTCAGCGCGCTGATCATCGGCATCTTCTACCTGATCAACACCTACGCCAGCACCGTGTTCTACGGCCCCGGTCGGATGGCCGGGTTCGTCAAGGCGGGGGGCACCAACC
The DNA here is from genome assembly GCA_045805265.1 of Actinomycetota bacterium. Taxonomy (GTDB): domain Bacteria; phylum Actinomycetota; class UBA4738; order UBA4738; family JACQTL01; genus JBJMLO01. The sequence goes on from JBJMLO010000024.1 coordinate 245,748, forward strand.
CCTGGCAGAACCTGCTGGCCCGGAACGCGTGGGGCGGCTTCGGGTTCCTGATCGTCTTCCTGGCCCTGCTCAATTCGGCGATCGCCAACCTGAACGCGGCCAACAACTCATCCAGCCGCACCCTGTACGCGATGGGACGCATCCGGCTGCTGCCCCGGGGATTCGCGGCCCTCAACAGGCGATTCCATTCGCCGTACGTGGGCCTCGTCGCGATGCTCGTCATCACGATCGGGGTCGCGCTGTGGCTGGGGTTCCAGTACGACCCCTACACGGCCTTCTACGTCACGGCCACCGTCATCGTCGACATGTTCACGCCCATCTACATCCTGCTGAACGTGGCCTGCATCGTGTACTACCTGCGGTTCAGGCGTGGCGAGTTCAACGGGGTCCTGCACCTGCTGCTTCCTCTCGTGGGTATCGCGGCGTTCATTCCGGCGTTCCTCGCGGGGGCGGGGCTCCCGGCGTTCTCCTTCATCTCGAGGCTGCCGAAGCCGCTCGCCTACGCCGGTCCGGCGGCCGGGATCTGGATGGCCATCGGGATCATCTATCTGCTCTACCTGCAGTTCCGGCACCCCGAGCGGATCGGCGCCACCCGCAGAATCTTCGTCGATGAGCCGGTCCCGGAGAGCGCGGAAGGCACGACATCTGCTCCGGCGACGCCGTGAGCGCCGCGCCCCGCCTGGCTCGCGCGGTCGCCGGGTCAAGCGGCGAGTGAAGAACGACAAATCGGGGCGCGAATCGAGATGGGGCCGTGCGGGCACGGTAGGGTAGAGGCCCTCGAGAAAGGCGCCCCTCCGTGGAGGAACGAATCGTCCTGACGGCTCGTCGTGGAATGGCGAGGCGGTCGCAGACCCTCAGCTCCGACGACGCCCCCATCGCCGCCGAGAAGCTTCGGCTCGATGGCTGGGTGGTGACCGTCGGAGCCAAGCCCGAGCAACCCTCCGTGAAGCGAGCCAGGAAGGCCCGGGCCCTCGTCATCGCCTCCCATCGATCGGCGCGACGCGCCCAGCGCAGCGCCGACGAAGCCGCCGAGGCCCGGCGGGCGGTTGACGTGGCACGACTCGAGCGCGGTCAGGCGTCCGGGGACTGAAGGGCCTCCGGGTTCACGGGACCCCGGCAACGCATCCCGAGATCAGCGCCAGTCCACGGTGACGATCTCGACCGGCTCCGCCATTCCCTTCAGGGTGACGCTCCTCGACTCCGTGGACTCGTACCTCGTCCCGGCCGCCGTCTCACGGCCCCTCGATCTCGTCGATCTCCTTGGCGCCGACGGCGCCGAGCGCGTCCTCCATTGCATCGGCGAAGGACATCGAGCGGCCCCGGCTCCATGCCGCGTTCCAGGACGCCTCCCCCAGCTCGGCGCGTGCCCCGGCCAGCGAGCGGGCGATCAGCGCCTCGTCCTCGGGCATGGGCTCCATCGCGATCGTCTCGCGCACGGACTTCGCCGCCCCTGCGACCCGAGCCGCGCGGTCGGGCTCGCCCCGCGCCGCGTGGACGGCGGAGATGCGTTCCAGTCCCTCGGCGATCCCCCACGTGTCGGCCAGCTCGACCGACAGTCCGAGGCTCGTGGCCGTGAGCGATCGCGCCCGCTCGACGTCGCCCCCCTGGAGCGCGGGGTACGCGAGGTATCCGAGCACCCTCGCGGAGAAGTGCGCGTCGCCGAGCTCGCGATAGAGGGCCAGCGCCTCTTCGAACAGCGCCTGCCCTTGCTCCGCGTCTCCGACCAGCAGCTCCGCCGTTCCGAGGTTGAACAGGGAAGTGGCGAGGAGCCACTGGGGACCGACCTCCCGGCAGATCGCCAGGGCCTCCCGGAACGGATCGATCGCCTCCGCGTAGCGTTCGCGGGCGGTCGCCACCTTTCCGAGAATCGTGAGCCCGTTGCGCACCCCGAGTCGATCGCCGAGGCGGAGGGCCGACTCGTGCAACTCCACGCCGATGGATTCCGAGCGGTCGAAGTCGCCCTGGTGATAGGCGAGCCAGCCGGCGCCCCACAGCGCCTTGCCCCGCGCCGGCGCGTCGGCAGCGACATCGAGCCCGAGCGCCGCCTCCAGCCACGACCGGCCCTCGGTGACGTCCCCCCGGTGGCGCCAGAACTGCCACAGGGCGCCCGAGAGTCGAAGGGCCGTGTCGGTCTCGCCGTGGGCGATGGACCACCGCAGCGCGGCCCGGAGGTTCTCGTGGTCGTCGTCGAGGCGCCGGAACCACGCGCCCTGCTCGGTCCCCCCGAGCTCGGGCTCGGCCTCCTCCGCGAGTCGCAGGAAACAGTCCGCGTGGCGCCGCCCGAGCGCGTCCGAGTCCCCGCCAGCGTCCCGCCGCTCGGCCGCGTACTCGTGGATCACGTCCAGCATGCCGTACCGGGGTTCCGCTCCCGACGCCCCCGACAGGAACACGAGGCTCTTGTCCACGAGTGCGCTGGTTCCTGCAAGGACGTCCCGTCCCTGGCCACCGGCATCGCACACGGTCTCCGCGGCCTCCAGCGTCCACCCACCGGCGAAGATCGAGAGCCGCCGGAACAGCTCCCGCTCCGGCGCCTCGAGGAGCTCGTAGCTCCACGCGACGGTGTCGCGCATGGCCTGCTGGCGCTGCGGCAGGTCCCGCGGCCCACCGACCAGCACACGCAACCGGTTCTCGAGCTGGTCCCGGAGCGCCCGCAGCGGGAGGTGCTTGACCCGCGCGGCGGCCAGCTCGATGGCGAGGGGCAGTCCATCCACCCGCCGGCAGATGTCGGCGACGACCGGACCCGTCTCGTCGTCGAGCACGAGGTCGGGCTTCGCCGCCCGCGCCCGCTCCACGAACAGGGCGATGGCCGAGTACCCGGACAGCTCCCCGACGTGGGGGAGCCTGGCGTCGGCGGGGAGGTCGAGGGGGCTCAGGGCGAGCTCGCGCTCGGCCCGCAGGCGCAGGGGCGCCTGGCTGGTGACGAGCGCGGTGACGCGCGGGCAGGTGGCCAGGAGGTCGCCGATCAGCGGCGCCGCGTCGAGCACGTGCTCGAACGTGTCGAGCACGAGGAGCGCGTGGCGGTCGCGGAGATGGTCCAGCAACACCTCAGCCGGCGAGTCGCTCGTCTGCGTCACGCCGACCGCGTGCGCCACGATGGCGGCCACCAGCCCGGCATCGCGGTTCGCGGCCAGCGGGACGAAGAAGGTGCCGTCCTCGAATTCGTCGCGGGTCCTGACGGCAGCCTCGACTGCCAGCCTGGTCTTGCCGATCCCTCCGGGCCCGGTGATCGTGAGCAGCCGGATGTCCGGCGATCCGAGTGCCGAGCGGACGGCCTCCAGCTCGCTCCCACGGCCGGTGAGGCGCGTCGGCTGAACGGGAACGGCTCCGGCCATGGCGCGAGGCCCGGCGCCGGGCGGTTCGGCCAACCGGGCCCGCCGCGGCCCGCGGGCGACGGACTCGAACCTCGTCCGGCCCTCGTCCTCCAGACCGAGCGCCACGGCCAGCCGCTCCGCCGTGTCCCGGTAGACGGCGGACCGCAGGCCGCGCTCCACGTCGCTGACCGTGCGCGCGCTGATCCCGGCGCGCTCGGCGAGCTCCTCCTGGGTGAGGCCCGCCGAAGCCCTGAGCTGCCGCAGGAGCGGGCCGAGCTCTTCCGCTTCCATCCTCGTGAGTGTGGCTCCCGGCTGATCGTACGACGAGCCCGGGCGGCAACTCGGTGAGGAACTCGGTGAGCCGAGCCGGTGGATCCTTCGTGGACCGGCCCGGTGCGGCCCGGCAGACTGCGGGCGTCGCCGAGAGGAGGAGGACGCCATGGGAACCGAGGGCAACAAGGACGTCGCCCGCCGCTACTACGAGGAGGTGCTGAACGGAGGAGACCTCGCCGTCCTGGACGAGCTGGCCGTCCCGGACTACGAGGAGCACGATCCCCTGCCGGGGCAGGGCACCGGCCGAGCCGGGCTCGAGGACCGGGTTCGGATGCTGCGCTCCGCGTTCGACCCGCACTTCACGATCGAGGACGTCATCGCGGAGGGCGACCGGGTCGTGGTGCGGTGGACGAACGACGGGACTCACGTCGGCGAGTTCATGGGGATGCCGCCGTCCGGCAGGTCGTTCTCGATCGCGGGCGTCGACATCCACCGGATCCGCGACGGAAAGCTGGCCGAGCACTGGCACGTGGTGGACCAGCTGTCGATGCTGCAGCAGCTCGGGTTCATTCCGGCACCCGACGGGGCCTCGGCGTAGCCGATCGCCGGTGCCCGTGCCGAGCGGGCGGGGCTACCCGGGCGGGTGGGGCGCCACCCGCCCGGCGACCACTCGATCCACCGCTGCGACGCTCACCGGGTTCCCACTCAGGGCGCGGAGGAACCTGTCCCGGGTCAGCAGGTAGGTGAGGACGTCCGTCCGGGCCACCACCGACGCCGTCCTGGCCACGTCTCGAATCAGCGCGATCTCGCCGAACGAGTCGCCGGCGTCGAGCACGGCGACCACGCGGGACCCCCGGGACACCTCCACGGAGCCACGGGCGATCAAGTAGAAGTGGTCCCCGGCGTCACCCTCGCGGATGATCGCGGTGCCGGCCGCGTACTCGTTCGGCTCCGCGCTCGTCGCGAGCCGCTCCAGCGACAGCGGGGCGAGCGGGGCGAACATCGGGACGCCCCGCAGCAGCTCCACGATCTCGCCGGGGACCTCGGCTCGCGTCTCGATGCGGCGGAGCGAGAACCAGCACGCCCCCGTGATGGCCGGGAGCAGCAGCCCCGTGACCAGCAGCGCGCCGCGGCCCCCCAGCGCGGCGACGAGGATCGCGGCCATGCCCGAGCCGATCGCGAGGGCGGCCATGTACAGCCCCTCCATGACGCCGAACGCGCGCGCCAGCAGGTCGGCGCTGACCGCCCGCTGGAGGAGCGACCGGCCGGCCACGTCCATCACCACGCGGCCCACGCCGGCGATCGCGAGCATCGCGGCGGCGAGCCCGGCGCCGGGACGCCAGGCGACCAGGGCGAGCGGCGCCCCGAGCAGGACCGCCCCCACCGCGAGCGACGGCGTGAGCCGCCGCCGCGTCACCAGCAAGAATCCCGCTCCGCTCCCGAGCACCCCGCCGACGCCGAGGGCGGCCGTGAGGAATCCCGGCGCTCCCGTCCCCAGGTGCAGCAGGGAGATCGCCAGGACCACGGCCAGGACGTCGAGCGCGCCGGTCACGATGGCCTCGGAGGCCACCAGCCCCACGAGGAGGGCGGCGTCCGGCTGTCGCGCCAGCCGGCGGAGCCCGTCCACCGACTGCTGCAGCACGGGCTGGCGGCTCCCTTCGGCGAACGCGTGCTCCTCGGAGATCGAGACGCGACCGATCAGGATGGCCGACAGACCGACCAGGCCCGCCATCGCCAGGAACACGACGCCCGGCCCGGCGACGGCGATGAGGACTCCCGCGGTCGCCGGGCCGATCACGAGGCTGGCGCTCTCGATGGCCCCGGAGGCCACGTTCACCGCGACGAGCTCCTGGGGTCGTTCGACGAGCAGCGGGGCGATCGACCCCTGGGCCGGGCGCGTGAAGGTGACGCTGACCGCGGCCAGGACCGCCGCCGCGTAGACCGCGACGACGGGGGCGTGCCCCAGCATCAGCGCACCCGTCGCGCCGGAGGCGGTCGCCTGCACGAGGTAGCCGTACAGCAGGAAGCGGGCACGGCCGTACCGGTCGCCGAAGGCGGCCGCGAGGGGGGCCGCGATCGCCGAGGGGACGAGCTGTACGACCGCGATGACGCCGGCCTCCGTCGCCCCGCCCTGTTCGTACGCGAACACCAGGATGGCGACCCACGTCGCCAGCTCGGCCACCGAGAACCCGGCGAACGCGAGCTCGATCCGCCGGAGCGGCCGGCTCCGCAGCACGGCGGCGAACACCGACGCCGCCTCGGGCAGCCGCGCCCCAACCCTGGTCACAGCCCCCGGAGCATGGCACACGGGTCGTTCCGGGCGGAAGGGGAACATCGGCGCCCACCGATACCGCCGCTTTCGGGGCATTGCGCCCGTTCGGCGCGAGGTCCATGCTCCATTCCGATCCGACAACGACGCCGAAGGCGGGGCGGCATGCGGGACGAATCGACACTGGACCTCGCCGCGGTGCCGCTGTTCGAGCCGCTCTCCGACCGACAGCGCCGCCTCATCCGGCTGGCGGGAACTGAGCGGGACTTCGCGCCGGGCGCGACCGTCCTGGCCGAGGGCGCCCCGGGAGACGACCTCTACGTGGTCCTGGCGGGACGGGCGGCGGCTCTCCGCCGCGGGCGCTCCGTCGGTGGGTTCGGCCCCGGGGACGTGTTCGGGGAAACCGCCGCGGTGGCCGGTGGACCGAGGACCGCGACGGTCGTGGCCGAGACCGGGCTCCGATGCCTCGTCGTGCCCCGGGCCCGGCTGAAGAAGGAGCTCGCCGGAGCGCCGCGGGCCGCCTGGCTCCTGCTCGAGACCCTCGGGCGGCGCAGCCAGCGGATGCTGGGGGAGGACCAAGCCGATGGCGGCTGACGAGAGCGGCCCGCCCCGCACGGACCGGCAGCCGGGCCTGGTCGCCGGCAGCCCGCTGAGCGTCGACCTGGAGACCATGCGACAGATGGGCTACCGGACCATCGACCTCCTGGTCGACCGGGCCGCCGCCGAGCGCGAGGCGCCGACGCTCCGCACGGCATCCCGGGAGGAGATGGAGGCCCGGGTGCCCGCCGAACCGAGCGCGCAGGGTATCCCCTTCGACGACATCCTCGATCGCCTGGCCACCGACGTGCTGCCGTTCGCCGCGCGGTGGGACCACCCGCGGTTCTTCGGGTACATCCCCGGGTCCGGGACCTGGCCGGGCGTCCTGGGCGACCTCGTCGCCAGCGCCTGCAACTTCGACACGGGGTCCTGGCGGGAGTCGGCGGGGCCGAGCCAGGTGGAGCTCACGGTGCTCGACTGGTTCAAGGACTGGATCGGGTACCCGGCGGAGGCGTCGGGCGTCCTGGTCAGCGGGGGCTCCGCGGCGAACATGACGGCGCTGGCCTGTGCGCGCGAGGCCCGGCTGGGCCCCATGTCCGAGCGCGCCGTCGCGTACATGTCCGACCAGGCCCACTCCTCGATGGCTCGGGCGGCGCGGATCCTCGGGTTCCGTCCGGAGCAGGTGCGGATCCTCCCGTCGGACGAGCGGTCGCGACTGTCGCCGGACGTCCTGCGCCGGGCGATGGATGCCGACACCCGCGCCGGGCTCACGCCGCTGTTCGTCGCCGCCGCGGCCGGGTCGACCAGCACCGGGGCGGTCGATCCGCTCGAGGAGCTCGCCGGGACGTGCGAGGAGCGCGGCGTGTGGCTGCACGTCGACGCCGCCTACGGCGGGTTCGCCGTCTTGACGGAGCGCGGCAGCGAATGGCTCCGGGGGCTCGGGCTGGCCGATTCCGTGACGCTCGACCCGCACAAGTGGCTGTACCAGCCGTTCGAGGTCGGGTGTCTGCTCGTTCGCGACGGCCCCCTGCTGCGCCGGGCCTTCGAGATCACCCCGGACTACCTGAAGGACATGCTGGTCGTCGGGCGCGAGGTGAGCTTCGCGAACTACGGGATGCAGCTCAGCAGGATGGCGCGGGCCCTCAAGGTGTGGGTCTCGATCAGCTACTTCGGCGTGGATGCCTTCCGCAGCGCCATCGACCGCTCGATCGACCTCGCGCGGATGGCCGAGGAGCGGATCCGTTCCTCGGAGCGACTCGAGCTGCTCGCGCCGGCGTCGCTCGGCGTCGTGTGCTTCCGCCGGTCGTTCGAGGGCGCGGGCGACGACGGGGTCGTCGAACGGATGAACGGCGAGGTCGTCCGACGCCTCGTCGCCAGCGGCCGGGGGCTGGTGTCCTCGACCCGTCTCCGGGGCCGGTTCGCGCTGCGGATGTGCGTGATGAACCACACGAGCACGGCCGAGGACGTCGAGGAGGTGCTCGCCTTGATCGAGGACGTCCGCGTGGAGCCGCCCTCCGGCCCCGCCCCGGCGCCGGCCGACGAGCGCGAGCCCGGCGTCCGCCAGGCCTGGCTGGAGCGGCGCTCCGCCGACGCGATCGCGGGGCTGGGCCTGTTCCGGGACCTCGACGAGGAGCAGCGGGGCCGGCTCCGGGAGGCGGCATGGGAGACCGTCGTGCCGCCGGGATCGGAGATCGTCCAGGCTTGGGAGTTCGCCCGCGAGTTCTACGTGATCCTCGAGGGCGAGGTCTCGGTGGAGGTCGACGGCCACGAGGTCGCATCGCTCGGCCCGGGAGCGTTCTTCGGCGAGGTGGCCGCCCTGGACTGGGGAGCCGGCTACGGGTACCCCCGAACCGCGTCGGTGACGGCGTCGTCGGTCACCCATCTGCTGGTGGTGCCGGGTTCCCTGCTCAACGAGCTGGTCCGCGACGCGCCGGCGTTCGGCGAGATCGTCCGCCAGGCGATGGCGCTCCGGCTGTCCGGGACCTGACGCGAAGGAGCCCGGGGCTCAGGTCTCGATCGGCGACATGTCCGCGTATCGTTCGCCCGCGGTCGCGCCCGCCGGAAAGGCCTCCTCCAGGTGCCGGAGGTCCTCCTCCGTGAGGTGCACCTCGAGCGCGCCGGCGTTGTCCTCGAGGTAGCGGACCCGCTTCGTTCCGGGGATGGGAACGATGTCCTCCCCCCGATGAAGCACCCAGGCCAGCGCGAGCTGCGCCGGCGTGCACTTCTGTTCCTCGGCGATCCGGCGTACCCGATCCGCGAGGTCCAGGTTCCGCTGGAAGTTCTCGCCCTGGAATCGCGGGTTGGCGCGCCGGAAGTCGTCCGCTTCCAGGTCGTCCGGTGACCGGAAGCGACCGGTCAGGAACCCCCGCCCGAGCGGGGAGTAGGCCACGAACCCGATGCCGAGCTCGCGCACGGTGGGCAGGATCTCGTCCTCGGGATCGCGGGTCCACAACGAGTACTCCGTCTGCAGGGCGGAGATCGGATGCACCGCATGGGCTCGCCGGATCGTCGCGGCCGACGCCTCGGAGAGCCCCAGGTACCGGACCTTCCCGGAGGCGACCAGCTCGGCCATCGCGCCGACCGTCTCCTCGATCGGCACCTGCTGGTCCACGCGGTGCTGGTAGTAGAGATCGATGTGGTCGGTGCCGAGCCGCTCGAGCGAGGCGTCGCATGCCCCGCGGACGTACTGCGCATCCCCCCGGATGCCGAGCCGCTCGCCCTGCTCGCCGCGGACGTTGCCGAACTTCGTGGCCACCACGACCTCGTCCCGCCGGCCCGCGATCGCCTTCCCCACGAGCATCTCGTTCGTGAACGGCCCGTATGCGTCCGCCGTGTCGAGGAAGTCGATCCCGAGCTCGAGCGCCCGATCGATCGTGGCCATCGCCTCGCCCTCGTCGGCCTGGCCGTAGAACTCGGACATGCCCATGCAGCCGAGGCCGAGAGCCGACACCCGCAGTCCCTGCGCTCCCAGCGCGCGGTGCTCCATGCGATTCCTCCTGAGGTCGGGGGGGCGCCCTTCCAGCCTACGACCGCCGAGACTCGGGCTCCGAGCCGGGACAAATCGGGCGTACAATCCGCGGGCCCGGGGGGGAAAGGGCACGTTCCGGCCCGGTCACCGCGAGAGGAGAATCCATGACGTTCGTTCGTCCCCGTAGGCACTCCTCGGTCGTCCTCCTCGCGGCCGTGGCGGTCCTGGCCCTGTCGGCGGCCCCCGCGAGTGCTGGAGGGCGGACCACCCCGGGCCATCTCGATCCGGGTTTCGGCAACCAGGGCAAGGTACTGATTTCGCTCGGCGGCCTGTCCGGGGCCAACGCCATCGTCGCGCTCGCCAACGGCAAGCTGCTCGTTGCGGGGTTCCTCAAGGACGACATCCTGGTGATGCGGTTCACGGCGGGCGGGCACCTGGACCCCAATTTCGGGGGCGGCGACGGCAGGGTCACGACGAGCTTCGCCGGGCGCGCCTCGAGCGGCCAGTCGATCGCGGTGGTCGCAGGCGGCAAGATCCTGGTGGGGGGCGGCAACGGGACGCCGGGCGATGGCAGCACGGACAATCTGTTCCTGGTCCGGTACCGGCCGGACGGTCGCCTCGACCACACCTTCGGCGGCGGCGACGGGAAGCTGATGACGGACCTGTTCGGGGATGACGACCAGTTCTACGACATGTCCGTTGGGGACGACGGGAGGGCGGCGGTCGCCGCGATGACGAGACAGGGAGGCACCCTGAAGCCGGCGGTGGTCCGCTATACGGCGAACGGGTCCCTGGACCACAGCTTCAGCGGCGACGGGATCGAGATCCTGCCGACGGCAGGCAACCCGTTCGTCGAGGCGGTGACGGTGCTCGCGAGCGGCAAGGTCGTCGCGGCCGGCGAGGCCACGCACAACGGCAACCCCGACTTCGTGCTGTTCCGGGTGAAGGCGGGCGGCGGGCTCGACGGGAGCTTCGGCACCGTCGGCACGGTCTTCACCGACTTCGACAGCAACTCGGACGTGGCCGACGCCCTGGCCGTGGACTCCAGGGGGAGGATCCTGGCCGGAGGGGCGGCATTCGTCGGCGGGGAGCAGGAGTTCGCCCTGGCCCGGTACACGACGTCCGGCGACCCCGACACGGCCTTCAGCGGCGACGGGAAGGCGAGCACGGACATCGGCCCGGACTTCGATCGGATCTTTGCCCTCACTCTGGAGGGCGGCAGGATCGTGGCCGGTGGCCGCAGCAACGCCACGTCCACCGACGAGCGGTGGGCCCTCGCCCGCTACCGGTCCGGAGGCAAGCTCGACGCCGGCTTCGGCAACGCCGGGACGACGACCACGAACTTCTTCCCCTCCACCTCGAAGGAGGAGGAGTTGAACGGCCTGGCCGTCCAGCCCACCACCGGCCGCATCGTCGGCGGTGGCGACGCCGGGGGCCGGACCGTCCTCGCCGGATACGTGGGCTGACGTCCCACCCGGACGGGCGATCGCCGGTCGCCACTACCGGGCCTGGCTCTGCATGAGAGCCAGGCCCAGCACGAACAGCGGCACGCCGATGAACACCAGGAACACGCTGAGCGCGAGCACGAATCCGGTGACCATGATGCCGAACCCCGCGGCGACCCAGAACAGGCGGACCAGGAGCGACGTGCGTTCGGGGGCGGCCACGGGTCACACCGTCCTCGACGCCCGGCGCAGGCCGGTCGCGGTCCACACGACGACCAGCGGCAGCAGCACCGCCAGCGCCAGGAAGGCCCGTGCCACGTCGGTGGGATCGCCGGCCACGAACCCCCGGCCCGACTCCAGCAGGTACGACACCGGGTTCCAGGTCGCCGTGCCGTGGATCCACCCCGTGAGCAGCGCGAGCGGTGCGAACGCCGGCGCGAAGAACAGCGCGATGAGCGCAGGGACCTGCATGGCGGGCGCGCCCTGCATCGACCGCACGCGCAGCGCCATCCCGATCGCCCACAGCGCGACCACCATGCCGTACGCGAACCCGATGCCCACGAGCGCCACCGCGTTCCACGCGGATCCCTGGACCCGCACGCCGACCGCCGTGCCCACGGCGAACAGCGCCGCCATCCCGATCACGACACGGACCGCCGCGCTCGCCGCGTAGCCGACGATCGTCGCGCTCCGCCGCCCTGCGCCGAGCATCAGCCGGCGGGAGAACCCGCTCTCCAGGTCCTGGGCCACGGCGAAGCCGGAGAACAGCGCGGCGAACGTCACCGAGTTCAGCAGGATGAACACGAAGCTGAACGAGGTGTAGCCGCCGGCGAAGTGGAACCCGGGCGCATGCCCCAGCGCGCCCAGCCCCCCGCCGAAGATCGCGAAGAAGATCAGCGGCGCGAAGATCGGCGGGGTCAGCAGGGCCGGGTTCCGGAACGTCGTCCGGAGCGTCCGCCCGGCCATGCCCGCCGCCGCCCGGGCGTAGGTGCGCGCGCCGGACGGGCGTTCCAGGGTTCGTTCCATCGTCAACGTGCTCATCGAGCCAGCCTCCTTCCGAGCGCGGCCGTGGACAGGGCCATGCCGGCCACGGTCAGCCCCGCAGCCACCGCGAACGCCATCACCAGCGCGTGCCCGTCCCAGCCCGTGATCACGAGGGACCGCATGCCCTCGATGAGGTAGGAGGCCGGGTTCCACGACGCGATCGCCTTGAACCACCCCACGGTCACCAGCGCCCGCGGCAGGAAGAACGACGAGAACCCGAGGATCACGAACGCCACCGGGAACACGCCCTGCACCGCCTCGGACGATCCGGTCCGCAGCGCGAGCGCCGCCCACAGCGCCCCGAACGCGGCCGCCGTGCACAGCACCAGACCGGCCAGCGCGAACGCGCCGCCGACGCCCGACGCGACGTGGGCGCCGAACGCCAGCCCCACGCCCAGGAAGGCCACGAACTGGATCAGGCCGACGGTCAGCACGCTGGCCACGGTCGCCACGACCACGGAGAGCCGCCGCATCGGCGTGAGCGCCAGCCGGTTCAGGAACCCGGACTCGACGTCGATCGCGAGGTCGGTGGCCCCGTTCAGTCCCGCCAGCAGGACGCCCTGGAGGAAGATCCCTGCCAGGACGAACCGCAGGTAGGAGTCCGTCGGGAACCCCGGGACCTTCGTCGCCGACCCTGCGCCGGCCGAGACCACGGCCATGAAGAACAGCGGGAAGGCGACGGCCGGGATGATCGCCCCGGGCTGCCGGAGGGTTCGCACCACCGACCGCCGAGCAAGGGCCCACAGCTGGGATCCGGTGCCGTTCATGCCGCCTCACCCTCTCCGTCGTCCGATCCGGTCGCTGCGCCCTCGAGCGTCCGGCCGGTCTTCTGCAGGAACACGTCATCGAGGCTCGGCGCGTGCACGGCGAGGTCCTCGACCGCCACGCCGGCCTCGCCCAGCGCCCGGACCACCCGCTCGATCCCGTGACCGTTGCCGTTGCCGTTGGCGGTCGGGTCGAGGGTGATCGAGACGGCCTCTGGCCGGCCCTCGTGCGGGTCGCCGAACGCGGCCAGCACCCGCTCCACCTGGGAGCGCTGGGACGGGTCGGCCGGCACGACCTCGATCCGCCGTCGCCCGGTCTCGCGCTTCAGGGCGTCGGGCGTGCCCTCGGCCACGATCCGTCCCCGGCGGATGATCCCGACCCGGTCGGCCAGGACGTCGGCCTCCTCGAGGTACTGGGTCGTGAGGAACACGGTGACGCCCTCGTCGCGGGCCAGGTGCCGGACCTCGTCCCACAGCGCCGCGCGGCTCTGGGGGTCGAGCCCGGTGGTGGGCTCGTCGAGGAACAGCACGCTGGGGGAGTGGACCAGCGCGAGCGCCAGGTCCAGCCGCCGCTTCATCCCGCCCGAGTAGGTGGCGACCTTGCGGTCGGCGGCGTCGGTCAGCCCCACGCGCTCGAGCAGCTCGGCAGCCCGGGCGGCTGCCCGGGGGCGTGCCAGCCCGTGCAGGCTGGCCTGGAGGCGCATGTGCTCGCGGCCGCTCAAGTGTGGGTCGAGCGCGACCTCCTGCAGGGCGGCGCCGATCACCTCCCGGACGCCGCGCCCCTGCGCCGCGACGTCGAAGCCCGCCACCCGCGCCGTCCCGCCCGTGGGCGGGAGCAGCGTGGTCAGCACGTGCACCGTCGTCGACTTCCCCGCGCCATTCGGCCCGAGGAACCCGTAGATCTCTCCGGGCTTCACCAGCAGGTCGACCCCGTCGACCGCCCGGATCCCGCCCTTGAACTCGCGGACCAGCCCTTCGACCTCGATCTCGTTCGAGCCGCCGAGCAGCCGGCCGCCGGCATTCGATTCGAACATCCGACCCTCCTTCGCGTCGTCCTCCATCGCAGGGAAAGACGAGGCGAGGAGTGCCGCTGTGACAATCGCGCCTAGGCTTGCGGCATGCGGCTTCGTCTCATCGGTAGGGAGGACCTGCTGGGTCCACTGGTTTCGCGACCGGCGGAGTCGCGCAGATGACCGCGCGGGCTCCGACCGTCGTGTTCTTCCCCGAAGGGGCGTTCGGCCCGACGAACAACTGCGTCGGCATCGGCGAGATCCTCCGGGCGCGGGGGGTGCGCGTCGTGTTCGTGGTGGAGGAATCCTTCGCCGGGGCGCTCGAGGCGAAGGGCTTCGAGGAGGCGCTGATGCGGCTCGGGCCGAAGCCGGAGGTGGAGGAGGCGCCGGGGCAGTTCTGGAAGGACTTCATCGCACAGACCGCGCCGGAGTTCCGCAAGCCCACCATCGAGCAGCTGGAGACGTTCTTGGCGCCGACGTGGGGCGCGTTGATCGACGGCTCGCGATACGTGGACGACCGTCTGCGCGAGATCTTCGACGAGCTCCACCCGGACGTGATCGTCGAAGACAACGTCGTGGCGTTTCCGGCGGTGGCCGCCTCGGGGGTGCCGTGGGTGCGGATCGTCTCGTGCAATCCGCTGGAGATGCCCGACCCCGACATCCCGCCTGTGTTCTCGGGGTATCCGGCGGGCGATCGAGCGGGATGGCGGGAGTTCCGGGCCGAGCACCGGAGGACGCACGAGGACGTGTGGCGGTCCTTCGACGAGTTCGCCACCTCGCGCGGCTGCCCGCCGCTGCCGGAGCTCCAGTTCATCCACGAATCACCCTGGTTGAACCTGTTCCTGTATCCGGAAGAGGCCGACTACGCGCGGTCGCGGCCGCTGGGACCGACGTGGCACCGCTTGGACTCGTGCGTGCGCGGCGCCAGGGATGGGTTCGAGGTGCCGTCGTCGCTGGCGGGCGATGGTCCGCTGGTCTACTTCAGCCTGGGAAGCCTCGGGTCGGCGGACGTCGGGTTGATGAACCGGCTGCTGGGGTTCCTGGCGCAGACGCCGTACCGGTTCGTCGTGAGCAAGGGCCCCCAAGCGGATCGGATCGAGCTGGCGCCGAACATGTGGGGCGCGGAGTTCCTCCCCCAGCCGGCGATCCTCCCGCTAGTCGATCTGGTCATCACCCACGGCGGCAACAACACCGTCACCGAGGCCCTCCACCACGGGAAGCCCATGGTCGTGGTGCCGCTGTTCTGGGACCAGTACGACAACGCGCAGCGGGTCGAGGAGCTGGGGCTCGGCCGGCGCCTCGCGCCGTACGAGGTCGAACCCGGCGATCTGGCCGCCGCGATCTCCGAGCTGCTGGCGGATCGGGGCCTGCACGACCGCCTGGGGCGCATGGGAGCGCGGATCGCGACCCGCTCCGGCGCGCGCACGGCGGCGGGCCTCATCGAGCGCTTGGCCCGAGACCGCTCCCCGGTTGCGGAACCGTTCCCCGGTGGCTGACGTGGCCATCGAGGAGGCGGGGCCGGGCGCGGTCCACGCGGTCACGGACCTGGCGGAGCGGTTCTTCGGGGAGGAGGCCTTCGAGCTGCCGTCCGAGGGCCTCGAGTCGCGCGTGGCGCAGTACGTCGCCCTCGAGGGGCAGGCCGTGTTCCTGGCTCGCGGCGACGAGGGTCCGATCGGGTTCGCCACCGTCGCCTCGGGGTTCGGCTTGGAATACGGCCCGGTCGCGGAGCTCGAGGACCTGTACGTGGTCCCGGAGCGCCGCCGGTCAGGAGTCGCCCGCGCCCTCGTGGCGCGCGTGGCGGACTGGGCGGCGGATCGCGGGTGCTCGGCTGTGCTCGTCACCGTCACGCCGGAGGGCGAGGCCGCCCACGCCCTCGGCGAGTTCTATGCGCGGCTCGGATTCCGGGACCGGGGCCGACGGCTCCTGGAACGACCGCTCCCCTGACGCCGAGGCGAGAGGAGGCCATCGTGCGAGAGATCGACCGCCCACGGCTGCGGGAGCTCATGGAACGGGAGGAGCGCCGGTTCGTCGAGACGCATCCGCGCTCGGGAGAGCTCTTCGAGCGGGCCAAGCGCTCGATGCTGGCCGGCGTTCCCATGCCGTGGATGAGCGAGTGGGCGGGGCCGTATCCGGTGTTCGCCGCCGAGGCGGAGGGAACGCGGATCAGGGACGTCGACGGCCACACGTACGTGGACTTCTGTCTCGGCGACACCGGCGCGATGACCGGGCACTCCCCGGCTCCCACCGCGGAGGCCATTGCCGCGCAGTCCCGCCACGGAATCACGCTCATGCTCCCGACCGAGGACTCGATCTGGGTGGGCGAGGAGATGGCCAGGCGGTTCGGCCTGCCGTACTGGCAATTCTGCCTCACGGCCACCGACGCGAACCGTTTCGCTATCCGCCTGGCCCGCGAGATCACCGGCCGACCGAAGATCCTCGTGTTCAGCTACTGCTACCACGGCTCCGTCGACGAGACCCTCGTCGTGCTGTCCGACGGCGCGCCGACGTCGCGCAGGGACAACATCGGACCGCCGGTCGATCCCACCGTGACCACCCGCGTCGTGGAGTGGAACGACGTCGACGGGCTCGAACGCGAGCTCGAGCTCGGGGACGTGGCCTGCGTTCTCGCCGAGCCGGCCCTGACGAACATCGGGATCGTCCTGCCGGAGCCCGGATACCACGACGCCCTCCGGGAGCTCACCCGGCGCTACGGCACGTACCTCGTGATCGACGAGACGCACACCATCTGCGCCGGACCCGGCGGGTACACGCGGGCGCACGGGCTCCAGCCCGACCTCCTCACGATCGGCAAGCCGCTAGCCGCAGGCGTCCCGGCGGCCTGCTACGGGATGAGCGAAGAGGTCGCCGGCCGGGTGCAGGCCAGGTTCGACGAGCTCTCGGTGACCGACGTCGGCGGGATCGGAGGAACCCTGTCCGGCAACGCGCTGTCGCTCGCAGTCATGCGGGCCACGCTGGAACGGGTGCTCACCGACGAGGCCTTCGAGCGGATGGTGCCGCTGGCCGAGCGGTGGGCCGCGGGCGTCAAGGCCGTGATCGACGACGTCGGCCTGCCCTGGGAGGTCCAGCGCCTCGGCGCCCGGGCGGAGTACTGGTTCCGACCAGATCCTCCGCGAACCGGCGCCGAGGCGGCCGCCGCGGACGACCACGAGCTGGCCCGGTTCATGCACCTGCACGCCCTGAACCGCGGCGTGCTCATCACCCCGTTCCACAACATGGCCCTGATGTGCCCGGCCACGGTGGAGGCCGACGTCGACCGCCACACGGAGGTCTTCGAGGAGGCGGCCTCCGTGCTCGTCGCCGCGTAACTCGGCGTCGGGGGCTCGGCCCCGGCTGTCACAGAATCGGGGCCTGGATCGTCTTGTGGTCAGAATGAGAGTGCAGACGACCGAGGAGTGGCGGGTGGAGGACCTGTTCGCGGAGTTCCGGCCGCTGATGTTCGCGATCGCGTACCGGATGCTCGGCAGCGTGACGGACGCGGAGGACATCGTGCAGGAGGCGTTCCTGCGGTTCCACCGCGAGACGAAGGCGGGCGCCAAGATCGACTCGCCGAAGGCCTACCTGTCGGCGGTGACGACCCGGCTGGGGATCGACCACCTGCGCTCGGCGCGCGTGCGCCGGGAGAGCTACGTCGGCCCCTGGCTCCCGGAGCCGCTGATCACCGACGACGAGCCCGGCGCAGAGCAGCTCGCGGAGACCGCCGACTCGCTGTCGATGGCGTTCCTGGTGCTGCTCGAGAGCCTGTCGCCCGTGGAGCGGGCGGTGTTCCTGCTCCGCGAGGTCTTCGAGTACGACTACGACGAGATCGCCCGGATCGTCGGCAAGTCCGAGGACAACTGCCGCCAGATCGCGGTGCGGGCCAAGAGGCGAATCGGGGAGGGGAAGCCAAGGTTCGAGGTCGACCGCCGCCGGCGCGACGAGCTCGCGCAGAAGTTCTGGGCGGCCACCCTGGAAGGCGACACCGGGAGCCTCATCGACCTGCTGGCGGAGGATGTCGTGCTGTACGGCGACGGCGGCGGCTTGGCGGCCGGCGCGTTCAAGGAGGCGATCCACGGCAAGGAGCGGATCGGTAAGCTCATCGCCCCGCTGCTCCAGGGAACCAGGAAGCGAGGCTGGACGATGCGCCCGGCCGAGGTCAACGGCCAGCCCGGATGCGTGTGGGTGGACACCGAGGGCGACCCGAAGCTCGTCATCTCCCTCGACATCGCTGAGGACAAGGTCCAGACGATCCGCTCGGTGGCGAACCCCGAGAAGCTCCGCCACATCCAGCGCGCCCCGCGCTGACGCATCGGTTCCAGGGGGTCGGGCTCACCACACGTCGCCCTCCCGCCAGTCGCAGGTGAGCTCGCCGGACAGATCCAGCGGGACGTCCAGCGGGAGGACGTAGACGGAGCCGTCGTCTTCCTCCGTCCGCACGATGCCGGTGGGCGTGAGCACCGATGTCGGCCCCTGCCATTGCTTCCAGCCCCGCGCGGCGTAGAAGTCCGCGCCATCGTCGGTGGCTCCCAGGGAGCCCAGGTCGTAGGCCCCGTGCAGGACCCGTTCCAGCGCCCCCATCATGGCGGCGCCGTGCCCATGCCGGCGACGATCCGCGCGAACGGCGACGCCCTCGACATGGCCCGTGCGCAGCGCTCTCCCACCGTGCAGCAGCCTCCGCTGGATCACGGATGCGTGCCCCACCAACTCGTCGCCCTCCCAGGCCAGGGCGTGCACTCCACCGAGGGCGTGCTCCCAATCGTGATCGGTCATGTCGTCGAACACTTCGTAGAGGAGTGCTCGCGCAGCATCGAGGGTGGCGGCGTCCAGGTCGGCGGTATGCGCGGTTCGCACCTCGCTCACGCGCACATCGTCGCAGGCGTCGTACCGGCTGCGACGCCAGGGAGAGCCCTCCGCGTTCATTGCCCAACTTCTTGATCCCCCGTGTAGCCTCGGAAGGATGAAGATCGGCGCGGGGCTCTCGACCGATCCCGACCCGTGGGTGGCGGCCTCGGCAGCCGCGGAGCAGGCCCAGTCCCGGCTCGGCGGCTCGGACTCCTCACTGGCCGTCGTGGTCGCCTCTCGGGATCACGCGGCAGTCGCCGACGACGTCCTGAAGACCGTTCGTGCCACCGCAGAGCCCGAGGCGGTCGTCGGCTGCGTCGCGGAGACGGTCGTCGGCGGCGCCCGCGAGGTCGAGGACGGCTCGGCCGTCGCGGTGTGGCTCGCCTCATTGCCCCAGCCCGTGGAGACCTTCCACATGGAGTTCGTCCGCACCTCGGCGGGCGGCGTGTTCGGCGGGTACCGCTTCGAGGAGGCCGGCCCGGGCCCGTTCCGGCTCATCGGTGATCCCTTCTCGTTCCCCGCCGACCCGCTGCTCCGGCACCTGAACGAGCGGATTCCGGGATCGGTCGTGATGGGCGGGATGGCGAGCGGCGGGGTGGGCCCCGGCGACACCCGGCTGTTCTACGACGACCGGGTGGTGGACACCGGCGCGGTCGGGGTGCGCCTCGCCGGGGTCGGGATCCGGGCCCTCGTGTCCCAGGGATGCCGCCCCATCGGCAACATCTTCACGGTGACGCGGGCGGAGGGGAACGTCATCCACGAGCTGGGGGGACGGCCGGCGCTGGAGCGAGTGCAAGAGCTCGTGCAACGGCTCCCGCCCGCGGACCGCGAGCTGGTGACGAGCGGTCTCCACGTGGGCCGTGCGATCGACGAGTACAAGGCCGAGCAGGAGCGCGGTGACTTCCTGATCCGGGGCGTCGCAGGAGTCGACCCGCAGAGCGGGGCGCTGGTGGTGGGCGACGAGGTCGAGGTCGGCCAGACCATCCAGTTCCACGTCCGCGACGCGGCGACCGCCGACGAGGACCTCCGCTCCCTGCTCGAACGCGAGGCGGAGCCGGCAACCGGTGCGCTGCTCTTCACGTGCAACGGAAGGGGCTCACGCCTCTTCGACGTCCCCGATCACGACGCGTCCCTGGTCTCGGAGCAACTCGGCGGCCTCCCGCTGGCGGGATTCAACTGCGCCGGCGAGATCGGCCCGGTCGGCGGCAAGAACTTCCTCCATGGCTTCACCGCGTCCATCGCCTTGTTCACCGACGACTGATCCGACCCCGACGCTCGGGGCCAAGAGACGAGATCGGGGAGCTGCACGGCGTTGCCGGATGACCTCAGGGCTGGTTAGAATTCTGACCACCCATGAGCGAGACCGTGCCGTTCACCGAGGCCAAGGCCCATCTGTCGGAGCTCGTCGAGCGGACGTCCCGGGAGCACGAGCGGTTCATCGTGACGCGGAACGGCCGCCCGGAGGCCGTCCTCATCTCCCCCGACGACCTGGCGTCGCTCGAGGAGACCGTGGAGATCCTCCAGGACAGGCCCCTGCTCGAGTCCATTCGGAAGTCGCGCCGCGAGGCCGCCGAGGGAAAGCGGCTTCGGCTGAGAGATCACGTGTAGGTGGCCTCCTACGAGGTCGAGATCATCCCCGAAGGGCTGCGTCACCTCAACCGCCTCCCCGAGAAGGTGCGCGCCGCCGTTCTCGAGACGATCTTCGGCTCCATCGCCGACAACCCTCGGCGAGCGGGCAAGCCGCTTCGAGGAGAGCTCGAAGGGCTGTACTCCGCCCGGCGGGGGGAGTTCCGGGTGATCTACGAGATCGACGAGGACGCGGGCACGATCCTGGTCCACCGAGCGCAACACCGGGGGCAGGCCAACCGCCGACGCTGAGCTCCTGACGATCGAGGACGCCGAGAAACGGAGTCACCCAGAGAGCGTCGCCGACGATCCGGCGGCGACCGCGGCGGACTCCAACGCGGCCTCGATGTCCCGCAGCTCCGCGGCGAGCCTGGCCACGTCCTCGGGACCCCAGGCGTGTCCAGCCAGTCCGTTCGCTCAGCCTCTCGTGCGGTCGCCGTGTCCATGCGCCCACCCTCGTCGGTGGGCGGGCACCTGGCGAGGACGCGGTCACCGACCCGATGTGCGCCTCGTCACGAACCTCGTCGACCTCGGGCTGCATCGGCTTCGGGCCGTCGGTGACAGACGGAACCGGTTCCAGAAGGACGGCGAACCTAGTCTTCGAGCTCGGCGACCACGTGGATCTCCACGTTGCCCCGGATCGCGTTGGAGATGGGGCAGCCCTCCTCGCCGGCCCGGGCGGCCTCCTGGAATCCCGCTTGATCGATCCCGGGGACCCGTCCCCTGACCCGCAGGGTCATGGTGGTCACCGCCCACCCGTCGCCGACTTGGTCGAACACGCACGCGGCCGAGACGTCCAGCCGCTCGGCCGGCGTATCCCTGCGGGCGAGGACGCCAGAGAGGGCCATCGCGTAGCACGCCGCGTGCGCGGCGGCCAGGAGCTCCTCCGGGCTGGTCCGCCCCTCCGGGTCCTCGGTCCTCGCCGCCCACGAGACGGGTTGCTCGGAGATCACCTGCGTGGTCTCGGTGGAGACCCGCCCCTGCCCCTCGAGGAGCGTTCCCTCCCACACCGCGCGAGCGCGTCGTTCGGCCATCGCTGGCTCCCTTCCCCTCCCCCGGAACAAATGTTAGGGGGCCCGGTGGATGGGTACCGTGGTCGAGACCCTCACCAGACCCTTCATCGACCGCGCCACCGGTGCGAAGGAAGGCATTGATGTCCCCGTCGGGATAGAGGCCCCGGTCTCGAAGCTCCTCCGCGACCGACCGATTGTGTGCGAGATACGCCGCTTCGGCGGCCTGCTCGGCGCCAGGTATCTTGGCGTCGTAGACGTAGGCCTCGTGGATCGTCTCCAGGTCCTCGGTGTGGCCGTCCGACCAGATGCGCACGCGACTGTCGCTCGTCATCCGATGCGTCGCGTAGAACTCCAGGGTCGGTCGGTCTGCGTCGTCGGGGTCGACGCGATAGGCGATCCGCCAACCTTGACGACCGATCATGCGATGGCTTCCGATGGTCACATCCTCAGGCTTGATCCGGATGTCGAAGCAGGCGAAGTAGGCGTTGAACTTCTCCGAGATCAGTTCTTCAGGGCTCTGCACTCGATCCCTCCCCCGCGAATGCAACGCCCCGCGACCATAGAGCGCGGATCGCGTCAGCGTCGACACCGCTCAGGCGACCGCGGGACCTCGGTCTACTCCGTTTGACCGATCGAGCAACCCCCGGTACGTTCGCCGTGGCCCCGTCAGAGCGACGGTCCCCCCCGGCAATTGACGAAAGGAGCATCGTTCATGGCCAGACGATGGCGTCTCCTGGTACTGCCAGCCACGGCGCTCGCCTTGCTGGCGGTCACCGTCCTCCCCGCATCCGCGTTCAACCCGGATACGGAGGTGAGCGTGGGCAGCCCCCCCACGCCGTTCTCGCAGAACAAGCAGAACGAACCGGCGCTCGCGGTCGACGCGAATCATCCGAACATCCTCGCGGCCGGCTCGAACGACGAGATCGACATGGAGGCCTGCAACGCGGGCACCGACAACACGTGTCCGTTCACCCCGGGCGTCGGCACGTCCGGCATCTACTTCTCCTTCGACTCCGGCACGACCTGGACGCAGCCGACCTACACCGGCTGGACGGCCAGGGGGTGCCTCGGAGTGGTCGGGGACACCGACCCGGCGTGTCAGCCCGTGGTCGGGCCGATCGGCACGCTTCCGAAGTACTACGAGAACGGGCTCGTCTCCGACGGCGACCCGGCACTCGCGTTCGGCCCCAAGCCCGACGCCAATGGGAACTTCTCATGGGCCAACGGCTCGCGCCTGTACTACGCGAACCTCACGGCGCAGTTCCCGGGCCAGGCGCCCTTCCGGGGCTTCGAGGCCATCGCAGTCTCCAGGACGGACAACGTCACCGCCGCGGCCGCCGGTGGCACGGCCGGCGCGGCCGCGTGGAGTAGGCCGGTGATCGTGACGCATCAGTCCTCCACCACGTTCAGCGACAAGGAGCAGATCTGGGCCGACAACGCGGCAAGCAGCCCGTTCTTCGGCAACGCCTACCTGTGCAGCGCGTCGTTCCGCAGCCAGGAGAGGGGGCGGGCACTGCCCCAGCCGCTCCTCGTGGCGACGTCGACCGATGGCGGTGACACCTGGACCAGCAAGCAGGTCACGGCGGCCGCCACCAACCCCTTCAACACCAGGCAGGGGTTCGGCCGGACCGGCTGCACCGTGCGGACCGACAGCAACGGCGTGGTGTACGTGTTCGCCACCCAGTTCGCCGTCGGTGAGCCTGGGCAGGGCTCGAACATCATGATCAGGTCCTTCGACGGCGGACACACGTGGACCCGCCCGCGGCACATCGGGCTGGCCGTCGACACCTGCTTCATGGTGCAGTTCGACGGGACCGGCTTCCGGTGCGTGATGGACGGCGTGGGCGGGGCCCGCGACGACCTGTCGTCCGCGCCCAGCGTCGACATCGCCAACGGCGCTCCGACCGGAGCGGGAGCCACGAACGAGATCCTTCGGACGTGGGTCGACGGCCGCGACGGCGTCAACCACGAGCACGTCATGGTGAGCTACTCGACCAACGGCGGGGGCACGTGGTCCGCGCCGGCGGCTGCGGAATCGGTGGGCGACCGGGGGTACTACTCCGGGATCGCGATCTCCCCCGGAGGGACCGACGCGTACCTCGTGTACAACGCCTTCACGACGCCGCTCCGCAACGACACCACCAGCCCGCGGGTGCTGGTCGGGGTCGTCAAGCACGCGGACATCGGTGCCGGTGGCGCGCCGACCGGTTGGGCGGAGCTCCACCGTGGCGCACCCGGGGACCCGAGGGCCTCGAGCCAGAACAACCTGTGGCTGGAGTTCCTCGGCGATTACGTGTACGCGGTGGCCACGCCGATATACGGCGCCGCGGTGTGGAACGACACGCGCGACGGGGCCGACTGCCCGGCCATGGACACATGGCGGGCGGCCGCGCAGAACGCCGTGCAGAACGGCACCGCCGTTCCGACCAAGCCGGCGCCACAGCAGGACTGCCCGGCGACCTTCGGCAACTCGGACATCTTCGGCGGCTCGTACCCCGACCCGACGCCGTAGGGCGAGATCGAACGAAGAGCTCAACCAGGAGGAGGGGCGCCCGGACCGAAGTCCGGGCGCCCTCGCCCGTCCCGGTCGCAGCGATCAGGTCTCGATCGGCGACATGTCCGCGGCCCGGGCGGCAGTCCGGTCGAAGGGCACATACCTGTCGGCGCAGTAGCACCGACTGAAGGGAAGGCGCGGAGCGAACAAAGCGACCGTCGCCGTGGGGCACTCCATCCTCGTGGCCACCTACCGCATCCTGGATCGTGCCCAGCCCTACTCGGATCTCGGCGCCGACCACTTCGTCAACCGACACGATCCCCAGCGACACGCGAACAGGCTCGTCCGGCAGCTCCGAGCCCTCGGCTATGACGTCACGATCGAACCGGTGGAGGCCGCGTAACGTCGAGAGGCACTTTCCCCACAGTCACGGTGGTTCACGCCAGATGAAAAGCACGCTTGCTGCGTCTCGGCGGCGAATACCCCTCGTCGTGGGTCCGGTCATTCCTCGATCGCGCCGCCGACGGCCCGCAGGTGCTCACGGAAGGTCAGGTTCGCATTCCGCTTTCTGTTCTCGAGGAACGACGCGAACTCGACCTGCTGCCGAAGGGTGTTCCCGCCCCGGATTCGCTCAGCTTGCCGCCGCTCGGCGTCACGGATGCCTTCGGCAACGTCGAGGATCTCGGCAACACGGTCATCGGGGAGGAAGACGGCTCCATCGTCGTCTGCGAGGACAACGTCGCCGGTGCTGACCGTGTGCTCGCCGACGCGGGCAGACATGAGCGCCTGCGAGTCCCGCGGCGCCAGCTCCAGCGGTCCGGTCGGGATCGCGCCCAAGCTGAACACTGGCAGCCCAATCGCGAGGATGTCCGCGGTGTCCCGGTGCAAGCCCCACACGAGGAGCCCTGCAACACCCGCAGCTCTCGCTTCGGCGACGACAAGATCCCCGATGCACGCTTGGTCGGTGCGTCCACCGTCGTCGACGACGAGCACGTCTCCTTCGCGCGCGTGCTCGAACGCTTCGAGGAACACGTCGACGCTGCCGGCGTGCCGAGCGGGCAGCACTCGGCCTGCGACCCGAGTCGCCGCCGCGAGCGGACGCGTCCCGGCCGGTGCGCATCGCACCGGTACGTCGACGCGGATGCAGGCGTCCGCGAGATGCGCGGTCGTCAACGACGCGAGCCGCGCCGCGTGGTCGGCGTTCATGCGCCGACGGTCACGTCACACCGAACACCGTGAGCGAACTTGCCCAGTGAGCCGCCGTCATTCGGCCATCCTCGCATGCCTGTCCTCAGCTTCGCCATTCGCCCATCACCCATGTAGACACCGCCGCGCTCGAAAACTGGGCGGTTGGGAAGCGCCCAGTTTCGCGTCTCTTTGGTGTCAGTCCTTTCGAGACGGACTTTCGACGAAGGGGATGCGCAGATGAACACCGAGGCGACGAAGGAGAAGTTGGGTTGGGGCAGATGAACCGCCGCGTCTCACATCTCTTCGCGGGTTGGCATACCGGGCTCTCTCGTCCCGTGCTTATCCTTCAGGCGGGCAACGCCGTCAACTACTTCGGTTACGGGCTCGTCCTTCCATTTGAGATCATCTATCTGCACCAAGTACGTGGCTTTTCGACGTCGACAGCCGGATTGGTGCTCGCGGCGACCATGGGGACCTCCGCAATTGCCACCCCGCCGACGGGAGCGCTGCTCGACCGGTACTCCGCCAAAGCGCTCGTGGTCACAGGGAGCTTGGCGAGCGCCCTCGGTTACGCCGGGTTCGCCTTCGTGGAACATCCCTGGCAGGGGTTTGCCTGCTCAATTATCAGCGGAGCCGGGCTCGGCGTCGCAGGGACGGCCAATCGGACATTGGTCGTCAGGTTGATCACGCCGGAGCAGCGAGCGGCCGCCTTTGCGCTTAACCGCGTCGCTAGCAACTTCGGTATTGGTGCCGG
The DNA here is from genome assembly GCA_045805265.1 of Actinomycetota bacterium. Lineage (GTDB taxonomy): Bacteria > Actinomycetota > UBA4738 > UBA4738 > JACQTL01 > JBJMLO01. Next base: position 271,283 of record JBJMLO010000024.1, read on the forward strand.
CGCGACCGTCGGCGGTTTCATCGTCGCGGCCGCGCAGCGGCTCAGCACATTCCAACTTCTCTATTTCTTCGACGCGGTCACCTACGCCGGATTCGCGCTGATTGTGCTTGCTGCCGTGCCGAGCCCGCGATCCGAGATCGCCACAGCGACACACGGCAACGGAACCGGCTTTCGCGCGGTCGCTCGAGATCGGCCTTTCCTCATCGTGATCGCAGCCAACGTCGTGCTCGTCGTCGTCGGTCACACGTTCTTCTCCAACATCCTGCCGCCGTTTGCAAAGACACACACACCAGTCGGCCCCGCTGAGATCGGGATCATCATTCTCGTCAACACCTCCTTCGTCGTCATCGCGCAGATCCCGGCGGTGCGCGTAGTGGCACGGATGCGTCGCACACACGCTTTCGCGGTGACAAGCGCGCTCTTTGCGGTCGCACTGCTCGCGGTGTTGCCAGCGACGCTCATCCACTCGGAGCTCGCTGCGACCAGCGTCCTCGCCGGGGTTGCGATCGTCTTGGCAATCGGCGAAATCGCACACATTCTCGTTCTCGGGCCGCTGGTCGCGGACATGGCCCCAGAACATCTACTCGGCCGCTACCTCTCTCTCTACACCCTGACCTTCACCGGCTCCCTGGCCCTCGGCCCGGCCATTGGTGGCCTTCTCCTACAGACCTCGCCGGACGCCATCTGGTGGGGTGGCGCGCTTGCCGCGCTGCTGGCCGGAGCCGTCCTGCTTCAGCTCGGCGACCGCATACCTGACCCGCTCCACCAAGCACCGTCAACTCTTGCGCCTGCGCCAGAGCCAGAGCCCGCGTGAATCCCCGCCCAGTTCGCGCGGCGGGCGGTGTATATACCGGGCGGAGGTACGAGGTGGTGCGGAAGGAAGGAGCGCACGATGGTCACAGCCGATCTGCTCTCACGGGCGCGGGCAGGGGATGGAGAGGCGTTCCGGGAGCTGGCGGAGTCCCACCGGCGGGAGCTGCAGGTGCACTGCTACCGGATGCTCGGATCCTTCGCCGACGCCGAGGACGCCGTCCAGGAGACGATGCTGGCCGCCTGGCAAGGCATCGGCGGGTTCACTGAGGAACGCGCGTCGCTGCGCACCTGGCTGTACAAGATCGCCACCAACCGGTGCCTCAACGCGCGCCGCGCGGCGAGCCGGCGCCCGGTCAGGAAGTGGGATATGTCGCAGTTCGAAGCGCCCGTGCCGACGCCGCGCGACGAGCCAGTCTGGCTGCAGCCGTTTCCTGACGCGTTCCTCGAGGGCGCCGTCGACCGGCCGCCCGGGCCGGAGGCCCGCTACGAGCAGACCGAAGCCATCTCGCTGGCCTTCGTGACCGCCCTGCAGCTCCTGACGCCGCGCCAGGTGGCCGTCCTCATCTTGCGCGACGTCCTTGGATTCCACGCCAGCGAGGTAGCCGGCATGTTGGAGGTGACCATCGAATCGGTCAACAGCGCCCTCAAACGAGCCCGCGCTAGCCTGCAGCGGCGGCAGCAGTCGGCCGCCGGCCACCAGCCGCCGCCCGCCGCTGGCTCGCCCGCCGAGGACGCGATCGTCGCCATGTTCGCGAGGGCGTGGGAGTCGGCCGATCTCGACGCGCTGGTGGCCCTGCTGACCGACGACGTCTTCATCGCTATGCCTCCGGAGCCCTTCGGATACGAGGGCCGTGACCTCGTGGCCCGCTACTGCGCCCGCCAATTCGGCGCGGGCCGCAGGTTCGACCTCGTGCCGGCCCGAGCCAACGGCCAGCCCGCGTTCGGGGCATACCTGCGCGGCCCGGCCGGAATCCGCCACGCGACCGGCTTCTACGTGCTCACCCTTGCCGGCGGCCGGATCTGCGGCATGACCCGCTTCGAGGCCAGCGTGCTGCCGTGGTTCGGGCTACCGCGATCGCTCCCGAGCCGATAGCCAGACCCAGCACCGGGCCATGGACCTTGGCTGGGCCGCTCCCCGGTCGATGGCCCGCGGCGTCGCGCCGCTGCGCAACTCCCAGTCGGTGGGATTGACACCGGACACCTAGACCCGGACCCGGACCTCACCCGGCCCCTGGATCCGGCCGCAACACCGCAAGCCGGTTTCCGCCGAACGGCCGGTCGGTGAACACGTCGACCAGAGAGAAGTCAAACCCCATGGCTCAGCCCACTACCACGTCCATCTCAACCGCCGCGCCCAGCGGCAGGGCGGCGACGCCGATCGCGGTGCGTGCCGGGTAGGGCTCAGCGAAGTGCTCGCTGTACGCCTGACTCATCACCGCGAAATCAGATATTCACGGTGAATCCGTACTTCGCATACAACGGCAGACCTGGCAAGGTCCACATCAGCGACAGCATCCGGGACCCCTCCGACTTCTCGGCCGACTCCGACGCTTCCAGGATGCGTGTCCCCAGGCCCCGGCGGGTCCAGTCCGAGCGAACGAACATCGCCCTCCCGCGCGGGACGATGTCCTCCCCCCGGTGGAGCACCCACGCGAGCGCGAGGTGAGAAATGAGATCGACGAAGAGGCGGGTACGGTCCTTGTCCACCGGCCGCAGCATCGAGGCCAGGCATACCGCCGACGCTGACCGAAGCCAGTGGGAGTTTCCATTCGTTGGTTCGTCGTAGATTGCGGCTGATGGCGTTCGAGGCCCATCCCGTCACGAAGGACCGCTGGCCCGACCTGCTTGAGCTGTTCGACCAGCCGATCGTCCGGACGTGCTTCTGCATGTTCTACCGGAAGACGGGAGCGGGCACGGGCGTCGGTGCGGAGAACCGGCGGGCCATGAAGAAGCTCGTCGACGACGGAACGGTGCCCGGTCTGATCGGCTACGAGGACGGCGTTCCCGTGGGATGGGTCTCGCTCGGGCCCCGCGAGGACTATTCGAAGCTCCGCCGCTCGCCGATCATGAAGCCAGTGGACGACCGCCCGGTGTGGTCCATCGTGTGCTTCTTCGTGGACCGCCGGGCCCGGGGACGGGGAGTGTCGGAGCGGCTGCTCCGGGCGGCCGTCGACCATGCCCGGTCCCTGGGCGTCCGCCTCCTGGAGGCCTACCCCGTGGACAGGGACGAACCGAGCCACCCCGACGACATGTTCTTCGGAGCCAAAGCCATGTACGACCGGGCCGGGTTCACCGAGGTGGCCCGGCGCAAGCCTGCTCGCCCGGTGGTCCGCATGAGCCTTCCCCCGCCCAGGTGACCGATACGCCGATGCCGGGCCCCGGCCCGGTATCTTCGAGGGCCCTTGACCTCGGTTCCCGCTTCCGACGCTGAACACCCGGTCCGGCCGTTGGTCGCGTGCCTGGCGCCGGTGCGGGACGGCGAGCGGGATCTCCCGGGGTGGCTGGCATCGGTGCGGCGGTTCTCCGATGTCGTCGTGGCGCTCGACGACGGGAGCACCGACCGCACGGCCGACGTCCTGGAAGCCGATCCGCTGGTGAAGGTGCTGCTGCGGAACCCGCCGCGGCCCGGGTACGCCGGGTGGGACGACGGGGCCAATCGCGGGCGGCTGCTGGAGGCCGCGGGCTCGCTCCGGCCCGAGTGGATCGTGTTCCTGGACGCCGACGAGCGGCTCGACGCGGCAGACGCCCGGGCGCTGCGGCGGTTCCTGGAGACGGACGCCATCCCGGGGTGTGGGTACGGGTTCCAGCATTTCCGGATGTGGGGGAAGGGCCGCTGCGACCCGGAGGCCACGTACGTCTGGCGGGCGTTCGCGTGGTCGCCGGGGCTGGAGCTTCCGCGAGCGCAGCTGCACTTCGACCCGGTCCCGGCGTCGATCCCCCGTGAGGCCTGGGTGCCGACGACGATCCGGGTCCGGCACCTCGCTGCGGCGGACGACGACCGTCGGCTAGCTCGTCTGCGCAAGTACGCGGACGCCGACCCCGGGCGGCGCTATCCGACGAACTTCGGCGGCCTCGACGAGCCGCCCGCCCGGACGGCGCCTTGGCCGACGCGCCCGGCGGACCTCCCCGCGCTGGTGCCCAGGGCGGACCTGGCCCGGACGCGGGACCTCTTCGCGACCGCGACGGGCTCCTCTTCGGAGGTGGACCGGCCCCTGGTGGCCTGCCTGCTTCCGGTGCGGGACGGCCGGCGGGACCTCCCGGGATGGTTCGAGTCGGTCGGTCGGTTCGCCGACGCCGTCGTGGCGCTCGACGACGGCAGCGCCGACCGCACGGACGACTTCCTGGAACGGGAGCCCCTGGTGAAGGTGCTGCTGCGCCGGCCGGTCCGGGAGGGACACGCAGGGTGGGACGACGGCGCGAACCGTCGCGCGCTGCTGGAGGCGGCCGCGAAGCTGGAGCCCAGGTGGGTCATGTTCCTCGACACCGACGAGCGGATCGACCCCGGCGACGGCGTCGCGCTCCGGGAGTTCCTGGAATCGGGGACGGCCGCGGACGACCGCGCGTACGGGTTCCTGGTGCACCGGGTCACCGAGGACCTGGCCTCCTGGGACCGGGCCGGGCTGTGGGCGTACCGGCTGTTCGCGTGGCGGCCGGGCCTCGAGCTGCCCGAGGGACTGCTGCACGCCGTGCCGGTCCCGGCGTCGATCCCGCCCGAGCGGTACACGCGGACCACCGTGCGGATCCAGCACCTGGGAGGGGCGACGGAGGAGCGTCGCCGGGACCGCTACCGCAAGTACCGGGAGGCCGACCCGGGCGGGGACTGGCAGTCGGACTATGCCGCGCTGCTCCAGCCGCCGAAGGCCCTCCGCCCGTGGGAACCGAGGCCGCCCGACCTCCCGGTCGTCGCGGACGCCCGTCGCGAAGGCTCGCCTCTGGCGGTGCTCGGTCTGCCCGATCCCGACGCGGATGCCGCGGTGCCAGACCTCGACGCCCCGGCGCTGTCGGCCGTCGTGATCGCCCGCGACGACGAGGACCGCATCGAGCGCGTGGTCCGCTCGGTGGCCACCCAGGAGCTGCCGGAGCCGTTCGAGGTGATCGTGGTCGTGAGCGGCACGGATCGCACCGCGAAGATCGTTCTGGAGCGGTTCCCGGAGGTGGCGGTCGTCCAGCTGGACCGCCCGGCGCTGCCTGGCCAGGCCCGCAACGCGGGGCTGGCGGTGGCGCGGGGCGACTACGTGTCCTTCCCCGGCTCGCACGTGGAGCTCCCTCCGGGGAGCCTGGCGGCGCGCCTGCGGGCCCACCGTGGGGGATACCCCATGGTCACCGGCACGACGCTGAACGGGACCGAGACGGCCGCCGGGTGGGCGTCGTACTTCCTCGACCACTCGTCGGTCCTCCCCGGCCGTCCGTCCGAGCCGCTGGCGGTCCCGCCGGCCCACTGCTCCTACGAGCGCGAGCTGCTGCTCCAGGTGGGAGGGTTCCCGGGACACCTCCGGGCCGGCGAGGACACGGTGGTCAACCACCTGCTGTACGCGATGGGCGCGCGGGCGTGGCGCGCCGCCGACGTGGAGTTCGTCCACGCCAGCCCGTGCCGAACCCCGGCGCGGCTGCTCCGCCACCACTTCACCAGGGGCCGCGCCCACGGACGGATCCTGCTCGAGCACACCCCGCCCGGCGGCCGGGTGCTGAACAAGGAGGAGGTCGGCCGCATCGGCCTGGCCTACCTCCCGAAGCGTCTGGGCCTCACAGCGGGCAACGTCCGCCGCTGGGGCGGTCCCCAGCTACAGGCGCGGTACTGGCAGGTCAGGCCGCTGGTGATGGCCGGAGCCGCGGCAGCATGGACGGGTCTGTGGTTCGAATTGCTCCGCCCCACTCCTGGAAAGCTCAGGGCGCTGCTGGGCCCGCCCGGATCGATAGGCCGGGCCCTCGATCGCGGTGGTGTCAGGGCCAGAGGCTACGGTCCACACTGAGTGGGGCCTCATGGGGCGGAGGGTGTATCGGAGCATGCGGCCGGATCCCGATGATCATCCGGCGTTGGGTCATTCGGCTCGAACATTGGGTGCACGGCCCGGGATCGATATCCCGGTGACGGCTTGGGAGGTGCGGCCCGGAACCGGAGGGCTGTCCGTAAGCCTCGATGACCCCCGGAATCTCCCTCTCCATCGTCGTCCGCCAGGCCACGGGGGAACGGGCAAGGATCCGGTCTTCATGTTGGACGAGGATGACCTGGGAGGGGGCCTCCTTCTGCGGATCGATCCCGACAACGCCACACACGGGTTCGTCGAGCCCTCGACGGAGATGTCGATGTCCGAATACGAGGCTCAAGTGCGGGCGACCCGCACTCGTGGCGGCGCGTATAGTCGCCTGACAGGAGATCGATCATGCGCAGCCCAGTCCGACCTCGATTCGAGAAGGCGCTGAGGAGCGATGCTCCCCTGGAAGCGCTCCGCTCGGAGATTCGCGAACTCTTGGAGGAAGGTTGGAGCCGCGAAGCGCTCCTCCGTCAACTGGAGTCGGATCGTAGCCTCTTGCGATCGGAAGGGCGATCGGATGACGAGGACGTGCTGCTCGAGGCTATGGACTTCCTGACGGGGTGGGCCAGCCCGCACATGAAGCTGTAACCCCTCCGTTCTCCAAGCCTCACTGGCCGAAGGCCGCGTTCCCGCGTGCCCCATCCTCGACGGGCGCGCGATCGAGCCCCAGATGTGTGGCCAGCGCGCCCCCCCACGGCACCTCGAAGCTCGGGATCCGTCAGGTGTCCCACCACGCCGACGATCCGATTCGCCGAGATCGTGCGGATCTCATGACAGAGGATCACCCCTGGCTCCGTCTGCCCGGCCTGCCCTGCAGGAACGCCAACCTCCTGCGGGTACCGCACGCCTCGGGCCGCGCTGATCGGGCAGACGGTGAGGAGCCCGGAGCGGTGGAAGGGCTCGTAGGAGACGCTGAGGGCCCGGCGATCCAGCCTGCTCGTAACCCTCCACCGGGTCGAGGCGGGCGATGACGACCGTCCACCTCAGCCGTCGGGTCAGCCGGGCCATGCCGCGCGGTCGTCGGACGCGAACTCGCGGGCCAGCTGCCCCGCCTCCGCGACGAACTCGGGGTCAGCGGCTGCCCGCGCCCAACGCTCCGCATCGTCGGTCTCCCGCACCCGCCGTGCCAGCTCGCGGATGGCCACCTCAACCACGGCGTCCTGCGTGGCCGCCACCTGTTTCCGCTCGGCGAGCTCCCTGACGGTGGCCACTGCCTCGACGGAGAGCTTGTACGTCCGCTTCACGCGCATACGGATACCATCCCCACTGACATGCGACGTGTCAATCGACACGCCAGAGTCACCACCGACCCCTCGGTGGCGAGCCCCGCCCCGGAACTCGTCCGGTCACTGATCAGGTGCGTTTGCGCTCGGCGGTTAGGCGTCCGTCGTCGGCTCCCCACCGACAGCGAGCGCCACACGGATCAGATCGGATCGCAGGGCATCGAGCGATCGCTCTAGTAATTCAATCCTGCGCTCCAGCCGCTCCTGGCCCCTGATCGCGTCACGCAGCTTTCGCCCATCTACCGGCCAGTCGGCCACCGCGTTCGGCATGACGATGTCACCTCCCTCAGGTTCGCCAGGTTTGACCGTAGCGCCGACGTCTAAATCGGCGTCAAATCTCTATCGGCGACCCGTGAATTCCGCAGCACAACCAGCGGGGGGCGCCGTGAAGCCGTAGCGTCAGGCTTCAGGGGCCGAAGAGTCCCCCTGAGGGTGCGTGGAGCCCGGACCGGCGGAAAGGCTCGTAGGAGACGACGAGGGCACGGCGCGTATCCGGTCCTTATCGATTCGTGGCCCGCGGACGGACGCCGACGGCGAGTGCCACCTGAGTCAGGTCAGAGCGCAGCCGGTCCAGTCGCTCCTCCACACGGTCGATTCGCCGATCGATCGAGTCGAACCGACCCTTCCCGAACCAGGCGAGAAGGGCTCCGACCGCCGCGATGACGGTGGCGTTGATGGCGGTGCTGGCGACGTCCATCAATCGAGGTTCCTCTCCGGGGGAGGAACGGGATTCCACTCAGTCGTCCGAAGGTTAGCAGCAGGCACCGACGGCTTTCTGTGGGGCCACGCCAGCGATCCCCTTCGGGGTTTCCGGTGGTCTGCCGTCCCCCTACACTCGCGTCTTGATGGTGTGTCCGGCGTGTGGGGAGGAGAACCCCGAGCGCGCGCGGTTCTGCCTGGCCTGCGGGACGGCGCTCGGCGCGCGGCAGGCCGCCCCGGCCGCCGAGGTCCGGAAGACGGTCACCGTGGTGTTCTCCGACGTGACCGGCTCGACGGCAATCGGGGAGCGGCTGGACCCGGAGTCCCTCCGGCGGGTGATGTCCCGGTACTTCGACGAGATGCGCGACGCCGTCGCGGCGCACGGCGGCGTGGTGGAGAAGTTCATCGGCGATGCCGTGATGGCGGTGTTCGGCGTCCCGCGCGTGCACGAGGACGACGCGCTGCGCGCGGTGCGGGCCGCGGTGGAGATGCGCGCGCGACTGGCAGCACTCAACGAGGAGCTGGAGCGCGACCGCGGGGTCTCGCTGGAGGTCCGCACGGGTGTGAACACCGGCGAGGTAGTGTCAGGCGACGCGGAGGCTGGGCAGCGACTCGTCACGGGCGACGCCGTGAACGTGGCCGCCCGGCTGGAGCAGGCGGCGGCGCCGGGCGAGATCCTGCTTGGCGCGGGGACGTACTCGCTGGTCCGCGACGCCGTGGATGCGACGCCGCTCCCCGAGCCGCTGGCGTTGAAGGGCAAGGCCGAGCCGGTCCCCGCGTTCCGCCTGCTTGCCGTGACGCCAGGCGCCAGCGGGCACGCGCGGCGCCTGGACTCGCCGATGGTCGGCCGGGAGCGTCACCGGCGGCTCCTTGACGAGGCCTTCGAACAGGCCGTCGCCGAGCGGGTCTGCTACCTGTTCACCGTCCTCGGCTCGGCCGGCGTTGGGAAGTCGCGGCTGGTGAACGAGTTCCTGGCCAAGGCCGGGCCGGACACGGCGAGGGTGCTGTACGGCCGGTGCCTCTCCTACGGCGACGGCATCACGTTCTGGCCGCTCGCGGAGGTCTTCAAGGAGGCCGCCGGCATCGCGGACCGCGAGCCCGCCGAGGACGCGCTGAGGAAGCTCGAGGCGCTGGTGGCGGCCGACCAGGAAGGGCCGGCGCTGGCTGCCCAGATCGCCGGGCTGATCGGGCTCGCTCCGGCCGGCGCGCCTGCCGACGAGGCGGCGCGCGGGGTCCGCCGGGCCTTCGAGGTCATGGCCGCCGAACGGCCGCTCGTGGTCGTGTTCGACGACATCCACTGGGCGCAGCCCGCGTTCCTCGACCTGGTCGACCACCTGGCGGACTGGACGCGGGACGCGCCGATCCTGCTGATCTGCCTGGCCCGCCAGGAGCTGCTCGAGGCCCGGCCGGCGTGGGCGGGCGGCAAGCACGCCGCCACGACGATCCAGCTCGAGCCGCTCTCCGACGACGAGAGCGCGGCGCTGATCGCGAACCTGGTGGGATCGGCCGGGCTCGACGAGGTCGCCGCGCGGCGGATCCTGGCCGCCGCCGAGGGCAACCCGCTGTTCGTCGAGGAGATGCTGGAGATGCTCATCGACGACGGCCGGCTGGTGCGCCGCAACAGCCACTGGGAGCCGGCCGGCGAGCTGAGCGACGTGACCGTGCCGCCGACCATCCAGGCGCTGCTCGCCGCGCGCCTCGAGCGGCTCGGTTCCGAGGAACGTTCGGTCATGGAACGCGGGGCCGTCGAGGGCAAGGTGTTCCATCGCGGCGCCGTCCTGGAGCTGGCGCCCGAGCGGGCCCGGGCGGGAGTGGCCGCGAACCTCCTGTCCCTCGTCCGCAAGGAGCTCGTCCGCCCCGACCGCGCGACGTTCGCCGGCGAGGAGGCCTTCCGGTTCCGGCACCTGCTGATCCGCGACGCCGCGTACCAGTCGATGCCGAAGGAGACGCGGGCCGACCTCCACGAGCGGTTCGCCGCCTGGCTGGAGCGCGTCGCCGGGGACCGGCCGGCGGAGTATCAGGAGATCGTCGCGTATCACCTCGAACAGGCGTACCGGTACCGGGAGGAGCTGGGCCCGGTCGACGACGCCGCGCGGGCGCTCGCCCGCCGCGCGTCCGACGGGCTGACCGCCGGGGCGGAGCTGGCCATGGGGCGCGGCGACGTCCGGGCGGCCCGGAACCTGCTGGAGCGGGCGATCACGCTGCTGCCGGAGGGCGACCCAGCGCGGCGGTCCCGGCAGCCATTGCTGGGCAAGATGCTGTTCGAATCGGGGGAGATCGAGGCGGCGCACGAACTCCTGTCGCGGACAGCCGTGGACGCCGAGGCGGCCGGCGACCGGCAGGCCCGCGCCTGGGCTCGCGTGTTCGACCTGGAGGTCGAGGCGTCGCTGGGGTCCGAGTCCCAGGGGAGCGTCGTCGACGAGGCCCGCGGGCTCATCGAGGAGTTCGAGGCGCTCGGCGACGAGCGAGGAGCCGTGCACGCGGCCGTCGTGGCCGGGCAGTTCCTGTTCTTCCTGGGCCGGTGCCGCGAGGCCGTGGAGCTGCTGACCGAGACACGCGGCCGAGCGGCGTCCGCCGGGCTCCGAGTCGAGCTCATGAACGCGACCTGGTGGGAGATGACCGCGATGTTCTTCGGCCCGGCACCGGTGAGCGAGGCCGAAGTCCGTCTGGCGGAGATCGAGGCGGATCCGACCAAGAGCCGATTGACCGAGGCGTGGCTCCTGCGGAGCCGGGCCAGGTTCGCGTGGCTGCAGGGGCGGTTCGACGAGGGCCGCGAGATGATCGACGCGTGGATGGAGGTGGAACGGGAGCTCGGGCGCACCACCCGGCTGGCGTCCGCCGGCGGCCACCTCTCCGGGCCCCTGGAGCTCGCCGCGGGCCGCTATCCGGAGGCCGTGGCCCTGCTCCGCGCGGGCTACGAGGCGCAGCGTGCCCTCGGCGACCGCGGTTACTCGGCGACGGCCGCGGGAAGTCTGGCCCACGCGTTGCTGGAGACCGGGGACTACCAGGAGGCAGAGCGCTACGCCCGCCTGGCCATCGACAACTCGAGCGAGGACGACTTCGATGCGAAGGTCGCAGGCAGCGCCGCCCTCGCCGTGGCGCTCGCCCGGTCCGGCGACGTCGAGGCGGGGCTCGAACTCGCCGCGCAAGCGGTCGCCCTGGTCCGCCGCACCGACTACGTCCTGAACCACGCGGAGGCCCTGGTGGACCAAGCCCGGGTGATGGCGATGGCAGGCCGGGCGGAGGAAGCCTCGTCCGCAGTCACCGAGGCGATCGAGCTCCTCGAAGGCAAGGAGGCCTGGGCACTGGCGGACCGCGCCCGCGGAGCCGCCGCCGCGCTCGCCCCGGACTGAGGAGCGTTGCGCCGGCCGCTCAGGCGTTCGTCGGTCGAGGTCGGACTCCGACCGCGAGGGCCACCTGGGTGAGATCGGATCGCGTCGCGTCGACCGTCGCCTGCATGGCATCCATCGGCGATCCAGTCGTTCCCCCCAGCCGGTCGATCCGCTGATCAACCGCGTCGAACCGGGGATCAACTGCGTCGAAGCGCAACAGGAGCTTGTTCGACCCGGGCGTGATTAGCAGCTCCCAACCCTTGGGGGGATCCAGCTGGTCTCTCCGCCATTCTCCAGCGGTGCCGGGCTCCTTGCCGGTGCTCTTGGGCTTGACCAGCACGTCGGCTGCCGGCCCCCCCGGCGCCTCGGGGCGCGATCAGGAGTGCAGGAACTCGACGTCCGCGTGGGCTCGTGCCGCCCGGGCGAGGCGCCGGTCGGAGGTGAGGAGCGTCGCGCCGAGGCCCGCGGCGAGCACCACATAGAGGGCGTCGTAGACGGTGAGGTTCCGGATCAGTCCGAACGCAAAGGACAGGAGCGGTGCGTGCGGGTACCGGATCAGGGGCAGCGCGGTGAGCTGGTCGATGGCCAGCCTGGCGCGAGTCTCACCGATCTGCCGGGTGAGCACGTACCGATGCAGCACCTGACCCACCTCCGCGTCGAGGAGGTGGGGGACGTGCGCCTCGCGCTCCTCGCGCAGTCGCCGTTGCACGAGCTCGGCGCGGGGAGGGATGTCGAGGAGGAGGTCGAGCACGGCCGAGGCATCGAGGACGATCACGGCGGTCCGACTCCCCGTTATCGTGCGTCGCGTTCGGCGCGCACGGCGGAAGCTGGATCGTCCCTGAGGTGGACGGGCCCCTGGGCCTCGATGGCGTTCAGAATCTCCTCGAGCGTGGGCCGGGCGGCGACCGCCGCCATCTCGCGGAGCAGGTAGTCCGACAAGGAGAGACCCTCCGCGGCCGCCCTGACCTTCAAGGAGCGATGCAGATCGTCCGGAACGTTGCGGATCTGAATCATCCGGCTCATGCGCAGCACATTAACTCATGCGCCACACATGAATGGCCGAGCCCTCATACCCCGGCCCGGCGTTCGGCTAGGGTGGCCGCGCCGATCGGCGGGAGGTTGAGTCTTCGAATGGCGACCGAGGAACGAGTGGGTCCCGCCGCCGAGCTCCCGCCGGGCACGGTGACCGGCGCGGGCAGGTGGGCGGTCGGGAACTCCGGCGGCGAGTACTTCGCCGTCACCAGGCGGTGTCGGCACCTGTTCGCGGACCTCGCGAAGGGCCGCATCGACAAGCGGGACGGCTGCCTGGTGTGCCCGTGGCACGGGTCGAAGTACGACGTCAGGACGGGCCGGATGGTCCGGGGGCCGCAGGGCGTGTTCGCGAAGATTCCCGGCCTCGGCCCGGCCTACCGGGCCCTGACGGCGGTCGTTCCGCTCGGCCGAGGCGAAGTCGTCGACCGCGACGGCACGCTGTACGTCCGAGGCCGCGGATCCGGCGGGCACTCGGGCGCCTGAGCGAGCTCGATCTGGCGAAGGCGGGAGTCGCGAGGGTCAGCGTTCCGTTGCCCGTGGCCTGACCCCGACGGCCAGCGCCACCTGGGTGAGATCCGATCGCATCGCGTCGATCGTCGCCTGCATGGCATCCATCCGCCGATCCAGCCGCACTTCCAGCCGGTCGAACCGCTGATCGATCCCGTTGAACCGCTGATCGACCGCGTCGAATCGAGCCCCGAACTCTTGCCGCAGGGCCTCGAACTGGCCCTTGCCGAGCCACGCCAGGATCAGGCCCATCGCCGCGACGACCGCGGTGCTGATGGCGGTGGTGACCACGCCCATCGATGATTCCTCTCCGGGGGAGGAACGGGTTCCGCGCCTTCAGGTGAAGGGTAGCAGCGGGCACCGACAGCCTCCTCCCGGCTCCGCCGAAGGACGTTCCATCGCCGGCGCGGCCGACGGCGTAGACGCTGGTCCATGAGGCGTAGCGTTCAGCCCGGGGATCAGGAAGAACACGATGGCCAGGACTTGAGCGGCAGGCTGGCTGAGGTCGAAGGGCGTGGGCAAGGCTTGCGCGATCACCGCCCCGCGAACATAGCGAATGGGTGCGAGACGCCGAGGGGCTCGGAAGCGGCGGTCCCGGCCGCGCCGCCGCCGGGCTACAGGACGTCGATGCTGGTTGGCGATGAGTACCCGGAGGCCTGCCCGGTCCCCTGGCTCCGAACGCGTCCTCGGAAGGAGTAGTTGCCCTGTACGTTCGGCGTGAACGTCGTCTTGGCCTTGGTGACCCCGGTCTTGAACGACTGGAACGAGACGTTTCCGGGCCGCCTGATCTGCACGTCGTACACGTAGCCGGGCTCCGCGGCCTTCTGCGCCCACTTGATCGTGAACGCCGTCCCGAGGGGTGCGAAGGCCGGCGTCCGTCCGACCGGCACGTTCACGGTCCCCGTCATCGTCGCGGAGTGGTTCGGGTCCTTGCAGTGGTACGGGAAGCTCCCCGCGGCCGGGAAGACCATGATGAACTCGGTGCGGTCGGGCGGCGAGTACCCCGAGTCGAAGTAGTCGAGCCCCGACGACTCCGTCGCGGAGTGGTCGTGGGGCCCGATGAACCCCCACGAGACGCTGTCCCCCCGGTGGCCCACCTCGACGTTCCCGTCGCCGAAGGCGTTGTCGACCACGCCCACGTAGAAGTTGTAGAAGCCGCTGGGCAGCCGGAACCTCCGGGTGTCGGCCCCGCCACGAGCACGTC
>JBJMLO010000025.1:0-114768 GCA_045805265.1 Actinomycetota bacterium
CCCGTCGAGCGTCGCCCACACCTGCCGCAAGGCTCGTTTCGCTTCCTCGCCGTACGTGGGAGGCCGTCCCCGCCGCTTCCCCGTCGCCGGCGGTGGACTGAGCACCTCGCCCAAGGCTCGCCGAGCGTGGCGGCGGGTCCACCCAGTCAGCGCACAGAGCTCGTCGAGCATCACGGTCTTCTCGGTTCTCGAGCCACGCGCGTACCGTCTCGCCATCTCTTTCGTCACTGCCTTCCTCTGTGCCATGGACAGCCCCACCGGAGGTCCCCTCCCTCGCCGCGTCGACCATGAGCGAGCGTGGAGGCTGGAGGACATTTCCAATTGAGGCGAGGGCTCAGGTTCGAGGACATTCTTTGTGAGTCAACGCGCGACGTTGCCATCCGGGCCGCAGGCGGGTTCAATGCGGCCCCGTGATCGCGCTGTCATGACCGACCCGACGACCGGGACGAGGCTCCGGGAGGCCACGCTGCTGGCCTCGGTCGCCCTGCTGGTCGAGTTCGCCTCCTCGACGAGGGCGGGGGAGCGGGCCGACCTCGCCGCGTTCCGGGCGGTGAATCGCGGACACGGCCGCCTCGCCGATGCCCTGTTCGGCGCGCTGACCGAGGCGGGCTCCATCACCTCGCCGGCCGCGGGGAGCGTCGTGCTGGCGCTGGGGGGGCGACGTCGCGCCGCGATGCGCGGGGCGGGGGCGGCGGGCGCCACGTGGCTGGTGGGACAGGGGCTCAAGCGCCTGTACCTGCGGGGCCGGCCGTACGACCGGCTGCCCGAGGTCGTCCGGCTGCTCATCGGGCGCCCCCGGGGGACGTCCTGGCCGAGCTCGCACCCGGCGGTGCTCCTGGCGTTCCTCACGGCGGCCGGCGAGGAGCTCGGGCTGTCCCGGGCGGAACGCACCGCGCTGACCGCGCTCGCTGCCGCGGTCGGCCTGTCCCGGATCTACCTCGGCGTCCACTACCCGTCGGACGTGGTGGCCGGGCTCCTCCTGGGCCGGGCGGTTGGGCTGGCGTGGCCGGCCGGGACCCGTCGGCCGGGCGAGGGGCGATCGACGGACCCGGCGACGTCCGGGCCGCTACACTCGGCGACCGGATGAGCGCCCTCATCGGCTCCATCGGCTGGCCCGTCCTCGACCGGATCCACTTCGGCGGCAAGCTCGCGCTGTCCCCGCACGGCCTGGGGATCGCGCTGGGGTTCCTGCTCGGCTCCTTCTGGGTCATGCGGGACAACCGCCGGCGCGGCGTCCTCGAGGAGCACACGTCCTCGATGCTGTTCTGGGCCCTGATCGGGACGATCGTCGGCGCGCGGCTGTTCTACGTGATCGCGCACTTCTCCGAGTTCAACGGCATCGGCGACATGCTGGCGATCTACCGGGGGGGCATCTCGCTGCTCGGCGGGATCGCCGGCGCGGTGGCGTTCGCCTACCCGATCATGCGTCGCCACCGGTACCGCCTGTTCCAGGTCATGGACGGGGCAGCCGTGGGCCTCGCCCTCGGTGTGTTCGTGGGGCGGATCGGGGACCTCATCATCGGCGACCACCTGGGGAAGCCGACCAGCGCACCGTGGGCGTTCTCGTACCACGGCGGCACCCTGTCGGGCTTCGACTGCGCCGCCGGCAAGTGCACGGAGACCCTGCTCCAGGGCGCCCGGACGCTCACCATCACGAAGGGCAAGGCGGTGCTGCTGGGCGCCAACACCGAGCCGCTCGGGACGGGCGTGGGGGTGCACCAGACCGCACTGTACGACTTCGTGAGCGTCGGGCTCCTGCTGCTGTTCCTGCTGCTCGTGATGAACCGAAAGCCGCGCCGTGAGGGCGTCATGATCATGACGTGGGCCATCTGGTACTGCAGCGTGCGGATCGGCACGGACTTCCTCCGGGTCGACAAGCGGTTCTTCGGGCTCACGGGGAGCCAGTGGGCCTCGGTGGCGGTCGTCGCGGCCTCGGCGGTCACCCTGGTGGTCTGGGCGATTCGTCCCCGGCCCGGACCGAAGCCCCTGGCCGCGGAGGTGGGGTCCGAGACGACCACCTCGTTCACGCCGCCGCCGGAGCCGGGCGGGGAGCCATGAGAGGGCTGGCGATGAGCAGGAAGGCCTCGCTGGGGATCACGGTGGGGCTGGTGTGCGCCGCGCTGGTGCTCGCGGCCCTCGCGGCCGCCACGAAGTCCTACATCCCGCTGTTCCTGTGCTGGATTCCCCAGGCGGCGATTCCGTTCGTCGCATCGAAAGCCGGCGAGGGCCGCCCCGCGAACTAGCGCTAATGGGCGTGGCCGGCGTGGCCGTGCTCGTGTCCGGCGTGGCCGGACGCGGCGTGGCCGTTGCCCCCCGCCGAGGGTGCCACCATCAGGTTCAGCGGCTTGCCCACCACGGTCGTCAGGCTCTTCGCCAGCCTGCGTGCGGCCTCCAGGAGGGCCTGGCCGGCCGGGGAGTCGGGGTCGGAGAGCACGACAGGGCGGCCCTCGTCGCCGCCGGCCCGCAGCGGCGGGTACAGCGGCACCTGGCCGAGCAGCGGCACGCCGAGCGTGTTCGCGGCTTCCTGTCCGCCTCCCTCGCCGAACACGAACTCGCGCTCTCCGCAGTGGGGGCACGCGAACCACGACATGTTCTCCACGACGCCGACCACGCGCTGGTGGACCTGGGCGGCCATCTTCCCAGCCCGCTCGGCCACCCGCCGGGCGGCCTCCTGGGGCGTGGTCACCACGAGCATCGACGCGCCCGGCAGGAACGACGCCATCGACAGCGAGACGTCGCCGGTCCCCGGCGGGAGGTCGCACAGCAGGAAGTCGAGCTCGCCCCAGTACACGTCGCCCAGGAACTGCTGGACGGCCTTGTGGAGCATCGGCCCCCGCCAGATCACGGGCTGGTCCTCCGGCACGAAGAACCCCATCGAGATGATGCGGACGCCGTGGGCCTCGAGCGGCAGGATCATGTTGTTGAACCCGACCGGCTGGCCCGACACGCCCATCATCCGGGGCACGCTGAACCCCCACACGTCGGCGTCGAGCACGCCCACCCGGTGCCCCTCGGCGGCCAGCGCCGCCGCGATGTTCACGGTCACGCTGGACTTCCCCACGCCGCCCTTCCCCGAGGCCACGGCGACCACCTGGGTCGAGCCGTCGGTGAAGAACGTCTGCTGCTGCTGCGCGCCGCCCCGAAGCTGCCGGACCATGCCCTCGCGCTGCTCGCCGGTCATCTCGCCGAGGACCACCTCGACGTGGCGGATGCCCTCGAGCGGGGCCAGCGCGCCTCGCACGTCGGAGTTGATCCGGTCCTTGAGCGGGCACCCGGCGATCGTGAGCAGGACCTCCACGGTCACCGTGCCGTCGTCGACGCGAATGCCCTGCAGCATGCCCAGGTCCTCGATGGGCTTGCCGATCTCGGGGTCGAGCACGTTCCGGAGGGCCTGGCGGACCTGTTCCTCGGTGACCACGAACTTGCTCCTCGACCTCGGTGTCCGCCCCGCGGCCGGGCTGCCCCGGAGGCGGGATTATCCTGTTTCGAACCGTGCGGACCGTGGGAACTGCACCACCGATGATACGACCCCCCGCCGCGGGCGCATCCGGGGGCGCCTGAGGTGGCCGACGTCCGCGCCCTCGAGATCCACAAGGCGCTCGCGGACGACACCCGGTTCCGGCTGTACCGCTACCTGGGGCTGTCCGGCCGCGCCGTGTCGGTCCGGGAGCTGTCCCGCCGGCTGTCGCTCCACCCGAACACCCTCCGGCCCCACCTCCGTCGCCTGGAGGAGGTCGGCCTGGTGGCCCGGGAAGTCCGCCGGGGCGCCACCGTGGGGCGGCCCCAGACGCTGTACGTCGCCGTCGAGACCCCGGCCACGGAGGGCCGCGACTTCCGGCTGCTCGCGGAGATCCTGGCGCCGCTCGTGGGCGGCAAGCGGGGGGCCGACCGGGCCCGGGTCCTCGCGGCGGAGTGGGGACGGTACCTGGTGATCCGGTCCGGGCCCCGTCCGGGCGTCCGCCTGGCCGCGGCCCGGAACCTGGCGCTGCTGCAGGGGGCGATGGCGTCCGCGGGGTTCGACCCCCGGTTCCGGCGTCGCGGCCGCCAGACCGTCGAGGTGGCGCTCCGAGACTGCCCGTTCCGGGACCTGGTGGAGGACCACCGCGAGCTGGCCTGCTCGGTGCACCGGGGCCTGGTCGAGGGGATGCTGGGGAGCCTCCAGCCGCCCCTGGCGCTCAAGGAGTTCCACCCGCTCGTCGAGCGTGGCGTGTGCCGGCTGGTGGCGGTCGCCGATCGCGCAGGCGCGGCCCCCGGAACCGGGTAGCCGGCCCACCCCCCTTTTTCGCCCCTTCCTGGCAATCGGAATGGGGAAGAACGGGCCGAAAGCTTCCGGTAGCTACCGATTTCAGTTGCCTCCCCGGCGGTCCGATACGGGAGGGGATGGAAGTCGCCACCGCACCCCCGGCGTCGCCGGTCGCGTCCGAGCACCGGACGCGCGAGGTCGCCATGCTGCTGTTCGAGCTCCACCGGGAGCCCCGGGCGTCCGGGCATCTCACCGCGGAGGTGGCCGAGAAGGTCCTCAACCGGTGCGTGTTGACCGCGCTCGAGGTCCTCACCGGCGCGGGGGCGGAGGTCGTCGTGGCCGGGACCACGAAGCGACCCGTGGTGGAAGCGCGATTCGAGGGCGAGGGCGCCGCGGGGCACGCCGCGCGCGCGGCGCACGAGGTGCTGGTGGGCGTCCGCCGGGTCCAGCGGGCCCGGGAGAACGAATTCCACGTGGTGGGCGCGATCGCGGCCGGCCGCGCGACGCTCGGCCCGGACGGCGTGACCGTGACCCTCGGCCGGGGCGACGTGCTGCTGCACCGGCTGCGGGAGGCGGCCGCCCCCGGGGAGATCCTGATGTCGGCGTCGGCCCGCCAGGCGTGCGTCGACGCGGTCGTTACCGTGGCGGTGCCCCCGGTCGCGGGCGGCGAGGTCGAGGCCTACCTGCTCCGAGGAATTCGCACATGATCCAGGAGCTGACGGCGGCGCCCTCGGGAGCGGAGGCGGGCGAGGCCGAGCTGGTGGGATGGCTCCGGCAGCTCATGGAGGCCGACGGTTCCGACCTCCACGTGAAGGCCGGTTCGGTCCCCCGGATCCGAGTCCGAGGCCGGCTCATCCGGCTGGAGCGGGAGCCGCTCACGGCCGCGGAGTCGGAGGCGGTGACGCTGGCGATCGTCCCTCCGGCCCGGCGGGACCTGTTCCTCGAGCGGGGGGAGATCGACTTCGCCTACTCGGTGTCCGGCGTGGGCCGGTTCCGGGTGAACGCGTTCCGGCAGCGGGGCTCGTGCAGCCTGGTGCTCCGCCAGCTCCGCATCGGCGGGCCGGAGATCGAGGAGATCGGCCTGCCCCCCATCGTGCGCCGCCTGGCCGACGAGCCCCGCGGCCTCATCCTCGTCACAGGCCCCACGGGGTCCGGGAAGACCACGACGCTCGCGGCCATGATCGAGCACATCAACCGAACCAAGCCCGTGCACATCGTGACGATCGAGGACCCGGTCGAGGTCCTGCATCCCGACCAGGAGGCCTCGGTCAACCAGCGCGAGGTGGGCCAGGACACCGAGACGTTCCTCACCGCGATCCGGGCGGCCCTCCGCCAGGACCCCGACGTGATCCTCATCGGCGAGATGCGGGATCCCGAGACCGTCCATGCGGCGCTCCAGGCGGCCGAGACCGGGCACCTGGTGCTCTCGACCCTGCACACCGCGGACGCGACGGAGACCGTGAACCGCATCGTCGACTTCTTCCCCGCGGACCAGCACCGCCAGATCCGGGTGAGCCTGGCCGCCACGCTCCGGGGGATCCTCTGCCAGCGGCTGGTGCCGTCCACGGACGGGCGCCAGGTCCCCGCCGTCGAGGTCCTGGTGAACACCGGCCGGGTCGCGGAGCGGATCCTCGAGGCGGCGGCGACCTCGGAGATCCCCGAGGTCATTGCGGAGGGCTCGTACTACGGCATGCAGACGTTCGACCAGGCGCTGCTGGCGATGGTGCGAGACGGCGTCGTCACGCTGGAGGACGCCATCACCGCCTCCACCGAGCCCCACGACTTCCAGCTGGCGCTCCAGCAGGCCGGCATCATCGCGGCGTAGATCCAACCCCCCGACGCGCGGGGCCCCGGAATTTCGGGGGGTAGCAGGGGGGCGGAGCCCCCCTGCTGCATTAGCTCTTCGGCGGGGCCTCCGCCGCCGGGGCGTCGGGCTGGGGCAGCCCGGGCGCCGCCGGTCCCTGGCCGTTGCCCTGGGAGTCCTGTCCGAACGCCCGGCTGAGGCCGCCCAGACCGGACAGCAGCTGGGACACCTCGAGCGGCACCACGAACTTCGTCGAGGGCGACGACCCGATGACCTTCAGCGCCTCCAGGTACTGCAGGCTCATGGTCTTGGCGTCGACGGTGTGGGCGACGTCGAAGATCTTCGACAGCGCGAGCGCGAAGCCCTCGGCCCGCAGGATCGCGGCCTGCCGGTCGCCCTCGGCGTTGAGGATGGCGGCCTGCTTGTTCCCCTCGGCCACGGTGATCGAGGCCTGCTTCGAGCCCTCCGCCTCGGTGACCACGGCGCGACGAGTCCGTTCGGCCGACATCTGGCGGGTCATGGCCTCCTGCACCGCCGGGGGTGGGATGATCTCGCGGATCTCGACGTTCGTGACCTTCACGCCCCACCGCTCGGTCACCTCGTCGAGCTTGGCCCGCATGATCTCGTTCATCTCGGCACGCTTGGAGAGCAGCTCGTCGAGGGCCATGTCGCCGGCCACCGACCGCAGGGTGGTCGCCGCGATGTTCTGCGCGGCGCCCGCGAAGTTCCCGACCGCCAGCACGGACATCTGGGGGTCGACGACCTTGTAGAAGGTGATGAAGTCGATCGAGACCGGGGCGTTGTCCTTCGTGATCGCGGTCTGGTGGGGGATCTCCAGGTACAGCTCGCGGAGGTCGACCCATACCGGCTTGTCGATGATGGGGATCAGGAGCACCAGTCCCGGTCCCTTGAGCCCGATGTTCCGCCCGAGCCGGAACACCACGAGGCGCTGGTATTCCCGCACCACCCGCAGGGCCTGCGGCAGCAAGATGAGGATCAGCAGCAGCAGGACACCGAGTCCGATCAGCAATCCGAGCACGTTCCCTCCCCTTTAGGTCGAGGTCGGACGGGGCTCCGCCCGCTCCCTGGTTCCGAGCGACTCGTCACGGCCCCGCTGGAGCTGCCGGGCGCGTTCCGAGACGGGCACGTCGGCGTCCGGGACTGCGGTCGCCCCGTCGCCGGCCGTGGCCGGCGACACCTTGAGCCGCAACCCGTCCACGTCCACCACCACCACGCGCGGTCCCGCCGGGACCGGCCCCGACGTCGACACCGCGCTCCACGTCTCGGACGCGACGTGGACGTTGCCCTGAGGTGTCAGCGCGCTGGTCACGACGCCGACGCGGCCGATGAGGTTGGTCGAGCGCATCTGCACGGGCAGGCGCCGCGCCCGCAACAGCGCGCCGAGCGTGAGCCCGAAGAACCCCGCGGCCAGCCCCGCCACCGGCACGATGACCCACCACGACACCCTGGCGTTGGGCACCGAGGGGTCGAACAACGTGAGCGCGCCCGCGACCAGCAGGATCACCCCGAGCACGGTGAACACCCCCACCCCCGGGGCCTTCAGCTCGAGCAGGAACGAGACCACCGACGCCACGAGCAGCAGCGCACCGATGATCTGGAACGGGAGGACGCCGAACGAGACGAACGACGCGGCCAGCGACAGCACACCGAATACGGCGGCCAGGCCGATCCCCGGATGGATGAACTCGAGGACGATGAGCGCGATGCCCAGGTAGAAGAAGATGAACGCGAGGTCGGGTGAGAGCAGCCCGTGGAGCAGCCCGGCCATGAACCCGATGTTCCGGTCGGCGACGGTCGCGCCGGTCGTGTCCAGGGTCATGGTCTGCCCGCCGGCGACCGGGACCGTCCGGCCGTTCACCGCCTCCAGCAGCGCCGCGGTGTCCGGCTCGATGAGGTCGACGACGTTGATGCGCAGGGCCTCGTCGGCCGGAATGCTCACCGAGTTCCGGACGGCGTCCTCCGCCCAGGCGGAGTTCCGCCCTCGGGCCAGGGCGATGGCCTTGATGGTGGCCACCGCGTCGTTCAGCACCTTCGTGCTCTCGATCGCGCCCGAGACGCCCACCGGATGGGCGGCGCCCACGTTCGTGCCCGGGGCCATCGCGGCGACCGAGCCGGCGAGGAGGATGAACGTGCCGGCCGAGGCGGCCCGGGCCCCCGAGGGCGAGACGTAGGTGATCACGGGGACCGGCGAGTTGAGGATGGCCTGGGTGATCTTCCGCATCGAGGAGTCCAGGCCGCCCGGCGTGTCGATCGTGAGGAGCACCGCGGTCGCACCCTCGTCGGCCGCGGCCTGGATCCCCGACGTGAGGTAGTCGGCCTCGAACGGGTCGACCACCCCGTCGAGCCGCAGCGAGATCACCTGATTCCCGGCGGCGCTCGCCGGGCCGGCGGCGAACGAGATGGCCGCGCCGACGGCGAGCATCGCCCCCACAGCGCGCAACCCCCGCATGACGCCACCATCTTCGCACCCGGGGGACCTCCGGTGAAAGCCAATCGGGGACATCTGGGCGACCGTCGTGGCGACCCTCCGGCGGGCGACAGGGGATGCGCGGGAGCGCATACTGAATCCATGACCGCACGGCCCTCGCCGCGCACGGATCCAAGCCGGACGCGTCCGCGGCGCCGTATATCCGGGAGGGGGACGTCGCGATGATCTTCGAGTCGGCGGGTCCCCTGACTGCTCACGAGGAGCAGGCGCTGGTCCAGCGCCTGCTGTGCGGCGACGAGGAGGCGGTACGGACCATCTACGCTCGGTTCGCGCGACCGGTGTACAGCCTGGGGCTCCGGCTGCTGGGGAGTGCCGAGGCGGCCGAGGAGCTGACCCAGGACGTGTTCCTGACGGCGTGGCGGAAGGCGGCGCGCTTCGACGCCAGCCGCGGCCGGCTGTCGACGTGGCTCATGGCCATCGCGCACAACCTCGCCGTGGACCGGCTCCGCCGCGAGACCGGGTCGGGGCGGCCCAGCCTGGTGCTCGTCGAGGAGGTCCCGGAGCGGGTCACAGAGTCGGACGTCCAGCCGGTGCTGGAGCGGGACTCGGCGCGGCGGGCCATGGAGTCCCTGTCGGACGCGGAACGCGACCTGGTGGTCCGGGCGTACTTCGCCGGGCTCACGGCTCGGGAGATCTCCGAGTCCGACGGCATCCCGTTGGGCACGGTGAAGACCCGGCTCCGGACGGCGCTGATCAAGCTCCGCCGGGCGAACGAGGGCAAGGAGCTCTAGGTGCGGCTGGTGGATGACCTCTCCGGTGGGCCCGGGCCGGAGCCGGCCATGGACTGCGTCGACGTCCGGGACCGGCTGACGGAGTACGCGCTGTCGCTGCTCCCGGCCCCCGAGCTGGGACCGATCGAGGAGCATCTCGTGTGGTGCGCGGGGTGCCGGAAGGAGGCGGCCGAGCTGGCGGGCGGGGCCGCGGTCGTGGCGCTGTCGCTGCCGCAGGCCGAGCCCCCGGCCCCGCTCGAGGAGCGGATCGTCCGGGAGATCGGTGGGGCTCCCGGCGACCCCGGTAGACGGCGGAGCCGTGGCAGGAGCCGGGCGATCATCCTGGTCGCGGCGACCCTCGCGATCCTCATGGGCCTCGGCTGGGTGACGACCTTCGGCCAGCTCCAGACGGAGCGCGAGAAGCGCGACGCGTCTCAGAAGCAGGCCGTCAACGCGGTGCACATGTTCGGTCAGCTCTCGAAGCAGCTGCTCGGCGACGACGGCCAGCCGCCGCCGGGCGACACGCTCGTCCAGGTCCAGATGATCCCGTCACTCCACCACGTGGGGGGCGGACAGGCGCTGG
Source organism: Actinomycetota bacterium (assembly GCA_045805265.1). Classification (GTDB taxonomy): domain Bacteria; phylum Actinomycetota; class UBA4738; order UBA4738; family JACQTL01; genus JBJMLO01. The sequence goes on from JBJMLO010000025.1 coordinate 9,850, forward strand.
TCTTCCTGTCGCCGCGACGGCCGGACTGGGTGCTCGTCTACGTCGGCGGGCTCGACCCCAAGGGCGGGCCGTACGGCGTGACGATCCAGAGGCCCCAGGGCCCGAGCGACGTCATCCCCCTCGGGAAGGAGCCCCCCGACAACGGCGGCGGGATCACCATGTTCGGCCAGTACAACCAGTCCCTGCGGGCCTTCACCCGGATCGTGGTCACGGACGGACGGGGCCACGTGGTGATGACCGGGACCGTGGAGGACGTGGTGGCCCGGCCGACCACGGTCGGCTGAGTAGCGCTACGCCAGCTTCTCCGCGAGGTACGCGGTCCCCTTCGGGTAGCGGTACTCGATCGACATGTGCGTGGCGTCGAACAGCTCGAAGAACGTCTCGACGCCCAACCCGTCGAACAGCCGACGGACCGCCTCCGCGCCGAGGTCCAGGTACCACTCGTCGCGCTTGCCCGCGTCGATGTACACGGCTCGCATCGACCTGGCGGCGTCGGCCCGTGCCGGGATCATCCGGACCGGGTCCCACGCCAGCCACCGCTCCCACACCTCCGGGACGAGCTCCCCGGTCTCGGCGTCGAACGGCAGGCGCACCGTCCCGTCGGCGTCGGTCGAGTAGCACGCCGCCATGGACCAGTCGTTCATCAACACGCCGTCGGAGTCCCTGCTCATGGAGGGGCGCGACCGGAAGTCCTTCCAGAACTCGTCGTACGAGCCGTGGTAGTGGTCGCGGAGGGCCCGCACCGACTCCCGGAACTCCGGGAGGTAGCACGCCTCGAACACCGCGTCGCCGGCGTGGGTGGCCAGGCCGCCGAACAGGTCCGGGCGGAGCAGCGGAGTGACCATCGCGCCGTAGCCGCCGCTCGACTTCCCCTGGATGCCGCGGTGGTCGCGGTCGGCGATGGTCCGGTACCGGTCGTCGACGAACGGCACGACCTCCTCGCACAGGAACGAGTGGTAGTTGCCCGTCCCCGGCGAGTCCAGGAACTGGCTTCCCCCGAGGGAGGTCCAGCAGTCGACGAACACGACGACGGCCGGCGGGCACTCTCCACCCGCCATGGCGCGGTCGAGCAGCTCGGGGTAGTTCAGCCGGAACGCGGAGCGGTTCCGCCACATGTCCAGCTGCCCGGTGAGTCCCTGGATGGCGTAGATCGAGGGGTACCGGCGCCTCGCGTCGTCGTCGTACCCGGGCGGGACGTACACCCACAGGGGCCGGTCGGCCGGGTCGCCGAGCGCGTTGCCCTCGAGCGACTTCCCGTGGATCGTGTGCTCCTCGATACGTCCGGCGAACTCGATGCTCCAGGGTTCCATGGGGATTCGGCCCCTCCTCGCTCCGTGGCGCGCCGGCCGGACGGCCGGAGCCGGAATCCTACCCGCGCACGGTGCTCGCGGCGGTCTGCGTTACCGTGGAGACGTGACGTACGTCGCGCGTTGGACGGCTCCGGCCATCGCCGCCTGGACGCCCGCGGCGATCACCATCGGGGTACTGGCGCTCCTGGGCGTCGTGGCCGCGGTGTGGTGGTCGGTCGGGCCCGGCCGCGAGCGCTCCGGTCCGGACTACGCGGCGCACCCGGAGGGCGCCCCGCGCATCCGGCGCCGCCCCCGGATCGAGCCGTGGATGGTGGCCTCCCTGGCGTTGCTCGTGGCCGGCGTGATCATCGCGCCGCGACTGCTGGGGTTCACGTTCCTGTTCCTGCCGCTGCTGTTCGGGCGTCGCCGCAGGGGCCCGGGGGCGGGCGGCGGGCACGGCCGGGCCCGCGACGAGCCCGATTCCCCGTACGGCGGCTGAGCCTCCTGCGGGCGGGCGTCTGCTGAGCGCATAGCCGTGGCTATGATCGACGCGTGTCGATCACCGCGGAGGTCGTCGGGATCGGGCTGGCCGGCGGCCAGGGGGTCCGGGCCCGCCCGCTGACCCTCAAGGCGCCCGGCTATCTCCGGTCCAAGGCGGCCATGTCGTTCCTGGGACGGCGGCTCATCCGGTGGGTGTTGGAGATCCTGAAGGCCGAGGGGATGAAGGAGTTCTACATCGTCGCCCACGGCAAGGAGAACCGCTACCAGATCAAGGTGATGATCGGATACGGCGAGGACCTCGGCGTCGCCGTCCAGTACTCCCCGGTGAAGTACGACGCCCTGTCGACGGGGAACGCCGACTCGACGCTGCGGATGATCGAGTACTGGGACCTCTCGGGGCCGGCGCTGGTGTTCCCGACGGATTCCATCATCGACTTCGATCTCGAGCCGATGTACGAGGACCACGTGCGCTCGGGCTCGGCCGTGACCATCGCCGCGATGAGCCGGGCGCCCGCCGACGTCGCCGAGAAATACGGGGTGATGCTGACGAATCCGACCGGCGAGATCCTCGAATTCGTCGAGAAGCCGACGCTGGGAGAGCTCCGCGAGCACTTCGCGGTGCACGCGCCCGACGAGTTCGACCGGCTCCCCCTGCTGACGAACGCGGGGTTCTACCTCGTCGATTGCGCGGTGCTCCGGGAGGTGGCCGGCGACTCCGATCTCGCCGCGCTGCGCCGGGTCCGCCTCGATTTCGGGAAGGACCTCCTCCCGTGGCTGGTCGACCGGGGGTATCCGGTGCGGGCCCACGCCGTCCGGCGCATCGGGGACCTCGGCAACGTGCAGGACTTCGTGGACACCATGGTCGAGGCGCTGCACGGCAGCTTCGAGTCCGTCCGCCGGCTGCTGCCCCCGCCGTTCGACCCCGACCGCGAGGTGTGGATCGCGCCGGAGTCGCTGTCGATGCGCGACGCGCTGACCGGAAGGACCCTGCTGGAGAAGCTGGCCGAGGGGCTCGTGACGATCGGGCCGTGCGTGCGCATCGGCCGGTTCTGCGAGATCGGGCCTGGCGTGGTGATCTCGGAGTCCAACCTGGACGACGACGTCGAGGTGCGCGAGGGCGCGTACCTGTCCCGGTCCCAGGTCCGCGACGGGGCCATCGTGGGCCCCGGGGCCCGGCTGCGGAACGTGGTCGTGGGGTCGATGACCGAGATCCGGTCGCACCGGGCCACCCCCACCGTGATCGAGGACTACGTGGCGCTCGGCGACGAGGTCGTCGTGCACGCGGGCGTGCACCTCGCCGGCGACGTCTCGGTGTACCCGCGCCTGAAGGTCCCGAACGGGATCGACGTGCCGCGGGGCACCGAGCTGGTCGGCCCCGCCGACGTGCTGCGGTACCTGTGATGCGGCTCGGCCTGGCGCTGCCCCACTACGACTACTCGTTCCCCGACCCGGGGCCGCTGTCGTGGGAGCGCCTCCGGGACGCGGCGGTCCGGGCCGAGCGGCTGGGATTCGACTCGGCGTGGGTCAGCGACCACTTCTTCCTGACGCTCGCGCGGTACGGCGGCGACGACGAGCCCCGGGGGTCGCTCGAGCCGATGACCGCGCTCGCCGCGCTGGCCACCGCGACCTCGACGCTCCGGTTGGGGACGCTGGTCCTGGGGCCGTTCCGGCACCCCGGGCTCCTGGCCAAGATGGCCACGGTCGTCGATCTGGTGTCGGGAGGGCGGTTCGACCTCGGGATCGGGGCGGGGTGGTACGAGGACGAGTTCCAGGCGTTCGGCTACGAATTCGGGTCGACCGGGGAGCGGTTCGCGCTGCTCGAGGAGACCCTCGCGGTGCTCCAGCTGTTGTTCTCCGAGGGGCCGGCCTCGTTCGCCGGCGAGCACCTCCACCTGGACGCCGCGTACAACCACCCGGCCCCGGCGCAGCGCCCCGGTCCGCCCGTGTGGCTGGGGGCCAAGGGCGGTCCCCGCTCCCTGCGCCTGGCCGCGCGCCACGCGGACGGGTGGAACACCGTGTGGCGGTGGACGGTCGAGGACTACGCCGAGCGGGTCGCCGAGGCCCGGCAGGCCTGCGAGCGGGAGGGCCGCGACCCCGCCTCGCTGCGGCTGTCGGTCGGGCTGTACGCCCTCGTGGGAACGGACCGGGCCGACCTCGCGCGGCGCTACGAGGCGCTGCGGCGGTGGACGCCGGGCGGGGCGCTCGACGACGAGCCCCTGGAGCGCTTCGCGAACGGCGCCCTGGTGGGGACCGTCGAGGAGGCCGTGGAGACCGTCGGCCGGTTCGCGGAGCTCGGCGTGGAGGAGATCATCGTGTCGCCCGCGTCGCTGCCGTTCGCCGTGGGCGACTGGGACCAGATGGAGCTGCTGGCGACCGGGTTGCTGCCGCGGATCCGATGAGTGAGTCGTCCCCCCTGGACCCGGTGGACGCGGCCATCCGAGTCCTGTCGGAGGAGGGCCGCGAGCTGCACTGGACGGCGATCCAGGACCTCGCGCTCAAGCGCGGGTACCTGGACCCGTTCGTGCAGCGCGACCTGCGCAAGCGGATCGTCGCGGGGCTGGCGAAGGCGGCGAGGGAGGGGCGGGTCGTGCGGGCGTCGACGGGCGTGTACCGGCTCCCGTGAGGCGGAGCGCACCGGGCGGGACCCTCGGGCTGCGGGCCCCGCTCGCGCGATGGAGAGTGGAGCTAGGAGGATCCTCCCGACTGGCCGTCCGTGGAGGACGTCCCAGCGGTCTCGGACTTGCGAGGGCGCCCTCTGCGGCGGGGCGCGGTGGCTCCGCCGGCGGACGCGCTCTTGGGGGGCCGACCGCGCCGCCGCGGCGGCGCGGCGGGCTCGGCGGCCACGACCGCGCGGCGCCGCCCCGGGCGCGGGCGACGTGCCCCCGCCGTGACTTCGTCGATGTGTGTCTGGCAGAGGTCCTTGGTCCAGTTCTGCCGGCCCACCTTGATGGTGACCGATTGAACCGCAGGACGACCGCAGACATCGCACACCAGGATGGTGCGTTCACCCATACAACCGTCTCCTTTCCGTCCGCGGGCACCCTATCGGTTTCGCCTGGACACCGCCACTAGGTCCGGGGCATCGGGCGGTACGTGGCGCCGGTGAATCGTTCGAGTTTCTCCCATTCGTGGTGGGCCTCGATGTACCGGACCGTACCCGAGCGGGACCGCATCACCATTGAATAGGTGGTCGCGCCGGCGCGGTGGTAGGAGACGCCGCGCAGCAACGAGCCGTTGGTGATCCCCGTCGCCGCGAAGAACACGTCGCTGCCCCCACACAGGTCGTCGGTGCCGAGGACGGCCGAGACGTCGTAGCCGCCGTCCTCTAGCGCGGTTCGTTCCTCGTCGTTGCGCGGGTACAGCCGGCTCTGGATGGCGCCGCCGAGGCACTGCAACGCGGCCGCGGCGACCACGCCCTCCGGGGTGCCGCCGATCCCCATCAGGATGTCCACGCCGGTACCGGGGCGGGCCGCGGCGATGGCGGGGGCCACGTCGCCGTCGGTGATCAGGAACACCCGGGCGCCCGCCTCGCGGACCTCGGCGATCATGTCCCGGTGGCGATCGCGGTCGAGGATGACCACGGTGATCTCCTCGGGCCCGACGCCCTTGGCCTTGGCCACCCGGCGGACGTTCTCCGCGGGCGGGGCCGTGACGTCCAGCGCGTCGGCGGCCTCCGGGCCGGTCGCGACCTTCTCCATGTACACCGCGGCGCCGGGGAAGAACATCGAGCCCCGCTCGGCCAGCGCGAGGACCGAGAGCGCGTTGGGCTGCCCTACCGCGGTCAGGCGGGTCCCGTCGATCGGGTCGACCGCGACGTCGACCTGGGGCCCCGAGCCGTTGCCGACGGCCTCCCCGTTGTAGAGCATGGGCGCCTCGTCCTTCTCGCCCTCGCCGATGACGACGACACCGTCCATCGCGACGGTGTCGATCATGAGGCGCATCGCGTCGACCGCGGCCTGGTCGGCGGCGACCTTGTCCCCGCGGCCCACCCACCGGCCCGCCGCCAGGGACGCCGCCTCCGTGACCCGCACGAGCTCCATGGCGAGGTTGCGGTCCGGTCGTTCCGTCATCTCACGTCACCCTTTCCCGCTACACGAGCACGTCGAGGATCGTGCGGGGATCCTCTGCCTCGAACAGGATCCGGTACACGGCCCGGTGGTAGGGGAGGTCGAGCTCCGTCCGTCCGGCGAGCCGGTGGACGTCGGCGGCCGAGGCCACGCCCTCCACGGTCATCCCCCGGCCCTCGAGCTGCCGGAGGGCGGCCCCGGGCTCGTCGCCCTCGCCGATCAGCTCGCCCAGCAGCCGGTTGCGCCCACCGGCCCCCGTGACCATCACGTCGCCGACCCCGGCCAGTCCCATCGCGGTCTCCCGGCGGCCGCCGAGCGCCTCGACCAGCTCGCACATCTCCTGGACGGCCTTCGTGAACAGGGCCGCCTTGGCGTTGCGGAAGGATTCGTCGGAGAGCTTCCCCAGGCCGTCGAGGAGTCCCATCCCGAGGGCGGCCACGTTCTTCGCCGTCGTGCAGTACTCCGCTCCCACCAGGTCGTCGGTGTAGGAGAGCTGGTAGGCCGGTCCGGCCACGGGCTCGCCGGCGGCCCGCGCGTCGGCGACCGACGCCGAGGCCCACACGGCGGCCGAGGGGGCCCCGCCGGCCAGCTCGGCGGCCAGACACGGTCCGGCCACGATCACCACCGGCGGGCCCGGGAGCTCGGCCCCGTACACCTCGGAGACGCGCTGCCCGGTTTCGCTCTCGACGCCCTTGGCCAGCGACACCAGGAACCGGGCGTCGCCGACGGCCTCCCGCACCATCCCCGCCAGCGACCGCGCGGTGTCGGAGGTGGCGGCCAGCACCGCGATCTCCACGTCCTTCGCCGCGCGGTCCAGCTCGTCGGGGCCGTGGATGGCGAGGGATGCGGGGACGTGCTCCGGGAGCGCCGGATGCTTGCCGGCCGTGCGCAGCGCCTGCAGCACCCGGTCGTCGTGGGGGTTCGCCCACAGCGCCGTGTCGAGCCCGGCCCGGGAAGCGTGCATCGCGAGCGCGGTGCCCATGGCACCGGCGCCGAAGACCGTCAGGCGCGCCATGTAACGGGGGAGTGGGGGCCTTGCATGTCGCGCTCACCATAATTGGCCCAATGTCGGAACGACAGCCGCCAGCGCCGGCGCCCTCGCGGGCCCTCGGGGCCGGGTTCGACGCGCCGCTGCTGGTCGTCGGGGTGGTGGCCGTGTCGTTCTCGGCCATCCTCATCCGCGAGGCCCACGCGCCGTCGCTGACCGTCGCGCTGTACCGGAACGCCATCGCGACGGGCCTGTTGCTGCCATTGGCGCTGACTCGCCACCGGGCCGAGCTCCGGTCGCTGAGCGGCCGACAGGTGGGCCTGGCGGTGGCGTCCGGCGCGATGCTCGCCGTGCACTTCGCGACGTGGATCCAGTCCCTGTCCTACACCACGGTCGCGGCGAGCGTGGTGCTGGTGACCACCCAGCCGGTGTGGACGGCGCTCGGTGGGCGGCTCCTCTACGGGGAGCGCCTCCGGCCGCGGGCCCTCACCGCCATCGGGGTGACTCTGGTCGGCGCCGCGGTGATCTCGGGGGGCGACGTGGCCCTGTCGGGACGCGCGGCCCTCGGCGACCTGCTGGCGGTGATCGGCGCGGTGGCCGGGGGGGCCTACTTCCTGATCGGGAGGAACCTGCGCCAGGACCTCTCCCTAGTGCCGTACGTGACGATCGTGTACGCCAGCTGCGCGTTGCTGCTCCTGCCCGCGGTCCTGGTGTCGGGCACCGCGACCACGCGCTTCCCCGCGAAGACGTGGGTCATGTTCGTCCTCCTCGCACTGGTGCCCCAGATCATGGGCCACACGGTCTTCAACTACCTGCTGCGGTTCCTCGACCCAACGGTCGTCGCCATCGCGATCATGGGCGAACCGATCGGCGCCACCCTCCTAGCCCTGGCCTTCTACGGCGAGGTCCCCCCCTGGACAGCCGTGGCCGGCGGCATCGTGGTCCTGGCGGGCATCTACGTCGCGATCTCCGCCCAGGGCCGCCGCAGAACGATCGGCGAAGCCCCGATCGAGTGAGGCAAGGCTCGCGTGAGGCGGGGGCCTGTAGCGCCTCGCGCAGACGCTTATCTCTCAGGTGTCCGAGAGGTCCATACGCGCCACGTCCTCAGCGAGTTCGCCTTCGAGTCGCTTCGGCAGGCGGTACCACCAGTCTCGACCCCCGCCAGGAAGGCGCTTGCTGGTCGCGATCGTGGCGGTTTTGAACCTGTCGTCAACGGGATCGAGCCTCGCATCCAAACTCGTTTGCACCCTTTCGGTCAGGAAGGGTCGTGCTTCTTCCAGCCATCCTCGCGTGGACAGATCATTCGTGTATTCGTCGATGGTCATGTTGTAGCCGTGCTCCACATGCTCGACGAGGGCTACCCAGGCGGCGACCATCTCGTTCAGCGTTGCCGGCTGCCAGCCGCGTGCTTCAAGGGCCGCCTGGGCCGCCTTAACGGATGCGAAGTCCGCCTCGGTGGGGGCCGGTTCTTCGCGCGCATGCTGGGTCATTCGTAGAACATTCCCTCATTGATGAGCGTGACTCTGGTTCTGGTGACATTCCAGGACCGCGGGTGCGGAAATGGGACCGCACCAGATCGGGCATTCTGTGCTGGGCGCTGACTTCGCGAGGGGGTCCCACCGACCCGGTGTTACGTGGCAACTCTGCGGTAGATGAGGTCGAAGTCGGTCTTGTAGTTGGTGCCGTCTTCGGCGATCTCCCAGCGTCCGGTGATCGTGTTCCTGTCGTCGCTGAAGGTCGCCGTGAAGCGCTGGGAGAAGGGCTCGCCCTCCCGCCAGAGCTTCCACTCGCCGTTACCGATGCTCATCTCGTAGACGCGGCAGACGCCGCGCTCGTCGGAGTACAACTGGAAGTACTTCGCGTTGGCCGCATCGCATCCGATGATGGAGACGTTGTCGGGCGCCTCGGGAAGCTCGGCCGTCCCACGCTCGACCAGATGTGCCCCCGAGGCGTGCCACTCGAAGGTGACCCTTCCGCCGCCCGGCCACGGCTCTCCGTCGGGCCATTTCGCCTCGAGGGTCCACTCGCCGACCAGAGGCTCGAGCTGGCGTAGCGCCTGCTCCGCGGTTGGTTGGTCCATCGATCGGCTCCTTCCTCAGGTTGTGCGCTCGCAGTCGTGACGCATTCGGATGGCTCGAGTCATCTCGGGTCCTCATCGGATCAGACGCACGCCGAGGATCGAACTCATCGGCGGAATCCCTCGGCGCATGTGAGAGATCGCGAGAGGGGCGCGGCTCGCCTCTGCGCGGCGTTCAGGGCCTGAGCGAGGGAGAGCTGGCTGGCAGGCGGAGAGGGACGCGGCGCTGGTGCGTACCGTCGGGGTTCATCAGGATGACGCGGTCGTCGCGGGCGAAGACGATTCGATCGTCCGGGGACCAGGTGACCTGGCCGTCGCGGCCGGGGCCGGTCGTGAGGTGGCGGGCCCCGGAGCCGTCCGCTCGCATGACCCAGACGTCGCCGTCGCGGCCGAAGGCGATCCCCCCGCCGTCGGGCGACCAGGCGGGGGAGTATTCGTAGCCCGGATCGGTCGTCAGCCGGTGCATGTGCGTGCCGTCCGAGCGCATGACCCAGACGTCCTCGTTGCCCGGGCCGCCGAAGGCGCCGAACGCGATCCACCTCCCGTCGGGTGACCAGACCGGTCCGTCCTTGACCGTTGAGCCGTCGTCGGTGAGCTTCTGCGGCCGGGCCCCGTCGGCGTTCGTCACCCAGATCTCGCTGAAGCCATCTGTCGAGTAGATGTCCGTCGTCCGCACGAACGCGATCAGTGAGCCGTCCGGTGAGAACGAGGGCGCGGCGTCCTCCACCTCCCCTCTCGTCACCGCGTGCAGGCCCGAGCCGTCCAGCCGCACCGTGAAGATGCGGATGATCGGCGGCAGAGGGTCCCGGTTCTCGCCCCGGGTGAACGCGATGAGCTCGCCGTCTGGGGACCATCGCGGCTGGTCGTCGCCGAAGGTCCCCGCGTGGGTCACCTGCCGCAGGCCGGTCGCGTCCTCCCGCACAACCGCGATCGATTTCGTGTCCTCGTGCGCAACGGCCACGGCGAGCATGGCAGAACCGGACGCAGCGGGCTCCGTCGGCCTGGTCGCGGGCGGCGGACCCGTCGAGAGGCTGGGCACCGGCTCGATGGTCGGCCGGGGCCCCGCGCCCCCTGCGCGGACGAACGTCAGTTGCGCCTCGATCGTCCCCCGGTCCGAGACGTGGAGCCCGTACTGGCCCTGCAGCGTGAGGCGGAAGTCGGGCCTGGCGATCTCTGCGTGGGCCGCGATGTAGATGACGTCGCCGTCCCATCGGCCCTGGGCGTCGAAGGTCACAGGCCGGGTGACGCCGTGGAGCGTGAGGTCGCCGCTCGCGGTGAACGACACCACCCGGCCCACGCCGGGCTTCCCGATCGCGACCGGCCGGGTGAGGACGAACCTCGCCTCCGGATAGGCGAGGACCTCGAGGCCCTGGTCCTGCATGATCCGGTCGCGGATGGGCTGGTCGCTGGACAGCTGCCCCATGTCGGCCACGAACCGGGATTCGCGGATCGAGCCGTCCCGGATGGTCACGGAGCCCCGCACGCCCGAAGTCCGCCCCACCGCGTCGTTCGGCGCCGGGAAGAACCCGAGCCGCTCCCGGATCCGGTAGCCGACGAACGAGGCCCCGTCTCCGACGAGCGTCCACTCCCCATCGATCTCGCCCGACGACGCGGTCGGGCCCGGGCTCGCCAGAGGTAGCTGGACGGGGGGCGGGGCGCCGGCCGTCTGCAGGGCGAAGACTGCGTAGGCGGCGCCGATCACGAGGACGGCCGCCATGGGAACCAGGACCAGGATGCGGGCCTTCCACGTGCGCGGCCAGGGAACCCTCATTGGCGAACCTCCTCCCGCCTCCATACACGGGGGATCGCCGGTGGGTTCCGCCCCGTGCTCGTGGCCGGGGGGCAAGGCGCCGCGGGGCCGCCTACGATAGCCGTCGATGGCCGAGCAACCGCAGCGTCGCCATGTTCCCGCCGTCGACATCCGCGACGTCCAGGTCATCAAGCACGGGCGGAGCTTCCTGCTGTGCGACGAGCGGGGGGACATCCCGGCCGGCAACGACGCCGCGCTCGGCCTGTACCACCATGACACGCGGTTCCTGTCGCGACTGGAGCTCACCTGCGGAGAGGTCCGTCCCCTGGTCCTGCACTCGTCGGTGGCCCGCAACTACACGCAGGTCGTGGAGCTCGCGTACCCCCTGCGGGTCCGGGGTGACGACGGCCGCGAGCGCAAGGAGAACCTGTCGCTGTCCCGCCACCGGATCCTGGGCAACACGCTGATCGACCGCCTGCACCTCCAGAACTTCGGCACGATCGACCGGGAGCTCCGGCTCACGCTGGACTTCGAGGCCGACTTCCTCGACATCTTCGAGGTCCGGGGGATGGACCGGGAGCAGCGGGGGCAGGTGCAGGCTCCCCGCGTGCAGCGCCACCAGGTCGAGCTGGCCTACCGGGGCCTGGACGGCGTGGAGCGCTCGACGATCATCCGCTTCTCGCCCCAGCCCACCGAGCTGGGGCCCGGATCGGCGGCGTTCGAGGTGACCGTCCCGCCGGGTGGCGAGGCCGAGGTGATCGTCGAGGTCCAGCCTCGGGTCGGCGACGCGCAGCCGGTGCGCCGGCCGCTCCGCGAGGCCCGCGAGCAGCTCGAGCGGGAGTACACGACCTGGCGGAAGCGGTGCACGAGGTTCCACACGTCGAACTCGCAGCTGTCGATGTTCCTGGACCGGGCGGTCCTCGACATCCGCATGCTGCTGTCCGAGGACGACGAGGGCCGCCCGTACCTCGACGCGGGGGTGCCGTGGTACTCGGCGCTGTTCGGGCGGGACTCGCTGATCACGGCGTACGAGTGCCTGATGGTCAACCCGGACCTGGCGTGGGCGACGCTCCGCCGGCTGGCCGCGTTCCAGGGCCGGACCGAGGACCCCGACCGGGAGGAGCAGCCGGGCAAGATCCTGCACGAGCTGCGCATCGGGGAGATGGCGGGCGCCGGCGAGGTCCCCCACACGCCGTACTACGGGGCCGTCGACTCGACGCCGCTGTGGCTGATGCTGCTGGCGTCGGCCTTCGCATGGACCGGCGACCGCGAGGCGCTCGAGGAGCTGTGGCCGAATGCGCAGGCCTGCCTGGAATGGATCGACCGGTACGGCGACCGCGACGGGGACGGGTTCGTCGACTACGAGCGCACCGCGCCGCGGGGCCTGGAGAACCAGGGATGGAAAGACTCGCACGACGCGGTGGTCCACCCGGACGGGTCGCTGGCCCGGACCCCGATCGCGCTCGTCGAGGTCCAGGGGTACGTGTACAACGCCAAGCTCCGCACGGCCGAGACCGCGCGGGCCCTGGGCGACGACGGGCTGGCCGACCGGCTGGAGAAGGAGGCGGCCGACCTGAAGGAGCGGTTCAACCGGGAGTTCTGGATGGAGAAGGAGGGGTACTACGCGCTGGCCCTGGACGGCGAGGGTCGGCAGGTGGCCACGATCTCCTCCAACCCCGGGCACGCGCTGTGGACGGCCATCGCCGACGACGACAAGGCTGCCCGCGTGGCCCGCAAGCTGCTGTCGCCGGCGCTGTCGTCGGGGTACGGCATCCGGACGCTCGCCGACCGGCAGGTCCCGTACGACCCGATCGGGTACCACACCGGCAGCGTGTGGCCCCACGACTGCGCGCTGATCGCGCACGGGCTGAAGCGGTACGGCTTCGACCGCGAGGCCATGAAGGTCATCGACCAGCTCTCGACCGCCGGCGCGCACTTCCCGCTGGCCCGCTTCCCGGAGCTGTTCTGCGGGTTCTCCCGCGAGCAGGTTCCCGAGCCGGTGCAGTACCCGGTGGCCTGCCGCCCCCAGGCGTGGGCGGCGGGGGCACCGCTGCTGATGCTGCGGTCCTACGGCGGCATCACCGCGGACGCGCCGAACGGCGTGCTGTACATCCACCGGCCGAACCTCCCGGCCTGGCTCGACCAGATCGAGGTCCTGGGGATGCGGGTGGGGGAGGCCAGGGTGGACCTCACGTTCACGCGGACGAAGGGCGTGACCGCGGTGCAGGTCCCGCGCAAGGAGGGGGATCTCGAGGTCCTGATCCGCCAGTGACCGGCTCCCGGCCCACCGTGGGGGTTCCGCCGGAGGGCCCGATCGAGCCCCCCGAGCCGGAGTCCCTCGCCGACGTCGGTGGCCCGGAGGCGGACCGCCCGGCGCCAGTCTCCGTAGACGAGTACGAGGAATTGGCCCGCGAGCGCCTGCCCCGCATGGCCTTCGACTACTTCGCCGGCGGGGCCGGCGAAGAGTGGACGCTCCGCGAGAACCGTGCGGCGTTCCACCGCTGGGTGCTTCGGCCCCGGGTCCTGGTCGACGTCCGCGAGCGCGACACCTCCGCGATGGTGCTCGGGACGCCTGTTTCGTTCCCGGTGCTCGTGGCGCCGACAGCGCTGGGGCGCATGGCCGACCGCGAGGGCGAGGTGGCGGCGTCGCGCGCCGCCGCGGCCGTGGGAACGGTGATGGTCCTTTCGACGATCGCGTCCGCGACCATCGAGGAGGTGGCCGAGGCCGCCCCGGAGGCCCCGCGGTGGTTCCAGCTGTACATGCACCGTGACCGCGAGCTCACCCGGCACCTGGTGGAGCGCGCGGTCCGAGCGGGCTACCGCGCGATCGTGCTCACCGTGGACACGCCGCTGCTCGGGATCCGGGACCGCGACACGAGGAACCGGTTCGCCACGCCGCCCGGCGTGGGGCTGTCCAACGTGGGCGCGCGCTTCCTGCCCGCGGTGGAGGACGGAGAGTCGGCCCTGTTCGCCTACGTGAAGTCGCAGCAGGACCCCGGCGTGACGTGGGACGACATCGGGTGGCTGCGCTCGCTCAGCGACCTGCCGCTGGTCCTGAAGGGGATCGTGACCGCGGAGGACGCAGCGCTCGCCGCCGACGCGGGGGTGGACGGGATCGTGGTTTCGAACCACGGCGGGCGGCAACTGGACGGGACGATCGCGACGCTCGACGCGCTCCCCGAGGTGGTCGAGGCGTCCGGACGGTGCGAGGTGTACCTGGACGGCGGCGTCCGCCGAGGGACGGATGTGCTGAAGGCCCTGGCCCTGGGGGCCCGGGCGGTGCTGGTGGGGCGCCCGGTGCTGTGGGGCCTGGCGGTCGGCGGCGAGGCCGGCGCCCGCCACGTCCTGCACCTGCTCCGGCAGGACCTGGACGTGGCCATGGCGATCGCCGGCTGCCGAACGGTGGACGAGATCACGCCGGCGCTGGTCCGCGCCGCACCGAGGTGACGCTGTGGACTTCGAGCTGACGTCCGAGCAGGAGCTCGTCCGGCAGACCGCCCGGGAGTTCGCCGAGAAGGAGATCGAGCCGTACTCGCGGGAGTGGGACCGCAGCGAGCGGATGGATCCCGCCATCGTCGGAAAGCTGGCCGAGGTCGGGTTCCTCGGCGGTCCCATCCCCGAGGAGTACGGGGGGATGGGGCTCGACAACCTGTCCTACTGCCTCGTCATCGAGGAGATCGGGAAGGCCGACTCGAGCGTCCGGGGACTGATCTCCGTGAACATCGGGCTGGTCGCGAAGACGATCCTGAAGTGGGGGACCGAGGAACAGAAGCGGGAGTGGCTCCCCCGGCTGTGCTCCGGCGACGCGCTGGGGTGCTACGCGCTCACCGAGCCGGGCAGCGGCTCCGACGCGCCGTCGCTGCAGACCCGCGCGGAGCCCGACGGCGACGGATGGCGGATCTCGGGCTCGAAGATGTTCATCACGCAGGGGAACTGGGCGTCCGTCGCGATCGTGTTCGCCCGAACCCACACCGACGCCGACATGCGCCACGTCTCGGCGTTCCTCGTGCCGACCGACAGCGAGGGGTTCGGGGCGAAGGCCGTGACCGGGAAGCTGGGGCTGCGGGCGCAGGACACGGCCGAGCTGCACCTCGACGGCGTGTTCGTTCCCCGGTCGAACATGCTCGGGCCGGAGGGCGAGGGCATGCACGTGGCGATGTCCGCGCTCGACACCGGGCGCATGTCGCTGGCGGCGGGGTGCGTGGGCATCGCGCAGGGGTGCCTGGAGGCGTCGACCGCGTACGCGAAGGACCGGATCCAGTTCGGCCGCCCCATCGCGCGGTTCCAGCTGGTGCAGGAGCTGATCGCGGACATGGCCGTCGAGGTGGATGCCGCCCGGCTCCTGACCTGGCGGGTCGCGGCCATGGCAGACCGGGGCGAGCACCACCGGTTGGAGTCGTCGATGGCCAAGTACTTCGCCAGCGAGGTCGCCGTTCGGGCGGCGAACGCCGCCGTGCAGGTGCACGGGGGGTACGGGTACATCGACGAGTACCCCGTGGGGAAGTACCTGCGCGACGCCCGCGTCACGACCCTGTACGAGGGCACCAGCCAGATCCAGAAGCTGATCATCGGACGGACGCTCACCGGCGAGGACGCGTTCGGCTGACGGCCGGGGAGGGCCCCGGTCGCCATGACGGGTGTGCGGCTGCGGTCCGGGACGGACCCCGTGCCGCTGCCGGGGCTTAGCCGTGGCCGCCGTAGTTCGCGACCTGGGTCAGGTCTGGGCCCGTGCCGGTGACCGCGACGTGGAGGACCGCGCGCGATCGGGCCGCCATCTCCAGCAGATCGGGTCCTGTCCCCGTGACGCGGGGGGCCGCCTCCCCCACGCGGGCCGGGGTGACGTGCGGCTGCGTTGCCGGTCGCGACGACGTTCCGGATCCGCGCGTCGACGGTGCGAGCGCACGGCCGACGATCAGGCCACCCAGGAAGGTGGCGACGAGCAGGGCCACCATCATCGGGACGAGCCATCCCCAGGGGATGCGCCTTGCGGGCAGTGGGAGTGTGGATGCGTTCGCATTCATGTCCGTGTCCTTCCTGACGGTATCGGTTGGCATGTGCTGATCGGTGGATTCGGCTGTCGATCGTCGGGCGCGCAGCACTACCTCCGGAATGCCGGGCCTTGGGTGATCGGGATGGACGCCGGATCGTCGCCGGCTTTGGTGCTCGGCTATGTGCGCGGCGGAACCTCGGCAGACCGCGGATATCGGTTCACGAGAAGAGCGGTTCCCGACGGGAGCCAGGACGGAGCGTTCTGGTCGGCGCGCACCTCCCCGGGGAGCCGGGCGAACGCGCCGGTTGAGAGGTCCATCACACGGATGGTGCTGAGGGAGTCGTACACCCCCCCGCGCATGGTCCGATCGTAGGTCTGGAACGCGATCCGGGAGCCGTCCGGCGACCACCGAGGGGTCCAGTTGGGACCGCGGGGCTGGCCGGGGATGCGTCGAGCGTCGCGTCCGTCGGCGGCCATGATCCACAGGCTGCCGCCCTCCGAGGACACGTTCCGCGTCAACGCGATCTTCGACCCGTCGGGCGAATACGCGGGCATGTCGTCGTTCACCCGGTTGTGCGTGAGGCGCGTGGGCACTCCTCCGGCCGCGGGAACCGTCCAGATCTCCTGGGTCGGGGAGAACCCGGCGTCGTCGAGCGCCACCCTGCCGCTGTCGGAGAACGCGATCGTCGACCCGTCCGGGGACCAATTGGGCCACTGATCCACGCCGGCTCCCGACGTGACCCGGTGGAGGTGGGACCCGTCGGCGTCAACCACGTAGATGTCTCCGTGCGCCGCGAACGCGATCATGGACGCGTCGGGCGACCACGCCGGGGCCGACGCCGTCGGCCTGACGTCGCCCCACCCCACGCGGGCGAGGAAACGCGCTCCCGTGCCATCGATCCCCATCGTGCCGACCCGGACGAACCCGGGTCGGTAGTCCCAGAACGCGATCGAGCGACCGTCCGGGGCCACCGTCAGGCCCTCGGCATCGGGCGGGAGCCCGGCCACGCCCGCCTGCAGCGTCCCGTCGAGGCCGATGATCGAGGGCTCGTAGAACGATCGGGGTGCGACGGTGGCGTGCGGACGGACGCTGCGCCCCGGGATCGGTCGGTCCGAGCGGTTCAGGGCCTGAACGCCGGCGACGGCCCCGGCGAACAGCGCGCCGGCCCCCAGTACGGCGATGACGCTCGTCCGGGCCAGACGGCGACGGGCCTTGCGCACGGCGCCGGGGGTACCGACTGGACCCCCGAAGGCCTCCCCGGCCAGGCGGTCCAGGAACTGTCGGATGTCGTCGTGGGACTCGGTGTCGCTTCGCATGCTCACTCGCTCTCCATGTCGGCGGGGGGCGACTGCCGGGCCCGCAGCGACTGCACGCCCCGGGACACGAGGGAGCGCACCGTCGCCGGGCGGCACCGCAGGATCCCGCCCACCTGCTGGTCGGTCATGTCCTCGTAGAAGCGCAGGACGATCGCGGCACGTTGCCGGGGCGGCAGCTCCAGGAGCGCCGTGCGCATGGCCTCGTGGGCGGCCACGTCCGGCTCGACCGTGGTCGTCGCCCGCCACTGCCCCGCCTGGGTGGCCAGATAGGTGCGCTCGACACGCTTTCGGCGGAAGTGGTCCTTCGACAGGTTCACGATCGTGCGGCGCAGATAGGCGTCGAAGCCCTCGCGGGCCCTCAGGTGGGCCAGGCGGCCGACCAGCCGGGCGAAGGCGTCCTGGACGAGGTCCTGGGCCAGGGACCGGTCACCGGTCAGGAGGTAGGCGAGACGCAGGGCGTCGGGGGCGTGGCTCGCGTACAGGGCACCGAGCCCCTCCGGTTCGGCTTCCCCGGCGTGCTCCATCCCCGTCGCCATGATGGCCCTCTTGACCGCCATGCACTAGAGACGAGGAGCTCGAACGATCTGTTGCGTCCATGTAGGCGGCCGGGGCATCGCGCCGGCGCGGGAAGGGTGTTGGCTATCGGGATCGCCGCAGCCCAGTCGGGAAAGGGCCGAACACCGCCGCGTGTACCATGTCGCGCCCATGCCGGGGATCGACCTGCACGCCCACTCCACGCGCTCCGATGGGACGTTCACGCCCACGGAGCTGGTCCGGCTGGCCCGCGAGCGGGGGCTGGACGTTGTCGCGCTGACCGACCACGACACGACCGACGGGCTCGGGGAGGCCGCTGCCGCCGCCGGGGAGGTGGGCGTAGGGTTCGTGCCCGGGGTCGAGCTCTCGGCCACGTACGGGGGGTCCAGCATCCACGTGCTCGCGTACTGGATCGATCCCTTCTCTGAGGAGTTCGGCGGGGAGCTCCGGCGCCTTCGCGAGGACCGGTTCCGCCGGGGAGAGCTAATGGTCGAGAAGCTCCGAGGACTCGGCTATCCGATCTCGTTCGAGCGGGTTCGCGAGATCTCCGGCGGCGGGAACATCGTGCGGCCCCACGTTGCGCAGGCCCTGGTCGAGGCCGGCGTGATCCCCACGGAGGAGGACGCCTACACCGAGGAGCTCATCGCGGACGGGGGCCGCGCCGACGTGCAGAAGCATGCGCTGCACCCGCTCGACGCGCTGGCGCTGATCCGTCGGGCGGGCGGGGTCTGCGTGTTGGCGCACCCAGGCATGTGGGCCGCCCAGCGATCGGTGCCGGAGCCGCTCATCGAGTCCATGGCGGAGGCGGGCATGGCCGGGATCGAGGCCGACCACCCCGACCACACGCCCGAGCAGCGCGCGCACTACCGGGAGCTGGCCGCCCGTCTCGGCGTCGTGGCCACCGGGGCGAGCGACTGCCACGGGACGCGCTACGAGCCAGTCCGCCTGGGCACGGTCACCACGGAACCCGCCGCATTCGCCCGGCTGGAGGCCGCAGCCGGCCGGTAGCCCGCCTCTGCAATCTGCGGCGATGAGCACTCACCTGGAGTGGGTCTGCTGAGGTACTAAACAGAGGGCTGGGATCGGCAACCCTCCACGGTGTCGAGCGCAGCGTAGGCGTCGGCCGGACCCCCAACGTGGTTGTCGGCTGGACGGGCAACCGTCTGTTTCCCCGCCGCGTGGACAGTCGCACAGAAGTAGCTGCCGGACTCGGAACGGACGGCCAGGAGCACGTCCGTCCGGGTCGCACGAACGATGGCCACCGTCCCGGGGGACGGATCTCCACTCCCCGTCCAATGAACGCTGGGTTCGATCTGTGCGGCAGTGGTCGTGTTGAAGGACGCAAAGGTGTCGCGATCGGTGAAGTAGACGATGGCCGCAACCATGCCATTCCGCACGTCCGAGGTGGCCAGCCTGTTCACGGCGGATACCGAGAGCGCGGACGTGGACGCAACCGTCGGGACGAGTGGCGAACGAGTCCCGGTCGCGGCACTCGTAGTGGAAGAAGTACCGCCGCTGTTGCACGCCGCCAGGGCCAGGGCGACTCCGCAGATCGATCTCTTCATGCGCCGTCCCTCCGCGCTGTGCTCGTTGGGGGACCGTCACGTATCGGGTCGCAGCATGAATCACCCACCCGTTGCCAGCACGACCCGGGCCCGGATTCTCCCGAGCACGCCTTCCACGGACCGATTACCGCGGTGAGAGGATTCTGGGCTTGTGCCACGGAAACGACAGCGCGTGAGAGTCCTGATCGTGGGCGGCGGGTACGCCGGGATGCTCATCGCGCGCCGGATGCAGCGTCGGCTGCGGCGGCGGGGCCACGAGCTGGTGCTGGTGAATCCGGAGAACTTCATGCAGTACCAGCCGTTCCTTCCGGAGGCGGCCGCGGGGAACATCGAGCCCCGGCACGTCGTGGTGCCGCTGCGGCAGGTGCTCCGGAAGACCCGGTTCGTCGCGGGCGAGGTGACCCGCCTCGACCACGCCCGGCGGGTGGCCACGGTCCTTCTGGCGAACGGGGAGGTCGCCGAGCAGCCCTACGACGTGGTGGTGATCACCGCAGGGTCGCGGTCGCGGATCCTCCCCGTGCCCGGGCTGGCCGAGCACGGCGTTGGGTTCAAGACCCTCACCGAGGCGATCTACCTCCGGAACCGCGTGCTGTCGTGTCTCGACGTGGCCGCGGAAACGGCCGACCCCGCGGCGCGAAGGGCGGCACTGACGTTCGTGTTCGTCGGCGCGGGCTATGCGGGCGTGGAGGCGATGGCCGAGCTGGAGGACATGGCCCGCTCGGCGCTGCGGTTCTACCCCATGCTCCGGCAGGAGGACATGCGGTGGGTGATGGTCGAGGCCACGGCGCGCATCCTCCCCGAGATCGACGCGCGGCTGTCGTCCTACGCGCGGGGGCGCCTCGAGCGGCGGGGGATCCAGGTGCTGGTCGAGACGCGGCTGGAGTCGGCCGAGGGCGGGGTGATCCGCCTGTCGAACGGGGACTCGTTCCCGGCCGACACTCTGGTCTGGACGACGGGGGTGAAGGCCGAGTCGCTCGCCGCGAGGTCGGGGCTCCCCGTCGACGGGGCCGCGCGGGTCACCGTGGACGAGTTCCTGCGCGTGAGCGGCGAGG
Organism: Actinomycetota bacterium; assembly: GCA_045805265.1. Lineage (GTDB taxonomy): Bacteria > Actinomycetota > UBA4738 > UBA4738 > JACQTL01 > JBJMLO01. Next base: position 29,980 of record JBJMLO010000025.1, read on the forward strand.
ACGGTGCCTGGGCCTGCGGCGACGCCGCCGCCGTTCCGGACCTCCGGACTGGCGGGATCAACCCGCCGACCGCCCAGCACGCGCTGTTCCAGTCCCGGCGGCTGGCGAGGAACATCCTGCGGACGCTCGCGGGCCGCTCGCCGAAGCCGTTCCGCCACCGGAACCTCGGCCAGATCGCCTCGCTGGGCCTGTACCGGGGGGTGGCCAGCCCGCTCGGGATCCGCGTCCGGGGCTTTCCGGCGTGGTTCCTCCACCGGACCTATCACCTGCTGCGCATGCCGACGACCGGCCGCAAGCTGCGAATCGTGTTCGACTGGACTGTCGGGCTGTTCTTCCCCCGCGACATCGTGCAGCTGGGATCGCTGCAGCATCCGAGGGAGCCGTTTCGCCGCGCGACCGGGGACGAAGACGAGTAGGCGGACTACACGCCTCCGGCGCCACGGGCCGGACCGTGTCCGGCGGTGGTGGCGCTCGTCGGCTCGAGCGCGCGAGCCGCCGCCGACAGCTCGAGGAGCGCGAAGGCTTCGGTGGTCTCGCCGCCCGCGTTCGTCCGCACCGGCCCGATCGAGCGGAGCCGAGCCAGCCGGTGGTCGATCCGCGCCACCGTGGAGGCCGACACGAAGACCTGTCCCGGCCCCGCGAACTCCTGCAGGCGGACCGCGAACATCCGGACCGTCGCCATCGCCCGGTAGGTCATCGGGACGTCGCCGGGCAGGGTGGCCTCGACGACCGCCCCCGTGTTGACGCCGACGCAGGCGTCGATCTCCCCGGCGGCGTGGACCGCGTCGCGGAGGTCGTGGCCGGCCGCGACGGCCCGCAGCGCGTGGTCGTCACGCGAGAACTCGGCGCACACGAGGGGCTCCGATTCCCCGCCTCCCACGGAGAGCCCTTCCCCGCCGTGCGAACGAAGCGCGCCGATCGCCGCGGCGAGCGCGGCCCTGACGGCTTCGTCCGCCGAGGGCCTTCCGAGCCGAGCCGCCAGGGGCTCGTGGCCCCGGAGGTCCGCCACGACCAACGAGACGTCATGCTCCCGCCGGCTGGGGTGCCAGGCCGGCCCTCCGTCGCGCGCCGGGAACCCGCCGAGCGTGTCGGCGAGCGTCCCCCGCCGGTGGAGGGGGAAGCGAATGACGTTCCGGTCCTGCTCGTCCACGAAGGGGCCGCTCCTGGTCGAACCTCGAGCACCGCGAGCGGATCGCCGTTGCTCCCGAGTGGTATCGGCCTCCTGGGCAGGGGGTTTGAGCCCTTTTCCTGGGCATCTGGACCGGGTCGGTCGGAGATCGTGCCTCCCCGGTCACGCGACGCATCCGGGATTGGCAAATCGATGCGCGTTCGCTCCGGTCCTCAGGGCCGGCCGGCGTTCGGCGTCACCAGGAGGCGGACCGGTGCGCCCTCCTTCGACGCGAGGCGGTCGATGCCTTCCTGGACCCGATCCAGCGGCAGGCTGTCGCTGATCGAGCCCGAGACGTCGAGCCGTCCCTTGGCCATCAGCGCGAGCACGTCCTCGAGATGGCGCTTCGAGTACCCCAGGTGGCCGAGGATCGACAGACCGAGGAAGGAGACGAACGCGAGGGGCCCGAGGTCGAGCGGTTCGAAGCTCTGCCCGACGACGACGATGCGACCTCGTCGCGTGCACGACGCCATGGCCTGGCGGATCACGGCCTGCTTGCCGATCAGGTCGACCGCCAGGTCGAGGCCCCGACCTCCCGTCGCGTCGCGGATGCCGTTCGGGACGTCCTCGGACGGGTCGAACGCGACGTCCGCTCCGAGACGGAGGGCCCGGTCGCGCGCCTCCGGGATCGGGTCCACGGCCGCGACGAACGACGCCCCGGCCAGCCGGGCGATCTGCACCGCTTGGGTCCCCAGACCCCCGATGCCCCACAGCCCCACGCGCTCGCCGGGCCGCAAGCCGCCGCGGTCGATCAGCGCTGCGTACGGCGTCGACACGGCGTCGCAGGCGATCGCCCCGTGCTCGAAGGGAACCGAGTCGGGGAGCCTCGCCAGCGAGTACCAGGGAGCGGCCACCAGCTCGGCGAAGGCCCCGTCGTAGTGCGCCCCCATGACCTGTGGTGCCCGGCATTCCTCCAGCAGCCCGGCCGCACACGCCCGGCACCGCATGCACGCCCTCCCGGCCGCAACCGCCACCCGGTCCCCGGCCTCCCACACCGGAACCTCCGCCCCGACCGCCTCGACCACACCGGCCGGCTCGTGCCCCAGCGTCAGGGGCGGCACCACCGGGAGCGGGATCTCCCCCAGCACGAAGTGCAGGTCGGACGCGCAGATCCCGCACCCCTCCACCCGAACGACGACCTCGGAGGCGCCGGGCGTCGGATCGGGAACATCCTCGACCGAGAGCGGCAGACCGGGACCGACGAACCGAGCAGCGCGCACGAGGCGTCGATCTCCTTTACGGAAGTCGCCTACTCGTTCCGCTTGACCTCGACGTGCGCGGCGAGCGCGGCCTGGCTGCGCTCCATGTCGGGCAGCTCGTGCCCGGCCGTCTGCTCCCCGACGGCCCAGTTCGTCAGGTCCCGGATCGAGACGATCCCGGCGAGCGACCCCCGGTCGAGGACCGGCAGGTGGCGGATGCCGCGCTCGGCCATGATCTTGGCGGCGTCGGCGATGTCGGTCCGGGGCTCGACGGTGGCGAGGTCGCGGGTCGGCCGCTGGCCGACCGTGCGCTCGCGCGGGTCGATGCCGTCGGCGACGACGTTCACCAGGTCGCGTTCGGTGACGATCCCCGTCACGCGGTCGCCCTCGAGGACGATCACCGAGGAGATGCGGTTGTCGTGCAGGATGCGCGCGACATCGGCGAAGCTGTCCGACGGGCTCGCGGTCTTCACGTCTCTCGTCATGATGTCGCCGACCTGCATGTTCGACCTCCTGGGACGGGCGGTTCGGGGCGCCTAGCCTACCGCCGCTACAGCGAGGCCGCGTAGGCCAGGCATGCGGCGTACGCGGCCAGGACCAGCGCCCCCAGCAACCGGCCCCCGCGGCCCCGGAGGAGCATCCAGGTCCCGGCGAGGGCGTAGAGCCCGGCGGCTCCCAGGAGCGCGATCGCGGCCGGACCGTCCAGGCCGAACGGCCGGACGACGGCCGCCAGGCCGGGGACCAGGGTGGCCATCCCCGTCACGGCTCCCACCGCGGCGCCCGGCGGATCGGCGTCGGCCGGCCGCCCCCGCGGGAACACGACGAGCACGACGAACGGCAGGGCGGCGATGGACCCGGCGATGGCGGCCCCCGCGAACCCCGGTCCGAGCGGCGCCCGGATGGCGACCCTGAGCGTCCCCTCCACCAGCGCGAGTGCGCCTCCGGCGAGCAGCGCGATCCCCGCAGCCGACCGGAGGATCCCCCGTGAGGTCGAGGAGGCGTCGTCAGCCGATCCGGGTTCCACTCCGGGTTCCGGCTGCGGCGGCAGGTCCGGACGGGGCGGGTCGGGTCGCGTGGCAGGGGCCCAACTCCATTCCGGGTGCGTCGCCCCGACCGGCACCGCCCCGGCGTCCACGGCGCGGGCCGGGTCGCGGCCGGGCTCGGTCGCCGCCCAGGCGGCGTAGAGGAGGAAGAGGAGCGCGAGCAGGACCCCTCCGCCCCGGGTGATCTCCCCGTTCGCGGCGAGCAGGGCGATCAGCACGAAGGCGGCCCCCGCCGCCACGTAGCCCATCGGCTCGCGGACCTCCGCCGGCCGCCGTCCGAGCAGGAGCGCAGCTCCGAACGCCGCCGCCAGCACGAACAGGGCGGCGCCCGGGAAGATCCCGCCCGCGACCGATGTCTGGCCCCGTTCCGCCGCGACCAGCATGGTCGCCGTGGCGGCCGCCACCCCGATGACCAGGGAGCGCACCGGAGCCACGGACATCCCTCGGCGCGCGGCCAGCTCGGCGACGCCCCGGCCTAGCGCGGCGGACCCGGCGGTCGTCGCCACAACCGCGACGACCAGCCACAACGCGCCGAGGAGCATGGCCGGCGATGGTATCGGCCCCCGGGGTCGACCGCACCGGCCCCGGTGCCCGTTCGGCGCGGCCCGACCCGGCTTCAGGCGGTGCTGCGGTCGCCGGCGGCGACGGCGACGGCGCCGAACCGGTCCCCGAGACGCTCGCGCCAGCTGGTCGCGCGGAGCCGCTCGAAGATCTCCCGGGCCTCGGCGGCCGGCGCCTCCGCGTCGGTGGGCCGAGCCGAGGAGCCCAGCCATTCGGCATGCTCGAGCAGCGTCACGGCCAGCCAGAACGGCATGCCCAGCTCCCGGAACATCCCCGCTGCCGCCTTGAAGTGGCCGTCCACCGCCGACTGATCGTCTCGGAGGATCCCGAGGCGGGCCCCGAACCGATCGCGGTTGGCCTGGTAGAACGGGAGCACCTGCGCGGGGGGGAGCGTCTCGAGCAACCCGAGGATCCCGTCCGCTGCATCCGCGTCGCCGAGCGACAGCGACGCCTCGAGCGCGAGCGCGAACCCCTGCTTCACGCCCTGGAAGCCCATGCCGAGCGTGTGCCGCGCCTCCATGGCCGTGCGCCCGGCCTCCAGCGCGGCTCGGTGGTCGCCTCGCATCAGCGCGAGGACACCCGTCGCCCGGACGTAGATCGCCCGGGTCTGGAGGTCGTCGCCCTCGCCGGATTGCCGGGAAATGGCGAGCAGCGACTCGATCAGGTCGGCCTCGCCCCTCGCCGCGTGGATATCCGGAAGCGACGAGAGGAGGGTCCCAGACTGGATGGCTTCCTCGCTCAGTTGTGACTCCGTGGCGGCGATCGCCTCGTCCCACAGCCCCGACTGGACCTGGCTGAACGACATCTCCTCGACGAGGTACGTCTCCCAGGCCCGGTGCCCGACCCGGCGGGCCATGGCAAGCGCCTCGCGGTACGTCTCGAGCGCTTCGTCGTAGCGGTCACGGCGATTCATGCTCTCCGCCAAGTTCCCGTACGCGCGCAGCGCCGCGGCCGGCACGTCGTTCTCCAGGGCGACGGTCAGGGCGTGCCTGACCAGCGCGAAGTTCTCCTCCTGGTGGTCGTGGTAGATCGCGATGACCGACTTCGTGTTCAGGGCCTCGGCGATGAGCTCCGGGATCCACTGCTTCTCGGCGATGTCCAGGGCCCGCTCGACGGGTTCGGCCACGAGATCCATCTCGCCCCGGAGGAACCGGATCCGCGCCAGCTGTGCCGCGACCCGGGCGAGGTCCTCGTCCGGTTCGTCGGCCGAGAGCACGTCGTACGCGCGCTGCAGGCGCTCCACGGCCTCCTCCAGGCGCCCGACCTGGAGGTCCGCCTCGCCGAGCCGGGCTGCCACCCGCGCGGCCGCGTGGTCCAGGCCGAGGCGATGGAACAGATCCATGGCCTCGGTGAGGTGGGCGGTCGCGGCCTCCGTGGTGGCCGAGGCGACGGCCATCTCGCCGGCGCGCTCGTGCAGCGTCGCGCGCTGCTCATCCTCGTCGGCGAGCTCGACGGCCTGGGCGAAGTAGTGCAGCGCCTCCTCGCCGGCCGCGAGCGAGGCCGCGCGCTCGGCCGCCCGCACCACCATGTCGCGGGCCCGGGCCCGGATGTCGTGCGCGTCCTCGGCGTCCGGGACCATTCCGAGCGCGTCGACGAGGTGCGCGGCGACCACCTCCACGATCTCATCGTCATCGGTGCCCCAGGTCCGCTCCAGGTGGTCCGCCACCGCGAGGTGCCGATGCTTGCGGTCCCGCCGGGACAAGGTCTCGTACGCGACGGTCTTCACCAGGTCCTGGAGGAACCCGTATTGGCCGCGCTCGGGGGACAGGGGGTCCGACTGGATCGACAGCACCTCCTTGTGCACCAGGGAGGCCAGGAGCGGCTGCAGCGCCTCGTCGGAGAGTCCGGACACCGCGGCCAGGGACTCCCTGGTGAACGTCTTGCCGAGCACGGACGCGTCCTGGACCAGGCGGCGTTCGTCCGCGGACAGGCCGTCCAGCCGCGCCGCGATCAGGGCGTGCAGGGTCTCGGGCACCTCGAGGTCGGGGATGTCGCCGGCCAGCCGGTACGCGTCCCCCTCGGGGATCAGCAGTCCCCGGTCGAGCAGCATGCGCACGGTCTCGATCGCGTACAGCGGGACGCCCTGGGCGCGCTCCAGCATCCGTTCCCGCAGCTCCGAAGGAAGCCCGGGGACCAGGCCGTCGAGCAGCGCCGCCATCTCGTCCTCGGACAGCGGCTCCAGGTACAGCGATGTCGAGCCGCGACCGGTTCCCCAGTTCGGTCGCCGGTCGGTCAGCTCCGGCCGCGACATCGTGACGACGAACAGCGAGTGCCCCCGCGACCAGTCCAGAAGGTACTCGATGAAGTCCAGCAGGGAGGCGTCCGCCCACTGCATGTCCTCGAACACCATGATCGTGGGCATCTGGTCGGCGAGGCGCTCGTAGAACATGCGCCACGCGGCGAAGAGGTCCTCCCGATCCCGCGCGGTTCGGTCCTCCAGGCCCAGGAGGTGCGCGAGGCGCGGCTCCACGAACCGCCGCTCCTCCGGGTCCTCGAACGACTCCTCCACGGCCCCCCGGAGCTTCGGCAGGGCGGACGCCGGGTCCTCACCCTCCAGGATGCCGGCGCGGGTGCGGACCATCTCCGCCAGCGCCCAGTACGTAACGCCCTCGCCGTATGCGAGGCACCGCCCCCGGTGCCACCGGAACGTGGTGGCCAGGCCGTCGATGTACTTGTAGAACTCCCACCCCAGGCGGGACTTCCCTATGCCGGCGACGCCGGTCACGGAGATCAGGTGGGCCCGCCCTTCTTCTGCGCTCGCGTGGAACAGCTCCTTCAGCATCCGGAGCTCGCGGTCCCGCCCGACGAAGGGGGCCTCGAGCCCCTCGCTCCGGAGGCCGCCGCCGACCTTGGCCACCACGCGGACGGCGCGCCACAGCTTCATCGGCTCGGCTTTGCCCTTCAGCTCGTGGGACCCGGCGTCCTCGTACACGATCGCGACGTCGGTGGTGCGGCGAGTCGGCTCGCCGACGTACACCTGGCCGGGCTGGGCGACCGACTGGATGCGCGCGGCAGTGTTCACGAGGTCGCCGGCCACCATCCCCTGGTCGGTCGCGCCGAGCGTGACGGCGGCCTCCCCCGTGAGCACGCCCGCCCTGGTCCTGAGCTCGGCGGCCCCGGCGTCCCGCCCCATCGCCGCCACCGCCTCGGTCAGGTCGATCGCGGCGCGCACCGCCCGCTCGGCGTCGTCCTCCTGGGCGACCGGTGTTCCCCACACGGCCATCACGGCGTCGCCGATGAACTTCTCCACGGTCCCGCCGTACCGCTCGATGAGCCGCCGGCAGGTCTCGAAGTAGAGCGACAGGAGCTCTCGAACCTCCTCGGGATCGCGCGATTCGGACAGTGTGGTGAACCCAACCAGGTCGGCGAACAGCACGGACACCAGCCGTCGTTCGGAAGTGGCGGCTTGCAGTGGCGGCACAGGCTGCCGGGCTGCCGGGGACGAGGCCTCCCCGCCGATCGCGGTCCCGCATTCGCCGCAGAAGACGTCATCTGGCTCCGCCGGCGTGCCGCACGAGGGGCACGCTCGGAGGAGCGCCGTCCCGCACCGGACGCAGAACTTCCGCCGTGCTTTGTTCTCCGCCCCGCAGGCCGAACACGTCACGCTGGATCACTCCCCGCGGGGACGGGAATCGTGGGGCGGGGATCGGCTGCCCCGACCGCGGCAGCCCGGTCGAGCCACGGCGTGGCCCGGAGCCGCTCGAAGATCTCCCGGGCTTCGGCGAGCGTGGGCCCGGCCTCGGCCTCCCGTCCCCGTGCGACGAGCCACTCGGCGTGCTCCAGGAGGGATTCTGCGAGCCAGAAGGAGACCCCGATCTCGCGGAACCTCGCCGCAGCATCCAGCAGATAGGGCCCCGCCTCGTCGCCCGTCCCCGCCAGCCGCGCCCGAATCCGGCTCGCATGGCCGAGCAGGAACCGGGACGCGCGCGCGGGGGGCGTGGCTTCGATGGCCGAAATGAGCTCCTCCGCGCGTTCCCGTCTCCCTGTGTCGACGGCAGCCTCCATCGCCACCACCCACCCTTCACGGAAGCTCTCGTGGCGCTGGCCCACGGCCCGTTCGGCGAGCAGGGCCTCCTCGGCGGCTCCGAGGGCGCTCTCGGAGTCTCCGCGGGCCCGCAGGACGATCGATCGCCCCACTGCGAAGTCGATGCGCTCCAGCACCCCGCCCGTGGCGGTCGCCTCCAGCGCCGCCACCCGGGCCTCCGCCTCCGAGACTTTGCCCCTGGCCAGCAGCAGGGTCACCGCCGCCGCGATCGTCCGGCTGACCCCGATCATCCCGGCGCTGCCACCCGGGCGCGCCGCCGCCGCGGAGTCCTCCTCCGCCTTGTCCCACCGCCCCAGGTACACCAGGAGGCCCCCTCGCACTGCCAGGAAGGCCAACTCCCAGTACCTGATCCCCAGCCTTCGACTCAAGGCCAAGCCACCCTCCGCCGTGGCCAGCGCATCGTCGTACCGATCGTCGATCCAGAGGGGCACGGTGAGGTTGAAGTAGGCCCGCGCGGCCGCCCACCATGCCTCGTGCTCCAGGGCGAGGGACAGGGCATGGCGGACCAGGGCCATCGACTCCTGGTCCCGGCCCCGGGCGCCGGTCACCACCGACTTCGTGTTGAGCGCCTGCGAGAGAAGCTCGGGGTCCCCCAGCCGCTCGGCCATGTCCAGGGCCGCCTCGATCCGCTCGGCCGCGACGTCGAGGTCGCCCCGGAAGAACCGAAGCCGCGCGATCTGGTGAGCCAGCGTGGCCAGGTCCCGGTCCGGCTCGTCGGTGGCGAGCGTCTCGTAGGCCCGCTCCATCCGCTCCACGGCCTCGTCGATGTGGCCCTGGTCCCACATGGCCTCTGCCAAGTGGGCGGAGACGCGCGCCGCGTCGTGCGCCGAACCGGTTGCTTCGTACAGCGCCGCGGCCCGCTCGAACAGGCCCACTCCCTCGTCGCTGCCCCCGACCCTGGCCATCAGGCCGGCCCGTTCCACCAGGGCCGCCTCGGTGCCGGGGTCGTCGGCGAGCCCGGCCGCTTCCTCGTAGTACCGGCGGGCCTCCGCCGAAGCCGCCAGCGAGGCCGCGCGCTCGCCGGCGCGTGCCAGCGCGTCTCGTGCCAGGGCCTTCACCTGGGGCGCGTCGTCGGTCTCAGGGGCGGCCCGGTACGCCTCGAGGTAGTGCGAGGCGACGACCTCGACGATCTCGGCCTCGTCGGAGCCCCAGTTCGCCTCGAGATACGCCGCGACTGCCAGATGCCGCGCCTTGCGCTCTTTCCGGGAGAACGTCTCGTACGCGACCCGCCGCACGAGGTCCTGGAGGAACCCGTACTGCCCCCGCTCGGGGGATCGGGGGTTCGACTGCACGGAGAGGAAGTCCTTCCTGACCAGCGAGGCGAGGACGGGACCGAGCGCGTCATCCGGTGTGCCGGCGACCCCCGCGAGGGCCGGGAGAGTGAAGGTCTTGCCCAATACCGAGGCGTCCTGCAGGACTGCATGCTCCTCCGGGGGGAGGGCGTCGAGCCGCGAGGCGATCAGCGCGTGCAGGGTCTCCGGGACGTCGAGGTCGTCGATCGGGCCGGCCGGCCGGTACGTGCCGTCCTCGTGGACGACCAGGCCGCGGTCCAGCAGCATCCGAACCGTCTCGACCGCATACAGCGGGACTCCCTCCGCCCGGTCCAGGATCCGCCCCCGCAGCTCCGGCGGGAGGCCGGGCACCAGGCCCTGCAGGAGGTCGTCCATGGCGTCCGCCGGGAGCGGCCCCAGGTACACGGACGTGAAGTTCCGACGGCCCGACCCCCACCCCGGCCGGCGGTCGGCCAGATCCGGGCGGGCCAGGGTCAGGATGAACAGCGGGTGGTCGCGGGACCACTCCAGCAGGTGGTCGACGAAGTCCAGCAGCGACGCGTCGGCCCACTGGAGATCCTCGAACACGAGGACGGTCACGTGCCGCTCCGAAAGTCGCTCGAAGAACAGCCGCCATCCCGAGAACAACTCGGCCCGGTCGGCGGGCCCCAGGTCCTCGAGGGCCAGCAGCGCGGCCAGGCGCGGTTCGATCCACCGTCGCTCCTCGGGATCGGGGACGTGCTCCTCGACACTCCGGTGCAGCTTCGCCGTCGCGGACGCGGGATCCTCCTCCTCGGCGATCCCTGCGCGCATCCTGACCATCTCGGCCAGGGCCCAGTACGTGACCCCCTCCCCGTAGGCCAGGCACCGACCCCGGTGCCACCACACGGTCTGGGCGAGGCCGTCGACGTACTTCTCGAGCTCCCAGGACAGGCGGGACTTCCCGATCCCGGCGAGGCCGGTGACCGAGACCAGGTGGGCCATGCCGTCCTCTCCGGTGGCGTGGAACCGCTCTTTGACCAGCCGGAGCTCGCCGGCCCTCCCCACGAACGGCGCCTCCAGCCCGGAGGGGCGAAGGGTCCCGCCGCGCGAGGCCACCACCCGGACGGCCCGCCACAGCTGGACGGGCTCGGCCCGCCCCTTCACCGACTGGATGCCGCCGTCCTCGTACGCGACGGCGGCCTCCGTGGCCCGGCGGGTGGCCTCACCGACGAGCACCGAGCCCGGCGGCGCGGCGGACTGCACCCGGGAGGCCGTGTTCACGAGGTCGCCGGCGACCATCCCCTGGCCCTCCGCGCCCAGCGTGACGGCGGCCTCTCCGGTGAGGACCCCGGCACGCGCCTGCAGGGCCGGAGCCCCGACGTCGGCCCCCATGTCGGCCACCGCGGCGGTGAGCTCGAGCGCCGCCCGCACGGCGCGCTCCGCGTCGTCCTCCCGGGCCGTCGGCGCTCCCCACACTGCCATCACGGCGTCGCCGATGAACTTCTCGACGATTCCCCCGTACCTCCCGATCACCCGCCGGCACGTGTCGAAGTACCGCGTGAGGAGCTCGCGGACCTCCTCGGCGTCCCGGGACTCCGAGAGCGCGGTGAATCCGACCAGGTCCGCGAACAGCACCGAGACCAGGCGCCGCTCGGAGGCGGGCCCCTCCTGGCCGGGCTCAGCCGCGGCCGCTTCCTGCTGTATCGGCCGGCCGCATTCGCCGCAGAACCGGTCGGACGGCTCGTTCGGCGCGCCGCACGAGGGGCACACCACCGCGAGCGCCGCGCCGCACGCCGAGCAGAACTTCCTCCCCGCCCGGTTCTCCGTTCCGCACATCGCGCAGATCACGCTGGCCCTCCACCGCCGTCCGGACAGGGTACGGGCACCCCTAGCGGAGGACAACGAACGGGAGGTTCTCGACCGGACCCTCGACCCTCCCGTCTCCGCGGGTCAGAGCCCGTACGCGTACATGCTGGGCAGAGCCTGGGAGTTCTGGATGTTCAACGTCGCCGTGAAGTACACAACGCCGTTCGCCACGACCGGACCGCGGGGGTTCAGATGATCGTTCGCGGGGATGACGTTGCCCAGGCCGGCGCCGTTGGAGGCCCTGAGGGCCTGCACCTTGCCGTCCGTCCTCCCGAAGTAGACCACGCCGTTGGCCACGGCCGGCGCGGTCGCCGGAGGGGCGAACGACTCCGACCACTGGAGGGCACCCGTCGAGGCGTCCAACGCGATCACGTCCCCTCCGACGGAGGTCACGTAGACCGTCGACCCCGCGACCGCGGGGGGGTAGACGGGGCCGCCGGTGGCGTGCTTCCACACCAGCGCCCCGGTCGAGAGGTCTCGTGCGTACACGGTCCCGTTGGAGGCTCCCATGTACACGATCCCGCCCGAGACGGCAGGTTGGGAGCCGCCGCCCCCGGGCTTCGACCGAGCAGCGCCCCGGTGGAGGCGATGTACGCGTACAGGTTGCCGTCGCTCTCGCCCGCGAGCACCTCCCCGCCGGCCACGGAGCCGCCCACCACGACGGTCGGGGGCGAGCCGATGTCCGTGCTGACGCCCGGCTGTTGGCTCCACTGGAGTGCCCCGGTCGTCGCGTCGACGGCGTTGAGGAGACCATGCGTCTGCACGTACACCACCCCGTTCGCGACCGTCGGCGACGACGACCCCCCGAAGCCGTTCGGAAGCGCGGACGCCCAGATCTCGGCGCCGGTCTTCGCGTCCAGGGCGTACAGGTCGCCGTAGCGGTCTCCGTCGTACATCACGCCGTTCGCGACGGCGGGGGTCCCGAAGACGGAGTCGAGGTTGCCCAGCTGGAACGCCCAGAGCCCGGCTCCGTTCAGTTTCCGCGCGGAGAAGAGCGCCCAGGGCGGCTGGAAGGGGTGGGCGGGGCCGGCCAGGGCGTTGATTCCCGTGAACACGGAGCCGTACGCCATGCTCACGCCGGTCGATTCACAGCAGCCGTCGGCCCAGTGCTGCTTGAGGCTCGGGGCGGTGACCGGCGAGAGGGTCTGCTCGAACGTGTCGTACCCGGTCCCCCGCTCGTCGTGGCGCTCCTGCGGCCAGTCCGTGAAGACGAAGATGATCGTCGAGACGTTGCGTCCCGCGTTCGGTACGGTGAGGAGGGTCCTCCCTGACTGCTGGTCGAACGGCATCGTCACCCCGACCTGGAAGTCACCATGGGCGTCCGTGACCGCGGTGCCGAGGAGCGCGCCGCCGACCCGGATGTCGACGCGCTGGTCCGGCGAGAGCGCCGATCCCGTCACGACCAGGTGCCCCCCCGGCCAGACGCTGTGGGTCGCGGCGATCCCCGCCGTGACCTGGAAGGCCGTCCCCGGGAGGCCGACCGTGTGGCCCGTGCTGGTATTCGTCACGGTGATCGGGCCCGAGGTCGCGAACGCGGGGACGGAGACCTTGAGGGTCGTCCCGTCGGCGCTCGCCTTCGCGGAGGTGACGGGCGTGCCGTGGAAGCGCACCAGGTCCCCGGACGTGAACCCGCTCCCGGTGATGGTGACCGGGGTCCCGACCGGGCCGGACGTCGGCGAGAACCCGGTCATCGACAGCGACAGCGCGGGGCCGACTGAGTTTGCCCGGATGTCCGCGCTCCCAGGTGCCCCGCTCGCTCCTCCGACCGTCAGGAGGGCGATGACCGAAGCGATGGCGACAACGGTTCGGGCACGACTGAGCAAACGGGCTGAGTGAGTCGTCCGCATCGGGTCCTCCAAGCTTCGTGGGCCACGCCGGCCGTTCGCCGGCCACGGTGGGCGGGGCGCCTCCAGGCAGGGCCTGGATCATCCGCTCCCGGGCCAGAAAAGAAAAGATCGAACCTCTCGAGTCGTCCTCCTGTGGACGGCCTGACGCGCGCCAGCCTGGAGCGTGCCGTGGGGGACGTCGGTGGGCCGGAGCCCCCCGACGTCAGTCAATGGTCGCTGCGGCCGGTGAAGTGGAACGACGCGAGCTTCAGGGCCGGGACCCGGGAGGCCGAGAAGAAGAACTCGCTGACCATCTCGGTGTCGCGGCCGACCAGCTCGGTCCCCTGCAGCGCCTCGAGGATCGACTGCGTGAACCGCAGGTTCTTCACGGGATGCCTGATCTCGCCGTCCTCGACCAGCCAGGTGCCGTCGCGGGTCATGCCGGTGATCACCGAGTCCAGCGGATGCACGACGTTGGAGTAGTGGAACCGCGTCACGAGCAGCCCACGCTTCGTGGCCGCCACCATGTCCTCGACCGACGCGTCGCCCGGCGCCATCTCCACGTTCAGCGGGAACGCTCCCTCGGGGTTCGGCGCCGGGAGCGCGTGGCCGGTCGACTCCTTGCCGGCCTGCTTGGCGCTCCGGCGGTCGTAGACGCCGTCGCGGAACACCCCGTCGCGGATGAGGTCCACCGGCCGCTTGGGCGTTCCCTCGAAGTCGAACGCCGCCCCGGGCATGCCCGGCGCGAACACGTCGTCGACGATCGTGATCCCCTCGGCCGCGACGCGCTGGCCCTCCCTCCCGGACAGGCACGACCGGCCCTCGGCCAGGGCCCGCCCGCCGAAGCCCAGGTAGGACAGGAACGCGACGAGCGTGGCCACCGCGGCCGGCTCGAGCACCACCTCGTACCGGCCCGGGTCCAGGTCCCGCGGCGCCTGGCTGTCGCGGGCCTTCCGTGCGGCCCGCCGCCCGATCTCCTCCAGGTCCAGCCCGTCGGCGCCCACCGACCACGCCTCCACGTACCCGGCTCCGCCGTCGCCCCCGCTGACGAGCGCCGTGACGCTGGCCTGGGTGGTCGGGCCGTAGCAGAACTGCCCCTCGGAGTTCAGCAGCGCGATCTCCGCCGCACCGGTCTCGTAGGAGCCGGCCGCCCGGAACCCGTCGGAGGCCTGCGACACGATGGCCTCGACCCCTTCCGCGCGCCGCTCGGGCGTGGTCCCGGCCGTGGCCTCGTCATAGGCGTCCTTGGCCGGGACGTCCGCCCTGGGGGCCAGCCCGGGGAACAGGGGGTCGGGCGAGCTCACCTCGGCCAGCTCGCGCGCGCCAGCCGCCGCGCGCGCCGCGCCCTCGGGCGTCAGCTCGTTCGTCGACGCCACCGCGACCCGGCGGTCGTCGACGACCCGGATCCGAAGCGACGTGTCCTCCCGCCACGTGCTCTGGTGGATCGCGGAGTCGGCGAACCTCGTCAGCCCGCCCCACGAGTGGAACAGCAGCACCTCGACGGCGTCGCCGCCCGCCTCGAGCGCGGCCTCCATGACGGCGCGGGCGCGATCGGCGCCGACGGGCCCCACTACCGCACCCCGACCTGGACGTTCCGGAACCGGGCCGGCGGCGTCCCGTGTCCGACCCGGGCGGTCTGCCCGGGCTGACCCTTCCCGCAGTTCGGCGTGCCCCACAGCACCCATTCCTCGCGCCCGCCGACCGCGTCGCACGAGCCCCAGAACTCCGTGGTGATGCCTGTGTAGTTGGGGTTGCGGTACAGCTCGGTTCGCTTGCCGTCCCTGATGCGCCAGGCGATCTCGCAGCCGAACTGGAAGTTCACGCGCTTGTCGTCGATCGACCACGACTGGTTCGTGCACATGAGGATGCCGTCGGCCGTGTCGCCGACGATCTCCTCCAGCGAGCCCTCGCCCGGTTCCATGTTGATGTTGGTCATGCGGATCAGCGGGAGGTGCTCCCAGCCGTCCGCGCGCATGGTCGCGTTGGACCGCTCGCCCAGCACCGCCGCCGTCTCCCGGCTGGAGATGAACTCCTGGAACACGCCGCCCACGATGACCGGCACGCGCCGAGCCGGCACGCCCTCGTCGTCGAAGCCGAACGTCCCCAGCCCGCCCGAGATCGTCGCGTCGGCCGTAATGTTCACCAACGGGCTCCCGTACCGCAGCCGCCCACGGTCGCCTGGCGCCAGGAACGAGGTGCCGGCGAACGCCTCCTCCATGCCCAGCACGCGGTCGAGCTCGACCGGGTGGCCGATCGACTCGTGGACCTGCAGCCCCACCTGCCCCGAGTCGAGGATCACCGTGGTCACCTCGCTCGGGCAGTCCTTCGCCTTCAGGAGCTGGGCCGCCTCGGTGCCGATCCGCTCGGCCTCCTCCACCAGCGCCAGCCGGGGGATGTGCTCCCATCCGGCGGCGGTGATGTGGCCCCGGAACGAGTTCGGGAACGACCTTCGCTGCATCTCCCCGTCGCCGATGGCCGTGGCCTCGATGCCGCCGCCGGAGTGGGTGACGGTCTGCTCGATGAGCGCGCCCTCGGATGAGCAGAAGAACGAATGGCGGCGGAACAGGTCGATGCCCGCCTCGCCGAAGGTGACGCCCTCCACGTCCTGCATGCGCCGCGACGCCTCCATGAGCAGGGCGACCTTCTCCTCGAGCGGGACGGTGAACGGGTCCATCTGGACGGGGCTGGACCAGGTGGCCACGACCGGCTCGGTCTCGGCCAGGCGGATCGGGTCCCGGGGCAGCCGGGCGGCGGCCCGGGCGATCTCCACGGCCAGGCGGGCCGTCCTGGTGATGTCCTCGCCGCCGGTGCGGGCCGTCGCGGCGAACCCCAGGTACCCGTTCACCAGGACCCGGATCCCGACGCCCGTCGAGCGGGAGCGGTCGATGCCCTCCATCTCCTGGTTGCGGACCGTGAGGGTCTCGGTGTCCTCCTCGACGAACCGCGCGTCGGCGTAGTCGGCCCCCGCCTCGACGGCGGCGTGCACTGCCTCCTGCACGATGTCCTGCATGCCGGGTCCCCCAAACGGCCGGCGGCCCGGGGGCCTTCCCCGTCCCCCGAGCGCCGGCCTCGGTCCCGAGCCTAGCGCACCGGGGCACCGGGCCCGCAAACGCCGGGGCTATGCTGCGGGGCCATGGAGCTCGGCCTGCACCTCGGGTACTGGGGCGCGCAACCGGTCGACGTGATGCCGCTGGTCGAGGAGGCCGAGCGCCTCGGGTTCGGCTCGATCTGGAGCGCGGAGGCCTACGGCTCCGACGCGGTGTCCTGGCTGTCGTGGGTGGCGTCCCGGACCACCCGGCTGGAGTTCGGCACCGCGATCATGCAGATCCCTGCTCGCACCCCGGCGGCGACGGCCATGACGGCGATCACGCTCGACCATCTCTCCGGCGGGCGGTTCCGGCTGGGACTCGGGATGAGCGGGCCGCAGGTGGTCGAGGGGTGGCA
The DNA here is from genome assembly GCA_045805265.1 of Actinomycetota bacterium. Lineage (GTDB taxonomy): Bacteria > Actinomycetota > UBA4738 > UBA4738 > JACQTL01 > JBJMLO01. The sequence goes on from JBJMLO010000025.1 coordinate 46,385, forward strand.
CGGCGTCCCGTACGGCAAGCCGCTGGCCCGGACCCGCGAGTACGTGGAGATCGTCCGGGCCATGCTGCGCCGCGACAAGCCGGTGGAGTTCCGCGGGGAGTACTACACGATCCCGGCCGAGGCCCCGGGGTCGACGGGACTTGGCAAGCCGCTGAAGACCATCGTCCATCCCCTCCGGCCCGACCTCCCGATCTACCTCGCGGCGATCGGCCCAAAGAACGTCGCGCTGGCCGCAGAGATCGCCGACGGGTGGATCCCCACGTTCTACTCGCCGTCACGGGCGGCGATGTTCCGGGAGTGGCTCGACGAGGGGTTCGCCCGAGCCGGCCGCTCGGCGGAGGGATTCGACGTCGCGCCCATGGTCCCCGTGTTCGTGGGCGACGACGTCCAGCAGTGCCGCGACCTCGTGAAGCCGTTCCTGGCGCTGTACGTCGGCGGCATGGGCGCGCGCGGCCGGAACTTCTACAACTCGCTCGCGCAGCGGTACGGCTACGAGGAGGCCGCCGCGACGATCCAGGATCTCTACCTCGAGGGCCGCAAGGGCGAGGCCGCGGCGGCCGTCCCCGACGACCTGGTCGACGAGGTCTCGCTGGTCGGCCCGCCCGAGCGGATCGGCGAACGCATCGAGCGCTGGCGCGAGGCCGGCGCGACGACGTTGATCGCCACCACGCTGCAGATCGACGCCCTGCGCGCCCTCGCCGCCGCGAACGTCTGATCTGCTCGGCCAGATGCAACTGATGCTGTGGTTGGAGCATCATGCGCACGACCGTATCGATCGACGACAACCCGTACCGGTCTGGGAAGCGTCGGGCCCGGCGCGAGGGACTGACCTCGGCCAGCTCATCGAGGAAGCTCTCCGACGGGAGGTGACGCACCGAACGAGCCCCTCCTCCGGACCGGCGATCCCGGTGTTCCATGGCGGCGACGGAGTGCGCCCGGGGGTCGATCTCAGCTCGAACCGGGCGCTGCTCGAGCCGGATTCCACGGTGCCCCTTGACAAGGGGCGCAGTGGCCCTGCAAAGTCCGCAACGGGGAGGGGGGGCCAATGTCGTCCAAATCACAGACCCGGTGCATAGTCGCTGTTGCCGCCGTGGCGCTGTCCATCCTCGCTACGGCGCCGCGTGCGTGGGCCGCCGTCGGCGTGAGCGGGTTCTCCCCGACACGAGGACCCGTCGGAACTACCGTTTCCATCTCCGGGAGCGGTTTCACCGGTACCGGAGGCTCGTGCAGCGGAGTCACGATCAAGTTCAACGGCGTCGTGGCCACATGCACGTATATCTCGGCGACCCGGATCTCCACGAAGGTGCCTCCACTCGCCGGCACCGGTCCCCTGACGGTGAACGGCGCTTCGTCGTCCAATCCGCCCACGAGTTTCTCGGTCACACTCGGCATCTCGTTGACGCCTGTGGTCGGCCCGCCCACCACGAACGTGACCGTCGCCGGCTCCGGGTTCGGCCCGACCGAACGAGTCGATCTCTACGTCGATACTGCAGCCGTCGGGTTGGTGACGACGGACGCGACCGGTGGCTTTGCCGGCTCGCGGGTGCGCATTCCCGGGACGGCCGTTCCCGGACCCCACTGGCTGACGGCGGTGGGGCGTCACAGCGGCCTGGCGACGCAACGAAGCTTCACGGTGGCCACGACGTGGGCGCAGTTCCAGTTCGACGCGGGGCATACGGGCTTCAACCGCTACGAGAACGTGATCGGCCCGGACAACGTCGCCGATCTCGTTCCGGCGTGGACGGCTAGCCTCGGGGCCTATTTGGATGCTTCCCAGCCGACGGTTGCTCCCACGGTGGGTGCCCACGGGACGCTCTTCGTGGGCGACGGCGGCGGCATCCTCCATGCCCTCGACCCCGCCACGGGGTCGACGCTTTGGAAGAGCGCTTCACTCGGCTCGGCCATCCGGTCCTCTCCCGCGTATTCCGCCGGTGCGGACAAGGTCTTCGTCACCGACGCCGCCGGCGACCTGCTCGCCTACCCAACTCGGTGCGTCACCCCGTGCAGCCCCGCCTGGCAGTCGGGGGCCGGGGGCGCTGCCAACGCGGCCACAGGCTCTCCCGCCCTGGTCGGCTCGTCCGTCTTCGTCGCCGACACGGTCCACGGTGTGGCCGCCTATCCCACGGCGTGCCCGGCGACCTGCTCTCCGTCCTGGGTGGGCAATGGGATGGCCGCGATCGCCGGCACCTCGGCCACGGTCGCCGATGGCCTCGTCGACGTCCACACGCACGACTTCAGCATCTTCTGCCTCTGCGACGTCCACGAGTTCGACTTCTACGCGAGCGCGGGATGCGGCGGCTCGTCGTGCGGAGGATCGACGCCCGGCGCGGCGCCAGCCCCTTTCGGGACCTCCGCAGCCGCACGAGGAGGCGTGGTCTATTACAGCGTCGTCGGCCAGCTGGCCGCGTACGACGTACGCAGCGGATTCCAGGGGCTGTGGGAGCATTCGGGGAACGTCGTGATGCCGGCGCTGGCTCGGGGTGTCGTGTTCGGTGGGGCGAGAACGGGCGTGGGCACTGGACAGATGCTCGCGGTCCGAGCATCGGATGGTTCGACCCTCTGGCAGGCGTCGATCGGGGAGCCCTACATGTCCTCCACGGCGGTCGTTGCGAACGGGGTGGTCTACACGACAACGTCCGACAACGATCTGCGCGCGTTTCCGGTCTCGTGCTCCGCGACCTGCGCGCCGCTGTGGACGGTCAAGGTGTCGAACACCGGATATGCGTCGGTGCCGACCGTCGTGAACGGGATGCTGTACGAGGCCTCCGGGGACGGGCACCTCTATGCCTTCTCGCTGGCAAGTGACGCGGCCGAGCGGTTTCGGCCGCCACAGCGCCCGGACCCCCGCCTGCTCGAGCACTAGGCTGCCGGTCGGGTACGTCCCGCTCGGTCCCGGGGCATCACGAGACGTCGTGGCGAAGCGTGCTCATATCCGCGCGGTCTCCGCCGGTGCGGGGGCCTCGTGGATCTCCCTCGCGGCGCGGATCCCCGACTCCAGGGCGCCCTGGATCCAGGCGTGGTACAGCGAGCAGTGCTCGCCGGCGAAGTGGATCCGGCCCTCCGGCTCGACGATCGCGGCCTGGAGGTCGGTCTGCTGGTCGGGCGCGAACAGGGCGAAGGCGCCGCGGGCCCAGCGGTCGCCGTACCAGGCGTGGGACGTGCCGACCTCGTACTCCTCGCGGATGCGGGGGTGGATTCGCGACACGTCGTCGAGCGCCTCCTCCAGCCTGGTCTCGGGGTCCATCGCGCCCCACTGCAGCGCGTCCTGGCCCCAGGAGTACGAGGCCAGCAGCACGCCCCGCTCCGTGTCCCCCGGCGACGGCGGGTAGTTCATCCGGCGGATCGGCAGGTCCGTCACCGACGCGCCGCCCCCCACGATGCCGTCCTCCTGTTCCCAGAACCGGTGGCGCACCTGGAACAGCACCTTCGTCGACGCGTGGTAGTTCAGCTCGCGGATCGCCTTCTGCTTCTCGCGCGTGAACCCCGGGGCGACCTCGACCGTCCGCAGGCACGGGAACGGGATCGCGCACACGCAGAAGTCCGCCGTCTCGGCGAACCGCCCCGCCTCCGTCTTGAAGTGGACGGTCACCTCGTCGGCGGACTGCTCGATGGCATGGACGTTCGCGCCGAACCGCACCTCGTCCTGCAGCTCGCCGAAGAACGCGTTCGGCAGGGCGTCCATACCGCCGTCGATCGTCTGCATGTCGACGTACGCGCCCTCGAGGTCCTCCCGGAGCACCTCCATCACCGCGTTGTTCATGTCGGTCTCGACGAAGTTCATGACCGCGTAGTACTCGATCGCGCCCTCGCTGAACCCGCGATGCTCCAGGAACTCGTAGAGCGAGTACTGGTCGAACTGGGCGCGGATCTCCTCCCATGCGGCCGGGCCCTCGCGGTCGAGCAGCGCCTTGATGTCGGCGACGGCGTGGGCCCACAGGTCGTCCGCGGTCTTCCCGCGCTCGTGGGGTTCGAGGTCGAACGGCAGCCGCTCGGGGTGCTCGTTGGCCTCGGTCATGGTCATCCGCTGCCCGCCGATGTACACCAGCCCGCGGGGGTTCCCCATGACGAAGGGGCACAGCGTCAGTCCGAACGCCGCGCAGTACTTCAGCGTGAGGTCGTGCGAGCGGGGGATCCGCATCGCGCCGAACTCCGCGTACAGCCCCGGCGCGAACTCCCGGCAGGTGAACACCCGCCCGCCGACCCGGTTCTGGGCCTCGAGCACCGTGACGTCGTGGCCCTGCCGCTTCAGCTCGTACGCGGCGACCAGCCCGGCCATCCCGGCGCCGATCACGACGACCCGCTTGCGCGTTCCCGGCCTCGCATCGAGCCCGTGGTCGGCGACCCCCAGCGTCTCCTCCGGCACGGGGTCCCGGACGATCGGCTGCCCGGACTCCGGCATCACCTCGTCGGCCGACCCACCGGTCACCGTTCCACCTCGGCGGCCATGACCACGGGAGCTGCGTGGATCTCGCGCGCGGCGCGGATCCCGCTCTCGAGCGCGCCCTGGATCCACGCGTGATACAGGCTGCAGTGCTCGCCGGCGAAGTGGATGCGGCCCTCCGGGGACACGATGTCATCCTGGAGCTGCGTCTCCTGTTCGGGCTCGAACAAGGCGAACGCGCCGCCCGCGTAGGGGTCGGCGTCCCAGCAGTGCATTGCCCCGAGCTCGAATTCCTCGACGATCTCCGGGTGGATGCGGGCGACGTCCTCGATGGCCTGCTCGACCGCGTCCTCCTGGCCCATCGAGGACCATCGCAGCGCGTCGCCGCCCCACGTGTACGACGCGAGGAGCATGCCGCGCTCCTCGTCCGGGTCGCTGAACGACGGGTACACGATGCGGCGGATCGGCAGGTCGGTCGCGCTCGTGCCGCCGACGATCCCGAGCGGCTCCTTCTCCCAGAACCGCGTCCGGGTCTGGAACACGATCTTGGTCGAGGAGTTGTAGTGCAGCTCGCGGATGGCCTTCTGCTTGCCGCGCGACAGCGCCGGGCGGACCTCGACGTTGCGCATCACCGGATAGGGGAGCGTGCAGATCGCGTAGTCGCCGGTCACGCTGAACCGGCCGCCGGGCGTCTTGTAGTGCACGGTCACCTCGTGCTCGGTCTGGTCGATCGCAACGACCTCGGCCCCGAACCGCACGTAGTGCTTCACCTGCTGGTAGAAGGCCCTGGGGAGCATGTCGGTGCCCCCGACGATCTCCTGCATGTCCTCGAACGAGCGTCCGACGATCTCGCGGAGCTGCTCGATCACGGCCGCGTTCATGTTCTGCTCGCGGAACGACATCACGCCGTACAGCTCGATCGCGCCCTCGCTGAACCCGCGCATCTGCAGGAACTCGCGGATCGAGTACTGGTCGTAGTCACGCAGGATCTGGTCGAAGGCGTCGTGGCCCTGCTTGTCGAACAGCTCGCGGACCTCGGCCGTCGCCTCGTCCCACATCTCGGAGTAGGTCCGGCCCCGCTCGTGCTCCTCCAGCTCGAACGGCAGCCGCTCGGGGTGCTGGTCGGCCTCGTGCATGGTCATCATCTCGCCGCCCACGTACACCTTGGCCCGGGGGTTCCCCATCACGAACGGCCGGAGCTCCAGCCCGAACAGCCGGCAGTACTCGAGGGTCAGGTCGTGCACGCGGGGGATCCGCATGGCGCCGGCCTCGATGTACAGCCCGGGCGCGAAGTCGCGCAGGGTGTAGACGCGACCGCCGACCCGGTGCTGCGCCTCGAGCACCAGCGGCTCGTGTCCCTGCCGCGCGAGCTCGAACGCCGAGACCAGCCCCGCGATCCCCCCGCCGATGATGATCACCCGCTTCTGGGGCTGGGGCCGCTGCTCGAGCCCCTCCGACGGGACGGCCAGCACCTCCTCCGGCACCGGGTCCAGACGCACCTCCTGAGCCGGCCCCTCCATCAGGTGATCCTGCTCCTGCAACTTGTCGTCCCGGCCCTCGTCGTCGTCCATGTCGAAACCTCCCCAAATCCGCGGATGCGCGAGTGTATGCCGCCCGCCCAGGCACGTGGAAGGCCTTCGTCAGACTCTTCGACGAAATGACCCCCTCCGCGGTCGTGCTCGACTGGTGGGGATGGCCGAGACGAGACAAGGCGGCGTGGAGCCAAGGGAAGGTCGCTGGGTCGCACCTTGACCTCTTGACTGCGATGGGAGGCTGATGGTCAACTCACGCGTCCGCTGCCCAGCAAGACATTCGAGAGGTTTTGTCTAATGCGCTCGTCACGTGGCCGGGTTCGGTTCCGTGGATGATCTTCGCCACCGTCCTCGTCGGAGGATCGCCGGGCCGTCGGTGGCCCGAGCCGTCACCAATCTGGTCACGATCCAGGGTGCGGGAAACGCGAACGAGGCGAAAGTCTCGTCCCGCGGGCGTCTCCTCATCGACTCCGAAGGCCTGCTCGATGCCTCTGGCTGGCTTGAAGTCGACTCTGAGGCTGGTGTCGTGGGCCCTGTGAGGAAACCGCCATCGGGGTCCAGGTGAGGGGTCGTCGCTTGCTGAGAGTCGGCCTCGTTCTCGCCGTCACGACCGCCATGCTGGCCGCGACGGTCTCGCACCGCCCTCGCCGTTCCCGGGCGGCCTCTCTCAAGCCGCAGCCGAACATCGTCCTCATCCTGACGGACGATCAGCGATGGGACTCGCTGTGGGCCATGCCGAACGTCCGGCGACTACTGGTCCCGCACGGGGTTACCTTCAACAACGCCTTCGTCGTGAATTCCCTGTGCTGCCCCAGTCGGACCAGCATCCTGACCGGGAACTACTCACACACGACCCAGGTGTACACGAATCCTATCCGTCCGGGGGGTTCGAGGCCTTCACCTCCCGTGGCGAGGACCGCTCCACGATCGCGACCTGGCTCCACGATGCCGGATACCGGACGGCGCTCGTTGGGAAGTACCTGAACGAGTACCGGTCATACACCGATGGGATGTACGTTCCGCCGGGATGGGATCGGTGGGATGCCTTCTACGAGGACAACGGCCGTTACTACGACTACCTCATGACCGAGGATGGACGCCTCACGTGGCATGGTCACGAGGCATCCGACTACTCCACCGACGTCCTCGCGAACCAAGCAGTTCGGTTCGTGAGAACGACCCAATCGCCATTCTTCCTCTACTTCGCCACGTACGCTCCCCATCGCCCCGGGACTCCAGCCCCACGAGATGCTTCGGCCTTTCCCGATCTGGAACCGGCTCGGCCGCCGAGCTACAACGAGGCCGACGTCTCCGACAAGCCACGATGGGTTCAGTCCCTCCCACTACTGTCGCCGGAGAGACAGGCCCGGAACGATCGATACCGGCTCAAGGAGGATCAGAGCCTGCTGGCCATCGACCGAGCTGTGGGAAGGCTCGTGCGGGCCCTCGCGGATACCGGCCGGCTCGATAACACCATGATCGTGTTCATGTCGGACAACGGCCTCGTGGAGGGCGAACATCGGCTGACGGACAAACAGCTGCCGTACGAAGAGAGCATCCGGATCCCTTTCGTGGTCCGATACGACCGCGTCGTAACAAGTCCTCACACGGATGATTCACACATGATCTTGAACATCGACCTCGCTCCGACGTTCGCGCAGCTTGCCGGCATCTCTGCCCCCCCGGTCGATGGCACTACCTTTCTGCCCTTCCTCTCCAATCCCGAGGCGCAGGGACGGGATGATTTCCTCGTTGAGCACCTGGGCGGTACCAAGATCCCCACGTACTGCTCCATACGGACCACTCGCTACGACTACACCGTCTATCAGTATTCAGACACCGGAGAGAAGGAGGACGAGCTCTACGACCTGAGCTCTGACCCCTACGAGATGGACAGCGTGGCGTCCGATCCGGCCTACTCGACTGTCAGGACCGATCTGAGGGAGCGCCTCGGCGTGCTGTGCGCTCCTCCCCCCCCAGGGTCCTCACTTCCTTGATGGCGTTTCTCCAAGAGCAACCGCGAAAGGGCGATAACTGGTGAGAGGAAGGCTAGCGAGTTCCGACGGTTCATTCCCGCCGAGGAGCGGACCCATCCGTTCGATCTCGGGGGCATTCCCCGTGGGCAGGATGCTCTGATGTGGTTCGCGAGGAGGGTCACGAGGCTTTCGGCGCTCGTATCCGGACTTGCCCTGATCGTGGTGTCGGGCGTGTCCGCCCTGGCGGCGGATGGCCCGGGCTCCCCTGGCGGCTCCGGATCGAGGCCGGCCGTCCTGTCGTCGTCGCGGACACTGCAGACGCAGCTCGCCCTGGCGAAGAGCCACATCAAGCACCTCATCTTCATCGTGCAGGAGAACCGCTCCTTCGACCAGTACTTCGGGACCTACCCGGGAGCCAACGGCATCCCGATGGTCAACGGCCACCCCTCCGTGTGCGCGTGGGACTCGGTCCTGCACCGCTGCGTCCACCCCTATCACTCCACGAACCAGCGCCAGGTCGGAGGCCCGCACAACGAGGCCTCCTCGAAGACGGACGTGGACGGCGGGAAGATGGACGGGTTCGTGCGCGCGCTGGTCAAGGCGCGCCTGCCCTGCGCGCTGCACCGAACCGCACCGGGGTGCGACGCCCTGACCGGACCCGGTGGCCAGCCGGACGTCATGAGCTACCACACCCGCGCCGAGATTCCGAACTACTGGAAGTACGCAGACAACTTCGTGCTGCAGGACCGGATGTTCGCGTCGGCGGACTCGTGGACCCTCCCGTCGCACCTGTACCTGGTATCCGGGTGGTCGGCCAGCTGCGCCAACCCTCGGGATCCGACGACCTGCAAGTCCAGCCTGGGCCTCGGGGACCAGCGGCACGAGATGGACGCGGGAATCGACAAGCCGCTGTGGGGCTGGACCGACATCACGTACCTGATGCACAAGGCCGGCGTGACGTGGTCATACTACGTCGGGGACGACACCTGCGTCCTGCAGAACCCCTGCCCGACCGGCCCGTACCGGACGCACACCGCGCAGATGCCCCTGCCGTGGTTCACGACGGTTCGGCAGGACTACCAGGTCAAACGGATCATGGGACAGGCGAACTACTACTCGGCCGCCGCGGACGGGACCCTTCCGAAGGTGTCCTGGGTCCTGCCCTACGGGGGCGTGGGCGAGCACCCCGACAACGCGTATCACCAGATCTGGCCGGGGATGTGCCACGTCACGAGCGTCATCAACGCCGCGATGAAGGGACCGGACTGGGACTCGACCGCGATCTTCCTGACGTGGGACGACTGGGGCGGCTTCTACGACCACGTCCCGCCCCACCGCGTCGACGACCTCGGCTACGGCATCAGGGTTCCCGGGCTCCTCATCAGCCCGTGGGCCCGCCCTTCGATCATCGACCACCAGACGCTGACCTCCGACTCGTACCTCCGGTTCATCGAGGACCTGTTCCTCGGCAGCCACCGGATCAACCCCAGGACCGACGGGCGGCCGGATCCCCGGCCGACCGTGCGCGAGTCGCTCAAGGGGTTGGGCGACCTCCTGAGCGAGTTCCAGTTCACGAACCCGATCGCTCCGCAGGTCCTGAACCCCCTGCCGCTCGGCACCCCGGGTCAGAACCCCAGCACGGGGACGGCTCCGACGCAGGAGGAGACGATGTGCTCCCCGCACTGACCCCGGCCATCCCGACCCGTCGACCGTTGAACTGAACCGCCGGATCGGCGAGCATCCCTGGCGATGGCGCCGTTCCTCGTCGAGAACCGGTTCCTGCACGTGGCCCAGGTCGCGCTGGCCTACGCCGGCGGCGTGGCGACGGCATTCTGGCTGATCGTCGTGGCCGCCGTCCGGGTCGCGCGGGGGCCGGAGAGCCCGGACGAGGGGCCGCCCACGATGGACCTCGGGCCGGAGCCGCCGGCCGTGGCGAACCTGCTGGTCAACCGGTGGCGGCCTACGCCGGAGGCGGTCCCGGCCACGCTGCTCGACCTCGCGGCGAGGGGTTCGGTCGAGTTCCAGCAGGTGGCGCCCGGCCAGTTCGAGTGCCGGATCCGTCGGGCCGACCAGGGCCTGCTCCCGTTCGAGGCCCGGGTGCTGTCGCTTCTGAGGTCCAAGGCCGTGGACGGCGTCGTGCCGACCGCCGCCCTCACCACCGGCCCCGCCGACGTGGCCGACCGGTGGTGGCGGGGCTTCCGCGGCGAGGTGGTCGCCGAGGCCAAGGCCCGCGGCCTGTCCGAGGACCTGTGGAGCCCCACGAGCAAGGCCGTCGTCGTCGCCGCGGCCGTCCCGGCGGCGGTGCTGTTCGGCATCGCCGTCCCGGTCTACGGGGCGGCGTACTTCGCCATCGCGGCCATCGCGCTGACGGGGTGGCTGTGGGGGAGCGGGCGGCAGCGCTCGACCCCCGCGGGGCTCGAGGCCGCCGCCCGGTGGCTGGGCGTCAAGGAGCACCTCCGCCAGGACACCGTGTTCGACACGCTCCCGCCGACGGCCGTGATCACGTGGGAGCGCTACCTGGCCTACGGCGCCGCGCTGGGGGAGGCCGCCGGCGCGGCCCGGCCCATCGCGATGGGCGCCGAGAGCGACCGCCGCGCCTGGAGCCCGGTGGGGGGACGGTGGCGGCAGGTCCGGGTGGTCTACCCGGGGAACGTCGCGTCGCCGGGATGGGGCCGGTCGCCGGCCGCGATCGTGGCGCTGTCGCTGCTGGCCGGGGCCGCCGCGACCGGCCTGTTCTTCCTGGCCGCCGCCCTGGAGCAGGCGGCCGCGACGTCGTCGGCCGGTGACCAGCTGCGGACAGGGCAGGCGGTCGCCCTCGCCGTGGCCGGCGTGGTGGCCGTCGCCGCGGCGATCCAGCTGGTCCGGGGGGCGATCGACCTGTTCGCGCATCGCGACGTCACCGGGCTGATCCTCCGGGCCCGCCGGCAGGGCAGCGACGACAAGCCCCAGTTCTACCTGGCCGTCGACGACGACACGACCGAGCGCATCCGGGCCTGGCGGGTCCGCCCCCAGATTTACCAGCGGGCGTCCGAGGGCGACTACGTCACGGCCTCGGTGACCAGGAACCTCGGGTACGTCCGCGTGCTGTCCACCACGGCGCCGCCCGTGCCGGCCACCGCCACTCGGACCAGCTGACGGTCGCTCAGGCGACCGGGATCTCCCACGCCCCCTTGCCGTGGGTGCCCACCCGCAGCACCTCGTTCACGGTGCCGGGCTGCGCGATGGCCATGTCGAAGACCGCCACGACCGGCAATCCGGTGCCGTACGGCGCCCACGTGGTCCCCCCGTCGGTCGACGCGAACACCCCGATGTCGGTCCCGGCGTACAGGTCGTTCGAGTTGGCGGGATCCACAACGAACGCGTTCACCGGGACGTCCGGCAGCCCGGTGTTCACTGCCGTCCACGTCGGGGGGTTCGCGTTGAGGTTGGTCGTCTTCCAGACGTGCGACTGGCTCGGGGCCGTGCCCCCCAGGAACCCGTTGATCGAGACGTACGCCGTCGTGGAGGTGTTGGGATCGATGACCGTGCGGGCCACGTACCGGTTGGGGATCGTGTTCGTGGGGTCGAGGTTGCGCAGGGGATTGGCCCCGGTGGTGGTCCCGAAGACGCCACCCCTGCTGCCGCCCACGATGCGCACCGGGTCGAACTGGGGGGAGATGCCGATGGCGCTGATCCGCCCCTGGCCGGCCGAGGTGGTGGAGAACGTCTGGCTGGCTGTGGGGTTGGTGAGCCCGCGGTTGGTCGAGCGGTGCAGCCGGTCGGTCCCGAAGTACACCGTGTTGGGAGAGCCCGGGCCCAGCTCGAGCGGAGCGTAGAACAGCGGGTTCTCGGTGCACAGGATGCCGTTCCCGGAATGGATGCCGTCCGAGCATCCGCGGAACCCCCACGCGCCGTCGTGCGCGGTCGCGGTCGTGGTCACGAAGGCGTACCCGACCAGGAAGCTCTTCTCGTTGAAGTACGTGTGGTACATGGTCACGTTGGTGTTGTCGGCCGCATTCTGGTCGATTGCCGAGAACCCCCCGTCGCCGAAGTCGATTCGATGCCAGCTCGCGTCCGGGCGGTAGAACACCGTGCCGTTGTCCTGCGTCCCGCCGATCGTGAAGTTCGGGTCGGTCGGGTGGACCGCGATGCTTTGGAACTGCGTCGCCGAGAAGCCGGTGGTGTTCCGGCTGGTCCAGGTGGCGCCCCCGTCGGCGCTCCTGAAGATGCCACCGTCGTCCCCCGTGTACACGACGGCGTGGTTGCTCGGCGCGTACGCGACAGCGTGCGTGTCGGCGTGGAGCCCGTTGTCCGAGGACGAGAAGGTGGAGCCGCCGTTGGTCGACCGCTCCACGATCTCGGAGGCGCCCTGGTTGGCCGAGCCGCCGAGCAGGATGTGGCTCGCGTTGGACGGGTCGAGCGCCACGGCCATGTCGTAGCCGCATTGGAAGTCGCAGAACCCGTTCGCGGCCTTGAGCGTCGTCGGGAACGTCAGCCCGCGGTTCGTCGACTTGAACGCCCGGCCGACGATGCTGTTGGTCGAGAAGTCGAACGCCTCCGCGCCCACGATCACGGTGGTACCGCTCGTGCCGAACCGCACGTTGAACGGCGGCTTGGGGAGCGAGACGTGCTTGAAGGTCGGGTTCGCCAGGTTGGCGTTCGTCGTCCGCCACACGCCGTTGTTCGAGATCGTGTTGAACGCGATGTCCTCGGCGCCGACGAGCAGGGTCGAGGAGCTCCCGGGCACGAACCTGACATCGGTTGCCGCGAAGAACGTCGGCGTGGAGGCGGAGCCCTGAGGGAAGCCGCCGGCGACCTTGGTGAAGGTCGGAGTCCCGGACGTGGCGTTCGTGGAGCGGTACAGGCCGACGGAGGCGGCCGGGCTCACGCAGCACTCCCAGTCGTTGGCCACGCCGATCCCCCCGGGCGTGGACGAGACGTAGATCCGGGCGGCGTTGGCTGGGTCCACCGCGATGCCGGTGATCGACTCGAACTTGAACGCGTGCCCGTTCCCGGCGGTGGTCCCGGTCCCGGCGATGCGAGTCTCGAAGGGCCCATGGACCGTGAAGGCCCCGGCGGGGTTGTCGATGCGGTACAGGCCCACGCCCGCGTAGCTGTCGCCGGAGAGGTTGCCCTCGCCCGTCCCCACGTACAGCGTGGAACCGCCGTGCGACAGCGCCAGCGCGCCGATCGCGAGGGATGCCGCGTCGTCCATCATCGGCGTCCAGGTCGCGCCGCCGTTCGTGCTCCGGTACAGGCCGCCCTGCGCGGTGCCCACGTACACGGTGCCCGAGGCGGCGGGGCTGACCACGATGGCCGTGACCCGGCCGCTGACCGCGTTGATCGGGTTGGTCTGCCCGTTGGGGATGGGGGCCGGGCCGATCGGGGTCCACAACGGGATGAGCTTCCCCCGGCCGGCCGTCGCGCGCTCCCGCCGGAGCTGGCGGATCGCGACCTCACGACCGTTGTCGCGGAGCGTGAACGGCGCGCCGCGGTACAGCGCCTCCTGGCGGGCCCGCAGGGCCAGGTACCGGTCGCCGTCGAGGTGGCGGCCAACCGGCGGGAGATCGGGGTCCCCCATGCCGACGTGGTTCGCGGTGGCCCGCAGCACGGCCAGCGGGTTGACCGAGGCCGCCCCCGAGCTCCTCGCGGCGCCGGCGCTGGGCAGCGCCGGAGTGATCACGAGGCCGACGAGAACGACGAACAAGACTGCGCGGATCCCAAGACGACGCACGACGCGCTCCCTCCCCACTGGTTCCTGCTCTGAGCGGGCGCGTCACAGGTGGCAGGACGATTGTGTGGCAGACCCCCCCTGATCATCCCGAACGGCCCGGATTGCGGACGACTGTACGAGACAACTGGCGGCGTGTAAAGGCCACTTCGGAACCGGCCCGCTCCCGGCGGCGACCGCTCCGAGCGGTCAGGTCGTGTACGTGAACGACTGGTCGGAGATGGCGATGCTGGTCGCCGGACCCGATGCCGTATCGGACGACACGAATATGACCGGGCCCTTCGCCCCCACGTTGATGGAGTTCGGCCCCGGGTCGTTCACGGATGAGGGCACGGTGACCTGGATCTGGGTGGCGATCGGCGAACCGGTGACCGCGGCAGGGAAGCCGTCGACCTCTACGAAGAAGAACCCGCCGAATCCCGACCCCGTGATCGTGAGCACGCTTCCCTTGGCGGCCGACGGTGGGCTGATGTTGGTGATGAGCGGCGCGAACGCGGCCTGCGTGAGGCTGACGTGCAGGATCACCTGGCCCACCGCCCCGGCCTTCCCGTCGACCTTGATGAAGTACGTCGTCCCGGCGACGACCCCACCGGTCGCGCGGCTGTAGGTGAACGAGGGCACGTCGTCGCTCTGGTCCAGCGAGGTGAGCGAGCCGACTGCGCTCCCCGTGTAGACCCCGAGGACCGTGTCGAACGGGGTCCCCTGGGTGTCCACGGTCAGCTGCCTGTCCGCGGTCGCCTTCAGCGAGTACCAGATGGAGTGCGAGGCATTGCTGCCCGCGGTGTTCGGCTCGTTGGTCTCGGCCGTGGCCAGGCGGTTGCTGTCGACGTAGATCCCGGCCGTGGCCGGGAGCGGCGTCGCGCGGGACAAGGCGTCGTTGCCCGGGGCCACGTTCGCCACCAGGAAGCTGTTCTTCGCGGTGTTCCAGTGGGTGGCGAGGTAGGAGTTTGCCGGGGGGTTCGTGCTGAAGTAGTCGTTGTGACCGCAGTCGAGGAACGCGCTGTGCTGGATCGGGCATGTGAACTGCAGATGGGTCGAACCGGCGTCCACGTAGCACATGGCTTCCCACTCGTCGGTGCAGTGCCCGGCCGACGTGTGGTGCGGCGAGTTGGCCTGGACCGCTCCCAGTGCGTGCGTCAGCTCGTGCGCCTCCACCGACGATGGGCCCGTCGAGCGAGGATTGCCCAGCTGCCCCCAGCAGTCCTTCTCGACGCTGGCATACTGGGGTCCCTTGTTGTTCCGGTTGCTGGTCGACGACGAGGTGTTGGCGAAGACCTCCCCAAGGCCGCAGTAGCTGGTGGCGTCGGTCCAGATGAGGTACTTCCGGTTGGTGGCCTTGAGGCCGCCGTTGGCCAGGGCGGTGATCTCCGCGCCGAAGTTGCTCGCGGAGTTCGCCGGGACCGACTTGTCGAGCACCGAGAGCACGCAGCTCTTCGTGACGAACCGGATCTGGCGGCTTCCCTGGGTCTCGGCGGCGCTCGCGTTGAACGCCTCGTTCGCCTGGGCCGCCCACGTCCGGATGAGCGGTGCGACCGTGGAGAAGTGGTCGGGCTTGGTGCTCAGGTGGGCGTACACCGCCTGGACACGGTTCCCGGTGGTTCCGTCACCCACGCAGGGAACCGTCCGGCCGGTCTCCGAGACGCCGGTCGAGGCGCGCAGATCGCTCAGGGATCGCGGCGCAGTGGGGTCTACGCCGGCCGGCGCCGGGTCGGGGCCGTGCGTGCACCCCTGGACCTTGCCGCCGATCCGGATCTCGAAGCCGACGTCCGCGCACGGGCTACCCCTGCCTGCGAGCTGCAGGCCGGTCACGGCGGTGCCGCGCTGCGTGACCCGGGTCGCCGTCGCGGCCTGGCGGTGTGCCGTGGCGCCGGCGCCGGCAGTTCCCGCGGTCGTGAGCCCGGCCACGACGAGGGTCACCACGAGCGGTCGGACGAACGGGTCGGTGCGGCGCATGGCTCCCCTCCGGTTGGATGGTGCCTCGAAGCATGGGTTCCGCCCGCAGGAGGGTCAAGGACCGAACGGCGGGATTCGCGGCCGCCGCCGCCGAGGCCGTTCGGGTAGCGTTCGCTCCGGCTTTCGACGGGCCGGAAGGGGAGCGGTCGATGGGCGTACTGGACGGGAAGGTCGCCGTGATCACCGGCGCGGGGCGCGGGATCGGGCGGGGTGAGGCGCTGCTGTTCGCCGGAGAGGGCGCCCGCGTGGTCGTCAACGACCTCGGCGGGGAGTGGGACGGGACCGGCGCGGACCCCCGGGCCGCGTCGCAGGTGGTCGGGGAGATCGCGCGGGCGGGGGGCGAGGCCGTCGCGCACTTCGAGGACATCAGCGAGCCGGAGGGGGCCGCCTCGGCGGTGCGCCTCGCCCTCGACACGTGGGGGCGGCTGGACGCGGTCGTCAACAACGCCGGGATCCTCCGCGACCGGATGGTGTTCAACATGTCGGTCGAGGAGTGGGACGCGGTGATCAAGGTCCATCTCCGGGGCCACTTCCTGGTGACCCACGAGGCTTGCGCGCACTGGCGCGAGCGGTCGAAGGCCGGCGAGGAGGTCCGGGGCGCGATCGTGAACACGTCGTCGACGAGCGGGATCCTGGGGATCGCCGGCCAGTCGAACTACGGCGCGGCCAAGGGGGGGATCGCGGCGCTCAGCTCCATCACCGCGATGGAGATGGAGCGGTACGGGGTCCGGGTCAACGCCATCGCGCCCGGCGCGCGCACCCGCATGACCGAGAAGACGTTCGGCGACATGGCCGCGGCCCCCGAGGGCGAGTTCGACGCCCTGGCGCCCGAGAACGTGGCCCCCCTGGTGGCGTTCCTGTGCTCGGACGCCGCCGAGGGGATCACCGGGCAGGTGCTCGGGATCCAGGGGGGGCTGGTCGAACTGTACCAGGGCTGGCGCCCCGTGTCGTCGCTGTACCAGGACGCCCGGTGGACGCCCTCGGAGCTGGCCGGGCGGATGGACGAGCTGTTCGGCGACCGGGAACGGGTGTACCGGCCTCCGGCGTCGCCGTTCCGGCGGGCCGCCGGCCTCGGCGCCCCGGGCGCGTAGCCGCATGGCGGTCTACTTCGGGGGCGTCCAGCTGTTCGACGGGCACACCGTGCGGAGCCGCGCCGGCGTGCTGGTGGCCGGCGGCCGGATCGAGTGGGTGGGCTCCCACCTCCGCGCCCCCCGGGTGGCGCGGGCGGCGCACCAGGTGGACGGGACGGGCCGCACCCTGACGCCGGGCCTCATCGACTGTCACGTGCACCTGTGCTTCGACGGCGGCGCGGACTTCCAGGCCGAGGGCCTCGAGGTGGTCGGGAACGACGCGCTGGCGGCGCTGAAGGCGGTGCGGAACGGCCGGCGGCACCTCGAGCACGGCGTGACCACGGTCCGCGACCTGGGGGGCCCGAGCGGCTACGCGTGCGCGGTGGCCGCCGCGATCGAGGCCGGCGTCGCGGAGGGACCGGGGGTCGTGGCCGCCGGGCGGGCCCTGACCGTGACCGGCGGCCACGGACACGGGGCCTTCGCCTACGAGGTGGACGGCCCGGAGAACGTGCGCCGCGCGGTCCGGGAGCAGATGCGCAGCGGCGCGCGGGCCATCAAGGCCATCGCCACTGGCGGCGTCCTCACTCCGGGCGTCAGCGCCGACTTCACGGCGTTCACTCCGGAGGAGCTCCAGGCTGCCGCGGACGAGGCGCACACGTGGGGACGGGGGATCGCCGCCCACGCCATCGGAGCGACCGGCCTGGAGAACGCAGTGCGCGCCGGCTTCGACTCGATCGAGCACGGCTCCCAGATCAGCGTGGCGGTCGCCCGGCTGATGCGGGAGCGAGGGACGTTCCTCGTTCCGACGATCTCGGCGCTGCGAGGGATCGTCGACAACCCCGAGGAGGTGCCCCCCTACCAGGTGGAGAAGGGGCGGCAGGTGATGTCGTGGGCGCGGGACTCGTTCCGGCGGGCCGTCCGGGAGGGCGTCCGGTTCGCCGTGGGCACCGACGCCGGGACGCCGTTCAACCCCCACGGGAGCGCGCCGCTCGAGATTGAGCGGATGGTCGAGTGGGGGCTGACGCCGCTCAAGGCGCTGAAGGCGGCCACGTCGAACGCCGCGGAGCTGCTGCGGGTGCCGGACGTCGGAACGGTCGAGCCGGGCAAGGCCGGGGACCTGGTCCTGTACGACGGCGAGCCGCTCGACGAGGTTTCGCTGCTGGCGACCCCGCTGGTCGTGCTGCAGCGCGGGGAGGTCGTCGCGGGGATCCTGCCGTGACCGGCCGCGGCGCCGCGGGCGAGCTCCCCGGCCTTGTCGACGTCGGGACCGGCGGGCGGCTGTGGATCGAGGCCCGCGGGAAGGGGCATCCCGTGCTGCTGCTGCACTCCGGGCTGGTCGATTCGCGGATGTGGGACCCGCAGATGGATTCCCTGGAGTCGGCGGGGCACCGCCCGATCCGGTTCGACCTCCGGGGGTTCGGGCGCTCGGACCGGCCCGAGGGGCCGTACTCGCACGTCGCCGACGCGGTCGCGGTGCTGGATGCGCTGGGGGTCGAGCGCGCGGCCATCGTGGGGTGCTCGCTCGGCGGCGCGCTGGACCTGTTGGTGACCGTATTGCACCCGGAGCGCGTGTCCGCCCTGGTGCTGGCGGGGTCCGGCCTCCCGGGCTACCGCGACTGGTCGCCCCGCACGCGGGCGATCTGGGACGAGGTCGACGCGGCCGTGAAGGCCGGCGACCTGGACCGGGCGCACGAGCTCGACCTGTCGCCGTGGGTGGAGACCCTCGGCGAGCCCTCCGACGACCTGATCCGCTCGATCGCGCGGGACAACCGGCACGTGCTGCTCATCGACGAGGAGCTCGAGGTGACCCCCGAGGAACCGGTGATCGACCGCCTCGGCGACGTCGCCGTGCCGGCGCTGGTCACGGTCGGCGACCGCGACATCCCGGAGATGCTCGCCATCGCGGACCTGCTCGCCGAAGGCATCCCGGATGCCCGCGGCCCGATCGTCATCGAAGGCGCCGACCACCTGGTGCCGATGCGCAGACCCGAGGAGTTCGATCGCGCGATGCTCGAGTTCCTCGACGAGGCCGCCCAGCCGGCTTGACTCAGGTCCTCAGTGGCATGAGATGTCGAGGCGCGCGTTCCAACCCGGTGGGATGACGAGGCCGGCTCGATAGGGGCAGAGCCAGTACCCGCCCTGGTTGAGCACCGTGACCCACCAGCCTCCGGGTCGGATCCTGACCCGGAAGGCTGGGCCCGCTCTTGTGACGAGGCCTGGAGGGCCGAATGGGCTCGTGGCGAACTCGACCCGGGCCCCCAGCCCGAAGCTGCGCCCGCAGAGGTCGGCTCTTCTTCCTCCGGAGGGGCAATCCACGAAACCCTGGATGCTCCCGTCCACTCTCGCGGGTGAGCCAGTTCGAGCATGGGAGTGAGTGAGGGTGGTGACCATCGACGACCCGTTGGCGTAGGGATGCCAGATCGGAGCGATCCATACCAGGATCGCCGCAAGCGGGATCACCAGGACCCAGAATGGCGTCCGGAACTGGCTGCGCCGGTCGGTTGTGCCCGCCAGGTAGCCCCGGCGTTCCTCGACCCAGGTGCTCGCCAGGAGACCCGTCATCCTCGACACGGACTGTACGCCCCTTCGCTTCGCGTGAAGCGGCGGTTCGACCGCGCGATGCTCGAGTTCCTCGAGGAGACCAGTCTGAAGTCCTGGTCGGGCGTTCAGTGACAGTTGATCTGCACTGCGATGCGTGAAGCGGCAGGGACCTCGAACGGCGTCTGGTACGGACACAGGAGCTTGTCGACGTCGACCGTGAGCCACCAGATGCCGGGGGACAGGCGGACGCTGGCAGATCCCTGACCGCCGATCGTCGCGACCGCGTCCGCCGGGCCGAACGGGCTCCTACTCAGTTCGACCTTTGCGGTGACGGGAAGGTCTCGGCAGAATTCAGGGAGGCCGGGCGTGGGCGGGCATGGAACGACGAAGCTCCCCGACAGGTCGACGGCCGGCTGGCGCAGGCCGTGGCTTCGGATCACCCCGATCGTGATGCTCGAATGTTTCGCGTACGGATGCCAGATGGGCGCGATCCAAAGCAGCACGGCGAGCAGCGGGATCACCAGGAACCAAAAGGGCGTCCGGAACTGGCTTCGGCGGTCGGTCGTGCCCGCCAGGTAGCCCCGGCGCTCCTCGACCCAGGTGCTCGCCAGGAGACCCGTCATCCCTGACACGGACTGTACGCCCCTTCGCTCGGCGTGAAGCGGTGGCTGCGGCGCGCGTGTAGCGTTCGCGGACATGGCCGCGGGGATCGGGGTCGGGGTGCAGGTGCTGGGGCGGCCGCCCGCGGCGGCGCTCTCGGCGATCGCGCGAGGGCTCGAGGTGGCCGGGGCCGACTCGTTCTGGGCGCCCGACCACTGGATGTACCTGGTGCCCCTCGGGGTGTGGGACTCGGCGACGTTCCCGGCGGCGCGGCTGATCCGCAACCCGGACGAGAACTTCGACGCGTTCACGTTCCTCACGTGGCTGGCCGGGAAGACGCGCCGAGCCCGCATCGCCACCGCCGTCACCGAGTCCATCCGGCGCCACCCGGCCGAGATCGCCCAGGCGGCGCTGACGCTGCACCACCTGTCCCACGGCCGGTTCGTGCTGGGCATCGGGGCGGGGGAGAAGGAGAACGTCGAGCCGTACGGGCTGTCCTACGCCGGCCAGGTCAGCCGGCTGGAGGAGGCGCTGTACGTCATCCGGCTGCTGTGGGGCTCGCGGGGGTACGTGTCGTACGAGGGGAAGTTCTTCCGGCTGGACCGCGGGGTGATCGGGCTGGGGCCCTACCGGAAGACGTTCCCGCCGATCTGGCTGGCCGCGCACGGGCCGAGGACCCTCCGGCTGGCCGGACGGTACGGCGACGGGTGGCTGCCCACCGATCGCATGGAACCGGAGGAATACTCCGACCACCTCCAGACGATCCGGAGCGCGGGCTTCGAAGCCGGCCGGTCGATGTCGTCGTTCACGCCCTCCTACGAGATGACGATCGTCACGGCCGACACGCACGACGCCGCCCACCGGCTGCTCGAGGCGAACGCCATGCGCCTCGGTGCGCTGGTGATGCCCGCGGGGCTCTGGGAACAGGAGGGCGTCCGGCACCCGCTGGGACCGAAGTTCCGCGGGATCGTGGACTGGGTGCCGTCGCGGCTCGACCCGGACGAGATCCGGGGGCACATGCGGGAGGTGCCGTTCGGCGTGTTGCACGCCGCGTTCGACCACGGAACGCCGGAGCAGCTCGCGGCCCGGATCGAGTCCTACGCGGCGGTCGGCCTCCGCCACGTCGTGCTGCGCAACGTGGGCCCGCTGATCGACCCCCGGCGGGCCATCGCCTCCTTCCGGGACGTCGGCCGGATCATCCGGCTGCTCCGCCGCTCCTAGCGCTCCGCGTTCCTGCCTGAAACCCTGGCGTGTCCGGTCGGGAGGGTGGTACAAGAGGCGCCATGTCCGACCAGAGGATCGGCACGGAGCTGGCCGGGTACCGCATCGAGTCCCTCCTGGGCCGGGGAGGCATGAGCGTCGTGTACGTGGCCGAGGACCTCCGGCTGAAGCGGAAGGCCGCGCTGAAGGTGCTGGCGCCCGAGCTGGCCATGGACGAGACGTTCCGGGAACGGTTCATCGCGGAATCCGAGCTGGCCGCCGGGCTCGACCATCCGAACGTCATCCCGATCTTCGAGGCCGGCGACGCCGGCGGCGTGCTGTTCATCGCGATGCGCTACGTGAAGTCCACCGACCTCAAGGCGCTCATCAAACGGGAGGGCCGCCTGCAGCCGGACCGGGCGATGTCGATCGTCGGCCAGGCCGCCAGCGCGCTCGACGCCGCGCACGCCCAGGGCCTGGTGCACCGCGACGTGAAGCCGGCGAACATCCTGGTGGCCGAGGGCCAGGGCCCGGCCGGGACCGACCACGTGTACCTGGCCGACTTCGGCCTGACGAAGCGGGCCCGCCAGCGGACCGGGCTCACCCGGACCGGCCAGTTCGTGGGCACGGTGGACTACGTCGCGCCCGAGCAGATCGAGGGCAAGGAGATCGACGGCCGGACCGATGAGTACGCCTTGGCCTGCGTGCTCTACGAGTGCCTGGCCGGCGAGAGCCCCTATCCCAAGGACGACGAGACCGCGGTGCTCATCGCGCACCTCATGGACCCCGTGCCCTCGATCCGGTCGGTCCGGCCCGAACTCCCTCCGGCGCTCGACGACGTGATCCGGGCCGGGATGGCGAAGCAGAAGGAGTCGCGGTTCCCGGACTGCGTGTCGTTGGTCCGGGCTGCGGACGACGCGCTCGGCGGCCGCCCGTCCATCACGCAGTACGCGGCGCCGCCGTCCGCAGCCGGCACGTTCGACACCGGGCCTCCGGTGGGCGCGGTCGGTGGTGCGGTGCAGGCAGGGCCGCCGCCGACGTTCACGGCCCCGCCGGCGTTCTCGGCACCGTCCCCCTCCCCCGGGGTGCCGGCGCCCGCCCCCGGCACGTTCCGGCCGGCGGACGACGAGCCGCCCCCCAGGCGCCGGTCCGGCCGCAGGCCCTGGACGACCGCGCTGGTGGCCGCCCTGGCCGCGGCCGTGGTGGCCGCGGTCCTGGTCGTCGTCCTGAGCAGGATCTCGGGCGGCGGAGGAGACGGCGGGCCATCCGGCTCGGCGGCATCGTCGCGAGGCGTCGCGCCCGGCACCGTGATCATGTCGGACGATTTCAGCAACGACTCCGGGCGATGGGACCAGTTCGACCAGGCCAACGTGCGCGAGCTCGTATCCAGCGACGGCACCTACCTCCAGGAGATCAAGCAGCAGGCGGATCCGCCGGTGTTCGCGGCAGGATTCCCCCACACGAGAGCGGTCGCGAAGCTGGGCGACGTCAGCGTGGCCGCGCAGGCCAGAGTGGTGCAGTCCCAGGGGGTGCGCAATGCGTACGGCGTCGGGTGCCGCACGGAGGGGAGCACGCGTTCGTATTACTTCATCATCACCGCGACCGGACGCTGGGCCATCGAGAAGAGCGACGGCGTCCACCAGCCGGCTCTGGCCCACGGGACCAGCCCGCTCATCGTTCGGGGAGGCGACGTGAACACGATCCAGGGGGCCTGCGTCGGCGGCGCGGGCGGTTCGGGCGTGACCCTCACGCTCTCGGTGAACGGACAGGTTGTCAAGAGGTTCGTCGACACGCCGGAGTCGGACGTGCAGGACGACCCACCCGGCGTGTTTGCGACCGGCACGGTCGGCCTCCTCTCCATCGGGAACAAGGGGCTGGAGGTCGAGTTCGACCACTTCGTCGTCAAGGCGGCCGGGTAGCGGCCGCCACCCGGCTCAGCCGCCGGCCAGCACGGCGGCGCCGACGGCGCCGGAGAAGTCGCCCAACTCGGTGGTCAGGATCGTGGGCGGATGCTCCTTGACGAACAGGTGCGGTTGCATGGCCTCCGCGACCCGGTCGGCGAAGGGCTTCCCCAGGCGGTCGCCGAGGCCGCCGCCGATCATGATCGCCTCGAGGTCGAGGAGGTTCTGCGCGGAGGCCAGCGCGACTCCCAGCGCCCACACGGCATCGTCGACCAGCTCCTGCGCCATCTTGTCCTTCTTCTCCAGGGCATCCGCCCACACCCCCGAGGCCAGGCGGGTTCTCCCCTTCTTCTCCATGATCTTGAACAGGTCAGTCTTGCGGCCCTTTTCCGCGAGCTCGCGGGCCCGGACCTCCATGCGGCCGCGGCCGGCGTAGGCCTCCAGGCATCCCCCCCGCCCGCAGGAGCACTCGCGCCCGCCATCCTTGACCACGGTGTGGCCGATCTCCCCTGCGGCTCCCCGGCCCTCGCGGAGCTTTCCCTCGAGGATCAGCCCGCCGCCGACGCCGGTCCCGACGAACACGCCGAGGAAGTTCCGGAACGGGCGGCCGGCACCGCGCTTGAACTCCCCGAGGATGGCCACCCGGACGTCGTTGTCGATGTGCACCGGCGTGCGCCCGAGCTTGCGGGACACCTGGGGGCCCAGCGGGACCGGGTCGACGAACCCGGGCACGTTCGAGGCGAGCGAGACCTGGCCCCGCTCGGCGTCGATCTCTCCCGGCGTGCCGATGCCGACTCCGCGGAGGTCCTTCACGGTGGCCTCGGCCTGGGCCAGGGAATCCTTCACCGCCTGGGCGATCGCCGCGATCACGTCGCCGGCGCCGCTCTGGGGCGTGGGCACCCGGGAGCTGCCGACCGTCGCGCGGTTCCGGAGCACGACGGCCTGGATCTTGGTCCCCCCGAGGTCGACCCCCGCCGTCAGTCCAGCCATCCGCGGCATGGTATCCCGTCCCGCAACCCCCTCCGGGCGTGACGGGCCATTTCCCCTGGGGCGTCCGGCGGCGTTCGGCGTGGCGCTCGAGCGGGGATGTCGGACCCCCTCCCTACGATGGGCCCGGCCCCGGAGGAGGAGTCATGGACCAGATCGGGATCGTGTTGATCGCCCTCGGCGTGGGCCTGGGGGCCGGATTCGTGCTGGCGGTGCGGCAGCGCTCCGCCGGGAGGGCCCGCGCGGGCGTGCCGGCGGCGTCGGCGACCGCGACGCTCGAGGCTCGCATCGACGCGCAGTCGGCCGAGATCCGCCGCCTAGCCGACGGAGCCCGGGTCCGCGACACCGGCGAGGAACGGCTGCAGGCCGAGGTGCGGGCGGCCCGCCGGGCGCTGGAGGCCCTGGGCATCCGCGACGAGGAGCGACGCGGCCGGGAGGCCGAGCACGCCGAGGTGATCCGGCGGCTGGCCACCGTGCTGGCCGGCGGGTCCTCGAAGGGCCGGGCCGGGGAGAACGTGCTCCGCGAGCACCTCGCCGAGCTGCCGCCGGGGATGCTGGTGAGTGACTTCCGGGTCAACGGGAAGGTCGTGGAGTACGGGCTGCTGCTGCCCGACGGTCGGCGGCTGCCGATCGACTCGAAGTGGACGGCCGTGCGTGAGCTCGAGGTCCTGGAGGCCTGCGCCGACCCGGAGCGGCGCGACGCGCTGGCCCGGGACGTCGAGCGGGTGGTGGCGGCCCGGGCGCGGGAGGTGGCGCAGTACCTCGACCCCGGGCTCACCGCGCCGGTCGCCGTGGCGGCGGTCCCCGACGCCGCGTACGCGGTGCTCCGCCGGGCGCACGCCGAGGCGTTCGGCCGCGGGGTGATCATCGTCCCGTACTCGGCCGCACTCCCCGTTCTGCTGTTCCTGTACAGCCTGGTGGCTCGGTTCGGCTCCGCGGGAGACCTGGAGGCGTGCCTGACCGAGGTGGCCGGGGTGCTCGAGGTGATGGAGGGCGTCCTGGAGAACAAGGTCGCCCGCGCCGCCACGATGCTCTCGAACGGCGCCGACGAGATCCGCAGCCAGATGGGCAAGGCCCGGGGGTCGATCGCCCGCGCCCGGGCGAGCTCCGTGGAGCCGCCGGCGGCCATCGCGTTCCCCTCGCGGCGGGGAGGTGATGCCCCCGAGCTGCTCCGGGCGATCGAGTGACGCGCGGGCCCGGGCCGGACGCAGGCTCGACTCGGGTATGGTCCGCTCCGGTGGACGTCGACGTGGGATTCCAGGACGCGCTCGACCGGCTCGGGTTCGAGGTGGCCGAGCAGCGCGGAAGCGGAGGCGCGCGGGTGCACCGGGCCGCGCCCAACCGGTTCCTGACCTATACGGTCCACGCCTACCCCGACGGGACCGCGCTGTTCAGCTGGGAGTTCGCGATCGTCGACTACCTGGCAACGCGGGGGGTCGCGCTCGGGTCCAGCGAGTCGCTGAACACGTTCATGTTCCCGGCGACCGACGAGTCCGGCCCCCAGGATCCCGCCTGGCTGACCTCGGTGCTGGACCGGGTGGACGCGACGCTGCGCTCGCTCGACTTCGCCGATCCCGAGCGGTGAGCCCCTTGGGACCGCCGCCGGCGCGGCCCCCCGGCCGCCGGCCTGGGCTGTGCGGTTGCCGTCGGCCCGGGCGGGCGATACAACGAGCGGCGTCGTGAGCCGAGTCGTCGCCGTCGCCAACCAGAAGGGTGGAGTGGCCAAGACCACCACCGTGGCCGCCCTGGCCTCGGCCATGTCCGAGCGGGGCCGGAAGGTGCTCGCGGTCGACCTGGACCCGCAGGCCTGCCTGACGTTCAGCCTGGGGCTGGACCCGGACGAGCTCGAGCCCACGATCCACGACGTCCTGGTGGGCCGGGCCGATCCCTCGGAGGCGGTGGTCGCGGTGCCGGGGGACGACTTCGATCTGCTCCCGGCGAACATCGACCTGGCCGGCGCCGAGGCCTACCTGCTCACGCGGACCGGGCGCGAGTACGCGCTCCGGCAGGTCCTCGAGGAGCTGCCGGACCACGAGCTGATCCTCCTGGACTGCCCTCCGTCCCTCGGCGTGCTCACGATCAACGCGCTGACGGCCGCCGACGAGGTGGTCATTCCCATGCAGTGCGAGACCCTGTCGCACCGCGGCGTGGGGCAGCTGCTGTCGTCGATCGAGGACGTCCGCCGGCTGACCAACCGGCGCCTGGTCGTCCGGGGCCTCCTGCCGACGATGTTCGACGGCCGAACCAACCACGCGAAGGAGGTCCTGGCGGACGTCGGGTCCCGGTACGGCCTCCCCGTGCTGGACCCGCCCATCCGCAAGAGCATCCGGTTCGCGGAGGCGCCGCGCGACGGCCGAAGCATCCTCCGGTTCGCCCCGTCCCACCCGGGCGCCGACGCCTACCGCGAGCTCGCCCGGCAGCTGGCCTCGTGAGCTCGCGGAGCGGGGACCGCAGCGGGTCCGCCCGGCGATCGGGCCGCAGGAGCGCCGAGCCCCTGACGCGGATCCCCGTGGGCGGTGAGCTGGAGGAACCGTCGGCGCCGGGTCGGTCGGGCCCGCCGTCGGGCTCCCCGCGCGGCCGGCGGCGTGCTCGTGGCTCTCGCGGCGAGTCGCCCGGGCTCGACCGGATCCGGCCGCGACCCGACTCCTCGACCGCGTCCATTCCCGGCGAGGGGGATCCCCTGGGCAAGGCCGCGCTGTTCTCCTCCGCATCCGACCGGCGGCCGTCCGCGCTCGGCACGTTCCTGGTGGAATGCTCCGCCTGTCACCGCGAGACGCCGGTGACTGCAGGTGACCTGGTCCGCCTCGGGCTTCCCTCGATCCACCTGCCGCTCCTGAAGCGGTACCCGTCGCTCATGCGCTGTCCGGCGTGCGGGCGGCGGACCTGGGTTCGCGTCCGCTGGCACCTGTAGCGGGCGCGCTCATCGGCCTGCCGTCACCCTCTGGTCGTCCCGGACGGCGTCGGGCGGGTGGTGGCGCAGCGGCAGCGTCACGGTGAAAACGCTCCCGACCCGGGGCTGGCTCTGGACCTCCACCGTGCCGCCCAACGTCCTCGTCAGCTCGCGGACGAGGTGCAGGCCCAGCCCCACGCCGCCGAACCGCCTCGTGGCCGACTGGTCGCTCTGATAGAAGCGGTCGAAGATGCGCCGGTGCTCCTCCTCGGACACGCCGACCCCGCGGTCACGCACGGTGATCCGTATCCACTGCGGGTCCGCCGTGGCGCCGATCTCGACCGGCGTGTCGTCCGAGGAGTACTTCAGCCCGTTGTCGATCAGGTTCGCCAGGATCCCGCCGACGAGGGCGGGGTCGCTGTGGAGCGACGGGAGGTCGTCCGGCAGGTTCACCACGATCCGGCCCGATGCCTCGCGGAACCCCTCCAGGACCTCCTCGACCAGCGCGGACAGGCGGATCGGCGCGATGTCCGGCGCGGCCCCGTGATGTTCCACGTGGGCGGCCGTGAGGAGGTTCGTGATCAGGCGGAACAGCCGGCCGGACTGGCGCTCGATGGCGCCCAGGAACTCCGCCCGGGCCTCGGGGTCGTCCTCGAACTCCGGTCGCTGGAGCGTCTTGACGTACCCGAGGATGGTGGTGAGCGGGGTCCGGAGCTCGTGGGACGCGACGGCCGCGAAGTCGCTCTGCATCTTGTTCAAGCTGCGAAGCTCGGCCACCGACCGCTGCTCGACGCTCAGGAGCCCCTCGAGCCGCCGGGCCTGCCAGTTCAGCTGGTCGTTCTGCGACCGGAGGGCCCGGGAGGCGCGCAGCACCAGCGGCAGGAGCGCGACGTACAGCACGAGCAGTGCGGCCCCGAACGACAGCAGCAGCTCCCGGAAGAACGAGCTGGCCTCGGTCTGGATCGAGCTGTAGTCCTGATACACCTCGACGACCGCGTCCGGCGGCCCGGGAGGAGACGAGCGGACGTACAGCGGCACGTACGTTGAGAACAGCCGCGGGGCGAGCGAGCGGTCGAACACGTTCTCGGGCTCGCTCAGATCCGTCACTTCGCTGACGGTCTCTCCGCTGATGACCGCCGCGCCGGGTTCGCCGGCGAAGCGCCGCCCCACCAGCCTGCGTTCGTCCGAGTACAGGATCACGCCCTCGGACGACCACATCTTCATGCGCACCACGGGGTCCTGGAGGATCCGGCTCGTCACCAGGGCGTCCAGCTGCTCGTAGCTGCGGCCCGTGATCGGCCGGTGCACCGTCGCGTGGATCCCGGAGTCCACCAGCGCGAACCGGAACGCCTCCCTCGCCACGACCACCGCCTGGAGCTCGGCCGAGCGCTGTGCCCGCCGGGTCATCTCCTGGGAGGCGACGAACGACATCGCGATCGCGATCAGCACGAAGACGGCCAGGCTCGCCAGGGCGAACCTGGCCACCAGCCCGAGATGGAGCCGTCGTCGACGCCTTCGTGCCTGCACGCTGGTTCTTTGCATCGGCCGTCCGGCCCGGTGGGTTGACCCCTCCCCGGGAACGCTCGAACGACGATCCGGTACGCTGGCTGGACCATGCAGTTCGCGCGCGCCCAGGTCTTCTTCGCGCACCCCGACGACGCCGAGTTCGGCTTCGGGGGCACCGTCGCCCGGTGGGCCCAGGAAGGAACCGAGGTCCACTACGTGTGCGCGACCGACGGCTCCGCGGGCTCGAACGTGCCGGGCGAGGACCGCGAGTTCATGCGGCCGATCCGCAAGCGGGAGATGGAGGCCGCCGCGGAGGTCCTGGGCGTGGCCAGCGTGACGTTCCTGGGATTCACCGACGGGGAGCTCGAGCCGAACCTCGACCTCCGCCGAGCCGTGACCCGCGAGGTCCGCCGCCAGCGGGCCGACGTGCTCGTGGCTCCGGACCCGGCCCGGCTGTGGAACCGCGGCCGCGACTACGTGAACCACCCCGACCACAAGGCAATCGGGGAAGCCGTCCTGTGCGCGGTCATGCCCGACGCGCCGACCAGGGTGCAGTTCCCCGAGCAGATCGAGGAGGGGCTCGAGCCGTTCGAGGTCCCCAACCTGTGGCTGTCGAGCGAGGAGGCCGATACCTACGTCGACGTCACCGAGTTCATCGAGATGAAGCTGAAGGCGCTGGCCTGCCACGAGTCGCAGGTGAAGAACCTCCCCTACGAGGAGTGGGTGCGCCGCCGGGCCGCGGAGTTGGGCACGGCGGCCGGCATGGAGCTCGCGGAGGGGTTCCGGACGTTCTCGTTCGCCGACCGCCGACAGCCCGCCGACGAGAGCACGGAGCTGGCGTGATGGACCCCGACGATCTCGAGCCCGACGACCTCGATCCCGACGACGCCTCGGCGCCGGGCGACGGCGGCGACGACGACGAGGAGGAGGCGCGCGAGCTCGATCCCCGCGAGCGCGAGGACATCGAGTCCGACCTCGAGGACCTCACCGACATGCGGGTCGTGTTCGAGCCCCAGGGCGTGCGCGGCGTGGTGATCGCGTGCCCCGACTGCGGCTCCAACCACTATTACGACTGGGACCTCCTGAAGGAGAACCTCGAGCACATGCTGGAGTTCGGCGAGCCCCAGATGCACGAGCCGGCGTTCGAGCCCCGCGAGGAGGACTACGTCCAGTGGGACTACGGCAAGGGGTACATCGACGCCCTGGCCGATGCCGGTGTCGAGCGCGTCGGTCCGGTCGAGCTGAAGGCCTGCCCGTGGTGCGAGTCCACGCTGGAGGACGCGTTCGCCTTCTGCCCCCGCTGCGGCCGCCACCTGGCTCCGGCCCGGCTGTTCCGCCAGCTCGTCGACGGCGGCATGGACGAACGCGAGGCCCGCGCGACGCTCACCCGGGCCGGCTTCGAGCCGCTGTAGCGCCCGGGGCGCGGCGGGGGCGCTCCAGGATGCACTCGTCGGGGGACTTGTCGGTGCGCAGGCCCTTGTAGCTCGGGGCCCGGAGCTTGTTGGAGCCGGTGATCTCGAGGAACTCGACCTCGCAGACCAGTGCCGGCTCGACGAAGTGGGCGCCCCTGACCTTCCGCAGTTCCAGGTCGGCGATCGGAGGATCCTTGCGGTGCAACGGTTCCAGCCGTTCCATCAGGTCGGCCAGCATGCGGTCCGTGAAGCCTGTTCCGACCTGACCGATCCACCGCAGCTCGCCGTCGTCGTACGCCCCGACAAGCAGGGCGCCGAACGTCTGGGTGCGCCCGCCGGTCCCCGGCGTCCAGCCGAGGATCACGCAGTCCTGGCGGTTGAGGAGCTTGATCTTCCGCCAGTCGCCGGTTCGGCGGCCGGGGCGGTAGATGCTGCCGAGCTTCTTGGCCACCACGCCCTCGAAGCCTTTGTCACGGGCAGCGATCGCAAGCGGCTTCCCCTCGCCGTCGACGTGGAACGTGGTCAGCACGCGGTGGCCGGGGACGATCAGCGGTTCCAGCATCTCGTGGCGGCGTTCCAGCGGCAGCTTCGTCACGTCCTGGCCGTCGAGCCAGAGGATGTCGAACACGTACACCTCGACCGGGATCTTCTTTCGGGCCCGCTCGATGTCTGCCGGCGAGGACAGGTTGATGCGCTGCTGGAGCCGCTCGAACGACGGCCGGCCCTCGTCCATCGCCACGATCTCGCCGTCGAGCACCGCGCTCATCTGGGTGACGTACTCGTGGACGGTGGCCAGCTCCGGATACTGCGCCGTCTGGTCCCGCCCCGAGCGCGACACCAGCCTGGTGGAGTCCATGTCGACCTCGATCAGCGTCCGCACGCCGTCGAGCTTCGGCTCGAACCGCCAGTCGGGATGGTCGAACGGCTGGTAGCCGCCCTCCGCCATCATCGGTTGGAACACGCCCCGCGGCGCCGACCCCTCGGGGATGAACTCCGGCTTCGACAGGAACACCAGCCAGTCGGTGGCGGTCTTCACGAGGTGGAACTCGGCGCCCCGGTGCCGCTCGCCGTGCAGCCGGAACGTGACCTTCTTGTCGGTCCACTCGAGCGCCTCGTAGGTCCCCGCGTCGAAGATTCGGACCGGCCCCGCGCCGTAGTGCCCCTCCGGGATCACGCCCTCGAACGAGCCGTACTCGAGCGGGTGGTCCTCGACGTGCACGGCCAGGTGCTTCTCGCCCTTCTTCACCGGCAGGCCCCGGGGGACCGCCCACGAGACCAGCACGCCGTCGCGCTCCAGGCGGGTGTCGTAGTGCAGCCGCGTGGCCCGGTGCTTCTGGATCACGAACGAGTCGCCTTGCGGTTTCCTCCGCTTCGAGGGCCCGGGCTCCGGCGTGGCGGCGAGGTCGCGCTTGCGGAGGTACTCGCCGAGCTCCGGGTCCCTCGACCGGGCGATGACCTCCTCGCTGGTCTCGCGGCGCTTCGGTCGCGTCCTCGTGGCCGCCACCGTCGCCGCGGCTTGTCGTGTCGACGCCTTGGACTTCGTCGTGGTGGAGACCGCCGGTGGCGGCGGGGGCGGCGGGTTCGGCACGTGGCTCTTGATCCGGCCCCGGTCGCGCTGGATCACCCCCGGGAGCGGCGGCGCCTTCGACAGGTCGACGCCGAGCGCCTTCATTGCCGGCCCGAGGTCCTGCCGCTCCTCGATCACCGGCCGGAACAGGTCGCCGACCCGCTTCCACCGCCGGAACGCGTTGTCGATGCGGAAGTCGCCCGGCTTCACGCCCTTGGCCACCTCGGCCCACGTGAGCGGCGTCGAGACCGTGGCGCCGGGCTCGGGGCGCATCGCGTACGCCGCAGCGATGTTCGCGCCGCTGCGGTTCATGTTGTGGTCGATGAAGACCTTGCCGGTCCGCCGCCGGATCTCCCACTGCATGGTCACGCGGTCGGGATCGGCCTTCGTGATCATCGCGCCGACCAGGCGAACGAACTCGCGGACCTCGTCGTGGGTGAACCGCGCCTCGACCGGCACGTACACCTGGATGCCGGTGGCGCCGCTGGTCTTCGCGTACCCGTCGAGGCCCAGCGCCTCAAGCGCCGCGTGCACGTGGCGCGCCACCACGAGCACGTCGGTGAACGGCGCCTCCATCGGGTCGAGGTCGAAGAACGCGTAGTCGGGGTACTCGTAGGAGTCGCACCGCGAGTGCAGCGGGTGGAACTCGATGCATCCGAGGTTCGCCATGAACAGCAGCCCGGCCACGTCGTCGACCAGCAGGTAGTCGATGCGCTTGGGCCTGCCGCGCTCGTCCGCGCCCTCGACCGGGCACCGCCGCATCCAGTCCGGCGTGTGCGACGGGGCCGACTTCTCGTAGAAGTGCCCCCCGGTGATGCCGTTCGGCATCCGCTTCATCGTCAGCGGGCGCCCGGCCAGGTACGGCAGGATGTACTCGGCGGCGTTGAAGTAGTAGGCGACCAGGTCGCCCTTCGTGTAGCCCTCCTCGGGCCAGAAGATCTTGTCGAGGTTCGACAGCCGCAGCTCCCGGCCGTCGGCCTCCATCCACCAGTGCGGCCCCCGCTTCTCCGCCGGCAGGGCGTGCGGGAATTTCACGGTGAACGGCGTCGGCGACGTCGGCGCCTCTCTTCGGGTTGGCATCGCAGGGGAGATGGTAGAGGCCCCGGCGACCCCGCCGGCCATGGGGACTACGTCCGGACCAGCGCCACCTGCTTGTCGCCTACCCAGCCCGTGCGGAAGCCGGCCTCGCAGTAGCTCAGGTAGTACGTCCACATCCGGCGGAAGCGCCGGTCGAAGCCGAGCGCCTGCACTTGGTCGGCCGCCGCGGCGAACCGGCGGTTCCACTCCGCCAGCGTCAGCGCATAGGACGAGCCGATCTCGCGGTCGGATTCCCACCGGAATCCCGCCCGCGCGGTCAGCCGGCGGAGCACCGAGACCGCCGGGACCCGACCGCCGGGGAAGATGTACGCCATCACGAAGTCGTCGTGGCGGCGATGGTTCGGCCAGTGCCGCTCGGCCATCGTGATCGACTGCAGCGCGAATCGCCCGCCGGGCCGCAGGGCCCGCGCAACCGTGCGCAGGTACCCGGGCCACCGCCGCTCGTCGATCGACTCGATCATCTCGACGGACACCGCGCGGTCGAACGTCCCGGTGATCTCGCGGTAGTCCTGCAGCAGCACCTCCACGCGGTCGGCGACGCCCGCCTGCTGCGCGGCCCGCCGTGCGAACTCGGCCTGCTCGCGGGCGATCGTGATCGTGGTCACCCGGCACCCGTGCTCCCGGGCCGCGTACACCGCGAACGAGCCCCACCCCGTGCCCGTCTCCAGGACGTGGTTGCCGGGCCGAAGCTGGGCGTCCTCGGCCAGCAGCCGGTGCTTCCTTGCCTGGGCAGCCTCGAGCGTCTCGTCGCTGTCGGCGAACACGGCCGACGAATACGTCATCGAGTCGTCCAGCCACAGCGCGTAGAACTCGTTCCCCAGGTCGTAGTGCTCCCGCATGGACCGCACGGCGCCCGCCGCGGGGCGGCGCACCCGGTCCCACGCCCGCGCCGCCGGCTCGCGCAGTCGCCCGGCGGGCGTGCCGAGCCACGCCTCCACGTTGCTCGTCATCAGCTCGAGGAAGGTCGGGAGGTCGGGCGAGTCGAAGTCACCGTCCATGTACGCCTCGGGCAGCCCGATGGCGCCGCGCCGGAGCAGCCGGCCGGCCAGCCCCGGCCGGTGCACGGCGATCTCCGCCGCGGGGCCGGGCGAGGAGCCCCGGAGGAGCCGGCGGCTCCCGTCGGGCAGCCGGACCTCCAGCGATCCCATCCGCAACAGGAACCCCAGCCGCGACGCCACCGGCGGTTCCCCGACCGGCCGCAGGTCGGCGCCCGGCCGCGACGGGGGACGCGAGGCGGAGGAGGACGGGAAGGGCCGCGCGATCACGACCGGACCTTCCCACATCCGGGCTCGAGCCGAAATTCCATGTCGGTCCCTCGGGGTACGAATACCCAGGTCGGAGCAGGCTGCCGCGTAGAATCTGGTTCCCGCCCCCGACGGGCGGACATCCACGTCGAAAGGAAGGCCATGCCCAGGACCATGTGGAAGGGGGCCATCTCCTTCGGGCTCGTCTCGATCCCCATCCGGGTGTTCCCGGCCACCGAGGAGAAGACGCTCCGGTTCAACCAGCTGCACGACAAGGATGGCGGCCGCATCAAGTACCAGCGGGTGTGCGCGGTGTGCGGCGAGGAGGTGCCGTTCGAGCACATCGTGAAGGGCTACGAGTACGAGAAGGACCACTACGTGATGCTCGACGACGAGGACTTCGACGCGGTCCCGGTGGCGTCCTCGCGGGCCATCGACATCGTGCAGTTCGTCGACCTCTCCGAGATCGACCCGATCTACTACAAGAAGACCTACTACCTGGTCCCCGAGGAGACCGGCGTGAAGGCCTACACGCTGCTGCGCGAGGCCATGTCGGACTCCTCGAAGGTCGGGATCGCCAAGGTGTCGTTCCGGGACCGGGAGCACCTGGCGGCACTGCGGTTCAAGGACGAGGTGTTCGTCCTGGAGACGATGTTCTGGCCCGACGAGATCCGCGAGGCCGAGTTCGAGGAGCTCCAGCAGCCGGTGAAGCTCCGGCCGCAGGAGGTCCAGATGGCCCAGGCCCTCATCGAGAACCTCACCGAGGACTGGCAGCCGGAGCAGTTCAAGGACGAGTACCGCGAGGCGCTGATGGAGATCGTCGACAAGAAGGCCGCCGGCGAGGAGATCGTCGTCGCCGAGCCCGAGGAGGAGGCCAAGGTCGTCGACCTGATGGAGGCGCTGAAGGCGAGTGTCGACGCTGCGAAGAAGAAGCCCACGAAGGCGGCGTCGAAGAAGTCGGCTGCGTCGGGCTCCGGCGCCCGCACGAGGAAGAAGGCCGCGGCGGGGTAGGGGGCGCCGGTGTTCGGCCGCAAGCGCAAGCAGCGGACCCACCTGCTCGGGTGGCACCCGGAGACGTTCGTGTGCTCGCGCCGCGGCCACGTCACGCCGGCCGCCCTGGTCGAGCGGCTGCGCTCCGAAGACGCCGGCCTGGGCGTCGACCTCCCCGACGGGCGGCGCATGGCCCGGTGCACGCGGTGCGACGTGTGGATCTCGACGACGCCTCCCGACCGGCCGGTGCGCGAGACCCTGCCGGCCGTGAAGGAGATCAAGCTCCCCCGCCGCGGACAGCCGCTCCGGGAGGCCCTCATCCTGCGCGTAATCGCGCTGGACCGCGGGTTTCACTGCGTGCTGTTCGGGCTGCTGGCCGCGCTGCTCATCGTGATCGAGCTGAACCTCGCGGACCTCAAGCACCAGGCGTCCGACCTCATCGGCAAGGTGACCGGGGAGACCGGGCAGGGAGCGAGCCAGGGGATCATCTCGCGCGAGCTGGACAAGATCCTGCACCTGCACACGGGGACCCTGGTGGTGCTGATCGTCACCGCGGTCGCCTACTGCGTG
This sequence comes from Actinomycetota bacterium, assembly GCA_045805265.1. Taxonomy (GTDB): domain Bacteria; phylum Actinomycetota; class UBA4738; order UBA4738; family JACQTL01; genus JBJMLO01. Next base: position 81,513 of record JBJMLO010000025.1, read on the forward strand.
GTGGAGGGCGTGGAGGCCGTCGGGCTGTGGCGGGAGCGTCGGTGGGCCGAGTACCTGACCGCGATCGCGACGGCCGGGTTCCTCCCGTTCGAGGTCCACGAGCTCCTCAAGAAGGTCACCGTCCTCCGGGTGACCGCCCTCGTCGTGAACGTGGCCATCCTGATCTGGCTGCTGTGGCGCAAGCGCCTGTTCGGCCTGAACGGCGGCGCGGCCGGCCTGGTGGCGGAGCAGGAAGAGGTCGACCGGGAAGGCCTGTTCGGCGCGCCCAAACAGACCGGCGCCGTCGTCACGCGCTGACGCCGTCGGGCGGGAATTAACTCCCCGGAAACGACGGCGAAACGGTCGGGAAACCTCGGTCGCCTTCAATGCTCGGGACTGGTTGCGACGACCCGAAGGAGGAGGTGCCCGTGCCCAAGATCAGCAGCGGCGATACCGCGTGGATGTTGGCCTCGGCGGCATTGGTCATGTTCATGACGCCGGGCCTGGCGTTCTTCTACGGCGGCCTGGTCCGCGCGAAGAACGTCCTGGCCACGGTGATGCAGTCCTTCATCGCGCTCGCGCTCGTCAGCATCGTGTGGGCCGTGATCGGGTACACGCTGGCCTTCGGGCCGGACAAGGGCGGGATCATCGGGGGGCTGAAGTACCTGGGGCTGGCGCACACGGGCGCCGCGCCGGTGGGCTTCGCGCCGACGATCCCGGCCAGCGTGTTCATGGTGTTCCAGATGATGTTCGCCGTGATCACGCCGGCCCTGATTACCGGCGCCTTTGCCGAGCGCATGAAGTTCTCCGGGTGGCTGCTGTTCCTCGGGCTGTGGTCGATCCTCGTGTACTCGCCGCTGGCCCACTGGGTGTGGGGCGGCGGGTTCCTCGGGATCGGGCACCTCGGGGCGCTCGACTTCGCGGGCGGCACCGTGGTCCACATCAACGCCGGCGTGGCGGCCCTGGCCAGCGCGATCTACCTGGGGAGGCGGCGCGGGTTCGGCACCGACGCGTTCCGCCCGCACAACGTCCCGCTGGTCATCCTGGGCGCGAGCATCCTGTGGTTCGGGTGGTTCGGGTTCAACGCCGGCTCGGCGCTGGCGTCGAACGGCCTGGCCGGGAGCGCGTTCGTGGCCACCCAGCTGGGGACGGCCGCCGCGGTGTTCGGCTGGCTGATCCCGGAGTGGATCAAGCACAAGCGGGCGACCACGGTGGGCGCGGCCTCGGGAGCGGTCGCCGGGCTGGTGGCGATCACGCCGGCGTCGGGGTTCGTCTCGCCGATGGCGGCCATCGCCATCGGGCTGGTGGCCGGCGCCATCTGCTTCTTCGCCGTGAACATGAAGTTCCGGTTCGGCTACGACGACTCGCTCGACGTGGTGGGCGTGCACATGGTCGGCGGGATCGTCGGCGCGCTGCTCACCGGCGTGTTCGCGTCGATCGCGATCAACCCGGCCGGGGCCTCCGGATCGCTGGCGCAGTTCGGGAAGCAGGCCATCGCGGTCGGGGTGACGATCGTGTTCTCGTTCGGCATGACCATGCTCCTGCTCAAGGTGTCCGACGTCCTTGTCGGCTTGCGCGTGACCGGGGAGGATGAGGCGACCGGCCTGGACCTGTCCCAGCACGCAGAGGCGGGCTACACGTTCGCCGAGCGGGGCGGGGCGCTGATCCAGTCGCCGGTGCACGAGGCGGCCGCCATCACCAGGACCGCCGTCGACGATGTCGCCGTCCTGGACGACGCGAGGGAGTGATCGAGTGAAGCTCGTCACAGCGATCATCAAGCCGTTCAAGCTCGACGAGGTGAAGGAGGCTCTGCGGTCGGTCGGGATCAACGGCATGACCACGACCGATGTGCAGGGGTTCGGCCGGCAGCGGGGCCACACCGAGGTGTACCGCGGCGCGGAGTACCAGGTGGACTTCGTGCCGAAGGTGAAGATCGAGGTCGTGGCCGACGAGGACCAGGTCCAGCAGGTCGTGGACGTGATCCTCAAGACCGCCCGGACCGGGAAGATCGGCGACGGGAAGATCTTCGTCCTGCCGGCCGAGCAGGTGTACCGGATCCGGACGGGAGAGGCGGGCCCGGACGCGATCTGACACCAGCGATCCCGTGGCGGGACCGGCGCCGGCCTCCGATGGGCCGGCGCCGGTCCTTCGCTTGGTCGAGGGCCTCCACTCGCTGGAACGCGCGTACTCGCGCGGGCACCACGGGCGGTGGTCGGCCCGGCGGCGCGCGCAACTGGTCGACGAGTGCCTGGTCCGGCTGTTCCGGTCCTCCGGCGTACCGAACGGGGTCGCGCTGGCCGCGGTCGGCGGATACGGCCGGGGCGAGCTGGCGCCGGCGTCGGACATCGACCTGCTGCTGCTGCACGAGCTGCGCGACGGGCGCGTGGTGCGCGAGCTGGCCGAGCGGCTGCTGTATCCGCTGTGGGATGCCGGGTTCGACGTGGGCCACGGCGTGCGGACGGTGAAGGAGTCGATGGCGCTCGCGGCGGAGCGGTTCGACGTGGCCACGGCGATGCTCGACGCGCGGCTGCTGGACGGGGACGCGGCGTTGTTCCACTCGCTGCGCGAACGGTTGTGGGAATGGAGCAGGAAACCCCGGACGGCGTGGGTCGACCGCCTGCGGGCGGCGGCGGACGTGCGGCGGGCGCGGTTCGGCTCGGCGTCGCAGCGGCTGGAGCCCGACGTGAAGGAGGGCTCCGGGGGGCTCCGGGACGTCCACACGCTGGGGTGGCTGGCGCCGGCCGTGGCCGGGGACGGCGGGATCCGCGGCCTGGAGTCGGCGGGGTTCCTCCGGGCGGCCGAGCGCGAGGCGTTGGAGGCCGCCGAGGAGTACCTGGTGCGCGTGCGCAGCGCGCTGCACCTGGAGGCCGGGAAGAAGGTCGACGTGCTCCGGCAGGACCTCCAGCCCCAGCTCGCGTCGGACCTGGGGTTCTCGGACGAGCCGGGGCTGTCGGCGCCCGACGGGCTGATGCGCGCGGTCTTCGAGCACGCCCGTGACGTGGAACACATCGGCGCGCAGGTGTTCGACCGCGTCACGCGGGGCGCCGCGTCGGCGACCGCGGTGCCGGGGGTCAGCGGGACCCCCGAGACGGTGATCGCTGCGTTCGCCCAGGCGGCGTCCCGAGGCGACTCGGTGCCGCCGGCCGACCTGGACATGGTGGACGCGGCCCGGCTCTCCGAGGTCGTGGAGTGGACCCCCAGCGTGCGCGACGCGTTCCTCGAGATCCTGCGGGCCGGCGAGCCGGGCGTCGGTGCGCTTGAGGCGCTGGACCGAGCGGAGCTGCTGGAGCGGTTCCTGCCGGCGTGGGGAGCCGTGCGGTGCCGGCCCCAGCGTGACCCGTATCACCGGTTCCCGGTCGACGTGCACCTGCTGGAGGCGCTGGCCGAGGTGTCGCGGCTGTTGCGAGGGCAGGCGCCGGCCGACGATCCCGTGGCCTCGCACGCCGCTGCGGCGGTGGGGGACACGGTCGACGGATTGCTGCTCGGTGCGCTATTCCACGACATCGGGAAAACCGGCCACGGGGGCCACGTGGCGGCCGGTTCGGTGATCGCCGGCGAGGCACTCGAGGCCATGGGCCTACCGGAGGAGACGCGCGACATGGCGCAGTTCCTGGTGGCGAACCACCTGCTGCTGGTGGACACGGCGACACGGCGGGACCTCGAGGACGAGGACCTGGTGCTGGGCGTCGCCGCGCAGATCGAGACCGAGGAACGGCTGGCCGCGTTGTACCTGCTGACGGTGGCCGACGCGTCGGCGACCGGGCCGCACGCCTGGACGCCGTGGCGGGCGACGCTGGTCCGGGAGCTGGTGGCGAAGATCCAGCACGCGTTCGAGCGCGGCGAGATGGGCCACGAGGCGGCCGTGCGGATGGGGGAGCGGGCCGAGGCGCTCCGGGCCGCGCTCCGGGGCCAGCCCCTCGGCGAGATCGAGCGGTTCCTCGTGAGGATACCGAGGAACTACCTGCTCGGCGTCGCGCCGGAGCGGGCGGCTCGGCACTTCCCGCTGGTCTCGGCGCCCATCGGCGCGGTGGAGGTCCGGGCGCTGCACGAGCCGGGGCCGCGCCCGGGCACGTACGGGCTGGCGGTCGTGGCTCGCGACCGCCCCGGCCTGCTGTCGAGGATCGCCGGCGCGCTGGCCCTGAGCGGCCTGTCGATCCTGAGTGCCCAGGTCTTCACTACGGAGGACGACGTCGCGATCGACCTGTTCGAGGTCGAGGGCGCGTTCCACGGCGACGTGGACGAGGATCGGTGGCGGAAGTTCCGCTCGACGCTCCGGAAGTCCGTCGAGGGCCGCCTGTCACTGGAGTACCGGGTGGCGGAGAAGCGCGGCTACTACCCCGCTCCTCGAGCGGGCATCCCCACCAAGGTCACCGTCGACAACCGCGCGAGCGACTTCTTCACGATCATCGAGATCGCGACGGCCGACCGCATCGGTCTGCTGTTCGACGTGACTCGGACGCTGACCGACCTCCAGCTCGACGTCCACATCGCCAAGGTCGCCACCTACGGCGACCGCGTCATCGACGCCTTCTATGTCCGAGACGTCGTCGGCCGCAAGATCGAAGACCCCGACCACCAACGCGAGATCGTGACGGCCCTGAAGGCCCGGCTGAGCGAATAGGCGGCCCTGCGGCCGACCGCGTTCACTCCAACTGTGCCGTGGTGCCGAGCAGGTCGGCCATGCGCTCGGCGTAGATCGGGCCGATGCCCTTCTCTTCGTGCTTGAAGTAGCAGAAGACGTCGTGGCCGGACTCCAGGGCTCCGCGAGCGCGGCCGGCCCAGGCCTCGAGCTGCTCGTCGGTGTAGATCTCCTTGCGGAGGCGGAGATAGCAGAAGGGTTCCCAGGAATCCGACGGCGCGGCCTGTTCGTCGGTCTCCGCCGTGCACCACGCGATGCCGCGTTCGCGGAGCACCTTGCGCGCGTCCTCCCACGACGGGTGGCGGAACTCCATCGCGTACCGGCCGCCCTCCGGCAGGGTGTCGAGGAAGGTGTTCAGCCGGTCGCGGTCGAACTGCAGGTTCGGTGGACACTGGAACAGGATCACGCCGAGGCGGTCGCCGAGCCGCTTCGCCCGTTCCAGGAAGAACGCGACGTCGCCCTCGGCGTCCTTCAGCCGGCGCCGGTGGGTGATGGTCTGGTGGGCCTTGAGCGTGAACAGGAACCCATCGGGCGTCTGCTCGCGCCACGCGTCGAGCGTCGTCTCGCTGGGGTGGCGGCGGAAGGTGTAGTTGATCTCCACGGAGCCGAACTTGGACGCGAAGTACCGCAATTGGTCCTTCGTCTTCAACTCCTGCGGGTAGAACACGCCCTTCCACTCCGCGTACGCGTACCCTGACGTGCCGAGAAACAGGGTCATGGGGCGCGATTCTCCCACGCGCCCCGGCGGGAGGAGCCGGTGACCGAGGAACGCATCGAGATCGAGACGCCGAAGGGACCCGTGTCGGGGCTGTGGGCGGAGGTCCCATCCCCTCGGGCGGTCGTCTGCGTGGCGCACGGAGCGGGGGGGACCATGGAGAACCCGTTGCTCGACGGCTTCTGCGCGAGCCTGAACTCCGCCTCGTACGACACGCTCCGGTTCAACTTCCCCTACTCCGAGCAGGGCAGGAAGGCCCCGGATCGTCCGGACGTCCTGATCGCGACGTGGCGGGCCGTGGTCGAGGCGGCGCGGAGCCGGGTTCAGGATGTGGAGGTCTACGCCGCCGGGAAGTCGATGGGCGGCCGGATCGCGTCCATGGCCGCGGCGGACGGCATGCGGGTCGGCGGGATCGTGTTCATCGGCTATCCGCTCCATCCGCCGGGGAACCCGGCGAAGATCCGCGACGAGCACCTCCCCCGCGTGCACGCGCCGATGCTGTTCCTGCAGGGAACCGACGACCCGTTCGCGCAGTGGGAGCTCGTACAGGATCTGGTGAAGCGGCTCGGCCACTGGGCCCAGCTGCACAAGGTCGAGGGTGGCGACCACTCGTTCCGGGTCCGCGGCGCGCGCCGGCCCGCCGAGGAAACTGGGCGGCTCCTGGGCTCGGTCGCCGCCCGCTTCATCCAGGGCGCTGCAATCTAGTGCCGCGCAAGCACCGCTCCGCCCGCGAACGCCCCGGCCCGCCCGAGCCCGTCCATGGCCGCCTCGCCGCCCCCGAGTGGGCGCTGGTCGGCTGGGCGGATGTCCGCGCTGTCACCGGCGACAAGGCCTACCGCTGCCCCGGCTGCGACCACGAGATCCGCCGCGGCGTCGCCCACCTGGTCGTGGTCCCCGACGACGACCCCGACGACCGCCGTCACTGGCACACCGAGTGCTGGCGAAAAGAGCTCCGGCGCACCCGCACCCGCTGATCAAGTCAGTCTGGTGACAAGACCCTGGCATGGGGTGTCGTACGGACGCTTCGTGGCCGAACCGGCCCTAGGGTACGCTGAGCCGATGGCCGCGGTTTCTTCGTCTGGAACCGTCTGGATCGCGTGGGACGAGGACCATTACATCGGCTACTGGGATGCTGAGCCCGACGCACCACGTGCACCGCTAGAACAGATGCCGGACTTCGAGGCGAGTGCAGGCGCCCTCGCCTGGGGCCGGGCGCGCGCCAGCAGGGTCATCATCCGACCGGAGTCTGACCCAGGAGTGCATTACTGGGCCGGGTCGGCCGACCCTCCAGACGATCTGCGCGCTTTCCCTCGGTACGAAGCAGGGTCAGCGGGCCTCAGGTGTCATTTTCTCCATGCTGGGGTGGGCTAGACCCTCCTCGGCAGGCGGGCGTGTGCGCTCCCGTCCGGAGTCGCGGAGGCCGCCGTGTCCCGGGTGTCAGGCGCCGATGGAGCCGGAACACGCGCACCACAAGTGTCCGGGGTGCGGGTACGTCGAGCCCTGCTGCGGGTGGTAGCCGGCCGTTCCTCGAACACGCGGTACTGACCCCAGCCAACTGACCGGGCCAAGCCGCGGCGGCATGTTTGTCCCGTTTCCTCCTTCCGGGGGGGTGGGTAGGTCCATATAGGGGCCCACGAGCGGGAGGAGGCCACGATGGCGAACCAGCTGAAGGGCATGAAGATCGCGTTCCTGGCCACCGATGGGGTGGAGCAGGTCGAGTTGACGGAGCCTTGGAAGGCCGTGGAGAAGGCCGGGGGCACGCCCGAGCTGATCTCGATCAAGCAGGGCGAGATCCAGGGCGTGAACCACATGGACAAGGGCGACACGTTCAAGGTGGACAAGCACGTATCGAAGGCGAAGCCCGACGACTACGCGGGGATCGTCCAGCCGGGCGGCGTCGCCAACCCGGACTTCCTGCGCATGGACGAGGGGGCGGTGAAGTTCTTCCGCTCGTTCTTCGACGCGGGGAAGCCGGCCGGCGTGATCTGCCACGGGCCGTGGATGCTCGTGGAGGCGAACGTGGCCAGGGGCCGGACCATCACCAGCTGGCCCAGCCTCAAGACCGATATTCGCAACGCTGGCGGCACATGGGTCGACGAGGAGTGCGTCGTCGACAACGGTCTGGTGACGAGCCGCAAGCCCGACGACCTCCCGGCGTTCTGCGCCAAGATCGTCGAGGAGTTCGCCGAGGGCGCCCACGCCCACACAGGCCAGCGCAAGGCCTCATAGCGGAAGCGCCATCCCAGAAGGAAAGGGGCCCCGGAAGAACGGGGCGGGAGCCGTCACGGTTCCCGCCCCGTTCGCGTTCCGGGGCGGCCGGTAGGGTAGACGCGCCGTGAGGGAGGTCCGCGCCGTGATGTGGGAAGCCGACGGACGGTGGCACGCCCGGGTCGACGGCGACGAGTTCCGGGAACGCAGCGCGACGACCCGCGAGCGGTGCGTCGCCGAGCTTCGAAAGGCGGCCGGCGACGCCTTGCTGACCGTCGAGGTCCGGCCCGCGCTCGTCGGGGTCGCCGAGGCAGCCGCGCTGCTCGGCTGGGACAAGCGGCGGATCTTCACCTACCTGGGGCGAGGCTCGTTCCCGGAGCCGCTCGCCACGCTGGCCTCGGGCCGCGTGTGGCGGCGCGAGGACATCGCCGCGTTCGCCGCCACCCGCACAACCCGCAAGCGAACCGGCTCGGCGAATGGAGGCTCTCAGCGGTGAGCCGCCACGCGAACGCCGGCCGCCGCCTGTTCCTGATCCGGCACGGGCGCGTCGACTTCGACGCCCGGGACGCATTCTGGCAGTCGCCGCGGGGCAGGCAGTGGGACCCGCCGCTCGGCCCCGAGGGCCGGGAGCAGGCAGAGCGTCTCGCCGCCCGGCTGCTGGCGATGCGCCGTCCGGCCGGGGTCTACGTCTCCCCCTTCACCCGGTGCCTCCAGACGGTGGCTCCATTCGCGGAGGCCGCCGGGGTCGAGCCGGTCCCCGACGAGGACGTCGGCGAGGTGTTCATCGGTGAGTGGGAGGGAGTTCCGTTCGAGGAGATCGTCGCCACCAGCGAGGAGGTCGCCCGCCGGGCTCGCGACTTCGAGGCGATGTTCAGCGCGGCGCCCGGCGCCGAGACGGCGAGGGAGCTCCGCGCCCGGGTCGTGCCGGCGGTCGAGCGGATGCTGGAGACCCACCCCAACGGCGACGTCGTGGTCGTCACCCACGGCGGGGTCATCAACTCGTACGCCGGCCGGGTCCTCGGCATCGACCACGACATGTTCTACGTGCCCGAGAACACCTCGTTCACGACCTTCGACCTCGACGGCGACGGACGCAGCCTCAGATTCCTGAACGACGTCCTGCACCTGGTCCAGCCGGGGCTGTTCGCGCCTCCGGCAGGGGCCGACGCGGGCCATTCGGCGGACTGACCGGCGGTCAGTCGCGGGGGACCCTTCTGGCTATACTGCCCGGGTCCATCGACCAAGGAGGCACAAATGGCCGTGAAGTTCCTCTCCGATGAATGGGCGGACGAGGTCAAGAAGGCCCTGTCGTCGAGCGACGCGGTGAAGTCGGCCGCAGGCACCATGGCCGCCCGCGTCCAGCAGGTCGTGAACGGCCCCGACGGCGAGACGAAGTACTGGTTCAAGCTGGAGAATGGCAACGTGGACCTCGGTCTCGGCGACATCGACAATCCGGACGCGACGATCACGCAGGACTACGACACCGCGGCCGCGCTGTCGAAGAACGAGCTCACCGGGACCGCCGCGTACATGAGCGGGAAGCTCCGCGTGAACGGCGACCTCATGAAGCTGATGCAGCTGCAGGGCGTCCTCGGGCAGCTGCCGACGGCGCTGAAGGACATCGACGTCGAATACTGATCCCGAGCGGCACACCGGCGGGCCGGGGCGATCTCGCTCCGGCCCGTTGCGCGTCCTGGCGGCCGTCGCCGGGCTGGCCCTGGTCGCGGGCGGCGTCGTGGCTCTGATCCGGGCAGGGGCCGAGGGCAGCCCGGCCCGTCCCACCTCCACGATCGGCCGCGGAGTGCGCATCTGTGTGGTGGTGGGCACGCCCGGCCCCGACGGCGGCGAGTTCCGGACGCCGCTGAATCGGGGGCTGTGGAAGGCCCACCGCGAGCTGGCAACGACCGGATCGCTGGTCGCCACCAGGGGGCAGGCCGCGTTCGCGGCCGCGGTGAAGCGGTTCGCCACCCATGGATGCGACCTCACCGTGGCGACGGGCGTGGAGGCGCCCGGCGCGACGGTCGCCGCCGCCCGGGCCCACCCCTCGAAGCATTTCGCTATCCTGGGTTCGACGGCCGGCAGCGACCTGCCGAACGTCACCGCGGTGCGGTTCCATCCCGACCAGGCCGCGTTCCTGGCCGGATACCTGGCCGCCGCGGTCTCCCGGACCGGCATCGTCGGCGCGTTCGGGGGAACCCGGGTTCCGGAGGTCACCGGCATCCTGGATGCGTTCGCCGCCGGTGTGCTGAAGCTCAACGCCGACCGGCAGCTGGCGATCGCGCTCCTCGGCTGGAATCCGGAACGGAAGACCGGCCTGTTCGCCGGCTCCACGAGCGATCCGATCGGGGGGCGGCGCGTCGCCGAGCGCCTGGTGGCGAACGGCGCCGACGTCGTCCTGGGCGTGGCCGGCGAGGCCATACGCGGCGCCGCCACCGTGCTGCACCGGGTGGGGAACGCCTCCGCGATCGGCTCGGGGTGGGACTGGGCCCAGTCCAGCCCGGACCCCGACCTGTGGCTCACCGGCGTGCAGGAGCGCTCTGCGGTCACGCTCCGTTTGCTGATCGCCCGCGAGGTCCGCGGCGAGTTCCGGCCGGGCCTGGTCGAGGCGACGCTCCGCAACGGCGGCGTGGGACTGGCCGAGCTCCGCGGCCCGGCCGGCGACATCAGCGGCAACCTCAAGTACGACCTGAAGGCGCTGGCGCTCGGGATCGAGGAGGGGAACGTGCCGATCGATCCGTCGAAGTACCCCCCGCCGCCGGCGCCCGGGGCGACCCCCTCCGGCCCGGCCACCGCGCCGGGCGAGGACCAGCCCTAGAACGCTCCGGGCGCCGGGAGCACGATGAACGTCGCGCTGGCCTTCGCCAGCAGCCCACCCGCGGCGTCGACGACCTCCGCCTCGCCGTAGCCCATCCGGCGGCCGAGGTGGATGGAACGTCCCCGACCGACGATTCGGTTCCCCTCGCCCTTGGAAACGAAGTGGACGTTCAGCTGGGCGGTACGGTGGGTGAACCCCGGCTTCAGCATCGAGCGAAGCGCCAGGCCGATCGACGTGTCGGCCATCGCGGCGATGATGCCGCCGTGCACGATGCCCTGGGGGTTGAAGTGCTGCGGCTGGAGCACCATCGCGACCTCCGCGTTGCCTCCGCCGACGGTCAGCAGCTCCATGCCCGCCCACTGGTGGAACGGCGACGTGCGGATCCGCTGCACGAGCTCCTCGAGGTACCGCGCGTCGAGCTCCTCGGAGACGTCGTCGCCGTCCACGTTCCCTCCTCGTGTGTGCGCGAAGGGTAGCCCATCGCAGGAACGCGGACGGTAACGTGGCGGCTCGCCGGCGAGACATCGCCGGGCGACCGAGCGCGGGAGGCGGCGGTGGAGCCGAACGAGATCTGGGAACGGATCGTCAAGGCCGACGAGGCCCTCAAGTACGCCACGGAGGACAAGGCGGCTCGCCGTCGGGAGCAGGCCGAGGGCTACCTGCGCGAAGCGCTGGCGGAGGCCCGGGCCATCGGCAACGGTCAGCTCGAGCAGCAGGCCCTGACCCGTCTGCACGACCTCGGGATCACCGATGCCTGAGGGGGGCGACCCCTCCGACGCGCTGCAGATCCAGGTCCTCGACGGATCGACGTTCATGCTGTCCGACCGCCGCGGCGACGTGGACGAGGGCCAGGTCGCCGGGCTGTTCCACGAGGACACCCGCTACCTGAACCGGTTCGTCCTGACCGTGGGCGGCCTGCGGCCGGCGCTGCTGACCTCCGAGGAGGTCGACTACTACTCGGCGGGGTTCTTCCTCACGAACCCGGAGCTCCCGGGCCTCCCGGCGCGGTCGCTGTCCGTCGCCCGCCACCGCTTCGTGGGGAGCGGGCTCCGGGAGCGGGTGGAGGTCGCGAGCTACTCGGACGAGCGGGTCCGGGTCGAGCTCCGCCTGTCGTTCGGCAGCGACTTCGCCGACCTGTTCGAGGTCAAGCTGAAGGAGTTCCGAAAGGGCGGCTCCACGCGCACCCAGCACGACGACGGCCGGTCGCAGCTCGTCTTCGACTACGTCCACGAGCGCTTCGGCGCGACCACGGTGGTCACGTCCAGCGAGCCCGGCGCGGTCGACGGCGACGACCTCGTCTTCGACCTGTACCTCCCGCCACGGGGCACGTGGACGACGACGATCCACGTCGCGCTCAAGCACTCAGACCTCCAGCTGGAGCCCGTCCACGAGGAGTTCGAGGAGAGCGAGCGCCAGGCCAGCCGGGTGCTCCGGAAGTGGGAGGACGAGGTGCCCCGGCTGCACTCGGACAGCGACTTCCTGGTGCACCTGTACCGGCGGTCGATCGTGGACATGGCGGCGCTTCGGCTGCACGCGGAGGTGGAGGGGAACGACTACTCCCTGCCGGCCGCCGGGCTGCCGTGGTTCATGGCCATCTTCGGGCGGGACACGCTGATCACGTCGTACCAGTCGCTGCTGGTCGGGCCCGACCTCGCGCGCGGGGCCCTGCACGCGCTGGCCGCGCTGCAGGGCACGGAGGTGAACGACTTCAAGGACGAGGAGCCCGGGAAGATCCTGCACGAGATCCGGTTCGGCGAGCTGACCACCCTGGGGCTGAAGCCCCACCGGCCCTACTACGGGACCGTCGACGCGACGCCGCTGTGGCTGCTCCTGCTCTCCCACTACTGGGAGGTGACCGGCGACGACGGGTGCGTGCGCGACCTGCGACCGAACGCCATGCGCGCGCTCGAGTGGATCGACGAGTACGGCGACCGAGACAGCGATGGGTACGTCGAGTACGCCACCCGTTCCACCCAGGGGCTGCGGAACCAGGGGTGGAAGGACTCGACGAACGCCGTGCTGTTCGCGACCGGCGAGGTCGCGCAGCCGCCGATCGCGCTGTGCGAGGTCCAGGGCTACGTATACGACGCGAAGTGCCGCACCGCGGACCTGGCCGAGCACGTCTGGGACGACCAGGAGCTGGCGGCGAGGCTGCGGGCCGAGGCCGCCGCCCTGTTCGACCGGTTCAACGCCGACTACTGGGTCGAGGAGCACGGCGGGTACTACGCGATGGCCCTCGCGGGCGCCGAGCCCGGCCGCAAGCGGGTGGTCGATTCGATCACGTCGAACATGGGGCACCTGCTGTGGTCGGGGATCGTGCCGCCGGAGCGCGCCGAACGCGTCGTCCACCACCTGTTCTCGGAACGCCTGTGGTCCGGGTGGGGCGTACGGACCCTCTCGAGCGACGGCGGCGGCTACAACCCCATCTCGTACCACGGCGGCACGGTGTGGCCGCACGACAACTCGCTGATCTCGGCGGGCCTGTACCGCTACGGCTACCGCGAGGAGGCGAACCGGATCGCGCTGTCGATGCTGCTGGCGTCCGCGTACCAGGAGTTCCGCCTGCCCGAGGTGTTCGCCGGGTACGAGCGGCGGTCCAGCCGGTTCCCGGTGCGGTACCCGACGGCGTCGAGCCCTCAGGCCTGGGCGACGGCGGCTCCGTTCCTGTGGCTCCGGCTGATCCTGGGGATCGAGGCCGCGGACGGGAAAGTGACCTGCGACCCGGTGGTCCCCAAGGAGCTCGGTGAGATCACGTTCCACGGCTTCCACGCGTTCGGCCGCCACTTCGACGTGCGGGCCCGGGGCACCCAGGGCGAGGTCACCCCCACGACCTGATCGAGCGATCCGTTAGATCTGCTGGCCGCGGCGGTACGGCCTGCCGTCCGTGGCCGGCGGTCGTAACCGCTGCGAGGCGAGCGACAGCACCAGCAGCGTCACCAGGTGCGGGGTGAACGACAGGAGCTCTTGGGGAACCTGGTTCGTGTTGATGTACCAGAAGGCGGTCGCGGCGGCGATCACGCCGACGATGGCGCCGGCCGTCCACTTCCGCCGGAGGATCACCAGGTAGAAGAACGCGATGCCGAGCAGGATCGCCACGAACAGGACCAGCCCGTGGGGCGAGGCCGCGCTGCGCAGCCGCAGCGTGTCGGCGTACCCGAACAGGCCGGCCGCCCCCAGGACGCCCATCGGGCGCCAGTTCCCGAAGATCACCGCGGCCAGCCCGATGAACCCCCGGCCCGCGGTCTGCCCCTCCCGGTAGATGCCGGCCGACTCCAGCACGAGGATCGCGCCTCCCAAGCCGGCCAGCATGCCCGAGACCACCACCCCGATGTACTTCATCCGGTACACCGCCACGCCGAGCGATTCGGCTGCCATCGGATGCTCGCCGGCCGAGCGCATCCGGAGCCCGAGCGACGTTCGCCACAAGACGAACCACGACGCCGGGACGAGGAGGATCGCGATCAGCGTCAGCCAGTTGATGTTGGAGGTCAGCCCGTGGATGGGCCCGGCGATGTCGGACACGACCTTGATGTGCTTGTCCGCCAGCCAGCCGGTGATGTCGGGCGTCCGCCATCCGAAGAGGTGCCCGCCGGACAGGAACGGGACGCTGAAGGAGCCGATGGGGGACCCGGTGACCTGGGGCGACTGGGTCGCGCTCCCGCCGGTCGCCGGATTCCGGTAGGCCACGGCGGACAGGAACCGGGCGGCGCCGCCCGCGATGATGTTGATGGCCACGCCGGACACGACCTGGTCGATCCCGAACGTCACCGTCGCGACCGCGTGGATGAGCCCACCCATGCCGCCGCCCAGGATCCCGCCCACGACGCCGGCCCACGGTCCCCACTTCCACCCGGCCCACGCCCCGAACCAGGTGCCGAGGATCAGCATGCCCTCGAGGCCGATGTTCACGACGCCGGTCCGCTCGGACCACAGGCCGCCCAGCCCGGCCAGCAGGATGGGGAGCATCAGCACGAGCGCGGCGCCGAACAGCCCGCTCGACGTGAGGTCGGGGACGTTCGCCCAGTACCGGACCAGGATCAGCAGGCCGAACAGGCCCACGGCCACCAGCGCCGCCCGGTACGCGCGGGGGATCCGCAGCAGCGGTGAGCCGGCGGGGCTGGGGACGGGTTCGGCCGGACGCTCGACGATGGCCATCTCTAGGCCGGCACCCCCTCTGGATGCTCGGCCCCTGCCTCGGCCAAGCGCCGGGTCTTCTCGGCGGCCGCGCGGACCTCCTGGCGCTCGACGGCCCGGCGGACCAGCTCGTAGGCGATGACCACCGTGAGGATGATCACCCCCTCCATGATCAGGAAGATCTCCTTCGGGATGTCGTTGAAGTCGAGGATCTGGGCCGAGACCTGGAGGAACCCGAACAACAGCGCCGCGAGGCCGATGCCGACGGGGTGGTTCCTCCCGACGAGGGCGACGGCGATCCCCGTGAACCCGAGGTCCGACGGGAAGTCCAGCGTGTAGGCGTGGTCGAACGTCAGCAGCGTGGTCATGCCGACCAGTCCGGCGATGGCCCCGGACAGCAGCATGGTCTTGAGGATCATGCCGCGGGGGTCGACCCCGCTCACCCGGGCCGCCTCCGGGTTCAGGCCGGACGCGCGCAGGTCGTATCCGAACCGCGTACGCCACACCACCACGTAGAAGAGCGCTCCCACGATCGCGGCGACGATGACGAACCCGGTGAGGTTCTCCGGCACGCTGTGGACCAGGCTGGGGAAATCTGCGGACTTGGGCAGGACCGGCGTCTGCGTGCTGAGGTTGGCCGTGGTCGACTTCTGACGGAGGAAGTGGAACAGCAGGTAGGCGCTGACGCCGGCGGCGATCGTGTTCAGCATGATCGTGGCGATGACCTCGTGGACCCCCCGGGTCACCTTGAGGACGCCCGCGATCCCTGCCCAGAACGATCCGACGGCCATGGCCACCAGAAGGATGAACAGGATCTCGAGCGGCGAGGGGAGGTTCACGAGCTGCCCCGCCCAGGCCGAGATCAGCGCCGCCAGGAGGTACTGGCCGTTCACGCCGATGTTGAACAGGTTCATCTTGAACCCGATGGCCACCGCCAGGGCCGCGAGATACAGGGGGACGGCCACGTTGACGATCGAGATCATCTGGGGCCCCTGGGTGCCGTAGTCGACCATCGACTTGAACGCGGCGTAGGGGCTCTTGTGGATCAGGAGCAGGGCCACCGACGAGATGGCCAGCGCGCCGATCAGCGCCGAGATCGGGGCCAGCAGGCTGAAGACGACCCGCCGGAGCCTCACGGCCGCTCCTCGCCGGCGGCGGCGTCCGGGTCGGCTCCGGAGGGCTCCGAGGCGGCCGGGTCGCTCTGGACCGGCGGCCCCGGGACCTGCGTCCGCACGCCCGGCTGGCCATCCGACTCGGCACTCTTGGCACCCTTGGCGCCCGTCATGTAGGAGCCCAGCTCCTCCGGCGTGACGACGTTGGGGTCGAGCTTCGCCACCAGCCGGCCGCCGAAGATCACGTACAGCGTGTCCGACAGCCCGATGAGCTCCTCGAGGTCGGCGGAGATCAGGAGCAGCGCCATGCCCTGGCGGCGGGCCTCGCGGATGGCTTCCCACACCGCCGCCTGGGCCCCGACGTCGATCCCCCGGGTGGGCTGGGAGGCGATCAGCAGGTTGGGCTTCGCGGTCATCTCCCGGGCCACGATGAGCTTCTGCTGGTTGCCGCCGGACAGGGCGAAGGCAGGGACGTCCACACCGGGCGTGACCACCCGGAACTCCTCGACCATCTCCGCGGTTCGCGCGCGGGCTCCCGCCTTGTTCACCCAGGGGCCGGAGGAGAACGGCGCCTTGTCCTGATGGCCGAGCATCGCGTTCTCCCACAGCGGCGCCTCGAGCAGGAGCCCCATCTCGTGGCGGTCCTCGGGGATGTAGCCGACGCCGGCCTCCCGCCGGTCGTGCGTGGATTCCCGGGAGATGTCCTTTCCGCCCAGGCCGATCCGTCCCTGGTCGGCGGTCCGCAGGCCCATGATGACCTGCACGAGCTCCGCCTGGCCGTTGCCCTCGACCCCGGCGATGCCCACGACCTCGCCCCGGTGGATCTCGAAGCCGATGTCCCGCAGGAGCCACCGGTCGCCGACTCCCCTGAGCGCCACGTTCTGCACCGCGAGCTCCACCACGTCGGTGACCGTCGAGGCGCGCTTCTCCGGGCGGGGGAGCTCGCTGCCCACCATGAGCTCGGCGAGCTGCCGGGCGGTCACCTCACCCGGGTTCACGGTCTTCACGGTCTTGCCGGCCCGGACCACCGTGATGCGGTCGGCGATGGCCAGGACCTCATCGAGCTTGTGCGAGATGAAGATGACGGTGACGCCCTCCCGCTTCAGCTCGCGGAGGTTGCGGAACAGCTCGTCGACTTCCTGCGGCACGAGGACGGCGGTCGGCTCGTCGAGGATCAGGATCCGCGCCCCCCGGTACAGCACCTTGATGATCTCGGCCCGCTGGCGCTCACCGACCGAGAGGTCCTCGACCAGGCGGTCGGGGTCGAGCGGCATCCCGTACGTCCCCGCCAGCTCGGTGATGCGTTTCCGCGCCTCGCCGTAGCTGAACAGCGGGCCCCGGTGCGGCTCGGCGCCGAGGGCCACGTTTTCGAGGACGGTCAGGTTGTCGGCCAGCATGAAGTGCTGGTGGACCATGCCGATGCCGGCGGCGATGGCGTCCTTGGGGGACCGGAAGTGCGCGACCCTGCCGTCGACCTCGATGGTTCCCTCGTCGGGATGCTGCATCCCGTACAGGATCTTCATCAGGGTCGACTTGCCGGCCCCGTTCTCCCCAACGATCGCGTGGATCTCTCCGGAGGTGACCTCGATGTTGATGTCGTCGTTCGCCACCACTCCCGGGAACCGCTTCGTGATCCCAGCGAGTCGGACCGCTGGGGCCTCTGTGGCGACGTCGGTCATCTCATGACGTTCTCCGGACAAGGGACGGGCCCGAGTCTCCTCGGGCCCGTCCATCCGTGCAAACCGGGAATTCTCGTACCGGCTAGCCCGACAACTTCGAAGGAACCTGGATGATGCCCGCCTTGATATTGCCGGCCAGCGCGTCGAGCTGCGACTTGATGTCGTTGACGAATCCGCCGGAGGTAGCGTACCCGACGCCATTCGACTTCAGGTCGAACGTCTTGACGCCGCCGGTGAAGCTCCCGTTCACGTAGTCCTTGATGGTCTCGTAGACGGCGACGTCCACCCGCTTGAGGTTCGACGTCAGGATGTAGGGCTGCTGGTCGGGCGGCGCCGACAGGTACTGGTCGGAGTCGGTGCCGATCGCCCACACGTGGGTGTTGTTCTGCTTGGAGAACGCCTCTGCCGCCGCGAACAATCCGGAACCGGAGCCCCCCGCAGCGTGGTACACGACGTCGGCGCCGTCCTGGTACATGCCCTGGGCGATCGTCTGGGCCTTCGCCGGGTCGTTGAACCCACTGAAGTCGGGCGGCTGGCTGATGTACGAGTGGTCGATCTTGGTGCCCTTCGCGCAATGATCGACGCCCGCGTCGTACCCGGCCTGGAACTTCTGGATGAGGTCGATGTTCACCCCGCCGATGAAGCCCACGTGGTGCGACTTCGACTTCAGCGCCGCGGCGCACCCCACGAGGTAGGCCCCCTCGTTCTCGGCGAACAGCAGGGAGGTCAGGTTCCCGTCCGGGGTCTCGTCCTCGCAGACGTCGCACGTCGTGTTGTCGATGAACCCGTCGACGTCGGCGAAGTCCACGTCCTTGTACTGGTGCGCAGCGGTGCCGATCGTCGGTGCGTACAGGAACCCGACGCCGATGATCAGCCCGTAGCCCTGGCCGGCGAGCAGGCTCAGCAGGTCGGCCCGGTTGGTGCCGCCGGAGTTCGGCTGCAGCTCCTTGGCGTCGAGGTTGAACTCGCCCTTGGCCTTGTCGAGGCCGGCGGCGGCGGAGTCGTTGAACGACTTGTCGCCGCGTCCACCGATGTCGTAGACGAGGCCGACCTTCACGGGCTGGCCGGCCGGCGATGCGCCCGCGGACTCGCTGGGCCCGGGCGCCGGGGGACTGGACCCTCCACCGTTGTTGTTACCGCACGCCGCCGCCACGATTCCGAGGATCGCGAGCAATGCGAGCGGACGCAGGACCTTCCTCATTTGCGCCTCCTTCCCCTGCCCCAGCCGACCCCCCGCCGGACCCGGCACTGCGGAGCGAGCACACTCTTCATGATGGGGTCGGCAAGGTCAAGCCGGATCCGGCCCCCGGGGAAGTCCTACGGTGATCGGTGCCGACAGGGTTCGCGCCGGTCATCCCTCGGTGCCGAACAGGCGGTCACCGAAGTCCCCGAGCCCCGGAAGGATGTAGCCGCGGTCGTTCAGCTGGCGGTCCAGCGAGGCCGAGAAGATCGGGACGTCCGGGTGCTCCTGTTCCAGCTTGGCGACGCCCTCCGGGGCGGCCACCACGCACACGAACCGGACGCCCGCCGGATCGCCCTCCTTGACCGCCGCGCAGGCGGCGGCCCCGGATCCCCCCGTGGCCAGCATGGGGTCGAGCACCAGGACCTGGCGGCCGGCGAGCGGCGGCATCTTCCGGTAGTAGGACTGGGGGAGCAGCGAGGCCTCGTCGCGCTCCAGCCCGACGTAGCCCACCGCGACCTCCGGGAACAGCTCGGTCACCGCCTCCAGCATGCCGAGCCCGGCCCGGAGGATGGGCACCGCCACCAGGTCCGCATCGATGAGATGGCCCGTGCCGTCCTCGAGCGGTCCCTGGACCGGGACGTCGCGGGTGGGGAGGTCCCGCACCGCCTCCAGGACGAGCGCCAGCGTCAGGCGCTTGGTCAGCGTCCGGAACACGGGCGGGGGCGTCCGGGAGTCGCGCAGGGACGTCAGCAGGTGCTGGGCGAGCGGGTGGTCGACGACCGTGATGGACATGGCCGCGCGAATCCTACCCGGCCCTCCGGGCCCGCCGAAATGGGGGCTTGCCGGATCGGCCCGGACCCGCCACAATCGACCAACGATGCAGCGGTTCTTCTTTGCGCGGTGGTATTTCGCGGGGCGAAGCCCGGCGTAGTCACCTGCAGCCAAGAAGCACCGCACAGGGACCCCGGGCAGGAAGCCCGGGGTTTCTTCGTGAGACCCGCGGGTGGCCCGGCCGAGTGGGAGGTCGCGATGGTGGTCGTGATGAGGACGGACGCGGCGGAGACCGACGTCGAACGCGTCGTTGAGCGCGTCCGCGAGGCGGGGGGCGATGCCTTCGTCTCGCCCGGGAAGTTCCGGACGATCATCGGGCTGGTCGGGGACACCGACGCGTTCATGGGGCTGCCGCTCGCCACGCTCCCCGGTGTCGAGCAGGTCGTGCGGGTCGGCAAGCCCTACAAGCTGGTGGCCCGGGAGCTCCACCCCATGCCGTCGACCGTGCACATCGGGGAGGCGGGGATCGGGCGGTCGACCTTCTCCGTGATCGCCGGACCGTGCGCGGTCGAGACCCGGGAGCAGGCGCTCGCCGCCGCCCACGCGGCCAAGGAGGCGGGCGCGACCGTGCTCCGGGGCGGCGCGTACAAGCCCCGGACGTCGCCGTACGCCTTCCAGGGCCTGGCCCGGCAGGGGCTCGAGATCCTGGCGGAGTGCCGGTCCGAGACCGGTCTGCCCGTGGTCACGGAGGTGGTCGACGCGAGCGACGTGGAGCACGTGGCCGAGGTGGCCGACGCCGTGCAGATCGGGACGCGGAACATGCAGAACTTCGCGCTGCTGAAGGAGGTCGGCAGGCTCCACAAGCCGGTGCTGCTGAAGCGGGGCCTGTCGGCGACCGTGGAGGAGTGGCTGATGGCCGCGGAGTACGTGGCCCAGCAGGGCAACTCGGAGATCGTGATGTGCGAGCGGGGCATCCGGACCTTCGAGACCGCCACCCGGAACACGCTGGACCTGGCGGGGATGGTCGCGGCCCAGATCGAGACCCACCTCCCGGTGGTGGTCGACCCCTCGCACGCGACGGGCCGCCACGACCTGGTGGCGCCGATGGCGCGGGCTGCTCTCGCGGCCGGCGCGGACGGCGTGATGATCGACGTCCACCCCAATCCTTCCGAGGCCCTGTGCGACGGTCCCCAGGCGCTCACCCCGGAGGAGGTCGGGGCGCTCGGCGCGGAGCTGGCGGCCCTGGCCAGGGCCCTGGGCCGACCGATGGCCTAGCTCAGAGGGAGACGATCGGCGTGAGCTCCGCGACGACCGCGGAGCCCCGCCACCGTTCGATCGACTCCTCGGGGGGGCCGACGCGGCTGCGGCGGCGGTCCGCCAGCACGCCCAGGGCCTGGTCGTAGTCGGGGCCCTCCTCGAGCATCCGGACGCTGGCGTGGAACCGGTCGAGTGACGTGTCGCGGCCCTTGCGCCGGGTGATGACCGTGACCTCCGGGGCCTCGCCCAGGCCGGGGATGGTCTGCTCCTGCGGCCCGTGCTCCTTCTGGGAGAGCACGTAGATCTTCCCGCCCTTGTACGCGAACCAGGCCGGGATCATGTTCGGGTAGTTGATCGTGCCCTTGTGCCGGCCGAACAGGCCCTTCTTCCGCTGTCCGTCCTTCGGAACCCCCACCCAGATGACGTCCGAGCGCTTCAGGCCGTCCTCGATGTGCTTCGGCAGCGACGTGGGCGACTGCTGGAGGTACACGGGCACCTCGATCTCGCCGATGATCTGGTCCTCGAGGATGAACGAGGCGACGTAGGTCCCCGCCTCTCCCAGCACCGCGTCGTCGACGACGTCCTGCTCGATGGTCAGGTCCATCGAGCCGACCATCCGGCGGGGGGTGGGCCCCCAGCGGTGGGCGACCGCCCCGGAGGGCGCGGTGAACCGGATCTCCTCAGCCACCAGGCCCGTCGGCGCCTTCCAGGCCCGGTACACGCTGAACGGCAGCGCCCGCCCGGGGAGCGTCAGCACGTAGATGCCCGGTTCCCCCTCGCGACCCTGCACCTGGAACACGCGCTGGTCGACCACGTTGGCGAAGACGAGCTCACCGACCGGCATGGCGAGCGACAGGATAGCCGAGGGTCCGGATCAGGCGATCCGGGCCAGCCACAGCCGGGGTTCCTCGAGCTCCGGCTTCGAGGGCAGCGACTCGGGGGCGTCCCACATCCGCGCGAGCGTGGCCTCGTCGGTCTGGTCGACCACGACCTCGCAGAACCGCTCGCCCTGTTCGTACCGCTCCGGGGCCATCTCGATACCGAGCAGCCGCTCGAAGACCGGCTCGCCGGCCTCGCCCTCGCGGCCCCGGCGGAGGGCCTCCTCGATACGCTCGGCCGCCGTGAGCATCTGGCGGCCCAGCGCCCGCGTGACGTGCTCGGTGTACCCGGCCGCGGCCGCCAGAAAGGACTGCACCCGGGCCAGCTGGAGGCGCTGCTCCGGGTCGAGCTGGGGCGTCAGCAGGTCGTCGCCCGAGCGCATGAGCTCCTGCAGCGCCTCGGCGTTGGTGGGGTCGAGGCCCTGGAGCCGCTCCATGAGCTGGCCCATGTCCACCGTGAGGTTCGCCGCGAAGTCGCGGAGCAGTGACAGCAGGTGCTCGCGGACCCACGGCCGGGAGAACTGGAACCGGTGCACGACCTCGTGCAGGGCCGCCCAGGCCCGGAACTCGACCGGCGACAGCGACCAGTCCCGTTCGAACGCCGCGACGTTCGGAAGGACGAACCCGACGACGACCGGCGCGGGCGGGGGAACCGGCACGTCGGAGTGGCCCAGCACCCGCTGGGCCAGCACGCCCATCGCAGTGCCGGCCTGGGCGCCCAGGAGGAGCGGGACGACCTGCTGGAGGACCGCGCCGGCCATGGGCGGCAGCTGCTCCTCGGCCCCCTCCGGCTGGGGCAGGGTGCTGAAGGCCTGCCCCATGCGGGCGGCCGACGGCTCGACCAGGTCCTTCAGCCCGCGGATCGCGGACTCCACCCACTCGGCGCGGCGCAGGGTCTCGACCCTGACCACGTCGGTCGGCTGGGGGAGGCCCGTGAACTCGGCCACGTGCAGCTCGGCGGCCCGCACGGTGTCCTCGAGGCTCCGCCGGTCCTCGGCGGTGGCGGAAGGATCGTCGCCGGCCGACGCGACCAGCGCGATCCCCACCTGCCGGGCCAGCTCCCAGTTCACGGGGCCCGTGCTCGACATCAGGACCCGCTGGATCTCGCGGAACAGCGGGATCTCGGAGAACGGGTCGCCGGGGGACGGGTTCGGCCTGGGGTCGGGGAGGTCGCTCGACATCGAACCATTGTAGGCGGGGGCCGTGGTTCGATCCCCGTCGCGATTCCTTCGCCGAACTCCGGCCGCCTTCCTGGGGGCCGTCGATACACTGCTCCCGATGAACGAGCCGGTAGCCGAGCGTCTCCTGGTGCGCATCACCGCCGAACCGATCGACGCCGCCGCGGCGACGGCCTGGGTCGACGATCCCGGCGCGGGGGGCACCTGCGTGTTCGTGGGGACGGTGCGCGACCACTCCGATGCCGGCCAGGTGACCGGCCTGACCTACGAGGCGTGGGAGGAGGAGGCCGAGCGGCGGATGCGGGAGGTCGGGGCCGAGATCCTCGACCGGTGGCCGGTCCGCCGGGCCGCGCTCCTGCACCGGACCGGCGAGCTCGGCATCGGCGACGCGGCGGTGGTGGTGGCCTGCTCGGCCCCCCACCGGGGCGAGGCCTTCGAGGCCTGCCGCCATGGCATCGAGCGGATCAAGGGCGACGTGCCCATCTGGAAGAAGGAGGCCCTGACCGCCGGCGAGGCCCACTGGGTCATGGGCAGCTGATGGGCCGCGACCTGGCGATCGACCTCGGCACGGCGAACACCCTGGTGTACCGGCAGGGCGACGGGATCGTGTTCGACGAACCGACGGTCATCGCCCTCAACACCCGGACCGGCGACGTCCTGGCCATGGGCGACGAGGCGTGGGAGATGATCGGGCGCACGCCGGGGAACGTCGTGGCCATGCGCCCGCTGCGCCACGGCGCGATCACGGACTTCGACATCACGCAGCACATGATCCGGCTGATCCTGCGCCGGGTCGGCGTCGCCCGGTTCCCGAAGCCCCGCGTCCTGATCTGCGTTCCGTCGGCCATCACCGAGGTGGAGCGGCGGGCGGTGAAGGAGGCCGCCGAGCTGGCCGGGGCACGCGACGTGGTGCTGGTCGAGGAGCCGCTGGCGGCGGCCATCGGCGCCAACCTCCCGGTCCACGAGCCGATCGGGAACCTCATCGTGGACATCGGCGGCGGCACCAGCGAGATGGCCGTGGTGTCGATGGGCGGGATCGTCGCCGGGAAGGCCGTGCGGTGCGGCGGGTTCGACATGGACGCCGCCGTTCAGGCCCACGTCCGCAAGGCCTACGGCATCGCGGTGGGGGAGCGCACCGCCGAGCAGATCAAGATGGCCATCGGCTCGGCCTATCCCACGGGTGGGATCCCCGCGGCCCGGGTCCGCGGCCGCGAGCTGTCCACCGGGATGCCCAAGGCCGTCGAGGTCACCGAGGAGGAGATCCGCGAGGCGCTGGCCGAGCCGGTGCGGATCATCGTGGAAGCCGCCCGGGACTCGCTGTCCGAGGCGCCGCCCGAGCTCGCACACGACGTGCTGGAGACCGGCATGTTCCTGACCGGGGGCGGGTCGCTGCTGAAGGGGACGCAGGTCCGGCTGGCCCGGGAGTGCGAGGTGCCGGTCCACGTGACGGAGGCGCCGCTCGAGACCGTCGTGCTCGGCGCCGGCCGGATGCTCGAGCACTACGGCCGGTACCGCTCCTCGTTCCTGTTCACCCGAGGAGCCTGAGCCCTACCCCTTCTCGACGAAGCTCCGGATCGCGTCCCCGACCCACCGCCCCAGCGTGAGCAACCCGAACGCGATGACCGCCGCCGCCGCGGCCATGAGCAGCGCCAGGGCCCCGATCCGCAGCGCCCGCAGCCACAGCGGCCGCCAGTAGTCGGGCTCGAGGAACGTCTTCAGGGCGGGCTCGGTGGAGGCCTCGACCGGCGTCGCCCTCCCTCCCCGGCCGAAGCCGGCCGCCCGGGGCGCCCCCCGGGCCCGCGTCCCGTTGGCCGCAGCCGTCTCTCGCCACACCAGCAGCGCGGAGGTCCCGCCCGCCACCACCAGCGGCACGACGATCAGCAGCCATACCACGGCATCACTGTAGAACGGCGGCCTCGCATTCTCCGTGCATTCCGTACCATCCCTTCCGTGTCTCGCCGGGCCATGGCCGTCATCCCCATCGCCGCGTTCGCCCTGGTGCTGTCCGCCGTGCCGCTGCCCTACTACGGCGAGGGCCCCGGGCCGGCGCGGGAGGTGGAGCCGCTCATTCATGTGACGGGGCCCCACCTGTACCGCTCGGCGGGGAAGTTCGTCCTGACCTCGGTGTCGTTCCGGACCCTGACGCTCCCCAAGCTGATCGGGGCGTGGCGCGACCCGGCCGAGAGCGTGGTCCCGGAGTCGCTGCTGGTGTTCCCGGGCGAGTCGCAGCAGCATGCCGACCAGCGGTCGATCTCGGAGATGGACACCAGCAAGATCGACGCGACGTACTGGGTCCTGTCACTGTTGAAGGGCTACCCCAAGGACCACGGCGCCGGCGCGCTCGTGGAGGCGGTGGGGTCGGGGTGTCCGGCGGACGGGACGCTGTTCCCGGGTGACCTCATCCGGTCGGTGAACGGGCACGCGATCCCGGACGTGCCCACGCTGGACCGGGTGCTGAAGGGAATCCCGACCACAGCCCCCCTGACCGTCCGGGTGTCCGCGGGGGGCGCCACCACCGACGTGCGGCTCACCCGCCGGCGGTGCGGTGGCCTCCACCGCGCCGTGATGGGCATCTCCACCGTGCCGAACTTCCCGTTCGACGTGACGATCTCGAGCGGTGAGATCGGGGGCCCCTCCGCGGGCCTGATGTGGTCGCTCGGCCTCTACGACCTCCTGACCCCGGGGGACCTCACCGGCGGACGGACCATCGCCGGCACCGGCACGATCGACCCCGCAGGGAAGGTCGGCCCCATCGGCGGCGTCGAGAACAAGATCGCCGCGGCGGAGCACGCCGGCGCGACGGCCTTCCTGGTTCCGGTCGACAACCTGGCCGCGGCGAGGACGGTCCCCACCCACATGCGCCTGGTTCCGGTCCGGACGTTCCAGGACGCGCTGCGGTACCTCCGGGGCGGGGAGTGAGGGCAGGAAACCGGAGGGCCGGTGATAGGCTCTGGCGACCCGGCCGCGCCGAGGTCGGGCGGGGAGAGGAAGCCGCACCACCGTGGCCCAACGTATCGTGACGCGCCGACGCCGCTGGCTGCTCGCGCTCGCCGCGGTGGTCGTGCTGGGCGTCATCGTCCTCAACATCCTGTCGGGCTTCTACATCGACCTGCTGTGGTTCCGGGAGGTCGGGTTCTCGAGCGTCTTCTGGACCGTCTTCTGGACCAAGGTCTGGCTGGGGTTCCTGTTCGGCGCGCTGTTCTTCGCGCTGCTGTACGCGAACCTGCTGATCGTCCGCCGCCTGGTCCCGCCGTTCCGGACGTTCACGCCCGAGCAGGAGGTCGTGGAGCGGTACCGCGTGGCCATCGAGCCCTACGCGAAGTGGATCCTGCCGGCGCTGTCGTTCGTGATCGCGCTGTTCGTCGGCATCGGGGCGTCCTCGCAGTGGCAGACCTTCCAGCTGTGGCGGAACTCCGGGGGCGTCTCGTTCGGCCGGCCAGACCCCGTGTACAACCGGGACCTGTCGTTCTACGTCTTCAAGCTGCCGTTCCTGCACTTCGTCCAGGGGTGGCTGTTCTCGGCGCTGGTCGGCATCACGGTGCTCGTGGCCATCGCCCACTACCTGTGGGGCGGGATCCGGCTCCAGGCCACCACGGAGCGGGTCACGCCGCAGGTGAAGGCCCACCTCTCGGTGTTGTTCGGCCTGATCGTGCTGGTCAAGGCGTGGGGGTACTTCCTCGGGAAGTTCGACCTGCTGTTCAGCAAGCGCGGCGTGGTCGAGGGCGCGTCCTACACGGACATCCACGCGCAGAAGCTGGCGCTGTTCGTGTTGATGGTCGTGGCGATCATCTGCGCGATCGTGTTCTTCGTGAACATCCGGTTCCGGGGGTGGGCGGCGCCGGCCGTCGCGCTGGGCCTGCTGGCCGTGGTGGCGGTCGTGGTGGGGGCGATCATCCCGGCCGCCGTGCAGCGCTTCTCGGTGGCGCCGCAGGAGCTGCAGCGGGAGCAGCCGTTCATCCAGCGCGACATCGGCGCGACCCGGACCGCCTTCGGACTCGACAAGATCGGCACGGTGCAGGTCAGCCCCACCAGCGACATCACCCAGCCGCAGGTGCAGTCCAACCAGAACACCATCGACAACATCCGGCTGTGGGACCCGACGCTGCTGAAGGCCGACTACGACGCGCTCCAGCGGATCCGGAACTTCTACGAGTTCCAGGACGTCGACGTCGACCGGTACGCCGTCGGGGGCGACCAGCGGGTCGTGATGATCTCCGCACGCGAGGTCAGCCAGCTCGGCATCCCGAGCACCGGGAGGACCTGGCAGAACCAGCACCTGGTCTACACGCACGGATTCGGGGCAGTCGCGAGCCAGGTCAACACCGCGACGTCGCAGGGCGAGCCGGCCTTCCTGCTGCAGGACATCCCGCCGACGACCACGCAGCCCGCGCTCTCGCTGGCCGGGGAGGGGCGGCGCGTCTACTTCGGCGAGCGCAGCGACGTCCCGTTCGTCGTCGTGAACACGGGGGTGCGAGAGCTCGACTACCAGAGCACCGACAACCGGCAGGTGCCGGCACCCACGTACACCGGCGGCGGCGGCATCAAGATGGGAGGGTTCCTCGGCAAGCTGCTGTTCGCGTGGCGGTTCAAGGACGTGAACCTGCTGATCTCGGGGCTGATCCACAACGACAGCCGCGTGCTGATCTTCCGGTCGCTTCAGGAACGCATCCCGAAGCCGGCCCCCTTCCTCAAGTACGACGCCGACCCCTACGCGGCGATCGTGGACGGCAGGCTGGTCTGGATCCAGGACGCCTACACCACCACGGGCCAGTACCCGTACTCGCAGAGCGTCAACCTGGGGGCGGTCACCGGTGGAGACCTCACGGGGTCCGCCAACTACATCCGGAACTCGGTGAAGGTCGTGATGGACGCCTACTCGGGCGCGATCCACTACTACGTCGTGGATCCCACCGACCCGATCATCCAGGTCTGGGAGAAGGTATTCCCGACCCTGTTCACCCCGGGAGCGGATGCCTCCCCCGACCTCCAGGCCCACTTCCGGTACCCGGAGGACCTGTTCTCCGTGCAGGCGTCGCAGTTCGCCAACTACCACGTGACGAACCCCAGCACGTTCTACGGGAAGCAGGACTTCTGGCAGATCCCCCCCGAGCCGACGCTGAGCGGCGGTTCGACCGTCGGGGCGAGCAAGAACACCCAGCTGGCGCCGTACTACGTGCGGATGCTGCTCCCGAACCGTTCCTCGGAGGAGTTCACGCTGTTCCTGCCGTTCAGTCCGCAGGGCCGGACGAACATGGTCGCGTGGATGGCGGCGCCGTCGGATCCGGGTGACTACGGCAACCTGGTCTCGACCGAGTTCCCCTCCGGGATCAACGTCGACGGCCCGCTGCAGGTCGTGAACCAGATCAACTCCGATCCGGCCTTCTCCGAGCTCCGGACGCTGCTCGGCCGGGGAGGCTCCGCGCTCAAGTTCGGGAACTTCCTCGTGATCCCGATCGACAACGGGTTCATCTACGTGCTGCCGGTGTTCGTCCAGGGGAGCGGGGACCAGGCCTTCCCCGAGCTGAAGAAGGTGCTGGTCGTCCACGGCTCGGTGGTGGGCCTCGGCGACACCCTCCAGGATGCGCTGGCCGACTCGTTCGGGCAGGCGCCGCCTCCTACGCCGCCGCCGAACGGCGGCGTAGGAGGCGGGTCGGTCAGCGATCAGATCAAGGCCCTGCTCGCATCGGCGGTCGCGCACTTCCAGGCCGCCGACGCCGCGCTGAAGGCGGGCGACCTCGGGAAGTACCAGAGCGAGATCGCCGCCGCACAGCAGGACATCCAGCGGGCCCAGGACCTGGCGAACGGGGCCACGCCCACTCCCACGCCCTCGGGATCGGCGGGCCCGACCCAGTCTTCGGCGCCGACCCCGGCTGCCACGCCCTCGGCCAGCCCCAGCTAGCCTCCCGAGCCGCGCCCGGAGGCCGCCGCGCCGTCCACGTACGGTGGCGAAAATCCCGCTCGAGGTCTCGACATCGGCAGCGGCCATGGTTCACTGTGCGCTCCAGCCCCGCGAAGGGGCCGGAACGGGCGCGGGCGGGGGTCGCACGATCGCGAGACGAGGGGCACGACGATGGAAGCTGGCGGCGACGGCCGCCGGCCTGACGATCCTCGCCACCGGGCTGCTCCCCGTCCTGCCGGCGGCCGCGTCGCCGTGCAGCCCGGGCACAGCGACCATCACCTGGATCGGCCGGGGCCGGACCGACACGTGGTTCGACGTCAACAACTGGCTCCCCACCGGCGGGGGTGGACCGCGCCTGCCAGGGGCGAACGACAACGTCTGCATCTCCAACCAGACGCCGAACATCACCGTCGGCTACGGAAACGCCACCACGACGAAGATCCGGAGCATCGAGACGCACGAGGGGCTCGACATCTCGGCCGGAGAGCTCGACGTGACCGACGCGGGCGCCTCCTCGCAGCTCTCGGACCTGACCCTGTCCGGCGGTCGCCTGGGCGGCAAGGGCCACGTCACGATCACGGGATCGCTCGGCTTCACGGCCGGCCGCCTGGTGGGAACGGGCGGGACGCTCGTGGGGGGGAACGCCACCATGAGCGTCGGGGGAGCGGGGGCGAAGTTCCTCCTCCGTGACCTGACCGTCGCCGGGACGCTCAGCTGGACGGGCGGCGACGTCGGGACCGGCCAGGGGGTCGCGATCCGCAACGACGGGGCCGTGGCCATCGACCACGCCGCGGCCGCCGGCCTGCTGTTCACGGCGGGCGGCGCGGTGCCCACGTTCCTCAACGCCGGTTCGCTCGTGAAGCAGGGCACCGGGGCGACGACCCTGGGAGTCCCCGTGGTCAACGCGGGGAGCATCGACGTCCAGGCCGGGCTCCTGCGGATGCCCCGCCTGACCAACGCCGGATCCGGCGGCGTCCGGGTGGAGAGCGGCGCGGCCATGGACGTCGCGGGCCCCGTGGCCCAGGCCGGGGCCGTCACCCTGTTCGGCAAGAGCCAGCTGGTCGGCGGTTCCTACGTCCAGTCGGCCGGGAGCACGTCGCTGCAGTCGCCCAGCGGCCAGGTTCGGACGACCCCGGGCGCGTTCACCGTGAACGGCGGGATCGTCGACGGGCTCGGGACCGTCGTCGGTCCCATCCGGGTGAACGGCGGCACGATCTCGCCCGGGCTGTCGCCGGGGATCCTCCGTGGCACCGCCTCCTACCAGCAGGCGGGCGGGACGCTGGCGATCCAGATCGCCGGGAAGACGCCGGGCACGGGATTCGACCGCCTTGCCCTAAACGGGGGCGCCACGCTCGGCGGCACCTTGTCCATCGCGACGGCCTCGGGCTTCTCGCCGGCGCTCGGCGACTCCTTCCGCGTGATCACCGCGCCCGCGGTGTCGGGCGCGTTCGGCTCCGTCTCGGGAGCCGCGGCGGGCGGCGGGAGGTTCTACGACGTCCGGTCGGACGGCGCCGGGGTCCGCCTGGTGGTGGTGGAGCCCCGGGTGTCGGTGGGGAACGTGAACGTCACCGAGGGGAACTCGGGGACGCACCCGGCCGACTTCGTCGTGTCGCTGGACCGGCGGAGCCCGCTGACCGTGATGGTGGACCTCGCCACGGCCGCCGGGACGGCCTCCGCCGGCTCGGACTTCCACGCGGTGTCGAGGTCCGTGGCGTTCCCGCCGGGGGACACCAGCGCGATCGTCGCGGTTCCGGTGGTCGGGGACCCCACCGACGAGCCGAACGAGACCTTCACGCTGCACGTCACGGGCGTGACCAACACGCTCGTCGGCGACGGGAGCGGGGCCGGCACGATCCTCGACGACGACGTCGCGACGCCGAGCACGCCACCGCCCACCACCCCGCCGCCGACCACGCCCCCGCCCACGACCCCCGCGCCGCCGACCACGCACCCGGGGACCACGCCGCCGGCGACGGGTCCGCCCTCGACCCACCCGGCCGTGTCGCCGACGCCGTCGACGAAGCCGTCGACCAGGCCGTCGAAGTCCACGTCGCCGACGCCGAGCCGGTCGTCGCCCTCGGCGTCGCCCAGCAGGTCGCCGAGTCCCGTCCCCACGACGACGCAGGGCGGGCCCGGACCGCCGCCGTCATCGGGCGGAGGGCCGTCGCCGCTCCCCGGGAACCCGGACCGGTCCCAGTTCGTGCGTTCCGTGGACGACGCGAACGGGGTCCCCTGGTCGGCCGGCGCCGTGACCCGGAGCGCGCTGCTGGCCATCCTCCTGCTGCTGCTGATCCTGTTCCCGAGCATCCTGTTCAACTCGACCTTCGAGGAGAACTACGACGAGGTTCGGGGATGGTTCCGGCGCGGGCGGAGGGTCGGGGGGTCGCCGGGCAGCCCGTCGAGGATCGCTGCGCTGTGGTCCAGGCCGTGGTTCCGCCCGCTCGTGTTCGTGGGATTCTTCGCGATGTCCGCGCTGCTGTACGGGTTTCTCGACCCGGGGTTCGGGGTGCACCGGCGGTCGCTGGCGCTCTTCCTGGGGCTGCTCGCGGGCCTGATGGTGGTGACGATCGTCGCGGAGCTCCCGACGGTCGTGCTGCTCCGGCGGCACGGTGACCGCGGCCGCATCCGCCTGCTGGGTGGCTCGCTCGCGGTGGGCGTGCTGTGCGTGGCCGCGTCGCGGCTGGCGCACTTCCGGCCGGGCTACCTGTACGGGGTCATCGCCGGCGCCACGTTCCAGCGGGAGCTCTCGCGGGAGGAGGCCGGCCGGGGGGTCATGTTCTCGGCCGTCATCCTGCTGGCGGCGAGCGTCGGCGCGTGGCTGGCCTGGATCCCGGTGTCGCATGCCGCGAACAAGCCCGGAGCTGGACTCGGCATCCTGGTGCTCGACGCGGTCCTCGCGGCGGTGTTCGTCACGGGGCTGGAGGCTGTGGTGATCGGGCTGCTGCCCCTGCGCTTCCTGGACGGACACAAGCTATTCTCCTGGAACCGCGCGCTGTGGGTGATTCTGTTCGTGGTGGGGGTGTTCGGCTTCGTCCACCTCCTGCTGCGGCCGGGCGGGGGATACCTGAACCACAGCGGCAACACGCCGATGTTCACGGTCCTGGGGCTGTTCCTGGCCTTCGGCGTGGCTTCGGTCTCGTTCTGGGCGTACTTCCGGTTCCGCAAGCCCCGGGAACCGCGGGCCGAGGTGGCGACGGACGGCTTCGC
Source organism: Actinomycetota bacterium (assembly GCA_045805265.1). GTDB lineage: Bacteria > Actinomycetota > UBA4738 > UBA4738 > JACQTL01 > JBJMLO01. The sequence continues at coordinate 113,167 of JBJMLO010000025.1, forward strand.
GCAGTCGCCCCCCGCCGAGCCCGCCGGCTGACCGTCTGGGACTCCGGGTCCCCGGGTCGGGAGAAAACGTAGGCTCACCCCATACCGGCCCTCCGGCCTGCCACCCGGCACGACGCGCCCGGTCGTTGCGGAAGGAAGCGATTCGCCATGGATCAGCGTCTCGAGCTGCCGGAATCGCGCTACGCCGGATCGGTGTCGGGGCTCATCGTCGCGGGCGCGGTACTCGGTGGCCTCACCATCTTCATGGGCCTGTTCGAGGGAACGGTCAGCAGGGCATTGTTCTTCGCCGTCGCCACGCTGACCTGCGCCGTCGTGGCGCGCACGATGGCCCAGGTCATCCGCACCCATATCGCGGCGGCCACGGTCGTGCTTGTCTTCGCGCTGATCGCATTCGGCTCGGGGCTCCAGTCGGCCATCCTGGGTACCGGGGAGTAGCCGGGGCTCCCGCGACAGGTCGTCCGGCGACCGGGGTAGGCTTGGTCGCACGTGTCTCGCTCACACAGGAGGCGGTCCATGGATCCCGAGATCGCTGGGCGGAACCGCGCGGCGACGGATCGATTGCGGACCGTGGCGGCCCGGCTCTCCGAACGGGAGCTCCTCGTCCCCATCGATCCGCCGTGGACGGCTTCCGCCCTGTTCGCCCACATGGCCTTCTGGGACCGCTTCGCCCATGCACGGTGGCTCCGCGCGCGAGCGACCGGCGGCGCCATGCCGCTCCAGATCGACGAGGAGCCGTTGGAGACGATCAACGAGGCTGCCCTGCCGGGATGGGCCGTGGTCCCGCCCCGGGTCGCGGTCGAGGAGTGCCTGACCGCGGCCGAGGCGATCGACCGGCTCATCGAGACCCTCGAGGCCGATGTCGTATCGGGTGTGGTGGCGGCGGGCCGCGAGCGGTTGGTCGACCGCTCGATCCACCGAAGCGAGCACCTCGCCACCATCGATCGAGCGTACCCGTAGCGCAGCGGGCGGCCGCCAGGGCCCCGTCGAGGACGGATCGCTACAGAACGCCGAGCGGTGCCCGCGGCATTGGCGGCCCGATTGCGCGCGGCCCCGCCGCCCGGGAGCCGGTTGGCGGTGCGAAGGGTCCGTTGCTACCATCGCTTTGCGGGGTGGAGCAGTCCGGTAGCTCGCTGGGCTCATAACCCAGAGGTCGCAGGTTCAAATCCTGCCCCCGCGACGAGTGTGATGTCTCGGGACATCGTTCACACATGTCCCAGGACATCGTTGCACGTTCAGGGGGCCGACCGGGGCTGGTAGTCGCGGTTGGGGTCGAGGACGAGCTCCCTCAGCAGCTCACCTTCCTCGCTCAGCACCCGCACGTCGAGGTCGGCCACGAGAACGACGACCCGCATCCCGGCGTGGCGCCGCCCGAGCCCGATGTGGTGTAGCCGGCTGTTGTAGCGCAGGGTGATCACGCCGCTCGGGTCGATGCGGTCCCGGCGGATCCGGTAGTGACTGGGGAAGACCTGTCCGGGGCCGGTGGGGGTGGCTTTCGGCCTCGCCGCGAACGCCTGGGCGGGGGTCCGCCTCTCAAGGGCCCGGTGCGGCCGGATGGTGTTGTAGTAGCCGGCGAAGGTATCGAGCTGGGCCTGGAGCTCCTCG
>JBJMLO010000026.1:0-24164 GCA_045805265.1 Actinomycetota bacterium
AGCAGTCGGCGGTGGTCGGCGCCGACCACCAGCCGGAGGAGGTGCGGGGTCATCAGCCCCACGAACCCGATGACCCCCGACACCGAGACGGCCGCCGCGGCGAGGAGCGACCCCAGGGCCAGCGTGCGCCGCTTGAACGACTCGACCTCCACGCCGAGCTGCGCCGCCCGCTCCTCCCCCAGCGCCATGAGGTTCAGGTCGTTCACCGTGAGCAGAGCCAGCCCGACGCCGCCCGCCACCAGGGGCGTCACGACCTGCAGGGAGCCCCACCCCCGGGCCCCCACCCCGCCGAGGATCCAGAAGTAGATGTTCCGGATCTCCTCTCCCGAGAACGACATCACCAGCGACATGACCCCCGAGATCACCGCGGCCACCGCGATCCCCGCCAGCAGCAGCGTCACGACGTGCACGGCGGGGCCCACGCGCGCCAGCCGGTAGACAAGGAACGCGACGCCGAGCGCGCCGACGAACGCCGCGCCGGCCACGCCGAGCCCACCCAGCGCCCCGGCGCCGCCGGCAACGATCACGACGATGGCTCCCAGCGCCGCGCCGGAGGAGACGCCGATGACCGCAGGGTCGGCCATGGGATTCCGGAACAGCCCCTGGAACAGCGTCCCGGCCACGGCCAGCCCGACGCCGACAACGCCGGCCAGCAGCACCCGGGGCAGCCGCAGCTGGAACAAGATCACCTCGATGCCCCGGGACACGTCCGGCCGGCCGGCCAGGTGGAGCTTCCACGCGGTCAGCCGCAGGACGGTGCCGGGCGCGATGCCCACCGCTCCCAGCCCCACCCCCAGCAGCACCGACCCGGCGAGGGCCGCGACCAGCACGCCCATCGTCGCCCGGTACCTCCGCGTGATGCGGTCCATCACATCCCGGCGGCGTCCGGATGCAGTGCGTGGGCCAGCGCCCGGAGTCCGGCGATGACGCGCGGCCCCGCCCGGCTGACCAGGTCCGAGCTCACCAGATACACCCGGTGGTCCCGGACGGCGGACAGCGCGTCGTACCCGGGCCGGCGCTCCACCTGGGACACGGTCCCGCCCGATTCGGAGGACACGAGGTAGACGTCGGGGTCGTCCCGCACCAGCTCCTCCACCGACCACTGCGGGTACGCGTCCTTGGCGTCCGCGGTCACCGGGTCGCACCCGGCTCGCTGCAGCAGGTCGTAGATGAACGACCCGGGGCCCACCGTGTACAGCGGCTGGAAGCTCACCTCGAAGAAGCAGGTCACGGGGGGCTCGGCCGCGACCGCCTGCTGCACGGCGTTCGACGCTCCCCGCATCCGCCCCACCAGGCGCTCGGCCTCGGTGGTCGCGCCGGTGACCTTCCCCACGGTCACGATGTCGTGCAGGAGGTCGTCGAGATCGGTCGAGTTCGTGGTGAACACCGGGATGCCCAGGCCGCGGAGTCTGGTCTTCCACTGGTCGCCGCCCTCGATGGTGAGGACGATGTCGGGGTTCAGCGACACGACCTTCTCGACGTTGGGGTCGACGCCGAACTCCCCGGCCCCGCCCACCTCCGTAATCGTGCGCGCCGCGGGCGGATAGTCGTCGAACCTGCCCGACACGCCGACGACCTCGTCGCCGAGCCCGAGCGCGAAGACCACCTCGGTCGCCGACGGAGCGAACGTCACGATCCGCGTGGGAGCCGAGTCGAGCGTGACCTCGACCCCGTCGTCGTCGGCGATCGTCAGGGGGAACTGCGGGGATGCCGACGGGGTGGGGACCCCGGCCGACGTGTGGACGGCGCCCGTGGCCGCCGGCCCGGGCGAGCCGCGGCCGCAGGCCGACGCCGCGACCACCACCACCAGCGTCGCCACGACCGGCGACGCGAGGAACCTCCTCATGGAGCGCCTCCTCTCACGCGAAGGAACGCGTGCTCCTCGGGCTGCGAGGCAGGTCTCCTGACTCCCGGATCGACGCTCCCCGAACCTTCCCGGCCCTCGCCCGGGCGGCTCGCCGGCTCGCGGCCGGCCTGGCCGCCGAGCTCACGCCAGTGGCGTGTCTCGGTTCGCTCCCCGGTGACAGTGGCGCGACCGTGCCGGATTCCCACCGGCTTCCCTGTTCCCGGGCCACGTCGGCCCGGTCCGGCCTGGACGGGGTGCCTCCCGTCCGCTGCCACCTCGTAGCGGTATTCGGTTGCCCCGAATCGTATCCCGCAACGTTGCCTCCGCAACTCGGGCGTGGTGGCGCGGGCGTCGGTCCGAGGGCTAGACTGGCCGTCGGTGCGGCGACTGATCGCGGGATGGTGCCTGATGGCGCTCACCGTCGGGTGTGCGCACGCGTCCGCTCGCCACCCGGCGGGTCGAGACCCCGTGGCGGCCCCCGATTCCCCCTCCGGCCCGGGCTCCTCGAAGCAGCCCCTGGCCGAGCCCTTCGCCACCGTGGAGACGGGTGCGGTCAGGGCGCTGGTGCCCCGCCGGTGGGAGGCCTCTTCGATCGACGCCGACGGGTCGCTCCGCCGGGGGCTGGTGGCGTCCCCGGACCCGCGCCGGTGGGCGCACATGGACGGTTCCGTTCCGGGGCTCGAGGTCGCCTGGGTGGACGTCACGAGGGTCGGGATCCCCTCCGACCTGTACTACCTGGCGGCGTCCGGGCCGGCCATCCCGGCCCTGGCCTCGTCGCAGGGCTGCCACCGGCAACACCACAGCGTCCTGCTGGACCACCGGCCGTTCGCCGGCGAGCCGTTCTCGCCCGGGGACTACGTCGAGCGCGGGAGCGGGACCTGCCGCCACCGCGGGCACGCCACGCAGTGGGCGTACTTCGTGGCCGCGCCGGGGTTCGGACCACTGCGCCAGATGGGCATCCCGACGTCCGGCCTGTACCTGGCGGTGGCGGTCGTGCCCCAGAGCCCGAATGCGGAGAAGCGGCTGCAGATCCTGCTCCGCTCGGCGCAGTACGGCGGCGCGTCGGTGGGGGACCTCATGCAGGCCGCGCGGATGTCGTCGCAGCTGCGCTGACCGGCTACCGCGGGCTGCGCTCGACGAACGGCGGCTTCGTCACGACGGCCTCGCCGGTGCGCCCCCGGACGTCCACCTCCACCCGGTCCCCCGCCGAGAACCGGTCGCGCGGCGACAGATACGCGAGCGCGATTCCCCGGCGAAGCGTCGGGGAGAAGGTCCCGCTGGTGACCTCCCCCACCCGCTCGCCGTCCGACGACACCGGATAGTGGGCCCGGGGGATCAGCTTCCCCTCCATGTCGAGGCCCCACAGGCGCGCGGGGATGCCGTCCTCCCTCTGCCGGACCAGGGCCTCCCGCCCGAGGAACTCCTCCTTGTCCATCGCGACCGCCCAGGACAGCCCGGCCTCGAGCGGCGTGCGCTCCTCGGAGATGTCCTGGCCGTGCAGCGGATACCCCATCTCCAGCCGCAACGTGTCGCGGGCGGCGAGCCCCACCGGTTCCATCCCGTGCGGCTCGCCGGCCGCGACGAGCGCCGCCCACAGTTCGTGGACCACCGCCTCGGGCGGGAACAGCTCGAACCCGACCTCGCCCGTGTAGCCGGACCGGGACAGGATCACCCGCTCGCCGCCGAAGTCGACCTCGGTGACGTGCATGTACTCCAGGCCGCCGGACTCGGGGAACAGCGCGCCCACCACGTCCGGCGAGCGGGGGCCCTGCACGGCCAGGAAGCACCAGTCCTCGTGCAACTCGATCGCGGCGTCCGCGTCGTCGGCCTGGTCGACCAGGATCCGGTGGATCTTCCGGGTGTTGGCAGCGTTGGGGACCGTGAACCACCGGTCCTCGCCCAGTCGGTACACGATCACGTCGTCGACGACCCCTCCGCGGTCGTTGCAGACGTTGTTGTACTGCGCGCCACGGACGGCGACCTTTCGCAGGTCGTTGGTCACCGTTCGCTGCAGGACGTCGAACGCGCCCGGGCCGTCGATGGTCACCTTGCCGAGGTGCATCAGGTCGAACAGGCCGGCCCGCTCGCGCACGGCCCGGTGCTCGGCCAGCGTGCCCCGGTACTCGATGGGCATGGCCCATCCGGCGAACATCCCGATCTTCGCGCCGAGCTCCCGGTGCTCGGGCTCGAGCGGCGTCCGCTGCAGCCCGATGTCACCGTGCGACTCCATCGCCGCTGATCCTACCGGCGGTCCGCGGCGCGGCGCCGATCGGCGCGGGCCCGCGGCGACTCCGGACACTTCCGCGGCCGTTTTCCGAGCGGCGGTACGATGGGTGAACCTGCGTGCCGGGAAAGGACTGAAGGGATGCCGGAGGAGACCTACGACGTCGCCGTGCTGGGGGCGGGCACCGGCGGCTACTCCGCGGCCCTGCGGGCCGCCGAGCTCGGCAAGCGCGTCGCGCTGATCGAGCGCGACGACCGCCTGGGCGGCACGTGCCTCCTCCGGGGCTGCATCCCGACGAAGGCGCTGCTCCAGTCCGCGGCCGTGATGGACTCGATCAACCGCTCCGACACCTGGGGCATCAAGGCCTCCGGCGAGCCCGACTGGAGCGTGATCCAGTCGTTCAAGTCGAAGGTCGTCGACAAGCTCGTGAACGGGCTGACCGGCCTGGTGAAGATGCGGAAGATCGACGTGATCCAGGGCACCGGGAAGCTCGTTCCCGGGAAGCCCGCGGTCGAAGTGGACGGGCGGGTCGTCGAGGCGGCGGACGTGATCCTGGCCACCGGGTCGTTCGCCCGGCTGCTCCCCGGGCTGGAGGTCGGCGAGCGGATCATCACCAGCGACCAGGCGCTGACCCGCGACTCCATCCCCTCGAGCGCCGTGGTCATCGGCGCGGGGGCCGTGGGGCTCGAGTTCGCCTCGTTCTACCGGTCGATGGGCGCCGAGGTCACCGTGATCGAGGCGTTGCCCCGCGTCGCGCCGCTCGAAGACGAGGAGATCTCCACGGAGGCCGACCGGGCGTTTCGCAAGCGCGGGATCAAGAGCTTCGCCGGAGCGAAGGTGCAGGACGTCAAGGAGTCGGGCGACGCCGTGGAGGTTACCTACGAGGCCGGCGGGAAGTCCCAGACGGTGGGCGCCGACGTCTGCCTGGTGGCGGTCGGCCGGGGCCCGATCTCCGACGGGCTGGGCTACGAGGAGGCCGGCATCGAGCTGGAGCGCGGGTACGTCAAGGTGAACGGCCAGCTGCAGACCACGGTTCCGCACGTCTGGGCGGTGGGGGACGTGGCCGCCACGCCGTACCAGCTGGCCCACGTGTCGTTCGCCGAGGGGATCTCCGTCGCCGAGCGCATCGCCGGGCTGGACCCGCCGGAGATCGAGTACACCGGCGTGTGCCGCGTGACCTACTGCTCGCCGGAGATCGCGAGCGTGGGGCTCACGGAGGCGCAGGCCAGGGAGCGGGGGCACGAGGTCGAGGTCGAGAAGCTGAACATGCAGGGCGTGGGCAAGGCGAACATCCTGGCCGAGGGCGGCGTGGTCAAGGTCGTGGCGGCGGCCGGCGGCGGCCCCGTGCTCGGCATCCACATGATCGGGCCGCACGTCACCGACCTCATCGCGGAGGGCATGCTGATCGTGAACTGGGAGGCGGTGCCGGCCGAGGTGGCCGGGCTGCTCCATCCCCACCCCTCCCTGTCCGAGGCCGTCGGCGAGGCCTTCCTGGCGCTCGCCGGGAAGCCGCTGAACACCGCATAGTCGTCGCAGGGACGAGGGAGCCGGCAGTGGCGAACGAGACGAAGACGCAGGACGCGACGCGGGCCGGGGCCGGCGACGACCGGCGCGCGGCCATCGGGGCCTCCGGCCTGGGCGACGAGCAGCTGCTCGAGGTCCTGTACTTCCTCGTGCTGTGCCGGTACTTCGACGAGCGGATGGAGTCGCTGTATCGCCAGGGCCGGCTGCCCGGAGCGATCTACTCGGGCCGGGGACAGGAGGGCACCCACGTGGGCGCGGCGTACGCGCTGCGTCCCGAGGACTCGCTGTTCCCCACGCACCGCGACCTGTCGGCGCAGCTGACCAAGGGACTCGACCTCAAGCGCGTGATGGCGCAGTTCTGGGGCCGGATCGACGGGTACACCCGTGGCCGCGACGGCAACAGCCACATCGGCGACTGGGCCGGCTCGAAGACGTTCACGGTCCTGTCGAACCTGCCGAACGCGTACCCGGTCGCGGCGGGGGCGGCGCTCGCCTACCAGATGCGGGGTGAGCCCCGGGTCGCGCTCGCGATCTGCGGCGACGGCGCCACCTCGAACGGGCGGTGGCACGAGTGCCTGAACGTGTCGGGGATCCGCAGGCTGCCGGTGGTGTGGGTGGTCAACAACAACCAGTACGCGTACTCGACGCCCAACCCGGCCGAGTTCCCGGTGCCGACGGTCGCCGAGCGGGGCGAGTCCTACGGCATCCCGGGCATCCGCATCGACGGGACGGACGTGCTGGAGGTGTACACGACCGTGCACGAGGCGGTGGAGCGGGCCCGGCGGGGCGAAGGGCCGACCCTGATCGAGTCGGTCTCGCTCCGCTGGAAGGGCCACGCGGGCCACGACCCCGCCAAGTACGTCCCCAAGGAGCTGCTCGACGACTACACGCAGAACCGCGACCCCGTGCGGAAGTTCCAGGACCTCGTGCTGAGCGCCGGCGTCGCGGACGAGAACGCCGTGAAGGAGCTCCGCGCCCGCGTCGAGCGAGCGTTCGACGCGGGCTTCGAGTTCGCCCAGCAATCCCCGCTCCCCGACCCGGAGGACGTGAACCTGGGCGCGTTCACCGACGACGGGTACTGGGACCGTGAGCCGTCCCGCGAGGGGGGTACCGGCTGATGTCGGTCGACGGCCGCTCCGCCGACGGACGGGGCCGGGTGGGCGCGGACACCCCACAGGCTTCGCCCCGGACCGCCGCCGAGCAGGCGGCCGCCGGCGAGGGAAAGCCGGACCGGGCCGCCGCGGAGCAGGACCGGGCCGAGAAGGTCGAGAAGGAGGAGTCCCAGGCCGGGGCCGCCGGGCACGGCGCCGAGCCCCGCGGGAAGCGCTCCGACAAGGGCGAGGCCACCTATCTGATCGCCGTGGCCGAGGCGCTGTGGGAGGAGATGGAACGCGACGACCGCGTGTTCATGCTCGGGGAGGACATCGGCGTGTACGGCGGAGCGTTCAAGGTCACCGAGGGGTTCATCGACCGGTTCGGCCCGGATCGGGTGTGGGACACGCCGATCGCGGAGGAGACCATCGTCGGGATGTCGATCGGCGCGGCGATGGAGGGGTTCCGCCCCGTGGCGGAGTTCCAGTACGCGGACTTCATGACGTGCGGCTTCGACGAGATCGTCGCGACCGCGGGGAAGTACACGTACCGCAGTGGCGTGCCGCTGCCGATGGTGCTCCGGGGGCCGTCGGGCGGCGGCGTGCGCGCGTCGGCCTTCCACTCCCAGAACCCCGAGCCGCTGTTCAGCCACGTCGGCGGGCTGAAGGTGATCTGCCCGGCCTTCCCGACCGACGCGAAGGGGCTGCTGAAGTCGGCCATCCGCGACGACAACCCCGTCGTGTTCCTCGAGCACAAGTGGATCTACCGGCGCATCAAGGAACACGTGCCTGAGGACCCCGACTTCCTGATCCCGATCGGGAAGGCCGAGGTGAAGCGGGCGGGCGACGACGTCTCGATCATCACGTACGGCGCGATGGTCCACAAGGCGCTGGAGGCCGCGGAGGACCTCCAGGAACGGGGGATCTCCGCGGAGATCGTCGACCTCCGGACGGTCTTCCCGCTCGACACCGAGACGATCCTCGAGTCGGTCGCGAAGACCTCCCGGGCGGTGGTGCTGTACGAGTCGCTCAAGTTCCTCGGCATCGGCGCGGAGGTATCGGCCGTGATCGCCGAGGAGGCCTTCGAGCACCTCGACGCGCCGGTCGTTCGCCTCGCGCCGCCAAACCACGCGGTGCCGTTCTCGCCGCCGCTCGAGGACGCGTTCCTGCCGCAGGTCGACGACATCGTCACCGCCGTGGACCGGCTCTCGAAGTGGTAGCCCGTCCCACCTCCCCCATCGCCCTCGCCCTCGCAGAAGGAGGCTGACCCTCGTGCCGACCACCGTGACCATGCCGCAGCTCGGCGAGACCGTCATCGAGGGGACCATCCTGAAGTGGCTGAAGTCCGAGGGCGAGACGATCGAGCGCGACGAGCCGCTGTTCGAGATCTCGACCGACAAGGTCGACACGGAGGTGCCCTCGCCGGTGGCCGGCACGGTGGCGAAGATCCTCGTGCCGGAGGGCGAGACCGTGTCGGTCGGCACGAACCTGGCGGAGATCGACGACGGCTCCGCCGAGCAGCGGACGGCCGAGGTACCCGCGGAGCCGGCCGCCGAGACGGAGCCCCAGGAGGAGGAGCAGGCCGAGGAGTCGCAGGAGCAGGAGGAGAAGGAAAAGGAGCGGCCCGCCGAGGAGCAGCCGGTGGGCGCGGCGGCCGCGGGCGAGGCTACACCCGAGCAGGCCCGGCTCGGCGATGCGGAGGCGCCGTCCGGTCCGCCGCCGCGGGCGCCCGAGCCCGTGGCGAGCGGAGTCCAGGCCTCCGGCGAGGCGGGCGGGTCCGTCGGCGGGGGGGGCGAGCGCAGCCACATCCTCTCCCCGCTGGTCCGGCGCCTGGCCGAGGAGCACTCGATCGACCTCGGCCAGGTGCAGGGCACCGGGACCGGCGGCAGGATCACGAAGCACGACATCACGGCGTTCATCGAGTCCGGCGGCGCACCGGCTCCCGAGCCCGCCGCTCCGGCTGCCGCTGCCTCGGCACCCCAGCCGGCTCCCGCCGCGGCGACCGCCGCCGCTCCAGCGGTCCAGCCCGTCGAGCCGACCGCCGCTCCCGCACCCGCGGCCGCGGCCGAGCCCGGCGTGCGCGAGGAGGTCCGCCCGATCACGCACATCCGCAAGGCCATCGCGAAGCACATGGTGGGCTCGCTCCAGGCGTCCGCCAGGGCGTGGAACCTGGTCGAGGTCAACATGGAACAGGTCGCGCAGTTGCGGAACCGGGCCAAGGACGCGTTCAAGGCCGCCGAGGGCATCTCGCTGACGTTCCTGCCGTTCGTCAGCCGAGCGGTGTGCGACGCGCTGCTCGCGTACCCTGACGTCAACGCGGAGCTCCGCGGCGACGACCTCGTCTACAAGCGGTACGTCAACCTCGGGATCGCCGTGGCCTACGAGGAGGGACTGATCGTCCCCGTCATCTCAGACGCCGACGGCATGAACGTCGTGGGGCTGGCCCGTGCCGTCAGCGACGTCGCCAGCCGGGCGCGCTCCCGCAAGCTGAAGCCCGACGAGGTCCACGGGTCGACGTTCACGATCACGAACCCGGGGCCGTTCGGCTCGATCATGAGCGTCCCCATCATCAACCAGCCGAACACCGCGATCCTGGCGTTCGACGCGGTGGAGAAGCGGCCGGTCGTGATCGACGACGCCATCGCCATCCGGCACATGGTGTACCTGTCGATGTCCTGGGACCACCGGGTGATCGACGGGGCGGCGGCCGCGCAGTTCCTGGGCCGGCTGAAGCAGAACCTGGAGAGGTGGGACTTCACCCCGGAGCTGCAGCACTACCTGCCGGCGACCTGAGATGGTCAAGCAGCTTGACGACCTCGCCGGCCGGGCCCCCTCCGTGGGCCGCACCGGCTGGCTGGTCCGCCCCGAGGGCCTCGTCCCGTACGAGGATGCCTACGCCGCCATGCACGACCTGGCCGAGCGGCGCGCCGCCGGCCAGGTCCCCGACACGCTGATCCTGCTGGAGCATCCTCCCGTCTACACGGCCGGGCGCCGGGCGCAGGCGGACCACGTGCGGTGGACCGAGCGCGAGATCGACGCGGCCGGCGCCAGCCTGGTCGACGTCGACCGCGGGGGCAGCGTGACGTTCCACGGGCCGGGTCAACTCGTCGGCTATCCCATCCTGGACCTGGGGGCCCGACCCGACGTGATGGCGCACCTCCGGCGGATCGAGGAGGCCGTGATCCGGGCGGCGGCCGACGTGGGAGTCGCGGTACACCGGGACCCCGACGCCACCGGCGTGTGGGCCGGCGACCGCAAGGTGTGCGCGATCGGCGTGAAACTGACGCACGCCCGCGTCACCCTGCACGGGTTCGCGCTGAACTGCACCACCGACCTCCGGTGGTTCGACGCGATCGTGCCCTGCGGGCTGGCCGACCGCAGCGTCGTCTCGCTCACGGAGCTGGCGGGCCGGGAGGTCACGGTCGACGAGATGGCGCCGATCGTGGCGGCGCGCTTCGCCGAGGTGTTCGGCGTCTCGCTCGCCCCCCACGCCTCCGCCGTCGCCTGACTACCCGGGGGCGTCGGCCACCACGGCGAACTGCGGCGTGACGCCGGAGATCAGCCCGGCCACCCCCGCGGCCGACCGCCGGACCCACTCGACGTCGCGGAGGCGTTCGATGCGCGGATTCCTCCACCCGGAGGCCTCCACGGCCTCGAGCAGCGGCGCCGCCGAGGTCAGCCGGGCCAGCGGGAGCCCCGCCAGCATCTCCTCGTCGTATTCGGCGTGGTGGTCGTGCACGTCGCCCCGGAGCCTGCGGACGCCCTGCGCGAGCGAGTGACGGGCGCGGGAGACGGCGTCGCCCGGATGCCAGATGCCCTCGAACAGCACGAGCCGTCCCGCGGGCGCGGTGACGCCGAGCCATGCGCCCAGCGCCGCGGCGGGGTCCATGGTCGTCCACAGCACGTGGCGCTCCATGACCGCGTCGAACGGACCGGGCGGCGGCTCGGCGCCCGAGCCGACCCGGAACTCGACCTCCAGGCCCCTCGCCTCGGCCTTCCTCCGGGCGCGGTCGAGCATCTCCTCCGAGAGGTCCAGCGCGGTCAGGCGATGCCCGAGCCCGGCGGCCAGCACGGTCATCGATCCGGTACCCGCCCCCACGTCGAGCACCCGCGCCGGCGGCGGCGGCAGGAAGCGCAGCAGCGCGGCCCGCCATGCGGCGGCCTCCACCGGGTCGGTCGCCGCGTGGGAGGGCGTGTCGTCGTAGGTCGCGGCGTCCTCGTTCCACCACCGCCGGATGCGGTCCTGGACGTCGCGAGGCGTCACGTCCTCCTCCGGAGGCCGGCGCTTCGACCCCTCCGCGCCCACGTCAGAACAGGGCCGCGGCCAGCTTGGAGCGGTACTCCCGGACCAGCGGCTCGTCGTCGCCCAGCACCGCGAACACGTCGAGCATGGCCCCCCGGGCGGAGTCCCGGTCCTCCGGGGAGTACCGCACCGCACCGAGCAGCCCGTCGAGAGCCTCCCGGTAGCTCCCCTCGCCAGCCATCCGCTTCGCCTGCGCCAGCGGGGACCCGTCCGGCCCCTCCGATCCGTTCGGGGACGCCCACTCCCGCACCCGCAGCGTCGCCAGCAGGCGGTCGGCCTCGGGGTCGGGCACGAGCGGCGTGAGGAGCTCGCGGGCCTCAGCCGTCTCCCCGCGCTCGGCCAGGATCCGCCCCAGTCCCAGGGAGGCCCCCCGGTTCCCCGGATCGGCCACGAGCGTGTCGCGGAACGCCCGCTCCGCCGTCTCGGGATCGCCGTTCGCGGCGGCCTCAGCGGCCTGCGCGGCCTCCCGGTCGGCCTCGCTCGGAAGCAGGCGGGAGATGAACTCGCGCACGGCCGGCTCCGGGTAGGCCCCGATGAACTGGTCGACCGGCCGGCCGTCCACGAAGGCCCACACGTTCGGGATGCTCTGGATCCGGAACTGCGACGCCACGACGGGGTTGGCGTCCACGTCCACCTTGGCCAGGAGGACCTCCCCGGCGTGCTCCCCGGCCACCTTTTCGAGCACGGGACCGAGCGTGCGGCAGGGGCCGCACCAAGCCGCCCAGAAGTCGACGATGACCGGCCGCCGCCGGGACTCCTCCACGACCCGTTCCCCGAAGTCGGCGTCCCCGACCTCGATCACGGTGGGTTCGGTGTACGCGGTGCCGGTGCTCATCGGGTTCGGACCTCCATCGACTACAGAGATTAGCCGTCTGGCGAAACCCCCGACCGGGCCGGCTCATTCCCGGCCCGCTGGTCACGCTCCGGTTGCGCTACGGGTAGCTCAGCAGCGGGGCGACGGCGTCCCGCAGCTCGCCCGCCAGCCGCTCGGCCTCCGTCCTGCGCTTCAGGAGGTCGTCGATCTGCTCGACTTCGATCAGCGGCGCGAACGTCACCTGGATCGGGACGCGCTTGGGGATCCTGCTGCCCCGGGGCAGCGCGACCTCCGTGCCCGCGATGCCGCACGGCAGGAGCGGCGCCCCGGTCGACAGCGCGATCCACGGCGCGCCGGGCAGGAACGGCTGGAGGACGCGGGGCGTGCGGGTTCCCTCCGGGTACATGCCGAGGACCTGACCCCTCCGCACGACGTCGAGGCCGATGCGGATGGCCCGCAGGTCGAACAGCTCCCGGTCCACGGAGAACGCCCCGAGCCGCCCCATGACCTGCGTGGCGAAACGGGTCCGGAACAACTCGCGCTTCGCCATGAAGGTGATGGCGCGCGGGCTGGCCACGGCCGCCGCCGGGACGTCCAGCATCGACTCGTGGTTCATGCACAGCACCACCGGGCCCGAGCCCGGCATGTGCTCCGCGCCCGCGACCGACACGTCGAACCACCAGCCGAACAGGCCGGCCAGCGCGGATTTCGCCAACCCCTGGCCGGACCCCAGCCGGACCGGGACGACCTCCCCCGCCGCGCCCGGTCGGCGCCCGGCACGCTCCACGGCGTCGCACAGGTCCTCGACCGTCCGAAGGGGGCCCAGGCCGGCGTCCACGAGGTCGACCCCGCTGCGCTCGTGGAGGGCGGCGGCCAGCTCCGCATAGGCGATGGAGTCGAATCCCAGGTCGGCCAGGCCGTCAGCGGGGCCCGGCGGCGGGCCGCCCCGGCCGAGGACCTCCCCGACGAGGGCCAGCACGGTGGCGCGCAGATCGTCTCGAGCGGCACCACCGGCCATGGCGCCGGGTAGCTTACCGGCCCGCCCGGCGGCAGGTCGCCGCGGGCGGGAGCCTGGCTCGGCGAGCGCAGCCTGCCCCCGTGATCGGTGCCCGGGCGCCTGGACTACACTCGGAACCAGGAGCATCTGCCGCAGGAGCCACTCCGGGGGAGCCACCCACCGGGTCCGAACCGAGGGTTCACCGCCGTCGGCTGCCCCTCACGACACCCCGACGCAAGGAGGATCCAGGTGGCCACCGACGTTCGACGGTCTCGCCACGAAGCGCTCGGGCTCGCCGAGGACGACCTGCTGGCCATGTACCGGACCATGGTCACGGCTCGGCTGTGCGACGAGGCCCAGTTCCGGCTGAACCGCCAGGGCAAGGCGCCGTTCGTCGTGCCCGTGTCCGGCCACGAGGGCTGTCAGGTCGCCACTGCGTGGCCGCTGCGCAGGGGCCAGGACGTGTTCGTCCCCTACTACCGGGACATGGCAGTGTGCCTGGTGGCCGGCATGACCCCGTCCGACGTGTTCCTCGGCGTCTTCGGGAAGGCCGACGACCCGTCCTCCGGCGGGCGCCAGATGCCGGCGCACTGGGGCTCGCGCCGGCTGAACATCATCACCGGCTCCTCCCCCATCGCGACCCAGATCCCCCACGCCGCCGGCATCGCCTACGCTGCGAAGTACCGGGCGGAGGACGCCGTCGTCGCGTGCTGGTTCGGCGACGGCGGCACCAGCGAGGGCGACTGGCACGAGGGGCTGAACTTCTCCGGCATCCACAAGCTGCCGCTGGTGTGGATCTGCGAGAACAACCGGTACGCGATCTCGGTGCCGCTGTCGAAGCAGATGGCCGTGAAGTCGGTCGCCGACCGCGCGCCCGCCTACGGCTTCGAGGGCGTCTCGGTCGACGGCAACGAC
The DNA here is from genome assembly GCA_045805265.1 of Actinomycetota bacterium. Lineage (GTDB taxonomy): Bacteria > Actinomycetota > UBA4738 > UBA4738 > JACQTL01 > JBJMLO01. Next base: position 13,715 of record JBJMLO010000026.1, read on the forward strand.
GTGCTGGCCTGCTACGAGGCCATGGCGAAGGCGGTGGACCGGGCCCGGGAGGGCGGCGGGCCGACGCTCATCGAATGCAACACGTACCGGTTCCACCCGCATACCTCCGACGACGACGACCGGACCTACCGGAGCCGCGAGGAGGTCGAGGAGGCCCGGGCGAGGGACCCGATCATCCTGTTCGGCCGGCACCTGCAGGAGGTGGGGCTGATCGACGAGGACGGGATCGAACGCCTCCGGACCGAAACCAAGGCCGAGGTGGACGCCGAGGTCGACCGGGCGTGGAACGCGGCCGACCCGGCCCCGGACTCCGCGATGCTGCACGTGTATGCGGACTCGGGCGCGCCGGGCGATTCCGGGGCGGAGGACGAGCCGGAGCGCCTGGAGAACGCGGCCACGGACGTCGCCCCCACCCTCGACGGCGAGGAGGCCGGGCGATGACGGAGAAGAACGTCGTCCAGACCATCCACGACACGCTGCAGGAGGAGATGCGGGCCGACGACCGCGTCATGGTGCTCGGCGAGGACGTCGGCGCCCGGGGCGGCGTGTTCCGGGTCACCGCCGGGTTCCTCGACGAGTTCGGCGAGCACCGGGTGCTCGACACGCCGCTCGCGGAGTCCTCGATCGTCGGCGTGGCCATCGGCATGGCCCTGCACGGCTTGCTGCCCGTGGCCGAGATCCAGTTCGCCGACTTCATCCACCCCGCCTTCGACCAGCTGGTCAGCGAGGCGGCGAGGATCCGGTACCGGTCGAACGGCGACTTCGGCGTGCCGATGGTGGTCCGGGCCCCGTGGGGCGGGGGCGTGCACGGCGCGATGTACCACTCGCAGTCGATCGAGGCCTTCTACGGCCACGTGCCGGGCCTGAAGACCGTGGTGCCCTCCACGCCGTACGACGCGAAGGGCATGCTCCGGGCGGCCATCCGCGACCCCGACCCCGTCCTGTTCCTCGAGCACAAGAAGACGTACCGGCTGATCAAGGGCGAGGTCCCCGACGAGCCGTACGAGGTGCCCATCGGGAAGGCGGACGTGAAGCGCGAGGGGTCCGACCTCACGGTGGTCGCGTACGGGCTGATGCTGCACCTGTGCCTGGAGGCGGCGGGCAAGCTCGCGTCGGAGGACGGCTTCGAGGCGGAGGTCGTCGACGTGCGGACCATCACGCCGCTCGACAAGGCGACCATCCTGGAGTCCGTGCGCAAGACCGCGAAGGCCATGGTCGTCTACGAGGACAACCGGACCTACGGCGCCGGAGCCGAGGTGATGGCGACGATCGCCGAGGAGCTCATGTTCGAGCTCGACGGGCCGCTCGTGCGGATCGGCGGGCCGGACATCCCCGCGATGCCGTACTCCGGGCCGCTCGAGCACTTCTACATGCCCGACGCCGAGTCCATCTACCGGCGGATGCGCGACCTGGCGAGGTTCTGAACCGGGGGCTTCGCCCCGGGCACGGCTAGACTGGCTGTCGATGGCTTCGCGTGACCACAACCCCCATCTCCGGCGGCTCCACCTGCCGATCGTCGACGTGCACGGGGCCGCCGACACCCACGTGGCCCACTCCGTCGGCTGCGCGCAGACGGCCCGCCCGGCGCGGCGGCCCGAGTGGCTGAAGGTGAAGGCCAGGACCGGGCCCAACTACGCCGACCTCAAGCAGATCATGCGTTCGCAGTCGCTGAACACGGTGTGCGAGGAGGCCGGCTGCCCGAACATCTACGAGTGCTGGGAGGAGCGCGAGGCGACGTTCCTGATCCTCGGCGACCGGTGCACCCGCCGGTGCGGGTTCTGCGACGTCATGACCGCGAAGCCGTTCGCGGTGGACGAGGGAGAACCCGCCCGCGTGGCCGACGCCGTGCTGGCGATGGGGCTGCGCTACGTGGTCCTGACCGGGGTAGCCCGGGACGACCTTCCCGACGGCGGCGCGCGAATCTGGGCGGCGTGCGTCCGGGCGGTCCGAGCGGCGGTCCCCGGCTGCTCCGTGGAGGTCCTGCCCAGCGACTTCGCCGGCGGAGAGGACGACATCGCCACCGTCGTCGAGGCCGAGCCCGACGTGTTCGCCCACAACCTCGAGACCGTCCGGCGCCTGCACGGCCGGATCCGGCCGGCGTTCGGCTACGACCGCTCGCTCGACGTGCTCCGTATCGCGAGACGCGTGCGGACCGGCCAGGTCACGAAGTCGAACCTGATCCTCGGCATGGGCGAGCGCCCCGAGGAGGTCCGCGAGGCCATGGCCGACGTCCGGGCCACCGGATGCGACATCCTCACGATGGGCCAGTACCTCCAGCCGTCGAAGTTCCACCTGCCGGTGGACCGATGGGTCACCCCCGAGGAGTTCGCGGACCACGCCCGCCACGGCATGGAGGAGCTGGGCTTCGCCCACGTCGAGTCCGGGCCGCTCGTGCGCTCGTCCTACCACGCGGGCAAGCAGCTGGCCCGGGCAGTCATGGCCGGCGTCCGAGCCTGATCACCGGGCGGGACCCGGGACGCTCAGCCCGGCAGCGCGTCGAGGAAGGGATCGACGGCCGCGTCGTTCTCTGCCATCCCCCATACCTCGGTGATCTTGCCATCCTTGACGTGGAATACCTGCGTGTACTTCCACTCGGCGCTCGACCCGTCGGGCCCCGTGGCCTTGGCCGACCCGATGGCCACGACGTGGTCGTCGTTGCCCAAGATGTCGTGGACGTCGATTGCGGGCGACTGCCCCAATGCCTGCGCCTGGCGGGCGAAGAAATCGAGGACGTTCGCCTTGCCCTCGTAGGTGCCCGCCCACTTGCTGTTGCCTCCTACGTGCCAGACGATGTCGTCTGACATGTGCTGGTCCATCCACCCCATGTCCGCGCGATCGAACGACTCGAATCCCTCCCGCGCCAGCGTGACGTTCGGATGTTCGTGCCCGGTCATGCCTGCCTCCTCCCTGCGGGGACGTGTGCCTCGAAGCACGAAGCGTACGCCCGGGCCATCGATCGTCGCACCCGGTCAGCCCGTTCCCGATGCCGGCGATCCCGCGCTCCAGCCCAGTACCCGCCCGAGCAGGCCGTCCAGCACCGGGGTCCGCAGCCGGCCCAGCACGCGGAACCGGAGGTTCCCGCGCCCGTCCACGATGACCGTCGACGGGATCCCCCGGATCCCGAACGCCATCGCCATCCGCGCCCCGGGATCGCCGATCACCGGATAGGTCAGGTGCGCCGCGCGGAGGAACGACAGCGCCGCCGGGACGCTCTTCGGCCACTGCTGCCCCGTGTAGTGCACTCCCACCACGACCACGCCCCGGCCCGCGTACCGTCGCGCCGCCGCCTCCAGCACCGGCGCCTCCACCCGGCACGGCGGGCAGTACGGGTTCCAGAAGTTGACGACCACGACCCGCCCCTGGGCTGGAGGTAGCCGCCCGGCGATCGCCGGGCCGGCGAGTTCCGGTGCCCGCCCGGCGGCGACGGCGACGCCGCGCGGCAGGTCGCCGTTCTCGGGCCCGCACGAAGCCAGCGCGACGACGGCCACGAGCGCGACCAGCATCCGGCCCGCCCGGGGTGATCGACCGAGGCACACGCGCAGGACGCTACAACCCCCGCGTTCGCTCGCGAGGGGAGGAACGGAGGAGCCGGCCTGTAAGCCGGATTCTGTGCGCCCCGCGTCTCCGCGGGGCCGGCGGCCATCTATCTGAGCCGCCGCGACGTCAAGCTTGACCGCCGCGGCCGCCCCGGGGACCCGAAGGTCCCTCGTGCGACCTACCCGGGAGCTCCCGCGGGCCGCGGTCGAACGCTCCCTGCTTGGCCTTGCTCCGGGTGGGGTTTGCCGAGCCGGACCGGTCACCCGGTCCGCTGGTGAGCTCTTACCTCACCGTTGCACCCTTACCCCGCGTCGCCGCGGGGCGGTCTGTTCTCTGTGGCACTTTCCGCGGGTCGCCCCGCCTGGGAGTTGCCCAGCACCCTGCCCTGCGGAGTCCGGACTTTCCTCGACCCCTCTCGGGACCGCGGCCGCCCGGCCGGCTCCTCCGTTCACGAAGGTACAACGCCCCGGGCCCGCCGACTACTCCCACAGGGACGGGTCGGGCCCGGCCGGCTCGGGGACGTCGTGCGACATCAGCCAGGCGTCCACACCCTCGTTCGCCGCCCGGTCCGCTGCCTTGTTGAGCTCCCGGGGCACGTGGACCAGCCGGACCCGCTGGAACCGCCTCATCTGCTCCTTGGCCTCCGCGTGGAGGCGCTGCAGCGTGGGGTTCTTGACGCGAAAGTTCCCCCGGAGCTGCTGGATCATCAGCGAGCTGTCGGCCCGGAGCACGACCTCCGTGGCTCCCGCCTCCGCGGCCGCCCGAAGGCCTTCGATGGCGGCCCGGTACTCCGCGACGTTGTTCGTCGCGATGCCGATCCCCTCGGCCACGCGCGCCACCACCTCGCCCTCATCGGTCATGACCACCGCGCCGATCCCGGCCGGTCCGGGGTTCCCGCGGGCGGCGCCGTCGGTGGCGACGGTCACCCGCACCGCGAGCGCTCCAGGATCATGCCGGGGGCGACCGAGGTGCCGGAACCGGGAGGACCAGGATCCGGTCGCAGTACTCGCACCGCTTGACGTCGGCGGTCTTCAGGCGGGCCATCTCCGCGGAGGACAGCTTCTGGTGGCACCCCTGGCACACCCCGTCGATCAGGGCCGCCGCGCCGACGCCGCGCTTCGCCCGCCGGAGGTCCTCGTACAGCCGGAGCAGCTCCTCGTCGAAGTCCGGGAGCATCGCCTCGCGCTCGGCCGCGCGTTCCTGGAGCGCCGATTCGATCTCGGCCAGCTCGGCGCCCTCGGCGCCGCGGATCTCCCCCAGCCGGTCCCGGGACTCCTGGAGCTGCTTCTCGCCGCCGGCGATCTTGGTCTCGAGGTCCTCGCGTTCGACCATCCGCTCCAGCAGGTCGTCGTCGATGCGCCGGCGGCGCTCCCGGAGGCTCGACACCTCGTGGCGGATCGACTCGAGCTCCTTGGGATTGGCCACGGAGCCGTCGTACATCCGCTTCTCCTCGGCGTCCGCCTTGCGCCCCAGCATCTCGGCGTCGTTCTCGAGCCGCGCGACCTCCCGCTCGACCCCGCCGAGGGCCAACCGGAGCTCCCCGATCGCCCGCTCGATCTCGTTGGCCCGGGCACGGGCGGCGACCACCTCCTCGCCGGACTCCAGCACCTCGCGGCGGGCGCGCAGCCGGTCGATCGACAGGTCCAGCTCCTGCAGCGCGAGGAGGCGATCGTCTCCCCTCATCGGCCGCGTCCCGAGGTCCGTCGTCGTGCCCTGTCGCCCATGTCGGGCACAGGGTACCGGGTGACGATGGATGGGCCGGGCGGGGGTGGTGGGGAGGGCTCGACCCTCGAAGGCCCGAGCCCTCCCGACCGGGGGGGTGTCTTGCATATCGGCGCGCCGGGCCCCGAAGTTGAGGGGTTCCGGCGGCGAATTCCCGTGATCGAGGGCGCGGCTTCGGCACCCGACCACACACCGTGGAGGCGTCACCCGTCTCGCGACGGGCACGGCAGGACACTTGCGACGGGCGTAAGGACCCCGGAGGTGGGTACCTGCATGGTGTGTGGCGCGCGGAACGCGAGGGATTTCGCACCGGCAGCATGCTCAGCTGCCAGGTGACCGACCAGGGGCCCGACTACGTCGTGCTGCACCTGACCGGTGAGCTGTCGTGGGACAGGCCGTCCCTCGCCCTCGAGCGGTCGCTCGAAGAGCACTATGTGAAGGACGGTGTCACCAGGATCCGGCTCGATCTCGAGGACCTCGAGGGCATCGACCTGGAAGGCGTGGCGGTGCTCGTGGAGCTGTTCCGCGAGGCCCAACTCCGAGGGAAGACCCTCACGGTGGAGCGGGCCCGGGGCTCGGTCCGCGACAAGCTGCGCACGACCGGCGTGCTCCGCATCATGGGGCCCCGCACCCTCGGCTGACGCCGAGGCTCAGCCCCGCAGCGGGGCGACGTGGCACTCGCACGACTGGTCGGTGCAGGACGGGCCGTACCGTTCCCCCGCCTCCCAGAACAGCGCGAGGTCGTCGGCCGCGTACAGGTAGGGGCAGCCGCATGCGCACTGCGCCTCGGCTACCGGATGGGAGTTCCCCGCGCGGTCGGGCCGGGCCCGCTCCAGCGGGGGTCCGCCGGTCTCCAGCACGACACCCGGCGCCCGGCCGACCCCCATGAGGTCGAAGGTCTTGCGGATCGACGGGCGCATCCCCACCAGCAGCAGCCGCCCGTGGCCGGCCAGGTCCCGGGCCGTCCGCAGCAGCGCCTGGACGCCGGTGCTGTCGATGAACCTGAGCTCGCTGAGGTCGAGCGTCAGGTCGCCGTCGGCGACCGCCTCCCTGGCCAGCAGGCGCGACAGCGCGCCCTGGTTCGACATGTCCACCTCACCCGCGACGCGGTACCCACGAGGGTGATCCGTTCTGGTGGCCGTCATGAGCATGGGGAATCCCTGCCTTTCGACGCGCTCCGGAGTCCGCCGATCCTCGCCCCCTCGGAGGAATCGGACGGCGTCAGTTGTGTCCTGGGTCAACTCATTCCCGACCGCTCTGCGAACAAACCGTCCGGTTCGCCCGGAAGTGTCAGCTTGTTGGAGCGAGCGCGGCGACCGTGGCCGCGACGCGCTCGGCCCGCTCCTCGATGGACCCCGCCGCCGACACCGGCATCAGGACCGGCGTGGTGATCCCCGCGTCACGGTATTCGTCCAGCCGGGCCCGGCACGCGGCGGGACCCCCCAGGAGGAACGTGCCCTCCAGCATCTCGTCGGTGAACGCCGCAGTCGCAATGTCCCGCTCCCCCGCCGACCACGCTCCGGCGATCGTTTCGGCCTCCTCGGCGAACCCCTGGCGCGCCAGCGATGCGTTGTAGGCCGGCACGATCGCGTACCCGGTCAGCAGGCGACGGGCCATGAACCGCACGAGGTCGTCCGGCTCGCCCAGCGTCACGGGGAGCCGGACAAAGGCCTCGATCTCGCCCGGGTCCCTGCCGGCTTCCCGCGCCCCGGCCGCGACCTGCTCCAGGGCCCGGCGAACGCCGTCCGGAGTCATGAGGAAGAACAGCACGCCGTCCGCCATACGGCCGGCCAGCCGGCACATCCGCGGGCCGAGCGCCCCGACGTGGATGGGCACGGGCCGGTCTACGGCCACCTGCAGCCGGAACCCGCGGGAGCAGGTCGTCCGCCCCTCGTGCTCGATCTTTCGGCCGGCCAGCATGTCGCGGAGCAGCCCCACGTACTCCTCCACCCGAGGGACGGGGTCGTCGAACGGCACGCCCATCCACCCACCGACAATGGCCGGCGAGGATGCCCCGATACCCAGGACGAACCGGCCGCCTGAGAGGTTCTGGATGCCGGCGGCGCTCATTGCGATCAGCGCCGCGGGCCGGGTGAAGACCGGCACGAGTCCGGTGCCGAGCCGCACGGTCGACGTCCGCACCGCCACAGCCGCGAGTGGGGAGAACGCATCGACGGCACCCACCTCTGCGGTCCACACGTCGGTGTAGCCGAGCGCCTCGGCCCGCACGCACAGGTCGACCGCGGCGGGAAACCCCGCGAACTCGACCGGAGGCGTCACCCCCAGCCGCACTATCCGCCCTCCTCAGGCATCGCCGACCCGGCGGTCGAGCCGGAGCGATCCGGGAGCTCCAGGTCGTGGCGGTACGCAAGGCTGATGCGGGGTCCGGCGCGGGCGACCTTGGGCACGCTGTGCTCCCAGGCTCGCTGGGTCCTCCCGCCGGTCACCAGGAGGTCACCGTTGCCGAACACGAACGCGTGCGCATGCCCACCGCCCTTCGGGCGAAGCAGGAACTTCCTCGGCGCCCCGAGGGAGATCAGGGCCACGATGGGGTCGGCGATCTCCTTGCGGATCCGGTCGCCGTGCCAGGCCACGCTGTCCCGGCCGTCCCGATAGAGGTTGAAGCCGACCGAGTCGAAGACGCGCCCGTACCGCTCGGTGAGTGCCCGCCGGATCTCCTCCAGGACGGGGGGTTCGAGCGGCTCGCCCGACCGAAGGTTCCACCCGGAAGTCAGCCGCGGCTCGACGACCTCCTGATCGTAGATCCGGCGGGATCGCTGTCCCCAGTCCCGCCCGGAGAGCACCTCCTCGAACAGCCGGTCGGCCCCCGAGACCCATTCCGGCAGGTGATCGACCCACGACTCGCCGTCCAGCAGAACGCGCTCGACGCCGGCGAACGAGCGGTCGATCTCGACCATCTCACCGACCCCGAGAAGGGAAGGCTGCCAGGGAAGGTCCGGGCAAACATGCACCGCAACGAATCTATCGGACGCGGTGGAATGCCTGGTAAAGGAGGTAGCTGACCACGGTGAGCAGCCCAGCCCCGAGTGTCAGCCAGATCACCATGCCCCACCCTCGATTCGTGCCGCGCCCGTAACCGAAGACGGCCACCATGAAGAGCGACCCGAGGAAGCCGATGACCATCATGCCAATGAGCACAGGTAGGAGGGAGGGATTGACGGTCCAGTCCACGATCACGTTGCGGAACCCTAGCGCGGATCAGCTTTTCCCCTTGCTAAAGGAGCACACTCAAGAGTGAACTGGATCCCGCCGAGATCATTGGCTGCTCGGAGGCAATGGGCGGCGCAGCATCCCTGGCTCGCGGGATGCTACTTCGGATTGATCCTCTCGATCTTCCTCATCGTGCTGGCGATGACCGGAGGAAGTAGTTCGCTTGCCGTGCTGGTCGGTGGCCTCGGTGTGTGGCCTGGCAGGTTGGGTCTTGTTCGCGGTGGGTCCCAAGCTCCGTCTGTGGCCTCCCGTGGTCTCTGCCGCCGCCGTAGACCCAAAGCCCTGCCGCGAACTTCGAGTGCTGCCCGGCTTTGCACAAGAACCGGGCACCCTGCACAAGAAGTCACTGATTCCAGGTGATCTCGGATAGCCCCGCATTTTCGCCGCCATCTCGGCGACCTTCTTGCAGCAAGCGTCGATGCAACGGGACTCGAACCCCAGCGACTTCAGGTGGCCGCTGAATCTGCGCCACTCTGTCCGCAGCCGAGTATGAAGGGTCGCACACCGGAAACGTCACCGCCCACCCCCGCCTTGCCAGTTGCCCCGACGGCCCAGACTCGCCCATCGCCCGAGCCAGTCACCGCATTGAGCCGCGTGGTAGCGCCGTCCTCGTTCACCCCAGGCGACGCGACGACCGACCACCCCTTCCCGTCCCAATGCTCGACCAGGGGCTGCATCGCGGATGCCACGCCTCGTCTACCAACTGCCCACGCGTCATCCGGAGCTAGCGCGGCGACACCCGTCAAGGCCCCGGGCTCTTCGGATGCGGTACCTCCGCTCACCAAGCTCCACGAGGCTCCATCCCAGTGTGCGATGAGTGGATACTCGGTTGTCCCCCGATAGGAGGACCCGACTGCCCAGGCGTCATCTTCCGCTCCGGCCGATACGGCATTGAGAAAGCTCTGGGACCCATCATTCGGACTGGGTACGATGGCCCACGTCGTCCCGTTCCAGTGTTCGACCAGTGTGACGAACGCTCCGCTGGCGCTGCGGCTACTTCCTACCGCCCAAACATCATCCGGTGCTACTCCGAAGACTGAGGAGAGGCTGTTGTCTCCTGTCGTCGCATTCGGCGTCGGAACAATCGTCCACATCCGACCATCCCAGTGCATGGCCATCGTCCGAAACGTTCCGATCCCCCCCTCGACCGTGCTCTCCTCCGTCTTCGTACCCCCGACGGCCCAAAGGTCATTTGGAGCCAGCGCGGCGATGCCGAATAGCACCGCGGCGACCCTACTGGGACTCGGACTCGGAACTCGGCTCCACCGGCTTCCGTCCCAATGGAGAACGAGGGTCTCGCCGTTGTCGCCATGAGGGCCGCCGATGGCCCCGACGGCCCAGGCGTCGTCGGCTGAAATGGCCTGAACCCCCTGCAAGTGTTCCTCGAAAGCCATGCGCGGCAAGGCGATGGGCGTCCAGACCTGTCCATCCCAATGTTCCGCGACACCTCGAACTGAAGAAGATTCCTCGAGACGCGAGCCAACAGCCCAGGCTTCGACATCACTTGCGGCAGAGACTGCTGAGAGGTTGTTGTCCGATCCGACCGCCTGCGCCACCGAGGGGTCGCATCCCGAAGCTGGCGTCGCAGGCTCGGCTCCAAGAAGCGCGCCCACCCCCACCACGCCGACATACGCGATCAGGATCGCTCCAACGAGTCCAACGAGGATTGTGCGGGCTGCGCGCAGACGAGCGCGTCGCAAGAGAGATGAACCGCCCCGGGTTTCACGGAGACTCGGTGGCTTGAGTCGCGGGGTTCCGGCCGGAGGTTCTCACCTCCCCTCCGCTGCTTGCATAGAGCGCTCCTGAGAGGTCGCGAGAGCCCGATCGGTCGTCCGATCCGCCATCGGCGCCGGAAACGGGACCGTAGGGAGGCCGTAGAGCCCCGTTCGGGATCGGGTTGGCATCAGAGGCCGGGGGGACCGGGGTGTCTGTAGCGGCCTCCGCGGTCGGTGCGCTGTAG
>JBJMLO010000027.1:0-78107 GCA_045805265.1 Actinomycetota bacterium
ACTACAGCGCACCGACCGCGGAGGCCGCTACAGACACCCCGGTCCCCCCGGCCTCTGATGCCAACCCGATCCCGAACGGGGCTCTACGGCCTCCCTACGGTCCCGTTTCCGGCGCCGATGGCGGATCGGACGACCGATCGGGCTCTCGCGACCTCTCAGGAGCGCTCTATGCAAGCAGCGGAGGGGAGGTGAGAACCTCCGGCCGGAACCCCGCGACTCAAGCCACCGAGTCTCCGTGAAACCCGGGGCGGTTCAGGACGGCTAAGAGGGCGTCGCCGGTCTCACCTCCGTGGCTCTCCAGCAGTAGGAGCATCCCCGATCAACGCGCACAGCTTGTGGGAGGCGATCGATGACGCCCGTGGCAGAACATGACCCGTCAGGCAATTCGCTTGCTACTCCGGTTCCACCTCTCCCATAGGTTCGGGGAAGTCTAGGTAACGCTGGAGGACGACCACCTTCCCATCGGTGAAATGGATCCGGGCGAGGCAGAGTGCACCACTGTAGGCGGAAACATCGAGACGGAATCCGTCTTCCGCGTTCGTCTTCGCAACGTCTTCCCCACGGAACCAGGAACTACCCAGATTGTACTCGACCTTCTCGACCTGTCGGTTGCTCAGCGGGCGGACGTCCTTGAGGGGGCCACGCTGCTTCTTGTGCTCCGCTAGACGGATGGAAATGTCCGCGAGTTGGCCCGGGGTCCGAGAGGGTTGATGCCAGGTGTGCACAAGAAAGAGATTTCGATCGTCTTGGTAGATGTCATCCCGTCTCTTGAGCAAGCCCGTCTCGTCCGGTGCGGCCTCGCCACCAGCCGATCCCAACCGGTCTTCATTCTCGAAGCCCAACTGGAGATAGAAGCGGGTCATTGCCGAGTCATCCGAACGACCCCGATCGTTCGCCGGGTAGTCGGTCAATGCGGAGATTGGAATGGAGAGGATTTCGGCACCCAACGTCTTCTTGGCGGCAGAGGAAACTCTCGCAAAGGCGTCCCGGAGGCCAATGGTCGGGTCCCCCGTCTTGGGCAGATTCTCATAAGCGAGCAGATAAGCCGTCACTGCGTCGTTGATCCGTCCCTCCAGGAAGACACCTGAGTTCCGACAGGCCTGGTACATAGCCGAAGCTGTTGCTCTGGTCCGCTCTCTGACCGACCTGACATCGAGGGGTTTGGTCTCGTTCGCTGCCAAGGCACCAATGACGTCATCGTGGAACTCGCCCAATCTTCGGACCACCTCGGCGTAGGCATCGAGGCGGCGCTCATACAGGGCTTGGCTGAACGGCGACAGTCGAGAGCGGTACGTCAGAAAAACACCCATGGCTCCGACGAATAGGCCGCCCAAGCTCACGACAGCCGAACTCCAGTCCATGGCCCTCCTTCGCGTGCCGGGCGGCGGATCTCTTCACGCAATATACTGCCGCGCCCTAGAGACTGTAACGCGAGTTTGTCATCTGGGCTCAGCGGACGATCATCCCGCCCGAGGGGTGATCGGAACGGCTGGCCGCGTCCGCCCTCGTCGGTCGTCTCGTATACGACGGGGGCCGACTCTAAAGTTAAGGGTGTTGTTGGCCCGGCCGAGCTCGCGGACCTCCCGATCGAAGTCCGTCATCCGCCGGCGCTCTTCGGTTGAGACGCCGGGGCGGGCGCCCCCGTGAACTCGGCCTGGCGGACCCGGTTGCGGAGCGACTCGGTGCCGACGCCGAGCTGCCGCGCCACGCGGCTCACCACGCCGAAACGGTCGCCCTTGTTCTCCTCGATCGCCCTCGTAGCCCATCCGCACGGCCCGCTCACGCAGCTCCTGCGGGTACTGTTCTGTGATGGGTTGAGTGCCATGATTCCACTTCCCTTCCAAGCGATGGAGTCTCCATCGTTCCCAGTTGGGGGTCACTGCCGGGAGGCTAGGTACCAATCTCCAGCGCCGAATGGAACATCGGGTGAACGGCAAAATGACTTGTGCGCGTCAACTTAGCCGATTGTTCAGCAAATTCGGCATTATCATATGCGTACGTGGGCGCCGCTCCCGCCGAGCTGGCGCATCCGATCAGGCCGATTCGATAGAGTAGCTCCGTGAGTGGACCGTACAACTCAGCCCATGACACGTCCTCGCTGTGCGGCTGCCACATCGGCTCGGCCAGGTCTGTCAGCCACCGACTTCCACCGAAGTCTTGGTCAGTACCCAACAGCATCCCTTCATCCAAGAGTTTCGTAAATCCATCCTTCGTGAGGGGACTCTTCACTCCCTTGAATAGCAATACTAGTTTGTGGATATCTGGGTAGGTAAGCTTCCACTCATCGCGTAGGGCAAGGAGGCGCCCCCTTGAATAGGGCAAGGTGGCTTCTCGGAGGTCGCTCCAATCGATCCGCGGTTTTCCAGCGGCCACGCCCAGGGCCTCGTTTAAGAATGCGATTGCATCGCGCGGCCGCATTAGCGTCCGATCCAATATGTAATCCAACGCTCGACCTTGGGACTTGGTGGTCGGAGGTAGTAGGTCGCGCACAGAATTCACGTCTGTCAGGTCTGCGTGCTCCGCAGCAACTCGGGTACGCTCGTCAAGCATCTTCGTTAGTTCGATTCGGCGCCATCGCATGCGAAGAGCCAGCGCCCGGAACTTCTCTTCCTGACCACCGCTTCGCTTCCCAAAATCTAGTTCCTCGAAGATGTTGGTCCTCAGTGCGACCAATACCTTAAGCTGACGAACGCGTTTTAGGTCTAGCACGGTGCGGAACAAACATCGGATCAGACTGTTCACCAAGCGCTCGTCGACCCAATCTCTGTCAAGATCATCGACCAGAATGTATGTGAAGTATTGCGGCGAATCCAATATGTCCTCGTCGAGCACATCGACCATCTTGTGTAGGCGTGGTAGTTGAGTTTCGTTGACGACTCGCTGAAACCGCTCGGTCTGCTCGATTCGTTCCTCGGCCGTCATCTTGCTGTGGACTGCACCGTGTAAAGTTGCCTCACCCAGGTGGGCGAACCCAAAGCGAGCTTGAGCCTCTGCCTCGACATCACGCTCGAACGATTGGGTGATCTCCTTGATCCGCTCGTCGGACTCACACCAGAATCGACTTTCGAACTGGTTCAAGTAGTCGAGAGCTGCTTTCTTGGTTGGGTCCCGCTTGATTCGCTCGCCGAGAGAGGTGAGGAAGTTCTGCTTCGCTGCAGGGGAGTCCACCTTGTAATGATGCCTAATGACCTCCACGAGAAAGACATGCTTCCACAGAGCAATGAAGAGCGGGTCGAGGTTTACGTCGAGTGAGTCCAAATACCGAAGCACGCCGAGATCCGTAATGTACGTGAGAGACAGAGCTTCCGGATTGACGCGGATGACATGTCCGGGGTGCTCGATCTCTAGTTGTTCCAGCAGCGCGGACTTGCCGCTTCCCGTCCGCCCGACGAGGAAGCACCTTGGATCGGTCGCGACCTCCACTGCAAGATAGTCATCCGAGACGAAGAACGCATCTCGGAGAAGGGGGTCAGCTTCCGCCTGCTCGCCTCCGAGCGTGAAGCGCCCCGCTAGTCTTCTGGCTGGCTGGCCCCTGCCCATGTATGCCCCTGCTTCCTTCCATCGCCTGAGGCGAAGCATGATCGCCCCAAGGAGACAGGGCAACCTGCGAGGAGGCGATCCCCTCCGGCGGAGACGGGAGTCGATGCCACGCCGGGAGCGCACGGGAAGCGATCTAGCGGTGTGGGCCCGTACGAGTGCGCGGCGGCCGGAGCCTTAGTACCCTGTCTGCGCCGCCTTCTGTGCGAACCCGCCTGGTCGGTCGCCCTGTTTCGTTCTAACGGCCCGACCGGGGTGAGGTGCTCGTTGATCTGGAACAGGACCTCACTCGGTCCGCGTTCGTCGAAGTGGCTGCGTGCGATGAGCCGGGGGTAGGCACGGCTTGGGGGACCCTCGGCCGCGGCTCGGGCCTGACTCGATCCGGCGGTGCCCGGCGTTATGCTGTGGGTGGCCTGTGGAAAGGGGGCGGACGATGGCCAACGTGGATGACGTGGCAGCCGCTGTGCTGGAGCGAACGGGTGAGATCGACACATGGAAGCTTCAGAAACTTGTCTACTACTGTCAGGCTTGGCATCTCGTCTGGGAGGATGAACCCCTGTTCTCGGAGCGCATCGAGGCTTGGGCGAACGGCCCTGTCGTTCGGTCGCTGTACCGAGAGCATCGGGGCCGGTACCGCGTCAAGACCTGGAGCCGGGGTAACCCGGGCAACCTGAAGAGGCGGGAGCTAAGCAGCATCTTGTCCGTTGTGGACTTCTACGCCAGTAAGTCCGGCTTCGAGCTAAGCGCGTTGACGCACCGGGAGCCTCCATGGAAGAAGGCTCGAAAGGGCTTGGAGCCGAAGGAGCGAAGTGAGCGGGAGATCACCAAGGCGTCGATGGTCGAGTACTACGGCAGCTTGGCCTAGTGACGAGGATGTCCCAGGGTCTGTTGAAGTCCGGCGGCGATCCCTGTTCTCTTAAGCAGCCTCCTCATCGAATTGCGGGCCGGTGACATCCCTCCCGAAGGCGCGCCAACGCCGCCAGCAGGGTCCTCCGGACTCCTCCGACCAGCTCGGATGGCCTCCGCCGGTTCCAGAACAGGCGCTCCGACCTGCTGGTACTCCCAGCGTGCCCTGATCGTATTGGCATGGCTCCATCCTCTACTCACCAATTGGAGCCTCCAAGAAACCGAGGGCGGTTCAGTTCAGCTTGTGTCATAACCTTGGTGAGGTGTCATAAGGACAGAAGGCGAGACCGATGGCCGAGATCCTGAGCGTGGCCGACGCGAAGAGGCGGTTTTCTGAACTGATCCAGCGAGTCAACAGGGGCGAGCGATTCCTCGTGACGCGCCGCGGCAAGCTCGCGGTTGCCCTGGTACCTCCAGATCAAGTGACGGATGAAGCGGAGGTGCGCCCCGCCGGACTCGCCACGATCGCGGGCGGATTGGCGGACTGGGACGAGTTGGACGACGTCGTGGCTGAGCTCTACCGGTCTCGGCATCGGGCGAAGGATCGACCCGCTCCCGATCTGGACTGATCGGTGTACTGCTTCGACACGGACGTGCTGTCGGCCGTTCTTCGGCGAGAGCCGCCACTTCGCCTGATCCGACGCTTGGCTCGACTTCCGGCAGAAGACCAGTTCACGACGTCGATCACGTTAGGGGAACTTCTGTACGGCGCATCGAAGCGCGGGAGTCCAGAGTTGGCTGGCCGGATCCGCACCCTCGTCTCCGCCGCGGCTGCTGTGCTCGCCTTCGACGCACCTGCCGCCGAGCTCTATGGACGCCTGAGAGCCGAGCTGGAATCCAAGGGTCGCCGCCCGTACGAACCCGACCTCCGGATCGCGTCGATCGCGTTGTCTCGCGACCTGACCCTGGTTACCGGGAGCGTGCGTCACTTCTCCCGGGTGCCGGGCCTTCGCGTCGAGAACTGGCCGGCGGACTGACGACTGAGGGATTTCTCTAACGACCTCCTCGGAATCTCGGGGGGAACGCTCCTTGGCCCGGCCATTGCGCTTGTGGATCGGCGTGGGTACCGTCGGGCCCTCCTGGAGGGACGATGGCCGGACGGGTGGGGGAATCGACGCGGGCGTTCGGCCGCGTGTTCACGAACCCCAACCTGCGGCGCCTCCAGACCGCGTTCGCCGGCGCCTGGGTCACCGACTGGGCGTTCATGGTGGCGCTCGGCATTCTGGCGTTCCGGCGGGGGGGCGCCGTCTCGGTCGGGATCGCCGGCCTGTCGCGGATGCTGCCCGCCGCGGTCGTCAGCCCCCTGACCTCGTTCCTCGGAGACCGGTATCGCCGCAACGTCCTGCTGATCTGGGTCCAGGTCGCCTGGGCGGTGGCCTGGCGGGATCGTGGCTGGTGGTCGTCGCGCACGGCCCCACGGCGGTGCTGTACGCCCTGGCCGGGGTCACGGGGATCTGCATGGCGCTGTTCCGGGGCGTCGTCATCTCGCTGATTCCGTGGCTCGCCAGGAGCGCCGACGAGCTCGTGTCCTCGAACGTCGTCGCGAGCATGATCGAGGGGCTGGGGACGCTAGCCGGCCCGCTGGTCGGCGGCCTGGTCGCGGCGACGGCAGGCCCGGAGGCGGTCTTCCTCGGGTCCTCCGTGCTGGCGGCCCTCGGGCTGGGCCTCGTGGCGCGGATCCAAC
This sequence comes from Actinomycetota bacterium, assembly GCA_045805265.1. Lineage (GTDB taxonomy): Bacteria > Actinomycetota > UBA4738 > UBA4738 > JACQTL01 > JBJMLO01. The sequence goes on from JBJMLO010000027.1 coordinate 6,128, forward strand.
CGGAGGGGCAGGAGCTACGGACCTCCACCCATGCCCGGGCCGGCGTGGGTAGGGAGATCGGTGAGGGCTTCCGCGAGATACGCGGGAACCGCGACGCCCGGCTGGTCCTGTCGCTGTTCTTCGCGCAAACGTTCGTCCGCGGGGCCGTCAACGTCTTCGTCGTCGTGGCCGCGTTGGGCGAGCTGCGCATGGGGGCCTCGGGCGTCGGCCTCCTGACCGCGGCGGTCGGCGCGGGAAGCCTGGCCGGCTCGGCCGCGGGGCTGTCCCTGGTCGGACGGCGGCTCGGCGGGCCCCTCGCCCTCGGAGTCTTCCTGTGGGGGCTGCCGGTCGCCGTGGTGGGGGTCTGGGCGCACCCTGCGGTGGCGCTCGTCGCGCTGGGCGTGGTGGGGATCGGGAACGCGCTGATGGACGTCGCCGGCCTGACGCTCCTGCAGCGGCTCGTCCCGGACAACCGGCTGAGCCGCGTCGTCGGCGTCCTGCTCGGGGGCGCGATGGCCGCCGTCGGGGTCGGCTCGATCGTCACGCCGGGGCTGATCTCGTGGCTGGGGCTCCACGCGGCCATGGGAGTCGTCGGCGGGGCCCTGGCGCTGTGCGCGATCCTGGCGCTCCCCAGGTTGCGGCGCATCGACCGAGACGCGGGCGCGGCCCCGCCGGAGGTTGCGCTGCTGCGGGGCGTCCCGATGTTCGCCTCGCTGTCGGTGGCGGCGACGGAGCACCTCGCCTCGAGCATGCGACGCGTCGACGTCGAGGCCGGTACCCGGTTGATCGAGCAGGGCGACCCCGGCGACCGCTTCTATCTGGTCGCCGAGGGGACGTTCGAGGTCGCTGCCGGCGGGCACCTCGTCGCGCGACTCGGGCCCGGCTCCCACTTCGGGGAGATCGCCCTGGTGCGAGACGTCCCACGCACGGCCACCGTCACGGCGGCGACCTCCGGATCCGTCCTGGCCATCAGCCGGGACGCGTTCGTCGCGGCGCTGACGGGCCACGCCGCGAGCGTCACGACCGCCCACGAGTCGATCGAGGAGCGCCTGGCCCAGCTCCGGCAGATCGCATCGCCGGGTAAGGACAGGCCGTGAGGGCGCCTTGTGTCCGGGAAGGGGCTCCGGGACACTAGGCGCGTGCCACGAGGATCGCCGGAACGGCGACGACAACTCCGCACGGTCCTCTTCACGGACATCGTGGGGAGCACCCAGCGGGCCGAGCAGCTCGGCGACGCCCGGCGGACGGCTCCTTGACGACGCACAAGCGTGACTTCGTCCCGGTCCCTGGACAGGCGTCTCGAGACGAGCTGCCTTGGCTACGATGAGTTTCACCGCGCCGCACGGTCGTTGTCTGCAGCAACCGGCGGTCGGGAGACGGACTCGACCGGGGACCGAGACTCGAGTGGGAAGGAGGGTCGTCGTGGCTGAGCTGAAGTTCAGCAACGTCATGATCGGATCGGAGCGCCCGGAGGTGCTGGGCGAGTTCTACGCCGGCGTCTTCGACCGGCCGGCAGACTCGAAGGAGGGCGGCTTCTACGGCTGGCAGTTCGGCGCCGCCGGGCTGTCGGTCGGCGAGCACTCCGAGGTGAAGGGGCAGGCCGCGGAGCCCCAGCGCGTGATTCTCAATCTCGAGACCACCGAGGTCCGGGCCGAGTTCGACCGCATCGCGGCCACGGGCGCGACGGTGGTCCAGGAGCCCTACGAGATCCAGGGGATGTGGATCGCGACGTTCGCGGATCCGGACGGGAACTACTTCCAGCTGATGTCGCCGTGGGAGGGCCCGGCCACCTCCTGACACGCGGCATTTGGAGCCTGCCGACGAGTTTGGGAACATCCCACCTCCAGCTGCAAGACTGGGCCGGTTCGGCGCGCTCGTTCACCCGGGCAGTGGGAGTCCCTGGCAGGCATGTACAAGTGGTGGGTCCTGGTGCACCTGGCGGGCGTGTTCGTCTTTTTGGTGGCGCACGGCGTCTCGGTGGGGGTGCTGTTCCGCCTCCGCCGCGAGCGCGACCCGTCGAAGGTGGCCGCGCTCATCGAGCTCTCGGCGAGCTCCGTCCGGTCGTTCTATGTCGGGCTGGTCGTGCTGCTGGTCGGCGGGTTCGCCGCCGTCGCCACCGGCGACCTGTGGAGCAAGCCGTGGATCTGGATCGCGCTCGGCGTCCTGGTGATCTCCTCTGTGGGGATGGTGGCCATGGCCAGGCCCTACTACCGGCGCGTGGGGTTCGTCTCGCGGGCCATGGTGGGGGGGACGGAGGTCGTCACGAAGGAGCAGTTCGACGAGGTGCTGCGCGACAACCGGTCGAACTCCGTCGCCGCGATGGGCTTCGTCGCGCTCGCGATCATCCTGTACATGATGGTGATCAAGCCGACCTTCGGCGTCGGCCCCGGCGCGCCTCCGGCGGCCCAGGGGTGCGAGCCCTCCGCGACCGTCCAGGTCAGCGCCTCGGGAGACGCCTTCGACACCGACTGCCTGGCAGCGCCGGCCGGGCGGGCGTTCAAGATCGTGTTCGACAACCAGGACACCGACAGCCACAACGTGGCGATCTACTCCGGCTCCAAGAACCTGTTCCGTGGTCTGATCTTCGGCGGGCCAAAGACGGAGACGTACCGGGCTCCGCCGCTGAAGGCCGGGACGTACAAGTTTCAGTGTGACGTTCACACATTCATGAACGGGACGTTCAAGGTCGAGGCGGCCGCGGCGCCGAGTCCGGCGGGGAGCTGACCAATGGGATACCGGAAGATCCTGGCCGGGACGGACGGGTCGCAGACCGCGAAGGTCGCCGTGTCGGTGGCCGCGCGGCTGGCCGCCCGGACGGGCGCCGACCTACACCTCGTCATGGGGTGGCAGCCCCCGGGCCTGGATGCCGACGGGGCCGAGGCGGTCCTGGCCGAGGCCCAGGCCGAGGCCGCGGTCGTCGGCGACAAGGTGCGGGTCACCGGCGAGCACCACATCGGCGACGGCGCGGCGGTGGTCCTCGACGTGGCCAAGCGCCGCGGCTCCGACCTCATCGTCATGGGCAACAAGGGGATGGGGAAGGCCCGTCGCATCGGCCTGGGCGCGATCCCGGACAAGGTCGCGCACATGGCCGAGTGCGACGTGCTGATCGTTCGGACCACCCACCAGGGGGAGCCGGTCGGCCGGGCCGAGGGGCTCTACTCGAACATCGTGATGGGCACCGACGGCTCCCCGACGGCGACCGAGGCGGCGGCCCGGGCGTTCGAGCTGGCCGCGATGATCCGCTCGGAGGTCACCCTGGTCTTCGTGGGCGACCCGATCGTCGGCGCGATCGCCGTCGAGGAGACGGCCAAGAACCGGATCGGGCGGACCAAGGTGAACCCGAAGGTCGTCGCCAAGGGCGATCCCGCGTCCGTGCTGAACAGGACCGCGAAGGAGACCGACGCGTCGCTGGTCATCGTGGGCAACAGGGGGATGACCGGCGCGCGGCGGGTGCTGCTGGCGAGCGTCCCGAACAAGGTGAGCCACACCGCGCCGGCCGACGTGCTCGTGGTCCGGACCGTGGGGCGGACCATCGCCGACCTCCGCCCGGGGTCGGGCGGGGTCGTGCTGGCCGAAGGCCGGAAGGTCGCCGCGTTCCTCGACGAGCAGGGGGTGCTGCACGCCTCATCCCCGCGGTGCACCCACATGGGATGCACCGTCGACTGGAACGAGGGCGAGCGGACGTGGGACTGCCCCTGCCACGGCTCGCGGTACGACGTCGACGGGCACGTGATCCACGGTCCCGCGCAGAAGGACCTCGATCCGGCGTGACGGCGTGACGACGGCTCGGGCGCCCCGGCGGATCCTCGTCGTCGGCGGCGGGGTGGCCGGCGGCAGCGCGGCGCTGGCGATCCGCGACGCCGGCTTCGACGGCGAGGTGGAGCTGGTCGGCGCGGAGCCACGCCACCCGTACGAGCGACCCCCCCTGTCCAAGGCGTTCCTCCGGGGCGAGGTCGAGGGCGAGCGCCTCCGCCTGCGGCCGCCGGCAACGTGGGAGGAGCGCGGCATCGAGTCGAGCCTCGGGGAGGAGGTCGTGGCCGTCGACCCGGCGGCCGGGGAGGCCACCTTCGCGGACGGCGCGACGGCGGCGTTCGACCGGCTGGTGCTGGCGACCGGGGCGCGGAACCGGCGGGTGGACGTGCCGGGCCTGGACCTCGAGGGCGTGTTCGACCTCCGCACCGTGGACGACGCTCTGGCCCTTCGCGACGCGGCGACGCCGGGGAGCCGCGCGGTCGTGGTCGGGATGGGCTTCATCGGTTCGGAGGTCGCCGCGTCGCTGCGTGCGCTGGACGTGGAGGTCACGGCCATCCTGAGCGGCGACGCGCCGCTCGACCGCGTGCTCGGGCCCCAGGTCGGCGGGGTGCTCGCCTCGGTCCACGAGGACCGGGGGGTCCGCCTCCTCCGGCGGACCGTGTTCGCCGGCTTCGAGGGCTCCGGCGGCTCGGTGCGGGCGGCCGTGACCGCCGACGGGCAGCGCGTGGAGGCCGACTTCGCCGTGGTCGGCGTCGGCGTTCAGCCCAACGTCGAGCTGGCCGAGGCCGCCGGACTCCACGTGGACAACGGCGTGGTGGTGGACGAGCTCTGCCGGACCAGCGCGCCGAACGTGTTCGCGGCCGGAGACGTGGCCGCCTTCCCTCTCGCCGGCGCCGACGGGCGCGTCCGGATCGAGCACTTCCAGCACGCCGTGAAGCACGGCCGGGCGGCCGGCCTGTCCGTCGCGGGCCACCGCCGCCCGTTCGTCGAGGTGCCGTGGTTCTGGTCGGAGCAGTACGACCAGCAGGTCCAGTACGCGGGCCACCACCGAAGGTCGGACGCCTGCGAGGTCCGCGGCTCGCTCGCCGACCGGAGCTTCCTGGGCTTCTTCTACGAGCGCGGCGTGGTGAGGGCCGTGGTGTCGCTCAACCGGCAGCTGGAACTTCGCCGGGCCATGACGGCGATCGGCCGGGAGGTCGACCCCGCGATCCTGCGCGACGAGTCCGTGGACCTCCGCGAGCTGGCCCGGGCCAGCTGAAGCACCGGAACACCGACGGACCCGCCCGGCCGATCAGCCCCGGCCCCACCGGCCGTACAGCTGGCTGGCCGGGTCGAAGAACCCGCCCTCCGGCCGGGCGTGGGCGTGCCAGTGGTCCGGGATGCGCCGCCGCTCGCCGTCGATCCAGAACCCCTCCGGGTACCGCTGCGCGGCCACCTCGCCCAGGCGGTCCAGCAGCTCCCGCTCGACGACCGAGTCGGGCAGGCCGTGCCGCCGCCACACGATCATCGGCGTCGCGCACACCACGCAGTCGGCCACCCAGCAGTCGTCGTCCTCGTAGTGCCAGGCCGTCATCCGTTCGGCCCGGCACAGGAGGCAGTCATCCCCCGACGATGACAACGCGATCTCCCACCGCCACGTCGTGCCGGGCGAAGAATCCCCGGTTCGCCTCCAACGCGCCCACGAACGGCCGGCCCGGCCGGTAGGTCGGGCACCGCCGGCCGGGACACGGCGTCATGTCCCTGAGCGCCAGGATCCTTCCGTCCCGGCCCCAGAAGGCGATCGACAGCGGCACGAGTGTGTCCCGCATCCAGAACCCGGCCCTCGACGGCCGGCCGAACAGGAACGCCATGCCCGCGTCGGGGTCGAGCCGTTCGACGCCCTGGAGCCCCCGCTCGCGCGCCGCAGCCGAGTCGGCAACGGTCACCCGCAGGCTCACCGTCCCCGCAGCTGTGGCGATCCGAGCCTCGGCCGACCGCGAGCCGGCGTGCGAACACGCGGCGAGCGATGCCGCCCCCACGAGGAGGGCCAGGACGAGGATCCGGCTGCGGTCCACGCCATCCATGCTCGCACGCAGGAACGCCCGGTGGCGCTCGACGAGGTCCCGCGGGGAAGCCGCAGGCCCACGCACGCCGGGGTGTCCGGCCCTGGGCTACCCGCCCGTCCCGCAGCGGCTCTCGTCCGCGTGGCGCCGGTGGGAGCAAAGACGCTATGAATAGCCCCACGTGCCTCCTCCACTTGCGATCCTGCCCAGTCAGCGTGGCCAGGACTTCCTGATACCGAGTGCCGTGGGCCTCGCGTGGTGACCGGGGCAGGGGCCCGGCCCCAGCGGCAACGGCGCGCGGTGAAGCGTCTGGCCCTGGTGGCCGGAACGGTGGTCTCGGTGGCCGTGGTGGGAGGGACGCTCCTATCGCTGTACTCGGCGAAGGCATATCGCATCCCGGTCGGCGACGACGTGCCCACGTACATCTGGCGGGCTCGCGTGGTCGCGAGCGGAGGCCTCGACGCATTGGATCAAGCGAACCAGTACCGGTTCCACTCCAACACGTCGAACCCAGGACGCCCCGGATACCCGGTGATGGCCGCGCTCGTCGACGACGTCTCCAAGGTGAGCACATGGCGGTTCGCCTTCGCGTTGCCGGCCGTGGCGGCGGTCGCCATCGGGCTCGCCGCCGGAGCCCTCGCGGTCGGGTGCATGGGTGAGCCTCCCTGGTCGTTCCCCCTGTACGCGCTGACCGTGGGCCTGTCGGCGTGCGTGGTGATCACCGCGAAGGGCTACTACGACAACCTGCTGGCGGACGCGACCATCCTCGCGGCCATCGCGACCGCCTTGATGGTGCTCGAGGGACGCAGGGCGGGGACCGCGACCGCCTGGCTTCTGGCGGGCACGGCGGTGATCCACTGGCAGTTCGCGCTCCTGCTCGCCATGTACCTCCTCGTGCTCGCGCTGACGGGCGTCCCCGAGAGCATCCGCGCGCGCCGGGAGGGGCGGCGGCTGGCCGATACCCCATCCGCTCGCTTGCTGGGCGCACTGGGCGCCGGGGCGGTGGCCGGCGGAGCCGGGCTGCTCCTGACCCCGGGGATCGGCTCCTTCGGCACGAACGACCGCCAGCGTTTCGAGACCATCCTCCAGGTCCAGCTCCCCCAGTACGCCTTCCCGGCGACCGGGCCGGTCATGGCGGGTGGAGCGGTGGCGCTGGCCGCGGGGCGCGATCCACGCCGGGTGCGGGCGCTGGTGGTGTTCGTGCTCTCCATCCTCATCGGGCTCGTCGCCTATGTGGCGTTCCGGGCCGGTGCGAACCTGCCGGCGCAGCGGCTCCTCGGTGCAGCGCTGGGGATGCCGATGCTGTTCGCGGCGGCGGCGGTCGGCCTGGTCAGGGTGATCCTGCGCGTCGCGACCGGGGCCGTCGTGCGCAAGCTGGCGGTGGTCGGGGCCGGCGCCGTGCTCCTCGCCTCGGTCGCCGGGACCGTCGCGATCGGCACCAGGGCGTGGTCCCGGACCATCCCGTACGAGGAGCTTCCCAGGCACGCGGCGATCGCGTCGGTCATGCAGTACGTCCGGCGGCTGCCCCCCGCCGTCCCGGTGGTGTTCGTGGTCCAGGGGACCCGGGCCGACTTCGGCGCCATTCCCGCGCTGCGCCGGCTGCGGGCGCAGGCTCCGCCGGAGCGGATTCCCGACGTGTACGTGTATCTGGGAACGCCGGAGAACCTGCTCCGGGGCGCTCCCACGTCGCGGCCGGGCGACCCCGAGTTCGGGAGGGACTCGGCGCAGTATTTCGCGGTCGTCCGACCGGTGATGAATCGAGACCCGGTCATCGTGGTGCCGTTCACCTTCTACCTCCACGACTACCACCGGGTCCACAAGGCCCACCCCGAATGGCCGAGCGGGGATCGGTTCCTGGTCGTGCGGGGCCCCGCGCCGCCGCCCCGCATGCCGATCCCGCGCGACCCCGTCGTGCAGGGCATCGCCCCGCTGAGTGCGGCTGCGGTCCTGATGCTCATGGTGCTCGCGGGAGCCGGGCTGGGTTGGTCGTCCTCGCTGGTGCCCGCATCATGGGCGGTACGGGCCGCGCTGTCCCCGGCATTCGGCTTCAGCGCCCTCGCCGCGGGTGGTCTCGTCGCCGACCGCCTCGGCGTGGCGCTGCACGGCGTCGCCGGGGGAGCGGTGGCGGTGGTGATCGCCCTCGTCGGCTGGATACCGCTCATCATCCGACGCCGCCGGCAGACCTCCCCGGGCGTCGGAAAGCCGGAGGCATCCGCATCGGGCCACGACGAGATCGGATCCGTCCCTCCGACGCCGGCGGCCTGAGCCCCGCCGACGGTTCCGCCGGTTCAGGCCGGTGTCCGCTCCCTCACAGGGTGGCCACCATCCTGCGCAGGAGCTTCATGCCCGCCACCAGCTGTTCCGGTTTGGTGAGGATGGGCTGCTGGGTGCCCGGACGGCTCCCCCCGGACCACAGACACAGACCGCTCGTCAGCCGGCGCTCCAGGGCATGGCGGAAGTTCCAGTACATCAGGCCGGGCGTCACGCACGGACGGCTGCTCTTCAGCGTCTCCTCCAGGAACAGGGTCCGGTGGAACTGATGGCGCGTGATGGCTGCGAACTCCAGGAACGACTCCGGCTCACACACGTACGGCTGCGTCTGGAGGACGAAGAGGTCGGTTCCCGCAGCCTGCGCGACGGCCGGCAGGGCACACCGCTTCCACGCCGCGAAGTACGTCTCGCGCGCGTGGGCGAAACACCCGTTCTGACTCGCATCGCGGGCCATGTGCCCGATCCCCATGATCAGCACGACCTTGTGTCCGTGCGCGTGCGCCACGCTGGTGAAGCGCCGGATCGAGTAGCGCGGGTGCAGCGAGTCGGGCTCGGAACCGGGGGACTCGAAGTCGTACAGGACCCAGTCGCCCTCGGGGATCGACGAGACCGCGTCGATGAACCCGGCCAGGTGCTTGAAGCCCCACGCGGCCTGTCCCACATCGGGGACGTGAGTCTGGCCCTTGTCCGCCCCGATCGTGCCGAAGCCGTTGCCGTAGGCCTTGCCGGCGAGCGTGGGGTCGGCGCGATTGACCTTGTTGACGAACTCGACGTGGGACAGCACCCGCGTCGACGCCTGCGCCGGCCCTGCCAGCCCCAGCAGCGCGAGCGCGAGGACCGTCGCCGACGCGATGTTGCGCTTCATCTTGGTCCCACCCGAGCCTCTACCGCGAAATACGGAACGGGACGCCCGAGCGGGCGCCCGCCGGAGGCGGAAGACCGAGCCCTCCTCCCTGGCGGAACCCTGTTCCCGCCCAGGGATGATGTCAAGACGCAACATCGGAAGTCGTCGACTTCCATGCCGGCGTCCGCGTCGCGCGCCAACCTAGCGCGCGTTCCGGGAGCCTCAGCCGGGGCGAAATGGGGGGAGCCCGTCGCCCTCCTCGGAGATCGGGGCGGCGGGTCGGCCGGTGAGCTCGGTGAGGCGGGACGACACCCGATTGTACCCGTCGCGATCCCACGACTCCACCACGTCGGCGACGGCGCCGTCGTGGACCAGGACCAGGGTCGGCACCACTCGGATCCCGTACGCGTCCGAGACCTCGTACGGCGGGGGATCGGGCGTCTGGGGAAACGACCAGCCGTGATGCTCGGCGAAGTCCCCGAGCCGGTCGGGCGGGTCCTGGCCGATGCCCACGGGGATGCCGGGGTGGAACCTTTCGAGCCGCTCGGCGACCGGGGCGGCCATCTGGCAGACCGGACACGTCACCTTGTAGAAGAACAGGGCCCGGGGCTCGTCGGAAAGACTCACTCCCGGCAGTGCAGGGGCAGGCGATCCGATCGCGATGACGCTCATGGCCGGGGCCAGCGTAAGCGCCGTTCGGGACCGATGCCGGGGGCCCAGCCTCAGGGTCGCATCTCGGCCCACGCCGACGGGAGGGTCTCCCGCACGACATCGAGCTCCCGACCGATGGCCTCGAGCCGGGCCGGACCGTCGTCCAGGGCACCACGCTTCGCGGCCTCCTCCAGGTTGCGGCTGCGCTCGGCGAGCGCGTGGGCACCGAACGTCGCCGCATTGGACTTCAGGGTGTGGGCCGCCCGCCGGACGCCCTCCGGGTCGCCGCCCTCGAGGCCGGCGCGGGCCGCCGCCACGAGCCCCGGGGCATCGGAGACGAACTGCTCGATCAGCTCGTCGACGAACTGCGCGTCGCCGCCGACGCCCTCGGCCAGGCGCTCCAGAACCCTCCGGTCGATCGTTCCGTCGCTCGCCCCCGGCGTGGGAACGGTCGCCCCCGACTCCCGGCGCGGAGTCCGTTTGATGGCGGCCACGAGCTCGTCCACGCGGATCGGTTTGGCCAGGTAGTCGTTCATGCCCGCCGCGAGGCAGCGCTCCCGGTCACCGCTCATCGCCTCGGCCGTCATCGCCACGATCCAGGGTCGCTCGCCTTCCGGCCACCGCTCGAGGATGCGGCGCGTCGCCTCCAGCCCGTCCATCTCGGGCATCTGGACGTCCGAGAGGAGCAGGTCGTACCGCTGGCGTTCGAGCGCCTCGAGAGCCTCGAGGCCGTTCCCAGCCACGTCCGTCCGGTATCCGAGCTTCTCCAGCAGCCGGATCGCGAGCTTCTGGTTCACGATGTTGTCCTCGGCCAGCAGGATCCGGAGCGGGTGCCTCGACGCCAGATCCTCGTCGAGCGAGCTTGCCGGGCCATCGGAACCGGCGTCCAGAGCCGCACCGAGCACCGTCGCCACCGCGGCGTGGAGCGGGGAGGCCTTGATGGGCTTCGTCACCACCGCCCCGATGCCGGACGCCGGCCACCTCGCGTCGGACGTGACGTCGTGCTGGCCCACCGATGAGGCCAGGACGATCGGCAGGTCCGGCAGTCGTTCGTGGATCAGCGCCGCGAGGTCGAGCCCGTCCAAACCGGGCATGAGCATGTCGAGCACCGCGAGGTCGATCCGTCCGTCGCCGAGGGCCACGAGCGCCTCGTCCGGGCCCGGCGCGAGGACGGACTGGACGCCCCACGCCCCGAGCAGCGCGGTCATCAGGCGGCGGTTGGTCTCGTTGTCGTCGACGACGAGGGCCCGGCGGCCGTCGAACGACCCGTCGCGGCGGAGCGCGGTCGGCGTCATCTCCGTCGCCCCGGCCTGGATCCTGACGTGGAACGTGCTCCCCTGGCCGGGGACGCCGGCGCTGGAGACCCAGACCGTGCCGCCCATGAGCTCGGCGAGCCGCCGGCTGATGACGAGCCCCAGCCCCGTGCCGCCGTACCGCCGGCTGGTCGACGCGTCCCCCTGGCTGAAGGACTGGAACAGCCGGCCGGCGCGCTCGGGCGGGATGCCGATGCCGGTGTCCCGCACGGTCAGGTGGTAGCCCACCGTGCCGGGTCGCTCCGCCGGTTCCGCCCCGGCCGTCACGACGATCTCTCCGGTCTCCGTGAACTTCACCGCGTTGTTCAGCAGGTTCAGCAGGATCTGGCGGAGGCGGCTGGCGTCGCCGACGGCCGTCTCCGGCGTCCCCGGCTCGATGCCGTACGTCATCTCGAGACCCTTCCGGATGGCGACGGGGCCGACCAGGTCGACGACCGACTCGATGCACGCGCGGAGGTCGAACGGCGCGCGCTCGAGGTCCATCCGGCCGGCCTCGATCTTGGAGAAGTCGAGGATGTCGTTGATGATCGACAGGAGCGCCTCGCCGCTGTTCGCGATCGTGCTCGCGTAATCGCGCTGCTCGACATCGAGCGGGGTCTCGAGCAGCAGCCCGCTCATCCCGATGATCGCGTTCATCGGGGTGCGAATCTCGTGACTGGTGGCCGCGAGGAACGCGCTCTTCGCCGCGTTGGCCTGCTCGGCGACCTCCCGGGCCGCCTGGGCCTCCCGGAACAGCCGCGCGTTCTCGATGGCGATCGCCGCTGCCTGGGACAGGCCGTCCAGGAAGCTCAGGTCGGCATCGGTGAACGGGGCGGTCGCGCCGTACCGCCAGATGGCCATCATCCCGATCACGCGACCCCGGGCGTGCAACGGGGCGGCCATCAACCGCTCCTCGGACTTCTCTTCCTCGCCCGGGATGAACACGGCCCTGGGGTCGCTCGCCAGGTCGTTCACGACCTCGGCGATACCCCGCTGCGCGATGTCGCCGATGACGCCTTCCCCAAGCGTGATCGAGTCGGCCTTGATGAGCTCGGCGAGCTCGCCGACGGCGACGATGGGAAGGAACGTGGTCCCATCGGGCTGTTCCAGGAACACCGCGCTCGTGTCGGATTCCAGCAGCTCACGCGCCCGCCCGGCGATGCGCTCCAGGACGGCGTCGAGGTCCAGCATCCCGCCCACCTCGCGGCCCAGCTCAGCAAGCGCTGCCATCTCGCTGGCCCGGCGGCGGGTCTCGCGGTACAGGCGGGCGTTCTGGATCGCGACGCCCACGTTCGCCGCGATCGTCGACAGCAGCCGCGTGTCGTTCTCGTCGAACCGCCCGGCCTGCTTCGTGCTCTGCACGCTGATCACGCCGATCGCGCGCGACTCGACCAGGATCGGTACGCCGAGGTACGACTGGGCCTGCGTCCCGACCGTCTGGAGGCCCTCGAAGGCCGCCGCGCTGTTGAGGAGCAGCGGCTCCCGGCTGCGGAGGATCTTCGAGGTCACGCCCTCGCCGTACGTCATCGGCGGCCACTCCCGCTCCCGAACGCCGGCCTCCCAGTAGTACGGGAACTCGATCATCCCGCCGGCTTCGTCGTGCAGTGCGACGTAGACGATGTCCGCGACGAACAGATCGCGCAGCTGGTCGCCGAGCCGTTCGATCAACAGGTCGAGGTCGAGCTGCTCGGCGAGGGCCTGTCCGACGCTGTTCACGATGCCGAGCTCGCCGGCGCTCTGACGGGTCTCCTCGAACAGGCGAGCGTTCTCGAGCGCGACGCTCAGGCTGCTCGCGATGGTGGTCAACAGGCGCACGTCCGCATCGCTGAACGCGTGCTCACGGTCGAGGTTCTGCAGCGAGATCCTGCCGGTCGCCTCGCTGCCGACGACGAGCGGGACGTAGACCGCGGACTTCGGAGGTTCCCCCAGAACGAAGCCACCGCCGTATTCCGCGACCTGTTCCTCGTATCGCTCGTTGATGACGAGCGGCTCGCGCGTCCGGATGACGTGCGCGCCGGGTCCGGCGGTCAGCGGGGTGGGTTCGTCCGGCAGCCGCTCTCCTCGCTCGATGCTGAACGGGTAGCGAAGCACGCCCGCTTCGCGATCGAGCACGCCGATGTCGATCGAGGGGGCGTCGAAGATCTCGTCCAGCCGCTCGCCGACGAGGTCGTACATGGCCTGCATGTCGAGGCTCTCCGCCAGCCCACGCTGGACGTCGTTGATCAGGGCGAGCTCGGAGCTCCGCTGCCTGGTCTCCTCGAACAGGCGAGCGTTCTCCAGCGCGACGCTCAGGCTCCCGGCGATCGTCATCAGCATCCGTACGTCGGCCTCGCCGAACGCGTGCTCCCGGTCGAGGTTGTGCAGCGAGATGACGCCGGTCCCCCGGTTGCCGACCCGCAGGGGAATGAATACGGATGAAAGCGACGGCTCGCCCGCGATCGCCCGCGGATTGCCGGCTTCGATGCACCGCTGTTCCATGTCCTCGTTGATGACGATGGGCTCTCGCGTCTCCAGCGCGATCTTGCGGAATCCCATGATGTCGATCGGCTCGCTGATCAGCTGAGCTCCACGCTCGATCGAGTAGGGGAACCAGATCTGGCCGGCGTTCTGATCGGCGATGCCGATGTCGACGGTCTGCGCGTCGAAGATCTCTCCCAGGCGCTCGCCGACGAGGTCGTACATCGCCTGCATGTCGAGGTTCTCGGCCAATCCCCGCTGCACCTCGTTGATGAGCCCGAGCTCGGCGGCACGCTGGCGGGTCTCCTCGAACAGACGGGCGTTCTCCAGCGCGACGCTCAGGTTGCCCGCGATCATCGTCAGTAGGCGGACATCCGCCTCGCTGAAGGCGTGCTCCCGGTCGAGGTTCTGCAGCGAGATCACACCGGTCACCCGGTCGCCGACGATGAGCGGGACGAAGACGAGCGACTTCGCGGGCTCGCCTTTGCGGGGGGCCGGCTGTCCCATCTCGGCCCGCTTCCCGGCGACGTCCTCGTTGACCAGGAGGGCCTCTCGCGTTTCGAGCACGATCCGGCGGAACCCGACGATCCCGATCGGCTCGTCGGCGAACCGGACGCCGCGTTCGACCGTGTACGGGAAATGGATCGTCTTCGACGAGGGGTCCACGATCCCGATGTCCACGACCTGGGCGTCGAAGATCTCATGGATCCGCTCTCCCACCAGGTCGTACATCGCCTGCGTCTCGAGCCGCTCCGCCAGCCCCCCCTGGACGTCGTTGATCAACGCGAGCTCGGCACTTCGCTGCCGGGTCTCCTCGAACAGGCGGGCGTTCTCGAGGGCCACGCTCAGGCTGCTCGCGATCGTCGTCAGTAGGCGGACGTCCGCCTCGCTGAAAGCGTGCTCCCGGTCGAGATTCTGCAGCGAGATCCGTCCGGTCACCTCGCCGCCCGCGATGAGCGGGACGAACAGAACCGATTTCGCGGGCTCACCCGATCCGATTGGCAACTGCGGCACGCCCGTGATCTCGAGATACCGCTCACTGAGCGCCTCGTTGACCAGGAGCGGTTCGCGCGTCTGCATGACATGGCCGCCCAGCCCTGTCACCGGCGTCGGCTCGTCGGGGTATCGCACCCCCCGTTCCACGGAGAAGGGGTAATGGATCAACCCCGAATCCCGACTGAGGATGCCGATGTCCACGACCTGCGCATCGAAGATCTCCTGGATACGGTCTCCGACGAGGTCGTACATCGCCTGCATCTCGAGGTTCTCCGCCAGCCCGCGCTGCACGTCGTTGATGAGGGCGAGCTCGGCATTTCGCTGGCGCGTCTCTTCGAACAGCCGCGCGTTCTCGAGCGCCACGCTCAGGCTCCCGGCGAGCGTTACCAGCAGGCGGACGTCCGCGTCGCTGAACGCGTGCTCCCGGTCGAGGTTCTGGAGCGAGATCGCGCCGGTCGCCCGGTCGCCGACGATCAGCGGGACGAACAGGACCGACTTCGCCGGCTCGCCGGAGATCACGTACGGCTGGCCGACCTCAAGGCTCCGCTCCCTGATGTTCTCGTTGACGACGAGCGGCTCGCGGGTCTCGAGCACGACCTTCCGCCAGCCGATGATCTCGATCGGATCGTCGTGGAAACGAACCCCGCGTTCGATGGTGTAGGGGAAGTTCAGCTTGTTCGACGGCTCGTCGAGGATCGCGATGTCCACGACCTGGGCGTCGAAGATCTCCTGGATCCGGTCGCCGACGAGGTCGTACATCGACTGCATGTCGAGCCGCTCGGCCAATCCCCCCTGGACGTCGTTGACCAACGCGAGCTCGGCCGTCCGTTGGCGGGTCTCGTCGAACAGGCGGGCGTTCTCCAGCGCAACGCTGAGGCTGCCCGCCAGTGTGGTCAGCAGGCGCATGTCGTCCTCGCTGAACGCGCGCTCCCGGTCGAGGTTCTGCAGCGAGATGACGCCAGTGGCCCGCGTGCCGACCTGGAGCGGGACGAACAGCCCGGATTTCGCGGGTTCCCCCTGGAGGACGGCGGGCTGGCCGAGCTCGGCCGCGCGACCTGCGACATCCTCCTCCACGAGGACCGGCTCCCCGGTCTCGATCACCTGCTTGCGGAACCCCATGACCTCGATCGGCTCGTCCGGGAAGCGGACCCCACGCTCGATCGTGTACGGGAAGCGGATCACCCCGGCGCGAGGATCCAGGATGCCGATGTCGACGACCTGGGCGTCGAAGATCTCGTGCAGCCGGTCGCCCACGAGGTCGTACATGGCCTGCATCTCGAGATTCATGGCCAGCCCGCGCTGCACGTCGTTGATCAGCGCGAGCTCGGCGTTGCGCTGGCGCGTCTGGTCGATCAGGCGCGTACGCTCGAGCGCCGACGCGATGTGCCGGGCCACGAAGATCAGCAGGTCCTTGTCCGCCTCGGTGTGGCGGACGTCCTCCCGGTAGCTCTGCACGACGATCGCGCCGATCGTGCGGTCCTCGGATCGGAGGGGGACGCCGAGCCAATCGACCGAAACGACCCCGAGCATGTCGAACTCGCCGCGCTGCACCATCTCCTCGATGTCCGTCGTGGACAGCAGCGACGGACGGCCCGTCCTCAGGACGTACGCGGTGATCCCTCGGGCTTCGCCCGTCCCGATGGGCTCCCAGACGTTCGGGGCGGGGACCTCGAGGTCGACCTCGTCCACGTAGAACGGCCAGTTCATGAGCTGCCGGTCCTCGTCGTAGAGGACGATGTAGAAGTTGTCCGCATACATCAGCTCGCCGACGATCCGGTGGATCTCGGCGTAGAACTCCTGCATGTCCTGCGCGGCGCTCGCCGTTTCGGCGATGCGGTACAGGGCGGCCTGGACCTTCTCGGCGCGAGCGCGCTCGGCTTCCGCGGCCTCGAGCTCGGCTACACGTTCCCGGAGCGCCCCGAGGTCGTCGGTTGCCGTCGTGTCGGTCACGAGGACGACTCCTGTGCGTCCGCCGTCCAGAGCTTGAGCCGGGACTGTTTCCCGCGGATCTCGAACTCGTCGACGAAGACCAGGTCGTCGGTCGAGCCGGCCATGTTCGTCCTCGTCTGGTCGGCGACGAGGATCGAGTGCCCGGTCTGTTTCGTGAGCTGCTCGATGCGCGCCGCGGTGTTCACCGTGTCGCCGATCACTGCGTAGTCGAAGCGGCGGTCCGACCCGAGCGTGCCGGACATGACTCGTCCCGAGTTCAGGCCGATGCCCATCCCGAAGCCGTCGGCGAGCCCCTCCGCCCCCACCCACGCGTTGAAGTCCGCCAGCCGTTCGGCCGCCATGTCCCGGGCTGCTGCCACCGCACGGTCGGCATGGTCGATGGTCTCGATCGGCGCGCCGAACACGGCCATCAGGCCGTCGCCCAGGTAGTCCACGAGCGTTCCACCGTGGTCGAGCACCGCGTCGCCCATCGTCCCCTGGTACCGGCCCAGCACGGCGATGACCTGTTCGACCGGCAGGGTCTCCGCGACGGTGGTGAAGCCTCGGAGGTCGACGAACATCACGGTCGCCCACAGGCGCACGGCCTTGATGGCCGGCTCGCCGTCGCTCCGGGCCAGCATCTCCGCCGCGATCTGCTCGGGTAGGAACCGCGTGAAGACGTTCCGCACGCGTTCCTGCTCCAGGTCGCGCAGGCGTTTCCGGCTCAATCCAGCGCCGATCCGCGCCCGGAGGATGACCGGGTCGAACGGCTTGGGAAGGAAGTCGTCGGCGCCGGTCTCGATGCACCGGACGATGCTCTCCGCGTCGTCGACGCCCGAGATCATGATGACCGGGATGTGCTGGAGGGCTGCGTCGGCCTTCATCCGCGCCAGGACCTCGATGCCGTCGAGGCCCGGCATCACGACGTCGAGCAGCACCACGTCCGGTGGCTCGGCCTCGAGCGCCGCCATCGCGGCGAAGCCGTTGTCGACGGCGGTCGTCCGGTGCCCGTCGTGCTCCAGGTTCTTGGTCAACAGGGCGCGATTGATCGGATCGTCGTCGACGATGAAGATGTGTCCGAGACGAGCCTGCATCCGGTCTCCCCCGCGAGCGCCACCTCGACGTGGACCTGAATCGGCGATTCATCCCCCCGGGTGGCCTTCCGAGTGTCGCAGAGGTTCGGTGAGTGGGCAAGAGGTCAGGCCCGTCCCGTGTGCTGGGCATCGCACCACGGATTTCGCGTCGAGCCGCCCGACCCGGGGAGCGCACTCGGGCCACCCCACTGGATATACTTTATACGGGAAGGGCGGAGGAGGAGGGCGGCATCGGATTGTCGGAGCACCCAAGCGAGGCGAGCCCGGCCATCGGTGCGCCACCCGACCGACTCGTCGCCTCGCTGGCCCTCGGCGTGATCGCGGGCTTTCTTTCCGGCATGTTCGGCGTCGGGGGCGGCATCGTCATCGTCCCGGGCCTCGTCCTGCTGATGCGTATGGACCAGCGCCTCGCCCATGGCACCTCGCTCGCGGCGGCCCTTCCCATCTCGATGGCCGCGACCGTGGGGTTCGCTGCGAGTGGCAACATCGACTGGGTGGCGGCGCTTCCGATCCTGCTCGGAGGCGCAACCGGTGCTCTGATCGGAGTTCGCGCCCTGCAGCGAGTCCCCCTCCAGGGTCTGCGGCTCGGGTTCGCGGCCGTCCTCGCCGCTTCAGCCGTTCGCTTGCTCATCACGCTGGCCCCGGCCCACGCGCACGCGCAGACGAGTCTCCTGAGCCTGGTTGGCCTCGTGGCGCTGGGCCTCGCGTCGGGCGTGTTGGCGGGCCTGATGGGCGTGGGTGGCGGGATCGTGATCGTCCCGGCGCTGCTCCTGGAATGGGGGCTCTCGGCACCGGTGGCCAAGGGGACCTCCCTGGTGGTCATCATCGGAACCGCCCTCGTGGCCACGATTCAGAACAGCCGGAAGCGCAACGTCGACCTCCGCCTCGCGCTTCGCGTCGGCCTGGCGGGAGTGGGAGCCTCGTTCGCCGGCTCGCTCATCGCCGCGCACCTGACGGGTGCCCTGGCGAACGACCTGTTCGCGGCGCTCCTGATCCTGGTGGCCCTGCGGCTCGTGCTGGTCGCGAGGTCGATGCGGAAGAAGGAGCGGCTCGGCAAGCGACTGGAACCCGTCGAACGAACGTAGGCAGGGCGGACTCAGCCCACCTGCCACCCGCCGTCGACGACCAGGGCTTGACCCGTGACGTAGGCGCTCAGGTCCGAGGCGAGGTAGAGGTAGGCATTGGCGAGCTCGTCCATCCGGCCGAGCCGCTGCATCGGGATTCGCGACCGGAGGACGTCGATGACCGCCTCGGGCGTCCTCCCGGTGAGGGCAGCTCGCTCGCGTGCGAGCTGGGACATCATGTCCGTGTCGATCTGGCCGGGGCACACGGCGTTGACCATGACCCCGTGGGGCGCGAGCTCCGCGGCGAGCGATTGCATCAGGCCGATCATTCCGAACTTCGAGGCGGAATAGGCTCCGTTCTCCACACCCCCCCTGAGGCCGAAGAGCGAGGACGTGAGGATGAGACGGCCTCCCTCCGACTGCTCGACGAGGCGTCTCGCGAACACCTTGCACGTGACGAACGAGCCCGTGAGGTTGACGTCGATCACCCGTCGCCATGCATCGACGTCCATGTCCAGCACGTGCTGCAGGAGGAGCACGCCCGCGTTGGCAACCGCACAGTCGATCCGGCCGAACCGTTCCGCGATGGCGGTCGCCGCGGCTTCCATCGCCGCGGGGTCCGTGACATCGGCGGTGACGGCGACGGCAGGCCGCCCCGAATCCGCGATCGAAGCGGCTGCCCGTTCCACGGCCTCGGAGGCGATGTCGATGAGCGCGACGGACGCGCCCTGTTCGGCGTACGCCCGCGCCACGGCGAAGCCGATGCCCTGGCCCGCTCCGGTCACCACGGCGACCTTGCCCTCGAGCAGCCCCACGTCGTTCCCCTCTCCGCCCACGCCGCCGGGTCAGTGGGCCGGAAGCGCCACCTCGGTCGCGCGACTCGATCGGGCCCGGACCGCGGCGAGCGCGGCGGCTCGATCCTCGGCGGTCCAGAGCGGCGAGCCGGCGCGCCGCGCCACGAGCGCCCCGGACTGGACCAGGTCGAGGACCCGGTGAACCACGGTCGCGATCCCGTTGCCGTCGAGGCCGTAGTACTCGTACAGGTGGGTCGGCGAACCGATGATCGCGTACTCGTCGTAGAACCCGTGTCGGTAGATCGGCGTGGACACCGCGGCGTCGGCGACGGCCTCCGTGACCATGCTCCCCAGGCCGCCGAGGACGTTGTGCTCCTCCACCGTGACGACCGCCCCGTGGGCAGCGGCGAGCTCGGCGAGCGCCGAGTTCGGGAACGGCTTGAGCGTGTGGACGTCGACGACCGTGCTCCCGATCCCCGCTTCCTCGAGGCGTTCGGCCGCATCCAGGGCCTCCTGGACCATCACGCCGGTCGCCGCGATCAGGACGTTGGCGCCCCTCCGGAGGACGGTCGGCGCACCGGGGGCGAGCGTCGCATCGTCCGGGTAGACGGGGGTCTCGCGCCCCCGGCCGAAGCGCATGTAGATCGGGCCGGGCACCTCGACGGTCGAACGGATCAACGCGGCGGCGCTGTTGCCGTCGCACGGCGAGAGGACCATGAGGTTGGCGACCGCACGCACGGCCGAGATGTCCTCCGTGGCGTGGTGGGAGACCGCGAAGAAGCCGCAGGCCACGCCCGCATGCGTCGCCAGGACCCGCACCGCCATGTTCGGATAAGCCATGTCCGTCCTGATGTTCTCGAGGCACATGAGACCGGAGAACGAGGCGAACGTGCCGACGTAGGGGAGGAGCCCGCAGGACGCCATGCCGGCCGCGGCCGCCATCATGTTCCGCTCGGAGATCCCGAACTGGAAGAATCGCTTCGGGTGCCTGGCCTCGAACTCCGAGAGCTGGGTCGAGACCTTCAGATCGGCCGAGGCCGCGACGATCCGGTCGTCGTGCTCGGCCAGGTCGGCGAGCGCCACGGCCGGGATCCGGAGCTGGACGTTGCGATTCTGGTTCGTCAGGCCGTTGAAAGACCGGTCGCTCGCGAGGCTCATCGTCATCACGCTCCCTCAGAGTGGCCGTACATCGAACGGATCTCCTGGAGGGCTGCCTCCCGATCCTGGCCCTCCAGGTAGCCGATGTGCCAGTCCGCCTGGTCCTCGATGAACGAGACACCCCGTCCGCCGACGGTCCGCGCGATCACCATGGTGGGGCGGCCATCCGGCTCGGCGATCCGATGGGAGTCGAAGTCGCGGTACGCCCCGAGCAAGGCCTCCACGTCGTGCCCGTCCACCTGGATGACACGCCACCCGAAGGCCGACCATTTCTCGGCGAGCGGCGACAGGTCCATGATCTCCGAGGTCGCACCGTCGACCTGGATGGAATTGCGGTCGGTGACGGCGAGGAGGTGGGCGAGCCCTCGGTGGGAGGCGTATGCCGCGGCCTCCCAGACTTGCCCCTCGTCCTGCTCGCCGTCGCCCATGACGACCACCACTCGGCTGTCGTATCCCTGCAGCCGGATCGCCTCGGCCATCCCCGCCCCCGCCGAAAGGCCATGTCCGAGCGACCCGGACGAGAAGTCAACTCCGGGAACCTTCTTCACGTCGGGATGGTCCCCCAGGATGCTCCCCAGCTGAGCGAACGTGCCGAGGTGCTCCCGGTCGAAGAACCCGAGGTCGGTGAGGATGGGATACAACGCCGAGACTCCGTGACCCTTGCTGAGGATGAATCGGTCGCGCTCGGGCCAGGAGGGCTGGTCGGGACGAACGCGGAGGAAGCCGTAGTACAGGCTGACCAGGATCTCGACCAGGGAGAAGCTCGACCCGTAGTGCCCACTCCCGGCGACCTCCACCTCCTCCATGACCGCGAGCCGGACGTCCACGCATCGTTGCTGGAGCTCGCCCACGGTCGGTTGTATCGAGAGCGCCACGGTTCCTCCCCTTCGCTCGAAGCCTCGCGTATAAAATATCCCTGAGCACCGGAAGGCCGCAACCGACGCCCGCCCTAGACGGCGGAGTACCCGCCGTCCACGACCACGGACGAGCCGGTCACGTAGCGAGCGGCGGGCGAGGCAAGGAACGTCACGACGTCCGCGACGTCCTCGGGCGTTCCCTGCCGTCCCGCCGGTATCGAGGACTCGAGGGACTCGAGGGCTGCCTGCCGATCCCGTTGGAATGACCAGTACGGCTCGTTGAACGGCGTGTCGATCCATCCCGGGCAGATCGCGTTCACCCGGATCCCGCGGGGGGAGAGCTCGTCCGCGAGGCTACGGACCAGCCCGATCAGCCCGGACTTCGACGCATGGTAGGCGGGCATGCCGGCGTGTCCGCGGAATGCACCGGTCGACGCGGTGACGATCACGCTCGCGTTGGCCGATCGGAGCAGGTGGGGGAGAGCCGACTGGACGAGGAGGAACGGTGCCCGCAGGTTCACGGCGAGTGACCGATCCCACTGCTCGACGGTCCAGCGCTCAAGTGGGGCGGAGACCAGGATGCCGGCGCTCACGAAGACCACGTCGAGCCGACCCATGGCCTCGACCGCCTGGCCCACGAGCGCCGACACGGAGGGCGGCTGCTCGAGGTCACATGGGAATGCCCATGCCCGCCCCGGCTGGGGCTCGGCCGCGGCTCGATTCGCCGCCTCTGCCGCGATGTCCCCGAATACGACGTCGTCCCCACGCGCTCGAAAGGCCCGCCCCGAGGCCAGCCCGATGCCGCTTGCCCCGCCCGCAACCAGGACGGCGAGCGGGGGGGTCTCGGCCGGATCAGTCCCCACGGGCCCTGATGGCGGTGCTCGCGGCGCTCCTGGTCCGTTCGATGTGGGCGCTCGCGATCTCCGCGGCCCGGGGGCCGGTGCCCTGGCGGATCGCCTGGAGGAGGTCCCCGTGCTCGCGCACCGAGTGGGCGGCCCGGACGGGAGCCACCTGGGCGAAATACCAGCGAACCCGCTTCGCGAGGGTTTGCACGAGGGTCTCGAGCAGGGCGTTCCTCGACGCCCGGGCCACGGCCACGTGGAACTGCTCGTTCAGCCTGGCCAGGGCGGCCATGTCGCCACTGGCCGATCTCGACTCCTGGACCAGCGCATGGAGCGCTTCCAGATCCTGCTCGGAGCGTCGCTCCGCGGCCAGCGAGGCGGCGCGCGCATCGAGCAGGACCCGGACCTCGAACAGGTCCTCGAGGTCCTCGGGGGTCTGCGCCGGGACGATCGTCTCGCGGCGCGGGCGGATCTCGAGCCACCCGTTGGCCTGGAGGGCGCGAAGCGCCTCCCGCACCGGGATCCGGCTCACCCGGAAGTGCTCGGCGATCTCGTCCGCGTGCACGCGCTGGCCGGGGGCGAGTCGGCCATCGATGATGGCCTCCTCCAGCTCCGTGTACAGACGCCCGGTGATCGTCTCTTGCGGCTCGATCTGCGGGAGGTTCAGGGACACGGAGCCTCGCTTAGGATATTGCATACAGTATAGTCCGCTGCCGGTGTCGGACTCCTGCCCCGCCGGTCGAGTTCGGGAGGTTGACGAGTGGGCCAGAGCCGGCGACCTGGGTGGCCGCGCATCTGGGGCAGGCGAGGCGCGGTGGCGACCGCCCACCCGCTCGCTTCCGCGGCGGCCCAGGAGCTCTTCTCGATGGGTGGGAACGCCGTCGATGCTGCCGTCGCGGCCCAGGTGGCGCTCGCCGTCCTGGCCCCACAGTCCTGCGGGGTCGGGGGCGACGCGGTCGGGCTGATCCGTGAACCCACGGGCGAGACGACCGCGTATCTCGGATCGGGGGCTCTGCCCCGGGGGGCGTCCCCGCGGATCGGCGACGACGGGTCGTCGGTCACCGTTCCCGGAGCCGTCGAGGCGTGGGTCTCGCTCCTCGACCGATTCGGTACCCGAACGCGTGAGGAAGTCCTGGCGCCCGCGGTCCGCCTGGCAGAGGACGGCATTCGGGTCGGCGGCCGCCTCGTGGCCGCCGTGGACGCGCAGCGAGCCCGGCTGGAACGCGGGGGCGCGTCCGGATGGGCCGTGGTCGCGACGGAGATCGGAGCCCTCGCCCGCCAGGCGGAGCTCGGCGCGCTCCTGCGGTCGATCGCGGCCGACGGAGCCGACGCCTTCTACCGAGGACCGATGGCCGCGGCCGTCGTCGAGGCGGTCAGCCGGGACGGAGGGGGGCTCCAGATGTCGGACCTCGCGGACCACGTCACGTCGTTCGGGGCCCCGGTCCGGCTGTCCAGCCGGGACCGGGCCGTCCTGATGCCTCCGCCGCCGTCGCAAGCGATCCTGCTGGGCATGGCCCTCCGGGCCTGCGGCGAGGCTGCTCCGGAACCAGGCGCCCGCCGTGACCATCTGCGGATCGAGTCGATCAAGGCCGCGTTCGAATACCGGGACGATGTGGGCGCGCGACCCGACCTGCTGTCGGTGGACTTGAGGCTCGATCCCGCGCGAGTCGCCCCGGCTTCCCGGGCACGGCCCTACCTCCACACCGCCGGGGTGACGGCCGCGGATGCGGATGGGATCGTCGTGGCCGCCCTGGTCAGCCTGTTCGACGATTTCGGATCGGGGACCTTCGTGCCGGAGGGCGGGTTCGTCCTCAACAACAGGGCGGCGGGGTTCACCCGGGGACCGAATGATCCGATGGCGGGTGCCCGGCCGGTGCACACGCTCTCCCCGATCCTCCTCGAGGACGCCGGATCGGTGACCGCGTTCGCCACGCCGGGTGCCGACGGCCAGGTCCAGACCCTGCTGCAGGTCCTCGATCGAGACGGCGCCGACTGGGCCGATGCGATCGCGGCGCCGCGTTGGCGAAGCGAGGGCCCGAGCCTCCTCGTGGAACGCTCCCACCCGTACGGGGAGGCCCTTCGATCGCTGGGACACGCGGTGGAACTGGTCGACGACGGGGATCAGCGATTCGGCTCGGTCGTCGTTGCGGGCCGGCGTGACGGGTTCCCCTTCTCGACGGCGGACTGGAGGCGCGAGTCCTGGGCGGGCGTGACGTGATCCAGGGACCCCCGGACTCCGCCCTGGTGGCCGACGCGACGGGGTACGTCATGGGGCGCCGGGGAGAACTCCTTGCGCTCTGCGGCGAGCTGGTGGCCGCCCGAAGCGACAACCCGCCCGGCCACACGGGCGGCGTCGCCGACGTCGTCCGCTCGTTCCTCCAGCGGTCGGGGATCTCCGTCGAGCTCGTCGGCGTCGACCCCGACGCGCCGAACGTGGTCGCCAGGGTGGAAGGCTCCGCCTCTGGCCCTCATCTCGTGATGAACGCGCACGCCGACACCATCGGTCCCGGCGAGGAAGCGCACTGGACCGTGCCGCCCTTCGAGATGACGAGGCGGGACGGCCAGTTGTTCGGTCTGGGCATGGGCAACATGAAGGGCGCCCTGGCCGCCATGTGCCTGGCCCTGGCATGGCTCGCAGAGCACCGGAGCCTCCTTCGCGGACCGATCTCGCTCACCGTCGTCCCGGACGAGGTGGTGTTCGGCGAGCGCGGCGCGGCCTTTCTCCTCCAGCACCGGCCGGACCTGTATGGCGACGCCCTCCTGTCGGGGGAGGGCCCAGGAGGCATGGCGCTCGCCGTGGCCGAGAAGGGCGTGGCGTGGTTCGAGCTCACCGCGGTGGGAGCCGCCCGGCAGTCCATGCTCGTGAAGGAGGGCGAGACCCCGGTCGCCAGGCTGGCCCGGGCCATCCTGGCCGTGGACGCCCTCAACCGGGACGAGTCGATTCCCCCCGCTGCGATCGCGGATCTTGCATTCCAGGCGGAGGCTCTGCGAGTGTCCGCGAACGTGGGTGTCGTCGAGGCGGGAGGGATGCCGAACCAGGTCGCGAGCCGGGCGGTCGCTCTCGTGGACGTCCGGATTCCTCCGGGACTCTCAGTGGCGAGCCTCGAACAGCGCCTGCGGGAGGCCCTTGGGCCCCGCTCCGGTGTGGCCGTGCGCACGCTGAAGGGCTGGGACCCAACCTGGACCGATCCTCGGGAGCCCCTCGCCCGGTGCCTGGTGGATGCGGCCGAGGCCGTCCGGGGCGCGCCCCCGGCGCCCGTGGTGCGCCTGCCCGCCAGCGATGCCGCCAGGTGGCGACGCTCCGGTGTCCCGGCCGTGTGCTTCGGCCCCCAGCCCACCGCGGTGGCTGGCGTCGACGACTACGCCCTCGAGGACGACGTGGCCGACTGCGCGGCGATCTACGCCCTCGCCGCCGCGGCGTTCGGAGGACGGGCCAGCGATGCGTGAGTTGACCGCCTCCCCGGAGTCCTCACGCGCTCGGACGGACGACGTGCTCGCGGTGGCGCAGCTCGACGTTCGGTTCCGGGCGCCGGGTCGCGAGGCACATGCGCTCCGGGGGGTCGACCTCCGGATCGGCCCGGGCGAGGTCGTGGCGCTGGTCGGCGAAAGTGGTTCCGGGAAGTCCACGCTGGGCCTCGCGATCCAGGGGCTCCTCCCGCAGGAGGGCGCTCCGGAGGTGGCGGGCTCGATCCGGCTGGGCGGCATCGAGGTGGTCGGCGCACCGTCGGCGGCGGTCAGGGCGCTCCGTCGAACCATGGTCAGGTCGGTGTTCCAGGACCCCATGACCTCGTTGAACCCGACCATGCGCGTGGGCCACCAGCTGGCTGAGGCGTGCGTCGACGAGACGCGGCCAGAGGAGTGGCTGGAACGCGTGGGAATCCCGAGGGCCCGGGAGCGGATGCGCGCCTTCCCGCATCAGCTCTCCGGCGGGCAGCGCCAGCGCGTGATGATCGCGATGGCGATGGCTGCCGGGCCCGAGCTCGTCGTGGCCGACGAGCCAACGACGGCGCTCGACGTCACGGTCCAGGCGCAGATCCTTCAGCTGTTCCGTGATCTCCGGGGGGACCGCGGCACGTCGTTCCTGTTCATCACCCATGACCTCCCGGTGGCCTCGGCCATCGCCGATCGCATCGTCGTGCTGTATGCGGGGCGGGTCGCCGAGACGGGACCGGTGCTCGAGGTCGCCACCCATCCCGCCCATCCGTACACCGCCGCCCTGCTCGAGTCGCGATTCGGCCTGGGGGCGGACAAGTCTCGGCAGCTCCCGACGCCGCGGGGGGAGATCGACGCTGTCCCGCCCGAGCACGGGTGCGCCTTCGCGCCTCGCTGTCTCCTTGCCGTCGAGTCCTGCAGGGAGGAAACGCCACCCCTGGCGCCGGCGGGCCAGCACAGCGGTGAGGTGGCGTGCTTCCGGTCCGACGCCGTGACAGCCACCGTGTGGAAGCGGGAGGCCGCCGCATGGCCGGCGGGCGAAGGAAGCACCGACGCCCGCCCGGTGCTGGAGCTGGTCGGGGTCCGGAAGAGCTTCACCCACCGACGTTTCGGGGGCGGCTCGGAGCAGCGAGTCGAGGCCCTCCGAGGGATCGATCTCGAGGTCGCCGACGGGGAATCGGTGGCGATCGTCGGCGAGAGCGGCTCGGGGAAATCGACGCTCCTTCGGATCGTCGCCGGCTTGGTGCGGCCGGACCTCGGCGATGTTCGGCTGCGCGATCGGGAGCGGCCGCAGATGATC
The DNA here is from genome assembly GCA_045805265.1 of Actinomycetota bacterium. Classification (GTDB taxonomy): domain Bacteria; phylum Actinomycetota; class UBA4738; order UBA4738; family JACQTL01; genus JBJMLO01. Next base: position 32,883 of record JBJMLO010000027.1, read on the forward strand.
TACCAGGATGCGTACGCATCCCTGACTCCGTGGCTCACCGTTCGAGACCTGGTCGAGGAACGCCTTCGGCACCGAGGCCTGTCGAAGGGACGGCGACGGGAGCGGGTGGCCGAGGCGCTCCAACAGGTGGGACTCAACCCGGCGCTTGCCGGGGCCAGGCCTCCGCAGCTCTCGGGCGGACAGCGTCAACGGGTCGCGGTCGCTCGGGCCATCGTGGTCCCGCCGCGCCTCCTTCTCTGCGACGAGCCAGTGAGCGCGATCGACGTCTCGCTCGCGGCCGCGATGCTGAACCTGCTCCAGTCGCTCCGGATCAGGCTGGGGCTCGCCATGCTCTTCGTCACCCACGACCTCGCCGCCGCGAGGTTCGTATCGGACCGCATCGTGGTGATGCGCGAAGGCGAGATCGTGGAGATCGGGGCGGCGGACTCCGTCACCGCATCGCCGCGCAACGAATACACGCGTGAGCTCCTGGCGGCGATCCCGGCCGCCCCGGATCGCTGATGCCTTCGGCGACGATCGCCTCCGGCGGGACCCGGGCGCTGTCGCTGGCACGGATCCGCCGCGGCCTTCGAAGGACCGGGTGGCCGGAGCGGATCGCTCTCGGTGCGCTCGGGATCATCACGATCGTCGCGCTCGCGGCTCCCCTCATCGTCCCGTTCGACGACAAGCTGCCGGTGGCCGCGCCCTTTCAGCACCCCTCGGGGGCGCACTGGTTCGGCACCGACGAGATCGGGAGGGACCTGTTCAGCCGGGTGCTGATGGGAATCCGTCTGACCTGGTTCCCGGGCCTCCTCATCGTGGTGGCCGGCGCAGTCGTCGGATCGCTCATCGGCCTCGTGTCCGGAGCGTACGGCGGCTGGGTGGACCGGGTGCTGCAGCGCTTCACGGACCTCTTCCTCGTCCTGCCGTCGACGCTGATCGCGATCGCCGTGGTCGCGGCCCTGGGTCCCGGATTGGCGCACACCGTGATCGCGATCGCGGTGTTCTGGTGGCCCTGGTACTCCCGCCTCGTCCGCGGCGAGGTCAAGGCCATCGCGGCTCGCCCGCATGTGGAGGCCGGCCGGCTCGCCGGAGCGAGGCGATGGCGGCTCCTCACGCGGTACGTGCTCCCGGGGGCCCTCCCCACGGTCCTCGTCACGATGACCCTGGACGTCGCGAACGTCATCCTCGTGCTGGCGATGTTCTCGTTCCTCGGCCTCGGGGCGCCGGCCCCCGCCCCCGAGCTGGGGGCGATGACGGCGGGCTATCTCAGCTACCTGACGAACTTCTGGTGGTTGCCCTTCTTCCCGGCCGTGATGCTGTTCCTGCTCGCCTACTGCTCGAACGTCGCCGGCGACGGCATCCGCGACGTGCTCCAGACGACCTGAGGGGCGGGGAGATGCTCATTCGTTTCGTCGTGTGGCGAGTCGTCGGGCTCGTCGTGGTCATCGTCGCCATGACGTTCATCATCTTCCTGCTGCGGCAGGTCATCCCGGCCGATCCGGCGCGGGCGGCCGTCGGTCCTTCCGCACCGCAATCGGTCGTGGACGCCAAGCGTCACGAGCTCGGGCTCGACAAGCCCCTCATCGACCAGTACCTGCGCTACGTGGGACAGCTCCTCCACGGGAACCTCGGGACGTCGGTCACGACGAACAATCGGGTGACCACCGACCTGTCGAACGCCCTGCCGGCGTCCGAGGAGCTGCTGCTGTACGCGACGCTCCTGGCCCTCGCCCTCGCCCTCGGCCTCGCGCTCATGGAGACGCTCTTCCCAAGATCCGAAGTGGTCCGCCAGGTGCTCGTGTCCGGAGCGTCGGCTCCGGTGTTCCTGACGGGCCTCCTCCTGCTGTACCTGCTGTGGTTCCGTCTGGGGATCTTCCCGAGCGGCGGGCGCACCGGGTCGGCGAACGCCCCGACCGGTCCAACCGGCCTCCTCACGATCGACGGGCTGCTGCACGGCCGTCCCGGCGTCGCGCTCGACGCCCTGTGGCACCTGGCGCTCCCGGCGCTGACGCTTGCCCTGCCGATGGCCCTCGCGGTCGGTCGGACCCTCCGCTCATCGATCATCGGTGTCCTCCGTCAGGACTACGTGCGCACCGCGCGATCGAAGGGCCTCACCGAGTTCCAGGTGGTCCGACGCCACGTCTTGCGGAACGCGTCGACCGGCGCCATCTCGATGGCCGGCCTGCAGATCGGGTTCCTGTTCGCGAATCTCGTGATCGTGGAGCGCGTGTTCGCGTGGCCGGGTGTCGGGCTGTACCTCACGGAGGTCTTGAGCCACGACGACCTCTCGGCGGTCCTCGCGGTCTCGCTGGTGTTCGGCATCGCCTACGTGGTGATCAACGCGCTCGTCGACCTCGCACAGGTGCTGGCCGACCCCCGGGTGGCGCTCGAGTAGCGCGGTTGGCGTATACAGTATAAATTAGCCTGCACTGGCCGGTCGTTGCTCGCGGCGAAGGGGGTGGAGGCAGTGCGTGGGACCAAGCGATCCTGGGCGCTGGTCGGAGGGATCGTGCTCGTTCTCTCCGCGTGCTCGAACGGAGGGGGAACCAACAACCAGAGCTCGGGAGGCGGAGGGTTCGGGACGACCCTTCGGACTGCGTTCAGCGAGGACGTGGGGAGCATCGACCCCGACAACAACTTCGAGGTCCAGGGCCTGGGGATGATCCTCGGGATGTATCAGGGACTCGTGCAGTACGAACCGGGCAGCGCCAAGCTCACGGGACTCCTCGCCTCGAGCTGGAAGGTGTCGAGCGACTCGAAGACCTACACCTTCACGCTCCGCCAGGGGGTGAAGTTCCACGACGGGACGCCCATGACGTCGCAGTCCGTCAAGGACGCCTTCGAGCGGCGGGTGCAGCACCAGGACCTGTTCACCGGCTACTTCCTGGGCGGGGTGAGCTCCATCGACACGCCCGACCCCCACACCCTCGTGATCAACCTCAAGTCGCCCGACTATTCGTTCCTCGACGGCTTGGCGAGCCCCTGGGGGCCGAAGGTCATCGGGCCGGACGCCATCAAGACACACGCCGGGAGCGACTACTCCAAGGCCTGGCTCGCCGCGCACGAGGATGGGACGGGCCCCTACCAGCTCACGTCGTACGAGCGGGGCATCGAGTACTCGCTGAAGTCCTTCACGTCGTACTGGGGCCCGGCTGCGCATTTCTCGGAGATCGACATCAAGATCGTCCCCGACGTCGGCCAGCAGATCCTGCAGCTCCAGAACGGGCAGATCGACTTCGTCGACCAGTATCCCTTCACCCAGCTCTCCCAGGTTCCCTCGACGCTGAAGACACTGTCCTGGAACAACGACGGCATGGAGCTCGCGATCCTGAACACCCACCGGCTCTCCGACCTCTCGCTCCGGAGGGCGATCGCGGCGGCCATCGACCCGAGCGGGTGGGTGCCACAGGCATTCGGGAAGTTCGGATCACCGGCGGAGTCGAACTACTCGAAGACCCAGCTGCCCCCACCCACTCCCTGGACATGGCCGACGGCGGGCTCGAGCGATTCGAAGTCGGCGCCCGCCATCACGATCGGGTACGCCACGAACGACGTCGAGCTCCAGGGGCTGGTGGCCAACTACCTGATCGCCGACCTGCAGAGGATCGGCCTCCACGCCACCGCCAGGGCCATTCCCACCGATCAGTTCAACTCGCTCCCGAAGCACGCGTCGACGGGTCCGGACATCGCCCTCGTCCATTTCTACCCGGACGACATGTTCCCCGGTTCGCTGTCCTACCTGGTCTACCAGTGCGGCACGCCGCTCAACTACCTGGACTACTGCAACAACAAAGCGGACGACCTGTTCAACAAGGCCTGGGGGACCGCCGACGAGGCCCAACGCAACACGCTGTTCCTCGACGCGGCCAAGGTCGGGTTCGATGACGCATCGTTCCTGGGACTGGCCGACATCCAGGACGTCATCGTGTACCGGCCAGGCCTCTCCAACCTGGAGACCTACCCGGCCCTCCCCTGGAACTTCAACTACGGGCTTGCGACTGCCTCATGAGCTCCGCCCGGGAGGGGTGAGCCGGTGACGCGGACCGAGCGGTTGTCGGGGCGGCCCCAGCGGGTCTACCGCTTCGTGTACGGCTGGGAGCCCGTGACGGAGGGCCTGTCCCTGAAGGGTGGCTCGCCGGATCGGTTCCTGCTGGAACCGGTGACGGGGGCGGCCATCGTGTACGACGAGGGCTGGGTTCTCTTCGACACGGGGTTCAACCCCGAGACCATCCGGGACCCCGTCCGGCGAGCGGTCCACTACGCCAACCTGGACCCCTACTACTGCTACATCGGCTGCATCCCCCGAGGCGACCCGCTGCTCCGGCAGGTGGAGGCCGCCGGACTCGACTGGAGCGCGCTCGCGCTGGGCGTCATCTCCCACCTCCATTGCGATCACTCCGGAGGGCTCAGGCTCTTCGTGGACGGCCCTCCCGTCGCCCTGCAGTCCGCGGAGCACGAGTTCGCCAACGACGGCGCGGGCCTCGAGCACGCCTTCTTCCGGACCGACTACCAGTTGCCGGGACTGACGTGGCGGCTCGTGGAGGGCGAGGTCGAGCTCGCGCCGGGGCTTCGGGCGATCCCCACCTTCGGCCACACCCCCGGCCACATGTCGCTCGCGGTCGAGCTGCCGACGAGGACGGTGGTGCTCGCGGGCGACGCCGCCGACCTTCGGATCAACATCGAGCGGTCCATCCCGTGCGGCTCCACGACGCACCCTGACCTCGAGCCGGCCGCCGCCCGGGCGATCGAGCGCCTCCACCAGCTCGATACCACTCCCGGGATCGAGGTCTGGCCGAGCCACGACCCCGACTTCTGGGGCGACGGCCAGTCGCCTCCCCGGTGGGACCGATGACCGCCGCGCTTCCCGCCGACGCCAACCGGCCACGGGCACGTCCCGGCTCGAGGCAGCTGTACCGGACGATGCTGCTGATCCGACGGTTCGAGGAGCGCGTGAAGCTGCTCAACCGGCGTGGACGGCTGCCAGGCTTCCTGCACCTCTACATCGGGGAGGAGGCCGTTGCGACCGGCGCTTGCGCAGCGCTGGAGCCGGGAGACTGGCTGACGTCGACCCACCGGGGGCACGGCCACGTGCTCGCCAGGGGGGCAGACCCACGCCGAATGATGGCCGAGCTGTTCGGCCGGGTCGACGGATACGCGCGCGGGAAGGGGGGATCCATGCACATCGCCGACATCTCCCTCGGCATCCTCGGGGCGAACGGCATCGTCGGGGCGGGACTCCCGCTCGCGACCGGGGCCGCCCTCGCGGAGCGGATGCGCGGGACCGACCGGGTGGCACTCTGCTTCTTCGGAGACGGGGCCTCGAACGCCGGGGTGTTCCACGAGTCGCTGAACCTGGCGGCGATCTGGTCGCTTCCGGTGGTGTTCTGCTGCGAGAACAACGGATACACGGAGCTCACCCCCATGTCGGAGCTCACCGCTGGCGGCGCGGTGGCGGAGCGGGCGTCGGCCTATGCCATTCCGGGGATCCGCGTCGACGGGAACGATGTGGAAGCCGTCCTCGCCGCCACCGAAGACGCGGTCTCCCGGGCTCGAACAGGAGGGGGCCCGACGCTGATCGAGGCCGTGACGTACCGCCTCGAGGACCACAACGAGGGCCTCGAGAAGGTCACCGGGACCCGCCGCGAGCCGACCGAGATCGCCGGGTGGCGCGAACGAGATCCCCTCCTTCGAGCGCGGGTGTCCCTGGAGAGGGATCTCGCCTTCGACGAGAGCTGGTTCGCCGCGATCGAAGCCGAGATCGCAGAGATCCTGGACGACGCCGTCTCGTTCGCCGAGAGCTCGCCCCAGCCTCAGCCGGCCGACGCGTACACCGACGGCCTGGTCTCGGAGACCAAGTGACCCTCACCTACTACTCTCGCGCGGTCCACCTCGCGCTCGCCGCAGAGATGCGCCGAGATCCACGCGTCTTCGTGATGGGCGAGGACGTCCGCCAGGGGGTGATGGGTCCCACGCAGGGCCTCCTTCAGGAGTTCGGCGCGGACCGGGTCCGGAACACCCCGATCTCCGAGGCCACCCTGGTCGGCACGGGGATCGGCGCAGCGGCCGCCGGCATGCGGCCAGTGGTCGATCTCATGGTCGGCAGCTTCGTCTACGGCGCGATGGACCAGGTGGCGAACCAGGCCGGCAAGCTCCGCTACATGATGGGTGGCCAGCTCGAGCTTCCCCTCGTGATCATGGCGGCGCACGGCGTGTCGTCCTCGGCAGCAGCCCAGCACTCCGACTCCGTGCACCCCTACCTGATGCAGTCGGGTCCTTGGATCGTGGTCGCGCCCTCCACGCCCCGGGATGCCGCCGGCCTCCTCGTCTCCGCGATCCGCAGCCCGAACCCGGTGGCCTTCTTCTTCCACAACGGCCTGGGAGGGGAGCGGGAGGATCTCCCCGACGACGTGACGCCGGAGCCGCTCGGGCGAAGCCGAGTCCTGGAAGAGGGGAGCGATGTCACCGTCGTGGCGAACGGCTTGATGGCGATCCGGGCCCTCCGAGCCCGGGAGCGGCTCGCGGAATCGGGGATCTCCGTGGAGGTGGTCGACCCACGGACCTGGCATCCCCTCGACGAGCCGGGCCTGTGTGCGAGCGCCCGGAAGACGGGGCGGCTCGTCGTCGTCGAGGAGGCGAGGCGGAGCTGCAGCGGCGGGAGCGAGATCCTCGCAAGGGTCGCCTCCGCGACGTGGGGCGACCTGTCCGCCCCGCCGGTGCTCGTGGCGACGCCCGATCTCCCGGTGCCGTTCGCCCCACCCCTGGAGGCCGAGATGATCCCGAGCGTGGAGCGCATCGAGGAGGCCGTTCGACAGGTGACGGCGAGCGGGAGGAAGGCGTCCGTGGAGCGCAGCCCGTGAGCGAGGAGGCGATCTACCTCCCGAAGCTCGGGATGCAGATGCAGGAAGCCACCGTGCTGAACTGGCTGAAGTCGCCCGGTGACCGCGTCGCCTCCGGCGAGCCGGTCTGCGTGATCTCGACGGACAAGGTCGAAGCCGAGATCGAGAGCGAGGTCGACGGGATCCTCCTTCGGATCGACGTCCCCGAAGGGGGGACCGCCGCGGTGGGGGCCTCGCTCGCCTCGATCGAGGTCAATGGCTGACAGGGCACCGGATCGGAGCCGTGGTTGACGCGTGATCTACGGACTCACCGCGGCACTCGCGTGGGGAACGGGAGACTTCCTCGCGGCGCTCTCGTCCAGGCGCATCGGCCTCCAGCGAACCGTCGTCGTCTCGCAACTCTGCGCGACGCTGGCCCTCGCCGTGGCGGGCGTCGCGTTCCGCGAGCGCTTCGCGACGCCGGCGCCGGGATTGCTGGACACGGCCGGGGTCGGGCTCATCCTCACCGCGGCCTACCTGTTCCTGTACCGGGGCCTGCAGCTGGGCCCCGTCGCGCTGGTGAGCCCGCTCGCCGCGGCGAGTTCCGCGGTGACCGTCGTCATGGCCGTGGCCATCCTGGGCGAGATCCTGAGATGGCCCGCCGAAGCGGCGCTCGTGGTCATCCTGGGTGGCGTGGTCCTGGCGTCGGCCCCTGTGGGCCCCCGACCACGCCGGGCTCGATTCCGGCAGGCGGGGACGGCATTCGGGCTGGGTGCATGTGCGGCGCTCGGAGCTTTCTCCTTCTGCATCGCGGTCCTGTCGCGGCGATATGGCTGGTTCCCGGTGGTGTTCGGCACCCACGTCGTCGCCGCGACCCTGTTCTGCGGATGGTTCGCGTTCCGGCGGCCCTCGGTCCCCCCTGGGCTGGGGGCCCTCTCGATCATCCCGGCCGCCGCGATCGGAGTGCTCGACGCCGTGGCGACCTCGGCGTTCGCCAGGGGGACCGAAGTCGGGTCCGTTTCCCTGGTCACTGCGGTCGCTTCTGCCTTCCCGCTCGTGCCCATGGTGTGCGGGCTGGTGATCCTCGGAGAGCGTCCCCACAGGACGCAGATCGCGGGCGCCGTGTGCGTGGTCGGGGGCCTGATCGCGCTCGGGACCCTGGTGTGACCGGGAAGTTCGTCGACGAGGGAGGGAAGCGTGCAGATCGATGAGGCAGGGCGCGTCGTTGAGGGGGTCATGGCCGAGGCGAGGCGGAGGGCGGTCGAGCTGAGCGTCGCCGTCGCCGACGAGTCGGGTCATCTGGTCGCGGCGGGCCGTATGGACGGCGCCCCGTTCGGCACGATGGACGTCGCGCTCGACAAGGCGCATAGCGCGGCCGCCTTCGCCGCGCCCACCTCGCGATGGGCCGCATCGAGTGCCCCCGGCGGATCGAATTGGGGATTCCACGCCGCACTCGGCGGTCGGATGACCGTGTACGGCGGGGGTCTCCCGATCATGCGAGACGGCCGATTGATCGGTGCCGTCGGCGTGAGCGGAGCGGCGGCAGACGTGGACGAGAGCTGCGCGGCGGCCGGAATCGAGGCGGCGGGGTTGGACACGGCCCGAGACTGACGAAAGGGGGAGCCGAGACATGCGTTACCGGAGGCTGGGCCGCTCGGGACTCATGGTGTCGGAGATCGGGTTGGGGTCATGGCTCACGTACGGGACTGCCGTCACCGAGGACGTCGCGAAGGCGTGTGTCCATCGAGCCTTCGACCTCGGCGTGAACTTCTTCGACACCGCGAACGAGTACGGGGCCGGGAAGGCCGAGGAGACCCTCGGCTCGATCCTCTCGTCCTTCCCGCGGAGCTCCTATGTCCTCGCCACCAAGGTGTACTGGCCGATGGGGGACGGTCCGAACGACTGGGGGCTCTCGCGCAAGCACGTCACCGAGCAGCTCCACGCGTCCCTTGCCCGCCTCGGGGTGGACTACGTGGACCTCTACCAGTGTCATCGGTTCGACACGCAACGGCCGCTCGAGGAGACGCTCAGCACCATGAACGACCTGGTCCGCCGGGGCGACGTCCTGTATTGGGGCGTCTCGGAGTGGACCGCGGACCAGATCGCGGAAGCGGTCGCGATCTGCCGACGGGAAGGGTGGGAAGAGCCCCGCAGCAATCAGCCGATGTACAACCCGCTGTGGCGCTCGATCGAGCGAGGGGTCATGCCGGTGTGCGAGACGCTCGGACTCGGGCTCGTGGTCTTCTCCCCGCTCGCACTCGGCGTGCTGTCAGGGAAGTACCTCTCCCCGGATTCCGTGCCCGCCGAGAGCCGTGCGGCGGGACCTCCGATCGCCTTTTACTCGGAGCAGGACGAGTGGAAGGACCTGCCCTTCTTCCGTCAGCCGGTCCTCGACGCGGTCCAACGACTGAAGCCGGTTGCGGAGAAAGCCAACTGCACGGTGGCTCAGCTCTCGCTCGCGTGGATTCTGCGGTCTTCCGCGGTGTCCTCCGTGATCACGGGCGCGAGCCGGGTCACGCAAGTGGAGGACAACGCGGCCGCCTCGGATCTCGAGGTCGATCCGGCTCTCCTCGAGGAGGTATCCGAGATCCTGAGGCCAGTGGCCGACTTCACCTCGCCGACCATGCCGAACATGGACGACTGAGTCTTCGTCGGCCTGGCCGGGTTCGGGCGCCAGTGCGTCTTCTCAGGTCCGCAACTCGATTTTGACGGACCGACGAGACCGTGATATCCACCCCGGGCGGGTAGACGGCACATCCTAGGTTGCCGGGGGGGTTCGGCTCGCCGGACGCACGGCTGGATGCCGATGGAAAGGAGCCGTGGGATGAAGCGGTCGTTCGTGACCCTCTGCATCGTGGCCGGGATGACGGCGGCGGCGTCGCTGACTCCAGCAAGCGGAGCGATGGGCTCCTCTCCCGTCCATCGGCCGGAGTGCGACGACAACTCGCCCCTCTGCGCCGAGGTCTACCACTCGGTCGGCTACGCCGGCTCGTACACGGGCCACGACGAGCCCTCGCTGCTCTTCTACTCGGACACCGCGGGCTCGGGGAACTCCATGACCTACGGGGTCACGGTTCCGACGGAGCCACCCACTCCGCCGACGCAGGACGGGACCGGCGGCACGGACAACTTCCAGCTCCGTCCCGCGTTCTGGCTCGGGTTGGCGCTCTGCAACGACGAGTCCTCCCCGAACCCCGGGGGCAGCTCGGTCGGGCCGCAGGTGCCGTGCACGCCCGACAGCGACTCGAACATCTACAACAGCCCCAACCCCGGCTCTCTCCGCTACATCGGGAGGCACCCGGGCACGGCGTTCCTCGAGCTGCAGTTCTACCCCCCGGGCTGGGCGCCCTTCCAGGCGGGCGGCATCAGCTGTGACGCGACGAAGTGGTGCGTCGCCATGGTGATCTGGAGCCTCGCGGAGAACGACAACACCGGCCAGCAGCTGAACCCGACCTGCTCGAAGATCGTCGGCGTCGAGTACCCGAACTTCGCCTTCCTCACGCACGACGGCGCGTCGCAGGCGCCCGCGAACCCGGTCCAGGCTACGGGCGACACGTACACGCCCGATGCATCCCGCGACCTCTTCATGGACGGCGGCGACCGGCTCGCGGTGAGCATCCACGACACCGCGCATGGGCTCTTCACGGGGATCAACGACCTCACGTCGGGCGATTCCGGCTCGATCACCGCGAGCGCGACGAACGGCTTCGGCGAGGTGGATTTCGCCCCGACGGGCAGGTCGTGCAACAACATCCCGTACGACTTCCACCCGATGTACAGCACGTCGAGTCCGAACACTCGCATCCCGTGGGCAGCCCACTCCTACAACGTCGCCTTCTCCGACGAGATCGGGCACTTCGAGTACTGCAACAAGGCCGCTCCCGGTTCGCGCCAGTGCGCGCAGGCCGGCGTGACGGACCCGAACGGGGCCGACGGCGACGACAACTTCTGCTTCAACGCCTCGGAGTCGCTGCTCGTGCCGGTCACGGGCTGCACCGACACGGACTACGAGTTCGACGGCGTCCCGTACAAGCTGACGTGGCCGGGGACATTCTCGAACGCGGCTCGGGATGCGTCCCTCCATCCGAGCTCGGTCCTGTTCACGAGTCCGCTCACGAACGGTCAGAACTACAGCCGAGTGGCGTTCGAGGCGGATCTTCCACGCATCGAGTTCGCGACGTCGCCGCCGTGCCAGCGGCACCTCTCCAACCCAGCGGATCCCAGTCCCGGCGCCGGGTGCGTGAACCCACCGGTGGGTGCGGACTTCTACCCCATCTTCACCACGGGCAGCTCGGGAGGAGGATGCGTCTGGCAGCTCGGCGGCACCCACATCCCGGGGACGACGAACACGTTCGGCGGGAACTCCGCGACGGAGTACGGGACGACCCTGCTGGCGCTCTTCTACCCGGCGGCGGACGGCGGACCCCAGTACATCTACGAGGACTACCGGCACATCCTGTCGACCAACCCCTGTCCGGGGTAGGCGAACCCGACCCACGCACCGGCGGGGCCCCGCATCCAGGCGGGGCCCCGCCGGGAGCGTCCGAGGTTCCCCAATCCTGCGGGCGAGGTGTCGGACATCGGGGCCGCGGCCGCGGTGGCCTTCGTGTTCCTGATCGCGGCCTCACGGCGAGCCACGCCAGGAGGGTCCCCCGCTCCCTCCGACCGCCTGGTCGACGCCACGCCCCTCGGGCAACTCGCCTGGCTCTCGGTCCCCGTCCGGCCACGAGCCGGTGCACCGCCCGGACCATGGCCTCGTGGGCCGCTGTACTTCCCGCCGCGACGCACGCCTCCTCGATCGCGGAGAAGTCGGTTGTGGGGACGTCCACCCGTTCATTTGCTGAGCTCCGGGACTTTCGCCCGCCGAGACGCTTCCTACTCGGGATGCGGTATTGACCTTCCGATGGGCAGCGGTCGATGCTGCGGCAGTCCAACCCGTGCCTGAAAGGAGTCCCCCCCGATGCGACGCCGGCACCGAGTCCCGGTTCTGCTATCCACCGCCCTGGTCGGGGCGCTCGCGCTTCAGCCCGTGGCCGCCCACGCCGTCCGCGGTACCACCGCTGTCCGGCACACGAGCGAGGTCGGGCTCGGGGCGTCAGCGCACCACGTCAAGGGCGGGACGCTGTTCCAGCACAAGAAGCCAAACGCGCAGGAGCACGACCAGTTCCTGAAGCTCAAGATCCCCACCGTGACCCTCCGGCCCCGGAACCAGAGCAGGGTCGTTGAGGTGCAGAGGAAGGGCCCGGCGAGCTCGGGTGCTCCGGCGAGCGACCGCTCCAAGATCACGATCCCGTACTTCGTCAACACCGACCACCTCACGTCGAGCTCGCTCCTCGACCCGAACGACCCCAACGTGGCGGCGTTCGAGAACAAGGTCGTCGTGACGAACAACGAGGTGATCTCCTTTTCCGTCGACGGCGGCCACACCTTCCACACGTTCAACGTCGGCTCGCTGTATGCGGACAGGCCCGCCGGCGGGGTCTGCTGCGACCAGGTCATCCGGTACGCGCCGTCGATCAACCGGTTCATCTGGATCGACCAGTACTGGACGGCTTCCGGCCACAGCGACAACCTCGACCGCCTGGCCGTGTTCCCCCCGTCCTCCGTGACCGCGGGTGGGCTGACGTCGTGGACGTACTGGGACATCACGGCGGCTGAGCTTCCGGGGACGCATCCGTTCCTCGACTACCCCGACCTCGCCCTCGGTTCCAACTACGTCTACTTCTCGAGCGACGCGGGCGCCGCGTGCTGCAGCGTGAACCAGTCGGTGATCGCCCGGATCGGGCTCGACAACCTCCAGAACGGGCTCAACCTGGCGGCCGGGCCGCACGCCTGGCGCTACCTGGACCAGGTCCTGCTCGGCGGGCAGGTCACGCAGAACACGCTGGGGCGGGCATTCTGGGCCAGGAACATCGACAACAGCCACATCCAGGTCAACTCCTGGAGCGAGTCGTCCACGTCGTACCTCAGTCCCGCGGCGGTGGTCGCGATCGGGTCGTGGCCGAACACCGACTACACCACGACGACCCCGGACGGGAAGACGTGGCTCGCCACGTACACCGGCGCCGTCATTGGGGAGGCGCGGGGCGGGCCGAAGAACGACAGCCTGTGGTTCGCGTGGACGGCCGGCCGGGGGTCCGGCAAGCTCAGTTGGCTCAGCCAGGTCCACGTCGAGCTCGTGCAGATCAGCGCCTCGACGCTCGGCTTGATCAGCCAGCGGGCCATCTGGAACCCTGCGCACACGTTCGCGTACCCAGCGCTGACGACGAACCCAGCCGGCCAGCTCGCCATCTCGATGGCCTGGGGAGGTGGCTGCTGCTACGTGAACTTCGCGGTGGGCAACCTCACCACGTCGCCATTCCTGGTCATCAACGCCACCAGCAGCACGGCGAATTGTCTGTGTGGGCGCTGGGGCGACTATTTCGGCATCGGGCCGGCAAACCAGGTGGATCGTCCGAACGCGTTCGTCGCCGCTGGGTACGGGTTCAGCGCGCCGCCCGCCGGCGGACCCGCCACCTACGACCCTCACTTCGTGGGCTACCAGATAGACCCGTAGGCGGGCCGCGCTCTTCGATTGATCGGTCGGTCCCCATCCCGGCGCGGCGGGCTTTGTTTCGATTGGCACGGCCGTCCTGAGGAGCGGGTTTGTCGAACCGAATTCTCGCCGGCTCACCTCACTCCAAGGCGCTGCGCAATCCTGTCGGGGAGCGAGAGGGTGCAGAGGACGCCACGCGGGCGAGTTTTCTCCTACCATTTGGCCAAGTCCCGCTGGAGGCTGGAGTGGGGCCGGCAGACAATCCTGTTCCGGTAGGTCAGTGCCGTGCTCGGTGCGGCGCCGGGAACGGATTTCCGCCAGTTTGGGAACGGATTCTGAGCCTGCGCTGGCGAGGGGACAGGCCGGGCGAGGTCTCCTTCCATGCTGCCCCCGAGGTCCAGCCCGGCCCGGCTCCCGGGGGCAGGGGTGGGCGACGATCACCCCGCCTCGGAGAGACCTCTTCCCGCGACCCACGCCGCCTCCAATGCGGCCAGTCGACCGGCGCCGCCCGGTTCGAGACGACGCCGTCGCCACCTGGCACGCCAAAGGCCACCCCGGCCTCTCCCTTGGAGCGATTATCCGAGCCTCAATGCGTCGGCAGCTGTGCATTTGCTTAGAGGGTCATGAGAACCCAGCCGCGGAGGGGCGGGCTAGACTCGGCCCCGCGGTGAGCCTTCTCGGTATCGACATCGGGTCGAGCGCCGTCAAGGCGGCGGCCTACCGCGACACCGGATCGGCGCTCGCCCGGGCCGAGGAGCCGGTCCCGTCCCGGTACCCGGCCCCCGGGCAGTGGGAGACGGATCCCGACGAGGTCTGGCGAGCCACCGTCCGGGCGGTCCGGCGGATCACCTCGTCGGCCCGGGTCCGGAAGGATCCTCCCGCCGCCGTCTCGGTATCGGCTTCGGGCCGGGAGAGCTTCCCTGCCCGGGCGGACGGCTCGGCGCTCGGGCCCTGCCTGCGGACCGCCGACGGGCGGCGGCCCTCCCCGGACGCCTCCGAGCTCCTGGGGGGAGACCGGGAGGAGTGGGTGCGGGCGTGCGGGCACGTCCCCGACCACATGGACCCGACGAACCGGCTCCTGTGGTGGGACCAGACGGCGCCGAGGACGCTGGCCCGGGCCCGGTGGTTCCTGGGATGGCACGAGCTCGTGTCGCTCCGGATGGTCGGGGAGCCCCTGATCGACCCCGCGCTCGCCTCCGGGTTCCTCGCCTTCGACCTGGCCTCGCGCGACTGGGCTCCGGACCGGGTCACCACCCTGGGGCTCGATCCCCGCGTGCTGCCGCGGATCGTCCCGTGGGCCGCGCAGGTCGGACGCGTGCGGGCGCCCGTCGCCCGGGAGCTGGGGCTCCCGAACGGTTGCCGCTTCGTGGTCGGGACCTTCGACGGCTGCTGCGCGGCGGTCGGATCGGCGGCGGTTCACGAGGAGACGGCGTTCCTCGCGGTGGGGTCGTGGGAGTCGGTGGTGACGCCCGTGGCCCGGACCCGCTTCCGTCCCGCGGCGAAGGCCCGGCTGGTGGTCGGTCCCCACCCGAGCGTCCCCGGGACCGGCCTGTGGGCGCGAAGCCCGAACGGCTCGGTGGCCGTGGCCTGGGCCCGCTCCCTGACGGGGGTCTCGCTGCGGGACCTGGACGACCGCCTGCGGGCGGCGGGGCCCGACCCGTCTCCGGTGGTGGTGGTCCCGCACCTGTCGGGAGCGGTCGTCCCGTGGCCGGACGCGCTCGACTCCACGGGGACGATCGTGGGGATGTCGCTGGCGACGACCGGGGTCGACGTCGTGCGGGGCACCCTGGAGTCGATCGGGATGGAGCTCGCCCTCACGCTCGACGCCCTCCGCCGGGCGGGAAGCCGCGCGGAGGCCTGGCGGGTGGCGGGCGGCGGCACCCGCTCGCCGTGGTGGATGCAGCTGAAGGCCGATCTCACCGGGATCCCGGTGGAGGTGGCGGCAGAGAAGGAGCCGGGGACGATGGGGGCCGCCCTCCTCGCGGGCATCGGTGTCGGGACGTACGCGTCGCTGGAGGAGGCCACCGGGCGGGTGGTGGTCCGGACCCGCTTCGAGCCGGACGCCGCCCGCCGCGGCCGGTTCGCGGAACGCATGGCCCGCTACGGGAACCTGGTCACCGGGCTGCTCCGCCTGCAGCGGCCCCGCCCTCCCGGGGAGGGGGTGGCGCGTGCCGCACGGGGGTGACCTGGTCGCCGAGCTGCTGGTTCGCTCCGGCGTCACCCACGTCTTCGGGCAGCCCGGGGGGCAGACCGCCGCGCTCTACGACGGGATCGCCCGGCGGGCCCCGGCGATCGGACACGTCCTCGTGCGTGACGAGCGGTCGGCCGCCTACGCCTCGGACGCCTCCGCCCGCCTGACCGGCTTCCCCGGCGTGTGCGACGTCACCGTGGGCCCGGGCGCCACGAAGCTGGCCGACGGCCTGGTCGAGAGCCTGGGCGCCTCCGTGCCGGTGATCGCCCTGGTCGGCGAGCTGCCCCGCGACTGGGAGCCGTACCGCGACCACGGGGTCGCCTCGCAGGGCTTCGACCAGGTCGCGTTCCTGTCCTCGATCACCAAGGCCACGCTTCGCGTCCCGAGCGTCGGGGCCCTGGCGCAGCAGGTCCGGGCCGCGTTCCGGATCGCGACGACGGCCCGGCCCGGGCCGGTGGCGGTGCTCCTCCCGCACGACGTGCTCGACGCGGAGTGGGAACCCGAGCACGACCCCGCCGAGGTGGACGACCGGTACCTCCGCGCGCCGGCCTTCCGGCCGCTGCCGGAGGCGGTGGAGCTTCGCCGCGCGGCCGACCTGCTCGGCCGGGCCGAGCGGCCGCTGATCGTGGCGGGGGGCGGTGTGCACGCCTCCCGGGCCGCGCCGGACGTGACGGCGCTCGCGGAACGCATCGGCGCGGTCACCGCCACGAGCTTCTCCGGGAAGGGCGCCATCGAAGAGGATTCGCCCCTGGCGGCCGGCGTCCTCAACCCGCTCGGCTCGACCGCCGCGCTCGCCCTCGCCCGCCGGGCGGATCTGGTGCTGTGGTGCGGCTGCAAGGTGGGGCAGAACACGAGCAACAACTGGACGCTGCCCCTCGAGGGCCAGGTGACGATCCACCTCGACGTCGATCCCGCCGAGCTCGGCCGGACCTTCCGTCCCAGCGTGGCGCTCAACGGAGACGCCGGGGCGACGCTCCGGGCCCTCCTGGAGCTCCTCCCGGAACAGGCTCGCGCTTCATGGCGGCAGGAGGCGGAGCTGGCGAGGAAGGAAGAGGCGGCCGGACGGGCGGGGGAGGAGGGCTCGGACGCAGCGCCGATCCTGCCGCAGCGGGTCATGCGCGAGCTGGCCGGTCGCCTGCGTCCCGGCGACGTCGTCGTGAGCGACGCGAGCTTCTCGGCAGGATGGGTCGCCACGCACCTGCAGGCCCGGCGGGCCACCCGCGACTTTCTCTTCGCTCGGGGGCAGGGCGGACTGGGATACGCGCTCCCCGCCTCGCTCGGCGCCCGGCTGGCCCGTCCCGCGCCGGCCCGCGTGGTGACCGTGAGCGGCGACGGCGGGTTCTCCTACGGGCTCGGAGAGCTCGCGACGTTCGCCGCCATGGGGCTCCCGGCGGTCCACGTCGTGCTGAACAACGGCTCGCTGGCCTGGCTCGCCATGTGGCAGCGCCTGTTCTTCGAGGGCCTCCGCCAGTCGGTGGACCTGGGCTCGGCGAGCTTCGCCGGGGTAGCGGAGGCGCTGGGGTGCGCCGGTTTCACCGTGACCGAGCCGGGCGAGATCGGGCCGGCGCTGGACGAGGCGTTCGCGTCGGGCCGTCCCGCCGTCGTCGACGTCCGGACCGACCCCGAGGCGACCCCCATCCACGGCTATCGCCGCCGGCTCCGGGAGGGCGGCACGCATCCGCGGCCGGGCACGGTGTACGGGCTCCCGCCGTGGCGGCGGAGCCCCGAGGGCTGAGGGCCCCCGCCGAGTCGGCGCGGCACCGGGTTCGCGGGCTCCCCGGGAAGCCTCGGCGTCACCGCGTTTGACTTCCGTCGAGCGGACTGCATACAGTTCGCCTCGGCGGGAGGATCAGTCGGGTGACACCGCCCCGAGCCTCGAGGTCCTGAGGAGGCCGACGTGGCCAGATCAGAGGCACGATTGTCCGAATCGCCCGATCTGCGCCTCGGCGACGAGGTCGCGAACCTGGATACACCTACGATCCTCATCGATCTCGATCGCCTGGAGCGCAACCTGCGCGAGTGGCAGTCGTGGATGGACGAGCGCGGGGTGAAGTTCCGGGTCCACATCAAGACCCACAAGATTCCCGAGATCGGCCTCATGCAGATGGCCGAGGGAGCCAGGGGCATCTGCGTCGCGAAGGTCAGCGAGGCCGAGCCGTTCGTCGACGCCGGGATCGACGACGTGGCCATCGCGTACCCGGTCCTGGGGGAGGAGAAGTGGCGCCGGGTGGCCGCGCTCGCCGCCCGGGGCGTCCGGATGACGGTCAACTGCGACAACGAGCTGGCGGTCGGCCAGGCCTCGCGGGCCGCCGCCGCGGCCGGAACGACGATCCATCTCCAGATCGACGCCGACGCGGGAATGCACCGCGGCGGGATCCCGATCGACGACGTCGACGCCGTGCTGCGTCTCGCCCGGTTCATCGGATCCCAGCCGGGGGTCGAGTTCGACGGCCTGACCACCCACCGCTCCTACTTCTTCGAGGGCAAGGGGTCGCTGCGGGACGAGGGCCACACCGAGGGAGAGATCCTGGTCCGCCTGGCGGAGCGGCTCCGGGACCGGGGCCTCGAGGTCCGGGAGGTGACGGCCGGCGGCAGCTTCACGGGCAAGTACGTCGCCGAGGTGCCGGGAGTCACCGAATCCCGCGCCGGGACCTACGTGTTCTACGACCTCATGCACGTCAACGAGGGCTCGACCGACCGCGACCACCTCGCGCTCACCGCCCTGTGCCGGGTCGTCAGCGTGTGGGACGGCGGGGTCACGGTGGACGGCGGCTCCAAGACGTTCTCGGGCGACCGGGGCGTGGTGGGCAGCGGGAACGCTCAGGGCCTCCCGCCCGCGATGTCGGAGTCGACCGACGGGCGCGTGTTCCTCGACCGGCTCACCGAGGAGCACGGGATGGGCCGCGTCGAAGGCGACGTCGGGCTGGACGAGAAGCTGCGGTTCTACCCCTTCCACGCCTGCACGTGCTCGAACCTGACCAACGAGATGGTGGCGATCCGGGACGGGAAGGTCGAGGCCGTCTGGAAGGTGGCGGCCCGGGGGCTCCGGCAGTAGCGCCCAACGGGCCACACCCTCAGGGAGGAGCCGATCGATGGACGCGGGGGCGCTGGACGCGGCGGCGGACCGTCACCTCCTGCACTCGCTCCGCCGCGACCGGTGCGTCACGTTCGTCCGGGGCGAGAACGCGCGGCTGTGGGACGCCGAGGGCCGGATGTACCTCGACACGATGTCGGGCTCGGCCGGCCCGGCGATGGTAGGCCACGCGAACCCGCGCGTCGCCGAGGCCGTGGCCCGCCAGATGGCCACCCTGCCGACGACGAACATCCTGCACCGGAGCGACGTGGTGGTGGAGTACTGCTCCCGGCTCGCGGCGATCTGCCCGCCGGGCCTCGACAAGGTCGCGCTCCTCGCGGGCGGCGGGGACGCCGTGGAGGCCGCGCTGAAGCTGGCGATGCGCGTCACCGGGCGGACCGAGGTGCTCTCGCTCCACGGCGGGTACCACGGCATGTCGCTCGGCACGATGTCGCTCGCCGGCATCGCGCCCGACCGCAGCTGGTTCCCGGGCGCCGTCCGGTGGCCCACGTTCCGGCAGGTCCCGAACGCGGACGCGTACCGGAACCCGCTCGGCGACGGACCGGACGCGTGGCGCGCCAGCGCGCGGGCCCTCGAGAACGCCCTCGACGGCGGCTACCGGCAGGTCGCCGCCCTCGTCATGGAGATCGTCCAGGGCCCGAACGGCCACGTGGTGTTCCCACCCGGGTACTACGCCGAGGTCCAGCGCCTGTGCCGCGAGCGCGGGGTCTGGCTGGTCGTCGACGAGATCCAGACCGGTCTCGCCCGGTGCGGCGCCATGTGGGCGAGCGACCTGTTCGGGGTCCGCCCGGACGTCCTGGTCGCCGGGAAGGCGATCGGCGGGGGAGTGCCGATCGGCGCCATCGCCGTCCGGGGCGACGCCGTCACGCCGGAGCTGGAGTCCGAGCCGTGGAACATCCTGACGTTCATGAACCAGCCGCTGGCGGCGGCCGCCGGCCTCGCGGTGCTCGACGTCGTGGAGGAGGAGGGGCTCGTGGACCGGGCGAGGTCGCTCGGGGAACGGGCCACGCGCCGCTTCGAGCAGCTGGCGGGGGAGCACGAGGTCGTCGGCGACGTCCGGGGCCCTGGCCTGTTCATCGGCATCGACTACGTGGTCGACCGGGACACCAAGGAGCCCGCGACGGAGGCCTGCGCCGCCGCCTGGACGTACGCGGTCGATCACGGGCTCCTGTGCCAGTTCGGCGGCATCGGCGGCAACGTCCTCAAGTTCAAGCCGCCGCTCACCACGCCGGAGGAGGACTTCGAGCGGATGCTTGACCTCGTCGCTGACGTGACCCGGTTCATCTCCGAACGCGTCGGCGCCCGGGCGCCGGCGATGACCTGAGGGAGGCGCATGGGCAAGCACGTGATCCAGGCCGAGGGGGGCGCGAAGCCGTTGGGGGCCTACTCCCACGGCTGGCGGGCCGGCGACTTCATCTTCGTCACCGGCACCGGCCCCATCGACTCTGACGGCAAGGTCGTCGGCGACACGATCGAGGAGCAGACCAACAAGACCCTCGACAACATCGAGGCCGTGCTCCGGGCCGAGGGGGCGTCGCTCGCCGACGTCATCAAGGTGAGCGTCCACCTGATCGACACGAACCTGTTCCCCCGGTACAACGCGGCGTACAAGGAGCGGTTCTCCGAGCCGTACCCGGCGCGCACGACGGTGGGGAGCGACCTGCACCAGGTCCCGGGGATGATGATCGAGATCGAGGCCATGGCCTACGTGGGGGAGTGAGACGGTGGGCCGTCTCGAGGGGCGCCGGGCGATCGTCACGGGCGGCGGGCTCGGCATCGGCAGGGCCGCGGCGCTCAAGCTGGCCGCCGAGGGGGCGGCGGTCGGCGTGATCGACATCGACGAGGGCCTGGCGAAGGAGACCGCCGCCGCGGTCGAGGAGTCGGGGGGACGCGCGGTGTCCCTCGTCGCCGACGTCAGCGTCGAGGACCAGGTCGAGCGCGCGGTCCTCGGCGCCGAGGAAGCGTTCGGCGGGCTCGACACGGTCGTGGGGAACGCCGGCGTCCTGTGGGCCGACCGCGACGACCGGGCTGACCGCCTCGACGCGGACGTCTGGCGCCGGGTCGTCGACATCAACTTCACCGGGATGTTCCTGGCGTGCAAGCACGGGATCCGAGCTCTGCTGCGCGGGGGCGGCGGCGCGGTGGTGTGCACCGCGAGCCCGACCGGCCTGTACGGGCTGGCCCCCGGCCTCGACGCCTACTCGGCCACCAAGGCCGGCGTGTACGGGCTGATCCGCGTCATGGCGAACGACTACGCCCGGGAGGGCATCCGGGTGAACGGCGTGATCCCCGGCTACACGGACACCCCGATGAACGACTACGTGCAGCGCCCGGAGGGGCACGAGCGGATCCTGGCGACGATCCCGCTCCGGCGGCAGGGGACGGCCGAGGAGGTCGCGAACGTCATCGCGTTCCTCGCCTCGGACGAGGCCTCGTACGTGACGGGCGCCGTGTGGGCGGCCGACGGCGGCATGACGGCGATCTGAGGGGGACTGGATGCTGGCCGCGCGACTCCACGGGAACCGGGACATCCGGGTGGAGGCGGTCGACGACCCCGGCCCGCCCGGCCCGGGCCAGGTCCGGGTGGCCCCCCGCTGGTGCGGGATCTGCGGGACGGACCTGCACGAGTACGCGCACGGACCGCTGTACGTCCCCGAGGAGAACCTCCCGCAGGTGTTGGGGCACGAGTTCAGCGCCGAGGTCCTGGAGGCCGGCCCGGAGGTGGATGAGCTCCGGGTGGGCGACCGCGTGGCGGTGCTACCGCACGTTTTCTGCGGCTCGTGCTACTTCTGCCTCCGGGGCCGCCAGGGGCTGTGCCGTTCGCTCCGGCTGACCGGCGTGTCCTACCCCGCGGGCGGACTGGCCGAGCAGGCGGTCGTCCCCGCCTCGCAGTGCGTGCCGGTGCCGGACGGCGTCTCGTTCGAGCAGGCCGCGATCCTCGAGCCGCTCGCCAGCGTGGTCCACGCGGTGGAGCGGGCGATGAGGCAGGGCGACGCCGTGCTCGTGACCGGCGCCGGCCCGATCGGGCAGCTGGCGGTGCTGGCCACCACGGCGGCCGGGGCGGCGTCCGTGTACGTCTCCGAGCCGAACGACGCGCGTCGGACCCAGGCGGAGCGGCTCGGCGCGGACGTGTTCGACCCGGGCGCGACCGACGTGGCGGCGGAGCTCCGGGAGCGCACCGGCGGGCTGGGCGTGGACTGCTCGATCGAGTGCTCGGGCGCCCAGGCCGGCCTGGACCTGTGCGTCGACGCCACCCGGGCCGCGGGCTACGTGGCGCAGATCGCGATCCACGTCGGCCCGCGCACGGTGATCCCGGAGACGTGGACGTGGAAGGACCTGACGATCGGCGGCATCTGGTCGTTCAAGATCTACGACACGCCGCGCATCCTGGCCCAGATCGCCGCGGGGCGGCTCCCCGTCGAGCGCATCGTCACCGGGCGGATCGACATCCACGACCTCGTCCCGCTCGGGATCGACCGCCTGGCCGACCCCGCCGGCGACCAGGTGAAGATCCTCGTCTCGGCCTCGGGTGCGCCGGCCGCGGTCGACACCGTCCCCGCATCCGCGGGAGTGTCACGATGAAGCGGTTCGAGGGCCGGTCAGTCCTCGTCACCGGAGGGGCGCAGGGGATCGGCCGGGGAGTGGCGGAGCGGTTCGCCTCCGAGGGCGCCAGCACCGTCCTGCTCGACGTCGAGGCCGACACGGTCCGGGCGACGGCCGCCGACTTCGAGGCGAAGGGCTGGCCGGTCGAGGCGGTCCCCGGCGACGTCGCGCGGCGGGCCGACGTCGCCGGCGCGGTGCGCCGGGCGGTCGAGCGCTTCGGGCGGCTCGACGTCCTGGTCGGCGTGGCCGGGATCACGGAGCTCTCGTCCATCCTCGAGGTCACCGACGAGACCTGGCACCGGATCCTCGACGTGAACCTCACCGGGATGTTCCTGGCCTCCCAGGAGGCGGCGCGCGCGATGGCCGCGGACGCCAACGGGGGTTCGATCGTGCTGATCGCGTCGACGAACGCCTTCTACCCGGAGGCCCACACCGTGCCCTACAGCGTGAGCAAGGCCGGGATCGTGGGGTTCGTCCGGGCGGCGAGCCTCGACCTCGCGGAGCTCGGCATCCGGATCAACGCGATCAACCCCGGCCAGATCGTCACGCGCCTGTCGGCCGTGCTCGTGGAGGACCCGGTGGGGGGCCCGAAGATGCTCGAGCGCATCCCGCTGGGGCGGTGGGGCCTGCCCGCGGACGTCGCTGCCGTAGCGGCGTTCCTCGCGTCCGACGACGCCGCGTACATGACGGGGGAGGACGTGACCGTGGATGCCGGAATGACGGTCGGCATGGTGCTCGACGTCGAGGACGTCGCGCTCGGCGAGCACGGCTCGAAACGGGAGGAAGGAGGGCGGGAGGGCGCACATGGGTGATGGGAGGCTCGAAGGGAAGGTCGCCGTGGTGACCGGCGGCGGGTCCGGCATCGGGCGGGCGGCGGCCCTGCGGTTCGCCCGCGAGGGGGCCGCGGTCGTCGTGGCGGACGTGGCCGGCGACAACGCGGAGGCTGTCGCGCGGGAGATCACCGAGGCCGGCGGCCGCGCCGTCGGGATGGCCGTCGACGTCAGCGACGAGGCGCAGGTCGCGTCGATGGTGGATGGGGCGGTGCGGCAGTTCGGCGGCCTCGACGTGCTGATGACGGCGGCGGGGGTGCTCGGTTTCGGCGACGTCGTGTCGACGGAGATGGAGACCTGGCACCGGACGGTGGCGGTGAACCTGACCGGGACGTTCCTGTGCGCCCGGGCGGCCATCCCCGCGATGCGGGAACGGGGCGGCGGCTCGATCGTCACGCTGTCGTCCTCGACCGGCGCGCACGACGTGGCACCGGGCACCGCGGCGTACTGCGCGTCGAAGGGCGGCGTTGCGATGCTCACGAAGTGCATCGGCATCGACCACGCGAAGGACGGGATCCGGGCGAACGCGCTGGCCCCAGGTCCCACCGAGACGCCCATGCTCCAGGCGGTCATGACGCCGGAGGAGCTGCGGGCGTTCGGCGCGGCGATGCCGATCGGCCGGCTTGCCCGCCCGGAGGAGCTGGCGGCAGCGGCCGCGTTCCTGGCGTCGGATGACGCCTCCTACGTGACGGGGGCGGTGTTCGCCGTGGACGGCGGGCAGACGGCGAAGGTGGGCATGACCCTGGACGACCTCGGAACTGTGGCTCGACAGCCATGAGCACGGAGCACATCGGCGTGGCCGACGCGGTCGTGATCGGGGCAGGGGCCCCGGGGACCAGCACGGCCTACCATCTGGCGGACCGCGGACGGCGGGTGATGCTCGTCGACCGGTCCGCGGCCGTGTCGCAGACGTCCCCGCGAGCGGCCGGGTTGGCCCTGCAGATCCAGGCGGACGAGCCACTGGCGCGAATCGCGATCCGCAGCATCGAGATGATGCTGCGGTTCGAGCGGGACACGGGCCACCCGCTCACGGTGCACCAGTGGGGGAGCATCAAGGTGGCCCGCACCGAGGGCGACGAGCGCCAGGTGCACGAGGAGATCGAGCGAGGGCGGAGCCTCGGCGTCGATGTCGATCTCATCGATGGGGGGCGGGCACGGACTCTCGCCCCCTGGCTCGATCCCGCGACCGCGGTGGCGATGTGGTACTCGCCCGGTGACCTGTTCCTCGAGCCGGGCGACCTGCCGCGCGCGTACGAGGCTGCCTTCCTCAAGCGGGGCGGACGGATCGTCGAGCACGCGGAGGTCACGGGGTTCGAGATCGGGACTGGTGGGATCGAGGCGGTCTCGACCTCGCGCGGCACGATCGAGGCCCCGGCGGTGGTGATCGCCGCGGGCGCGTGGTCCCGCAAGGTGGGGGAGCTCGCGGGCGCCCGGCTCCCGCTCTGGCCCATCCGGCACCAGCTGCTCGTGACGGAGCCGCTGCGAGAGGTGGCCGACGGGCAGCCGTCGGTTCGGATCATGGACGCGAAGACCTACACGCGGCCCGAGCGCGGTGGGCTGATGTTCGGCGCGTACGAGCCGGATCCGTTGCAGTTGGACATGCGCAGCGAGCCGTCGTCGTTCGAGATCGCCGACGTCCCGATCGACGAGCGTCCGTTGCGGGCGAAGATCGCCGAGGTCGAGCGCGAGCTCCCTGCACTGCGGACCGCCCGCGTGGCCGAGGTCCGGGGCGGGTTGCCGACCATGACGCCCGACGGCCACTTCCTCGTCGATCGACTGCCGGGCGTCTCGTGGTGCTACGCGATCACCGGGTGCAACGTCGGGGGCCTCTCGACCTCACCGGCGCTCGGCCATGACCTCGCCGATTGGATGGTGACCGGCGAGCGGCCGCCCTCGATCGAGCCGTTCTCCCTCGATCGCTTCGGGCCTGACTACGACGACGAGGATCGGCTCCGGGCAGCGTGCTTCGCGACCTATGCCCACAAGTACGGGGAGGACGAGACCGTTGCCCACTGAGCTGCACGCCGGCGTCGAGCGCAGGCATCGGGGATCCCCCCTCGGAAGGGGCGCACCACCGACCCCGTTCTTCCTGCGATATGGGCGGGAGGAGCCGACGCCGCCTCGGCGCGCGCTTCGGGCCGGACCCGTCTCGGTCGAGCTCGAGGACGGCGATCTTCGTTACGCGTCCATGGGCGGCGAGGAGATCGTCCGCCGGATCTACGTCGCGGTCCGCGATCTGAGCTGGAACACGATCCCGGGCGAGATCAACGGGCTCCAGACGGAGGACCGCGGCGACGCGTTTCGGGTCACCTTCGTGCGGACCCACCGTCAGGGGAGCATCGCGTTCGCCTGGAACGGGACGATCGAAGGCGCGCCGGACGGCACGCTCTCCTACCGGATGGAAGGGACCGCGCTCTCCTCCTTCCCCTTCGCCAAGATCGGCATCTGCGTTCACCATGCCATTCGCGGGACCGCGGGCCGGCCGTTTCATGGCACCGGGCCGGATGGGTCGGTGCAGGGGGTGTTCCCGGAGCTGGTGGGACCCCAGATCCACCTCGAGGACGGCACGGACCTGCCGCTGTTCGATCCGGTCGATCACCTCGAGATCGAGATGCCAACCGGCATCGTGACGTTCGATTTCGAGGGCGACCTCTTCGAGGCCGAGGACCAGCGGAATTGGACCGATGGGTCCTTCAAGACCTACTCGACGCCCGCCCGGTTGGGCTACCGCTTCGATGCCGTCGAGGGGCAGCGGATCGTCCAGCAGGTCACCATCTCGACTCGAGGCTTTCCCAGATATGCCGCTCGCCCGCGCGGAGCGACCGCGCCGCTGCGGCTGCACATCGGCGATCCGACCGGCGCGAGGATGCCGCAGATCGGGCTCGGGACGGGGCAGGGGCCGACCCGTCTCTCCGAGCGGCACTGGGAGCTGCTGCGCAAGCTTGGTCCCGCCCATCTCCGTGCCGACGTGCACCTCGTCGACGATGGCTGGACGGGAACGATGGCGT
Source organism: Actinomycetota bacterium (assembly GCA_045805265.1). Lineage (GTDB taxonomy): Bacteria > Actinomycetota > UBA4738 > UBA4738 > JACQTL01 > JBJMLO01. The sequence goes on from JBJMLO010000027.1 coordinate 58,941, forward strand.
ACGCCCGGGAGGCGTCCCTCGCCACCGGGTGTCCCCTCGAGCTGGCCGTGTTCGCCGACGATGGGGCGGCCGACGAGCAGCTGGCCAGTCTGGCGGACGAGCTGGCGGCGCGGCCGGTCCGGCTCAGCGGCCTCCTGCTCGTTCCCGAGGTGGGCGAGACCACGCCGCCCGGAATCACCGGTGCGGCCCGGCGCGTGCTCGGCGGCGCCATCCCGGCGGTCCCGTTCCTGGGGGGGACGAACGCCTACTTCTGCGAGCTGAACCGCTCCCGGCCGGATCCCTCGGGTCTCGACGGAATCGCCTACTCCGCGAACCCTCAGATCCACGCCACGGACGAGCGGTCGCTCGCCGAGGCCCTCGAGGGGCTGGGGGAGACGGTACGGGCCGCCCGATCGATCTTCCCGGGGCTCCCGATCCACGTCACCCCCGTGACGCTCCGGCCGCGGTTCAACGCCGTGGCGTCCGAAGAGGCCGAGGCCCCAGACGACACGTCGCAGTTCGATCCCCGGCAGTGGTCGCTCTTCGGCGCCGCATGGACGGCGGGGAGCGTGGGCGCACTCTCGGCCGCCGGGGCCACCGGGGTGACGTTCTTCGAGATGGCGGGCCCCCTCGGGGTGATCCGCGGCGCGGACGAGCCGGTCGGGCTTCCGCCAGCGAGCCTGGGCGACGCGACGGTGTCCCCGATCTACCACGTCCTGGCGGATGCGGCCGGGATGGCCGGCGGCGAGGTCCTCGCGTGCCGGTCGGAGGATCCGCTCTCGGTGACCGCGTTCGCCTCGCGCGCCGATGGACATGACGCCGTCGTGGTCGCCAACCTCACCGACGCCCGCCGGGAGCTCATCGTGATTGGTCTTCGGGCGGAGGAGGCGACGCTCCGGGTGCTGGATGAGGGCTCGGCGTGGGCCGCGACGCACGAGCCGGATGCATTCGCCGCGGACGGAGACGTCCGACGACCGGGCAAAGGAGGGATGCGCATTCAGATGCAGCCGTGTGCGGTGGTGCGAATCGTCGCGCGGACGGCCAGCGACAAGCGAGGTTGACAGCTGGGGTCCGGGCTGAGGGAAGGAGAGGACGTTGGAGACAGGGATACGACCATCGGAGCCGGGATCCGGTGGCGTCAGGACCGATTTGCACGAGGGCGCGGTCGGACTACCTGGAGTCCTCATGCAGGGGATCGCCACGATCGCACCCGCGTTCGCGATCCTCGCGGCGTTCGTGTTCATCCTGGGGTTCGCCGGAATCGTCACGCCGTGGGCCTACATATTCGGCGGCGCCCTGCTGGCGCTCGAGGCCATCGCCGTCTCTCAGCTGGCGAAGGCGTTCCCCTCCGCCGGCGGCTGGTACACGTGGATCGCGCGCGCGCTGCACCCCCGGGCGGGGTTCTTCGCCGGAGTGCTGTTCTCGATCTGGCTGCCGCCGGTCGGCGCGCTGACCCTGTCGTTCCTCGGGAAGCTCGTGCTCGAGCCGAGCATCAAGGCTGAGTACGGCGTCACGATCCCCTGGTGGGTATGGGTGGTCGCCGGGCTCGCGCTGGTGGCCTGGACCTCGTACAGGGGCATCGTGCTCTCCGAAAGGCTGCTGATCACCACGGGGCTGATCGAGATCGCCATCATGGTGCTGCTCGGGTTCTTCGCCCTCGCGAACCCCGGGAAGGGCGGGTTCACGTTTGCCCCCCTCAACCCGGCGCACTTCGGGCTGGCAGGCAATCTGTTCCTGGGGGTGGTGTTCTCCATCTTCGGCTACAGCGGTTGGGAGGCCGCCGCCCCGCTCGCGGAAGAGAGCAAGAACCCCCGGCGGAACGTACCGATCGCGCTCGTTGGATCCGTCGTGATCTTCATGCTCTACGTCGTGTTCGTGACCTGGGCCTACATCGTCGGGATCGGGACGGACAACCTGGCCCAGGCCGCCGATCCGACACAGCCCTGGCCGGTGGCGGCGCTCGCGCAGCGCGTGTGGGGAGGGGCCTGGGTCCTCCTCCTGTTCGCGCTGCTGAACTCGGCGATCGCCGTGTCGATCGCGTGCTTCAACGGCGGGACGAGGACCTGGTACGCGATGGGACGCTCGGGCGTGATGCCGGCGGCATTCGCCAAGGTGTCCCCGACGCGAAGGACACCGGACAACGCCATCCACCTCCAGGTCGCCGTGAACGTCCTGGCGTTCGTCTTCATCCTCATCTTCGGGGCTGAGAACGTGTTCTTCACCTGGGCGAACGCGATCACCATCGGGCTGGTCACGATGTACCTCCTGGCGAACATCGGCGTCATTCGCTACTACACGCGGGAGGCGAGGAGCCAGTTCAACCCAATCCTCCATGTGCTCGTGCCGGTGGTGGCATCCGCGGCCGGCCTCGTCGTGGTGTGGAAGTCGTACTTCTCGCCGTTCCCGAAGCCGTTCACGGGCCCGGTCGCGTGGGGCCTCGAGGTGTTCGTCGTCGTGATCGTGCTGACCCTCCTCATGCTCGCGTATCTCCGGGCCCGCGGGAACGAGGAGTGGCTCCACAAGGCGCAGCTCGTGTTCGAGGAGACGGAGGCAGGCCACTAGTGCACCGCGTCGGAAATCCCTTGGCATTCGGGCACGCCTGCATCCCACATCGCGGCGTCGCTCGTCGCTCGCGTACCAACAGGTACGCGTCGCTCCTCGACTCCTTGCGCTGTGGGCGCAGTCGTGCCCTCGGTGCGCAAGGGACATCCGACGCGGAGCACTAGGAGGGACACCGGGACACGGGAGGACGTCGGCATGGCAACCGCGACCACGCCCTGGCACACCGAGGGGTGGTTCACCAGCCCGTGGAATCACGACCCGTCGGTGACGGGCGACCTCGGGCTGCCCGAGCGGATCGAGATCCACGACGTCACGCTGCGCGACGGCGAGCAGCAGGCCGGGGTGGAGCTCTCGGCGGACGACAAGGTCCGCATCGCGGAGGCGCTGGCCGAGGCCGGCGTGCACCGGATCGAGGCGGGGCTCCCGGCCGTCTCGAAGGCGGACGAAGAGGCCGTTCGGCGGATCGCGTCGAGCGGCCTCCCCTCCACCGTGTACGCGTTCAGCCGGTGCATGGTCGACGACGTAAAGCGCGCCGCCGACTGCGGCGTGGCCGGCGTCGTGATGGAGATCCCATCGAGCCGGCACCTCATCGAGCTCGGGTACCGGTGGAGCGTCGAGCGGGCCCAGGACCTGTCGATCGAGGCCACGACGTTCGCCCACGAGCAGGGCCTGCTGGTGTCGTTCTTCCCGATCGACGCGACGCGCGCGTCCGTGGAGGAGTACCTGGCGCTGGTCGGCCGGGTGGCGGCCGAGGGCCACGTCGACGGGCTGGGGCTGGTGGACACGTTCGGCGTGCTGACCCCGCAGGCCGTCCCCGGGTTCGTGCGCCGGAGTGGCGAGGCCTTGAGCGGCGTTCCGCTCGAGACGCACTTCCACATGGACTACGGGCTGGGCGTGGCGAACTCGCTGATGGCCGTCGCCGCCGGGGCCACGGTGATCCAGACGACGGTGGGCGGGATCGGGGAGCGGGCCGGAAACACCCCGTTCGAGGAGACCGTGATGGCGCTCCTCACGCTGTACGGGCGCGACATCGGCATCCGGACCGAGCGGCTGACGCCGCTGCACCGGCTGGTAATGGAGCTGACCGGGGTGTCCCAGCCGTCGAACCGGCCCGTCACCGGGACCCGCCTGTTCGACGTCGAGTCGGGGATCATCGCCACCTGGGTCCGCAACGTGCGCGACGTCGACCTCGTGGAGGCGTTCCCCTACGCGCCCTCGCTCGTCGGGCAGTCCGGCCCGCGGCTGGTGCTCGGCAAGGGCAGCGGGCTGGACTCCGTGGCGGAGTGGCTGGAGCGCGCGGGCCTGTCGGCCACCGACGAGCAGGCCTTGGCGATCCTGCAGGCGGTGAAGGAGGCCTCGCTCCGCAAGCGCGGGTTGCTGGACGAGGCCGAGTTCGGCGACATCGCGCGGTCGGTGATCGCCGGCGACCCGGCGCCCGTGCGCGGCGGGTGAGGACGGATCCGGGAGGAGGAATCGTTCGCGATGAGTCAGGTGACGACCGGGGCCAGGCCGGTCTCGCGGGCCGAGTTCGACCAGGTCTTCGAAACCTGCAAGAACTGGGGGAAGTGGGGGCCCGACGACGAGCGTGGCGCCCTGAACGAGATCGGCCCCGAGCAGGTCCGCGCCGCCGCCTCGCTGGTCCGCTCGGGCCGGACGGTGAGCTGCTCCTGGCCGCTCGACACGGTGGCCGGGCCCGACAACCCGAAGCCCGTGCTCCATCACATGACGCTCATGCAGGACATCCCGCTCGGGGACTCCGGCGACCTCCGCGTGCTGCTCGACTTCTTCGGCATGGAGCCGCACGGCGACGCGCATTCCCACATCGACGCGCTGGGGCACGTCGTGTTCGGCGGCAGCTGCTACAACGGCATGCCGATCGAGGAGGTCGCCGATTCGACCGGCATGCGCAAGCAGGGGATGGACGTCGCGAGGGACGGCCTGGTGAGCCGGGGCGTGCTCATCGACGTCCCGAAGCTGCGAGGCACGAGGTGGGTCGAGCCGGGCGAGGCCATCGAGCCCGACGAGTTCCTGGCGGCGGAGGAGGCCACCGGGACGCGCCTGCGGCAGGGGGACATCGTGTTCCTCCGGACGGGGCACGCGCGGAAGCGGGTCGACGAGGGCCCGTGGGACGCCGCGAGCTCCAAGGCCGGGCTGCACACCACCGTGATGCCGATCCTGCACGACCGGCAGGTCGCGGCGATCGGCTACGACGGCGACGGCGAGGCGGTCCCCTCGAACTGCGAGGGCGTGGCGTACCCGATCCACGCGATCGGGATCGTGGCGATGGGCCTGTACTTCTGCGACAGCCTGTACTTCGAGGACCTAGCAGCGGCCTGCGAGGAGGAGGGCCGCTCGGAGTTCATGTGCGTGATCTCGCCGCTGCGGCTGGCGCGGGGAACCGGCTCGCCGGTGAACCCGACGGCGATCTTCTGAACGGTGCCGGGCGAGGCGACGAGCGGCGGTTCCCGGCGGGGGGCCGCGGAGGACGTGAGCGTGCTGCGAGTGGCGATCCTCGGTTCCGGCAACATCGGGACCGACCTGATGATGAAGGTCCTGCGTGACCCCGCGCTGTCCCTGCGGGCGGTGGTCGGCATCGACCCCGGGTCCGAGGGCTTGGCCCTGGCCCGGGACCGCGGCGTGGCGACCTTCGACGGGGGGGTCCCCGCCTGGCTCGACACGAACCCGGAGGTGGACGTCGCGATCGACGCGACCTCGGCGCACGCGCACCTCGAGCACGCGCCGCTGCTGGCCGCCGCCGGGATCCGGTGCATCGACCTGACCCCGGCGGCGCTCGGCCCGGCAGTCGTCCCGGACGTGTCGGAGGACGTCGACCTCGACGTGCCCGAGGTGAACCTCGTCACGTGCGGCGCGCAGGCCACCGTGCCGATCGTCGCCGCGCTGTCGGGCGTGGGGGCCGTCGACTACGCGGAGATCGTCTCGACGGTCGCGTCCAGGTCGGCCGGGCCGGGGACACGGGCGAACATCGACGAGTTCACCATCGCCACGGCCCGGAGCCTCGAGACGATCGGCGGCGCGAAGGAGGGCAAGGCCATCATCATCCTGAACCCGGCCGAGCCCCCGCTGATCATGCGGAACACGGTCTACGCGCGGGTGCCGGGCGTGGATGCCCGCGCGGCGGAGGAGGCGGTCCGGGCCGCCGTGGACCGCGTGGCCCGGTACGTTCCCGGCTACCGCCTGGCCACCGCCCCGCTGGTCTCCGAGGACGACCTCGTGACCGTCTTCCTGGAGGTGGAGGGCGCCGGCGACTACCTGCCGCCGTTCGCCGGGAACCTCGACATCATGACCTCGGCCGCGGTCCGGGTGGCCGAGGTGTACGCCGAGCGGTACGCGACGACATGACCGGGACCGCAGCGATCCCGCCGCGCGTGCGCCTGCTTGACGCGACCCTCCGCGACGGCTCGCACGCGATCCGCCACACGTACACGCCGGAGCAGGTGGAGCTGATCGCCGGCCGGCTCGACGCCGCGGGGATGCACTCCATCGGCGTGGGCCACGGCGACGGGCTGGGGGCGTCGTCCGTCCAGTACATGCCCTCGGCGTACCCGGACTTCGACCTGCTCGGCGCGGCGCGCCGGGCCATCGGGCGGGCCCGCCTGGCGGTGACGTTCCAGCCGGGGATCGGGACGAAGCGCCACCTAGAAGGGGCCCGGGAGATCGGCGCCGACCTGGCCCGCATCGCCACCCACTGCACAGAGGCCGACATCGCGATCCAGCACATCGGGCTGGCACGCGAGCTGGGGATGGACGTGCACGGGGACCTGATGATGCCCCACATGACCGACCCGGGGACCATCGCCAAGCAGGCCCGGATCATGGTCGACGCGGGGGCGACCGGGGTCCACATCATGGACTCGGCCGGCGCGCTGACCATGGACATGGTGAAGGAACGGATCGGCGCGATGCTCGCCGAGTTCGGCGGCGAGGCGGAGGCCGGGATCCACGCACACGAGAACCTCTCGCTCGCCGTGGCGAACACGGTCGTCGCGGTCCGGGAGGGCGCGACGCTCGCCGACGCCTGCCTGGCGGGGATGGGGGCCGGGGCCGGGAACTGCCAGATGGAGGCGCTCGTCGCCGTACTCGAGCGGAACGGCATCCCGACCGGCATCGACCTGTGGACGCTGCAGGACCTGGCCGACGGGGTGATCCGGCCGCTGCTCTCTCGGCCCGTCCAGATCGACCGGCTCACGCTGACCCAGGGCTACGCCGGCGTCCCCGGGAGCTTCCTCCTGCATGCGACGCGCGCGGCGGAGCGGTTCGGCGTCGACGCGCGCGACATCCTCGTGGAGGTCGGGCGGCGGAAGTCGGTCGGAGGGCAGGAGGACCTGGTCGTCGAGGTTGCCGCCCGGCTCGCCGAGGAACGCCGGGGGGCGGCCGGCTGAGGATGGCACCCGCGGAGGGCGCCGGGCGGGACGCGGGGGGCCGGCAGGCGGCGCCCGCCTCCGAGGACCGGGACCCGCTGCGGCTGGCCGACGACGAGCTCAGGCAGGCGGGGGAGCTGTCCACCGAGCTCGTCCACGCCCGGCTGCGCGACGCCATCCTGCACGGCGAGTTCGACCCGCACGTGCCGATCTCCCAGGTCCAGCTGGCCCAGCGGCTCGGCGTGAGCAGGACGCCCCTGCGCGAGGCGCTCCGGATGCTCCAGCGCGAGGGCCTCATCGACTCCGAGCCGAACCGGCGGGTCAGGGTCGCGGCCCTGTCGGTCGCCGACCTCGAGCAGCTGTACGCGGCCCGGGTCGTGATCGACGCGCTGACGCTGCGGCTCTCGGTCGCGCGGTTCTCGGACGAGGACCTCACGGAGATGGAGCAGTGCCTGCGGACGATGGAGCGGCTCGCCGCCGACCGGGACGTCGACCTCTGGGAGGAGAGCCACCGGGCCTTCCACGGCACGTTCCGGAGGTACGCCGGCGACCGCTTCGAACGCATGGCCGGCGACCTCTCCGACCACACCGAGCGGTACCGGCGGGTCTACCTCGCCGAGCCACGGGCGTGGACCGCGGCGGCCGAGGAGCACCGCGCGGTGTACGAGGCGTGCAGGGCGCGCCGGCCGACCGAGGCCGCGCAGCTGCTGGCCAGGCATCTAGCCCGAACCGCGCTCACGCTGATCGCCGCGCTGGACCCCGAGCACGACCCCCGGCCGGTTCGGGAGGCCCTCCGGCTGGTGACCGGCGAGCCGGACGGCGCGGCGGCCGACCAGGCCGGGTCGCCGGGCACCGTCCCGTCGTGAGCGGGCCCGCGGTCACTGGGAGCGCCCGCGGGCGTCGATCGGGAGCCGCTCCTCCACGGTCGCGTCCCGGACCAGCCACAGGGCGTCGTGCAGGTTGCACGTGAGGCGGACGTGAAGGGGCCGCAGCGCCACGCGGCTCCCCAGCCCGGGCGCTGGGCCGTCCCAGGCGAGGACGGTGTGTTCCTCGTGGATCGCCGTGACTGCCCCGGAGGGGTCGAGGCACGCCGGGGGCCCGTAGTCGCAGGCGATCGACTTGCGCCCGACGTCGAGGATCGCCCGGCCGGCGGCCGTCGAGATGACGGTCGCGAGGATCGACAGGGCGGGGGCGAAGGGCAGGCCCAGGCCGTCGACGTCCTCCTCCATCAGGGCGTACGTCCCCGCCTGGATCTCGGTCACCACGGGGTCGGCCAGCGCCTCCAGGAGCGTGGAGGTGCCGCCGGAGGAGACGGTCTCGACCGGCAGGCCGGCGTCCCGGACCGCGGCCGCCGCCTCGGCCAGGGTCTCGGCGACCAGGTCGAGGCGCTCCGGCCGCTCGGGTTCCGCCCGGATCCGGCCCTCGTAGCCCATCAGCCCGGCGAATCGCAGGCCGGACGAGCCGTCCACGGACCGGGCCAGGGCCACGGCGTCGGCGGCTGTGGCGACGCCGCACCGGCCGAGGCCGACGTCGACGTCGACCAGCACGTCGACCGTCGTGCCGGCAGCGGCCGCGGCGTCGGAGAGGCGCCGGACCCCGTCGGCCGAGTCCACGGCCAGGGACACCAGGGCGGCTCCGCCCAGCGCGGCCAGTCGCTCGAGCTTCGCGGGGCTCACCACCTCGTTCGCCACGAGGACGTCGTCGACGCCGGCCGCCGCCATGGCCTCGGCCTCGCCGACGGTCGCGCACGTCACCCCGCGCGCTGCCCCGCCCAGCTGGCGCAGCGCGAGTCCCGAGCACCGGTGGGTCTTGACGTGGGGCCGCAGGAACGTGCCGGATCCGGCGGCGAGGGACTCGGCGGCGGCGACGTTCGCCTCGAACCGAGCCGCGTCGACGACGAGGGCGGGGGAGGGCAGACTGTCGATGTGCTCGCCGGTCATCGGTCCCCCGGGGTGGAAACGGTGTCTCGCGGCGCCGTGCGGCGGCCGCGCGAGCGGACTGTAGCGGCTCGGAGGGCCCGGTGAACCCCTCGCCCGCAGGCGCCGGTGCGGCGCTCGTCCGGGCCACCCGGCGCCTCCGGGAGTCCCTCCCCGAGGACCGGGTGCTGATCCATCCGGACCGGCTCGCCACGTACCAGTCGGACGGGCTCCTCCACTACCGGGTCCCTCCGGGCGTCGTCGTGCTGCCGGACACCGCGGACGAGGTCCGCCTGGCCGTGCGGATCCTCTCCGAGGAGGGGGTGCCGGTCGTCGCGCGGGGGTCCGGGACCGGCCTCTCCGGCGGCGCCGTGCCGGTGGAGGGCGGCGCGGTGATCGCGCTCTCCCGCCTCCGCCGAGTGCTCGACGTGGACCTCGACTCCGAGCGGGTGGTCGTGGAGCCGGGGGTGACCAACCTGTCGGTCTCGGGCGCGGTCGGTCCGACCCACGTCTACCCGCCCGACCCCTCGAGCCAGGTGGTGTGCTCGATCGGCGGGAACGTCGCGGAGAACTCCGGCGGCGCGCACTGCTTCAAGTACGGCTTCACGACGAACTACGTGCTGGGGCTGGACGTGGTCCTCGGGAACGGCGACGAGGTGCGCCTGGGCGGCGAGGAGCTGGACCGGCCCGGCTACGACATGGTCGGCGCGTTCGTGGGCTCGGAGGGGACGCTCGGGGTCGTCACCCGCGTCATTCTCCGCGTCGTCCCGGTGCCCGAGACCTTCCGCACGCTCGTCGCGTACTTCGATTCGACCGATCACGCGGGGCGGGCCGTCTCCGACATCGTGGCCGCCGGCATCGTGCCCGGTGCGATCGAGATGATGGACAACCTGGCCATCCGGGCCTGCGAGGCGGCGACCGGCGCGGGGTATCCGCTCGACGCCGGCGCCGCGCTCGTCGTCGAGCTCGACGGCCCGCACGAGGAGTGCGAGGCGCTGTTCGGCCGGGTCACCGAGCTGTGCGACGCCAACGGGGCGATCGGCATCCGGGTCGCCCGGGACGCAGCCGAGCGCGATCTCATCTGGAAGGCGCGGAAGGCGGCCTTCGCCGCGATGGGCCGGGTCGCCGCCGACTACTACGTCCAGGACGGCGTGATCCCCCGGACCAGCCTGTCGGAGGTCCTCGCCCGAATCGAGGAGCTTTCGGGCGAGTACGGGCTCCCTGTGGCGAACGTGTTCCACGCGGGCGACGGGAACCTGCACCCGCTCGTGTGCTACGACGGCGCGGTCGCCGGACAGGCGGAGGCCGCCGCCGAGCTGGCCGGACGAATCCTCGCCGCCTGCGTCGACGCGGGCGGCTCGATCACGGGCGAGCACGGGGTGGGCCTCGACAAGCGGGACGCCATGCCGCTGATGTTCGCCGACGCCGATCTCGACGCGTTCCACCGGCTGCGTTGCGCGTTCGACCCGGACGGGAGGGTGAACCCCGGCAAGGTCATGCCGACCCCGCGGCTGTGCGGCGAGGTCCCGGGCCCCTACCGCCGCCACCCGCTGGAGGAGGCCGGTGCCGCGGAGCGGTTCTGAGGTGGCGGTGCGAGTCGCGCCAGACGGTGCTGACGAGGCGGCGGCCGCACTGCGGGACGCCGGGCGGGCCGTCCGGATCGTCGGCGGCGCGACGAAGCTCCGGTGGGGCCGCCCGGTGCATGCCCGGGTGGAGCTCTCGACGGCGGCGATGGCCGGGGTGGTGGAGCACCACGTGGGGGACCTCACCGCGGTGGTCCGCGCCGGGACCACACTGCAGGAGGCCCAGAGCGTCTTCCGGGCTGCCGGCCAGATGCTGGCCCTCGACCCACCGGAAGCGGACGCCGCGACCCTCGGCGGCGTGGTCGCCGCCGGCGACACGGGCCCGCTCCGGCACCGGTACGGGGCCGGGCGCGACCTGGTGGTGGGCATCCAGGTCGTGCTCGGCGACGGGACGGTCGCCCGGGCCGGAGGGCGCGTCATCAAGAACGTCGCCGGCTACGACCTGCCGAAGCTGTTCGCGGGGTCGTTCGGCAGCCTGGGGCTCCTCACCGAATTCGTGGTTCGGCTGCACCCGGTGCCGGGGGCGCGAGCGACGGCAGTGGGACGGACCGGTGACCCGGCCGTGTTGCAGCGCGCCGCGGTGGCGGTGGGGAGCGCGCCGTTCGAGCTCGAGTCCTTCGACGTGCGCGCCGATGCGGACGGCTGCTCGCTCCTCGCACGGGTGGCCGGCATGGCGGTGGCGGACCGGGCCGAGCGCGTCGCGGAGGCCATGCGGGCCGCGGACCTCGACGCGGAGGTGGAGAGCGGCGACGACGAGCCACTTTGGGACCACCAACGGAACGGGCAGCGCGGCGAGCTGGTCGTCCGGGTGTCGGCGGTGCGCGGGGAGCTCGAGCGCGTGGTCCGGGCCGCGGTCGGGGCCGGCGGCGAGCTGGTGGGCCGGGCCTCGCTGGGCGTGTCATGGGTGCGGCTCCCGGCGGCGGACGGCGTCGACGCCGTGGCCCGCCTCCGGCGCGAATTGGCGACCCGGCCCTGCGTCGTGCTCGACGCCCCCGACGCCGTGCGAGAGGCGGTCGACCCGTGGGGCCCTATCGAGGGCGAGGCCCTGATGCGGCGGGTCAAGGCCCGGTTCGACCCGTCCGGGGTGTGCAATCCCGGCCTGTTCGGGGAGGGGTGGTAGCCGTGCTGACGGAGCCCGGCCGCGCGTTCGACGAGCAGCGCCCACCGGCGCAGGACCTCCTGTCCGCCTGTGTCCACTGCGGCTTCTGCCTGCCGACCTGCCCCACGTACGTGCTGTGGGGAGAGGAGATGGACTCGCCGAGGGGTCGCATCGTGCTGATGGCCGAGGGCCTCCGGCCGGGGAGCGAGATGTCGGACGCCCGGGTCCAGCACTTCGATCGCTGCCTGGGGTGCATGGCGTGCGTGACCTCCTGTCCCTCGGGCGTGCAGTACGACCGGCTAATCGAGGCCACCCGCCCGCAGGTCGAACGGAACCACCAGCGGTCCCGCAGGGAGCGCGCGCTCCGCAGGTTCCTGTTCGCCACGTTCCCCCACCCGAGGCGGCTGCGACCGCTCGTGCCGTTGCTGGTCCTGGTGCAGCGGCTCGGCCTCAATCGGGTCGCCAGGACCGCGCGATTCGCGCGGGCGTTCCCCCGTCTCGCGGCGCTCGAGCGGCTGGCCCCGCCGGCCCGTGTCCGTGACCCCGCGATCCGGCCCCCCCGGGTGGTCCGGGCCTCGAAGCCGGTCCGCGGGCGGGTGGTGCTGCTGCAGGGGTGCGTTCAGCGCGTGTTCTTCGGCCGCGTGAACGTCGCCACCGCCGGGGTGCTGGCGGCCGAGGGGTACGAGGTCCACTCGCCGGACCAGCCCGCCTGCTGCGGGGCGCTCGAGCTGCACTCCGGCGAGGAGGAGGCCGCGCTGGGGCGGTTTCGCCAGGCCATCGAGGCCTTCGAGCCCTACGACGCCGTCGTGGTGAACGCGGCGGGGTGCGGATCGGCGCTGAAGGACGCCGGCCACCTCCTGGCGGACGACCCGCGATGGGCCGAACGGGCCGCGGCGCTCTCGGCGAAGGTCCGGGACGTCACGGAGCTCCTCGCCGAGGCGAACGCCGCGCCCCGGAGCGCGCGTCATCCGGTTCCCCTCCGCGTCGCGTACCACGACGCGTGCCACCTGGCGCACGCGCAGCGCATCCGGTCGGAGCCACGCGCGGTCCTGCGTTCCATCCCCGGCCTCGAGCTCCTGGAACCCGCCGAGTGGGAGCTCTGCTGCGGGTCGGCCGGGGTGTACAACCTCCTCCAGCCCGAGGCTGGCGCCGAGCTCGGCCGGCGGAAGGCCGCCAACCTCATCGTCACCGGGGCCGACGCCGTGGCCGCCGGGAACCCGGGGTGCGCGCTGCAGATCGCGGCGTTCGCGGAGGAGGCCGGGCGGCCGCTTCCCGTGTACCACCCGGCGGAGCTCCTGTGGATGTCGATCCGGGGTGGAGGGGCGGCGTGAGCGTCGACGGCGTCGTGGTCTCGGGCCCGTCGGGCGAGCGATTCGACGAGATCCTGACCGACGACGCGCTCGCATTCGTGGCGGCGCTCCAACGGGAGTTCGGCCAGCGCCGGGAGGAGCTGCTCCGCTCGCGGGGCGAGCGACAGGAGCGCATCGACGCCGGCGAGCGTCCAGACTTCCCCGCGGCGACCGCCGCGGTCCGCGACGCCGACTGGCGCGTGCCTCCGCCGCCGCCCGGGCTCGTGAGCCGCCGCGTCGAAATCACCGGGCCCACAGACCGGAAGATGATGATCAACGCCCTGAACTCCGGCGCGCAGGTGTTCATGGCGGACTTCGAGGACGCGAACTCGCCGACGTGGGCCAACCTGGTCGGGGGCCAGGTGAACGTGGCCGACGCGGTGCGCCGGCGCATCTCCCTGGAGACTCCGGAGCGCCAGTACGTACTGGCCGAGGAGACTGCCACACTCGTGGTCCGGCCTCGAGGGTGGCACCTCGAGGAGCCCCGGCTGCCGGTCGACGGGCGTCCGACAGCCGCCTCGCTGTTCGACTTCGGCCTCGCAGCGTTCCACAACGCCCGCGAGCAGATCGACCGGGGGGTGGGGCCCTACTTCTACCTGCCGAAGCTCGAGTCGCACGAGGAGGCCGCACTGTGGCACGACGTCTTCTCCTTCACGGAGGAGGCCCTGGCCCTTCCCCGCGGGACGGTTCGCGCGACGGTCCTCATCGAGACGATCCTCGCCGCGTTCGAGATGGACGAGATCCTCCAGGCGCTGGGCGAGCACGCTGTCGCGCTGAACGCCGGCCGGTGGGATTACATCTTCAGCGTCATCAAGAAGTTCCGCGAGGACCCGGCGTTCGTGCTGCCCGATCGCTCCCAGGTCACGATGACGGTGCCGTTCATGCGGGCATACACGAACCTGCTCGTCCAGACGTGCCACCGGCGCGGCGCGTACGCGATCGGAGGGATGGCCGCGTACATCCCGAGCAGGCGGGACCCAGAAGCGAACGAGCGCGCGCTCGAGCAGGTCCGCGCGGACAAGGACCGGGAGTCGAACGACGGGTTCGACGGCACGTGGGTCGCCCACCCGGACCTCGTCCCGACGGCTATGGCCGAGTTCGACCGCGTGCTCGGGGACCGGGACGCGCAGCTCGATCGCCTGCTGGAGGACGTCCGGGTGGGCGCCGCGGACCTCCTCGACACGCGGATCCAGGGCGGGACGGTGACGGAACGGGGCCTCCGCACGAGCGTGAGCGTCGGGATCCGCTACCTGGGGTCCTGGCTCACGGGAGTCGGCGCGGCCGCCATCGACAACCTCATGGAGGACGCGGCCACCGCGGAGATCAGCCGATCGCAGTGCTGGCAGTGGATCCGCCACGGGGCCGAGACAGGTGACGGTCGTCCGGTCACCCTCGCCCGGGTCCGCGATATCGCGCGCGCGGAGGGCGAGGCCCTGCGGGCGAACCTCGGCGCGGAGGCCTACCTGGCCGGCCGTCTCGGGGAGGCAGGGGAGCTCTTCGACGCCCTGAGCGCCGCGGCGCGGTTCGTCGAGTTCCTCACGATACCGGCCATGGCGCTCCTGGAACCGGCACTCAGCGGCCCGGGCTCGTGAGCGGGCGGCGGCCAGGCGCCCGCGTCGCGCAATAGACGTCGTCCGGAGGAACGCAACGTGCGAGCGGTGGTGATCACGAGACACGGCGGGCCGGAGGTCCTGGAGGTGCGGGACCTCCCGGTCCCGCGGGCGGCCCCCGGGCAGCTTGTCGTGGAGGTCGCAGCGGCGGGCGTGAACTTCCGCGACGTGTACGAGCGCGAGGGCGCGGGCGCCTACGCAGCGGAGACGCCCCTCGTGGCTGGGGTCGAGGGAGCCGGGACGGTCCACGAAGTCGGAGCCGCCGTCGAAGGAATCGCGCCGGGGGACCGGGTGGCCTGGGTAGCCGCGCCTGGGAGCTACGCGGAGTTCGTCTCCGTAGAGGCCCAGAAAGCCATCCCGGTCCCGGGCGGCGTGAGCGACGAGGAAGCTGCCGCGGTGCTCCTCCAGGGCGTGACGGCGCATTACCTCGCGCTGTCGGCCTATCCGGTCGTCGAGGGGGACACGGTCCTCGTGCACGCGGCCGCGGGTGGAGTGGGGCACCTGTTGACGCAGGTCGTGAAGCTTCGAGGCGGCGCGGTCATCGCCACGGCCTCGACCGAGGAGAAGGCCGCGTTCGTGCGGCAGTCGGGAGCGGACCACGTGATCGGCTATGAGGACGTCGCCAGTCGCGTGAAGGAGCTGACCGGTGGGAAGGGCGTCGGCGCCGTCTTCGACGGGGTGGGCAGGGCCACGTTCGATGACAGCCTGGCGAGCCTGCGGCCCCGCGGGGTCATGGTCCTGTACGGGGCGGCGAGCGGCCAGCCCCCGGCGGTCGAAATCGCGCGCCTCGCCGCGGCCTCACTCTTCCTGACCCGGCCGATGCTCCCCCACTACACGGCGACGAGCGCAGAGCTCCTCGAACGCGCGGGCGCCGTGTTCGGGTGGGTGGCCGAGCAACGTCTGCGGGTGGCGATCGGCGGCCGGTACAGGTTCGCCGAGGCCCGCCGCGCGCATGAAGACCTGCAGTCCAGGCGCACGACCGGGAAACTCCTGCTCCTCCCGTCCGGCTGATAGCCCGGAACCGCCACCCGGTTCGATCCCTGGGCGCCCCGCCTGACCGCGTAGAACGTCCCACCCTCCTTCCCCCGGACAAGGCTGGGTAGCCTTGGGCTCTTCACCCGCCAGTCCCCATTCCGAGCCGCGGAACCGGCCCGCAGGCCATTCGCTACACTCGCGGACGGTGTTGCCTGGGCTCCGGCGATTGTTTGCCGGATTCCTTAGCCAGCCCCGCTGGAGTGCTGGAGTGCTGGAGTAGCTCAGTCGGTAGAGCACCGCCATGGTAAGGCGGGGGTCCGGGGTTCGAATCCCCGCTCCAGCTCTCGTTTCGAGAGCCGCGGTCGCGCCTGCCTTCCGGTCGATCAGCCGAAGGTGATCACCCTGACCGGGATGTTCGACATCGCGGGAGACGTGCTACCGGTGAAGTTGCACAGTTTCAGCGTCGCATGGTTGTCGCTCGGGACGCGCACGCCATAGAAGAGCATGCCCTCCGCCGGCTCGGACTGGAGCGAGAAGACGACGGCCTCGCCCGCGTGCGCCCCTCCGATCGAGACCTCGAAGTCCTTGCAGCGGCCGTTTGCGACGGCTCCCGCGCCGAACGAGACCGCCCCGCCGTTGATGTCCGCGCCCTTGATGTCGGCCGTTGTCAGGGAGTTGCTGGCCACGTCGGCGGTCCCGACCGTTCCGTCCGCGATCTCCGAGGTACCGACAGAGGATGTCGCCAGATCGTTCGCCGACAGCGAGTTGTCGATGATCTCGCCGCCGTCGATCGAGTTGTCCGAGATCTCGGTTGCGCCGACTCCGTCGGTGGCGATCTCCGGCGTGCCGACAGCATTCGGAGCAATCTCGTCGCTTCCAACCGAGTCGGTTGCGAGGTCGGCTGCAATCAGCGTGCCGTCCTTCACCTTTCCGGTGATCACTGCGCCGGTGCCGATCTTGCCCGACGTCACGGCCTTGCCGGCGATGTCGACGGTCTTCACCTGACCGTTCACGATGTCGGTGGAGAACACGGTGTTCGCTGCGTACGCGGTGCCCGTCCCCAGCGCGATCACGAGCGCGAGGACCGAGCAGACATTCGCGAACGTGAGCCCACGGCGAATGCGATGGAGCATGGCGACACCTCCCTGGTCGGCGTGGCTCGAAACCTAACACCCCACCTGCACGGATTGGCCGGCATGGCTCAGGCATCAGCGCCCGGCCCGGCGGCGCCGAGTTCCCTCGCGGGGAGCTGGGCGGCGACCTACTTCACGCGGGGGGAGCGGGCCATCCGGAGACCGATCACGAACAGGGCTCCGAACGGGAGTGAGGGGAGGATCAGCATCCATTCCATGCACGGGGTATCGACGCGCCCCGGTCAAAGCTGCATGACCCGATGGGACCCCTTTCCGGGTAGGACGAATGGCCTACAGGAAACGCCCCCGAGGTTGGTCGCGGCTCACGCGCTCGCCGCGCGGACCCGGTCGATCGGCCCGGCCACGATCACGCGGTTCCCGGGCTTGAGCGATTCGGGCAGCACGGCCGATGGCGCGGCGCCGTGGCCACTCTGGAACGCCACCACCCGAAGGCCGGTGTGTGCCCAGCCGTCCAGTTCGGTCCTCTCGATCGCGCGAGTGAGGTCGAGGCGCCGGGCCCCCATCTCCAGCGGGCCGAGTTGGAACGTGCGCACTGCCTGCTCGTCCGTGGCGGCGCTGGCGAACGCCGCTGCCGCCGCCATCGAGGTCGACAGCGTCGCGTCGATGCCGAGCGTCCGCGAGGCGTCCTCGGCGAAGTCCTCGTCGAACACGCGCGCCACGGTGCGGACACGGGGGTTCAGCGCTCGGGCCTGCAGGCACACCTCCACGTTCAACAGCTCGTCCCCGGTGACCGCGAACAGCAACCCGGCCCGTTCGAGGCCCGCGCGTTCAAGGTTCTCCCGGATCCGGGGGTCGCCCTGCACGAACGGGGTCCGGGTGGCGAGCGCGCTGGAGAATCGGGGATCCACCTCGCTGTCGATCGTGACCGTGGGGACGCCCATCCGGTGGAGCACCTGCTCCAGGCGGTAGCCGACGTTGTCGAGCCCGGCCACCACCGCGTGGCCGCGCAACCGGGCGATCCGCCGGCCCTCGCGACGCTGCAGGCGATCCTCGGTGACCGCGGCGGTCGCGAAGGAGAACACTGCCCCGACGAGCACGCCGCTCGCGATCAGGCAGACGATCGCGAAGACCTTCAGGCCCGCGTGCTGCGGGCTGCTGGGGTCGACGGGGCCGCTCCCGAACGCCGTGAGGACCGCGACATAGAGCGCGTGGACGAACCCCGTGTGGAGGTCGACAGCGAACGCCACGACCATCGCCGCGAGCACGGCGACCAGCAGCGCGACGCTCACGACCAGCGGGCCCGAGAGCCGGTGGCGGAGCTCCGGGCGGCGCCGGGCGCGCGGGGCCCGTTCGCGCCCCGGGCTCGCCGCGGCCTGCTCCGCGGCCCGGAGCACGTCGGGGAGGAGCCCGCCCACGGCCAGGCCCTCGCCGGCCGCAACCCTACGGTCGGCGTCTCGCACAGACCGCCACACGCCATCGCCCCCCGTCTCCGCCAGCACGACGCACCCGAAGCGCGCCTCGACCTGGCGGATCGTCAGGCCCGCCACCGGGGAGCCGGTTGCGAGCTGCAGCCGCGCCATCGGGACCTCCGTCTGGCCGAGCCGCATGGTCTCGTCGACCTCGCCGCCGAGCCCGGCCACGACGAACGCCGGCGCCGCCAGGGCCGAGACGCTGTACGCCCGTCGCAACTTGCCGTGCCGGGTGAGTTGCTCCGCCAGCGCTGGATCGAACGCCCGTAGGACGAGCGGAACGTGCGGCGCGGCGGCGGTCCCGGCGACCATGGTCCGCAGGTTCTCCAGGTCGTCTTCGCCGAGCGCCAGCAGGCACGCAGCATGCTCGATCCCGGCGTCGCGCATGACCTGCTCGCGATCGCCGCTGAGCTCCCCGACGCGCACCCGGGGATCGAGCAGGTACCGCAGGTCCTCCTCGTTGGGATACGCGAGCACCGCCACGTCGTCCCCCTCCTCGAGGAGCAGCCGGGACACGCGGACCGACAGCCGGCTCAGCCCGCCGATGATGTAGGAGGCCATCGCGGATGGAAGGGTACGGACGACCGGCCGGAAAGGGAAGCGCACGAGCCGCGCCGGGTGCCCTGTGTGATCGGTACACTTTCGCGTTGCTGGGGCCGGCCTCGCCGTGCCCGCCGCGCCGGGGCGGGGTAGCTCAGTGGCAGAGCAAGCGGCTCATAATCGCTGTGTCGGCGGTTCGAATCCGCCCCCCGCTACGTAGGACACCGACCAGGAGAGAACGGGGAACGCACCATGTCGAAGAAGAAGTTCGAGCGGACCAAGCCCCACGTGAACATCGGCACGATCGGGCACATCGACCACGGCAAGACCACCCTCACCGCGGCCATCACCAAGGTGCTGTCCGACAAGGGCCTGGCCGACTTCACCCCGTTCGACGAGATCGACAAGGCGCCCGAGGAGAAGGAGCGGGGCATCACCATCGCCATCGCCCACGTGGAGTACCAGACCGAGAACCGCCACTACGCCCACGTGGACTGCCCCGGGCACGCCGACTACATCAAGAACATGATCACCGGCGCCGCCCAGATGGACGGGGCCATCCTGGTGGTCTCCGCCGCCGACGGCCCCATGCCCCAGACCCGCGAGCACGTC
>JBJMLO010000028.1:0-82386 GCA_045805265.1 Actinomycetota bacterium
CAACACGCTGTCTGCCGGACTCGGCGGCCTCATCGCGTTCCTGGTCGTCGCCGGCATCGGCGCGCTCCTGTTCTTCACGGTGTTCAACAAGAAGGACAAGGTCGAGCCGTTGCCGACCCCGCCGGTGGTGTCCCCCACCATCTCGATCCCTCCCACCACGATCCCTCCGACGACGATCCCGCCGACCACCGCACCCCCGACCACCGCACCCCCGACCACAGCGCCGCCGACGACGGCCGCGCCGTCGCCGACCCAGTCGCAGGCCCCTCCGCCACCGACGTTCCGCAACCTCCTGAGGGTGTTCTTCTGCAAGAAGCTCCTCGGGGGGTCGATCGTCGGCGGGACGATCGTCGGCGCCACCCCCTCGGGCTGCAGCAATCCGGTGGAAGGAGGGGTGAACCTCCGGCGCACCGTCCCTGGATTCTTCGTGATGGTCTCCGCGCTCGATTTCGAGCCGAGGCACAAGATCACGGCGGCGGTCGGGATCCCCGGCACGAGGATCATCGTCCAACAGGGATCGTTCACGACCCAGGGGGTGGCCGGCGCCCAGCGGGCGTTCCTCCCCGTCCTCGCGCCCTCCGGCGGCTTCCCCCCGGTCACGCTGGCGGTCATCGTGCTGGTGGACGGCCAGCCGATCCAGTTCCAGGTCGGTGGCCGGAACATCATCCCGGAGGTCAACCTCAGGTAGCCATGACCAGACGCATCCTCGTCCTCGCCATCACCGCGGGCCTCGTCGCCGGGGCCTGCACGCCATCGCCGAGTCGGCCTCCGGACGGCCGCTCGGCTCCACGGGTGGCCGTGCGCCCCGCGGGCGGCTCGAGGGGCGTGTCCCCACACGGCGGGGGGAGGTTCCTGGAGGAGACCGACCGGGCGCAGGTGCTCGATTTCTCCGTGGTCCTGCGCCTGGCCCACCAGGCGGCCATGCGGCGGTTCCTGCACGACTTGAACGACCCCACCTCGTCGAGCTACCGGCGGTTCCTGACCGCGGCGGAGTTCGGGCAGCGGTTCGGGCTCCCCGCTCGGCAGGTCGCTCGGGTCCGCGCCGAGCTGCAGGGGGCGGGGTTCGCCGTCCACTCGGTGTACCCCCAGCGCACGGGCATCTCGCTGTCGGGCCCGGTCGGGGCCATCGACGAGTTCTTCGCGACGCGGCTGGGCGACTTCCGCGACGCCGGCGGCCGGCGCTACATCGCGCCGTTGCGCGATCCGGTCGTCCCCGACTCCCTGCGCCCGTCGGTCAGCGCGGTGGCCGGGCTGAACGGGCTGGCCTTCCCCGCGACGCTCGCCATCCCCCACGGGCAGGGCCTGCTCCCGGACGACGCCGCCAAGGCGTACGACGCCACGCCCCTACGTGACCAGGGGATCCTGGGACAGGGGCAGACCATCGCGATCGTGTCGTTCGGCTCGTTCCGCGACCAGGACGTCAACGCGTTCGACACGGCGGCCAACGTGGACGCGCCACCCATCGCGCAGTCGATCGAGCACGTCCCGGTGAACGGGGGGAACGACAACGCGACCGGGGACATCGCCGGCGAGGTGAACCTCGATGTCGACGTGGTCCGGGGGATGGCGCCGCAAGCGAAGATCCTCAACTACGAGACGCCGCTCGGCTCGCTGTCGTCGTTCACCCAGGGGATGGGGGCGGCCGTGAACCAGATCGTCGCGGACGGGCGGGCCGACAGCGTCTCCATCAGCTACGGGTTGTGCGACGCGCTGAAGCTGGCGGACGGCAGCCCGTTCCTGTCGCCCGGCGACCGGGCGCTGTCGGAGTCGGCGTTCGCCGCCGCAAGGTCCGCGGGCATCAGCGTGTTCGTCGCCGCCGGCGACACCGGCGCGTTCGGGTGCCAGCGGTTCGACCTCAACGACACCCGGGTGGTCCCGCTGTGGCCGGGCGACAGCCCCAACGTGATCTCGGTGGGCGGCACGCTGCTGTCCGTCCGGCAGGACGGGACGTACCTCCAGGAGGCCGGCTGGGAGGACATCCTGTCCCAGAGCGGGACCGGCGGCGGCGTGAACCCCTCGACGCTCACGGCGGACGCGCTGCCCCAGTACCAGCAGGGCGACCTCCAGGTGAACGGCAAGGCGACGCCGGTCCTCGACTCCCAGCGCAATCCCGACGGGCGCCGCCAGGGTCCCGACGTGGCCGCCTCGGCCGACCCGGACAGCGGGTTCTTCTCGGTGTCGCCCGGCCAGGGCGGCAGGCCGCAGGGGAGCCCGGTGGGCGGAACCAGCGCGGCGACGCCGTTCTGGGCGGCCTCGATGCTGCTGATCCGGCAGTTCGCCGAGCAGCAGGGCGCCGGGCCGCTCGGCTTCGTCGACGACATGCTGTACCGGATCGCGGCCACCAAGATGAACTACGACGGGGTCGACGACCCCTCCGAGCCGTTCCACGACGTGGTGATCGGGGGGAACCGCAGCGACGACTGCCGGGTGGGCTGGGACTTCGCCACCGGCCTGGGGTCGCCCAACGTCGCGGCCCTGGCGCAGGACGTCGTGCAGTTCCTGAAGCAGAACAAACCCTCCGGGTAGTCACCGGCCGGCCGAACCCTGCTGCCACCACCGGACCGCCGCCCGAAACGTCCATTGGGTGCCGGGTCCCCCATTTCGGGGAAGATCGGTCGGGGGACGGATTCGGGCCACTGGGTGGGGTAATGTCCTGCCCACTTCGGCGGACAAGGAGATGCAGATGCGGTCGACGCGTGCGCTCGTGATTGCCGGCTCGGCAGTGGTGGTATTGATGGCGGCCTGTGGCGGCGGGAACGGCGTAGCCTCGCCGACCACCGCCTTCCCCACGGGGATCCCGTCCAACATCGCCAGCCTCATCCCGACTGGCCTCCCCACGGGGATCCCGTCCAGCATCGCGAGCCTGATTCCGTCCGGCATCCCCACCGGCAACGCCGGCGGGCTCACCGAGGGCACCGCCAACCTCGCTGTCTCGGGCGACGCGACCGCGACGGTAAACCTCACGACGTTGAAGACCGGGACCTACAAGCCGGGGCTGGCCATCGCGCTCGCGTGGGCCGACACCTCCGGGAACACTTTCACGATCGCCGGCCTGGCGTTCACCGGCTCGGCGACAACCAGCACGACGCTCACGCTGAGCTTCTCGATCACGAGCCCGACGCTGCTGATCGCCGCATCGACCGCGGGGGAGTGCACGATCGCGCTGTCGGAGGCGTCGGAGAGCCACGTCAAGGGCACGGCGGACTGCGAGAACCTGCAGGTCTCCGGCAAGTCCGTGAACCTCCACGTGGACTTCGAGGCGACGGGCTAACCCGCGGGTCAGCCCGCGCGGTGTCGTCCCCACTCGGCCGGGCCGAGGCGGAGGTCCGTGGTCCCGTTGGCGACCCGGAACATCTCGTCGAGCCCGACCTGGTGGAGGTCGCGGGCGGCCAGCGCGTGGAGCAGGCCCGGCAGGGCGGACGCGGTCTGGGGCTTCACGTGCATGACCACGACCATCCCGGGGTGGGCGTGCGACAGGACTCGCCGCTGGATCTCGGAGACGCCCGGGTCGGACCAGTCCTGGGGGTCGACGTCCCAGAGCATGGTCCGGGCGAATCCCAGGTCGCCGGCCGCCCGGAGCACGGTGTCGTCGTAGGCGCCGTACGGCGGGCGGAAGAACGGCAGCGGGGTCGCCCTCGCGATGTGCCACCAGGTGTCGATGTCCGCCTGGATCTGGGCCCGGATCTGCGAGTAGGAAAGGGTGCGGAGGTCCGGGTGGTCCCGGGTGTGGCTGCCGATCGACATCCCGGCGGCGAGGGCCCGCCGGGCCTGCCGGACGTTGTTGACGAGGTTCACGCTCGCGCAGAAGAACGTCGCGTGGACGTGGTTCGCCTCCAGCGTGTCCAGGATGGAGTCCCAGGCGTCGCCGAAGATGCAGTCGTCGAACGTCAGCGCGACCCGCCGTCCAACGCCGGTGAACCCCCGGACGACCGTCGTCTTCACCGGGTGCTGGACGCGGAAGGGCAGGAACCCCGCCAGCGTCCTGTTCCCGGCCTGGTCGATCAGCAGCAGCCGCGCGCGGTACAGGCCGGGCAGCGGTGACGACGCCAGGGTGAGCCGCACGCTCGCCGCCCCGGTGGGCTTGGACACCCGGTCGGTGATCAGGATGCGCTTGAAGTCGTTCCAGATCTCGGCAGCGACCGTGACCCGCGGCGCCGGATCGGAGGTGCGGAACGACAGCGTGATCGGGCCGCTGCCGAAGGCCGGCTCGGGCGAGACCGCATGCCACAGGAACCCGGGAGGCCGGGTGTCGACCCGCACCGAGCCGGCCCCGGCCCTCGGGTTGCCGGCGGGGTCGACGGCCGTGCCCCGCACGGCGTACGTCCCGTCCCCGGCCCGGCGCCAGTGGCCGCCCGAGCGGACCATCCCCCGCCACTCGAACCGATGCGCGCCGGCGCCGAACCTGGCGCCGGATGCGAGCCGCTTGACGACGGCGACGCCCGGCTTCACCACGTCGAGCTCGAGGGCGGCCGTCTCCGACAGCGTCACGGTGACCACCGTCCGGTCCCTCACCTGGTCGCCGTTCGGGCTGAACGGCGACGGGCTCGCCGCGACCGCGACGACCGGGGCCGTGTTGTCCACGGTCACCTGGACGGGGGCGCTGAAGAACTGCTCGGTCCCCGCGTCGGCGCGGGCCCGGAGGAACCGGGAGCCGTCGGTGCCGGTCGTCGTGTCCCACGGCACCTTCCAGCCATTGGAGCCGTCGGAGTCGGTGCCGATGTCCGAGTAGGGGCCGCCCGACCCGGTGGCAAGCTGGAACGCGACGCTGTCGGCGCCCGGGGCGGTGGCCGTGACGGCGACGGTCCGGTGCACGGGGGTGCCGGCCGCCGGGGCCGTCAGCTGGACCGTGACGTCGCCGGCCAGGGCCCGGCCGGGCAGCACGAGGAACGCGGCCACGACGAAGAACGGCAGCGAGCGGGCGACGGGGCGCATCGGCGCCCATCATCGGCAATGGTCCGCCCGGTTGGCAAGGGATCCGGCCCGCGGCATGCCGGGAGGCGACCGCGCCGGTACGATGGGCCGTCTCCCTGCCATGAGGACCTCTCCGTCGCGCGTGCTCCGGGCCCTGGCCGGCCTCGTCCTGTTCGCGGCGGTCGCGTGCACGACGCCGGGCGCGGTCGAGGGGCCGGCTCGGCAGCCGGCTTCGCCGGTCGTGGGGAGCACCTCACCGGTCGCGATCCACCCGCACACGAGCGACCCGGCCCGGTTCCACACGACCACGCCGATCAAGCATGTCGTCTTCCTGATCAAGGAGAACCGGTCGTTCGACAACCTCTTCGGGCGGTTCCCCGGCGCGGACGGGACGAGCACCGCGAACGACCACGGCACGACGCGCCCGCTGGCCAGGGGGTTCGACCAGCGGCTGCCCCACGACCTCCCCCACGACTACTCGGCGGCCATCCAGGACTACGACGGCGGCAAGATGGACGGCTTCGACCTGACCCCGGCCGCGGCCCAGTACGCCTTCACCCAGATGACCGGCCCCAAGATGCTGCCGAACTACTGGCGGTGGGCGAAGGAATTCGTGCTCGGCGACCGCTTCTTCGCCTCGGTGAACGGCCCGTCGTTCCCCAACCACCTGTTCACGATCGCCGCCCAGTCGGGTGGGACGCACGACAATCCCTCCTCGCCGAGCGGGAACCAGCGCGGCCCCTACAAGACCTGGGGGTGCGACGCGCCGAAGAGCGAGAAGGTGCAGGTCGTGGACACCGAGGGCGTCGTGCACCAGGTGTCCCCGTGCTTCGACTTCCGGACCGAGGCCGACCTCCTGCAGCATCGAGGCATCCCGTGGGCCTACTACGCGGCCCCACCGGTCCCGTGGGAGCAGTCGCCGAGCTCGGGGTACATCTGGTCCGCGTTCGCGTCGGTGCGACATATCCGGGACGACGCGGCCGAGTGGGCGCACCACGTGTTCCCGGTGCAGCAGGTGGTCGACGACATCGACAACGACCGCCTCCCGCCGGTCACGTGGATCACGCCGCAGTTCGCGCTGTCGGAGCACCCCGAGTACAACTTCTGCCACGGCGAGAACTGGTCGACCCGGGTGATCGACGCGATCATGCGGAGCCCCATGTGGAAGGACACCGCGATCTTCCTGACGTGGGACGACTGGGGCGGGTTCTACGACCACGTCCCCCCGCCCCAGATCGACAAGTTCGGCTTGGGGATCCGGGTTCCGCTACTGCTCATCTCGCCCTACGCGAGGAAGGGGCTCGTCGACCACCACCACGGCGAGTTCTCGAGCGTGCTGCGGTTCATCGAAGACAACTGGGGCCTGCCCCAGCTCACCCGCCGCGACCGGGAGGCCGGGAACCTCCACGAGGCCTTCGACTTCACCCAGCCGCCGCGGCCGCCGGATCCGCTGCCCGAGCGCACCGACTGCGCGGGCAACGCCTTCACGAAGCCCCCGCCCGACGCCTACCGGTAGCCCGGGCTTGCCCTTCCGCTCGGACAAGGCGACCATCCCCAAGGCCGGCGGCGCGAGGCCCCGGCGAGGAGGTGGGCATGCGATGCGGCACCAGTTCCTGAGAGGCGCCATCGCCGGTGGGGTCGGGGCGGCCGTCGTCATGATGGCCACTGCGGCCATGGCCGGGTCCGGCATCGGGGGCGTGTTCAACCTCGGGAAGACCAATACGGTGAACGCCACGAGCGCGCTCGCGGGGTCGACCTCCGGAGCCCAGCTCAGGGTGACGAACTCAGGATCTGGTCCGGCGCTTTCGCTCAACGTGGCCGCGGGAAAGCCCCCGATGACCGTGAACTCCTCCACCAAGGTGGGCAACCTGAACGCCGCATTCCTGAACGGGCTGGCCTCCTCCGGGTACGTCCAGGGCGGGGGGCAGGTCCGGGGCTTCGCCCTGAGACTGACCCCCGATAACTCGAAGGAGCTCCTCGCCATCCCGGCCTACGGGCAGCTTTCGGCCGACTGCGAGGGTTCTGAGGGCATCGTCACCTACGTCAACGGGTCACACAGCGTCGATGCCTGGACGTCCAGGATCGACCAGCTCGGTGCCACTGCCGACGAGAACCACGTCGATCCGTCAGGTTCGTTGCCGATCCTCGCCATCAAGGGCGGCGGTACCGTCGCGCAGGTCAGGCTTTTGCTCCACTTCACGACGACGTCCGGATTCTTCACGATCGAGCACGTGGCGACCGTGGACGCCGCCGTGCGGGAATCCGGCGGCACGTCGTGCGCGTTCGTGGCCTCGACGGTGGTGGGAGCGACGGGGAGGTTCCTGCCCTAGCGCCCAGCCGCGTCCCCCTCCGAGCAATCGCCGGAGCGCACGCTCGCTCTCTTGTCCCGTTCGTCCGTTTGACGGGATAGGAGAGGGAGGGGGCGCGCGAGGGCGGCCCCACGACGCCAGCGCTTCCCTGGCGATACCAGCGTCAGCCTCCGCGAGCCATCCGCCGAGCGCCCCGACCGACCCCTTCCCCCGCGCCTCCGCTGCCGGCGCTGCACGTGTCCGTCAGTCGGAACGTAACTGTGTGAACGCACCATTCGTGAGCGTGGGAGTAGAGTCGAACTCTGTTTCGTGCCGGCCCGTGCGGCGTGGCCCCCGGAAGCGAGGGAGGGAGTCCAAATGCGGCGAGTCCTCTCAGTACTCGGTCCGATCGCCCTGATCGCGGCGTGGCCCACCGCCGCGAGCGCCGGCCCCCTGACGCTGGCGCCACCGACAGTGCTCAGCATCCCGACGCCGTTCCCGCCCGGGTGCGGGGGCGCCGCGGAGGGCAGCTTCCCGGGGAGCAACTTCAACTACCCGAACTCGGAGGCCGAGCCCTGGATCGCCGTCAGTCCGACCAACCCGAACGACGTGGCCGCGATGTGGCAGCAGGACCGGTGGTCCGACGGCGGGGCGCACGGCCTCGTGGCCGCGGTGAGCCACGACGGCGGCGCCACCTTCGCCTACTCCTGGCCGCACTTCAGCAACTGCGCGGGGGGGACCGCCGCAAACGGCGGGGACTTCGGCCGGTCCTCGGACCCGTGGGTGTCCTGGGCGCCCAACGGGGACCTGTGGGCGATCAGCCTGTCGGTGGACCGGACGACCCCGCGTAATGCGGTCCTGGCGGCGCGGATGCGCCACGGGTCAGCGACCTGGAGCGAGCCGTTCACGCTGAAGTTCGACTCCTCCCGGACCGGGATCCCGCTGGGCAACAACTTCAACGACAAGGAATCCCTGACGGCCGATCCGACCGACCCGAGCGGCGACCTCGTGTACGCGGCGTGGGACCGGTTCGTGTCGCCGAACGAGCACGCGCCGGCGACCGCCTTCGAGCTCGCCAGGGCCTTCCGCGGGCCGGTGTGGTTCGCGCGGACGACGAACGGCGCCGCGGACACCCCGCAGTGGGAGCCCGCGCGGGCCATCTACGACCCCGGGAACAAGGCCACCACGATCAGCAATCAGATCGTCGTGTTGCCGGACGGAACGCTCCTCGACGGATTCATGGTCTTCCCGAAGGACGGCGGCCCGAGCATCCAGGTCATCCGGTCGACGGACAAGGGCGTGACCTGGTCGAAGAGGGCCTTCCGGGTGTCGGGCGTGGAGTCCGTCGGGGAGCGGGACCCGGAGCCGATCAACTGCCGGCCGTTCATCACCGGGAATCCCCCGTGCACGCTCGTGCGATCGGACGGCGTGATCATCGACCTGGCCGTCGACACCAGCACCGCGCACCCCGGGCGCGTATACCTCGCCTGGCAGGACCACCTGGACAACGCCTCTGGCGACGATCTGATCCTGCTCTCGTACTCCGACGATGGGGGGAAGACCTGGTCGCCTGCTGAGAAGGTGAACCAGACGCCGACGGGCACCTTCACGGACCAGGCCTTCGAGCCGGCCGTCGCCGTGAACGACGCCGGGACCGTGGCCGTGTCGTACTACGACTTCCGCAACGATGTGTCAGGAGACCGGCGACTGACCACGGATCACTGGATCGTGCACTCCCACGATGGGGGGGCGACGTGGAGCGAGTCCCACCTGGCGGGGCCGTTTGACATGCATCAGGCTCCCTACGCGCGGGGCTACTTCGTGGGCGACTATCAGGGCCTCGAGGCCCAGGGCGGTGTGTTCCGGGTTCTCTACACGGCCTGCAACCCGGGAAGCGACACGGTGTTTCCGAACCCGAATCCGACCGACGAGTTCACGACGACGGGATTCTGAGACCGACCTGTCTGTCCCCGTATCCAGCGTCGCCTCGCCCGGCTTTCGCTCAACGGTGACTCGGCACACTCACACGTATACTCCTCGCCCCGATCCTCGAAGGAGGAGCAAGATGGACCATGTGGCCACGATTCGACGCTTGTACGACCTGATCAACGCGCACGACATCGATGGGTTTGGCGATCTGCTGGCCGACGACTTCGTCGAGCACGAGGAGGCACCCGGCCTTCCGCCGACGAAGGCGGGCGCCATGGAGTTCTTCCGGATGTACATCGCCGCCTTCCCCGACCTGCGCTTCGAGCCGCAGGACGTTCTGCCGAGCGGCGACAAGGTCGTTGCTCGGTTTCGGGCGACCGGGACGAACACGGGCGACTTCGTGGGCATGCCGGCAACGGGCAAGAGCGCGAGCGTGCAGGGCATCGACATCATCCGCTTCGGCGACGACGGTCTTGCCCATGAGCACTGGGGGGTCTTCGACGCACTGAAGATGATGCAGCAGCTCGGCGTGGTACCGGAGGGCCCGTCAGCCTAGCCTGCGGGGGCCCTGCCCGGACCTAGCTTGAGAAGCAGAGTTTGCGCAGAAGTCCACGGCCTCATCCGAGCAACTGTCGCCCGGGAGTCGGAGCCGGGTGGCGGGACAGTACCCGAGAATATGACCCCAGCCTGCCCACAGGCGGCCGAAGACCTGTCGCTGACGCGCGCCGAGATCCTTCGCGAGCCCTCGCCTTTAGGCAGTTTGACCGCTGAGAGGGGAGGGCATACAAGGGGCTCCCGCGTTTGTTACCGTTCGGTAGGTTCGTGAGCTGCCGGCGGACGCCGCGTCGGATGATGGAAGGAGCCTGACCATGCGCGAGGCAGTCATCGTCGAAGCCGTCCGGAGCCCCATCGGCAAGCGGAACGGGTCCCTCGCCGGGACCCACCCCGTGGACCTCCTGGCGACGGTGCTGAAGGAGGTCGTCGACCGCTCCGGGGCCGACCCCGCGCTCGTCGAGGACAACATCACCGGCTGCGTGTCGCAGGTCGGGGAGCAGTCCCTCAACGTGGGCCGCAACGCGTGGCTGGCCGCCGGGTTCCCGGAGGAGGTCCCGGCCACCACCGTCGACCGCCAGTGCGGTTCCTCGCAGCAGGCGGCGCACTTCGCCGCCCAGGGCGTGATCGCCGGCGCGTACGACCTCGTGGTCGCCTCCGGCGTCGAGAACATGAGCCGGGTGCCCATGGGCTCGTCCACCATGGGCCAGAACCCGTTCGGGCAGCAGCTGTTCGCGCGGTACGAGGGCAAGCTCGTCCCCCAGGGAATCTCGGCGGAGCTCATCGCGACGAAGTGGGACCTGTCGCGTGAGCAGCTCGACGACTTCTCGGCGCGCTCGCACGCGCGCGCGGCCGAGGCGACGAAGCAGGGCTACTTCCAGCGGGAGATCGTCCCGATCAAAGTGTCCGGCGAGCAGGGCGAGTCCCTGCTCGAGCACGACGAGGGCATTCGCTTCGAGCTCGACCGGGAGAAGATGGGCACGCTCCAGCCCTCCTTTTACAACCCCGGCCTGGAGGAGGCGTTCCCCGGGCAGCTGAACTGGCGGATCACCGCCGGGAACTCCTCGCAGATCTCCGACGGCGCGTCGGCCGTGCTGATCTCCTCGCGGGACAAGGCCGAGGAGCTCGGGCTGAAGCCCCGGGCCCGGTTCGTCTCCTTCTCCCTGGCCGGCGACTCGCCGATCCTGATGCTGACCGCGCCGATCCCCGCGACCCGCCGCGTGCTGGACCGGGCCGGCCTGAGCCTCGACGACATCGACGTCGTCGAGATCAACGAGGCCTTCGCCTCGATCGTGCTGGCCTGGCAGAAGGAACTCGAGATCCCCGAGGACTGGTTCCAGTCCCACGTGAACCCCAACGGCGGCGCCATCGCGGTGGGCCACCCGCTCGGCGCCACGGGGGCCAAGCTCATGACCACCATGCTGCACGAGCTCGAGCGCACCGGGGGACGGTACGGACTCCAGACGATGTGCGAGGGCGGCGGCATGGCCAACGCCACGATCATCGAGCGCCTCGACCAGTCGTAGTCCGGCCCGGCGGATGCCGGCAGTCGACTACCCGCCGGCGGGGGTCGTGTAGCCGGCCTTCTTCAGCGCGTCGGTGGCCTGCTTCAGCTCCGCCTCCGCCGGTCCCTTCGAGAACTGCGTGCTCAGGGACTGCAGCTTCGCGACGTCGCCCTGGTCCGCCGCCGTGCCGAGCTGCCGGAGCGCTTCCGCGATCTTGTGGAAGCCGTCCACCAGCTTGGGGGTGGCGTCGGCGGCGTCGTCCGGCGGGTTGAGGCCGCCGAGGTCGTCGGCGATCTTGTCGATCAGGTCGGCGGCCGACCGGAAACGGTCTCCGAGCTTCTTGACGTCGTTCGGGTTCGAGATGTCGATGCCGGTGAACGCCGTCTTCTGCTCCTTGTTGAACTCCTGGTTGATCTGGGTGAGCTTCTGCTGGAACTGGGCGTGCGTGAGCTGGGCGCCTCCCCCGCTGCTGCACGCCGCTGCGGCGAGCGAGAGCGCGACCAGTGCCGCGGCGAGCGGCAGGAAGAGCCGTCGAGACATGGGTGATCCCCTTTCGAGTGGCTGGCGAGCATCGTGCGGGCCGAGCCCAAAGATAGCATTCGGGGCGATCCGGGCATCCGCCGCTGCGGACGGTCCACCGGCCGCTCTGGCGCAGCTGTGATTCACTGGACGTCGTGGTCCTGCAGGTCGTGGGCGCGGTCGTGCTGTTCGTCGTCGTGGCCTTTGTCGGGATCCAGGCCCTGCGGGCGGTCTCCGGCGTCAGCCGCGTACGCGACACCCGGCCCGCGGGCGCCGAGCCGGAGGACGTCGCCGACCTCGACGTGTTCCTGGTGTGCCGGGAGTGCGGGACCGAGTTCCAGGTCACCCGGCTGGGCGAGGTCCAGGTTCCCCGGCACTGCGGAGAGCGGATGGAGGTCGTCCGCCGCCCGGCGGCCGGCAATCCGTCGCTGAACTGAGCCGCCCGGCATCCACGCTGTGGAACATCCGAGGGGGTCAGTCGCCCTCGCGGATGCGCTCGGCCCGCTCCTTCAGGGCCCGGAAGTCCTTCCGCGGACGGTCGGAGGGCAGCAGCCGGTCGTTCCTCGAGAATCCCCAGCCGGTGAACACGACGCCGACCCGTCCGTAGGTCCGCCGGAGCTCGCCGCCGCACTCGGGGCAGGGCCCCGGCGGGCGGGCCCCCATGGCCTGGAGTTCCTCGAGGTCGTGGCCGCATGCGGCGCAGCGGTACTGGTAGATCGGCACGTCCACAGGGTATCCCCAGCCTGTCCACAGCGAGGGGGTCCGCTCGTCCCCAGTGGGGAAATCCCATGGGGAGAATTACAGCCATGTGATCAGCCGTCGACGGCGGCTCCGGGGGCCCCCGGACCTAGGCCCAAGGGCAGTATCAAGCACGCGCGGGTATCCTCCGACAACCCGCACATGACCCCTCCCGCCCCCTCGACGCCCGCCCGAAGCGAGACCGACCCCGCATTCACCGTGCGGCTCGGCCCGATCCTGTGGCAGGTGCTGCCGGGCATGGTGTTCCCCGGCCTCATCTATTTCCTGGTGTCCCGGCGAGCTCCGGTGGTCGTCGCGCTGGCCGCGGCGTCCTCGGTGCCGCTGGTCGACGCGCTCGTCCGCGTCGCCCGTCGGCGGCCGCCCAACGCGGCCGCGGGGCTGTTCGTCCTGGGAACCGGCGTGTCGATCGCCCTCGCGGTCTGGTCCGGCTCGGGGATGTTCATCCTGGCCAAGGGCGCCGTGGTGAGTGGGGTGCTCGGGGTGGCGTTCGCGCTGTCCGGCGCCATCGGACGGCCGCTCACCCGCACGCTCGCGCTCCGGTTCTCCGCCCCCCATCCGGAGGGGCGACGGCGCCTCGCGGAGCGGTGGCGCCGCCCCGGCGCGGCGTCGGTGTTCCGGGCGCTGTCCGTCGGGT
This sequence comes from Actinomycetota bacterium, assembly GCA_045805265.1. Classification (GTDB taxonomy): domain Bacteria; phylum Actinomycetota; class UBA4738; order UBA4738; family JACQTL01; genus JBJMLO01. The sequence goes on from JBJMLO010000028.1 coordinate 13,098, forward strand.
GGGGCGTGCTGCTCCTCCTGCAGGCCGCGCAGCAGGCCACCATGGCCCTGACCCTCGCGCCGGGGCTCGTGATGACGCTGGAGGGCCCGCTGCACCTGTTCGTCACGGGTATCGGGGTGGGAGTGAGCGTCCTGTACGTCCGTCACCGCCAGCACGCCGACCCGTCGGTCGCGCTGCTCCCGCTCCGCGCGGCGAGCTGACGGCTCAGGCCCCTCAGCCGGCAGACGTCAGCGCCACTGGGTCGCGCCGAGGAAGCCGAGCGCGATGAGGCCGAGCCCAACGAACAGGTAGATGTTCTCCGCGTTGGGGCCCGGCATGAGGTTCAGGTAGTTCAGGACGATCACCAGCGCGCCCCCGAACAACAGCGTCAGGATGATGGCGCCGTACCATCGGGGCGACGGCTTGGGCTTCTTCTTGGGCGGTGGCTGGTAGCGCCGCCGCTTCGACTTGGACCTCGGCATCGCCCGGATGATACCGAGCGGAATGCCGCCCGCGCCCGCCGCCGCACGATCCGGCCCGGTCAGCCGGCCGGGACCAGCGTGAACGTGGCCTCGGCGGCCTCCTCCACCTTCGCTCGGGTGAAGGGCCGGGGGTGGTACCGGCCGGTGGCCCACAGGTCGACGAAGTCGCGGTAGTGCGGCGAGGCCGGGTTCCCCGACTGGCCGGTCGTGTGCACGCCGAGCGATGCGTCGATGTCCGACAGGTCGACGATCTGGCGCCACGACGGGATCACGACGGTGTCGTACCCGGACCCCGGTTCCCAGTGCGACTGGCGGATCGTGGATTCGTCTCCCCCCACGTCGACGACGCCGCCGGTGAACGTCTCGGTGAGGTCGGGGATGATCGCGAGCGGCGACGCGAACCGGACCTTGTGCAGCGCGCCCCACCGCCACGCGGCCATGTCCTCCCCGAGTTCCCGGGTCAGCTCCTCGAGCGCGCCGTCCAGCGCCCGCCGCAGCACGTCGTCGCGTCCCTCCCGGCCTTCGCGGCCGAACCACATGGCCGTCGGGAACTCCAGAATCTCCGGCAGGACCTCGTACTGGAACGAGTTCGTCCACAGCCGCCGCCCCCAGTAGTGGTCGAGCAGCCGGGGCTCGAGTTGCGCCGACAGCACCTCCCGCCCGATGTGCTTGCCCCACACCTCGTAGAGGCACGCGGCCACGGAGCCGGCGTCGAGGTCGGCGTCCCACTCGGAGAGCTGGGCCAGCGCCTCCTTCTGCCCGTCGCTCCGCGGCTCCACCTCCAGCAGGAAGGGCAGGATGCGGCGGGCCGGGATCGACACGGTGTCCATCTGCATGCGGGCGAACGTCTCGGGGGAGTGCCGCTCGGTCTCGGCCAGGAGCTCGACGATCCGGCGGGCCCGGTGCGGCGGAAGCCAGTCCTTCCCGATGAGGTAGGGGTAGGAGTCGTCGTGGATCTTGGCGTTCGCGGTGGCCAGGAACCCCTCCTCGGGGTTCTCCGACCACGGGAGCTCCTCGAACGGGATCCACCCGTCCCACTCGTACTCGGCGGTCCACCCGGGAACGGGCACCGTACCGTCGCCCCTGCGCCGGATCGGATACCGGCCGGTGCACTGGTAGCCGATGTTCCCGTCGACGTCGGCGTACACGACGTTCTGGCCCGGGCAGTCCCACCCCCGGAGCGCCTGCCGGAACTCCCCGAAGTCCCGGGCCCGGGCCATGTCCAGCAGGATCGTGGGCGACAGCGCCGACTCGAAGGCGGTCCACCGCAGGGCGAAGGTATCGGTGATGGGAACGATGCCCGGCGAGGACGTCCCGATCATGTAGGAGTCCACGATCGGGCCGTGGCGCGACTCCCGGACCTCCAGGACCTCCGGCTCGGAGCGGCCCCGGACCTCGATCTCCTCCCGGTGGATGGTGAGCGGCTCCCACCCGCCCTCGTACAGCGCGGCGGTGCGGTCGTCGTTCAGCCGCTCCAGGTACAGGTCCATCGTGTCGCCGCCGACGTTCGTGAACCCCCAGGCGTGGTGGGCGGTGTGGCCGATCACCACGCCCGGGGCGAACCCCAGGGTGACCCCGGACGCCTCGTACGACGGCGAGGAGAGGTGCGCCTCGAACCAGATCCCCGGCATCTGGACCAGCAGGTGGGGGTCGTTGGCCAGCAGCGGCTTGCCGGTCACGCTGCGCGACCCGGCCACCACCCAGTTGTTCGAGCCCATGCCCTTCGGCAGGAGCGGCGCGCTCCGCAGCAGGTCGAGTGCGGCCCGGCGTCCGTCCGGCCCGCCGTCCTTCCCGGCAACCACGACCGACGGTTCGCTGGCATGCTCCGGGAACAGGGCGGTCATCGTCTCCCAGCCGTGCGTCGCCGCGATCTCCGCCCGGAGCAGCTCCGCGTCCCAGTTCGTCGACAGCGCCCAGCACATGAACAGGATCTCGGCGGCGCCGTAGGCCGCTCCCTCCTCCCCTGACGGGAACGGCTCGACGTCGAGGTCCAGGACCTCGTACTCGATCGGCTTGGCCGGCATGGTCTCGATCCAGGCGTTGATGCCGCCGAGCGAGGCGTCGACGATCGCCATCTCCTGGTCGGTGTACGCGGAGGCCACTCGGCGGGCCCCGCGATGCAGGCCGATGGTCCGCACGAACCGGTCGAGCGGCAGCGCCATCTCCGACAGCAGCGTGGCCAGGCGTCCGTTGGCGAACCGCAACGTGAAGTCGATCTGGAACAGACGCTCGGACGCAGTCACGTATCCCTGGGCGAACCACAGATCGTGGTCGTTCCGGGCGTAGATGTGGGGGACGCCCCACCGGTCGCGGACGACCTCGACCGGCTCGTGCAACCCGGAGAGGCGGACCTCGCCCTCGACGGGAGGCAGGCCGGCCCTGGCCCGCTCCAGCAACGCGTCCGACCACTCGCTCATCCGGGACGTCCTCTCCGTCGGGGGGAGCCGGCGGGGAGGCCGGCCTGTTCGCCAAGACGGTACGGGGGGCTCCGGCCGGAGGGCAAACGGAGCGGTTTGAGGCCACCGTCCGTGGCCTGCGAGAATGCGGCTCCCACGGCCCCGCTCGAGGAGATGCGATGACCGATCACCGTCCCTGGTTCGCCGGCTATCCGGAGGGCGTGCCGCACACGCTCGAGCCCTACCCCGAGAAGAACCTGTTCTCGGTGCTGGCGGAGTCGGCCGAGCGCCACCCCGACGCGCCGGCGGTCGTGTGGGGCGTGCCGGGGGGCAAGACCCTGACCTACTCGCAGCTTCTGTCCGAGACCGAGCGGTTCTCCGCGGCGCTGGCCGGTCTGGGCGTGAAGCAGGGGGACCGGGTCGCGCTGATCCTGCCGAACTGCCCCCAGTACGTGATCGCGTACTACGCCACCGTCCGGATCGGCGGGGTCATCGTCGGCAACAACCCGCTGTACACGGCGCGCGAGCTGGCACACCAGCTCAACGACTGCGGCGCCGAGGTCGTGGTGGTCCTCGACTCCCTGTGGCCGAACCTGAAGAACATCGAGGGCGAGTACCGGCCCCGCGAGACCGTGGTCACGAGCGTCACGGACTACATGTCGTTCCCGGTCAACGTCCTCGCGCCGATGAAGCTCAAGAAGGAGGCGAAGAAGGAGGGGCACCCGTGGCCCCCGGTGCCGTCGGACGCGCCCGTCAAGACGTGGAAGTCGCTAATGCGCTCGCCCGGCGACGCCCCCCCGGTGGCCGAGGTGGACGCGAAGAACGACGCCGCGGGGTTCATCTACACGGGCGGCACGACGGGGCTACCGAAGGGCGCGATGCTCTCGCACTTCAACCTGGTGTCGAACGCCATGCAGGGCGCTGCGTGGTTCCCGGACCTCAAGGATGGCGAGGAGGCCATCATGTGCGTCCTGCCGTTCTTCCACTCGTACGGCATGACCGTGTGCATGAACATCGGGATCCTGAGGGCGGCGAAGCTCGTCCTGATGCCCCGGTTCGAGCTCGAGAACACCCTGAAGGCCATCCAGAAGGAGCGGCCGACGATGTTCCCGGGCGTACCACGGCTGTACATCGCGCTGAACGAGGCCGACGAGACCAAGGGCTTCGACCTCACGTCGATCCGCGCCTGCCTGTCGGGCGCCGCACCGCTGCCGCTCGCCGTGGCCGAGAAGTTCGAGTCGATCACGGGCTCCAAGGTCGCGGAGGGATACGGGCTCACCGAGACCTCCCCGATCACCCACGCCAACCCGATCGTGGGGAAGCGGAAGGAGGGGTTCATCGGCATGCCGATCCCGGACACCGACTGCAAGCTGGTCGACCTCGACGACCCGTCGAAGGAGATGCCCCCCGGCGAGCCCGGCGAGCTGGTGATCAGCGGGCCGCAGGTCATGCTGGGGTACTGGAACAAGCCCGACGAGACCGCCGGCATGATCAAGGAGGAGGACGGCGCCCGGTGGCTGTACACCGGCGACGTCGCCCAGTTCGACGAGGAGGGCTACTTCAAGATCGTCGACCGGAAGAAGGAGATGATCATCGTCTCCGGGTTCAACGTCTATCCGACCGACATCGAGCAGGTCCTGTACCGCAACCCCAAGGTGGAGAAGGTCGCGGTGGTCGGCGTCCCCGACGAGACGACGGGCGAGGCCGTGAAGGCGTTCATCGTTCTCCGCAAGGGCGAGCAGGCCACGCCCGAGGAGATCATCAAGTGGAGCCGCGGCGACCTCACGGGCTACCGCGTGCCCAAGCAAATCGAGTTCCGCGACTCGCTCCCGGAGACGCTGGTGGGCAAGGTCCTCCGCCGCGTCCTGCTCGACGAGGAGAAGCAGAAGCAGAAGGAGGCCGCCGGGTCCGGCGGCTGAGCGCTCGGCAGTTCGCATCCTTCGATGGATTGACAGGATCGCGGCCGCTCGGTAACTTGCACCTGCAATTCTCTATTCCGGGAGTCGGATTCGTGATTCGAACCAGGTGCTACGGCCAGGTGGGGGCGATGATCCCCAGCCGCATGTGCGCGTGTCCCGATGTTCCGTGCCTGCCGGAGGGCGCGGAGAGGACGGTGCGGCCGTAGCAGCTCACATCCGGTAGATCGAGAGACCAGGGCCGCGCCAGCGGTCTTTTTCTTTTCCCGATCTCGACACCGGAGGTGAGACTCGATGACCCAGGACCGGAAGTACGGAGGCGGCGAGCGCCAGCCGCTCCGGCCCGAGCCGTCCTGGGACGAGGTCCTGGGGCGCAATGCCATCGAGCGGCTGAAGGTGGAACGCCCGCCTGTGGACGTGCTGGACGACCTTCCCGAGCTGGCCCGGTCCCACTACCTGGACATCCCCGAGGAGGAGCTCGTCCGCCTGAAGTGGTACGGGCTGTACCACGACAAGCCGAAGGTCGGCTCGTTCATGCTCAGGATCAAGGTCCCGGCCGGGGTGCTGTCGCCGGGAGCGGTACGGGCGATCGGCGAGGTGTCGGTCCGGTACGGCGAGGGCTCCGCGGAGCTGTCGACCAGGCAGAACGTGCAGCTGCACTTCGTCCGGCTCCCCGACGTGCCGGCCATCCTGGACCACCTCACGGCGGCCGGGCTGACCACGGCCGGCGCGTGCGGGGACGCGGTCCGCAACATCACCGGGTGCCCGCTGGAGGGCGTGCTGGCGGGCGAGGCGTTCGACGTCTCGCCGGTGGTCGACGAGACCGCGGCCGCGTTCTACGGGCACCCGCTGTACATGGACCTCCCCAGGAAACAGAAGATCACGATCTCGGCGTGCCCCGCCCAGTGCGACATGCCGGAGATCAACTGCATCGCGCTGCTCGGCGTGGTGCGCGACGGCGAGCCCGGGTTCGCGGTGCGCGTGGGCGGCGGGCTGTCGACGGTGCCGCGGCTGTCGCGGGACCTCGGCGTGTGGGTGCCTGTGGGCGCGGCGGTCGACGTGCTGCGCGCGCTGCTCGACACCTGGCGTGAGGACCGGCGGTACCGCATCTCGCGCGTCAAGGCCCGGATGAAGTTCTGGGTCGACGACCGGGGCGTCGAGGGGGTCCGTTCGCTGGTCGAGGAGCGGCTGGGGACCCGGCTGCAGGACGGCGCCGCCCCCGAACCGGAAGGGTTCGCCGACCACATGGGTGTGCACGAGCAGAAGGACGGCCGGTTCCACGTGGGCGTGCCCGTGCCGCTCGGGCTGACCTCCGGCGAGCAGCTGATCGCGATTGCCTCGCTCGCCGAGGGCGCGGGCGGCGACGTCCGGCTGACCAAGCAGCAGAACCTGATCCTGGCGAACGTCCCGTCCGCCCAGGTGGACGCCGTGGTCGCGTCGCTGTCCGACCTGGGGCTGCCCGTGGACGCCAACCGGCTGCGGGCGACGGCGATCGCGTGCACCGGTGAGCCGCACTGCAACTACGCGGTCACCGAGACCAAGGGCCGCCTGAAGGGGCTGCTGGCCCACCTGGAGGGGCGGTGGGGCTCGTCGCTGGACGGGTTCCAGGTGAACCTCGACGGCTGCCCCCACGCGTGCGCGCTGCACTGGGTCGGCGACATCGGCCTGATGGGGACGACCAGCCGGGAACCGGTGGAGGGCACGAAGCAGGCCTTCGACCTGTTCCTGCGGGGCGGCGTGGGGCCGCTGCAGGCGATCGGGCGGCCGCTGGTCCGGCGCGTGGCGACGGGCCGGCTCGAGGCGACGGTCGACCGGCTGATCGAGGCCTGGGTCGCGGGCCGGGCCGAGGGCGAGCCGTTCCGGGACTTCTGCATCCGCACGCCCGACGAGGAGCTCCAGGCGGTGGCGGCGGGCCGGGCGAGCGGGGACGAGGCGGCATGACGATCCGAGTGGACGCACGAGTCGGCGCGACCGGAAGCGGCGCGCACGGGAAGGAGCGAACGTGACGGACCAGGCCGTGCTGGACGAGTACGAGGCAGGCGAGCTTTCGGTGCTGTACGACGACGCGCCTCCCGAGGAGATCCTGGAGTGGGCGCTCGACCGGTTCCACCCCCGGATGGCCATCTCGGAGGGTGGCGGCGCCGAGGGCATGGCGATCCTCGACATGGCCCTGCGGATCCGGCCCGACGTGCGGGTGTTCACGATCGACACCGGGCGCCTGCCCCAGGAGACCTACGACCTCATGGAACGGGTCCGCCAGCGTTACGGGATCGAGATCGAGGTCCTGTTCCCCGAGCGCACGGCGATCGAGAAGCTCACGAGGCGTCACGGGCCGAACCTCATGTATCAGGCGGTCGACCTTCGCCTGCTGTGCTGCCAGATCCGGAAGGTCCATCCGCTGGTCCGGTTCCTGGCCGACCTGGACGCGTGGGTCACCGGGCTGCGCCGCGAGCAGTGGGCCAGCCGGGCCGAGGTCCGCAAGATCGAGCTCGACCACGACCACGGCGGCATCGTGAAGGTCAACCCCATCGCAGACTGGACCAAGGGCGAGGTCTGGGACTACATCCAGGCGAACGACGTGCCGTATCACGCGTTGTTCGACCAGGGCTACACGTCGATCGGCTGCGCGCCGTGCACGCGGCCGGTCGAGCCGGGCGAGCAGGACCGGTCCGGCCGGTGGTGGTGGGAGACGAACGCGCCCAAGGAGTGCGGCATCCACTGCGCGATCAACACCGGGGGCTTCGAGCACGAGCTGCAGGCACTGCTGGGGCGGGACGGCGGGGCGGCTTCCGACGGTGCCCAGGAGGCGGAACCGACGCAGGAACCCGATGAGAAGGAGGTCGCATGAAGCTGGGGGAGGCCGACCGCCAGGTCGTGGTGTCGGAAACGCTCGCGCTGGCGGACGAGCTGCCGCCGGGCGAGACCCGGCAGGAGCTGCAGGAGCTGGCGTGGGCCGCGGAGCAGGGCGACGTCCCCGGCGACCTGGCCGGCCGGCTGGGCGAGGTTGCGTCGGTCGCCCTGGAAACCGGCCGGGCCCGGGCGGTCCACGGGCCGACCGGAGTCCGGGCACTGACCGGCGTGTGGCGGGAGACTCCGCAGGGCCGCGCGGTGCTCGAGCAGGTGGAGGAGCTCAACGCGGCGCTGCGAGCCGTCCGCGGGTTGTCGGTGGAGTCGTTCCGGGTAGCGGTGACGGCCCCGGGCTCGTACGCCGTGTCGATCAGCGCCGGACCCTACGAGCTGCGGGTGGCGCTCGACCGGACGGGCGCGACGCTCCGCTCGGTGAACGTGGGCGGCGGCGGGATCGGGGAGTAGGAATGGCGTTCGGCTATCCGGTGTTCCTGGAGCTGCAGGGCCGCCTGGCGGTCGTGATCGGCGAGGACGCCGTTCGCGCCGGGAGGGTCGAGTCGCTCCTCGAGGCGGGGGCTCGGGTCACGGTGGTCGCAGCGGGGCCCGGTGAGCGGCTCGACTCGCTGGAGGCGCGCGGCGTGGCGGTCCACCGGCGGGAGTACGAACCCGGCGACCTCGCGGGGACGTTCCTGTGCGTGGCCGCGTCCGCCGACCCCGACGTGCGCGCGTCGGTGGCCGCGGAGGCCCGGGCCCGGGGCGTGCTGGTCAACGTGATGGACGACGTCCACCACTGCGACTTCGCAGCGCCGGCGGTCGTGCGTCGTGGCGACCTGGTGATCGCGATCGGGACCGGAGGCCGTTCCCCGGCGCTGGCCCGACGCCTGCGCGAGGAGCTCTCCGAGCGGTTCGGCCCGGGGTGGACCGAGGCCATGCGGGTCATCGGCGACGTTCGGCGAGACACGCTCGCGACGCTGCCCGATCTCGGGGACCGTGCCCGTCGGTGGGAGGCCGCGCTCGACCTGGACGAGATGCTGGCCCTCGTCAGCGAGGGACGGTCGGAGGAGGCCCGGCGGAGGCTGACCGACCGCCTGCTCAGCGGGCTCGAGGAACCTCGCACTCGAGGGGCCGTCGACGGCCCGGCTTCGGGCGTTCGCGTCGAGAGCTCGGGGGCGGCGTGACCGGGACCGTGTTCCTCGTCGGGGCCGGGCCGGGCGATCCCCGGCTGTTGACGCTCCGCGGAGCGGAGCTGCTGCAGCGGGCCGCCGTGGTCGTGCACGACCGGCTGGCTCCGTCGGCGCTCCTGGACCTCGCACCCTCGTCGGCGGAGCTGGTCGACGTCGGGAAGGCGCCCGGCTCCGGACCGCCGCAGTCCAGGATCTGCGAGGTGCTGGTGGACCGCGCGTTGCGCGGCCTCGACGTCGTGCGGCTGAAGGGCGGCGACCCGTTCGTGTTCGGACGTGGCGGAGAGGAGGCCCTGGCCTGCGCCCGGGCCGGCGTCCCGTTCGAGGTGGTCCCCGGGGTCAGCGCGGCGATCGCCGCGCCGGCCGCGGCGGGGATCCCGGTGACCCACCGCGGCGTGGCCTCGTCCTTCGCGGTGGTCACCGCGACGCTCGAGGGCGGCACCGACAACGAGCTCGCCAGGGTGGCCGGCGCCGTCGACACGCTGGTGGTGCTGATGGCCGCGGGCCGAATGGAGCGCGTGTGCCGGGCCGTGGTCGCGGCCGGACGCGACCCGGACGAGCCGGCCGCGGCGATCCAGTGGGCCACGACTTCGGAGCAGCGCACCGTGGCCGCCACGCTGTCGACGCTCCCCGCGCTCGCGCGCGAGGCCGGTATGGGCGCGCCGGCCACGCTGGTCATCGGCCCGGTCGTGGACCTCGCCTTCGTCCTGGCTGCGGGCTCGGTGCACGGCGGCCGCGAGGGGCTCCCGACCCCGAGCTCCCCCCAGTCGAACGCGATGTCGAACGGCGCGACAGGGTAGTCACGGTCGCCGGCTGCCGAGCCGAGCGCTGTCCGTCAGTCGGCACGGATCGCCGAGGCGAGGCGGCCCGCGCCCAGCTCCCGGGACAGGCCCCGCGCGGCCTCCTTCACCGCGGTGACCATGTCTCGATCCGGGCCGGACGGCAGGAGGCGTTCCACCGCGCCGGTCACCCCGATGGCGCCGACCGGCTGGCCCCGGTGGTCGAACACCGCGGCCGCGATGCCCGCCTCGCCAACGATGGCCTCCTGGTCGTCCACGGCAGCGCCGGCCGTCCGGGTTCGCTTGAGATCCGCTTCCAGCGAGCGCTTCACCGTGATGGTGTGTCCGGTCAGACGGGGGAGGGGGGCCTGCAGCAGCGTCGCGAGACGATCCGCCTCGACGTGCGCGGCGATGGCCTTGCCCAGCGCGCAGGCGTGCCAGGGGATGGCGGCTCCCACCTCGAGGATCTGCACCGAGTTGTCGGGTCGGAACACATGGTGCACGACGAGCACGTTGGGGGCTGCCAGGACCCCCACGCGGACGCCCTCCTGGGTCTGCCCGGCCAGCGACTCGGCCCATCGCATCGACCGGGCCCGGAGCTCGTGGTTGTCGAGGTAGGCGTTCCCCAGCTGCAGCAGGGCCGGGCCCAGCCGGTACTTCCCGGTCTCCAGGTCTTGCTCGACCAGCCCGTGCAGCTCGAGCGCGCGGAGCAGCCCGTACACGGTGGCCTTGGCCAGCCCCAGCTGGGCCGACAGCTCGGTCACCCCGAGCCGGGAGCCGCCGCTGCCGAGGACCTCCAGGATCCTCGCGGCGCGTTCCACGGACTGGATCACGTATCGCCCTCAATTCGGTATTGCCGAACAGGATTCGACATCGTAGACTACTGGCTGAGCCGATGGTGGGGATTGTACTCGTGTCGCACAGCCGGAAACTGGCCGAAGGGCTGGCCGATCTCCTCGCGCAGGTCGCCTCGGCGGACCTGCCGGTGGCGGTCGCCGGCGGGACCTCGGACGGGCGGCTCGGCACCGACCCCGACCGCGTGCGCGAGGCCGTTGGCGAGGTGGACCGGGGCGAGGGCGTCGTGGTCCTTCCCGACCTCGGCAGCGCCGTCCTCGCCGTGAAGTCCGTCCTCGAGTTCCTCGACGCCCGGGTCGAGCTCGTCGACGCCCCCTTCGTGGAGGGCGCCGTGTCCGCCGCGGTCACCGCGTCGACCGGCGCGCCGCTCGACGTCGTCTCCGATGCCGCGAGGCAGGCCCGGGATGTCCCCAAGCTCTGAGGTGGGGACCGACGCCGTCCGGACGGTGATCCTCCCGGTCGACCTCCACGCGCGGCCGGCCGGCAGGTTCTCCCAGGAGGCCGCGCGCCACGCCGCGCAGGTCACGGTCGCCGCCGGCGAGAAGCAGGCGGACGCCCGGAGCGTGCTGATGGTGATGGCCCTCGGAGCGACGGCCGGCACCGAGGTCACGATCCGGGCAACCGGTGACGACGCCGAAGCTGCGGCCGGGGCCCTCGCGGCCATGCTCGCCGCCGTGGAGGAGTAGGACCGCTCAGCCGATCTCGGGGAGCGCGCGGTCGCGAACCAGGTCCCACACCGCTTCCACCGAGTCCAGCCGTACGGCGGCTCGGGCCACCTGGCGGCAGGTTTCCGCGTTCAGGCTCCGGACCCGGGCGCGGACCTCGTCCACCCGCGAGGGCGACACGCTCACCGAGCTGACACCGACCCCCACCAGCAGCGGCAGGACCAGCGGGTCCCCCGCCGCCTCGCCGCACACCCCGACGGGCTTGCCGTGCGCGGCGCCGGCCCGGACCACCCGTTTGATCAGGGTGATGACGGTGGGGTGCGCGGCCAGGGCCGGGCGCGCCCCCGGGTCGCGACGATGCACGCCGAGGACGCGCTCCGTGAGGTCGTTCGTCCCGATCGACAGGAAGTCCACCTGGGTGGCCAGGCGTTCCGCGAGCAGGGCGGCCGACGGGACCTCGACCATCACCCCCAGCTCGGGATCGCCCGCGTCCTGCGAGCCGACCGCCTCGACGGCTCGTTCCAGCTCCTCGCGGGCCAGCTGGACCTCCCGGAGCGACGTGACCATCGGGACCAGGATCCGCAGTCGGGTCGCCGCTCCCGTTCGCAGCGCGGCCCGCAGCTGCGATCCCAACGCGTCGGGCGTGCGCAGCAGCGGTGGGAGGCCCCGGGCCTGCCCCTCCCGGCCGTCCTGGGCGGCCGTCAGGAAGGGCGGCACCTTGTCGCCGCCGAAGTCGAGGACGCGAACGGTGGCCACCCGGCCGCCGAGCTGCGACAGGATCGGCCGGAGCACCCGGCGGTGCGCCTCCTCGTCGGGCCAGCTCGTGGCCTCGAGGAACGGCAGCTCGGTGCGGAGCAGGCCCACGCCGGCGGCCCCGGACTCCAGCCCGGCGCGGGTCTCGGCGGCCGTGGCCACGTTGCACAGGAGGGCGACGGCGACGCGGTCGGCGGTCTCGCTCGGCAGGTGGCGCCCGGCGGCCAGTGCCGTCTTCCGCCTGGCGATCGACTCCATGGCCGCGCGGGCGGTGGTCATCGCATCGTCGCCGGGTGCGACCGTGACGGAGCCGCGGTCGCCGTCGACGACGACGGCCGTTCCTTCGGGTACGCGGAGCAGCGCCGGATCGATCCCCAGGACCATCGGCAGGCCGAGGGAACGGGCGACGATCGCCGCGTGGGCGTTGGGGCCTCCCCGGACGGCCGCCGCGGCGACGATGTCGCCCTCCTCCATGCCGAGGATGTCCGCGGGCCCGAGCTCCTCCGCCAGCAGCACGCCCCCGGTCCCGTTTCCCCTCGAGGGCTCCGGGGAACCGGATCCCTCCCCGGACAGCAGCGCCGCGGCCCGGCGGCCGACCTGGCGAACGTCGGCGGCGCGCTCCGAGAGCACGGGGTCGCCGATCGCGGCGATGGCGGCGGCATGTCGCTCGGCGGCGCGCAGGACGGCCCGGGACGGGCTGCGGCCCTCCGCGGCCTCCCGCCGAGCCTCCGTCCGCAGCGCCGGGTCGTCGGCGATGAGTGCCCCCACCCCCACGATCTCCGCCTCGTCGGCCCGGCCGTTGCGCCGCAGGCGATCCGCCAGCGCCCGGAGGTCCGCCGCCACGGCGTCCAGGGCCTCGTCGACCCGAAGGGCAGCCTGCCGGGGGTCGCGCACGACCTCGTCGTCGCCGGGTCCGAGGTCGGGCAGCCCGGCGGTTCCGGCCAGCACGACCGCCCGCCCCGTGGCGACGCCGGGCGAGGCCGGGACCCCCTCGAAGGTTCTCGGCGCGGTCACGATCGCGACCTCCCCGGGTTCAGTCGCCGGCTCGGGCGACGGCGACGCGTTCCAGTGCGGCCAGGACGAGCACCGTCGAGGTGGCGCCGGGGTCCTGGTGGCCCACGCTGCGGGGGCCGAGGTACGACGCGCGGCCCTTGCGCGCCTGCATCGGAACCGTGGCGCGCATGCCCTCCTCCGCGGCCTCGCGCGCGGACGTGGCGACGTCGGCCAGCGAGGCGCCCTCCTCGACGCCGCGCTCGAACGCGGCGACGGCCGGGGCGAGCGCATCGACCATGGTCTTGTCGCCCTCGGACGCGGCGCCGAGCTGCTGGATCCCGTCGAGCGCCGCGCGCAATCCGGCGGCGAGGGCGTCCGTGTCGACGTCGTCGCGGTCGCCCAGGGCCTTGCCGGCCCGGCGGAACGCCGTCCCGTAGAGGGGCCCGGAGGCGCCGCCCACGGTCGACACCAGCGTGGAGCCGACGAACGTCAGGAACTCGCCCGGCGCCATGCCGTCGGCGGCGCCGTCGGCCAGCCTCGTGCGAACCGCGGTGAACCCGCGCGACATGTTCACGCCGTGGTCGGCGTCGCCGATCGCCGCGTCGAGCTGGGTGAGGAAGTCGCGCTGGACCTCGATCGCCGTCGCGATCTCCTCCACCCAGCTCCGAACGAACGCGGCATCCACCACGCGCAGGTCCTCCCCGGCCGTCCTCAGGCGCCCCATCGTAGCGCCGGGGTGTTCACCGGGGCGTCCCACAGCCGGGTCAGCTCGTCGTCCAGCTTGGTGAGGGTGATCGAGCATCCCGCCATGTCGAGGCTGGTGACGTAGTCGCCGACCAGGCTCCGCGCGATCTTCGCCCCGCGGCCCTCGAGGATCTTCGCCACCTCGTTGAACACGACGTACAGCTCGATGAGCGGCGTGCCGCCCATGCCATTCACGAACACCAGGGCCTCGTCGCCGCGGTCGAACGGGTAGTCGTCGAGGATCGCTGCGGCGGCGAGCTCCACCAGCTCGGACGCCGGGCCGATCTTGCGGCGGAGCCTGCCGGGCTCGCCGTGGATCCCGATGCCGAGCTCGATCTCGTCGTCGCCGAGCTCGAACGTGGGCGTGCCGGCGGCCGGCGTGGTGCCGGACGTGAGCGCGACGCCGAACGACCTGCTTCGCTCGTTCGCCTTGCGCGCGACCGCCGCCACGGCGGCCAGGTCGCCGCCCGACTCGGCGAGCGCCCCGGACACCTTCTCGGCGACCGGCGTCGCGCCCGTACCTCGCCGTCCGGCGGTGTACAGAGAGTCCTCCACCGCCACGTCGTCGTTCACGAGCACGGACTCGACCTTGATGCCCTCGTCGCCCGCCAGCTCCGCGGCGAGCTGGAAGTTCATGACGTCGCCCGTGTAGTTCTTCACGATGTGGACCACGCCGGCGCCGCCGTCGACGCCCTTGGTCGCGGCGAGCATCTGGTCGGGGACCGGCGAGGTGAACACCGCGCCGGGGCACGCCGCGTCGAGCATGCCGGGGCCGACGAAGCCGCCGTGCATGGGCTCGTGGCCCGAGCCGCCGCCCGAGATCAGGCCGACCTTCCCGGATACCGGCGCGTCGGCCCGGTAGACCACCATGTTCTCGATGTCCACCCGCAGGCTCGGGTGCGCCGCCGCCATCCCCCGCAGGGCGTCGGTGACGACGTCCTCGGGGGCGTTGATGAGCTTCTTCATGCTCGCTCGTCTCCTTCGTCGCGCGCCCCGGCGGGGCGGGAGGAGGAGTCCTCCCCCCGGCCACCCCCGGCGCGCAATCGTGTGCCCGGGCTCACGTCGCCGGCTCGACCAGGTGGTGCTCGGTCGTCGCCTCCTTCAGCGGGAACTCGGGCAGGACCTCGCGTGTCCTGGTCTTCGCGATGGCGATGTAGGTCAGCCCGGCCAGGGCCCCTCCCGCGAACTCCCCGCCGAAGTACGCCCAGATGTGGCTCCAGTGGACGGTCCCGCCGAGGATCTGCAGCACGAGCATGGGCCCGAACGTCCGCGCCGGGTTGATCGAGGCGCTCGTGGCCGGGGCGACCACGATGATCGCCGCGAACACCGCGAAGCCGATCGCGAGCCCCGCCCAGCCAGCCGGAGCGCGACGGTCGATCACGCCGAAGACGGTGAACACCAGCAGGAACGTGCCGACGAACTCGGCGAACGTGCCCCGGCCGTAGCCGACCCCCGGATGGAAGTCGGCGACGCCCAGGCCGAGCGTCTTTCCCGCGACCTTCCCCAGCACCCCGACGATCGCGAACGACCCCGCGATCGCGCCCACGACCTGGGCGCCGATGTACGCGGGAACCCCGCTCCAGGGGAACTTGCCGGTCGCCGCGAGGGCCACGGTCACCGCCGGGTTGATGTGGCACCCGGAGATGTGGCCGATGGCGTAGACCATCGCGATGACGACCATGGCGAAGGCGAACGAGATCACGCCGAGCTCCGCCATGGTGAACTGGTGCTTGCCGAGCAGGAGCAGCGTCGCGGGGACGGAGCCCACCCCGATGAAGACGAGGAAGCAGGTCCCGAACGCCTCGGCGAGCAGCTTCTGCCCGATCGAGTTCTCCTCCATGAGCCGGCGCGGCGAGACCTGGAGGCTCGCCGCGCACCTCACCTCCCTTCCCACTCCCGGAGGCCGTGCCGCTCGGCGTGGCGTCGGAGAGGGGAATGAGGTGGGTGGCCGGGGGAGCGCCTCGTCGCGGACGCCGAGCTCATCTGCTCGTCGCCGTGAAACGCCGGGCCCTCACCATGACCGCCGCCTCGACCCATCGACCGGCTCCCGTTTCGCTGGAACCTCGGCCCCGAACTCGGCCGGCCGCCCGCCGCGGCCGACTCGCTCGTCCTTCGCCTTCCCCTTGCGCATCGTGTTCGGTAATGGCGAACAACGTTCGACGACTCTAGTGCGGTCCTGACGAATCTGTCAAGTACGGGACCGCAGAATCCGTCGCCCGCAGGCAGAGGCCGATTCGTCGCGAGGTCGGTTCAGCTGACCGGGGGCGGGCCCGCAGCGGGGCGGTGGAGGAGTCCGTAGGCGTAGGCGTCGGTGAGCGCCTCCCACGAGGCGTGGATCACGTTGTCGGACACCCCGACCGTCACCCATTCCTTCGCGCCGTCGGAGGTCTCGATCAGGACGCGGACCGCGGCCTGGGTTCCCTTCGCGCCGTCCAGCACCCGGACGCGGTAGTCGGTCAGGCGCATCTCGTCGAGCTCGGGGTAGGTCCGAGTGAGCGCCATGCGGAGCGCGTTGTCGAGCGCCCCGACGGGGCCGGCTCCCTCCGCGGTGGCGATGTGGCGGTCGCCGTTCGTTCGGACCTTGACCGTCGCCTCGGCGGGTTCCACCTGGCCGCGACGCTCCTCGACGGAGACCCGGAAGCTCTCGACCTCGAAGAACGAGTGCTCCCAGCCGGCCGACCGGCGGAGGAGGAGCTCCAGCGAGGCGTCGGCGGCCTCGTAGCTGTATCCCGCCGCCTCCCGCTCCTTGACGCCGGTCAGCGCGTCGGAGGCCGCCGAGGGTTCCAGGGGGACGCCGAGCTCCGCGGCCTTTCGCAGCATGTTGGCCCGGCCGGCCAGGTCGGAGACCAGCACGTGGCTGGCGTTGCCGACGGCGCCGGGCGGGACGTGCTCATAGGCATCAGACCGCCGCGCCAGGGCGCTGGCGTGCAGGCCGGCCTTGTGGGCGAAGGCGCTGCGGCCGACGTAGGGCTGGTGCGGGTCGGGCGGCACGTTGGCGATCTCGGCAACGAGGTGGGCGATCTCGGTCAGTCGGGAGACCCCATTCCCGGGCAGCACGTCCAGGCCGAGCTTCAGCGACAGCGACGCGGCGATCGCGATCAGGTCGGCGTTCCCGCAACGCTCGCCGTAGCCGTTCACGGTGCCCTGCACCTGGAACGCGCCCGCCTGCACCGCCAGCACCGAGCCGGCGACGGCACTCGCCGCGTCGTCGTGGAAGTGGACGCCGAGCGGGACCCGCACATGATCCGTGACCTCGCCGATCGCGCGGACGGCCTCGCCGACCAGGGTCCCGCCGTTCGTGTCGCACAGGACCAGCCGGTCGGCGCCGGCCTCCTCGGCGGCCCGCAGCACGCGCAGCGCGTAGTCGGGATCCTCCACATAGCCGTCGAAGAAGTGCTCGGCGTCGAAGAACACGCGGCGCCCCTCGCGTACCAGGAACCCCACGGAGTCGGCCACCATCCGCAGGTTCTCCTCGGGGGTCGTCTCGAGCGTGAGGGTCACGTGCAGCGGGCTCGACTTCCCGACCAGGCACACCACCGGCGTCTGGGCCTCCAGCAGCTCGCGCAGCACCGGGCTGGCGTCGGCCCGCTCACCCGCCTTCCGCGTCATGCCGAACGCCGCGAGCGTGCTGTGGGCGAGCGTCTCGCGCGCAGCGAGCCGGAAGAACTCGGTGTCTCGGGGGTTCGCGCCCGGCCACCCCCCCTCCACGAGGGGGACGCCGAGCGAGTCCAGCGCGTGCAGGACCTTCAGCTTGTCCTCGATCGAGAACGACAGCCCCGCCCGCTGCGCACCGTCGCGCAGCGTGGTGTCGTACAGCTCGACCTGGGCGACCCACGGCGGCCGAGAGGATGGCGCGCCGCGGCCGACCGCTCGGAGATCCGCCTCCGGCTCCAGCGGCGCCTGGAACGCCGATCCTGCGTCCGTCGGATCAGGCATTGGCCGCGGCCTCCGCGATCATGTCGCCGACCTCGGACGTTTGGAATCCCATCTCGCCCGCCCGCATGGAGCGGAGCTTGGGTGCCACCGCACGGACGCCGGCGTCGACGCGGCGAGCCGCCGCCGGCTCCCCGAGGTCGTCCAGCATCATCCCCGCGGCCGCGATGGCCGCGATGGGGTTGATGGTCCCGAGCCCGACGTGGTCGGGAGCCGTGCCCCCGATCGGCTCGAACATGGAGATGCCGTGGGGGTTGAGGTTCGCGCCCGCGGCCACCCCCATGCCGCCCTGGATCGTGGCCGCGAGGTCCGTGAGGATGTCGCCGAACATGTTGTCGGTGACGACCACGTCGAACCGTCCCGGGTCCTCGATCAGGTAGATGCACGCGGCGTCCACGTGGCAGTACGCCGTCGCCACGCCCGGGTGCGCCTCGGCCATCTCGGCGAACGCGCGGGCCCACAGGCCACCCGCGTACTCCAGGACGTTCGTCTTGTGGACCAGCGTGACGTGCCCCCGCCGGCCGGCTCGCCTGGCCAGCCCGAACGCGAAGCGCAGGCACCGATCCACCCCGCTTCGGGTGTTGACGCTCTGCTGGACCGCCACCTCCCCCTCGGTCCCCTTCCGGTGGAAGCCGCCGGTCCCCGAGTACAGCCCCTCGGAGTTCTCCCGGACGAAGACCAGGTCGATCTCGGAAGGGTCGACCTTAGCAAGGGGCACCGACACGCCCGGGTACGGGCGGACCGGACGCAGGTTCACGTACTCGTCGAGCTCGAAGCGGATGCGCAGCAGCAGGCCCCGCTCCAGGGCGCCGACCGGGACCCGGGGGTCGCCGACCGCGCCCAGGTAGATCGCGTCGACGGTGCGGAGCTCCTCGAGCACCGAGTCCGGGAGCGTCTCGCCGGTCCGGAGGTACCGCTCTCCACCCAGGTCGTACTCGACCGGGTCGAGGGCGAACCCCTCGGTCTCGGCCACAGCCGCGAGGACCTTCCGCCCCTCGCGGACCACCTCGGGCCCCGTCCCGTCGCCGGGGATCACGCCGATGCGGTAGGTCGTCACCGCGACGTCCCGTTCCGGCGGTCCGCCCATTGCGCCCGCCCCATCAGTCGAGCCGCCAGTCGGACTGCGGCGGCTCGTTCGCCGCTACGCCGACTCGCACCGCGCCGGCGTCGCCCTGGCGGAGCGACCGCGCCACCCACGGCATCAGCCCGCCGGCGTCCAGGATGTCGCGCATGAACGGCGGCAGGGGAGTTCCCTGGAATTTCCGCCCGCGGGTCACGTTCTCGACCACGCCGGAGTCGAGGTCCACACGGAACCGGTCGCCCGACTCCGCGTCCTCGGTGACGTCGGGGCACTCGACGATCGGCAGCCCGACGTTCACGGCGTTGCGGAAGAAGATCCTCGCGAAGGACTCGGCCACGACGCAGGCGACGCCGTTCGCCTCGATGGCGATCGGTGCGTGCTCGCGGGACGAGCCGCTGCCGAAGTTGCGGCCGCCGACGATCAGGTCGCCGGGCCGGACCGTGGAGGCGAACTCGGGGTCGAGGTCCTGCATGCAGTTGCGGGCCAGCTCCTTCGGGTCGGTCGTCGTCAGGTGCCTCGCCGGGATGATCACGTCGGTGTCGACGTTGTCGCCGTAGACGAACGCCCGTCCCTCGAACGAGGTCACGCGGCATCGACTCCGAACTGGGAGGTCATCACGGCGTACCCACTCCGCCCGCGACGGCGCCGTAGGACGCCCCGACGCCCGTGATCGACTCTGCGGCCGGCGGGTCGACGCCGATCTCGTCGGGGTGCGCCAGCCGGCCCATCACGGCCGTCGCGGCCGCGACCGCCGGGTTGACCAGGTACACCTTCGCCTCGCGGTGGCCCATCCGGCCCACGTAGTTCCGGTTCGATGTGGACACGCACACCTCGCCCGGCCCCAGCACGCCCATGTGGCCACCGAGGCACGCGCCGCACGTGGGCGTCGACACCGTGGCCCCCGCCTCCCCGAACACCTCCAGCAGGCCCTCGCGGTTCGCCTGGAGCCAGATCTCCTGCGTCGCCGGGATGACCATCAGCCGGACGCGGGGGTCGGCGCGCCTTCCCCGCAGGATGTGGGCGGCCATCCGAAGGTCCTCGAGCTTGGCATTCGTGCAGGACCCGATGAACACCTGGTCGACGGCCACCCGCTCGGCGGACGAGACCGGCTCGGCCTGTGAAGGGAGCGACGGCAAGGCCACCTGGGGCTCCAGCAGGTCGACGTCGATCACGTGCGTGGTCTCGTAGGTCGCGCCCTCGTCGCTCGCGAGCACGTCGAAGTCGCGGACGCGCCCTGCGACCCGCTGGCGCTCGCGGACGTACGCCAGCGTGACCTCGTCCGGCGCGATGATGCCCGACTTGGCGCCGGCCTCGATGGCCATGTTCGTCAGGGTGAACCTGGAGTCCATCGACAGGTGCGCCAGCGCGGGACCCGTGTGCTCCATGGCCCGGTACGAGCAGCCGTCGTCGCCGACCAGCGCGATGACCGACAGGATCAGGTCCTTGCCCACGACCCACGGGCCGGGCCGGCCCTCGTGGACGAACCGGACCGTCTCGGGGACCCGCAACCAGATGCGCCCGGTGGCCAGGACGGCGGCGAGGTCGGTGGAGCCCACGCCCGTGGAGAACGCGCCGAGCGCCCCGTACGTGCAGGAGTGCGAGTCGGCTCCGATGATCACCATGCCCGGCAGGGCCAGCGCCTGCTCGGGGAGCAGGATGTGCTCGATGCCGCCGCGGCCGAGCTCGAAGAAGTGCTCGATGCCCTGCTCCCGGGCGAACTCGCGCATCGTCATGCCGAGCTTCGCGCTGGCGATGTCCTTCGCCGGGACGAAGTGCGACGGGACCAGCGCCACCTTCGACGGGTCCCACACGCCGTCGATCCCGAGCTCGCGGAACCGGGCGATCGCGACCGGCGCGGTCACGTCGTTGCCCATCGCCAGGTCGACGTCGGCCATGATGAGGTCGCCGGGCGCGACCTCGGGGAGCCCGCCCGCGCGGGCGAGGATCTTCTCGGTGATCGTCATCGGGCGCGTCACGACCCACCCTCCTCGGCGATCTGTCCGTTGCCGTCCACGTGACCGGTGGCGCCGGCGTGTCCGTTGCCGCCTGCGCGCACGGCGCGGTTCACCGCCGCCAGGTAGGCCCTCGCGCTGGCCTCCACGACGTCGGAGGCGAGGCCGCGGCCCGTGAACAGCTTCCCGTCGACGTCGAGCTGCACCACGACGTCCCCGAGCGCGTCGCTCCCCGGCGTGACCGCCGAGACGTTGTAGGCCGCCAGCCGCGCCTCGACTCCGGTCGCGCGGGTGATCGCGCCGTACGCCGCGTCGATCATGCCGTCGCCCATCGCGGAGTCCTCGACGACGTCCGAACCCTGCGAGAGCCGGACTGTTGCGGTGGGCGACAGGTGCGTGCCCCCCGCCACCGCCAGCGACACCAGCGTGAACGCGTCTTCCTCGGTGACCCCCAGCTCCTCGGCGACGATGGCCTCGAGGTCGGCGTCGGTGAGCGCCATCTTTCGGTCGGCCAGCTCCTTGAACCGGACGAACGCGCGGTCGAGCGCCTCCGGCTGCAGCTGGAGGCCCAGCCTGGCCACCGCGTCGGAGAACGCGTGCCGGCCGGAGTGCTTGCCGAGGACGATCTTCGAGCCCTCGAATCCCACCTCGACCGGGTCCATGATCTCGTACGTCGCCCGGTTCATCAGGACGCCGTGCTGGTGGATCCCCGACTCGTGGGCGAACGCGTTGGCCCCGACCACGGCCTTGTTCGGCTGGACGAGGTAGCCGGTCAGCAGCGACACGAGCCGCGATGTCCTGGCGATCTCGCGCACGTTCAGGTGGTGCCGGAGGCCCAGCGCCGCGCCCCGCGTGGCCACGATCATCGCCATCTCCTCGAGCGAGCAGTTGCCCGCCCGCTCGCCGATCCCGTTGACGGCGACCTCCACTTGGCGGGCGCCGTTCAGCACCCCGGCCAGCGAGTTCGCCACGGCCAGCCCCAGGTCGTTGTGGCAGTGCGTCGAGACCACGACGTGGTCGGGCAGCGCCTCGCGCGTCGTCCGGACCAGCTCCCCGAACTCCACCGGCGTCGCGTACCCCACCGTGTCGGGGACGTTGATCGTCGTCGCCCCCTCCTCGACGGCCACCCGGAACGACTCGAGCATGAACTCCGGGTCGGTGCGGGTGGCGTCCTGGGCGGAGAACTCGACGTCCTCGGTGTAGGAGCGGGCCCGGCCGACGCTGTGCCGGGTCGCCGCCAGCACCTCGTCGCGCGACATCCGCAGCATCGAGTCCATGTGGACGTCGCTGGTTGAGATGAACACGTGGAGGCGGGCGCGCTGCGCCCCGCGGATGGCCTCCCATGCGCGGTCGATGTCCCCGTCGTTCGCCCGGCACAGGGCCGCCACGGTCGAGCCCTTCACCGTCTCCGCGATCCGCCGCACGGCGTCGAACTCACCGACGGAGGACGCCGGGAACCCGGCCTCGATGACGTCGACGCCCAGACGGGCCAGCTGGTCGGCGATCTCGAGCTTCTCGGCGGCGGCCAGCGCGATGCCCGGCGCCTGCTCACCGTCCCGGAGCGTGGTGTCGAAGAACCGTACGTCGTCAGGCATTGGCGGCACCGCCGTTGGGCCGGGCGCCGCCCGCGTCCGCGTTCCGGTTCTGCTGGAGCCAGGGCATCATCGAGCGGAGGCCCTCGCCCACCTGCTCGATGGGGTGCTCGCGATCCCGCTCGCGCATCTCGGCGAACCGGGGGAACCCGTCCTCCGCCTCGGCGATCCACTCCCGGGCGAAGTCGCCGCTGCGGATCTCGGCGAGGATCTCCCGCATCCGTTCCCTGGTCGACTCGTCGATCACGCGCGGCCCGCGCGTGTAGTCGCCGTACTCGGCGGTGTCCGACACGCTGTAGCGCATCCAGCCCAGTCCGCCCTCGTAGACGAGGTCCACGATCAGCTTCAGCTCGTGGAGGCACTCGAAGTAGGCGACTTCCGGCTGGTAGCCGGCCTCGACGAGCGTCTCGAACCCGGCCTTCACCAGCGACGTCATGCCGCCGCACAGCACGGCCTGCTCGCCGAACAGGTCGGTCTCGGTCTCCTCCGCGAACGTCGTCTCGATCACGCCGGCCCGCCCCGAGCCGATCCCCGACGCGTAGGCCAGCACGCGGCCGCGGGCCGTCCCGGTGGCGTCCCGGTGCACGGCGAACACCGACGGCGTGCCGATGCCCTCCGTGTACGTCCGGCGCACCAGGTGGCCGGGCGCCTTCGGCGCGACCATGCCGACGTCCACGCCCTCCGGCGCGTCGATGCGTCCGAAGTGCACGTTGAACCCATGGGCGAACATCAGGAGGTTCCCGGGACGAAGGCCCGGCTGGACGTCGGCGGCGTACGAGGCCGGCTGCGCCGTGTCGGGCAGCAGCAGGATCACGACGTCGGCCTCCGCAGCCGCTTCGGCGGGCGTCGTCACCGTCAGCCCGTCCTCCTCGGCCTTCGGCCACGACTTCGAGTCCGGCCGGAGGCCGACCCGCACGTCGAACCCGGAGTCCCGGAGGTTCAGCGCGTGCGCGTGCCCCTGGCTGCCGTAGCCCAGCACGGCGATCCGCTGATCCTGCAAGCCCGACCGATCGATGTCCGCGTCGTACAGCACGGTGCTCATGTGTGTTCTCCTTTGGCTCTAGGCGGTGGCGGTGGCTTTGGTGGTCGCGCCGTTCACCCGGCGCAGCTGGCGTCCCGAGATTCCCCCGGAGCCGCGCCCCAGAGCGATCCGGCCGGTCCGGGCCAGCTCCACGACGCCGTGGGAGTCGAGCAGGGCGAGCATGGCCTCGATCTTGTCCGGCGACCCGGTGGCCTCCACCGTCAGCGTCGACTCGGACACGTCCACGATCCGGGCCCGGAAGATATCCACGATCTCGGTGACCGCGCCGCGCTCGCCGGCCGGCGCCGTGACCTTCACGAGGGCCAGCTCCCGCTCCACGGCGGCGGCCGGCTCCAGCTCCAGGACCTTCAGCACGTTCACCAGCTTGTGGAGCTGCTTCTCCACCTGCTCGAGCGGCTTGCGCTGCACGTCGACCACGATCGTCATGCGCGACCGGCCCGGCCGCTCCGTGGTCCCGACGGCCAGGGAATGGATGTTGAACCCGCGCCGGGCGAACAGGTTCGCCACGCGGGCCAGCACCCCGGGTCGATCCTCGACCAGCACGGAGATCGTGTGGAGGCTCATGCGATCGGTGCCTCCGCCGGGTCGAGGGCCGGCTCCGTGCACTCCGGCCCCAGGATGATGTCGTCGTTCGAGCCGCCGGCCGGGACCATCGGGAACACCATCTCGCCGGGGTCGCACCGGAAGTCGATGACGACGCTGCGGTCGGTCACGGACAGCGCCTTGTCCAGCACGGCGTCCACGTCGTCGGGGGACTCCGCGCGGAGCCCGATAGCGCCGTAGGCCTCCGCCAGCCGGACGTAGTCGGGCACGTCCTGGGACAGGTACACGCCCGAGTACCGCTCGTTGTAGAACAGCTCCTGCCACTGCCGGACCATGCCGAGGTGGCCGTTGTTGACGATGGCCACGACGATCGGGATGTTCTCGGTGGTGGCCGTGGCGAGCTCCTGCGAGGTCATCTGGAAGCAGCCGTCGCCGTCGATGGCGACCACCCGTTCGTCCGGCCGCCCGACCTTCGCGCCGAGCGCCGCCGGGACCGCGAAGCCCATGGTCCCCAGGCCGCCCGAGTTGATCCACTGCCGGGGCCGGGAGAACCGGTAGAACTGCGAGCCCCACATCTGGTGCTGGCCCACCCCGGAGACGATCGTGGCGTCGCCGTCGGTCGCCGCGTGGATGCGCTCCACGACGAACTGCGGCTTGATCGGCCCGTCCTCGGCCTGGGTGTAGCGGTAGGGGAAGCGCTTCCGCCAGTCCTCGAGCTTCGCGAGCCACGCCGTCCGGTCGGGCGCGCCTCCGGCTGCGGCCTGGGCCCGCTCCAGCTCGCGGGCGAGTGCGCCGGTCACGTCCGCCGCGTCGCCCACGATCGGGACGTCCGCCGCGCGGTTCTTGCCGATCTCGGCGGGGTCGATGTCGACGTGGACGACCTTCGCGTCGGGGGCGAACGTCGCCAGGTTCCCGGTGACCCGGTCGTCGAAGCGCGCGCCGATCGCGACCAGCAGGTCGGCCCGCTGCATGGCGGTGACGGCGGTGTAGTTCCCGTGCATGCCCGGCATGCCGAGCGAGAGCTCGTGGTCGTCGGGGAACGCGCCCCGAGCCATCAGCGTGGTCACGACGGGCAGGCGGCCGGCCTCGGCCAAGCGCCGCAGCTCGGCGGAGGCGTTGCCCCGGACCACGCCGCCCCCCGCGTACACGACCGGCCGCTCCGACGCGAGGATCAGCTTCACCGCTTCGCGAACCTGCTTGAGGTTCCCCTTCGTGGTCGGCCGGTAGCCCGGGAGGTCGACGCCGTCGGGCCACTCGAACGGCGCGGTGCCGATCAGCACGTCCTTCGGCACGTCCACCAGGACCGGCCCGGGCCGGCCGGTCGTGGCGACGTGGAAGGCCTCCGCGATCGCGGCCGGGATGTCCTCGGGGCTCGTCACCAGCCAGTTGTGCTTCGTGACCGACATCGTCACCCCGGTGATGTCGGCTTCCTGGAAGGCGTCGTTTCCGATCACGCTGGTGGGCACCTGGCCGGTGACGGCGACGACCGGGATGGAGTCCATCAGCGCGTCGGCAAGTGCCGTGACCAGGTTGCAGCCGCCCGGCCCGCTCGTGGCGAAGCACACGCCGGCGCGGCCGGTGGCGTGCGCGTACCCCTCGGCCGCGTGCCCGGCCCCCTGTTCGTGCCGCATCAGCACGTGGCGGATGGAGGACTCGATCAGCGGGTCGTACGCGGGCAGGATCGCGCCGCCGGGAATGCCGAACACGACCTCGGTGCCCGCCAGCTCGAGCGAGCGGATCAGCGCCTGTGCGCCGGTGGGCCGGGCGGGGAAGCTCGTGCTCATCAGGAGCTCGCTCCCGGGGCCGGATCGGCGGTGCGTCGCCCGTTGCCGTGGTCGCCCTTGGCCGCCATGTCCGCGGGGGGCGGGTAGGCCGCGGTCGCCATGCGCGGGACCGGGGCTGCGGTGGCCTTCGCGTGGCCGTTGCCGCCGGACGGCCGGACCTCGACCGCCCCGGAGGGTGTGCGTTCGACGCGGAAGCCCATGCGGTGCGCCAGGGCCAGGCACGCCCGCTCGAACTCCCACGGCGTCCAGTCGCGCCGGCGGATCTGGAACGCCTCCTCCTGGCCGAACCCGGTGGACAGGTACGTCGTCTCGGCTGCGAAGTACTCGGCCAGCTTGCGGCGATCCGCGGGATCGCGGACCTCCAGGGTCACCTGCCCGGGTCCCTCCCACTGCGCGGCGCCGACCGGGGTGCCGTCCTGCGTGAACTCGAATCGCATCGCCATCTCCTCCTGTCGTCCGGTGGTGCCTGTCGATCGTGCCGTTCGGGGTGGACATCTCCGGTGTCCGGGGCTTCGGGGGTGAGGGGTCCGCGTCCCGGGATCCCGGAAAGCGAACGGCCCCTCGCGTCTGCGAAGGGCCTCTGGCGCGGCAACAGGGCGTGCGAGCCCTGCCCCGCGCCTAGGTAATAAGTACGAGGACGTCGACGGGGGCGAAGCTCGAGCAGTCTCTGCGAGTCCTCATGGTGGAAACGGATGATACGTGGTCCTCAGAGGCCCGGTCAACCCCTCGTTTGGGGGACTCCTGGCGGCGAGGACGCCGTTGCGCCACAGGGTATGCGGCGGCGAGCAGCCTTCTCCGAGCGATGCCTGGAACCCTCGGCAGGGCAGCGGGAGGCGTGGGGATCGGTCGTCGCGAGTGTGGCCGGCGCTCAGCTCAGAACGAACCAGGCGACCCGCACAGGCTTCGTCGGCGCCTTGGCGAGGTAGATCGTGAACCGGTTGGTGGCGACGTTCGGGACGGCGGCCTTCACTGCCGGGCGACCCGCCTGCTGGACCGTGGCGAGGATCATGCTGCCCTTGCTCAGCTTGATGTTCGACACGGTGACCTTGTTGATCCCTGCCGGGACCGTGGCCCTTCCGCTCCGAGTGAAGATGGCCACGCCGGTCACCGCCAGGGCGGTCCCGTTCGAGCTGATCGCGGAGACGCCGATGTTGTGGGCGGCGATGCCGACCACGCCGGATCCCCCAGAATTGGTTGCCGCGTTGTTCTCGCCGAAGACGCCAGAGCCGGTGTTATCCGACGTGGTGCCCGACACTCCGATCCCGGTCCCGCTCTCGCCCACGACTCCGATCGGCCCCGCTCCCCGCAGGCCTGACGCCGTGCTCACCGTGTCGGTCGTCGCCACCGACAGCCCGATGCCCGAGGTGGTGTTGATCGAGGTACCGCTCGACGCGTTATTGCCCATCCCCAGCAGCACCGGGTCGCCGTCCGTGGCTCGGGCGTCGCCGGCCAGTGACGTGGCCGCGAGGAACGCCGCGCAGACCGACACCCCACCGATCAACCTCACGAAAGACCCCTTGGAGCTGCGCATCGCCTTCTCCCTTCTCAGGCGTCCCGCAGCGCCAGCGAGGAGCCGCGAGGACGGCGGCATGGACCGCGAGTCTGCGCTCCAGCGGAAACAGGGGTCAATGCCTCGTTCCCCGAAGCCGGTTCCTCTCCCCACGCCGTCCCGGAACACCGCGTCACCCACGTCCCCGGTCAGCACATCGCCGGTCAGCACGTCGGATGCACCGCTTGGTTCGTTACACAGAGTTCACACCGAGGAAACCGGAATGCAAAGGCTTCGGGAATACCGTGGGCGGGCAGGCCTGAGCAACGAAGAGGAGGGGATATGGCGATGTGGGACGTGCTGGTCACCACCCACGACGACACCGGCAGGCGCGTGAGCGAGGTGCTCGGGGCGTTCGGGCCGGAAGGCCTGGCCGACGCGGTGGCGGAAGCGTGTCACCGGGCCGGGCAGGTCGGGGGCGGCATCCAAGTCGTTCGGCACTCGGAGCGGATGGGCCGGCGGGCGGAACCGGCGCGAGTGGCGTGAGGCCGTGCCACTGCGCGCCCGCGCTCTCCTCGCCCTCGGCGAGCGTCCGGGGGCGACGACCCGTCGTCGCACGGCCGGCCACGGGGCCGCGAATCTGCGGCGGAACGACCCGGCGGTCCGCGCGGGCGGTGGCCGCCCCGGCCAATCCCGGGCAGGATTGTTTGACTTTCCGGCCCCCCTCCCTATACTCCGGCCCCACCATGCGCGACAGGAGCAGGAACTCGGGCAACGATTCGTCGGTACGAGCCATCTAAGCGCGGGCGGGGGCCAAGCCCCGTGCCGCGCATCCCAGACCTCCCGGAAACCGGGGGGTCTCGTCATATCGGGCGTCGGGTAAGGAGGAAGGAGGCGACGTGCACCGGCTGGATCGCGAGCGCGACGCCTGCGGCACTGGCTTCGTCGCGGACGCGGCGGGTGCAGCCAGCCGCGACATCGTGGAGCGAGCCCTCGACGCCCTGTGCCGGGTCCGCCACCGCGGCGCGACGGACGCCGACGCGAAGACCGGCGACGGCGCCGGCCTGCTGATCCAGGTCCCGCGTGCACTGCTGGCTTCAGAGCTCGCCCGGCTGCGCGTCCCGCGCCTCGACCCGGACCGCCTCGGCGTGGCCATGCTGTTCGTGCGCGACGCCCTCGCCGACCCCGACCTCCGCCGGCTGGCCGACCGTTCCTTCCGGGACGAGGGTCTGGAGATCGTCGCGTGGCGCGACGTGCCCGTGGAGCCCGAGGCTCTCGGTCGCCGGGCGCTGGAGACCCGTCCCCGCATCGTGCAGGCCCTGTTCGTCGGGCCGCGCGACCGATCCCTCGAACGAGCCGAACGGGCGTGCCACCGGGCCCGGCGCCGCCTGGAAGCCGCCGCCCGTGGCGCGACGCCCGGCTCGTTGTACGTGTCGTCCTGCTCGTTCCTCACGGTCACGTACAAGGCGCTGGTCGCCGCCGACCAGCTGGCGGCGTTCTACCCGGACCTCCGGGACGACCTCACGCGGTCGTCGTTCGCGTTGTTCCACCAGCGGTACTCCACGAACACCGCGCCGACCTGGGAACGCGCCCAGCCGTTCCGGATGCTCTGCCACAACGGCGAGATCAACACGATCTCGGGGAACGTCCACCGGATGCGGGGCCGCGAGGGGCGGCTGGGGACCGCGTCGATCCTCGACGAGGAGCTCCTGAAGCCGGCTATCGACGAGGACGGCAGCGACTCCGCGATGCTCGATAACGCGGTCGAGCTCCTGATCCGCGAGGGCGCCGACCCCGACGATCCCCGCGACGTCCGCCAGGTCATGGCGATGCTCGTCCCTGCGGCGTGGGAGGGCCTGCCCGACCTCGACGACGACGTCCAGGGGTTCTACCGGTGGCACGCCTCGATCATGGAACCGTGGGACGGGCCGGCCGCGCTGATCTTCACCGACGGCGTGCGCGTCGGGGCGTGCCTGGACCGCAACGGTCTCCGCCCGCTGCGGTGGTACGAGTGTGAGGACGGCCTGGTGGCGTGTTCCTCGGAGGCGGGGTCCGTGGACGTCCGGGGTCGGGGCCGGGTGCGGCGGGGGAAGCTCGGGCCGGGGCAGATGATCGTCGTGGACCCGGACGACGGCGGGCTCCAGACCGACCCGGTCCGTCGGATCGCCGCCCGCCGGGCGTACGGCGACTGGGCCGGCAAGGAGCTCTCCACGCGGTCGCCCGGCGACCCGGTGGCGCCCGCAATCGAGGACGTCCAGCGCCGGCAGGTGCTGCACGGCTACACGCGAGAGGAGCTCTCGCAGGTCCTGCGCCCGGCCGCCGGCGAGGGCAAGGAACCGACGTACTCGATGGGTGACGACACGGCGATCGCGCCGCTCAGCGAGTGGCGGCGGCCGCTGTACAACCACTTCAAGCAGCGGTTCGCGCAGGTGACGAACCCGCCGATCGACCACCTCCGCGAGCGGCACGTGTTCTCGATCCGGACGGTGCTCGGGCCTCGCGACCCCGTGCTGTGGGAGCGCCCGGAGGCGGCGTCGCTGTTCGAGTACCCGACGTTCCTGCTGTTCCGGCCGCCGGGCGGGTTCCACCTCGACGCAACATGGCCCGTCGCGGAGGGCTTGGCCGGGCTGCGCGCGGCGGTCGAGCGGCTGGCTGCCACGGCGGTGCGGGCGGCGACGCTCGGCAGCGGCATCCAGATCGTCTCGGACGAGGAGGCCTCGGAAGGGCGGGCGCCGGTGCCGGCGCTGCTGGCGGTCGGGGCGGTGAACACCGCGCTGGTCCGGGCCGGCCACCGGACGCGGACCTCGATCGTCGTCCAGACCGACGACGCACGGGAGTCGCACCACATCGCGTGCCTGTTGGCGTTCGGCGCGGAGGCGGTCCACCCGCGGCTCGCGCTGGCGACGGTGGCCGCCGCGGCGCGCGGCTCGCAGGAAGAGGCGCTGCTGAGGTGGCGGACCTCCGTCGAGGAAGGGGTGCTGAAGATCCTGTCGAAGCTCGGGATCTCCTGCGTCGACTCCTACCGTGGGGCGGAGACCTTCGACGCAATCGGGATCGCCCACGACGTGATGCGGACGTGCTTCCCCGGCGCGGTGTCGCCGCTCGGGGGGTTGACGTTCGAGGAGGTCGCCGCGGACGTGCTGGAGCGGCACGCCGCGGCGTTCGGCGACGCGGCGACGTCGCTGTCGAGTCCCGGCTTCGTCAAGTTCCACAAGGGCGGCGAGTACCACGAGACGAATCCCGACGTCGTTCGGTCGTTGCACCGGACGGTGGACCCGGAGCTGGCGACACTGAAGTCGACGGCAGCCGGCGACGGCGACGAGGGGCTGGACGAGGCGGCCGACGATGAGGGGCTGGACGAGACGGCCCCGGGGTCGGACGACGTGATGGTCGCGGCAGCGCACGCGCTCCAGCGAGCCGTGCGCGAGCCGGGCGACCCGGAGCGCTACGCGCGATTCGTGGCGCTGGTCGAGCGGCGCCCGCCCGCCGAGCCCCGGGACCTGCTGGAGTTCTTGCCGGCCGGCCCGTGTGTTCCGCTGGACGAGGTCGAGCCGCCGAGCGAGATCCTGCGGCGGTTCTCCTCCGGCGCGATCTCCCACGGCGCGATCTCGGCCGAGGCCCACGAGACGCTGGCCCTCGCGCTGAACATGGTCGGGGGGAAATCGAATACCGGCGAGGGCGGCGAGGACCCCGCCCGATACCGCACGGCGAAGAACTCGAGGATCAAGCAGGTCGCCAGCGGGCGGTTCGGCGTGACGCCGGAGTACTGCTCCTTCGCGGAGGAGCTCCAGATCAAGATGGCCCAGGGCTCGAAGCCCGGCGAGGGCGGGCAGCTCCCCGGCCACAAGGTCACCGATGAGATCGCGCGGCTGCGGCACACCCAGCCCGGCGTGGCGCTGATCTCGCCGGCGCCGCACCACGACATCTACTCGATTGAGGACCTCTCCCAGCTGATCTACGACTTGAAGCAGGTGAACCCGACCGCGGACGTCAGCGTGAAGCTGGTGGCCACGGTCGGCGTGGGGACCATCGCCGCCGGCGTGGCGAAGGGGCTGGCCGAGGTCGTGCACATCAGCGGCTCGGACGGCGGGACAGGCGCGTCGCCCCTGTCGTCGATCAAGAACGCGGGCCTGCCGTGGGAGATCGGCCTGGCCGACACCCAGCAGGCGCTGGTGGAGAGCGGCCTGCGCGGCCGGGTGCGGGTGCGGGTTGACGGCGGGTTCAAGACGGGCCGCGACGTCGTGGCCGCCGCGCTGCTCGGAGCCGACGAGTTCTCGTTCGGGACGGCGGCCCTGTTGGCGGAGGGCTGCATCATGGTCCGCTCCTGTCACCTGGACACGTGCCCGGTCGGGATCGCCACGCAGAAGCCCGAGCTGCGGGAGAAGTTCGCCGGCACACCCGAGATGGTGGCCGCCTACCTCACCGCGGTCGCCGAAGATGTGCGCGCCCGGCTAGCCGCGCTGGGGTTGCGGTCGATCGACGAGGCGATCGGACGAACGGACCTGCTGCGCCAGCGCGCAGCCGGCTCGCGCGCGGACGCGATCGACCTCTCGCCGTTGCTGTCACCGCCGGCGGAGGAACGCCGGTTCACTGGAACCCTTGCGCTGCAACGGATGCGGAGCCCCCTCGGTGATCGCCTGTTCGCCGATGCCTGGCCAACGATCCGCGACGGCGAATCGATCCGCCTCGCCTACGACATCGGGAACGACGAGCGGACGGTGGGCGCGCGGCTGGGGGGCGCGATCGGCCACGAGTTCGGCGAGTGCGCCCCGCCAGGGTTCGCCCTGGTGGCGTTCCGGGGTCACGCCGGCCAGTCCTTCGGCGCGTTCCTGGCGGACGGCGTGGAGTTCTTCCTCGTGGGCGAGGCCAACGACTACGTCGGCAAGGGCATGGGCGGCGGCCGGATCGTCATCACGCCGCCGTCGGACGACTCCAGCGACCCCTGGCTGGCGGGCAACACGGTGCTGTACGGCGCGACCGGCGGCGAGCTGTTCGTCAACGGCCGCGTCGGCGAGCGCTTCGCCATCCGGAACTCCGGCGCCACCGCCGTCGTGGAGGGCGCCGGCGAGCACGCCTGCGAGTACATGACCGGCGGCACCGTGGCGATCCTCGGCCCGGTCGGCATGAACGTCGGCGCCGGCATGACCGGAGGCCGGGCTTTCCTATGGGACCCCGACTGGACTCTCGACCGCTACCTCAACGGCGAGCTGGTCGAACACCGAGCCATCGACGACGACGAGGCCACAGAGCTCAGGGCCCTCCTCACCCGCCACGCCGCCCTCACGGGCAGTCCAAGAGCGTTGGCCATGCTCGACGACTGGCCGAGCGTCCGAAAGGAATTCCGCCTGGTCCTCCCGAGACCCGAGGTCGCGGCGATCACCAGGAAGAACGAGGGCACCCGAGCCGCGAAGGCCTAGGTGTTTCAGCGGATCCGCAGCGGTATCGTCGGGGCGAGGGACGATCATGCGGAGCGCACACGAACAGGTCGCGGCCACAGCGAGGGCCACGGCGCGCGACAGACTTCTGATCGCGGCCCGACGGGAGGGGGCGATGGACGGCGCCGGAGACCAGCTTGCCTCGCTCGTCGACGCAGCACGCGCTCTCACCGATGCCGGCATCGCCCATGCGCTGATCGGAGGCATCGCCGTCGGGATCCACTCCGAGGTGCCCAGGGCGACCCAGGACATCGACATCGCGGTTGCTTCGACCGCGCCCACGCAGACGGTGATCGCCGCCCTCACGATGGCGGGCTTCGAGCTCGCCGGCCGGTTTCCCCACAGGCTGAATCTGCGGCATCCGGGCGGGGAGCGCGTCCAGTTGGCCGTCGACCCGTTCTTCGATCAGATGATCGAGCGGGCGGAGACCGTCGAGGTGGGAGGTGCCCCGATCAGGGTGGTAACCCGGGACGATCTCATCGCGATGAAGGAGCGGTCGGCTTCCGATCGGCGTCGCCGCCCCAGCAAGGCGCTCCGTGACCGAGCCGACATCGAAATGCTCCGAGGGGACGTCCCCGACCCGGACGAGGGCTGGTAGGGGGACAGGTCGGCGAGACTCCTCCGAGACGAACCTCGCTTGCGCGGATCGCCAAGGAACGTCCTTTTCGCTCGGAATTGCCGCGCGATCGCGGCCGTCAGCGGGCAAGAACAAGGGCACACGCGCGGCGGTGGGCTGAGTTGCCGCCCCACCGCCATACAATCGGCGAAATGAAGGGCGCCGTCTTGGTCGTGTCGATGGCGAGCCTGGGCGCATGCGTGCATCCGCCTCCGCACCTTGACTCTGGCATCCGGGGAACGCTGTACGCGGCGACGACGGCAGGTCCGGTTCCGTCCGTACTCCCGAGCGGTCCGCCCTGGGCGCTGCCACCTCCTCTCGGCTGGTGGAAAGATCCGTCTCCTGCCGCTGGAAGCATCGTCCTGGAGGATCTCGATGGCACGGTCCTACAGCGCGTTGACACGGGAGCCGGTGGCCGATTCACCGTCTTCGTCGGGCCAGGGACGTACATAGTCTCGGCGAGCGCGAGGAGCGCTCCATCTCCAGAGGCCGAAGGTCCCCAGGAGTGGAGGGGTGAGATCGCCGTTCATCCTCACCGGTTCACAACGATCACACCGTTGTCGCGGTTCGGGCTTCCGTAGTCGCCACAGGCCCGGAGGTCAGCTCCACGCGATGGTGACGATCTCCATCGGTTCCGCGATGCCCTTGAGGGTTACGGCGCGGGGTTCGGAGGCTCGGAACCTCGAGCCGGCCGCCGTGTCCACGCTGGCCAGGACTTCGCCGCCACCTGCTAGCGCGGCGATCCTCGCGGCCTCGTGGACGCCCTTGCCTCGGAAGTTCTGGGCCACCTGGGTGGCTTCGGAGGCGTGAACGCCAATCCTCACGCCGGGCGCGAACCCGTTCTTGCGGCGGTGCTCGGCCAGCCGGCGCTGGATCGCCACAGCGCACGCGAGCGCGGCCTCGGGGCTGTCGAATCCCACGAAGAATCCGTCGCCGGTCGCCACGACCTCCTGGCCGTCGTGGGAGGCGAACAATCCCCGAAGTGTTTCGTCATGCCACCGGAGCAGGGACGACCAGGCCTCGTCGCCCATGGCCTCGACCAGGGCCGTGGAACTCACGATGTCGGTGAACATGAACGTCTTCATCACGCGACGGGGCTGGCTGACGGTCGCCGCGCGGAGCTGCCAGGGCAGCAGCTCCTCGACCTCCTCGATCTCAATGGCCTGCGTCGGGCACGCTAGCGCCGCCTCCCGGAGCATCTCCTCCTCGACGCTTCCGGGGTCCACCACGTCGGCCTTCGCGAAGTCGCCCTCGTGCCAGTCGAACGCTGTCGGCGCGATCGTGATGCAGTTTCCGGCGCCCACGCAGCGGTGACGGTCGACCCGGGCCCGGATCATCCCTACACCACCCCCTCGCGCAGCGCGTAGGCGGTGGCCTCGCCCCGCGAGGACGCCCCGATCTTGGCGAACATCTGCTGGAGCCGGAGCCCCACGCCGTCCTCCGGCATGCCGAGCCGCTCGGCGATCTCCCGGTTCGTCAGGCCCTCGGTCAGCAGGCCGAGGAGCGACAGCTCCTCCTCCGCGAGCGCCGCGAGCGAGCCGTTCCCATGCCCGTCCCCGTCCGCCGCCGGGGCCGAGATCGGCCCGGCCAGCCTGACCCACTCCCGGCCGATCGGGCCCCGGAACCACCGAACCCGCATCGCTTCGTCGGCGGTCCGCTGCGCCGTCATGGCCAGCAGGAGCCGCAGGAACATCTGGACCATCTGCTGCTGCTCCTCGTTGCCCGCCGCCAGGATCGCCCGGGCCGTCGGCAGCAACAGCTCCGGGTACACGTCCTCTCGCATGGCTTCCTGGATGGCTTCCATCGCGGCGCCGCCGAACTTGCCTGCGCCGGCCAGATCGCCGCGGGCCAGCGCCACCTCGGCCAGGGCCGCGTCCGCCTGCGCCCCCCACGGCGGGTGGGCCGTGAACATCGGCACGAGCTCCTTGGCCTCGGTGGCCGAGCGTTCCGCGAGCTCCAGCAGCTCCTCGTCTCGCAGCTCAGCGCCGAGCCGCGCGGCCTCCAGGGCCAGCCGGGCCAAGATCTCGCAGCGAGCGGACGGGACGCCCTGCTGGGTGGCCGCCCGAAGCGCTCGGTCCATGTGCTCCCGCATCCCGTCCGGGTCGCCGGCCGCCGCCTTGGCCAGGCCCCGCCACAGCTCGAGCCGCCGGGCCCGCAACGGGGTCGGGGCGGCCGCGGCCGCCTGGGCCGCGAGGTCCAGCCAGCGCTCGGCTTGGATGACGTCGCCGATGTCGAGGAGCGCCATGGCCACCCCGCCCGCCGAGAGGAATTCCAGCGTCCGGTCGCCGAGCGTCGTCGAGGCCTGGTAGGCGTCCTTCCCGCGGGTCACCGCGAGGTCGGGGATGACCTTGGCCCGGGCGAACACGTGCACGCCGTACAGCATCTGGGCCTCGGCCAGTGCACGTTCGCTCTCCTTGGACAGCGACCGCATCCTGGTCATCAGCCGGCGGATCTCCTCGATGCGCTGGGCGGCGCTCGCGCCGAGGTGGATGTCCGGGCCGAAGTTCAGGAATGCCATCGCGATCACCGACGACATGACGCCGCGACGGTCGCCGAGCTTCTCGAACAGCCCGAGGGCCCGGTCGAAGTAGGCGCCCGCGGCCATGGAGTTCGGCGCGATCGGCAGCGTCGGCATGATGGACTCCAGCGGCTCGCCGCCGGCCGCCCTGGCGAAGAGCGGGAACTGCTCGCCGGACTTGACGAGTTCCACGAACCACGCCCGGACCCGCCCCACCTCGATGGTGCCGAGCTCCCGGCAGGCAGCGGCCAGCGCGGCGTCGTCGCCCAGCTGTTCCGCCAGCTCGACGGCCCGCAGGAACGGTTGGTCGGCAGCGTCGAAGTCGGTCTCGGCCGCCGCCGGCACGTAGCCCTCGCCCAGCTCGCTCTGGAGGAGGGCCTGCCCGAGCTCCAGACAAGCCGCCAGCTCGGCCTCCGGGTCATCGCGCTCGCGAGCGAGCTCCTGGACCCGCCGGGCCAGCTCGGCAGCCCGGTCGTGTTCTTCGGCCGCTCGAAACGCCGCCGCCCGGCGCAGCATGATCTCGAGCTCCAGGTGGGGGTCGGCGAGGGCGTCGGCCAGGGCCGCGAGCTGCGCCAGCCCCTCCAGCCGGTCCACGGGCCGGCGGAGCATGTCCATCGCGTCGTCGCGGAGCGACAGGAGCGTCACGCGATCCTGCGGGCTGGACGCGATGGCCAGGGCCCGGTCGACCGCCCGCAGCACCTCCTCGGGTGCGTGCGACGCCAGGGCCGCCCGGGCCGCGTCGATCGAAAGCCGGGCACACAGCTCCGTATCGCCCGCGGCCGCGGCGTGCTGGGCGATGAGCGCCAGGCTCTCGAGCGGCGGCTCGCCGGCCTCGGTCAGCATCTGGACGATCGCCGCGTGGATGGCCCGGCGGCGGGGCGGCGACAGCGACCCGAGCGCGAACTCCCGGACCTGTTCGTGGGTGAAGCTGTAGTCGGCGGGGGCGCCCGCCGAGTGCTGGGCCAGCAGGCCCGCGGCGGCCGCGGGGGCCAGGGCCTCAGCCATCCGGCCGGGGTCGGGATCCTCATCGCCGAGCCGGGACCGCACCGCGCCGAGGTCGGTCAGGCTGAAGCTGCGGCCCAGCACGGCGGCCTCGGACAGCGCGGTCTTCGTGTCCTCCGGCAGCCGGCCAGAGCGACGCTGGATCAGGGTCTGTACGGCCGAGGGGAGGAGCTTGTCCGCCCCCTTGGCCAGCGTCCACACGCCGTCGACCTCCTGGATCATCGCCGCGTCGCGGTACGACCGGACCAGCTCCTCGAGGATGAACGGCACCCCTTCCGCCTGGGCGTGCATGGTCGCGGCGCCGACCGGGCTGACCTGACCGCCGAGCAGCTGGCGCAGGAAGGCGGCGGTCTCGGCCTGCGTGAACCGGCCCAGCTTGATCCGCCGCACCAGCCCGATCCGCTCCATGTCCGCGATGAGGGTGACCGCTTCGGTAAGGAACGCCGTCTCCTCCGGACGCATGGAGAGCAGGAGGAAGATCGGGCTCGCGGCATCCGTCCGCACGACGTACCGGAGGGCCCGGAGGCTGTCCTCGTCCCCCCACTGCAGGTCGTCCACGAACAGGGCGATCGGCCGGACGGTGGCGAGCGCCCGCAGCGCCACGGCCGCCTGGTCGAACTGGCGGAGCAGCTGCTGGTCTCCGGGGAGGGTCTCGATCGCTGCGTCCGCCCGTCCGGAAAGGGTCTGGAGGGCACGGTGGACCGGTTCCTCGGCCACGGTCCCCTCGGCGGCCTCGGTCACCGCCGCCGAGGTCAGGATCGAACGCATCAACAGGAACGGCGCCCGGAGCTCCTCGTCGGCGGCCACCGCCACCGAGGTGAACCCGCCCTCCATGGCGAGCTGGGTCGCGGCCAGGAGCAGGCGGGTCTTCCCGATCCCGGGCTCGCCCTCGAGCGTGAGCGCCGTGAGGCCCCCGCGAGCCACCTCCAGCTCGGACTCGATCGCCTCGAGCTCGACCGCCCGCCCCACCACCGATCCGGTGACGCGACGCATCTGGAAGGCCAGCGGGCACAGGGCCTGCAGGACCGGATCAGACGCGAGCACCTGGACTTGACTCATGTCGCGGCGTTCCCCCCGGGACGCATGGGACGGGCATCCAGTATGCGGCACGCCCTCGGCTCTCGACAGTGCCAACTTGCGAGCGGCACTGGAGGGCCGCTACCATCCGCGGACAACTGCATACGACGCCCTCGGGTTCCTGTACGCCCGGAGGGCGAGAGCCTCATCCAGAGAGGTGGAGGGACAGGCCCTGTGAAGCCTCGGCAACCCCGGTGATGCGGGGTGCCAATTCCTGCCGGCGGGGATCGCCGGAGAGATGAGGGAAGTCCTGGACTTCGAGGCTCGTCGCGGGGAACGCGGCGGGCCTTTCGGTTTCCCGGGCGACCCTCCTCGGCTCGTGAGGAGGACGACGTGTCGCGTTACCTGCAGGGACTGCGATGCCGGGCCTGCGACGCCCGGTACCCGGCGGAGGTCCGCTCGATCTGCGACGAGTGCTTCGGACCCGTCGAGCCGACCTACGACGAGGAACGCATCCGCGCGGAGGTCACGCGCGCCGACGTGGAACGGGGGCCGCGGTCGTTGTGGCGGTTCGAGGCGCTGCTGCCCGCGGTTCGAAACACCGACGTCGACCTCGGCGACGGGTGGTCGCCCCTGCGACGGGCGCGGCGGCTGGGCGCCGAGCTCGGCCTGCCGAACCTGTGGCTGAAGGACGAGACCCGCAACCCCACGCACTCCTTCAAGGACCGGGTCGTGTCGGTCGCGCTGACCAAGGCGGTCGAGCTGGGGTTCGGCACCGTGGCCTGCGCCTCCACCGGGAACCTGGCGAACGCCGTCGCCGCCCACGCCGCCGCGGCGGGACTCCGCGCGGTCACGCTGGTCCCCGCCGGGCTGGAGCCCGCGAAGCTCACCGCGTCGGCGGTGTACGGCGCGACGCTGGTCGAGGTCGACGGCACGTACGACGACGTCCAGCGGCTGTGCTCCGAGGCGAACGAGGAGCTCGAGGGCTGGGCATTTGTCAACGTGGGGTTGCGGCCGTACTACGCGGAGGGCTCGAAGACCATCGCCCTCGAGACGGCCGAGCAGCTGGGGTGGCGGGCGCCGGACCACGCGGTGGTGCCGGTCGCGTCCGGCGCGTTGCTGACGAAGGTCGCCGAGGGGTTCCGGCAGCTCTACCGGATCGGGTTCCTGGACGAGGAACCTTCGGTTCGTGTCTCGGGCGCCCAGGCCCAGGGATGCTCGCCCGTGGCGACGGCCTACCTGGAGGGAACCGACGAGGTCCGGCCCGTACGCTATCCGGAGACCATCGCGAAGTCGCTGGCCATCGGCGCGCCGGCCGACGGGCGCTTCGCGCTGGACGAGGTCCGTCGCTCCGGCGGCGCGCTTGCCGCCGTCACGGACGACGAGATCGTCGAGGCGGTCGGTCTGCTGGCCCGCACCGAGGGCATCTTCGCCGAGACCGCCGGTGGGGTGACGATCGCGACGCTCGAGCGCCTCGCGTCCGGCGGCGTGATCAAACCCGACGAGACCGTCGTCGCGTACATCACGGGGATGGGACTGAAGACCCTGGACGGCTTCGGCACCCGTTTCGGCATCGAGACAACGATCGGCCCGAAGGTGGAGGCCCTGCTGGAGGCCGTCCCCGCCTAGGATGCAGGTTCACACGAACTCGCCCGGGGATCAGTGGTCGCCGATCCGCGGCTGGAAGCTTGCCGCGATCCTGAGCGGGGCGGCGGCGATCCTCATCGCGGGCATCGTGATCGCGCTCCTCGATCCGAGCTGGATTGGCTTCCATGGGGGGAACTGCGTCGATGCCTGCTCGGGGCGTCCGGCCGGTCCGTTCCAGCAGTTTGCCGACATTGCCGTCGCAAGCATCGCGGCCTTCGTGCTGGTGCTCTGGGCGTGCATCGGCCGCGAGCGACCCCGCACGGAACCCCGCCGGCGCTAGTTCGAAACACGGCCCCGTGTCAACCCGGATTGGCCGTCCGATGTCGGGCGCCATTGAACCATCGAGGGAGGGCGCCGCCTCAGCGCTCGTGGCGTGGTGGATGGGTCGTGCGTCCGTGGGCCCTCGGACCGGGAACGTGGCCCCGAGGCCGAAGACCTGCTCGTCGGCCACCCGCTCGAGCCGCAGGCGCATGCAACCTGGTGAGCCGGTCGTCGCGTAGATGGGGTATGCGGCAGGCCGATCGGGCCCGAGAGGCCCAGTTCCGCGCCTACGTCCTGCAGAGCCGGGGGAGCCTGCTTCGTACCGCGACCCTGCTGGCCTCCGGCAACGCCCACCAGGCCGAGGATCTCGTTCAGACCGTGCTGCTCCGCATGTACGTGTCGTGGCCCCGGATCCGCTCGGAGACACGAAATGCCTACGCCCGCAAGATGCTGGTCAACGCCCACCTCGACGAGCGGCGCCGACCGTATGCCCGGCACGAGCAGAACCACGCCGAGGTCCCCGACGTCGCGGTGGAAGCAGCGGCGCCGCAGGACACGGAGGCGGTGGTCTTCCGTGCGCTGGCCGAGCTGCCACCACGGATGCGGGCCGCGGTCATCCTCCGCCATCTCCACGACGCCAGCGTCGCCGAGACCGCCGATGCCCTGGGCTGCAGCGAGGGCACCGTCAAAAGCCAGACCGCTCGTGGCCTGGCCCAGCTCCGGGCGGCGCTGGCCGAGCTGCCCAAGGAAGCGAACGATGGCACGGAAAGGAGCCACACATGAGTGACATCAAGGAACTGCTCGACCGGACGGCGCGTTCGGTGGAGGTGGCGCCGCCTGAGGAGGCTGTCGAGGCCGACTTGCGGCGGGGCCGAGCCGCGTTGGCCCGACGTCGCCGTGGCCGGACGGTCCGGTTCTCCGTTGCCGGCGCGGTCGCTGCCGCGGCGCTGGTCGGCGCGGCCATCGTTGCCGGCAACCTGGGCGGGACCGACGAGCCCTCCGGGCAGGCCACCGGCTCGGGGATCGGCTCCGCACAAGGCTCCGGACCGGACCGTGGCACTCCCGTCCGCCTGGTGGCCTACACCGGCGACCAGCTCGAGGGGTTCGTCGTCGACCAGGTCCCGGAGGGGTGGTACCTCCAGGGCTCGAACACCTTCCGGCTGACCATCGCGCCGCAGGGCGACTCCACCTCGCCGGACGACTTCGTCGGCAAGCTGGTGGTCACGCTGCTGTCGTCGAGCGCGCCACAACAGCTGCCGAAGGGAGAGCCGGTCAAGGTCGGTGGGTACGACGGCGTCGTCACCCCCGGACCGCCGGCCGACACCCTCGTTTACGAGGACGACGCCGGCCACTTCGTCCAGATCCAGGCCTGGCGGACCGCGCTGGGGTGGACCAACGATCAGCTGGTCAGCTTCGCCGAGGGCGTGCAGGTGACCTCACACGCCCAGGCGGGAGTCGGCTGAGCCCAGCGCAAGCGTGCCAGGCAGGCCGGGCCGAGCTTAGGTGGGACCCCGAGTGCCTGTCAGCGACAGGAAGTTTTCGACGAGCTTCGGGCCGTCCGGCGTCAGGATCGACTCCGGGTGGAACTGGACGCCGAACCTGGGGAGGTCGCGGTGGCGGAGCGCCATCACCAGGCCGTCGGCGGTTTCGGCCAGGACGTCGACCTCGGCCGGCAGGCCGTCGCGGCGGACGACCAGCGAGTGGTACCGCCCTGCGGGGAACGGGTTCGGGAGCTCATCGAAGAGGCCGGTGCCGTCGTGCTGGATCTCGGAGGCCTTGCCATGCACGGGCTCGGGGGCGCGCTCGACGACGCCGCCCATGGCCGCGCCGAGGGCCTGATGGCCGAGGCAGACGCCGAGCACCGGCGTGGCCGGGTCGAGGACCCGAAGGAGGTCGACGAAGCAGCCGGCCTCCTCGGGGCGACCCGGGCCAGGGGACAGGACGACGGCGGACGGCCTTCTCGCCACCAGTTCCTCGGCCGGCTCGGCGTCGGAGCGGACGACCTCGGTCTCGTGGCCCAGGCTCTCGATGAGCTGCACCAGGTTGTAGACGAACGAGTCGTAGTGGTCGACGACGAGGATCACGCCACGGTCACCTCCTCGACGACCGGGGCCTCGCCGGCCGCGAGGCCCACGGCAGGGAGCAGCGCGCTGGCCTTGGCCTCGGTCTCCCGGAGCTCGCGCTCCGGATCGGAGTCGTACACGATCCCCGCGCCGGCCTGGACGTGCGCCACGCCGTTCTGGAGCACGACCGTGCGGATCGTGATGCACACGTCCAGGTCGCCGGCGAACGTCAGGTAACCCACCGCCCCGGCGTACGGGCCCCGTGGCGTCGGTTCCTCCTCGGCGATGATCTCCATCGCCCGCCGCTTCGGCGCGCCGCTCACGGTTCCCGCCGGGAACGTCGCCGCCAGCGCGTCGAGCGGCGTGAGCCCGTCGCGCAGGTCGCCCTCGACCGTCGAGACGATGTGCATGACCCGTGAGAACCGTTCCACGGCCATCAGCTCGGTCGGCCGCACCGACCCCGGCACGCACACCCGTCCGAGGTCGTTGCGGGCCAGGTCCACCAGCATCGCGTGCTCGGCTCGTTCCTTGGGGTCGGCCAGCAGTTCGGCCTCCAGGACCGCGTCCTCGGCGGGGTCGGCGCCCCGGCGGCGCGTGCCGGCGATGGGGCGAGTCATCACCCGCCGCCCCTCTACCCGCACCAGGGGCTCCGGTGACGAGCCGGCCAGCTCCAGACCGTCCGGCATCCGCAGGAAGAACATGTACGGCGACGGGTTCGCCACCCGCAGCCGTCGGTACACGGCCAGCCCGCCGTCCGGCGCCGGCGCCGACAGTCGCCGCGACAGCACCACCTGGAAGATGTCCCCCGCCAGGATGTGCTCCCGGGCGCGCTCTACGGAGGCCCGAAACCGGGGGTCGTCGGCATGCGCGTCCGTCAGCGGGGCCACGGCGCCCTCGCCGATCGGCGCCGGTCCCAGCTGTGGCGGCCGCGAGACCTTCTCCGCGAGCCCCTCCAGGGCCTCGACCCCCCCGGCGTACCCACCTGCGGGGACGTGCGCGACCAGCACCATCCGCTGGCGCCAGTGGTCGAACACGACCGCCCGGTCGACGACCAGGAACCGCATCGGGGGGCACCCCGGATCACCGGGGGGATGGGGGTGCCCGTCGAGCAGCTCGGCCGCCTCGTACGCCAGGTACCCGACCAGGCCGCCGGTCACCGGCGGCAGCTCGGCCGGGTGCGGCGCCGAAAGCGCCGTCGCCAGCTCCTGCAGCGCGGGCAGGACCGCACCGGTTCGTTCCGTCCACGGCAGCGGCAGCTCCCGGGCCACCGACTCGACCCGCACGCCGCCGGCGTCCGCGGTTACCAGCGCCGCGGGGTCCCCCGCGACGAACGAGTAGCGCCCCCACCGCTCCGAGCGCTCGACGCTCTCGAGGAGTGCCCCCGGGCCGCTGCCTGCCAGCGCCGGGAACACCCCGACCGGCGTCGACACGTCGCCGAGCAGCTCGGCCCACACGGGCGCCAGCGCGTGGCCTCGCCCGAGCGCGGCGAACTCCTCGGCGGTGGGACGGATCCTCGGTTCCATGTCGTGGGCCTCCTCGTGAGGCGCCGGTGGCTGGGTGGGTGGCCCGGGAAAGCAGATGGCCCCGGGGTCTCCCGAACCCGGGGCCACGCGGCGACTGGTCTGGCGTCAGACGCGCGGCGGCGCCGGGCTCGTCGAGCCCGAGGACCAGCGCCAGGTGCCGTGCATGCCACGCATCGTTCGGGGGATTGTCCTTCCCCGTCCCCGGTCCGTCAATCGCACGAAACGGCCGCCCGCGGCGTGCCGCCCGCGCCGGCCGCCTGCCAAAGTGACCGGGCGATGGAACCGACCGTGGGCTACCAGGGCGAGCCCGGCGCCTACTCGGAGGAGGCGGCCGCGTTGCTGTTCCCGGGCGCCCCGCTGGCGCCGTACCGGAGCCTCCACCAGGTGTTCGACGCCGTGGAGTCGGGCGCGCTCCGCGCTGGGGTCGTGCCGTTGGAGAACTCCCAGGCTGGTTCCATCAACGAGACCTACGACCTGCTGGGGCCCGGCCGCGTCCACATCGTCGGGGAGGCCGTGATCCGGGTCGACCACGCGCTGCTGGCCCTGCCGGGGACCGCGCTCGAGGACCTCCGTCGCGTCGCTTCCCATCCGGCCGCCCTCGCCCAGTGCCAGGAGTTCCTGGCCACGCTCGACGTCGAGGTCGTGCCCGTGTACGACACGGCCGGCGCGGCCAAACGCATCGCCGGCGAGCGCCGGGCCGGCGAGGCGGCCGTGGCGTCCGAGCGCGCCGGGGAGGTCTACGGCCTCGAGGTCCTGGCCGGGAGGATCCAGGACGACGAGGACAACTTCACTCGCTTCGCGGCGGTCGCAGCCGCCGACGAGCCGCTCGGCCCGCCCGACAAGACGTCGCTGGTCCTGGTCACCGACCACCGGCCGGGGGCCCTGTACCACGCCCTCCGGCCGTTCGCGGAGCGCGACGTCAACCTCGTGAAGCTCGAGTCCCGGCCGTCGGGCGCCGGCCCGTGGAAGTACCGTTTCTATCTCGACGTCGAGGCGGGCCCCGAGGACCCGGCCTTCCGGGCGGCGCTGGAGGACCTCCGGACCGAGGCCGCCGCCGTCCAGGTGCTGGGGTCCTACCCCCGGTGGCGCGAGGACGACGTCGTGGAGGGCGAGTGAACCAGGGAACCGAGCCGGCGAAGGGGCCCCGTCCGGGCCTGCGCCAGGAGGAGCCGTACCGCTCCCCCCAGCGCGCCGTGCCCGTCCGGCTGAACACCAACGAGTGCCCCTACTCGCTGCCGGAGGGGTTCGCCCGCGACCTCCAGGCCACGGTCGGGCGGCTGTCGCTGAACCGCTACCCCGACTGGGAGGCGGTGGAGCTCCGGACGCTGCTCGCCGAGCGAGCCGACTGGCCGATGGAGGGGCTGATCCTGGCCAACGGGTCGAACGAGATCATTCAGCAGCTGCTGCTGGCGTACGGCGGTCCCGGCCGCCGGGCGGTCACGTTCGAGCCGACCTACCCGCTGTACTCCCGGCTGTCCTGGGTCGCCCACACCGAGGTCGTCCACGTCCCCGTGGAGGCGCCGTTCGCCATCACGCCGTCGCACGTCGAACGGGCGCTGGCCGCCGACCCCCACGTGGTGTTCCTGTGCTCGCCGAACAACCCGACCGGGAACGCGCAGCCGGTCGAGGTGGTCGAGCAGCTGGCAGCGTCGGGCGCGCTGGTCGTCGTCGACGAGGCGTACATCGAGTTCGGCGGCAAGACGTCGGCGGTCGCGGGTTCCTTGGAGAACCTCGCCGTGCTGCGCACGTTCTCGAAGGCGTTCGCGCTGGCCGGCGCCCGCCTGGGGTACGGCTTGGTGTCGCCGGAGGTGGCCGGGGACGTCAAGCGGGTCCGCCTGCCGTACCACGTGTCCTCGCTGACCCAGGCGGCCGGACTGGCCGCGCTCCGCCACGCG
Source organism: Actinomycetota bacterium (assembly GCA_045805265.1). GTDB lineage: Bacteria > Actinomycetota > UBA4738 > UBA4738 > JACQTL01 > JBJMLO01. The sequence goes on from JBJMLO010000028.1 coordinate 58,081, forward strand.
GACGAGGCGATGGAGATCCTGGACGCCATCCGCCACCAGCGCGACCGCATCTTCGAGTCGCTGTCCGCGATGCCGGGCGTCGAGGTGTTCCCGTCGGACGCGAACTTCGTGCTGTTCCGGGGGCGCTTCGACCCGGGGCGGACGTGGGAGGCGCTGCTGGAGCGCGGCGTGCTGGTCCGGGACCTGTCGATGGTCGTCCCGGGGTGCCTGCGGGTCACCGCGGGAACCCCGGAGGAGACCACCGCCTTCCTGGACGCGTTCGCCGAGGTCCTGGGGACCCGCGAGTTGGGGCCCGACCATGCCGCGGACCCATCGGAGTCGTGGTGAGCGCCGCCGGGGATCGGCGGGCGTCCGTCGAGCGGACCACGAAGGAGACGAGCGTCCGGGTCTCGATCGGGCTCGACGGGCCGGTCGCCGTGAAGGTCGACACCGGCATCCCGTTCTTCGATCACATGCTGTCGCAGCTCGGCACCCACGCCGGGTTCGAGCTGGAGGTCCACGCGCGCGGCGACCTGGAGGTCGACGCCCACCACACCGTGGAGGACGTCGGGCTGGCGCTGGGCCGGGCGTTCGCCGAGGCCCTGGGGGACAAGGCCGGGATCCGGCGGTTCGCCTCGATCGGGGTGCCACTCGACGAGGCGCTGGTCGAGGTGGCCCTCGACCTGTCCGGCCGGCCGTTCGTGGTGCACGAGGTTCCGGTTCCGGCCGAGCTGATCGGCGCGTACGACCCCGGGCTCACCGAGGACTTCGTGCGGGCGTTCGCCACGGAGGCGGGGATCACGCTGCACGTCCGGCTGCGCGACGGCCGGAGCCCGCATCACATCGTGGAGGCGGAGTTCAAGGCGCTGGCGAAGGCGCTGGGCGACGCCACGCAGGTGACCGGCGGCTCGGGAGCGCCGTCGACGAAGGGGACGCTGTGACGGCCCGGGTCGCGGTCCTCGACTACGGCATGGGGAACCTCCGCTCGGTGAGCCGGGCGGTCGCGCGCGTGGGCGGGCACCCCGACGTGACGGCCGACCCGGCCCTCGCCGTGAGGGCCGACGCAGCCGTCGTCCCCGGCGTCGGGGCGTTCGGGGCCTGCATGCGGGGGCTGCACCAGACGGGGCTCGACGCGGTGGTCCTGGAGCTCGCGGCGTCGGGGCGGCCGGTGCTCGGCGTCTGCCTCGGCATGCAGGTGCTGTTCGAGTCGAGCGAGGAGGACCCGGACCCCGGGATGGGGCTGCTTCCGGGCGTGGTGCGGAAGCTCGCCGTCGCGCCGGGCGTGAAGGTCCCGCACATGGGGTGGAACGAGGTGTCGTGGACCCTCGACCACCCGATCGTCCGAGGGGTCCCGTCGGGGACGCGGTTCTACTTCGTCCACTCGTTCGCGCCGGACGTCACCGCGGGCGTGACCGCGGGGGTGACGGAGCACGGCCGACAGTTCGCCTCGGCGGTCGCCCGCGGGTCGGTGTTCGCGACGCAGTTCCACCCGGAGCGTTCGGGCGACGCGGGGCTGGCGCTGTACGAGGCCTTCGTGAAGGAGATCTCGTGATCGTCGTCCCCGCCATCGACCTGCGGGAGGGACGCTGCGTGCGGCTGCTTCGGGGCGACCCCGCGGGCGCGGTGGTGTACGGCAGCGACCCGGTGGCGATGGCCAGGCGGTTCGCGGAGGCCGGCGCGGCGATGCTGCACGTCGTGGACCTCGATGCCGCGCTGGGGGACGGGGACAACCGGGGCGCGATCGTCTCGATCTGCGAGGCAGTGGCGATCCCCGTGCAGACCGGCGGCGGGCTGCGCGAGGCGCAGGACGTGGAGCGGGTGCTGGCGCTGGGCGCGGCGCGAGCGGTGCTCGGGACGGCGGCGGCCCGCGATCCCGACTTCGTCCGCGACACGGTCGAGCGGCACGGCGACCGCATCGTCGTGGCCCTCGACACGCTGGACGGCCGGGTGATGATCCGCGGGTGGCGCGACGCGGCCGGGCCCTTGGAGCGGTTCGTGCCGGCGCTCGACGCCGCGGGCGCGCCGCGGTTCCTGGTGACCTCGATCGGTAGCGACGGGACGCTCGAGGGCCCGGACCTCCCGCTGTACCGCCAGGTGCAGGACCTGACCGACCGGCCGGTGATCGCCTCCGGGGGCGTGGCGACGGTCGCCGACCTGGAGGCACTGGCGGCGCTCGGCGTGGAGGCCGCGGTAGTGGGCAAGGCGCTGTACGAGGGCACGCTGTCGCTGGAGGAGGCGCTGGTGGCAACGGGGGCAGCGTCGTGACGCTGGCGAAGCGGCTGATCCCGTGCCTGGACGTCGACGCCGGGCGGGTCGTGAAGGGGACCCGCTTCGTCGAGCTCCGGGACGCCGGCGACCCCGCCGAGCTGGCGGAGCGCTACGGCCGGGAGGGGGCGGACGAGCTGGTGTTCCTCGACATCACGGCCACCGTCGAGGGCCGGGACGCCACCCGCGACGTCGTGGCCCGGACCGCCGAGCAGGTGTTCATCCCGCTGACGGTCGGTGGTGGGGTCCGGACCGAGGACGACGTCCGGCAGCTGTTGCTGGCCGGGGCCGACAAGGTCAGCGTGAACTCGGCGGCCGTCCGCGACCCGTCGGTGCTGGAGCGATGCGCCGACCGGTTCGGCACGCAGTGCATGGTCATCGCCGTCGATGCCCGCGGCCGGAACGGCTCGTGGGAGGTCGTGGTGGACGCGGGCCGGACGCCGACCGGCCTCGACGTGGTCGAGTGGTCGGTCGAGGCCACGGAACGCCGCGGCGCCGGCGAGGTGCTGCTGACCTCGATGGACCGCGACGGAACCGGCGAGGGCTACGACCTCGAGCTGCTGCGGGCGGTGAGCGACGCGGTGACGGTGCCGGTGGTGGCCAGCGGCGGCGCCGGCCGGATCGAGCACTTCGCGGAGGCCCTGACGGAGGGCGGCGCCGACGCGGTGCTGGCGGCGTCCCGGTTCCACTTCGGCGAGCTGTCGCTGGCCGACGTGAAGTCCTCACTGGCGGAGCGGGGCATCCCCGTCCGCCTCTCGTGACGCGAGGGAGCGAGGGATGACCGAAGAGCAGCCGAGCGCGGGATCGCCGGGGGAACGGGAGCCGGTGGCGATCGGCGACCTGAAGTTCGACGAGCGGGGGCTGGTTCCCGCGGTCGTCCAGGACGCCGACAGCGACGAGGTGCTGATGGTGGCGTGGATGAACCTCGAGGCCGTGCAGCGCACGGTGCTCGACGGCCGGACGTGGTTCTACAGCCGGTCCCGCCGCGAGCTGTGGCCGAAGGGGGAGACCTCGGGACACATCCAGCACGTGGAGGACATCCGGCTGGACTGCGACGCCGACACCGTCCTCCTGCGGGTCCACCAGGTGGGCGCCGCCTGCCACACGGGCGAGCGAACGTGCTTCCACCGGCGGCTCGCGACGGACTAGTCTGCGACAGACTACCCGTCCCCGGAGTGACGGCGACTGACGTTCCAGGCAAACTTCCTGCTCCAATGCTGAAGCTCGTGATCCCGAAGGGCTCGCTCGAGGAGCAGACGCTGCTCCTGCTGGAGCGCGCCGACCTCCGGGTCCGGCGCGGCTCAAGCCGCGACTACCACGGGCGCATCGAGGACGAGCGCATCGAGCGGGTGTCGCTGCTGCGTCCCCAGGAGATCCCGAAGCTGATCGAGGAGGGGTTCTTCGACCTCGGGATCACGGGACGGGACTGGGTCGTGGAGACGGGCGCGGCCGTGGAGGTGCTCGATCGGCTGGAGTACGCGAAGAGCGGGGCCGGTGTGGTGCGGGTGGTCCTGGCCGTACCCATGTCCCACCCGGCGGAGAAGGGCGCGGACCTGCCGCCCGGGTCGCGGATCTCGACTGAGTACCCGAACCTCACGCGGCGGCACTTCGAGGACCTCGGAGTCCCGGTGAAGGTGATGACCTCCTACGGCGCCACCGAGGCCAAGGTTCCGGACATCGTCGACGCCATCGTGGACGTGACCGAGACCGGCGCCACCCTGCGGGCGCACGGGATGAAGATCATCGACACGCTCCTGGAATCCGAGGTGCTGCTGATCGCGAGCTCCGAAGCGGCCGCCGACCCCGAGCGGCGTCGGGCCATGGAGGACATCGCCACGCTGCTGCTCGGCGCCCTTCGGGCGGAGGGCCGGGTGCTGATCAAGCTGAACGTGTCGCAGGCGCGGCTGGACGAGGTGCTCGCCGTCCTCCCCGCGATGAAGGCCCCGACCGTCTCCCAGCTCGCGGACGCCGGCGAGTACGCGATCGAGACCGTCGTCGAGAAGGCGTACGTGAACACGCTGATCCCGCTGCTCAAGGCCCACGGCGCGAGCGACATCCTGGAGCTGCCGATCTCCAAGATCGTCCCGTGACGGTTGCCGGGCTCGGCGAGCTCGCCCGCCTGTTTCCCCCGAGCGCCGAGGTCCGCGACGGCCACCTGTGGATCGGCGGGTGCGACGCCGTCGAGCTGGCCGAGCGGTTCGGCACGCCGCTGTACGTCTACGACGAGGACGCGCTGCGGACCGGGTGCGAGGACCTGGCCGGCGCGATGCGAACCGGTCCGCCCGGTTCGCGCGGCCTGTTCGCGGTGAAGGCCTTCCCCGCGGTGGCCATGGCCCGTCTGGCCCACGAGGCGGGCCTGGGGATCCTCGGTTCCACCGGGGGGGAGCACGCGGTGGCGTCCGCGGCGGGCGTACCGGCCGAGGACCTTGTCCTGCACGGCAACAACAAGTCCGAGGAGGAGCTTCGCCTGCCGGTCGGTCGGTTGATCGTCGACAGCTTCGACGAGATCGACCGTCTGGAACGGCTCGGCCTCCGGGCCGACGTCTGGATCCGGGTCACGCCCGGCCTCGAGGCGGGCGGGCACGAGTTCGTGCGGACCGGCGGCGTGGACTCGAAGTTCGGCATCCCGATCCGGCGGGTTGCCGATGCCGCCACGAGTCTGTCGGCGCTCCCGGGCGTGACCGTCCGCGGGCTGCACGCGCACATAGGCTCGCAGCTGCTGGGCGAGGAGGAGCGCCGAGTCGAGGACGTGATGTTCCCGGTGCTGCGGTCCGTGTCGGAGGCGGTTGGGGAGCGGCTCGGCGAGCTGGACCTCGGCGGGGGGATGGGCGTGCCGTACACGCGGGACGACCCCGACGCGGTGTCGCCGGCCGAGATCGCGCGCCGGCTGCTGGCCGACTGGCCGAAGGACCTGGCCCTGATCCTCGAGCCGGGCCGGGCACTGGTCGCCCGCGCCGGCGTGAGCCTGCACACGGTCGGCACCGTGAAGCGCATCGAGGGCGTGCGGACCTACGTGGCGGTGGACGGCGGCATGTCGGACAACATCCGCACGCCGCTGTACGGCGCGCACTACGAGTTCCTGCTGGCCGATCGGGCGGACGAACAGGGGAACGCGCGCCTGGCGCCCGTGCGGATCGTCGGCAAGCACTGCGAGTCGGGCGACATCGTGGCCTCCGAGGCCCATCTCCAGCGAGACGTCCATCCCGGCGACCTGCTGGTCACGGCGGTGACGGGCGCCTACTGCTACTCGATGGCCAGCAACTACAACGTGGTCCCCCGCCCGGCAGTGGTGATGGTGCGCGACGGGAGGGCCCGCACCGTCGTCCGCCGCGAGACCGTGGATGACCTGTTGCGGCTGCAGGAGGCCTGACCCGGTCCCCGAGGAGCCGACCCCCGCGTAGGGTTGCATAAGTCTGCTGTCTCCTGCATAATCATGCGTTCCATGACCGACGAAACCATTCCCGTCGCGGTCCTCGGGGCATCCGGGTTCTCCGGCGCAGAGCTCCTTCGGCTGCTCGTGGAGCATCCGCGCCTGGAGGTCACGTTCGTTGGCGCGCACGACGCCGCGGGGCAGCGGCTCGGCGACGTGTGGCCGCACCTCGCGCCGTTCGCGGACCGCATGCTGGAACCGAACGACGCACTGGACCCGGGTTCCGTCGGAGCGGCCTTCCTGGCGCTACCGGCCGGCCACAGCTCGCGGATCGTCCCGGCGTTCGCCGAGCGGGGGGTCCGGGTCGTCGACGTCGGGCCGGACTTCCGGCTTCCGCCTGCCGACTATCCCGCCTGGTACGGCTTCGACCATTCCGCGCCGGCGTGGGTGGAGAAGGCAGCCTACGGCCTGACCGAGGTGTTCCGGGAGGAGATCCGCGGCGCCGCGATCGTGGCGAACCCCGGGTGCTATCCCACGCCGGTGCTGCTCGGCCTGTGGCCGCTGGTGAAGGCCGGGCTGACCGAGGGCGACGTCGTCGTCGACGGGAAGTCGGGCATCAGCGGCGCCGGCAAGACGCCGACGGCGCAGTCGCACTTCGCGTCGCTCGACGGCAGCGTGCGCGCGTATCGCGTCGGCCGGCACCAGCACACGCCGGAGATGGAGCGGATCCTCGGGCGCACTAGCGCCGGGCCGTCCGTGACCTTCGTGCCGCACCTCGTCCCGGCGGTCCGGGGGATCGTCACGACCTCCTACGTCCGGGTCGCCGCCGGCGCCACGGCCGACGACCTCCGCGCGACGCTCGTCGCCGGCTATGGGGGCGAGCCCTTCGTGCGGGTCCTGCCCGCGGGGACGACGCCCGACCCCAAGCGCCTGGCGGGAACCAACGTCTGCGAGCTGGCGGTGGAGGTCGACACGCACGCGTCCGGGGCCCGGGGAACCGCCGTGGTGATCGGCGCGATCGACAACCTGGGCAAGGGCGCCGCCGGCCAGGCCGTCCAGAACCTCAACGTGATGCTCGGGATGGAGGAGGGGGCCGGGCTGGCCACGGTCGGGGTGTACCCGTGAGCGTGACGGCGCCGCGCGGGTTCCTGGCAGCCGGCGTCTCGGCCGGGCTCCGGGCGAGCCACCGTCCGGACCTCGGGCTGCTGGTGTCGGAGGCCCCGGCGAGCGCGGCCGGCCTGTTCACCACGAACGCCTTCCCCGCGGCGCCCGTCGAGGTGTGCCGGCGACGCCTGCTGGGCGGTTCCGCGCGGGCGGTGGTCGCGAACAGCGGCCAGGCCAATGCCGGGACCGGCCCGGGGGGCGTCGAGGACGCCGAGGCGCTCACCGCGGCGGTCGCGGAGGCGCTCGGCGGAGTGGGTCCCACCGAGGTCCTGCCGTGTTCGACCGGCGTGATCGGTCCTCGCATCGACGTGCCGGCCGCGGTCGCGGGGGTCCGGAGTGCCGTCGCCGGCCTGCGGAGCGACGGCGGACCGGACTTCGCGGAGGCCATCCGCACGACCGACTCGGTGGCCAAGCAGACGATCGTCGAGGCGGAGGGGTTCGCGGTCGGTGGGTGCGCGAAGGGCGCCGGGATGATCTCGCCGGACCTCGCCACGCTGCTCGTGTTCCTGACCACGGACGCGGCGTGCTCGCCGACCGCGGCGACACACGCGCTGCGGCGCGGAGCCGCCCCCGTGTGGAACGCGCTCACAGTCGACAACTGCCCGAGCACGAACGACACCGTGCTGCTGCTGGCGAACGGGGCCTCGGGGTTCGAGCCGTCGCCGGATGCGCTGCGGGAGGCGGTGGGGGAGGCCACGCGCGACCTGGCCCACCAGATCGTCGACGACGCGGAAGGCGCCACGACGACGCTGGTGGTCCAGGTGGACGGCGCGACGGGCGAGGCGGACGCCCGGCGCGTCGGCAAGGCCGTGGCGGGGTCGATGCTGGTGAAGACCGCGGTGTTCGGCAAGGATCCCAACCCCGGGCGGATCCTCCAGGCCGTCGGAGCGAGCGGGGCGCGGTTCCGTCCCGAGGCCGTCGACGCGACGCTCGGGGGAATCCCGGTGATCCGCGCCGGCGCCATCCCGGACGCCTTCGACCCCGCAGCCTGCGTGGCGGCCATGAAGGAACGGGAGGTCGTGATCCGCATCACGCTCGGGCCCGGGCCGGGGAGCGCCACGGCGTTCGGGTGTGACCTGGGCTACGAGTACGTCCGCATCAACGGGGAGTACACGACGTGAGCGCGCCGTCCACGGCGCCGCCCCACGTCCGCGAGCGGACCCGGGCCAAGGCGCGCGTCCTGCTCGAGGCGCTCCCGTTCATGGAGGAGCACGCCGGTTCCGTCGTGGTGGTCAAGGTGGGCGGCGCGGCGATCGAGGAGGTCAACCTGGCCGGGACCTTCGCCCGGGACATCGCCCTGCTCCGCCACGTCGGGGTGCGCCCGATCGTGGTGCACGGCGGCGGGCCCCAGATCACGGCGATGGCCCGCCGGCTGGGCATCGAGCCAGCCTTCGTCGGGGGACACCGTGTGACCGACGCCTCGACCCTCCAGGTGGTGAGGATGGTGCTGGTGGGCATCGTCAACCAGGACCTGGCCTCGCTGCTGTCGCGGCACGGGACCCGGGCGATCGGGCTGTCGGGGATGGACGCGATGCTGCTCCGGGTTCGCCCGCGCAACGCCGAGCTGGGGTTCGTCGGGGACGTCGAGCACGTGGACGTCGCGCTGCTCGAGCACCTCATGCAGTCGTCGGTTCCGGTGATCGCCTCGATCGGCGTGGACGCCGAGGGACAGGCCTACAACGTGAACGCGGACCTGGTGGCCGGTGCGATTGCCGGGGCCGTCGGAGCGTCGAAACTCGTCTATCTCTCGGACGTCGCCGGGGTCGCCGGCCCCGACGGCGAGCTGGTGGCGGAGGCCACCGTCGCCCAGTGCCGGGGCCTCCTGGCCTCGGGCGTCGCGGCCGGCGGGATGATCCCGAAGCTCGAGAGCGCCGTCGCGGCGGTGCTGCAGGGCGTTCGCCGCGCCCATCTCATCGACGGCCGCATCGAGCACTCGCTGATCCTCGAGCTGTTCACGCCGGAGGGCATCGGAACCATGGTCGTCCCCGACCCGCTGCCGCAGGCGGCGGCCGCGGGGGTGTCGTTGCCGGCGGACCCGACGGGGGAGGCGGCCGAATGACTGCGGTCGCTTTGGGCGGGCCGGGGGCCGGGGCCCGATGAGCGTGACCGTCGGTTCCGCGATCATGCCGACCTACTCGCGGTACCCGCTGACGCTGGTGCGCGGAGAGGGCACGCGCGTGTGGGACGACGGAGGGAACACCTACGTCGACTTCGCGGGTGGGATCGCGGTCGTCGCCATCGGGCACTCGCATCCCCGGTGGGTCGCGGCGGTCGCCGAGCAGGCGGCGACGCTGGCCCACGTGTCCAACCTATGGTCGACGGCCCCGCAGGAGGAGCTGGCCCGCCGGCTGACAGGTCTGGCCGGGTTCGGACTGGCGTTCTTCGCGAACTCGGGCGCGGAGGCCAACGAGGCCGCGTTGAAGATCGCCCGCAAGCACGGCAAGGCCAACGGGCGGCTGGAGGTCGTGGCGCTCGAGGGCTCGTTCCACGGACGGACGTTCGCCACGCTGGCCGCGACCGGGCAGGCTGCCAAGCACGCGCCGTTCGCGCCGCTGCCGGAGGGATTCGTCCACGTGCCGCCGGGCGACGTGCCCGCGCTCGACGCTGCAGTGGGTGGGCGCACGGCCGCCGTGTTCCTGGAGCCGGTGCTGGGGGAGGGCGGCGTGATGCCCCTCGACCCGGCGTATCTGCGGGCGGCCCGCGACCTGTGCACCGAACGCGGCGCGGTGCTGATGTTCGACGAGGTCCAGACCGGCGTGGGGCGGACCGGGCGGTGGTTCGCGTTCCAGTCGAGCGGCGTGGAGCCCGACGTCGTCACGCTCGCCAAGGCGTTGGGCGGCGGGCTGCCGATCGGCGCTTGCATCGCGCGCCCGGAGGTCGCGTTCGCCGCAGGGGAGCACGCGTCGACGTTCGGCGGCGGTCCGATCCCCTGCCGGGCCGCGCTGGCGGTGCTCGACGTCATCGAGGAGGAGGGCCTGCTCGACAACTGCGCAGCCCGGGGACGGCAGCTCGTCGACGGGCTGCTGTCGGCGGGAATCCCGGGCGGCCCCGCGGTCCGGGGGGCGGGCCTGCTGATCGGGGTGGACTTCGGGCGTCCGGTGGCGGGGAAGGTCGTCCGCGCGCTGATGGCGCGGGGGTTCCTGGCCACCGAGGCGGGGCCCTCGGTCGTCCGCCTGTCGCCGCCGCTGTCGGTCACGGAAGAGGACGCGGCGGCGCTGGTGGCCGCGTTCCCCGAGGCCGCGCGGGCGGCGCTGGAAGAGGACAACGCGTGAAGCGGGCCCGGCAGCAGGCGCTGATGGAGCTCGTGCAGGGCAGATCGCTGGCCAGCCAGCACGAGATCCAGCAGCGGTTGTCCGAGCTCGGGCACCAGGCGACGCAGTCGACGATCTCGCGCGACCTGGAGGAGCTCGGGCTGGTCCGGATCCGGGACGGGGACGGGCGCCTCCGGTACGGACGGCCCACCGACGCGGCCGCGCTGGGGGCGTCGGCCAGGCTTCGGGCACTCCTCGCCGAGTTCCTGATCTCGGTGGCCGCCTCCGGCAACCTGGTCGTGCTGAAGACCACGCCGGGCGCGGCGAACGCCGTGGGGGAGACGCTGGACCGCGCGGGGGTCGAGGGCGTGCTGGGGACCATCGCCGGCGACGACACGCTGCTGGTGGTCGCCGCGGAGGGGACCAGGGGCAGGGCCCTGGCGCGCCGCATCGAGCACCTTGGAGGGCAGGAGTGAGCGAGTCGATTGCATCTTCGCGGCCGGCTGTGGCGCTGGCGTATTCGGGCGGGCTCGACACGAGCGTGGCCGCGCGGTGGCTGGCCGAGGAGCACGGCCTGCGCGTCGTCGCGGTCAGCGTCGACGTGGGGCAGGAGCTCGATCGGGACACCCTGCGCGCGCGGGCCGAGGCCGCCGGGGCCGAGCTCGTCGTGATCGACGCCCGGCGGGAGTTCGTCGCCGGGTTCTGCTGGCCCGCGCTGCAGGCCAACGCGCTGTACGAGGGGAAGTACCCGCTGGTCTCCTCGCTCGCCCGGCCCCTGATCGCCGCGCGCGTCATCGACGCGGCCAGGGCGGCGGGCGCCGGGATCGTCGCGCACGGCTGCACGGGCAAGGGCAACGACCAGGTCCGGTTCGAGACGACGTTCGCCGCGCTGGCGCCCGACCTCCGGGTGATGGCGCCGGTGCGCGAGTCGGCGATGTCCCGCGACGAGGCCCGGGCCCGGGCCGAGGAGTGGGGCATCCCGGTCGCGGCGGTGGCGAAGACGTACTCGGTCGACGAGAACCTGTGGGGCCGCACGGTGGAGTGCGGCCCGCTCGAGGACCCGTGGTCCGCCCCGCCAAGCGACGCGTTCGAGCTGACCACCGACCCCGGCTCGGCGCCGGACCAGGCCGAGGAGGTCGTCGTCGGCTTCGAGCGGGGCCTGCCCGTGTCGCTGGACGGACGAAGCCTGGATCCCGCCGCGCTCATCGGGGAGCTGACGCGGACGGCCGGCCGGCACGGGTTCGGGCGGGTCGACATGATCGAGAACCGCCTGGTGGGCATCAAGTCCCGCGAGCTGTACGAGGTGCCGGGCGCCCTCGCCCTCATCGCGGCGCACCGCGACCTGGAGGACCTGACCCTCGAGCGCGACCTGGCCCACGAGAAGTCGGGGATCGAGCGCAGGTGGGCGGAGCTCGCCTACTACGGCATGTGGCACTCGCCGCTGCACGCCTCGCTCCGTGCCTTCATCGAGTCGACGCAGGCGAACGTGACCGGCGAGGTCCGGTTGCGCCTGTTCAAGGGATCGTGCACCGTGGTCGGCCGGCGTTCCCCTGCGGCCCTGTACGACCTGTCGCTGGCGACCTATGAGGCGGCCGGCGACCGGTTCGACCACCGCCAGGCGGAGGGGTTCATCCGGCTGTGGTCGCTCCCGGTCCGCACGTGGTCGGCCCGCCAGGGCCCCGGCGTCCCGGCGGCGTCGAGCGGCGCCCAGGCGGCGGAGCAGCCAGCGCCGTCCGCAGCCGTCATGCACGAGTCCGGTGCTCCGGCCTCGGGCCCCGCTCCGGTCAGCGAGCTCGCTGAACCCGCGACGTCAGCCTCGCGACCGTCCCCGGGTGGCGAGACCGATGGCTTCCCGGCACCGGCCGGCCGTCCCCACGTCTGGAGCGGTCGGCTCTCGTCGGGCCTCTCGGAGGAGGCGCTCCGGTTCACCGGGTCGCTCGGGTTCGACCGGAGGCTCGCGCCATACGACCTCCGGGCGACCGCGGCGCACGTCGAGGCGCTGGTCGAGGCGGGGGTGCTCTCCGCCGAGGACCGCGATGCCCTGCTGGTCGAGGTGGACCGGCTCGCCGGCGAGGTCGCAGCCGGCACCTTCGCCTGGTCCGACCTGGACGAGGACGTGCACTCCGCCGTCGAGCGGACGCTGACCGAACGGCTCGGTCCGGCGGGCGCCCGCATCCACGCGGGCCGAAGCCGCAACGACCTGGTCGTGACCGACCTCCGGATGTGGACGAAGGAGGCGTGTGACGAAGTTGTGACCGGTATCGCCCGGCTGGTCACGGCGCTCACCGACCAGGCCGAGAGCAACCTCGGCGTGGCCATGCCCGGGTACACGCATCTCCAGCGGGGACAGCCGGTTTCCCTCTCGCACCACCTCCTCGCGCACGCCTTCCCGCTGACGCGCGACGCGGTCCGGTTCCTCCACGCGAAGCAGGCCGCCGACTGCTGCGCACTGGGGGCCGGAGCGCTCGCCGGGACGACCATAGCCCTCCCCACCGACACGACCGCCCGCAGGCTCGGTTTCCGCACGTCGTTCGACAATTCGATCGACGCGGTCGCCGACCGGGACTTCGCGCTGGAGTTCCTGGCCGCCGGCGTCGTCCTCGGCGTCCACCTCTCGCGGCTGGCGGAGGACGTCGTGCTGTGGGCGAGCGCGGAGTTCGGATTCGCCCGGCTCCCCGACCGCCACAGCACCGGGTCGAGCGCGATGCCGCAGAAGCGCAACCCGGATGTCGCCGAGCTGGTCCGGGGGAAGGCCGGGCGGCTGCTCGGCGACCTCGTCGCTCTCGCCACCGCGATGAAGGGGCTCCCCCTCGCCTACGACCGGGACCTGCAGGAGGACAAGGAGCCGCTGTTCGACGCGTTCGACACGCTGGCCTCCGCGCTGTCCGCCTTGGCGCCCCTGGTGGCGGAGCTCGCGTTCGACGCCGGGCGCATGCGCGCGGCGATCGACCCCGCCGTGTTCGCCACCGACCTCGCCGAGGTCCTCGTCTCGCGAGGAACGCCGTTCCGGGAAGCACACGAGACCGTGGCGAGCCTGGTCGCCCGCCTGGAGGCGGAGGGGCGGACCCTGGCCGACGTGGCACCGGAGGAGTGGGCCGGCGTCGCGCCAACGCTCGGCCCCGACACCGCCGCGCTGTTCGACGTGGACGAGGCGGTCGAGCGGCGGGCGACCGCCGGCGGCCCCTCGTCCGGCTCCGTGAAGGAGCAGCTGGTCGAGATCCGCGGTCGCGTCTCGCGTCTCGCGGATCCCGGCCGGGATGGCGTCAGCGGTGGCGCTGGCGCATGAGCAGGATCGCGCCCGCCGCCGTGACCACGAGCGCGGCCACGGCCAGTGAGACGAACCCCACCAGGATCCAAGCCTCTCGTCCCACGGCGGTCACGTCGTCACCGCCCGCCGCGTGACCCGACCGGCCGCGGTCACGTCGTCGCCTCCTGGCGGCCCCGGCGGGCTTCGGATCGACGTTCGGCAGCCAGCCGGCCCAGCTCGACCGGGCCGTGGTCGACGAAGACCATCGCCGCCGCGATCGACGGGTGGACCTCCCCGATCAGGTCGTGCATGCGCTGCGCGACGCGGCGGTAGGTCGGGTGTCCCTGGGGGGCCGAGCGCAGCTCGATGAGGTGCATCGCCTCCCGCGCGTTCATCTCCATGTAGAACCGGATCCCGTACGCCATGGCCACCGCGTACTGCGCCGCGTCGCCGAGACCCGCGTCGAGCAGCCGGTGGTGCAGACCGGCCGAGGCATCCATCACCCGGTGCCAGTCCTCCTCGGCGCCGACGTCCGCGACCTCCGCCGCGTATGACACGCCGTGCCGCGGGGAGAGCGGCTGCCATTCGATCGAGAGCAACCGATGGCGCTGGAGATCGCGGAAGGAGCCGTAGTCGCACACGACGTCGAACCGGTACGACGTCCGCTCGAAGGCTCGCCCGGGCTTGTGGCGGCGGTTCCGCCGCTCGCCGACGTACGCACGGAGCACCATGGCCCGATCCCCATCCGACATGGCTCGCGCCCGCTCCAGGAGCTCGCGGTCGCCCAGCGACTCCGTCGCCGAGTACAGAGCCGCGGCGACCACCTTGACCTCCCCCTCGGGATCGAAGTCGGTGAGCTCGACGTGGGGGTTGGACAGGACGACGTCGGTGGCGGGGCCCTCGACGAGCTTCCCGGCGACCCGACGCGTCTCCTCCCGCGTCGCGGCCAGGTACTCCGACCATTCGCCGCCCCGATCGGGCCGATCCACCCGAGTCAGGAACGCCGGGATCACTTTCCGGAGCTCGACGAGCATCATGTCCGCGTACGCCCGGACCTCGCGGAGCGGGTTTGCCCGCATCCGCAGCACCAGCTGCTCGTAGGCCTGGCCGGTCGCGTAGATCCCCACGTTCGTGCGGGTCGCCGCCGGGAGCAGTCCCCGCAGCGTGTCGCACGCCCTCGCCCGGATGCTCGAGCGGTACACGAAGTCCGAGTCGGCCGGTTCCTTGGGGAACCACGACCGGTACAGCTCCTGGAGCGGCCCCAGCCACCTCGCGTACGTCTCGAACGCCGCGTCCTGCACGCGACGGAACTCGCCGCCCAGCCCCGCCGCGTCGACCTCCGGCGGCACCATGTAGCGCCACCGGCCGCCGGGCCGGTCGTCGTAGGGCACGTACCGCGTGGACTGCTCGAGGTACGCGGCCAGCCGGCCCCACTCGAGGACCTTCGCCAGCGGCTGGGACGCCTGCTCACAGGCCAGGTGCACGCCGCCGAGCTGCGCCACGGAGTCGTCGCCGTACTCGGAGAACACACGCCCGTACAGCTCCTCGGCCCGGCGCACGCCTACGGCCTCGTGGGGAGCCGAAGCCGCCTCGGCGAACTCGTCCAGGAACAGCCGCCGCAGCGACTTCGCCGACCGGGAGTACCGGGCAAACAGCGCGCCCTTCACGACCTCCGGCAGGTTCGTCAGCGCGAACACCGGGCCGTCGAGGACCGTGAAGTGCGGCGCGAGCACCTCTCGCTCCTCCGGGGAGAACTCCTCCTGCACGAACCAGATGTCGTCGCTCCGTCCGGCGGGGACGTCGTCGCTCATGTCGTGGGCACCGGGGTCGTGGGAAGGGTCGTGGCCGCGGTCGGAGACGGCGATTCGGTCGGCGACGGCGACGGCGGCGTCGAGGAGCGGAAGACCGTCACCGTGGACCCGGGGTCGAGCTCGGTCCCGGCCGGCGGGCTCGTTCGGGTCACGTGGTCCGAATCGGGGCAGTTGAGGTCCGGTCCGGTGGGGTCGGTCCCGCCGTCCTGGGGGTTGAATCCCGCCTGCTGTAGTTGGGCCATGGCGTCCGAGAAGGTCATGCACCGGACGTCCGGCACGGCCACCTTCTGGGGACCGGTCGAGATCACGTAGCTGATGGCCGTTCCCGCGGGAACCTGACCCCCGGCCGCCGGTTGTTGCGTGATGATGTGGTTCGCGGCCACGGTGCTGCTCGCGCTCGCGGACAGCTGCTGTCCCAGCGTGAGGTGACGGTTCCCGAGGACTGCCTGGGCCCGTGACGTGGTGAGCCCGCTGATGTCGGGCACGGTGACCTGCTTCTGGCCCGCGGAGACGACCAGGTTCACGGTCGTCCCCGACTTCACCTCGGTCCCCCCGTTGGGGTTCTGGTCCAGCACCTGATTCGCCGGCTTGTTGCTCGCCTTGAACGTCTCCTTGGGCTTCAGCCCGGCCCCGCGGAGCTTGAACTCGGCCGCATCCTTGGACAGGCCGACCACCGAGGGAACCTTCACGGTGGGCTCGTTCCCGACCAGACTCTTGGCCAGCAGGAACAGGGCGAGCGCCAGCAGTCCCGCGACCAGCAGCCCGATCAGCACCCAGAGCCACGTCCGCCGCCGGCCCTCCGCCATGTCCGGCGGGATCGGCGTGGTCATGACCGCCGTGCCCTCGTGGGTGGCCCCCCCGAAGACCATGGTCTCGTCGCCGGCCATCACCGGGGTGGCCAGCACCGGGCGTCCGGCCAGGAACCGCTCGAGGTCCTCGCGCATCTCCTGGGCGCTCGCGTAGCGGTTGGCCGGGTTCTTGGCCATGGCCTTCAGCACGACGGCCTCGAGGTCCGCCGGGATCCCCGGGACCACCTCGGTGGGCCGGGTGGGGGCCTCCCGTACGTGCTTGTAGGCCACGGCCACCGGGGAGTCGGCTTGGAACGGGGGGGACCCCGTAAGCATCTCGTAGGCCACCACCCCCAACGAGTAGATGTCGCTGCGGGCATCGACCGGCTCGCCCTGGGCCTGCTCGGGGGACAGGTAGGACGCCGTGCCCAGCACGGTGGCGGTCTGGGTGAGGGTCTCGGTGGACACGGCCCGGGCGATGCCGAAGTCCATGACCTTCACCTCGCCCTGCGGGGTGATCATGATGTTGGCCGGCTTCACGTCGCGGTGCACGATCCCGGCTGCATGGGCGAAGGACAGGGCCGAGGCCACCTGGGCGGTGACCTCCGCGGCCCGCTCGGGCAGGAGGTGGCCCTCGTGCTTGAGCACCTCGGCCAGGGTCCGGCCCGGCACGTACTCCATGACGATGTAGTGCACGGGGCCGTCGGAGCCGGTGTCGTACACGGAGACCACGTTGGGGTGGTTGAGGCGGGCCGCGGCCTGGGCCTCCCTGCGGAACCGCTGGACGAACCCGTCGTCGGAGGCGTACTGGGGCCCGAGGACCTTGATGGCCACCGTGCGGTTCAGCACGGTGTCGGTCCCCTGGTACACCTGGGCCATGCCGCCCCGGCCGATGGACCCCTCGACCCGATAGCGCCCGCCGAGGAGCCGGCGCTCCTGGCTCACGCGCCCCCTTCCGGGGCGTGGCGTCGCGCTCGGTGGGTGCTCATCAGTGTTTCCCCTTGTCCTTGCCGTGGCCGGGTTTCGGCTTCCCGTGGTCCTTGCCGCCGTGGTCCTGCGGCGGCGGAGGGGGCGTCGTGGGCGCCGGCGGGGTGACTGCCGGCCCCCCCGAGACCAGGAGGATAACCGTGCTCCCTGCCGGAACCTCGGATCGGGGCTCGGGAATCTGCCGGAAGATCGTGTTCTCGGGTGCGTCGGAGTGGCGCCTGACGAATCGCAGGGCCACGCCCAGGCGCTTCGCGGTCGTGGCGGCCTGGGCCTTGGTCTTCCCCACGAAGGAGGGAACCTTCACGGTGCCGGACCCGCCGAGCGAGAAGGCCAGGACGACGATCAGCGCCACGGCCGCGAGCGCGACGGCGAGCCAGAGCGCCCTCCGTCGCCGCCGGGTTCCGGTCCGGGTGCGCGGGCCAGGCCGCGCCGGCGAGGCCGTCGGAGCCACGGCGCGACGCGGCATCCGTGTGGGGGGCTTCGCGGGCGGCCCACCCTCCGACGGAGGAAGGACGGCGGTGGCGGGACCGGCGGTGAGCTCCGCCGTCCGCTCCGCCGCGATGCCTTCGGGCTCGGTGGGCTCCGACCCGCCATCCGGCGCCACGGCCGGTTCCGCCGGAAGCGGAGCTTCCCGGCGCAGCGCGGACGCCAGCTCCCCGGCACTCGCGGGACGGTCGCCGGGCTCCTTGGCCAGGCACCGATCGATCAGTCCCGCCAGCCACCCCGGCGTTCCGGGCCTCGCCTCCGCCACCGGCACGGGCGACTCGCGCACGTGGGCCATGGCGGTCGCGATCGGGGATTCTCGGTCGAACGGCGGCGTACCGGCCAGCAGCTCGTACAGCACCACGCCGAGGGAGTACAGGTCGGAGGCGGGCGTGGCCGGGTGACCAACGGCCTGCTCCGGCGACAGGTACCGCGCCGTCCCCATGACCATGCCGGTCCCGGTGAGCCCGGTGCCCGAGCTCGGGGCGGCGATGCCGAAGTCCATGATCTTCACGTCGCCCCGCGGCGTGAGCATGACGTTGGGCGGCTTCACGTCGCGGTGGACGAACCCGGCCGCGTGAGCCGCGGCAAGCCCGTCGGCCACGCCGGCGCCGATGCGGGCGACCTCCTCCGGGTCCAGGGGGCCCGAGCGGCGCAGCCGGGCGGCAAGCGTCTCGCCCTGGATGAGCTCCATGACGATGTACGGACGGCCCCCGTCCTCGCCGTAGTCGTAGACGCCGGCGACGTTGGGATGGGCGAGGCCAGCGACCGCCTTGGCCTCGCCTCGGAACCGCTCCACGAACCGCTCGTCGGCCGACAGCCCCTCGTTCAGCATCTTCACGGCCACGGGGCGGTGCAGCACCGTGTCCTCGGCCCGCCATACGGTCCCCATCCCGCCCGCGGCGATGCGCTCGAGCAGGCGGTATCGCTCCCCCAGCACGGCGGTCGACGGGCGCTGCGACATGGGGCCCTATCCCTTCCCCAGGGCCGCCTCGATCACGGCCCTCGCCACCGGCGCGGCCACCTGGCCGCCGGTGGCGTCACTCGACAGGCTCCCGCCGTTCAGGGCCACGACCGAGACCACGATGCGGGGGTGCTCCGCCGGGGCGAAGCACGTGAACCAGGCGTGGGGCGCCCCACCGCTGGTCTGGGCGGTCCCGGTCTTGCCGGCCACGGTGATTCCGGGGATCTGCGCGGCCGTTCCGGTGCCCCGCTGCACCACCTCCGTCATGACCTTCGTCATTTCGGCCGCCGTCTGCGGCGAGATCGGCGTGCCGAAGGTGCTCGGCCCGAACGACCGGATGACCACGCCGTTGGGGTCGCGGATCTCGCTGACCAGCCGGGGCCGCATCTCGGTGCCGCCGTTCGCGATCGCGGAGGTGATGAGCGACATCTGCAGGGGGTTCTCCGTGGTGTCGAACTGCCCGATCGCGGAGAACGCCACCGCCGGCAGCCGGTCGGCGAAGGTCGACGGCTCGTCGAAATGGCCCTCGTTGAACGGAACGTCGAACGGCACGTGCCGGTCGAACCCGTACGCCCTGGCCTGGTCGAACAGCTTCGTGGCCCCGAGCTTCAGCCCCAGCTCCGCGTACGTCACGTTGCAGGACTCGATCAGGGCCTCCTCCAGCGTGATGCGCGGCGCGCCGCCCGCGCAGTGCTCGCCGCCGAAGTTCTGCAGCGTGTGCGTCGTCTGGGGGAGCTTCAGGACGGCCGGGTTGGGCAGCGTCGAGTTGAGGGTCATCCCGTTCTCCAGCGCCGCCGACAGGTCGACCAGCTTGAACGTCGACCCCGGTGGGAACAGCTCGTCGGTGGCGCGCGACAGCAGGGGCTTGTCGGGGTCGTCGCCGATCCGCTTGCAGGCGGCCGCCTGCCCGTCGAGGTTCCGCTGGGACAGCTGGTTGGGGTCGTACTGCGGGATCGTGACCATTGCCTCGACGGCTCCGGTCCTGGGGTTCATCGCCACCACGGCGCCGCCGTGGGGCGCCGCGCGGGACAGCTCCCGGAACGCCACCTGCTGCAGGTGGGGATCGATGGTCGTGACGACGCTCGCGCCCCGCTTGGGCCGGTTCAGGACGAGATCGGAGAACGTGGAGCTCAGCAGGTCGTTCGACTTCGCCCCCAGGTAGTCGTTGTACGTCGACTCCAGCCGGCTCACGCCGCACTTCAGCGAGAAGAAGCCGGTGATGTGCGCGTACAACCCGTCCTGCGGGTACCGGCGGAGGAACTTCAGCTGTCCGTTCGTGGCCACGCTCTTGGCCAGCACCGTGCGGTCGTCCGCGGCCAGGATCCTCCCGCGATCCACCTTGAAGGCCTCGATGATGAGGCGCGAGTTGGCCGGATTGTTGGAGATCTTGTTCGCCGCGTAGACCTGGATGTAGTTGACGGCGACGAACAGGACCACGAACAGCGAGACCATGGCGACGCCGAGCCGCCGGATCTGCGTGTTCACAGCGTCTTCCTCCGCGGCGACGGCCCCGCGGAGATCCGTACCAGCAGGGCCAGCAGCACGAAGTTGGACAGCAGGCTCGACCCCCCGTACGACACGAAGGGTAAGGTCACGCCGGTCAGCGGGATCACCCGGGTCACCCCCCCGACGATGATGAATGCCTGGATCCCCAGGATCGCCGTCAGGCCCGCGGCCAGGAGCTTCCCGAACCCGTCCTGCTGTTCGACCGCCACCTTCAGCCCCTTGCCCACCAGCACCGCGAACAGCAACAGGACGCCGACGGTGCCGATCATGCCGAGCTCCTCGCCGATCGCGGCGAAGATGAAGTCGGTCGGCGCCTCCGGGATGATGCCCGGCGATCCCTCTCCCAGCCCTGACCCGCCGATACCCCCCGTGGCCATGGCGAACTCGGCCTGGGCCAGCTGGTACCCGCCGGTGAACACGCACTTGCCCGTCTCGTCCGGCGCGCACGGCCGGTCGCTGGTGGCGTTCAGCCAGACGTGAACGCGTTCCTGGACGTGTCCCACCGTGACGTAGGCGAACAGTGCGCCCGCCGCGAAGAGGACGGCGCCCACCAGCAGGTAGACCGGTCGCGCGGTGGCCACCCACAGCATCACGACGAAGATCCCGAAGTACAGCAGCGACTGGCCGAGGTCCTGCTCGAAGAACAGCACCGCCATCGCGACGCCCCATGCCAGCAGCACCGGGCCGAGGTCCTTGGCCTGCGGCAGGTGGAAGGGCCCCAGGCGGCGCGGCGCCATCTGGAGCATCTCCTTCTTGGAGTTCAGATAGGAGGCCAGGAAGATCGCGATGAGGATCTTCCCCAGCTCGGCCGGCTGGAACGAGAACGGCCCGAGCGAGATCCACACGCTGGCGCCGTTGATCGTCGCACCCAGCCCCGGGACGATCGGCAGCAGCAGGAGCACCACGCCGAGCAGCCCGATCGTGTACGTGAACCCGTCCAGCTGGCGGTGGTCACGGACCAGCCACAGCGTCAGCGCGAACGCCACGAGCGAGATCAGCAGCCACCAGGCCTGGTCGATCGCCAGGCTCGCGTCCAGCCGGTAGATCATGGCGAACCCCATCCCGACGAGCATCCCGGCGACCGGGAAGAAGGACGGCTCGGCTCCGGGCGCCAGGCGGCGGATCAGCAGGTACCCGACGAGGTAGCCCACCGCGAACAGCACGACGAAGTACACGACCTTCGGTCCGGCCTTGCCGGCCAGGCCGAGCTTCACCAGGACGATGGCCGCCACGGCGAGCACCATGGCCAGGATGGTCAGCGCCAGCTGGGCGCCGGAGCGGGTCCGGTCGGCTCCTCGTTGCGCCTCGATCATGTCGGCGAGGCGCTCGGACTCCCCCCACTCGATGGCCCGCTGCCCGATTTCCCCCCGCCACTCTTCTGCAGGCCGGACACGTCGCTGCGGATCTGGCGCACGATCGCCTCCGCGCCGGCCAGGCTCCCAGCCGTGGCCCCGTCGTGCAGCGGCTGGCGCCACTGGGCCAGCGCCTCGGCCCGGTCGGCCGGGATGTTCGTGCTCTCCACCCGCCCGAACATCTTCACCCCGAGCGTCTTGGTCGGCAGCCCCCGGAACACGGTGATCCTGCCGTCCTCCACGCCCACGAAGTACCGCGTGTCGAGGTACAGCCGCAGGCCGACGAGGGCGACGGCCAGCAGCACGATCACGCCGACGGTCCACAGGAGCATCCGGCGACCCCGGCGCTCGCCGCGATGCCGGCCGGGTTCCTCGGGCGCGGTGGGCTGCCCGTACGCGGGCGCGGCCTGATAGGGCGGGCCGGCCTGGTAGCCCGGTGCCGGCTCGGAGCCGGTCGATGGCCGGCCCCCCGGCGCCGGCTGGTACGTGGCCTGGGAAGCGCCCGGAGGGCTCCCGGGCATCGCCGGCGCCGGCTGCGCTGCGCCCGTCGCGGCCGCTCCGCCGACGACCCCGGCCGTGGTCTGGTACGTGCCCGTCGCGTCGGGCGCCTGCTCCGGCTCCGCAGCTCCCGGTGGCACCGGCATCTCCCGCGTCCCGCCGCGCTGGGAGGTCTGGGGCTGCCACGCGGCGCCGGCGAAGCCGTCGCCCTCCGCGTAGTCCATGACCACGACCGTGATGTTGTCGAGCCCTCCGGCCTCGTTCGCCAGCTCCACGAGCCGCTCGGCGGCCCGCTGGGGATCCGGTTCCTGCTGGAGCACCTGCTGGATCACGTCGTCGTCGACCATGGAGTGCAGGCCGTCGGAGCACAGCACGATGCGGTCCCCCGGCTGCACCTGGACCGGGAACTCGTCGACCTCGACGCCATCGTCGACGCCGAGGGCCCGGGTCAGGATGCTGCGCTGCGGGTGGTGCTCGGCCTCCGCTTCCGTGATCTGGTTCCGCTTCACCATCTCGTGGACCAGCGTGTGGTCGGTGGTGATCTGGCTGAAGGTCCCGCCCCGAAGCAGGTAGGCGCGGGAGTCGCCGACGTGCGCGAAGTGGACCTCGTCGCCGTCCACGTACGTGGCCGTGATCGTCGTGCCCATCCCCTGCAGCGAGCGATCGCCGCGGGACCGCTCGAGGATCGCGTGGTTCGCCTGGCGGACCTGCTCTGCCAGCCGGCGCCAGTCGCCGCCGCTCGCCAGGTCCGACATGACCTCCATGGCGAGCGACGACGCCACGTTCCCGCCGCGGTGCCCACCCATGCCGTCCGCCACGATGTACACCGGCGGCATGGCCAGGTAGGAGTCCTCGTTGCGCTCCCGGGCGTGCCCGACGTCCGTCGCCGCCCCGACCGTGACCCTCACCGGCCGCTCCTCGGGCCGCCGCAGGTTCCCAGGTCGCGCATGGCCCCCTCGGTCATCGCCTCAGCTCCAGCGTGGTCCTCCCGATCCGGATGTTGTCCCCGGAGTGCACCTCGGTCGTGCCCTGCACGCGCTGCCGGTTCAGGTACGTCCCGTTCGTCGATCCCAGGTCCTCCAGATACCAGGCCCCGTCTTTCGGGTACAGCCTTGCATGGAACTGGGAGGAGTATCGATCGTCCAGCCGGACGTGGCATGCCTCCGCCCGCCCGATCTGCAGCTGGTCCTTCAGATTGAACGAGCCCGCCTTCTTCCCGTTCTCGGTCCTGACCACGAGCGACGTGGGCGCCTTGCCCGGCTTCCCGCCCTTGGCGGGCTTGGGGGCGCGCTGTTCGGCCATGACCTGGGTCACCGACGACTGGCGCCGGCCGCTGACGTCGAGAGCCACCGACCGGATGGCCCGGAACACGAAGAAGTACAGCACCGCGAGGAAGGCGTACTTGAGGACGGCGAGGACGAACGGCGTGACGGTCTGGGCGACCACTCACGCCCTCCGGAACTCGAGCACGGTATGGCCGATCGTGATGCGGTCGCCCGGGGCCAGCTCGCGCTCGGCGACCGTGGCCTCGTTCACCTTCGTCCCGTTCGTCGATCCCAGGTCGACCAGCACGGAGTGCCCGTCGTCGGTCCGGACCTCGGCGTGCCGCCGGGAGGCGCCGGGGTCGTTGACGACCACGTCGCACTCCGAGAGCCGCCCGATCGACACGACCGGCTTGTCGACCGGGTACGTCGCGGCGGGCTTCCCTTCGCGGATGAGGTACAGGAATCCCTTGCCGACGGCCTCCATCTCCCCAGTGAGCGGCTTGTCGGGCCCCTCGACCAGGGAGGGCTCGCAGCGGAACTCGCCGCGCCCCAGCTCGGGGTCCGCCTCGAAGGCGACGTCGGGCGGCCCGACGAGCTTCCACCCCCGTTCGGAGGCGCCGTCGCGCACCAGCTGCTGCATCTCGGTCGCCAGGCGCTGGGCGGCCTGCTCGAACTTGCCGTAGTCCTCGGGCGACAGCCGGAACAGGTACCGGTTGGGCACCCAGATGTCCCGGACCCCGATCGTCTGGTTCGCGTCCATCTCCCGGAGCAGTCGCTTGGCCAGCTCGACGGGCTGCACGCCGGTGCGGAAGGCCTTGGTGAAGAAGCCCTCGACCAGGCCTTCCAGGCGACGTTCGAAGTCTCGGAGAATCGGCATGAGTGCGGTGTTTCCGCTGGTCCGGGAGGTCGGGCGGATTATATCCAGGGGGTCCCCGCCGCACGCCTTCCGACCGTCGCCCCGGCCCCGGGCCGCCGAAGGCCGCCTGCTAGCATGACGAACCCACTCGGGCGAGTGGCGGAATTGGCAGACGCGCAGGATTCAGGATCCTGTCCGGGCAACCGGGTGGGGGTTCAACTCCCCCCTCGCCCACCACTGTGATGTCTCGGGACATCGTTCACACATGTCCCAGGACATCGTTGCACGTTCAGGGGGCCGACCGGGGCTGGTAGTCGCGGTTGGGGTCGAGGACGAGCTCCCTCAGCAGCTCACCTTCCTCGCTCAGCACCCGCACGTCGAGGTCGGCCACGAGAACGACGACCCGCATCCCGGCGTGGCGGCGCCCGAGCCCGATGTGGTGTAGCCGGCTGTTGTAGCGCAGGGTGATCACGCCGCTCGGGTCGATGCGGTCCCGGCGGATCCGGTAGTGACTGGGGAA
>JBJMLO010000029.1:0-34007 GCA_045805265.1 Actinomycetota bacterium
ACCAACGAGGTGGGCCAGCCCCACACCTTCACCGTGACCGTCCAGAAGGACGCCGGTGACGGCGCCGGGTTCGTGGCGGCCACCGTGGGCAACGTGGACGTGACCCTCACCAACTCCAACGGGGCCACCAACACCCTGAACGCCGCGGCCTCCACCTGCGACGACGCCCAGCCCTCCGGGGACAACCTGGACGCCAACGGGCAGTGCACCGTGGTGTTCACCTCGAACTCCGCGGGCCAGGTCACCGGGCACGCGTCGGTCAGCCTCACGTTGGGTGGACTGACGCTGACCCGCTCCACTAACGGGGTGTCCCCCAACTCCGGGGACGCGGTGAAGACCTTCGTGGACGCGAGGATCTCGATCACGCCCAACGGAACGAACTTCATCTACGAGTCCCACACCTTCACCGTCCACGTCCAGAGGAACACCGGCCTGGGTGCCGGGTTCGTGGACGCTGCGGGTGAGCACCCGACTGTCACCCTGACGAACACCCTGGGGGCGACCGCGACCATCACGGCGAACGCGTGCACGTCGACCGGAACGGATGCGAGCGGCAATTGCACTGTGACGGTCAGCTCGCCGACGACGGGCACCACGACGGCGCACGCCGCCGTGGACGTGGTCATCGGCACGGTCACGGTGCACCGTGAGACCAACGGGGCGAATCCGCCGGGGAACAGTGGGGACGCGACGAAGCTCTGGAAGTCGGCACAGGTGACGCTGACCAAGACCTTCGAGAGCGGTCCCTTCACCCACCCGCCGTTCGCCAGCCCCGGCGTGTGCTTCACCCTGGCTCGGAACACCTACACGGGCCAGGCGTCACCGGCTCCGCCCGTCTCGACAGATTCGCTCCAGCAGTGCAAGACGGCGGCCCCGTTCACCTTCACCTGGCACAACCTGGTGGAGGGGACGTACACGATCACGGAGACGACGACGCCTCCTGGGTACGCGACGATTACGCCGAAGACGTTCACGGTTCTGCCGAACGACTTCAGCGACGGCAACCTCAGCCAGAGCCTGAGCGCGAACGACCCGCTGCGGCCCGGGAGCTTCCTGATCCGCAAGACGATCAGCGGCTCCACGAGTCTCGGGACGAACTCCTTCCAGTTCAGGGTCCAGCCATGTGGGGCCGACTCGACGTGCGCCACTCCGGGCACGCAGATCACGGGGTCGCCGTTCACGGTGGACAACACTCACAACCCGATCACGATTTCGGGGCTGTCGGAGGGCTACTATCTGGTGACGGAGCTGCCCAATGGCAGCTTCACCCCGGACACTCCGACGCAGATCGCGAAGGTGGTCGCGGGTGACGTCGGCGGGCCTGTGACGCTCACGTTCAACAACAAGCCTGCAGCGTTCAGCCAGCTGGTGCCGACGCAGACCACCTGCTCGCAGTTCAACACGGGAACGGCAGGCATCGAGAACGCCGTCACCTACGGCGTGAAGAGCAACAAGGTGAACAACGTCGCGCCGGGCGTGCTCTTCTACTACACGAAGGTGTTTGCGACTGGGACGACCCTGGACTTCGACATGGTCCAGACCCAGGCGGCGGGTTCCCCGTTCCCGCTGTTCGGGATCCAGAGCATCTCGGTGTTCAACAGTGCCTGTGGCACGCTGTCGAGCGGCGTCACCATCACGCAGCCGTCAGCCGGAATCGTGCACGTGAGGATCACGGGGACGACGGCCGGGACCGCGTACTTGGCGAACATCAAGATCGACGACGGGACGATCGTGGGCGCGCCGGTCACCAAGTCGGGCGGCGTGTACCCGACGGTGGGCTTCACGTACGCCACCTGGGTCCCGAACAAGGCCACCGGCGTGAACGTCTCGAGCGCGGACGGAACGATCAAGCCGAAGTGACCTGATCGCTCAGCACGGGAGCACAGGAACTGCGAGCAAGGGGCCGGCCAACCGGCCGGCCCCCCGGCTCCCGGGGTCCTCGTGTTCAGGCCCCCCGGCTCGCCGGGGAGGGCGAGGGCCGGTCCATGCACCGGCCCTTCGCCTGCGGAACGCAGGCCGCCCTTCCGTCAGCCAACGGCGGTGAAGCCCGTCGAGGCGAGAACCTGGTCCCTCCCGTTGCTGCTGAACTTCAGGAGGCGACCGGTACAGTCCGCCGATCCGCTCTGCCACAGCGTGGTCGGCCCGAGTTGGAACATGGGCTGTGAGCCCGCGGCAAACGAGTGCGACTCGTAATAGACCAACGTGCCGCCCTGGTAGCACCGGGCGTTGACCCACGGGTCGGCAGCGGTCGTGGAGATCGAGAACGTCACCGACTCGCCGAGTGCGGGGCCGGATGTTGCCGACGCCAGCGGCGCCGTCATCCTCACGAGCGTGATGCTGCTCGTGCCACCCTTGCTCGCGGCGAGCGCCGGCGTCGCGATGACCATGGAGCTGATCGCAACGGCTACGAGCGCGAACCTTCGCATGTAGAACACCTCCCTCCGCGTGACGAGGAGTCACGCAGAGCGATGCATCGGTATCCGAGGTCCAAGGCTTGATCTGGTAGACCGGATTTGGGTCATCCAGCTGCGATCAGGAGGTGGCGGGTGAGGGATCGGGCCCGAGTGGGCCTACTCGGGATGGCCTTCGGATGGTGCCCCGCATCGGACCGCACTTGGCGCCACGGGGTCCATTGACGGATAGTGAAAGGCCGACTCGTGGCCAAGGTCATTGGGATGGTTCAAGTTCTCCACTGACTGGCTTGCCTACTCGGATCGTTCAGCAGCCGTATGCGGGATTTGTGCAGGGACGGTTTGGCGGCGGCCCCTTGACGACAACTCTGTCCTACTGCTACGTTCCACCGTGACCGTACGGCCTAGGCCGTTTGGGGGGGGATATGCGTCGAGGGGTCAAGGACCAAGAGGTCATCCGCACCCCCTCCAGGCGTGCAAATTCCCGAGGTTTTGCCCGCCCGGTGTGATCTTGCGTGGTCCGAAAGGAGCGGGGATGAGGAAGGCGCCAAAGTCAGCTTGACCTTGTCGCGGTCGGGAAGCCCGCGTCGGATGAGGGGGGTCAATGTTGAAATCGTTGAAGAGCAGTAAGGGCAATCCGGCCATCAGGGCCGGCCTCGTCGTCGCCATGATCGCGGCTCTCGCCGTCGTGCTCGTACCCACGACGGCGTTGGCGGCGGGCGATCCGAGCCACGTCTCAGATACCCTGAATGGGTGCAAGAGTGACGTGCTGGCGGCCGATTACATTTCGAACCCGTTCGCCGGCGCCACCAACCCGAAGACGGCGTTCACTTGCACAGACGGGTCGTATGTTGGGGGCAATCTCGGGAAAGGATGGAACGAGCTCGACCTCGTGCCATACCGTCTGACCGAGTCTGCAGGCACCGCGGCTCCCAACACCCAGACGTACTCGACCGCAGTTGCATTGGACTCCCAGGATGCCGGCCATCCCGGCTACGACGTCCTGACCATTCCAACGTTGAACACGACGCTGTCCGACGCGTCGTGCGTGCTCAGTTCCGGGCCACAGGTCACGAAGACACCAGGGTTCGGTGGTATCGATGTGACGATCGCACGGGTCCTCACGATCACGCAGGACAAGAGCACGGACTGTGTCATCGACTTCGACGGGAGGCTGGCCGTCGGCTCGCACCTGTTCCCGGGAGCCTCGCTCCATGCGAACACGGCGGACCAGGGATTGACGAAGACCGGACAGGACCGATCGCTCCCGGTCAACCAGATCGAGCCACAGTCGATCAGCAAGGACATGTCGGCGAGCCAGGGCTCCAACCACGTGTGGGACGTCACCAAGAGTCCGACGCCGGCGAGCCTCGACTTCGGCGACACCTGTTCGGGTGGCAGCGGAACGCTGTCCAAGACGGTAGAGATCGAGATCGACTGGACCAAGGAGAGCGCCACGCCCGACGGCCCGGTCACGGTGATCACGCACGTCTACGCGACGAACCCGTCGCACCGTACGATCACGGTGAACGTCACCGACATCATCTACTCGGGCACCAACCAGTCCAACGCGGTCGATACGGCGACGGCTGCCCCCACGGACGTCCCCGCGAACACCGCGAACATGCTGTTGCTGACGCACTCGACGACGGCTTCCGCCGGGCCGACGGCGTTCAACGACGTGGCGACGGCGAGCTACACGGACAAGGACCTCGGAGTGCCCATCCCGGGCACCACACAGGCCACCGCCTCGGCGACAGTTCAGAACAACGGGCCGGTCACCAACGACACCGCGACGATCGAGGATTCGGAATCGATCACCGGCAGCGGTCTGCAGTTCTCGGTCGCCACACCCTCCATCGGCTCCTTCAGTGGGTACACGGCCGGCACGAAGACGACCGGGCCGGTCCTGTGGGAATCCGGGACGCTGTCCGACACCGGATCGGTCACATTCGACAAGACCGTCTACCTCACGGCTCCGGGCGACACCTCGGGCTCCCTGTCCGACACGGCGAACCTGACGGGGTCGGACGGATTCACGACGTCGGCCGACACCAGCGTTGCCATCTCGGCGCACACTGCGGCCGTCCTGACCATCACGAAGAACACCTCGGTCGCTCCGGACTCCGACACGACGTTCAGCTTCACGGTGACTGGGCCAAGCAACTTCTCGAGCGACGTCGACGTCACCGTGCAGGCGGGGCACACGTCGGGGACTGGAACACTGGGCGGGCTCGCGGACGGCAACTACAACGTCCACGAGAAGACACCTCCGAGCCCATGGCATGCCGCTTCGGACCAGCCGTTCACGGTGGCTGCAGGTGCCTGCACGGCCGGGGTCAGCTTCACGGACAACTTCGGACCGGCAAGCGCGCGGGCGCTCAAGGTGACGGTCCCGGCCGGAAGCGAAGCGGGTTGGGAGATGGTCCTGACCGGTCCGGGAACCCCGGCGGGCGGCGAGAAGGTGAACACCGACGGCACGGGTACGGTCGACTTCACGACCGCACTCCAGGAGGGGGCCTACACAATCACCGAGACGTCCAAAGCCGGCTGGGACGGCGACGGTGGGAAGGGCGACTGCTCATTCACCGTCGCCTACCCGTCGGATGCGGACCGCCTGTTCACCTGCACGTTCACGAACACGCAACGCGGGACGATCATCGTCAAGAAGGTCACGAACCCGGTGGGGGCGGCCGGTAACTTCACGTTCACCGGCGACGCCAGTGGGACCATCGGCGACGGTGGGACGATCACGGTCAACAACCTGCAGCCGGGGACCTACACCTCGACCGAGTCGGACCCGACGCCGGCGTTCGACCTGTCCGGTCTCTCCTGCAACGACGGGGCCAGCCCCACGGTGAGCACGGTGAGCCTCGTCAACCGCACGGCGACCTTCAAGCTCGACCCAGGCGAGACGGTCACCTGCACGTTCATCAACCGGCACCGCGGGACGATCATCGTCAAGAAGGTCACGAACCCGGTGGGGGCGGCCGGTAACTTCACGTTCACCGGCGACGCCAGTGGGACCATCGGCGACGGCGGGACGATCACGAGGAGCAACCTTGCGCCGGGGACCTACACCTCGACCGAGTCGGACCCGACGCCGGCGTTCGACCTGAGCGGGGTGTCCTGTAACGATTCGTTGAGCCCCACGGTGAGTACGGTGAGCCTCGCCACCCGCACGGCCACCTTCAAACTCGACCCCGGCGAGACGGTCACCTGCACGTTCATCAACCGGCAACGCGGGACGATCGTCGTCAAGAAGGTCACCAACCCGGTTGGGGCCTCCGGGAACTTCACGTTCACCGGCGACGCCAGTGGGACCATCGGCGACGGCGGGACGATCACGAGGAGCAACCTTGCGCCGGGGACCTACACCTCGACCGAGTCGGACCCGACGCCGGCGTTCGACCTGAGCGGGGTGTCCTGTGACGATTCGCTGAGCCCCTCGGTGAGCACGGTCAGCCTCGCCACCCGCACGGCGACCTTCAAGCTCGACCCGGGCGAGACGGTCACCTGCACGTTCACGAACCGGGCACGCGGGCACGTCAAAGTCGTGAAGACGGTGAACGGTGGCGCGCCGAGCGGCAGCCAGGCGTTCACCTTCCAGCTCCGTCAGGGTGCCTCGGCGAGCGCCGCCGGCACCATCCTCGAAAGCGGCGTGGCAAACGCGACGAACAGCGGCGTGATCAACTTCGCCACCTACCTGGTGCCTGGGACGACCTACCAGCTCTGCGAGCAGCTGATGCCGGGCTGGATGACCACCCTCGGACCGCCGTTCTTCGCGGTCTACAACCCGAGCGGTGACAACTCGGTCGTGTGCACCGACTTCACCGTGACGGCGGGTCAGACGAAGACCTTCAACATCGACAACACCCCACCCCCGGGTGGGCGGGCCCTGACGATCGGGTTCTGGAAGAACTGGGCATCCTGCGCCTCTTCGGGTGGCAAGCAGAAGCCGGTGCTCGACCAGACCCTGCTCGCCGCGGCCAATGCCGGGAAGCCCATCACGATCGGCAACCTGGTTCTCGATCCGAACGTGTTGGGCGCCTCGACCGCCTGCAAGGACGCCGTCAACCTGTTGAACAAGACGACCATCGACGGCACGACGAAGAAGTCGAGCGATCCGCTGTTCAACTTGGCGGCGCAGTTGCTCGCGGCCGATCTCAATGTGGCGGCGGGCGCTGGCGTGAACTCCAACGCGGTCAATGCGATCAACCAGGCGCAGGCGCTGCTCGTGAAGTACAACTTCAACGGGAACACGTATGGCCCGAAGCTGACCGCAGCGGACGCGGCGAAGGCGAACTGCCTCGCGGCGGCGCTGGACAACTACAACAACGACAAGTCCGTCGGCACCTGCTAGGAGGCTGAGGAGCCAGACGACGGAACCATCCGGAGAGGGGCCCGGCACGAGCCGGGCCCCTTCCGTCCGCGGCCCTTTCCGCGGCCCCGAATCGGGGAGGGGCACTCGCGAGACGATCTGATTGCGGCGACCTCGATCACGCGCCCCACGTGTTCAGCAGGAAGGAACGCAATCCGGTCACGCTCGAGGGCTGCGGGATGTCCGTGTTCATATGCAGCGGCGACTCGGAGACTGCGAGCGATGAGCCGAACAGCAACCGGTAGTCCTCAGCGATGATCTCGAATCGATTCCACGTGTAGGTCGTGTCGAGACGCGGGTCGCCGCCCAGCCGGACGCTGCCGTCCGCGTTGGCCCAGCGGTAGTTCAGGTAGGAGCTCCAGTCCCCGTTCTGGGTCATGTAGAGGTGATAGAGGGTCCAGGCATGCCCGTACTCGTGGGCGATCTGCGACTCGGGCCTGACCGAGAACGTGGAGTTCACGCCCTTCAGGTAGATCGTTGCGGTGAAGCTCGTGTACACGCCGCCGCTCGAGCTGGCGCTGGTGGTCGTCTGAGACGAATACGTGTCCTGAACCTCGATCGTGAGATGAGGCCCGATGAGGCTCAGCTGGAGGGCACTGGGCTTCAGGAGGTCGTATATCTGCGGGGCCGTCCAGGGACCCGCCGAACTCACGTCGATGGTGACGCCCTCGGCGGTGACCATGTGGGAGTTCGACCCCGCGGCATTCGAGACCGTCAGCGTGATGGTCGCCGTGCCCGTGTTGCCCGACGTGTCGGTGGCCCGGGCGGTGACGGTGTGAGCGCCATCTGCGACCGTCGAGGTGTCGAATCCGTAGCTCCAGCTCGCTGTCCCTGTGGCAGCCCGGAAAGCACCGCCGTCGATCGAGACGTCCACCATCCCCAGGCCGGCGTTGTCGGTCGCGGTTCCCTGCACGCCCACGCTGCCCGACACCGTCCCGCCTGCGGCCGGCGCGGTCATGACGACGGTGGGAGGGGTGGTGTCGGGTGGCGGACCATTCGCCACGGTCACCACACGGCTCGTCGTGGATGCGTTTCCGGCGAGGTCGACAGCCCTGGCCGTGATCGTGTGATTCGCGTCCACGTACGCAGATGTGTCAATCGATGTCGACCAGCTTGTCGTACCGCTCGCGGTCTTGAGGGTGCCTCCGTCCATGCTGACCTCGACCTTCGCCACCCCGTTGTCATCCGAGGCCGTGCCGCTGACCTCAATGATTCCGGACACCGCCGCTCCGCCCTGAGGTTGGGTGATCGTCACCGATGGTGGGGTCGTATCCGGAGCCGGGCCGTTGTTCACGAGCACGCTCTCGACGGTCGTTGCCGAATTCCCGGCGCTGTCCCACGCCGTGGCCCGGAGGACGTGGCTCCCGTTGGCGAAGGCCGTCGTGTCCAGCGATACCGACCATTTGGAGGTACCCGTGGCTGCCAGCGGCTGGGCCGAATCCACTTGGACCTGGACCTTGCTGATCTTGCGGCTGGGTGAGGCCGTCCCCGTCAAGGGGATGATTCCCGACACCGTGGTGCCGGCACCGGGACTGGCGATCGCTACCGTCGGCGATGCTTTGCTCGGCCCGGCAGCTCCTGCACCGGCATTCGCTACCTGTGCGGCGAAGATCGAAGAGCTCGCGAGGAGCGTCGCCGTCAACGTCTTCCAAGGGCCCGGACGTCGGGCTCCGGGCGAGGGCCCAACTCCCCCGTGACGCCGGTCTGCTTTGCTTGGTCGAGCACCCGGATCAATGCCGATGACAAAGTGGCTCAGCCTCTTCCGGCGAATCATCTGGACCCCTCCTCGCTGCCTCGCGCAGACAGTGCTTCCTCTGGTTCGTTCGTTCTGCGCTTATCGGCACCAATGGAGTCCAGTTGCAGGCCCCGGGGGGGGATTTGCCTCCTGCTCCGGGGGGCCATGGCTACCGCGATCGCCCTAGTCCCCCCTCGAGGAGAACTGTCTGAGAGCCTGGGCGTAGGCCGGTTCTAGGCGCGACGCTGTTCTCCCTCTGGGCCCGTCCGGATGCCGCTTGCATGAGGAAGATCGACCGGTCGCTCGGCCACTTCGGCGGCTCGTGGGCACGATGTCCGGTATAGCGGACACCGCCACCGAATGTGACATGGCGGCTGGGTCCCGGTACCGTGGGGACGCCGCAGACAGCAGGGGCGCGACGCGCGTAATCCCCTCCGGGGTACCTGCCGAGGTGTATCGGGGCATCGTTCCGTGACGCCTCCGCCCATGCCGTCGGCGGGGGCGTTTTCCATTCGTCGAGGAGCGATGCATGCCCAGAACCGAGAAAGTCGAGAAGGTCACCGAGCTCACGGAGCGCATCCGGCGCTCGCAGGCCCTGTTCGTCACGGACTACCGCGGGCTCTCGGTCTCCGACATCTCGGAGCTCCGCCGGGCCCTCCAGGAATCCGGGACCAAGCTGACGGTGGCCAAGAACACGCTGCTGCGACTGGCGGCCGGCGAGGCCGGGGTCGACGGGCTCCGCGACCTGTTCGACGGCCCGAGCGCCGTCGCATTCGTCGACGGTGATCCGATCGGCGCAGCGAAGGGCCTGGCCGACGCCGTCCGACGATTCCGGACGCTCGAGATCCGGGGCGGGCTCATGGAGGGCAGGGTCCTGTCCTCGGCGGAGGCCGCGGCGCTCGCCACCATCGAGCCGCGCGAGGTGCTGCTGTCGAAGATCGCCGGCGCACTGAAGGCCGAGATGTCGCGCGCGGCGTACATGTTCCAGGCGCTCCAGTCGAGGTTCCTCTCGGTCCTGGATGCCTACCGCGAGAAGCTGCCGGCACCGGCCGCCGAGGAGCCCGAGGCCGCGGCGGCCGCCGGCGAGGAGCAGCAACCACCGGCCGAGGAGGCAGCGCCGACCGGAGAGACCGCCGAGACCGCCGCCGACGAGGCCTCCGCGACCCAGGCAGTAGAGGCCTCCGCGACCGAGGCCGTAGAAGCTCCGGAGACCGAGGCCGTAGAAGCCTCGGAGACCGAGGCCGAAGGAGTTCCGGAGGCCGAGGCGGCAGACGGCGAGGAGACCATCGAGGACTCCGGCGACACGACGACCGATGAGCCGGCGGAAGGCGACGCCGGAGAGGAAGGAAAGGAGTAAGCGGTGGCTGACACCAAGCTCAGCTCCGAGGACCTGCTCGAGCATTTCAAGGGCATGACCCTGCTCGAGCTGTCGGAGTTCATCAAGAAGTTCGAGGACACCTTCGAGGTCACCGCGGCCGTGGCCGCGCCGGCGTACGTGGGCGGCCCGGCGGGCGGAGCGCCCGTCGAGGAGGAGGAGGAGCAGACCGAGTTCGACGTCGTCCTCGTCGGCGCGGGAGATAAGAAGATCCAGGTCATCAAGGAGGTCCGGGCCCTGACGAGCCTCGGCCTTAAGGAGGCCAAGGATCTCGTGGACAACGCCCCGAAGCCGGTGCTCGAGCGGGTGCCGAAGGACCAGGCCGACAAGGCCAGGGAGCAGCTCGAGGCGGCCGGCGCCAGCGTCGACGTCAAGTAGCTCTCGACGACAAGAGCGACGGGCCGGGTCCGGCAGCGGGCTCGGCCCGTTTCTCGCCCGGCTCAGCCTCAGCTGGAGGGGCGCTCCCGGAACCAGGCGACGGTCCTGGCCAGCCCCTCCTCGAGGCCGACGACGGGCTCCCACCCGAGGAGCTCCCGGGCCCGGGTGATGTCCGGCCGGCGGACGGAGGGGTCGTCCACCGGACGGGGCACGAACCGGATCCGCGGCTCCACCCCCACGATCCTGGCGACGGTCCGGGCCAGGTCGAGGACCGTGATCTCGTTCGGGCTGCCGAGGTTCACGGGCTCGTTCACGCCGGAGGACAGCAACCGGACGATTCCCTCCACGATGTCGGACACGTACCCGACCGAGCGTGTCTGGGAGCCATCGCCGTGGACCGTGAGCGGCTCCTCCCGCAGCGCCTCGTCGATGAACGTGGGAACGGCCCGCCCGTCGTCCGAGCGCATCCGCTCGCCCATCGTGTTGAAGATGCGGGCGATCCGAGTCGGCATCCCGTGGGCCTGGTGGTACGCCATGGTGATCGCCTCGGCGAAGCGCTTGGCCTCGTCGTAGACGCCGCGCGGGCCGATCGGGTTCACGTTCCCCCAGTACGACTCGGGCTGGGGGTGCACGAGCGGGTCGCCGTACACCTCCGAGGTGGAGGCCAGCAGGAACACGGCGCCCTTGGCCTTGGCCAGGCCCAGCGCGTTGTGCGTCCCGAGCGCCCCGACCTTCAGCGTCTGGATGGGAAGCCGGAGGTAGTCGACCGGGCTGGCCGGCGAGGCGAAGTGCAGCACCGCGTCGACCGGCCCCTCCACGGCCACGCCGGCGCTGACGTTCTGCTCCAGGAACTCGAACCCGGGGCCCTCGAGGTGTTCGACGTTGGCCCGCCGGCCGGTCGCCAGGTTGTCGACGCAGACCACCTCGGCGCCGTCCGCCAGGAAGCGTTGGCACAGGTGGGAGCCGATGAAGCCGGCGCCCCCGGTGATCACGACCCGCCGGTCGGTCACATCCATGTCCCGGCGATGCTACGCGCTGGAGGGTGGCACGCAGCCTGTGCGGTGCCGTACATTGAGCCGGTGGAAGCAGAGTCGCGCGCGTTCGGGCAGCGGCTGCGGGACGTCCGGCTCCACGCCGGGCTCTCCCAGTCGGGGCTCGAGGTCCGCAGCGGAATCCCGAAGGCGCGCCTGTCGCGCTACGAGAACGGGCACGTCCTGCCGTCGATCGAGACGCTCCGCAGGCTGGCGGCCGCGCTCGACGTCTCCGAGGCCAGCCTGCTCGGGGACCAGCGGAGCATCATCGAGGAGTTCTTCAGCGTCCTGTTCCGCCGGGGCGTCCGCATCCTGAGCGCAGAGCAGGCCGCGAAGCTGGCGAACGCGGTGGCCGACATCATGCAGGCCGGCTCCTCGGTGGTCGACGTCCCCGATTCCTCGGGCGACGTGGCGGCCGTCACGCTGGGCCAGGTCGGGCAGGGCACCGAGGTCGCAGGAGACGGGTCCGAGGGGGCCATCCTCCCGGGTGGGTCCGTCACGGGCCTCGTCGCGCCGAGCTGACCCTCCGCCCTCGGGCTTTTCGTCCCCGGCCGGCCGCCACGCCCGATCGTCGCGACCCGTCCGGGGAAGCCGGAGGGAGTGTCATACACTCGCGGCCGTGTCGACGCCAGAGCCTCCGAGCGTCCTGTCCCCCGCGTCCCCCGAGCCGGTCCGGGGCGTCGCCCCTGCCGTCGGCCGACGCCGGGCGCACCGGCGGCCCCGCAGGCTCCGGTGGGTGCTGCTCGGCGCGGGCCTGGTGGTCGTCGCGCTCGGCGCCGTGGTCGTGGACGGGTACGTTCAGGCCTTCCACGCGGGGCAGCGCCTGCGCGAGCTGGTCCCGACGCTGCAGTCTGCGCGCGAGGAGCTGCTCAGCTCCGGGCGCTCGGACCGTCTCGACACGGCGGAGTCGGAGCTGCGCGAGGTTCGCGCGTCGGTGGACGGCGCCCGCTTCACGTTCGGCCTGACCGGCGCGCTTCCGTTCCTGGGGCGCCCCGTCGATGCCGTCCGGCTGGGAACCGACGCCGCCTCGGAGGTGGTCGCCGGGCTCGACGGAGGCCGGGACCTCGTGCGGGACGTGACCGGAGGGACCGGCGGCGGCGGGCTGCTCCACGCGGGGAACATCGACCTGCGGCTCGTCGAGTCCATGGGACCCCGGGTGGGCGCCGTGATCCACCACCTCCAGGCCGCCCGCAGCGACCTGCGGGCGATCCCCTCGATCCCGTTCGTCGGACAGCTGGAGCGCCTGAGGTCCGACGGTCTCGCCCAGGCCGACCAGGGCCTGACGGCCGCGTGGCGGGCGCTTCGGGGGGTGCGCCTCCTGCCTTCGGTCCTGGGCGCCACCGGCCCCCGGACGTACTTCCTGGCCCTGCAGAACAATGCCGATCTCCGGGGAACCGGCGGCGCGGTGCTGGCCTGGGGCCTGCTCCGCGTGGCCGACGGGAAGATCCGCCTGGTGGACGGCGGTTCCGTCTCGGACCTCGACAACAGGCAGGGAGCCGACGTGCCCGTCGCGCCGGGCATCGACTGGTACCTGAAGGCGACGCACCGGCCGCCGCTCGTCAACAACGGCATGAACTACTCGCCGGACTTCCCGGTGGTGGCCGAGGCCTGGGCCCGACAGGTGGAGCTCCTGCGCCACCAGAAGGTCGACGGCGTCATCGCGGTGGACCCCGCGGGCGCGGCAGCCCTGTTCCACGGCCAGCGGGCCATCCGGATCCCGGCTTCCCCCGAGCGCCTCACCGCGGACACCATCGCGGCCTTCGCCGAGCACGGTCAGTACTCGCTGCCCCAGCCCGTGCAGCGGACGGTCCCGACCCAGCTCATCGACGCGTCGTTCACGGCGCTGACCAGTCCCCGGGACCTGTTGAAGATGTCGATCGCGGTGTCGAACGCGCTTGCCGAGAAGCGCATCCAGCTGTGGCTCCGGGACCCGGACGCCCAGCGGACGGTCCGGGAGATGGGGTGGGATGGCGCGCTCGCCCCCGGCCGCGGCGACTACCTGTTCCTGGTGGACAACAAGCGGAACGCGAACAAGGTCGACTACTTCGGGCGACTCTCCATCGACTACACGGTCCGGATCGACGACCAGGGAAACGGCCACGCCACCGCCGACATCGCACTGGACAACCGGGTCCCGAAGGGCGAGGCGCCGGTCGTCGTGGGGCCCTGGGATCCCTACGGCCTGAACGTCGCGCTGCTCAGCCTGTACGCCCCCGGCCATGCCCGGGTCTCCGGCTGGGCCCCGAAGGGGCCGGTGGACTTCAAGACCCGGCCGCTGGGGTTCCTGGAGCACCAGGAGCGCGGGCTCCAGGTGTTCACCAAGGCCGTCACGGCGTCGCCCGGCAGCCCCGGGACCCTGCGCATCGACTACGACGTCCCCGGGCTGGTCGCCGACACGGCGGGCGGGAAGCTGTACCGCCTCACGGTGCAGCACCAGCCGCTGGTCCACCCGGTCCGACTCTCGGTCACGGTCGTGCTGCCGAAGGGTTCGACGATCACGGACCCGGGCTC
This sequence comes from Actinomycetota bacterium, assembly GCA_045805265.1. Classification (GTDB taxonomy): domain Bacteria; phylum Actinomycetota; class UBA4738; order UBA4738; family JACQTL01; genus JBJMLO01. Next base: position 13,823 of record JBJMLO010000029.1, read on the forward strand.
CGGGTGGAAGATCCACGGGAACCGGGCCACGTTCGAGCGGCGGTTGGATCGGGACGTGGTGACCTCACTGGCGTACCGCTGATCCATGAGCTCCAGGACGAGGTCGTCGGTGACCGGGCCGCCGTCGGACGAGGGGGGCCCGTCCCCCGGCGTGAGCCGGCCCGGCGGACGTCAGGGGGCCGCCTCGCACGACCGGCCCCGGAGGCTGGCCGCGGCGGTGGCCGGGCCGGCGCTCATCGTCGCCGCGGTCCTCGTGGTACAGCACCGGTTCGCGTTCGGGGGCATGGCCACGAACCAGCACCCCGACATCCTGGCCATGTGGCTCCCGACCCACTGCTTCCTGGGGACCAGCCTCTCCGCGGGGCACATCCCGGCGTGGAACCCCCACCTCCTGAGCGGGACGCCGTTCGCGGCGGACCCCCAGTCGGGGTGGCTGTACCTGCCGGCGATGGCCCTGTACACGGCGCTGCCGTGCGGCACGGCCCTGCGGTGGTTCATCGTATTCCAGCCCCTGCTGGCCGGGCTCGGCATGTACTGGTTCCTGCGGAGCGAGCGGCTCTCTCGCGTGTCGGCGACTTGCGGTGGGGTGGTGATGGCCTTGCTCGTGGGCGGTTCCTACCTCGGGGTGCAGCTGCCCTTCGCCGGCGCGATCGCATGGACCACGATCCTCCTCGCCGCGGCCTCCCGGTTCCTGCGGACGCCCCGGGGGTGGCCCGCCAGGCTGGCGTGGGCGCTGGCGGCCGCGGTGGCCTGGGGCCAGATCGCGTCGGCCCACCTGTCGAACGGCCTGGTCGTGGGGACGTTCGCGCTCGTCGTCTACCTGACCGTGGCCGTCGGCGGTGAGGTCCGCGGGCGGCGGCTGTCGTGGCGGCACGCCGCCGTCATGGCCGCGATCCTGCTGGCGGCCATCCCGCTGGTGAACCTGGCGGTGCTCCTGCCCCGGCTGGTCTACCTGCACCGCACGACCCTGTCGCTCGGGTACGCGCAGCTCTACCGGCGGGCGGCGGCGCTGTCCGGCCAGCCGGCGCCGATCGAGGCGGTCGGGGAGACGGCGAAGGCGGCCTGGCCGTTGTCGCTGATCGCGCCCCTCGGAGGCTACGCGGGCGCCGTCGCGCTCGCCCTCGCGCTGGGGGGCTGGCGCCGTTCGAAGGCGCTCTTCTTCGGGTTCCTGTCGTTCGCGGCGATCTGCTACCTCCTGTCGCTCGAGTCCGTCGCCACGGCCATCGGGCGCGTCCTCGGCGACTCGGCGATCGGGAACTTCTACGTCCACGTCCCGGCCCGCTTCGGCGACGGGGTCGTGCTCGCCATGCCGATCCTCGTGGCGCTCGGCATCGACGCCTGGCGGGATCCGGGACCGGGCTGGCGCCGGCGCCTGGCGATCGCGGCGCCCGGCGTCCTCGTGTGGTGGATCGTCGCCCCGATCGCCGGAGTGGTCCACCACGACGCCTGGCTCCCGGTGGCCGGCGCCGCGGCCGGCGCGGCCGTGCTCGTGGCCGCGATCCGACGCCCCGTCGTGCTCGTCGCGCTGCCGCTCGTGCTCGCCGTGGAGATCGGCGCCAACGGCCTGGCCGGACAGAGCCCCCGGTACTCGCTGCACGGGAGCCTCGAGGTCCCCTCGGCGTCGCTGGGCATCCCGCCGCTCCGCCGCCCGGACGTCTCCGTCGCGGCCTACCTCCGGGGCGGGCCTATCGCCGGGAACCTCCACGCCCCGCCGGCCGGCCGGTACGCCGTGATCCCGCCGCACGCCCATCGCCTCATCGCGTTCCAGCAGCCGCGGTACTGGCCCCTGCTGGGGAACCAGCGCGCGGTCCTGTTCGGCCTCGAGACGACCGACGGCGTGAACCCGATCCAGTCGATGCGGTACTGGACGTTCGTCCGGGCCACCCAGCACCGCCTGGTCCACTACAACGCGTCGTTCTATCTGCGCCTGCCTCCCCTCGCGGCGAACCTGCTGCAGGTGAACGCCGTCACGGTCGACCGGGCAACGGGATGCGGGGGGGACACGGTGGGCGGCCCGGCCCGGCCCGCGGCGAGCCAGGGCGAGGACCTGCTGTGCCGGCTGGATCACCCGGTGCCGCGGGCGAGCGTGGTGGACGACTGGCGGGTGACGGCGACCCAGGGCCAGGCCCTCGCCGCGGTCACCGCCCCGGGATTCGACCCTGGGCGGACCGTGGTCCTCGAACAGGATCCGGGGGTGCCCCGGTCCCCGGGAGGAGCTCGGGCGGGCCGTGCGACCTACCGTTCCACCGGCCCCCAGTCCGCGACCGTCGACGTGGTGTCCCGCGGCCCCGCCGTGGTGCTGATCCGGACGAGCTACGACCCGAACTGGCGCGCCACCGTCGACGGCCGGCCGGCTCCGGTCCTGGCGGGCGATTACGTCGTCCAGGCCGTGGCCGTTCCCGGCGGCCACCACCGGATCGTGCTGTCGTACGACGACCCGTGGGTCGGGCGCGGCCTGCTCGCCTCGACGGTGGTCGTCCTGGTCATCGGGCTGTCCATCGCCGTCTTCCCGGTGGCGGGACGGTACCGGCGCGGCCGGGCCTCCCGCCCGCGGCCGCGCGACCCCGGACCCGAGGACCGGACGGAGGCCCGGTCCGCCCCGGGCGCGGCCGGTGACGGCCCCGGCGACGCCGTCGTCCACCGCGACGCGGGGCTGGGAGGTCCCGCCCCCTGACCGGCGTGGATCCCACCGGCGACGGGCAGGGCGGGAGCGGTCCCGCCGGCTCGAACGGCACCCGCATCGGGCTGCGGGGCGCCTCCGTGTACGTGCTCCTGGCACTCGCGCTGGCCGCGTGCGGGGTGTTCTACGTGCTGCCCTACTCGGTGCACCTCCACCTCCCCGCCGGCAACGACTCGTACTTCTACGTCGGCGCCATCCGCGACGTCGCCCGGGTGGGGCTGGTGGACCCGGTGGTGGCCGCACGGCCCGCGTACCCGCTGATGGGCGCGGCGCTGTCCTCCGTCTCCGGCTCCTCGCCGTGGGTGGCGACGGTCGGGATCCCGATCGCCCTCGCGCTCGCGCTGGGCCTCGCCGGCGCCGCCCTGGCCGCACGGTGGGCGTTGCGCGGCCCAGCTGTCGTGGCCTTCGCCGTCCTCGCGACGACCTCCGGCGTGGCGGCCAGGTTGGTCGCGGGCAAGAGCGAGAATCTCATGGTGCTGGCCCTCGTGTGCGCGATGCTCGCCGTGACCGTCTGGGCCAGGGGGTCCCGGCGGTGGGTGTCGATCGGCCTGATGGGGCTCGTGGCCGGCCTCCTGGAGTGGCCCCTGGCGGGCGCGTTCGTCGGGATCCTCGGCGCCCACCTCGTGCTCCGCCTGATCCGGAGGGACCGGACGGCGCTGGCGGCTCTGGGCCCGGTGGCCGCGGGCGCCGTCGGCGGCCTGGCCGGCGCGATGGCCATGGTGCTGATAGGGGGCCATGCCCGGCTCGCCATCGAGCACCTGCCCGTCGCCGTCCGGTACGGGCCCCGGTTCCGGGACGAGATGGCGCTGCTCTGGCCGCCCCTCACCCTGGTCCTGGTCGGGCTGGGGTGGTGGGCGGCCCGGCGGTTCCGGAGGAGCGAGACCGAAGGGGTCCGCCGGTTCCTCGGTCTGTGGCTCCTGCTCACCGGGGCCGCAGTCGTCGTCGGGTTGTTCGACGTGGCCCTCCCGACGTACCGCTCCCTGGGGATCGCGCTGCCGGTGGCGCTCGCCACCGCGGCGGCTGCGTTCGCACCGGTCGCGCTCGTTCGGTCCGGCCGGCGCGTCGCGGTCCGGGCCCTCGCCGTGGCGGCCTCGGTCGTGATCGGGATCCTCGCGGTGGTCCCGGCGGCATCCATGTGGTACTCGCGCCTCGCGGTGCCGATCTCACCCGCCCAGGTGAACGAGGTCCAGACGGCTGCCCGCTACGCGCTGTCGCTGCCGGAGGGGCGGCGGGCGGTCCTGGTGATGCGGCTCAACCCGGTGCACTACCTGGCGTTCGAGCGGATCGTGGCCGACGTCCTCCCGGTGGGGGAGGGCGGCCGGCTTCTGGTGTTCCTCGGCGGGACCTCGGCCGCGAAGGAAGCTCGGGAGCCGGTCGCGCTGAAGCCCGAGAACCAGGCCATCATCCACGCGTTGTTCCCGCCGGTGGCGGCGGCGCTCCGGGCGGGGGCGCCCATCCTCACGGGGAGCCAGCTCGACCACTACGACTTCGCGGCGACGCTGAGCGCGGGGGCCCGCCCGGTGGGCCCGGGCGACGTGGCCGTCGTTCGCGGGCCCCCGCCCCCGGCCTCGCTTCCCGGCTCGGACCTACCGGTCCCCCTCCTGCCTCCCAGGCAGATCGGGGTGGCGGCCGCATTCGCCTTCGCCGCGCTGTTGGTGGCTGGGCTCGGTTGGAGCTTCCTCACGCTCCCGGGGGCCCCGGCGATGGTCCGCACGGCCCTGGCTCCGGCGTTCGGCGCGGTCGTCCTGCCGCTGGTGGCGTACGTCGCGGAGCGCGCCGGGGCGACCCCGCACGGGCTCGCCGCCGCCGCCGAGCTGGCGGTCGCCGTGGTCGCGAGCGCCGCCGCGGGCCTGGCGGACCTGCTGCTCGCGAGGCGGCGGACCCGGTTGGAACTCCGGCCGGTCGCGGAGCGGGCGGTGCTGGAGGAACCCGCCGGGGCCGACTCCTGAGCACCCCGGGACGGCTCCCTCCCGGAGCCGAAACCGGCTGGTCAAGAGGGGAATGAGGTGCTACGCTTCCCTGTCGCCGGGTGAGGGCGACGCGTTCCCCCCTGCCCGGTTGACTATGAGCGCCCCGATTCCTATACTGTTCGTTTGCCGTGCCGTCTCCCGCGTGTCCTAGTTGCATGCTTGCCGCTCGTCCCTGAGGAGGGGAACTTTCTTGCCTGACGCCCTGGTGCCTGGTCGCGAACGTGTCACCTTCGCCAAGCTCGAGGAGGTGCTCCCGCTCCCGGATCTCGTGGGGATCCAGCGCGAGTCCTTCGACTGGCTGCTGAAGACGGGCCTCAAGGAGGTCCTCGACGAGATCTCTCCCATCGAGGACTTCACCGAGCAGTTCCAGCTGTTCTTCGGCTCCCACCAGTTCAAGGAGCCCAAGAACAGTGAAGAGGAGTGCAAGGACAAGGACATGACGTTCTCCGCGCCGCTGTTCGTGGAGGCGTCGTTCGTCAACACGGTCACCGGGGAGATCAAGGAGCAGGAGGTGTTCATGGGGGACTTCCCCATGATGACCTCCGGCGGCACCTTCATCATCAACGGCACCGAGCGCGTGGTCGTGTCCCAGCTGGTGCGCTCGCCGGGCGTCTACTTCGACCGCTCCATCGACAAGACCTCCGACAAGGACGTGTACCTGGCCAAGGTCATCCCCGGCCGGGGGGCGTGGCTGGAGTTCGACGTCGACAAGCGCGACACCGTCGGGGTCCGCATCGACCGCAAGCGGCGCCAGTACGTGACGGTGTTCCTGAAGGCCCTGGGCTGGACCGAGGACGAGATCCTCGCCCTGTTCGACAACGCCCAGTCCATCCAGAACTCGCTGGAGAAGGACCACATCGGCACCCAGGAAGAGGCGCTGATGGACATCTACCGGCGCCTGCGCCCGGGCGAGCCGCCCACCGCGGAGTCGGCCCGGACCCTGCTGGTCAACCTGTTCTTCAACTCCAAGCGGTACGACCTGGCCCGGGTGGGCCGGTACAAGGTCTCGAAGAAGCTCGGCGACGCCGACGCGAAGCTCGCCGCCCAGCTGAAGGCCCGGTTCAACGAGCTGAAGGCCAACGACAACCCGGACAAGAAGGGGTTCGAGCAGGACCGCTACCGGGTGTTCGCCTCGCCGCAGTCGGGGGAGGGCGGCTCCGGCGCGCCCAAGGAGAAGACCGTCCTCACGTTCGAGGACATCCTGAAGTCCGTCCGGTACCTGGTGAAGCTCCACGCCGGCGAGGAGGGCTACGAGCCCGACGACATCGACCACTTCGGCAACCGCCGCCTGCGGTCGGTGGGCGAGCTGATCCAGAACCAGATCCGGATCGGCCTGTCCCGGATGGAGCGGGTCGTGCGTGAGCGCATGACCACCCAGGACGTCGAGGCCATCACGCCCCAGACGCTCATCAACATCCGGCCGCTGGTCGCCTCGATCAAGGAGTTCTTCGGGACGTCGCAGCTGTCGCAGTTCATGGGCCAGACGAACGCCCTGGACGGCCTGACCCACAAGCGCCGGCTGTCGGCGCTCGGCCCGGGCGGCCTGTCGCGGGAGCGCGCCGGGTTCGAGGTCCGCGACGTCCACCCGTCCCACTACGGCCGGATGTGCCCGATCGAGACGCCGGAGGGCCCGAACATCGGCCTGATCGGCTCCCTGTCGTCGTTCGGCCGGATCAACCCGTACGGGTTCGTCGAGACCCCGTACCGAAAGGTGACGAAGGGGCGCGTGACCGACCAGATCGACTACCTGTCGGCCGACGAGGAGGACCTGCACGTCATCGCGCAGGCCAACACCCCGCTCGACACCAAGACCCACCGCTTCGCGGAGGACCGGGTCCTCGTGCGGCGCAAGGGGGGCGAGGTCGACTACGTGGCACCGGACGAGGTCGACTACATGGACGTGTCGCCGAAGCAGCTGGTGTCGGTGGCCGCGGCGCTGATCCCGTTCCTCGAGCACGACGACGCCAACCGGGCCCTGATGGGCGCGAACATGCAGCGTCAGGCGGTCCCGCTGCTGCGGGCCGAGGCGCCGCTCGTCGGCACGGGTGTGGAGTTCCGCGCGGCGGTCGACGCCGGCGACGTGGTGCTGGCCGACGAGGCCGGCGTGGTGGAGGACGTCTCGGCCGACGAGATCACGGTCCGCGGCCGGACGGGCACCCTCAAGCCCTACAAGCTGCTGAAGTTCCGCCGGTCGAACCAGGGGACGTGCATCAACCAGAAGCCCATCGTCCAGACCGGCGACCGGGTCCAGAAGGGCCAGGTCATCGCCGACGGCCCCTCGACCGAGCAGGGCGAGCTGGCGCTCGGCAAGAACCTCCTGGTGGCGTTCATGCCGTGGGAGGGCCACAACTACGAGGACGCCATCGTGCTCTCGGAGCGCCTGGTGAAGGACGACGAGCTCACGAGCATCCACATCGAGGAGCACGAGGTCGACGCCCGCGACACCAAGCTCGGCGCCGAGGAGATCACCCGGGACATCCCGAACGTCTCCGAGGAGATCCTGAAGGACCTCGACGAGCGCGGCATCGTGCGGATCGGGGCCGAGGTCAACCCCGGTGACTACCTGGTCGGCAAGGTCACCCCGAAGGGGGAGACGGAGCTGACCCCGGAGGAGCGCCTGCTGCGCGCGATCTTCGGGGAGAAGGCCCGGGAGGTCCGGGACACCTCGCTGAAGGTTCCCCACGGCGAGTCGGGCAAGGTCATCGGCGTCCGGGTGTTCTCGCGCGACGACGGCGACGAGCTCGCGCCCGGCGTGAACCAGCTGGTGCGGGTGTACGTGGCCCAGAAGCGGAAGATCTCCGACGGCGACAAGCTGGCCGGCCGCCACGGGAACAAGGGCGTCATCGCCCGGATCCTGCCCTCGGAGGATATGCCGTTCCTCGAGGACGGGACCCCGATCGACATCATCCTCAACCCGCTCGGCGTCCCGTCCCGGATGAACCTGGGCCAGGTGCTCGAGGCGCACCTCGGGTACGCCGCGGCCATGGGGTTCACCTTCAACGGACAGGTCCACGAGGGCCCGATCCACGTGGCCTCGCCGGTGTTCGACGGCGCCCGGGAGAACGAGATCCTCGACGCGATCCGGACCTCACGGCCGAACGCCGACGGCGTGAAGGTCATCGACGACCAGGGCAAGGCCCGGCTGTTCGACGGCCGGACCGGCGAGCCCTACGACGAGCCGGTCGCGGTGGGGCAGGTGTACATCCTGAAGCTGCTCCACCTGGTCGACGACAAGATCCACGCCCGGTCGACCGGTCCCTACTCGATGATCACGCAGCAGCCGCTCGGCGGGAAGGCCCAGTTCGGCGGCCAGCGGTTCGGGGAGATGGAGGTGTGGGCCCTCGAGGCGTACGGCGCGGCCTACGCCCTGCAGGAGCTGCTCACCATCAAGTCCGACGACGTCCTCGGCCGGGTGAAGGTGTACGAGGCCATCGTCAAGGGCGAGAACATCCCCGAGCCCGGCATCCCAGAGTCCTTCAAGGTCCTCATCAAGGAGATGCAGTCCCTGTGCCTGAACGTCGAGGTCCTCTCGGCCGAGGGCAAGGAGATCGAGATGAAGGAGACCGACGAGGACGTGTTCCGCGCGGCCGAGGAGCTCGGCATCGACCTGTCCCGGCGCGAGCCGGCGGGAGCTGATTTCGACTGACCGGGCTCTCGGTGGCTCGGGGCGGGGTTCCTGCGGCGTGGAACCTACGCCCGGTACCCGGTCCGCTCGAGCATGGGCTCGATCGCGGGCAGGACGCGCTCGATCTCGTTCGGGGTGGCCGTGCGCCACTTCCCGGGGCCGGGGTCGCGGACGTGCTGGCGTGCCCGGCGGGCCTCGGCGTCGGAGAAGCCGACGTCGAGCGCCTGGTGGACGCGCTCCATCTGGCCGGCTGGGTCTGCCACGAGGCCCTCGTACCGCACGTCGACGAAACGGGTCGGATCGAGGCCTTCGCGGAACGCCAGGATGGCCCCGGTGGCGGTCACGTACTGATGGGCGCAGACGTCCTCCAGCGGCCGGCCGTCGAAGGCGCGCCAGCCCGGCGGGAGGATGAAGTGCCAGTGGCGTTCGGGGATCCCCGGGATGGAGAAGGGCACCGGCAGCACGTAGGCCGGACGCTCGCGTTCGCGCCACGCCACCACCAGGCTGGACACGGTGGCCCGCCCGTCGCGCTGCACGAAGACGAACCGCGCGTCGGGGAAGAGGGCGGCGAGGTACGGCAGGCGCAGGGAGTTCCGGGGCGTCTTGTCGAGGAACCGGCCGCCGCTCGGCCTGGCCAGCGCGGAGATGGCCCACGCCAGGTACCGGCGCTCGAAGGAGCGGACGTCGCCGGGACCGAGCGCGTTGGAGCGCCAGCCGTGCTCGCGGGGATGGTGGAAGGACTCCCACAGGACGTGGCCCTCCTGGCCGATCGAGGCCAGGGCCGGGTTCTGGCGGAGGAGCTCGAAGACGACCGTGGTGCCGCTTCGGGGGCACCCGATGACGAACACCGGACGTTCGGGCAGCCGCTTCGGCGGCAGCACGGGGGCGGCGAGGACCAGGGGGAGGGCTCGGCGATTCCGCCGGAGGGCGGGACGAAGGTTCACCGGGAATTCGGGAGTGTTGAACACATGCGGCGAGTGAGTGTAGAGCGGGAGGCGAGGAGCTAGTGCTCGACGTCAATTACTTCGATGAGCTGCGGATCGGCCTGGCGACGGCTGATCAGATCCGGGCCTGGTCGAACGGCGAGGTCAAGAAGCCGGAGACCATCAACTACCGGACGCTGAAGCCGGAAAAGGACGGGCTGTTCTGCGAGCGCATCTTCGGTCCCACCAGGGACTGGGAGTGCCACTGCGGCAAGTACAAGCGGGTCCGGTTCAAGGGGATCATCTGCGAGCGGTGTGGCGTGGAGATCACGCGCGCCAAGGTCCGCCGCGAGCGCATGGGCCACATCGAGCTGGCCGCTCCGGTCACGCACATCTGGTACTTCAAGGGTGTCCCCTCGCGCCTGGGCTACCTGCTCGACATCGCGCCGAAGGACCTCGAGCGGATCATCTACTTCGCCGCGTACGTGGTGACCCGCGTCGACGCCGACCGCCGGCACCGCGACCTCCCCGAGATCGAGAAGGAGATCGAGGACGAGCAGCGCGAGATCGACGGCCGCCGCGACGAGGAGATCTCCGACCGCCTCCGCGAGCTGGAGGACCGCCTCCGCGAGCTCGAGGCCGAGGGGGCCAAGGGCGCGCAGCTCACGGCGGCCCGCCGGGAGGCCCAGAAGGAGATCGAGCGGATCACCGAGGGCGCCAAGCGCGAGACCGAGCACCTCGACCAGGTCCTCGACGCGTTCAAGGGACTGGCGATCAAGCAGCTGGTGGCCGACGACGCCGTGTACCGCACGCTGCGGGAGCGGTTCGGCGAGTACTTCGAGGGTGGCATGGGCGCCGAGGCCATCAAGCGGCTCCTGCTCGACCTCGACCTCGAGGCCGAGGCCGAGTTCCTCCGCGAGCAGATCAAGACCGCCAAGGGCACCCGTCGGCAGAAGGCCATCAAGCGCCTCAAGGTCGCGTCGAACTTCCTCGGCACGAAGAACACGCCCCAGGGCATGGTCCTCGACGCGGTCCCGGTCATTCCGCCGGACCTCCGCCCGATGGTCCAGCTGGACGGCGGGCGGTTCGCCACGTCCGACCTCAACGACCTGTACCGCCGGGTCATCAACCGGAACAACCGGCTGAAGCGGCTGCTCGACCTCCAGGCCCCCGAGATCATCGTGAACAACGAGAAGCGGATGCTCCAGGAGGCCGTCGACGCGCTGTTCGACAACGGCCGGCGGGGCCGCCCGGTCACCGGGCCCGGCAACCGGCCGCTGAAGTCGCTGTCCGACATGCTGAAGGGCAAGCAGGGCCGGTTCCGCCAGAACCTGCTCGGCAAGCGGGTGGACTACTCCGGGCGAAGCGTGATCGTGGTCGGCCCGGAGCTCAAGCTCCACCAGTGCGGCCTGCCCAAGCAGATGGCGCTGGAGCTGTTCAAGCCGTTCGTCATGAAGCGCCTCGTCGACCAGAACCTCGCGCAGAACATCAAGAGCGCGAAGCGGATGGTCGAGCGGGCCCGCCCGCAAGTGTGGGACGTGCTGGAGGAGGTCATCGGGGAGCACCCGGTGATGCTCAACCGCGCCCCGACGTTGCACCGCCTCGGCATCCAGGCCTTCGAGCCGGTGCTGGTTGAGGGCAAGGCCATCCAGATCCACCCCCTGGTGTGCACGGCGTTCAACGCGGACTTCGACGGCGACCAGATGGCCGTCCACGTCCCGCTGTCCGCCGAGGCCCAGGCGGAGGCCCGGGTGCTGATGCTGTCGGCCAACAACATCCTGTCGCCGGCGCACGGCCGCCCCATCGCCGTGCCCACGCAGGACATGGTCCTCGGCATGTACTACCTGACCATGTCCCGCCCCCGGCCGAAGAAGGACGAGACCATCCGGCGTTTCGCCAACGCGGCCGAGGCCCTGCTGGCGGAGGACGCCGGGTCGATCCATCTCCAGGACGTCATCAAGGTGCGGCTGCCGGGCAAGAAGATCCCGGACGACATGCTCCCGGAAGGATGGGCCGACGCCGAGACGGACGGCCGCACGCCGCTCGTCGAGACCACGGCCGGACGGGTCATCTTCAACGAGGCCTTCCCGCCGGAGTTCCCCTACGTGAACCGCCACATCCTGAAGGGCGACGTCGGGGCGCTGGTCGACGAGTGCGTCCGCAACTACGACCGGGCCCGCGTGCAGCAGATCCTGGACGACCTCAAGCGACTCGGCTTCCACTACGCGACCCGCGCGGGCGTCACGCTGGGGGTCGAGGACGTCACGACCCCGCCCGAGAAGGCGAAGATCCTGGACGAGCACGAGAAGCGTGCGTTGAAGGTCGAGCAGCAGTTCCGGAAGGGGATCATCACCGACGACGAGCGCCGGCAGGAGCTCATCCAGATCTGGACGGACGCCACCGACCGGGTGAAGGAGGCCATGGAGGCCAACTTCTCCCCGACGAATCCCATCTACATGATGGCGAACTCGGGGGCCCGGGGGAACATCATGCAGATCCGCCAGATCGCGGGCATGCGGGGCCTGGTGGCCAACCCGAAGGGCGAGATCATCCCCCGGCCGATCAAGGCCAACTTCCGGGAGGGCCTGTCCGTGCTGGAGTACTTCATCTCCACGCACGGCGCCCGCAAGGGCCTGGCCGACACGGCGCTCCGGACCGCGGACTCCGGGTACCTGACCCGGCGCCTCGTGGACGTGGCCCAGGAGGTCATCATCCGCGAGGAGGACTGCGGCACCGAGCGGGGCATCCCGGTTCGCGTGAACACGATCACGCCGAAGGGCGACCGGGTCCGCTCGGCGCACCTCGACACCAGCCTGTTCAGCCGGACGCTGGCCGAGGACGTCGTGGTGGACAAGAAGAAGGTCGCCTCCCGGGGTGACGTGCTCGACGACGAGCAGGTTGAGACCGTCGTGGCGAGCGGGGTCGAGCGGGTCCGCGTGCGCACGGTCCTGACCTGCGAGGCCCTCTACGGCGTGTGCCGGCTGTGCTACGGCCGGTCGCTCGCGAGCGGTCTGGTGGTGGACATCGGCGAGTCCGTCGGGATCATCGCCGCCCAGTCCATCGGGGAGCCGGGCACGCAGCTCACCATGCGGACGTTCCACACGGGCGGCGTCGCCGGCGAGGACATCACGCACGGCCTCCCCCGGGTGGTCGAGCTGTTCGAGGCCCGTCGCCCGAAGGGCGAGGCGCAGATCACCGAGCTCCCCGGCACGGTGAAGCTCGAGGACGACGAGGAGAAGAAGGTCCGCCGCATCACCGTGACCTCCGACGACGGCGAGGAGGTGCAGTACCCGGTCTCCTACCGCCAGCGCCTCGCCGTCTCCAACGGCGACGTGGTGGACGTGGGCCAGCAGCTCACCGAGGGGTCGGTGAACCCGCACGAGAAGCTCCGGGTGGAGGGCGTCCAGGCCCTGCAGCTCTTCCAGGTGGAGGAGGTGCAGCAGGTGTACCGGTCGCAGGGCGTGACCATCCACGACAAGCACATCGAGCTGATCGTCCGGCAGATGCTCCGGAAGGTGAACATCATCGAGCCGGGCGACACCGAGTTCCTCCCCGGCGAACTGGTCGAGCGCAAGCGGTTCGAGGAGGCCAACGCGACGGCGGTCGAGGCCGGCGGCGAGCCCGCCTCGGCCCGGCCGATCCTCATGGGGATCACCAAGGCCGCGCTGGCCACGGACTCCTGGCTGTCGGCGGCCTCCTTCCAGGAGACCACGCGGGTGCTGACCGACGCCGCCATCTCGGCGAAGTCGGACCCGCTGCTCGGGCTGAAGGAGAACGTGATCATCGGCAAGCTCATCCCCGCGGGGACGGGCATGAGCCGGTACCGGAACCTCCTGGTGAAGATCGCGCCGGACGCGATCCCCGAGTACTGGCTGGCTCGCCAGCGCGAGCAGGCCGAGGAGCGCGGCGAGGCCGAGTACGGGTTCGGCGGCGACGGCGAGGCCGGGGCACCGGTCGGCCGCATGACCCGAGAGGAAGCCGAGCGGGCCCTCGGTGGCCTGCTGCCGACGACCTCGGACGAGTAGCAGGGCCAAGGCGGCGAGGGGCGGGCCTTCGGGCCCGCCCTTCGTCTATCCGGTCGCGGCAGCGATTCGCACCAGCTCCGCGTGGACGGCCGGCGGACCGGCCAGGATGTCGCCGGACAGGTAGTCGGGCCCTCCCGCCCAGTCGGTGACCCTCCCACCGGCCTCCTCGACCAGCAGCCCCCCGGCCGCCACGTCCCACGTCGAGAGACCCAGCTCGAAGAACCCGTCGAACACTCCCCCCGCCGTCCAGGCCAGGTCGAGCGACGCCGCGCCCGGGCGGCGGAGGTCCTCGAAGCGATCGAGGGCCGCCCCGAACATCGCCAGGTATCGGCGGAGGACGTCCTTGCGGCGGAAGGGAAACCCGGTGGCCACCACCGCCTGCCCCGGATCGCGCTCGGAGACGCGCAGTGGCCGGGCGACGCCGTCCGTGCTCCTCGACTCGGCGCCCCGGCCCCGGGCGCCGAGCCACGTCTCCCGAAGGAACGGCGCGTGCACCGCACCGACAACGGGACGCCCTTCCTCGACGAGCGCCACCGAAACCCCCACCACCGGGAAGCCGTGGATGAAGTTCGTGGTCCCGTCGAGGGGGTCGACCACCCAGTACCGGTCTCCTCGCCGGCCGCCCTCCTCCTCTCCGACGACGGTGATCCCGGTCTCCGACCGGAGGAGGTCCGTGACGGCCCGCTCACTCGCCCGGTCGGTTTCCGTCACGTAGTCGCCGCCCCCGCTCTTGTGCTGGGGGTCGGCCAGTGCCTCCGGGCGGAGCGCGGCCCGCGCCACCACCGCTCCACCGGCCAATGCCGCCGCCGCCGCGATCTCGGCGAGCCCCTCGAGCCCTTCCCGCGCCATCGGGCGACGGTAGCAGAGCACCGGGCCGGACCCGGTCCGGGCGGATTTCGGTGGCTTGGGGCCATTATGCCGGTTGGCAAAGTAGCGGTGGGTTTGGCATCATCTCGGGCCGCAGTCGCTCGCACCCAGCAGGGGAAAGGGGGTTCCGCACTGGTCATCCCATGGCCGCCGGCCGGCCTGCTCGCTCAGCCCGCGGCGCGGCCGTGACAGCACCTCGATCTGTAGAAAGGAAGGATCGGATGACAAAGACTCGCGTGATGGTGCGACTGGGCCTTCTTCTGGCCCTGGGCGGCGCCATCCTCGTAGCGGCGCCGGTGTCGCAGGCGGTCGCCAGCGGCCGCCAGATCCCGCTCTCCGGAACGGGATCGCCAACCACCGGGGCGTTCACGCCGTCGGATCAGACCAGCCCCGGCGACAACGAGTTCCCTGGCCAGTCGGACTCCGACGCGGGGCCGGACGCGTACAGCGGCAACATCGTCGACCGGAGCCTCTCCAACGGCCCCGGCCAGGGCGTCCCGGTGACCAGCGGACCCAGGGCCAAGTCGAAGCCCGCGTTCGTCAGCGGGTTCGAGGGCCTGAACTTCTACCAGCAGCGCTACGCCCGCGGCGGAAACCAGTTCTCCGTCGAGCCGCCGGACCAGGCGCTGTGCGTCGGCAACGGGTACGAGCTCGAGGCAGTCAATGACGTCCTCAACGTCTACGACGCGTCCGGGAACTCGGCCCTTCCGGACAACACCGCCACGAACATCGTCGGCGGCTTCCCCCGGAACGTGAACCACGCGGTGGACCTGAACTCGTTCTACGGCTACCCGCCGGCGATCAACCGCTCGACGGGCATCCGGGGGCAGTTCGTGACCGACCCGACGTGCCTGTACGACGCCGCGACGCAGCGGTTCTTCGTCGTGGTCCTGACCCTCGAGGTTGTGCCGACGACGGGGGCGTTCACGCACGTGAACCACCTCGACATCGCGGTGAGCCAGACGGCGAACCCGACGGGCAGCTGGAACATCTACCGCACCGACGTCACCAACGACGGGACCAACGCGGGCGGCACCAACCCCTGCCCGTGCCTCGGTGACTACCCGCACATCGGCGCGGACGCCAACGGGTTCTACGTCACGACCAACTCCTACCCGTGGGCGACGAACGGCTTCGACGGGGCCCAGATCTACGCATTCTCGAAGGGGCAGCTAGCCGCGGGGGCTGCCAGCGTGAACATGCAGCACATCGACACGTTCGGAGCGGTGAACGAGCCCAGTCAGGCCGGTGCCACCCAGCCCGGGTTCACCGTGTGGCCGGCCCAGTCGCCGGGCACGGGTTCGTTCGACCTGAGCAACGGCGGCACCGAGTACTTCCTGAGCTCGAACGCGGCCGACGAGGCGACGCGCCCCGTCTCCGGGACCGGCGGAACCGGGACCTCGGACCAGCTGGTCGCCTGGACGCTGAGCAACACGTCCTCGCTGGAAACGGCTCCGGCAGTGACCCTGTCGAACCGGGTGCTGGACGTGAACCAGTACGCGGTTCCTCCGAAGCAGCAGCAGCCGGGCTCGGGGACGGCCCCGGGGACGGACGTGCCCCAGGGCCACTGCATCAACGACACGAGCACGGTGCTGTTCAATGGCCAGACGGGCTGCTGGCGGCTGCTGTTCGGGGCCGAGCCGGCCCACAACGAAGTGATCTCGCGGCCGGACTCCAACGACACCCGCATGCAGCAGGTGATGTACGCCAACGGCAGGCTGTGGGGGTCGCTCGACACGGCTCTCGACCCCGACGGGACGGGGAATCGCGCCGGTATCGCCTGGTACATCGTGAACCCGCACGTCGGGAGCCTCGTCCGCCGGGGATACCTGGGCGCGGCGGGGCACGACTTCACCTACCCGGCGATCGGCGTGACGGCCAGCGGCCGCGGCGTCATTGCGTTCACCGACACCGGCAATGCCACCTACCCGAGCGCCGCCTATGCGCCGATCGATGCTGTCTCGGGCGTCGGGGCGTGGGCGGACGTCACCGGCGGGGCCGGGCAGGCCGACGACGACGGGTTCACCAGCTACAAGTCGCAGGTGGGCAACCCGCCCCGCACCCGGTGGGGCGACTACGGTGCCGCCGCGGTGGACGGCAACTCGATCTGGATCGCCAGCGAGTACATCGCCCACGCCTGCGACTACACCACGTGGGGTGGCCCGTTCTTCGCGGGCGGAACCGGCGACAACCTGCTGGGGACGTGCGCGGGAGCGAGCCACGGGCCGGGCACCCGCGCGGCGCTCGGCAACTGGTCGACTCGGATCAGCAAGCTGACGCCCTGACGCAACTCCTCCGTATCCCGGTGGGGGCGGCCTCCAGGCCGTCCCCACCGGAGCGGGGGGCCGTCCCGATCGACGACGGGCGGCGGATTGGCGGACGGGGGACCGCAGCCCGGCGAGACTCGGGCAAATTGACACTTCCAGTGCCTGGCGAGTACCTTTGTGTGTCGCGGCTGCACCATGGCTGCGGTTCGTTCGTCCAATCCAAGGGGGGACCCGAGAAGGGATCGCGGCATCCGGGCAGAACCCTGGGCCGGACCTTCTTGATAGGTCCGGCTTTTTGCGGCCCCCCCTCAGCAGAGCAAGAACGAGAGACGCGTGACGAGAGAGCCATGCCTACGATTCAGCAGTTGGTCAGGAACGGGCGCGAGCGCCCGCGGAGCAAGACGAAGAGCCCCGCTCTTCGCCGGTCTCCGCAGCGCCGAGGCGTCTGCACGCGCGTCTACACGACCACGCCGAAGAAG
Organism: Actinomycetota bacterium; assembly: GCA_045805265.1. Classification (GTDB taxonomy): domain Bacteria; phylum Actinomycetota; class UBA4738; order UBA4738; family JACQTL01; genus JBJMLO01. The sequence continues at coordinate 30,659 of JBJMLO010000029.1, forward strand.
CCGAACTCGGCCCTTCGGAAGGTCGCCCGCGTCCGCCTGACGACGGGCATCGAGGTCACGGCCTACATCCCCGGGATCGGCCACAACCTCCAGGAGCACTCCATCGTGCTCGTGCGGGGGGGGCGGGTGAAGGACCTCCCGGGCGTCCGCTACAAGATCGTCCGCGCCGCGCTCGACACCGCCGGGGTCCGGGACCGCCGCAAGGCCCGCTCCAAGTACGGCGCGAAGAAGATCGCGTCGTAGGGGGACTGGCCAAATGCCTCGGAAGGGACCAGCGGTCAAGCGTGAGATCGAGCCGGATCCGGTCTACCAGAACCCGCTCGTGACCCAGCTGATCAACAAGATCCTGCTGCACGGCAAGAAGAGCACCGCGGAGCGGATCGTCTACAAGGCGCTCGAGCAGATCAGCGAGCGCACGGCGAACGACCCGGTCATCACGCTCAAGAAGGCAGTGGAGAACGCCCGGCCGCTGCTCGAGGTCCGCTCGCGGCGGGTCGGCGGGGCGACGTACCAGGTGCCGGTGGAGGTCCGCCCTCAGCGCGGCACGACGCTCGCGCTGCGGTGGCTGGTGAACTTCACCCGCCAGCGCCGCGAGCACACGATGAGCGAGCGGCTGGTGGGCGAGATCATGGACGCCTCCGTCGGCCAGGGGTCGTCGGTGAAGCGCCGCGAGGATCTCCACAAGATGGCCGAGGCGAACAAGGCGTTCGCCCATTACCGATGGTGAGCGTCGAAGGAAGCTTCGAGGCCGGGCTCTCGCGGGGGCCCGGTACTTGTGAAGGGGATCGCTGATGGCGATCCCCGCGAGGAAGTTGGAAGAGGAACAGGTGTCAGAGGTAGCACAAGCGACGAAGGAGCGCCAGCAGCCGTCCGGGAAGGGCGGCCTGGTCATCCGCGAGTACCCGCTGGGCAGGACCCGGAACATCGGGATCATGGCCCACATCGACGCGGGCAAGACGACCACGACCGAGCGCATCCTGTACTACACCGGCAAGGCCTACAAGATCGGCGAGGTCCACGAGGGCACAGCCCAGATGGACTGGATGGTCCAGGAGCGCGAGCGGGGGATCACGATCACCTCCGCGGCCACCACGTGCCGGTGGAAGGACCATTGGATCAACATCATCGACACGCCTGGACACGTCGACTTCACCGTCGAGGTCGAGCGCAGCCTGCGCGTGCTGGACGGCGCGGTCGCCGTGTTCGACGCGGTGGCCGGCGTGGAACCCCAGACCGAGACCGTGTGGCGGCAGGCCGACCGGTACCACGTCCCCCGGATGTGCTTCATCAACAAGATGGATCGCACCGGCGCGGACTTCGAGCGCACCGTGGGCATGATCGAGGACCGGCTGGCCATGACCCCGCTCGTCGTCCAGCTGCCCTGGGGCAAGGAGAACGACTTCATCGGGGTGATCGACCTCATCGAGATGAAGGGGCTGCACTGGTCCGACGAGGGCGGCATGGGCGAGGAATGGGAGACGGTCGAGATCCCCGCCAACATGAAGGAGGCTGCGCACAAGGCCCGGCACGACCTGTTCGAGAAGCTGGCCGAGCACGACGAGGCCCTCATGGAGAAGTACGTCCACGAGGGCGACCCGAGCGTCCAGGAGCTCCGCAACGCGCTCCGGAAGGCCACGTTGAACGCCCAGGGCACCCCCGTGCTGTGCGGCAGCGCGTTCAAGAACAAGGCCATCCAGCCCCTGCTCGACGCGATCGTGAACTACCTGCCTGCGCCCACCGACGTCCCGCCGGTCATCGGGCACGCCCTGAACGACGAGGAGCAGAAGATCGAGCGGACGGCCTCGGACGAGGAGCCGTTCTCGTCGCTGGCGTTCAAGATCATGACCGACCCCTACGTGGGGCGGCTGACCTACCTGCGCGTGTACTCGGGCGTGCTCCGGGTCGGCTCGCACGTCTTCAACTCGACCCGCGACCGCAAGGAGCGCGTCGGCCGCATCCTTCAGATGCACGCCAACCACCGCGAGGACATGGAGGCCGCGTTCACCGGCGACATCGTGGCGGTGGTCGGGCTGAAGCACACCACCACCGGCGACACGATCTGCGACCCGGCCAAGCCCGTCGTGCTGGAGCAGATCCAGTTCCCCCAGCCGGTCATCTCGGTCGCGGTCGAGCCGAAGACGAAGGCAGACGCTGACAAGCTGACGAACTCGATGGCGAAGCTGGCCGACGAAGACCCGACCTTCATCGTGAAGTTCGACGACGAGACGGGCCAGACGATCATCTCGGGGATGGGCGAGCTCCACCTCGAGATCCTCGTGGACCGCCTGACCCGCGAGTTCAACGTCGGTGCCAACGTCGGGAAGCCCCAGGTCGCGTACCGCGAGACCATCCGCAAGCCTGTGCACAAGGTCGAGGCCCGGTACATCAAGCAGACCGGCGGCCGGGGCCAGTACGGCCACGTGTACATCGACCTCGAGCCCCTCGGCGAGGGCGGCGGCTACGAGTTCGTCAACAAGATCGTGGGCGGCTCGATCCCGCGCGAATACATCCCGGCGGTCGACGCCGGCATCCAGGAGGCCATGGACTCCGGCGTGCTGGCCGGGTACCCGCTGGTCGACGTCCGGGCCACGCTCGTCGACGGGTCGTACCACGAGGTCGACTCGTCCGAGATGGCCTTCAAGATCGCGGGGGGCATGGTGCTGCGCGAGGCGGCCCGCCGCGCCGACCCCGTGCTGCTCGAGCCGGTCATGGAGTTCGAGATCATCACGCCCGAGGAGTTCATGGGCGAGGTCATGGGCGACGCCACCTCGCGCCGGGGCCGCATCGAGCGGATCGACGACCGCCCCGCGATGAAGGCGATCCAGGTCTTGGTGCCGCTGGCCGAGCTGTTCGGGTACGCCACCGACCTCCGCTCGAAGACCCAGGGCCGCGCCTCGCACACGCCCATGCAGCTGCACGCATACATGGAGGTTCCCGCCCAGCTCTCGAAGGAGATCGTGGCGCGGGTCCGAGGGGAGTAGGAGACCAGATGTCGAAGAAGAAGTTCGAGCGGACCAAGCCCCACGTGAACATCGGCACGATCGGGCACATCGACCACGGCAAGACCACCCTCACCGCGGCCATCACCAAGGTTCTGTCCGACAAGGGCCTGGCCGACTTCACCCCGTTCGACGAGATCGACAAGGCGCCCGAGGAGAAGGAGCGGGGCATCACCATCGCCATCGCCCACGTGGAGTACCAGACCGAGAACCGCCACTACGCCCACGTGGACTGCCCCGGGCACGCCGACTACATCAAGAACATGATCACCGGCGCCGCCCAGATGGACGGGGCCATCCTGGTGGTCTCCGCCGCCGACGGCCCCATGCCCCAGACCCGCGAGCACGTC
>JBJMLO010000030.1:0-398596 GCA_045805265.1 Actinomycetota bacterium
AAACGGTGGGAACTAGGTGTTGGCGACATTCCACGTCGTCGGTGCCGCAGCTAACGCATTAAGTTCCCCGCCTGGGGAGTACGGCCGCAAGGCTAAAACTCAAAGGAATTGACGGGGGCCCGCACAAGCGGCGGAGCATGTGGCTTAATTCGACGCAACGCGAAGAACCTTACCAGGGCTTGACATGCGGGGTAAAGCCGGTGAAAGCCGGCGCTCTTCGGAGCCCGCACAGGTGGTGCATGGCTGTCGTCAGCTCGTGCCGTGAGGTGTTGCCTTAAGTGGCGCAACGAGCGCAACCCCTGTTCCTAGTTGCCAGCGGGTGATGCCGGGAACTCTAGGGAGACTGCCGGTGCCAAACCGGAGGAAGGTGGGGACGACGTCAAGTCATCATGCCCCTTACGTCCTGGGCTGCACACATGCTACAATGCGCGGTACAAAGGGCAGCGATCCTGCAAGGGGGAGCGAATCCCAAAAAGCCGCGCTCAGTTCGGATCGGGGTCTGCAACTCGACCCCGTGAAGTCGGAGTCGCTAGTAATCGCAGATCAGCAATGCTGCGGTGAATACGTTCCCGGGCCTTGTACACACCGCCCGTCACACCACGAAAGTGGGTAACACCCGAAGCCGGTGGCCCAACCCTCGGGAGGGAGCCGTCGAAGGTGGGACTCGCGATTGGGGTGAAGTCGTAACAAGGTAGCCGTACCGGAAGGTGCGGCTGGATCACCTCCTTTCTAAGGAGCCTTTGGCATCCGGTCTCTCCGAAACGAACGAGCTCGGAGCACGAGACCGACAGGCACCAGGTTGATCACTGGCTATTCTCGTCGTCCGCTCGAGCGGCCGGCCGGCTAGTACGCCTCCCTCGGGAGGAGTGGAACGCCAACTTCGGTCCGTTTCGGACGCGTCGGCGAGGGCACACTGTCCAGCTCCGAGGGTGCGAGCATCAGCTCGACACCTCCGGCGAACCTTGAGAACTCGATAGCGAGCGCGAGCATCAACTACGAGTCAAGTTACAAAGGGCTCACGGTGGATGCCTTGGCGCCAGGAGCCGATGAAGGACGCGTCAGGCTGCGAAAAGCCTCGGGGAGCCGCCAAGAAGGCTGGGATCCGAGGGTGTCCGAATGGGGAAACCCGGCCGGGGTCATGCCCGGTCACCCAGGTCTGAACACATAGGGCCTGAGGAGGGAACCGCCTGAACTGAAACATCTCAGTAGGGCGAGGAAGGGAAAGCAACCGCGACTCCCCAAGTAGCGGCGAGCGAACGGGGAAGAGCCTAAACCGACATGGTGTGATAGCCCGGTGGCGTTGCCATGTCGGGGTAGTGGGACCCATCAGAACCTTCACCGGAGGGTTCAGGGAGTTACAAAGACTGCGGTTAGTCGAAGGTTCATGGAAAGGTCTGCCACAGAAGGTAACAGCCCTGTAGACGAAAACCGACAGTCCTCCCGATGGTGTTCCCGAGTAGCACGGAGCCCGTGAAATTCCGTGTGAATCTGGGGGGCCCACCCCCTAAGGCTAAGCACTCCCTGGCGACCGATAGTGAACCAGTACCGTGAGGGAAAGGTGAAAAGTACCCCGGGAGGGGAGTGAAATAGTACCTGAAACCGTGAGCCTACAATCCGTCGGAGCTTGTACGGGGGCAACCTCGTGCTGGTGACGGCGTGCCTTTTGAAGAATGAGCCGGCGAGTTAGCCGTATGCGGCAAGGTTAACCGATCTCGGGAAGCCGTAGCGAAAGCGAGTCCTAACCGGGCGAATGAGTCGCATGCGCTAGACCCGAAGCCGAGTGATCTAGCCATGGGCAGGCTGAAGCGGAGGTAAGACTCCGTGGAGGGCCGAACCCACCAGGGTTGAAAACCTGGGGGATGACCTGTGGTTAGGGGTGAAAGGCCAATCAAACTCGGTGATAGCTGGTTCTCCCCGAAATGCCTTTAGGGGCAGCCTCGGGAGTTCAGCATCGGAGGTAGAGCACTGATTGGGCTAGGGGGCCTACAAGCTTACCGACCTCAGTCAAACTCCGAATGCCGATGCTCTAGATCCCGGGAGTGAGGCTGCGGGGGATAAGCTCCGTAGCCGAGAGGGAAACAACCCAGATCGCCAGCTAAGGCCCCCAATTCTGTGCTAAGTGGGAAAGGATGTGGAGTCGCCCAGACAACCAGGAGGTTGGCTTAGAAGCAGCCATTCCTTGAAAGAGTGCGTAACAGCTCACTGGTCAAGTGGTTCCGCGCCGACAATGTATCGGGGCTCAAGCACAGAGCCGAAGCTGCGGCATTCCTCGTATGGCTCGGCGTACGCGGGCGACCGCGTACGTCCAGGCCGAGGGATGGGTAGGGGAGCGTTCCCACGCGGGTGAAGCGGCGGGATAACCCAGCCGTGGATGCGTGGGAAGTGCGAATGCCGGCATGAGTAGCGAATGACGGGGGAGGAGCCCGTCCGCCGAATGACCAAGGTTTCCTGGGGAAGGTTCATCCGCCCAGGGTTAGTCGGGACCTAAGCCGAGGCCGAGAGGCGTAGGCGATGGACGACTGGTTGATATTCCAGTACCACTTCACCCGCGCCCAGGCCGAATCCACTGTGCTAAGGGAACCCCCTTCGGGGGGCTACCGACCCCGGTGGAGGAGGCCAGCGAAGGGGGGACGCAGAAGGGTAGGTCGACCCACGCGATGGTCGTCGTGGGACAAGCAGGTAGGGAGGCTCCCCAGGCAAATCCAGGGAGCCGCTAATCCCGAGATGTGATGTCGAGCCGCATCAGGCGAAGCGACGTATCCCATGCTGCCGAGAAAATCCTCTAGCGAGCTGGTGAGGTGCCCGTACCCCAAACCGACGCAGGTGGTCAGGTAGAGAATACCGAGGCGATCGAGAGAACCGTGGTTAAGGAACTCGGCAAATTACCCCCGTAACTTCGGGAGAAGGGGGGCCCCGGTAGGGTTTAGGACCTCGCGTCCGAAGCCCGAGGGGGCCGCAGAGACCAGGCCCAAGCGACTGTTTACTAAAAACACAGGTCCGTGCAAAGTCGTAAGACGACGTATACGGACTGACGCCTGCCCGGTGCCGGAACGTTAAGAGGAGGGGTTAGGTGCAGCCTTCGGGTTGCGCCGAAGCTCCGAATCTAAGCGCCGGTAAACGGCGGCCGTAAGACAGTTGCGGCTCCGGGAGAGTGATCTCCCGGAACAAACCCTGCTATATGCTGGAACACCCGAGCATCCCGCGGTACCGACCGTGTCAGACCCCCGTCGTAGGGTGGGTCGATGGCCGGTGACAATCCGACGGGTGCGGAAAATCAGCAGGAAAGGCCCACTGGCTCCGCGTGTTTGGATCGAATCCCCAGTGACCTCGGTCACTATCTCGCGGGATTCGCCGATGGAGAGGGGAGCTTCAACATCCCTATCCGTCGGGAGCACGATCGCAGCATGCCGTGGCGAGTTGGCCTGACGTTCAACGTCTCCCAGATCGGAACGGAGGTCCTCGAGACCTTCCGAGCCGCGCTGGGGGCTGGGACGATCAGATGCCGACGGGACGGTGTGTGCTACTACGAGGTAACGAGGCTCGATGAGCTCGAGGATCGGGTGTTCCCCTTCTTCGAGCGCTATCGGCTTCGAGGCCCGAAGAGGCACGATCTGGCGGCCTTCCTCGAGATCGCTGAGCTCGTCCGACAACGTGAGCACCTCACGCCTGACGGCGTGCGTCGCATCCTCGAGATGCGGCGGACGATGAACCGGGGCGGGAAACGGCGGCGGCCGGATCGAGAGATCCTCGCCGTGCTGAGCGAGTGGGAATCCTCAGAGGCCATACGCAGGGCTCCTCGGATGAAGCACGAGGATGAAGATATGGTCCACCCCTCATGGCGACATGGGGAATCGGTGAACTATAACGGTCAACCTTCTGGCCGTTAGAAAACTCGGCTGTATGCTGGAATCTCCGAGTATCCGACGGTACTTCGTTCAGAAGTAACAATCCGATCGGTGCGGACAATCAGCAGGGAAGTCTTCGTGACCCCTCAGAGACTGCACGCCGAGCACCGGACCAAAGTAGGCCGGTGAAGATACAGTCCGACCCCCACGGCGACGTGGGGAGGGTGGCAGAAATGACCACTCCGCCATCCAGTCTCGCCCAGGGTAGCGGCGAGAACGGATGGAAGTAACAATCGTGCCTAAGGTAGCGAAATTCCTTGTCGGGTAAGTTCCGACCTGCACGAATGGCGTAACGACTTGGGCGCTGTCTCAACCACGGACTCGGCGAAATTGCATTACGAGTAAAGATGCTCGTTACCCGCGACAGGACGGAAAGACCCCGGGACCTTTACTGCAGCTTGGTGTTGAGGTTCGGCAGACGTTGCGTAGGATAGGCGGGAGACTGTGAAGCCCGGACTCTGGTTCGGGTGGAGTCAACCTTGAAATACCGCTCTTCGTGTGTTGGGCCTCTAACCCTGGTCCGTGATCCGGATCGGGGACAGCGCCTGGTGGGCAGTTTAACTGGGGCGGTTGCCTCCTAAAAGGTAACGGAGGCGCCCAAAGGTTCCCTCAGGCCGGTTGGCAATCGGCTGTCGAGTGTAAGCGCACAAGGGAGCTTGACTGCGAGACCGACGGGTCGAGCAGGTGCGAAAGCAGGGGCTAGTGATCCGACGACTCCTAGTGGTAGGGTCGTCGCTCAACGGCTAAAAGGTACCCCGGGGATAACAGGCTGATCGTTCCCAAGAGTCCACATCGACGGAACGGTTTGGCACCTCGATGTCGGCTCGTCGCATCCTGGGGCTGGAGCAGGTCCCAAGGGTCGGGCTGTTCGCCCGTTAAAGCGGTACGCGAGCTGGGTTTAGAACGTCGTGAGACAGTAGGTCTGACCGTGCTGTCTGTAAATTCGGCTAAATGCTGGAAACGCCGAGTATCCTGCGCTACTCACCATGTCGGTGGCTGCTGCTAGCTTGCCGGTATGGGTAGTGACAATGCGCCAGGTGCGGCCAATCAGCAGGAAAGGCTGGATGCCTACATCGCGGGCTACGTCGACGGAGAAGGATCGTTTCACGTCGCCGTCCAGCGGAACCCGGATACGAGAGTCGGATGGCAACTCGTGCCGGAGTTCCACGTCAGCCAGAACGCCGAGCGTCGGCAGGTCCTCGACCTGATCGCCGATCGGTTGGGCTGCGGGCGGATCCAGGAGAACCACCGCGGTTCCCCGGGCACCTCACTGGTGTTCGTGGTGCGCAGGCGGCGGGATCTGCTGGAACGCGTGATCCCCTTCTTCGAGGCGCAATCCCTCCTGAGCACGAAGCAGCAGGACTTCTTGGTCTTCGCCGACATCGTTCGAGCGATGGATCGGGGAGAGCACCTGAGTCAGGAAGGATTCCGGAGGCTCCGGGCGAGAGCCATCTCCATGAACGGGGGTGGAAGGTATCGCCGGATCCACCGGGATGTGGGTACCAGAATCCTCAGAGACCATACGCCGAACACCGCGTCACGCCTCGATGCCCTCGAGGCGTGAGGACCCGCAGTGAAGATATGGTCCGACCTGCATGGCGACATGCAGAGCCAGGCAGAAATGACCTGGCCGCCGTTTCGGGCATGGGGCCCGGGCGGTGGTAACAGATTGTCGGTCCCTATCCGTCGTGGGCGTAGGAGATTTGAGGGGAGCTGCCCCTAGTACGAGAGGACCGGGGCGGACGCACCTCTGGTGTGCCAGTTGTCGCGCCAGCGGCACGGCTGGTTAGCCACGTGCGGCAGGGATAAGCGCTGAAAGCATCTAAGTGCGAAGCTCGCCCCAAGATGAGATCTCCCACTGGGTTGACCAGGTAAGGCCCCTCGGAGACTACGAGGTTGATAGGCCGGAGGTGTAAGCACGGCAACGTGTTGAGCCGACCGGTACTAATAGGCCGAGGACTTGACTTCGATGCTCGCGCTCGCTATCGAGTTCATCAGGTGATTTTGCCTGAGGACGCTCGCACCACGGACATATGTCCGCCGACCACGGACACGCGCGCCGACCACGGCGCCGCGATCAAGGCGGCGGAACCACCGTTTCGGTGGCCATAGCGGAGGGGAGACACCCGGTCCCATTCCGAACCCGGAAGTTAAGCCCTCCAGCGCCGATGGTACTGCCCTGGAGACGGGGTGGGAGAGTAGGTCGCCGCCGAGACTCTTCGCACAGGGAGCCGCCCTCCGGGGCGGCTCTCGGCGTTTCGGCCCTGCGCGAAGCCGCCGCGAACCTGGCACCGGGCGGGGCCCGACGGATCGTTCCCATCGGCGGTTACGCTAGGTCGACCATGCCCAGGGCATTCGAACCCCGCCACGGCCGCCCCTCCCGGGGGTCGCAGCGCCGCACAACGCCGCTGCCCCGTGACGTCGTCGACGACGTCCGCCAGACGGCGCGCCCGGCGCAGGCTCAGGAGGCCCTCGGCCATCTCGAGCGAGCCGTGGAGCTCCTGGGGAGGGGCGACTCGGGACAGGCGGTGAAGGAGGCCCGGAAGGCGAAGGCCGCCGCGCCGCGCTCGGGCGCGGCGAGGGAGGTGCTCGCGCTCGCCCACTATGCATCCGAGAGCTGGCGCGAGGCCCTCCGCGAGATGCAGGCCTATCGCCGGATGACCGGGCGGGAAGACGAGAACCACATCATCGCCGACGCCTACCGGGCACTCGGTTCGCCCGACAAGGCGGTCCCCCTCGCCGAGGCGGCGCTGCGCGCGCCCATCCCGGCCGACGCCAAGGCGGAGGCGGGCATCGTGGGGGCGTCAGCGCTGGCGGACATGAGCCGCTACGACGAGGCGCTGGCGCTGCTCCGCCGGCTGCCGAACCGCGCCGACGTGGGCCGCGCCCAGGACCTCCGCGTCTGGTACGTGACCGGCGACATCCTGGCCAGAGCCGGTCGCACGGAGGACGCCGCGCGCGAGTTCCGGCGGATCACCCGGCACGATCCCACGGCATTCGACGCGGCCGAGCGCCTCGCGCAGCTCGGCTGACCGGGCGCGGGGCCGCCCGTCGCTCAGCCGGCCGACGCGGTCGGCTCTCGCCCCTCGCGCTCGAATCGTTTCGTCCAGTACCGAACGAGGCCAGCCGCGTTCGTCTTGGTGCTGGAGAGCACCTCGTAGCGCTCGCGGTCTTCCGCGGACGCGCCGGCCTCGTCGAACTCGGGGGCCGTCCTCGCCGCGAGGATCTCCGCGATCCGGTCGAGGTCGTCGGTCTGGTCGAGGGCCCGGCGGACGATGCCGGCCCACGCGCGGATGCGATCGGACGCGATCGCGCACAGCTCGTCGACCTCACGGACCGGCCCGAAGTGGCTGAACATCAGCGTGCTCTCCGCCCGGGCACGGATCCGCTCGATGCTGTCCACCGCCAGCTCCACGTCGACGTCGGGCGGTGGCGTGGCCGGCCGCAGGACCCGCACGTCCGGGAAGTGGATCCCGAGCGCGTCGCCGGTGAACAGCGCCCCGCTCTCGCTGTCCACCAGGCTCACGTGGTGCGAGGCGTGCCCGGGCGTGTACATCACGTCGAGCACCCGGTCGCCGAGATCGATCGCGTCCCCCTCGTTCACGGTCCTGATGCGGCCCGCGTCGATTGGCTGCATCGGGCCGAACATCTCGGCCAGCCGGTCCTGGCCGCCATAGACCTGTGCCGCGCTCGCCCAGAGCCGCGAGGGGTCGGCCAGGTGCCTGCCGCCCCGCTCGTGGACCCACACCGTGGCCGACGGGAACCGCTCGGCGATCGTCCCGGCGCCGCCGGCGTGATCGAGGTGGATGTGCGTCACCACGATGTGGGCGAGATCCTGCGGGCCGAGGCCGATGCTCGCCAGCGCGTCGGTGACGGCATCGGCGGAGGTGGTCGGCCCGGTCTCCACGATGGCCGGCTCCCGGGCGTGAACGAGATACGCCGACGTGATCCGGTACCGCCCGGTCATCCTGGTGTCCACGGCGGTGAGCCGCGCGCCGGCTTCGAACGTCTCGTCCACGGGACTCGGAGTCTATCGGCGCGTGCGCCGCGACCGGAGCTCGCTCGCCATGCCAGCCCACCTCCGCCCTCTGCTGGAGGGTTCGTGTCGGTGCCTCGTTGTAGCGTCGCAGGCGAAAGGGGGGAGCGACATGGTTGCGGTCAACGTCGTCGTGCTCGCCGGCACGGTCGCTGCGGATCCGCTGGAGAAGGAGCTCCCGTCCGGCGACAGGGTGACCGAGATCAAGCTGTCCGTGCCGGAGACCGGACGACGCTCCCTCCCCCTCCCGGTCTCCGCCTGGCACGGCAAGGCCATCACGAGGAAGCAGCTCGGCCTCATCGGCAAGGGCGACGACCTTCTCGTGCACGGCCAGCTGGTCCGGCGGTTCTACCGCAACGGCGCGGGAGCTCGAACGGTGATGGAGGTGGTGGCCACCGGCATCAAGAAGCTGGAACCGGAAGAAACGGAATAGCCGACCCGACCCGGTCGGGGCGTGTCACGGGATGGGTGGACGGTGCCGTCGCGGGATTCCGTGGCTGGCAAATGGGCGTTCGGGACCCGGCGCCGTGAGCGGTTGCGCGAGCCGGCCGCCCGGCGATTCCCACGGACGTGGTTGTATGGACGCCGGCGACCGAAGGAGTCTCCGCCCATGCGACGACGGATCGTCCATCAAACCAGCCCGGCGCAGCCGCGTGACCCCCGGGCGAGCGAGAAGCGCCAGGGGCCGGCCCCGCCGCCGCCGCCGCCGTGGCGGCACTGGCTCCTGTACCTCGGCATCGCCGCCACGATCGTCCTGTTCTTCCTGCCCATCGGCCGGACGTCGAGCCAGTTGACGTACACGCAGTTCGTGAACGACGTGAAGGCCAACAGGGTCAAGACGGCGACCATCGACGCGAACGGCGGCGTCTCCGGCACCCTCACCGACGGGAATGACTACTCGACCCAGATCCCCGTCGCGCTGCAGGACACGAACCTCTCCACGCTCCTGCAGCAGCACGACGTCCAGATCACGGCGGAGGGCCCGGCCTCCTCGACACTGCTCACGGTCCTGGTCAACCTCCTCCCGTTCATCCTGCTGTTCGGCGTGTTCTGGTACATGGGCCGCCGAGCCCAGCGCCGGGCCGGCGGAGGCGGCATCCTCGGCCTGGGCGGGCTGACCGGCTCCCGAGCGAAGCTGTACGACGAGGAACGGCCCAATGCCACCTTCGCCGACATCGCCGGCTACGAAGGCGCCAAGCAGGAGGTCAACGAGGTCGTCGACTTCCTCAAGCTCCCCGAGCGCTACGTGAAGATCGGAGCCCGGGGGCCCCGAGGTGTGCTCATGGTCGGGCCGCCGGGCACCGGCAAGACGCTGATGGCCCGGGCCGTGGCCGGGGAGGCCAGCGTCCCGTTCTTCTCGGTCACCGGCTCGAGCTTCGTCGAGCTCTTCGTCGGCCTCGGCGCATCCCGGGTCCGTGACCTCTTCGGAGACGCCCGCAAGCGGGCGCCGTCCATCGTCTTCATCGACGAGATCGACGCCATCGGCCAGCGGCGCGGGTCCGGGGCGATCTCGAACGACGAGCGGGAGCAGACCCTCAACCAGCTCCTCGCCGAGATGGACGGGTTCGATCCGGCGACCGGCGTCGTGGTCATCGCGGCCACCAACCGGCCCGAGATCCTCGACCCGGCCCTGCTCCGGCCGGGCCGGTTCGACCGCGAGGTCGAGATCCCCCTCCCGAACCTCCGGGAGCGCTCGGCGATCCTGGCGATCCACGTGAAGGGGAAGAAGCTCGGCCCGGACGTCGACCTCCAGGCGGTCGCGCGCGGTACGCCGGGGTTCTCCGGTGCCGATCTGGCCAACCTGGTGAACGAGGCGGCCCTCGTGGCGGTCCGGGCTCGCCGGGACGTGGTCACCGCCCGCGACTTCGCCGACGCCCGCGACCGCCTCCTCATCGGCCGGCGAGAGGCCACGAACGCCCTGCTGCCCGACGAGAAGCGGGCGGTCGCGGTCCACGAGTCCGGCCACGCCCTCGTCGCCGCATACTCCGATCACGCGGACCCGGTGGCGAAGGTCTCGATCCTGCCTGCCGGGCAGGCGCTCGGGGTCACGGAGCAGCTCCCCGTCGACGAGCGGCACCTGTACCCGGAGAGCTACCTGCGCGACTCGCTCGCGATCCGGATGGGCGGGCGGGCCGCCGAGGGTCTGGTCCTCGGGGAGGTCTCGAGCGGCGCGGCGAACGACCTGCAGGGCGCGACCCAGCTCGCGATCCGGATGGTGCGGGACTTCGGGATGAGCACGCGCCTCGGGCCGGTCGGGCTGGGGGATGGAGGACCGGCCTACCTCGGTGGGCGGGAGCTCCGCTCCCGTGACTACGCGGAGGCCACCCAGGCCCTCATCGACGAGGAGGTCTCCACCCTCCTCAAGCAGGCGGACGAGCGCGCGAGGAGGACACTCGAGGAGCATCGCGACGTCCTGGACCGGCTGACCGAGCTGCTGGTCGAGCGCGAGATGATCGACGGGGGAGAGGTGTACGAGCTGGCAGGTCGTCCCTTGCCGGCCGGCGCCGAGGAGGCCGTCGCGCCCACGGCCGGTGCCATGGCCGCCGAGCGGGTCCGCGACGTCCCGGACGGCCTCCCGCCGAAGACCTGATTGCCGGGCGGCCCCCGCCGGGACACGGGCATGGCGCCTCCGCCGAAGGAACGAACGCGCCTGCGGCCCCCGCCACGGCCGAGTCGGCGGGCGGCCTCCCCCAGAGGACCGGGCTGCGGTGTCCATGGCCATCAGGCCAGCGGGCGGATGACCATTCCCGTCCGAGGCTTGGGCCAGAAGTACGTGGACTTCTGCGGCAGCGTGCCGCCGCTCTCGATCACCGCCCGGATGCGCTCGACGTGGGTCGGTGGGAGGAAGAATGCACCGGGCGCCTCGCCCAGCCGGACGGCCTCCTCCGCGGCAGCGGCATCGGGCTGATACCGGAGCGCGGCGGCGCCCAGGACCTGCTCGTGCAGCGCGCACACCGCGGGTGGGCTGCCGCGCAGTCGGCCGACCCGATGCACCAGCTCGTCACCCTCGCGCGCCGCCGAGCCGTACAGGAGCCGGTCGTCGTCGACGGCGGCGAGCACCTCCGCGAGGTCACGAACCCTGTGCCCGGCCGCGGGCGGGCCTCCCCGGAGCAGCACGCGATGGATCGGCAGGACCGGGGGATCCTCGGTCGAGGCATCCACCAGGAGCATCATCATCCGGTCCCACGGCCCCGGCCCCACCTCCGATCGCATCCGCTCCCGGAAGGCCAGCGCGACGGCGTACCGATGGTGGCCGTCCGCGATCAGCAGTCGCTCGGCCCCGAGCGAGCGCTCCATGTCCGGCGAGCCCGCCGGGTCACCGGGGCTCGCCGCATCGCCCGCCGCGGGCGACCCGTCGTCGGGGGCGCTCGTCGCCGAGGGGCCGGCCGGCACGATCCACAACCGGTGCTCCACCCCCTGCTCGTCCGAGACATCGATGTCGGCGGCCCGGGCCGATGCGGCCCGCTCGAAGGCCTGCCCGACCGCGGGCCGGGGCCCCCGATACAACGCGTAGACGGGGGACAGGTTCGCCCGGACCGTTCTCAGCAGCCGCATGCGGTCTTCGATCGGCCCGGGGAGCGTGGCCTCGTGGGGCACGATCTCGCCCCCGAGCTCCTCGATCTCGACCTCCGCCACGACCCCCCGGACCCGCCGGCTCTCCCCCTGGAACGTGAACCGCATCTCGTACAGGAACCAGCAGGGCTCCGTCGTCGCCCGCAGCGCCCCCTGCTCGCGCCAGGCCCGGAGCAGATCGGCCGCCCTCGTATACTTGTCGTGCTGGTCGTCGTCCCCGGGCTCGTCACGACCGAGGATGAGGCGCACCACGTTGTGGGGGCTCGCGGAGTGCAACCGGCGCTCGTGCTCGGCGCTGATGGAGTCGTACGGGGGCGCGGTGACCGGCCCCAGCGGCCCGACCACGGATTCGTCGAACACGAGGCCGGTGAACGGTGAGACCCGAGGCATCCCGACTGTATAGCACCCCCCCGAGCGCCGAGTCCGCCTATGACCTGTTCGCTCGGGGCAGCCGATTCCTGGAGGAAGGGCACCCCCATCAGGCCGCCATGCTGCTCTCGCGGGCACGACTCATGGAGCCCGAGAAGGCGTCCATCCGCGAGGCCCTGGCCCGCGCGCTGTACATGAGCGGGCGCACGGCCTGGGCCCGCAGGGAGTTCGCCAAGACGATCGCGATCGATCCCGTGAACGACTACGCGCACTTCGGGCTGGCGCTGGCCTGCGAGCGGACCGGGCAGCGGACCCGGGCCATCGCCCACCTCAAGCTCGCCATCGCCATGCGGCCGGGCATCCGCCACTACGAACGGGCGCTCGCCAGGCTCGGAGGGTGAACGTCGCTCCCGACGGAGCCGGGACCGCTTCACCGGCGCTGGTCGAGCTCTACGACACGGTGTTGTTCGACCTCGACGGCGTCCTGTACCGGGGACCGGACACCGTCGCCGGCGGCCCCGAGGCGGTGGCGAGCCTGCGCGCACGGGGCGTCCGCCTCGCCTTCGTGACCAACAACTCCAGCCGAACGCCCGAGCAGGTCGCCGCCAAGCTCGCCGGCCACGGAGTCGATGCCGCCACCGGGGAAGTGGTGACCTCGGCAATGGTCACCGCCGACCTCCTCGGTGAGCGCGGCGGCTCCACCGCGTACGTGATCGGGGAGACGGGCATCCGCGAGGCCCTCCGGCAGGCGGGCCTCGAGGTGCTGCCCGACGAAGCCGACCGGGCCGACTACGTCGTGGTCGGCGTGGACTCGGCGGCCACGTACGATCGCCTGCGGACCGCCGCCCTGCTGGTTCAGCGTGGCGCCACGCTGGTCGCCACGAATGCCGACGCCTCCTACCCGGCGCCGGACGGCCTGTGGCCGGGCGCCGGGGCGCTGCTTTCGGTGATCACCACGACCACCGGGCGTCCCCCCGACGCCGTGGTCGGCAAGCCCCATCCGCCGCTCCTGCGCGGCGCCCTCGAGCGGGCCGGCGGCTCACGGCCCCTGGTGGTCGGGGACCGGCTCGACACCGACATCTCCGGGGCGGCCGCCGTGGGATGGGACTCCCTGCTGGTCCTCACGGGCGTGTCGACGGTCCGCGACCTGGTCGGCGCCGCGGATCTCCCCACGTTCCTCGCGGACGACCTTGGCGCCCTGTTCCGGCCATCGGCCCGGATCCGGCCGGCCCGGCCCGGGGACGCCGAGGCGATCGAGGTGCTGCTGGCGCATGCGGGTCTGCAGACCGAAGCCGTCGACGTCCGTGTCCCGGACACGCTCGTCGCCGAGGTCCCGCCGGGCGAGGTCGTGGGGACGGTCTCCCTGGAGCTGTTCGGTCGGGGCGGCGGGCTCTCGGACGGGGCAGGTCCGCGCATGGCGCACCTCCGTTCGCTCGCGGTGGCGACGGATCACCGGAACGGCCGGCTCGGCTCCCTGCTCGCCGCCCGGGCCGTTCGCCTCGCCCTCGACCGCGGGGCCTCCGTCGTGCACGCGGTCACGGATACCGCATCGGGGTTCTTCGAACGGATCGGCTTCGAGCCCACCGGCCCACGCGACTCGCTTCCCGAGGTCATCCGGGCCACGCCGATGGTCGCCACGGCCTGCTCGTCGTCCTCCACCGCGTTCCGGTGGGAGGCCCGGCTCGCCTCGCCGGCCGGTCGGCCTGACGCCACGGACACGCACTAGGGGAACAGGCCTCCTTCCGCGCTTCGCCGGTGGCGTTCCTTGGGGAAGAACAGCAACGCCAGGATCAGTCCCGCCGCGAACCCGCCGATATGCGCGAAGTACGCCACGCCGCCGTTCACGTGGTTGGCCACCGTCGTGACGCCGCTGAAGAACTGGAGCACGAACCAGAACCCCAGCACCACGATCGCCGGCAGCGGCAGCAGCGTGAAGATGAACACGATCGGAACCAGCGAGTACACGCGCCGCCGGGGGAACATCACGAGGTAGGCGCCGAGGACCCCCGCGATCGCACCCGACGCGCCGAGGTTCGGGACGGGTGAGCCGGGGTCGACCAGGATCTGCGCGGCCGAGGCGACCAGCCCGCTGAACAGGTAGAAGAGCAGGTAGGGGATCCGGCCGATCTTGTCCTCGACGTTGTTCCCGAACACCCACAGGAACAGCATGTTCCCGCCGATGTGCAGCCACCCCCCGTGGAGGAACATCGCCACGAACACCGACTGCCACCAACTCTTGTCCCGGCATCCGTGGAAGTCGGGTGCGGCCCGGTCGCGGATGCGCCCCTGCAACAGCAGCTGGAGGTCGCGTCCGGGGATCCCCAGGCCCGCCCGGTCGATGGCGCGGACCGCTCCCGTGCCGCCCTCCGCCAGGTTGGTCTGGTTCGTGACCTCGTACGGGATCTCCGCATGGCAGAAGGCGAACAGCTCCTGGTCCTCCTGGGAGGACCACGGCCGCTGCCACAGCAGGAACACCAGGAAGTTCGCGGCGATGATCGCGAGCGTGACGTAGGCCCGGCGGCTGGTCGGGTTGTCGTCCCGGATCGGAATCAGCATCGCCCCGACCCTACTCCGGCGATCCCTCCACCCGCCGTGCGCGCCCCGCACCGGCCCCTCGGCCCGCCCGCTCCCCGGCCGAGGCCCTTCCGAGGCCCGCGCCGCCGTGGCGGAGCGGGCCCTCCGCGCGCACGCGGGGCCGCGATCCGTTTCGCGGGCCGGACGGTCCCAGGCGACGGTCGGCGAACTGCCGGACCAGCGCCGTGAACCGCTCGTGTTGCTCGAGGAACAGCGCGTGGCCGGCGCCCGGGAACTCCTCGATCCGCGCTCCCGGGATGAGCGGGCCGAGGGTGCGCACCTCCGCAGCGCTGACCAGTCGATCCCGTGTGCCGATCATCAGCAGCGAGGGCGTGCGAACCTCCCGGAGCCGCGGGCGGAGGTCGAACCCCGTCATCGCCCGGAACGTGTCCGCCCGCACGGCCGGAGGGACCGACGCCGCCATGTCCCGCACGAACCGCACCTGCGCCGGGTCCGCGTCGGTCCCGAACCCCGCCCGAACCAGCCGGAGGCTGGCCGCCGCGGGGTCGGTGCCGCCGGCTTCCCGCGCGAAGTACCGGTCCACGACGCTGTTCTCCACCGCGAGCTGCATGGCCTGTCCGAGGACCCTGGCCTGGAACGACGCGCCCGGCCACCGGCCGGCCGCGCTGTGCGCGAAGTTGACCAGCGGGGTGGCCGCCAGCACCGCGCCCCGGACCCTGCGCCTGGCCGTCTCGGAGTGCCGGAGCAGGTAGCCGATCGTCAGCACGCCGCCCAGGCTGTGGCCGACCAGCACCAGGGGTTCCGGCTCCGGGATCGAATCGATCACGCGGGCCAGCGCATCGACGGCGAGGTCGATGATCAGGTGGTCCCGGGCCACCGGGGTCGAGTGCCCGTGTCCGGGGAGGTCCCACGTGACCAGGCGGTGCGCTCCCCGTGCCAGGTCGCGCTTCTGGTAGTGCCAGATGGCCTCCGTCACGCACCAGCCGTGGGTGAAGACGATGGTCCCGCCCCCCGTCGCGCCCTCGCCCGCGGCGAACCGCTCCGTGTAGATCCGCGACGACCGCGGGCCCCGGATGACCTCGGGCCGTCCTCGAGCCGACCCGAGGAGCTCGTCGCCGGTGGGGAGCACGAACCCGACTCCCCGATCGCCGCGCCGCGCGAGCACCTTGCCGGACGCGTAGCCGGCCAGGGCGCCCGCGGATCCCAGGAGCAGCCGACGGACCCGTCCCACCGGCTACATCAGCCTTCGCAGGGCCATCAGGTCGGAGACGTTGGCCTGGACCCTCACGTGTCCCGCCAGGTAGGAGGAGAACAGCGGCTTCTTCCCGTCGATCAGCGCGACGAGGTCGTCGCTGTCGGCGGTGATCCGGATGTCCGCTCGCTCGGCCTGTCCGGCGTGCACGCCGTCGATCCGCCCGCCGGAGAGCTCGCTCCAGAACGACCGGTCGAGGTCCGGAACGTCGATCTGGATGACCCGGGGACCCGCCAAGGTCCGCTCCAGGTCGGTGTGCACCTTGGGGTCGGCTTCGCCGAGGCGGTCGACGACTTGTCGCAGCTTCGTCTCGACCTGTCTCACGCTGGCCACGATCGATCCTTCTGTCTGCGGGGAAGCGCTGCGCTGTCGCCTGTAGGGCCGCCCGCGGGGGGGCTCCGGAGCGGTGCGCGCGCGCCGGGCCCCGGGGCGCGCCGAGTATAGCGGCCCCGGACCGGGGGGTATCCTTCGGGCTACGAGCGCCGAGGCATCCCTCAGGGGCGCCCGCGTTCGCACGCGAGCGCCCAGTCGCGGGAGACCGCTCGAGCGAAGGAGGTCGGTCATGGCCGGAGACGTGCGCAAGTACACGGCCGATGCGCGGAGGTACGTCGAGGCGGCCCTCGGGAACCTGACCCCGACGGGCGCCCGGGACCTGGCCCGGTCCATGGTCGAGCAGGCCCAGGGCTTTGCCGCCGGGCAGAGCCCCGGGGCGATGGCGGGCCAGGTGGCCGGCCAGGTGCGCGAGGTGGCCCAGCAGCTCATGGAGTGGTCGCAGCAGAGCCGCGAGCGGGTCGTGGAGCTCGTCCAGGGAGAGGTCCGCAAACAGCTGAAGGCGTTCGGCATCGCCAGCCGGGACGACGTCGACGCGCTCCGCAAGCGCGTCCGGGACCTCGAGAAGGGCGGCGCCGCACCCGCCGCAAAGCGGACCACGACGAGGAAGAGCTCCGCCAGGCGGCCGGCGGCGAAACGCTCCGGCTCGGCCGCCAAGCGTTCCGGCTCCTCGGCGAAATCGTCGAAGTCGACCAGGAAGTCCCCGGCGAAGTCCGCCGCGAAGCGCTCCACCACCGGGAGCTAGTGCGGCGCCGGCTGGACAGCGAGCTGGTCCGGCGGGGATTGGCCGGGTCCCGGGCGGAGGCCCAGGCCGCCGTGGACGCCGGCCTGGTCGTCGTGGGGGGTCGACCCGCGGGCAAGGCGTCCACCCTCGTCGGCGCGTCGGAGCCGGTGACGGTCGCCGGCCCGGCCCGGCGGTTCGTCAGCCGCGGCGGTGAGAAGCTCGAGGCCGGGATCGAGCGGTTCGGCGTCGACCCGTCCGGGCTCGACTGCCTCGACGCCGGCGCGTCCACCGGCGGCTTCACCGACTGCCTCCTCCGGCACGGCGCCGCGCGCGTCGTCGCGGTCGACGTCGGGTACGGGCAGCTCGCGTGGGCGCTCCGGCAGGACCCCCGCGTCGTGGTCATGGAGCGGACCAACGTCCGGAACCTTCGTCCGGGGGACCTCCCGTTCGCCCCGGCCCTGGTCACGGCGGACCTGTCGTTCATCCCGCTGGCGCTGGTTCTCCGGTCCCTGATCGCTGTGGCGGCTGCCGGGGTGGCGTTCGTGGTGCTCGTGAAGCCGCAGTTCGAGGTGGGCCCGGAACGGGTCGGACGAGGCGGGGTGGTACGGGACCCGGACTCCTGGCGCCTGGCCCTCGAACGGGCGGCCGCGTCGTTCGGGGAGGGAGGCCTCCGGCCGGTGGGGGTCATGGCCTCGCCGCTGCTGGGCCCGGCGGGCAACGTGGAATTCCTGATGGTGGCCCGCGACGAGGGCGCGCCGGACGAGGCGACGTCGAGGCTCGAGATCGACGCGGCGATCGCCGAGGGGATCGGCGTCCGCGGGGACTCCGGGAGGAACGGATGACCGCCGTCGGGCTGGTGGTGCACGCCGGCCGGGCCTCCGCGGTGCGCACCGCCAGGGAGCTGATCCGGTGGCTGGCAGGCCGCGAGGTCGAGGTCCGGCTGCTCGACGACGACCCGGTGCACACGACGACCTCCGGCCGGGGGGTGTCGGACCTGGCCGACGAGGCGGGGGCCCGCCTGGTCTCGCCGGACGCATTCGCGGCGGGCCTGGACCTGGTGGTGTCGGTGGGCGGGGACGGCACGTTCCTCCGGGCGGCGCATCACGCCGTGGAGGTCGACCGGCCCGTCGTGGGCGTGAACGTGGGGCGGCTGGGGTTCCTCACGGCGATCGAGCCCGACCAGGCGCGGGAGGTCATCGAGAGCGCGCTCGAGGGCCGGGCCGTCGTGGAGGAGCGCCAGGGGGTCGTGGCCGAGGCACTGGGCGGCACGGACTGGACCGGGCCCCGGTGGGGGCTCAACGAGGTCATGGTGGAGAAGGCCGCTCGCCACCGCGTGGTGCGGCTCGCCGTCTACATCGCGGGCGAGTACGTCACCACGTTCTCGGGCGACGGGGTCATCGTGGCCACGGCGACGGGCTCCACCGCCTACTCGTTCTCGGCCCGGGGTCCGATCGTGTCGCCGGGCGTGGATTGCCTCGTTGTCACCCCCATCGCGGCGCACATGGTGTTCGACCGGTCGTTTGTGATCGGCATCGAGGAGGACGTCACGATGGAGGTCCGCGCCCCGGAGGCGGGCCTCCTGTCCGCGGACGGCAAGGAGAGCCTCCCGCTGCCGGTCGGCGCCCGGGTGCGGGTCCGGGCCTCCGAGTCGAAGGCCAAGGTGCTCCGGCCCCCGGGGTCCGAGAGCTTCTACCGCCACGTCCGGCAGCGATTCTCCCTCCCGGACGGCACCGCGATGGACGCCGACGACGAGGACATGCCGCCCACGGCGGAATAGCGCCGCTGGGCGAATGCGCCGGAGCTGTCGTACCCCCCGGGTAGGATCCCGGCGTGCTGCTCGAGCTCCACATCGCCGGGCTGGGGGTGATCGAGGACCTCGACCTCGAGCTCCACCCCGGCCTGAACGTCCTCACCGGCGAGACGGGGGCCGGCAAGACCATGGTCACGGTGGGGCTGGCGTTGGCGCTCGGCGGCCGGGGATCCGCCTCGCTCGTGCGCGAGGGCGCCTCGCGGGCCCGGGTGGAGGCCCGGTTCCGGGCGCCGGGAACCCCGGCCACCTCCGAGTGGGCCGAGGACGGCGAGCTCGTCCTGGCCCGGACCATCGGCGCGGACGGGAAGGGCTCGGCCCGGATCGGCGGCCAGATCGCGCCGGCCTCCGCGCTGGCGGGGCTCGCGCCGGACCTGGTCGAGGTCCACGGCCAGCACCAGGCCCAGCGCCTCCTATCCTCCGCGGTCCAGACCGGCTTCCTCGACCGGTTCGCCGGTCCGGAGCACGCCGCCGCCGTCGAACGGCACCGCGAGACCTTCGAGCGCCTCCGCCACGCCCAGGCGCGCCTCGACGAGCTTGACCGCGAGGAGCGCGAGCGGGAGCGGGAGAAGGACCTGCTCGGGTACCAGGCCCGGGAGATCGAGACCGCGGGCGTGGCGCCCGGTGAGCGGGAGGCTCTCGATGTCGAGGAGTCCCGTCTGGCGAACGCGGAGCGGCTGATGGAGCGCGCCGCCCAGGCCGAGCAGGGACTGTCGGCCGACGGCGGCGCGGCCGATGGGCTGGCGGCGGCCGCGGCCGCGCTCCGCGACGCGTCCGGGCTCGACCCGGAGGCGCGGGAGCTGGCCGGACGCCTCGCCGGGGTCGCCGAAGAGGCCGGGGAGCTGGCCCGCGACCTCCGGGGGTGGCGGGAACGGCTCCGGGCGGACCCCGAGCGTCTCGCCGAGATCCGCGAGCGCCTCCACGCGCTGGGTCAGCTCGAGCGGAAGTACGGTGAAGGGGCGGCGGGCGTCCTGGCCTACCTGGAAGGAATCCGGCGGCGTCTGGCGGAGCTGGAGGGGGCAGGCGCCGAGCGCGCCGAGCTCTCCGCCGAGGTCGCGACGCTGCGCGAGCTGGCAGCCGGGCTGGCGCGGACCGTCACGGAGGGGCGGCGGGAGGCGGCGCCGAGGCTGGGCGAGGCCATCGAACGCGAGGTGCGGGACCTGGGCATGCCCGGCGCGTCGGTGGAGGTGGCGCTCCGGGCCTCATCCGAGCCAACCCCGCTCGGGGCCGAGCGCGCCGAGGTGCTGCTGTCCGGCGGGATCGGGCAGTCGCCGCTCCCGGTCGCCAAGGCCGCCTCGGGGGGCGAGCTGTCCCGGACGATGTTGGCCTGCCGCAGCGTCCTGGCCGACCTGGACTCGGTTCCCACCATCGTGTTCGACGAGGTCGACGCCGGCATCGGAGGCCGGGCGGGCCTCGCCGTGGGCCGGCGGCTCGCCCGGCTGGCGGCCGACCGGCAGGTGCTCGTCGTCACCCACCTCCCCCAGATCGCCTCGTTCGCCGACCGCCACATCCGGGTGACGAAGGAGGGCGGCACCGCGGCGATCGAGGTGCTCGGGGACGACGAACGGGTCGCCGAGATCTCGCGAATGCTCTCGGGCCTGCCCGAGAGCGACGCGGCCGCCTCGCACGCCGAGGAGCTGCTGGCCCAGGCCGCCTCCGAGCGCTGAGTCGCCCCGCCGAGCCGGACCCGGTCCGCTACCCTGTGGCTGCCCGGCCGCACGCGCGGCGCCGCCAGGCGATCGGCGTCTCCGCCGACCCGGCCCCGGAACGAAAGGGGGCACACTCCCACGGCCGTATCGAGGACCCGCAACCGGCTCCGGCTCCGCCCCCGGCGCCCCCGCCCCGCGGCGGGGCTGGCCCGGGTCGACCGCCGGACCAAGGCGCTGCTCCGCCGGATCCAGCCCGGCGAGATCGCGGTGATCGACCACGAGGACCTCGACCGTCTCTCGGCCGAGGGCCTGGTGGCCGCGGGCGTGGCCGGCGTGGTGAACGCGGCCCGGTCCATCTCCGGCCGGTATCCGAACCTGGGGCCGCAGATCCTCACGCGCGTCGGCATCCCGCTGGTCGACTCGGTCGGGCCGCTGCTCATGGAGAAGGTCCGGGAGGGCGAGTCCATCCGCCTGGAGGGGGACCGCATCTACGCCGGGACCCGCCTGGTCGGCGTGGGGATCCTCCAGAGCGATGATTCCGTCGGTGAGGCCATGGAGGACGCCCGGGTCCGCCTGGCGGAGCAGTTCGAGTCCTTCGCCCGGAACACGCTCGAGTTCATGCAGCACGAGCGCGACCTGCTGTTCGGCGGCTCCGGGCTGCCGGAGCTGGTCCACGAGATCGCCGACCATCCCGTGCTGGTCGTGGTGCGGGGGTCGCGCCACCGCGAGGACCTGGCCGCGCTCCGGCCGTACATCCGCGACGTCCGCCCCCTGCTGATCGGCGTGGACGGGGGGGCGGACGCCCTCGTCGACGCCGGCTACCACCCGGACCTCATCGTGGGCGACATGGACAGCGTGTCGGAGAGCGTCCTCCGCCAGACCGTCCGGCATCGCCGGTTCCTCCGCCGACGCCAGCCCACCGAGGTGATCGTACACGCGTACCCGGGTGGCCTGGCTCCGGGCCGGGAGCGCCTCGACGCGCTGGTGATCCCGTACAAGATCATGGAGAGCACGGGAACCAGCGAGGACATGGCGTTCCTGCTGGCGCACGGCAAGGGCGCCGACCTCATCGTGGCGGTGGGGACCCACGGGAACCTCCGCGAGTTCCTGGACAAGGGCCGGATGGGCATGGCCTCCACGTTCCTGGTCCGCCTCCGCGTCGGCGAAATCCTCATGGACGCGAAGGGGGTGTCGCGGCTGTACACCGGCCGGGTCCGGGGCCGCGACGTCGCCATGCTGGTCGGCGCGGCGATGTTCGCCATGATCGTGCTGGCCCTCGCGTCGCAGCCGTTCCGGCTGTTCCTCCACCAGCTGCTCGACCAGCTCGGGAGGATCTTCTGACCGCTCCCCGGGGAGGAGCCCCGTGATCTCGTTCCGGTACCACCTCGTCACGATCGTGGCGGTGTTCCTGGCGCTCGCCCTCGGCGTCCTCGCCGGCACCACCGTCATCCGCACCGGCCTGGTCAAGACGCTGCGGCAGAACAACAACAACCTCGAGCAGCAGTTGGCGGCCGCCCAGAAGCAGGTCGACGACGTCGCCGGGTTCCAGGACGCAGCCCTTCCGTGGCTCACCACCGGCCGTCTGACCGGAGAGCACGTGGTCGTCATCTCCTCGGACGGGGCGGACCCGGCGGGCCCCCGGAACGCGCGGGACGTCCTGACCGCGGCGGGGGCGAGGACTGCGGCGGGGGCGAGCAACGTCGTCTACCTCACGATCACCTCGCTGATCAACGCGCCTACCCCCAAGACCAGGAACACGCTCGCCGATGCCCTGGGGGAGTCGCGGGACACACCGGTGTCGACGCTCACCTCGGACGCCGCCACCCGGTTGGCGGAGCGCCTGGCCGATGGCCCTCCGCCGGCGTCCTCGACGGGAACCGCCGGCGCCAGCCCCGACCTGCTCGTCGTGTTGCTCAACGACGGGTTCATCCGGTCGCAGGACGTCACCCCGACCGACGCCTCGGCGGTCGGCGGCTCGAGCGAGCTGTTCGTGGTGTCCGCGGGCGGGCAGGGGGAGCCAACCGTGCCGATCGACACGGTGATGGAGCGCCTGGTCGTACAGATGGTGCAGCGCGGCGAGACCGTGGCGGCCGTCCAGACCGCTGGATCGGTGGCGCACCCCTTCGTGACTCCCATCCGCCAGGAGGCAGATCTTCCCAACGAGCACCTGCTCACCGTGGACGACGTCGATACCGAGGTAGGGAAGGCGGCGCTGGTCCTCGGGTTCAGTCGCATGCTCGGCGGGGGGTCCGGCGGGGACTACGGGACCGGCGACGACGCACAGCGGCTCCTGCCGGAAGTGCCGTGAGTCTGCCCGCTCGACTCGTTGCCGTCGTGGCCGCGCGGAACGAGGAGGACCGGGTGGGGGACACCGTCGCGGCGCTTCGGTCGATCGAGGGCGTCGGCCGGGTCGTGGTGGCCGACGACGGGTCCACGGACGCCACCGCCTCCGCCGCGCGGGACGCCGGCGCCACGGTCGTCCGCTCGGAGCGGAACAGGGGGAAGGGCGAGGCGTTGGCCGCCGGCGTCGCGGCCGCCGGGGAGGCCGATGTCGTGCTCCTGGCCGACGGAGACCTCGGCGCGTCCGCGGCGGAGCTGGCGAGGGTGTTGCGCCCCGTGGTCGAGGGCCGGGCCGATCTGGCGGTGGCCGTTCCGCCCCGCCCGCCCGTCGGCGGGCTCGGCCTGGTCCGTCGCGCGGCGTCCGCGCTGGTCCGGGCGTCGTCCGGCCACCGGACGGACGTGCCCCTCTCCGGCCAGCGCGCGGTGACGGCGGAATGCCTCGCCGCGTGTCGGCCGCTGGCGCACGGGTTCGGCGTCGACGCGGGGATGGTCGCCGACGCTGCGCGGCTCGGGTTCCGGGTGGTCGAGGTCCCGGCGGCCATCACGCACCGCTTCACCGGCCGCGACCTCGCGGGGTTCCGGCATCGCGGGCGCCAGGGCGCCGACATCCTGCGCGCCATGGCCCCCCGGGCGGTGGGCTGGCGATGACATCCTCGAACGCATGAACCAGACCCTGCGCCTGCTCGTGCTCCTCGGCGTGGGATTCGGGCTGGCCGCCTGCGCCATGGTGGCGATGCCCAAGCGGATCCGGCGACGGCTGGTCGTGACCAACCACCGGGGCCGGGAGGTCCCCGCCACGCTGGGCGTCGCCGTGTTCGCGGCCTCGGTCGGGGCGCAGCTCGTGGCTGGGGTGGTGGCCATGGTCGTCGGGACCGGGTTCGGCTCCGACACCTGGGCGATCCTGGCCGGCGCCGCGCTGGTGTTTGCCGCCGGGCTCGCCGACGACCTCCACCCGGGGGGCCCGCGGGGCCTGCGGGCCCACGGTCGGGCGCTCCTCGAGCGGAGGGTGACCACGGGGGCGCTCAAGGCCGCCGCCGCCGTCGCCGGGGGCATCCTGGTGGTACTCACCGTCCACGGCCGGTCCCCCGCGATCGCCGCGGCGGGGATCCTGCTGATCGCCGGCTCGGCGAACCTGTGGAACGGGCTGGACGTGGCGCCCGGCCGGGCCGGCAAGGCCTTCGTGGCCGGCGCGGCCGCGCTGATGTTCTTCTCGCCCCCCGCCCTGCTGGCACGGATGCTCGGCGCGGAGGCTGCGGGGCTGTGGCCCGACCTCCGGGAGCGCGGGATGCTGGGCGACTCCGGGTCGAACCCGCTGGGGTTCGTCCTGGGCGCCGCGCTGTACGTCCAGCTGCCGGACGCCGGGGTCCTCGCCGCGGCCGCGGCGGCCCTCGCGCTGAACGTGCTGGCCGAGACCGTCACGCTGTCCCGTGCGATCGAGGCGGTCCTGCCCCTCCGGTGGCTGGATCGCGCCGGCCGTCCCGCCCCCGCCGGACCACCGGCCCCGGGTTCCACAGTCACCCCGGAGCCCGAGGCGAACGCCGAGCCGGCTCGACGGCGTTGAGAATTCCGGCCCGGCGGCACATTCGACGGCGGAAACTCGCGACTGCCCGATCCGCTCTGCTAGCATGAAATCCCGAGGTGACTGAGCACAGGAAGTTCATATTCGTGACGGGAGGCGTCGCCTCCGGCCTCGGGAAGGGCATCACCACCGCCTCGCTCGGGCGCCTCTTCAAGTCCCGCGGCCTCCGGGTCACCCTCCAGAAGCTCGACCCGTACATCAACGTCGACCCCGGCACGATGAACCCGTTCGAGCACGGCGAGGTGTTCGTGCTCGACGACGGGGCCGAGACCGACCTCGACCTCGGCCACTACGAGCGGTTCACCGACGAGAGCCTCCACCGCGGCTCGAACGTGACCACCGGGGCCATCTACTCGAACGTCATCGCCAAGGAGCGCCGGGGCGAGTTCCTGGGCAAGACCGTCCAGGTCATCCCGCACATCACGAACGAGATCAAGTCGCGGGTCCGCGCGCTGGCCGAGTCCGAGGACGCCGACGTCGTGATCGTCGAGGTCGGGGGCACGGTGGGCGACATCGAGTCGCTGCCGTTCCTGGAGGCGATCCGCCAGCTTCGCAACGAGGTCGGGCGCGACCACTGCGCGTTCGTCCACGTCTCGCTGGTGCCGTTCATCGGCCCGACCGGAGAGTCGAAGACCAAGCCCACCCAGCACTCCGTTCGCGAGCTGCGCTCGATCGGTATCCAGCCCGACGCCATCGTGCTCCGCAGCGACCGTCCGATCCCCGATCACCTGAAGGAGAAGATCTCGCTGCAATGCGACGTCCCGATGGCGGGCGTGGTCGCGGCGGTGGACGCGCCGTCGATCTATCGCGTGCCGATGACGATGCACGAGGAGGGGCTGGACGCCTACCTGGCCCACCATCTCCGGATCGACGCCGAGCCGGACCTCACCGAGTGGCGGGGATTGGTCGATTCCATCGACCGGGCCACCCGGCCGGTGACCATCGCGATCGTGGGGAAGTACGTGAACCTCCGCGACGCCTACCTGTCGGTGATCGAGGCGCTCGGCCACGCCGGGTTCCACTACGGCGCGCGCATCGACATCCGGTGGGTGCCCTCCGACGACCTGGTCACGGACGCCGAGGCGGTGCTCGAGGGCGTCGACGGCATCGTCGTCCCCGGCGGGTTCGGATGGCGGGGGGTCGAGGGCAAGCTCGAGGCCGCCCGGCACGCCCGGGAGCGGAACGTGCCTTACCTCGGCCTGTGCCTGGGCCTGCAGGTCGCGGTGATCGAGTTCGCCCGGGACGTGTGCGGTCTGGAGAACGCGAATTCCAGCGAGTTCGATCCGACGACGCCGCACCCCGTGATCGACCTGCTGCCGGAGCAGCACGGCGTGGTGGACATGGGCGCCACGATGCGGCTCGGCGCCCAGCCCTGCGACCTGCAGCCCGGGACCAGGGCCAGGGCGGCGTACGGGGTGGACGCCGTGATGGAGCGCCATCGCCACCGCTACGAGGTGAACCCGGAATACCACCGCGCGCTGACCGAGCACGGCATGGTGTTCTCCGGCTGGTCGCCGAACCGGCTGCTGGTCGAGATCATCGAGCTGCCGGGGCACCCGTTCTTCATGGCCGGGCAGTTCCACCCGGAGCTGCGCTCCCGCCCGACGCGGCCGCACCCGATGTTCCGTGAGTTCGTCGGCGCCGCGCTGGGTCGCCGGGAGCGTCGCGATCGCGGTGAGCACGACGAGCGCGAGTCCGTCGTGGTCCCCGGCTAGGCCGGGACGCGACGTGTCCGCCGCTGCCGGCGATCCGAAACGCCGGACGGTCTTCGCCGGCCGCCTGATCTCCGTCGAGGTCGTCGAGGGCCGGTACCGGGAGATCGTCCACCACCCGGGCGCGTGCGCCGCGGTCGCGCTGCACGGCAACGACGTGCTGCTGGTTCGCCAGCTCCGGGACGCGGTGGGGGAGCGGTTGCTCGAGGTCCCGGCCGGCGTCCGCGACGTGGAGGGGGAAGAGCCGGCCGACTGCGCCGCCCGCGAGGTCGCGGAGGAGACCGGTTACAGGGTCACTCACATCGAGCCCCTCGGGCGCGTCTTCACCTCGCCCGGCTTCACCGACGAGGCCATCGAGCTGTTCCTGGCCCGCGTGGAGCCGGACGGGCAGGGCGAGGACGAGATCGAGGTCGTCCGCATGCCCCTCGAGGAAGCCGCCCGGGCCGTCCACGACGGCCGGATTCGGGACGCCAAGAGCGCGGTCGCGATCCTGCTGGCCGCCGGGCGCGTGCGCGGCCTCCATCGGGGGCGGCGGCGACTCGGGTAGGCTCATTCCCGGGGAGGGAAGGAGGCTCGGCGTGATCGTCGGCGTCCCGAAAGAGGTCAAGGACAACGAGTTCCGGGTCGCGCTCACCCCCGAGGGCGCGCGGGAGCTGAGCGCAGCCGGCCATCAGGTGCTGGTGCAGGAGGGCGCCGGCGAGGGGTCGTCGCTGCCGGCCGAGCGCTACAAGCGCGCGGGCGCGGAGTTCGTGTCCGCCGCGGAGGACGTGTGGCGCCAGGCCGACATGATCCTCAAGGTCAAGGAGCCAGTCGAATCCGAGTACCCGCTGATGCGGGAGGACCAGATCCTGTTCACCTATCTGCACCTCGCGGCGTCGAGGGCGCTCACCGAGACCCTGCTCCAGCGGAAGGTGAAGGCGGTCGCGTACGAGACTGTCGAGGACGACCAGCACCGCCTGCCGCTGCTGGCGCCGATGTCCGAGGTGGCCGGCCGGATGGCCCCCCACGTCGGGGCGCGCCTCCAGGAGAAGGAGTACGGGGGCCGCGGCGTGCTGATGGGCGGCGTGTCGGGCGTCCGTCCCGCCAAGGTGCTCGTGCTCGGCGCGGGGATGGCCGGGGCCAACGCCGCATGGATCGCCGCCGGTATGGAGGCGGAGGTCATCGTCGTCGACAAGAACCTCGACAAGCTCCGGTTCATCGACCAGATCCACAAGGGGCGGATCATCACGCTGATGTCCGACCGGCTGACGCTGGAGCAGCGGGTGCGGGAGAGCGACATCCTCATCGGGACCGTGCTGGTGCCCGGCGCGAAGGCCCCGAAGCTGGTCACCGAGGAGATGGTGGCGTCGATGCGGCCGGGGTCCGTGATCATCGACATCGCCATCGACCAGGGCGGCTGCGTGGAGACCTCCCACATGAC
Source organism: Actinomycetota bacterium (assembly GCA_045805265.1). GTDB lineage: Bacteria > Actinomycetota > UBA4738 > UBA4738 > JACQTL01 > JBJMLO01. Next base: position 27,232 of record JBJMLO010000030.1, read on the forward strand.
CACCCACTCGGATCCCACCTATCTCGTCCACGACGTCGTGCACTACGCCGTGGGCAACATGCCCGGCGCCGTCCCGAACACCTCGACGTACGCGCTAACCAACGTGACGCTGCCGTTCGCGCTCGACGTCGCGAACCGGGGGCTGGAAGAGGCGGTCAGGCGGGATCCGGCGCTGGCGGGAGGGGTGAACGCCTACGGCGGGCAGCTGACCAACGACGGCGTGGCCGAGGCGCACGGAATGGAATCCGCGCCGGTCGCATCCGTCGTCGGCGGGGCCGAAAGCTAGTCTGGACCAGACGACCGTCGTGGCCGCCAGCGAAGGGACCGACCAGCCGGAGGGCGCCGTGGCGACCGCGGCGCCGGAGGCCGGTCCCGGGCCGGTCCCGCCCGAATGGGCCTGGCAGGTCCAGCGGTTCCTCGACCACCTGACCGTGGAACGGGGGTTGTCGCCGAACACCGTCGCCTCGTATCGGCGCGAGCTGGCGCGGTACGCGGCGTTCTCCTCCGCGGCCGGCGTGGAGAGCGCCGTGCGGGTCGACCCCGCCGGGGTCGCCGCGTTCGTCGCCTCGTTGTCGGCGGCCCGGCACCGGGGCGGCGGTCGCAAGCAGGAGGACCCCAGGCCGTACCGGACCTCGTCGGTGGCGCGCGCGCTCGCCGCCGTGCGATCGTTCCATCGTTTCCTGGTGGCCGAGGGCGAAACGGACCGGGATCCGACGGTCACGGCGGTCCGGCCACGGGTGCCCCGGTCGCTGCCCCGGCCGCTGTCCGTGGACGAGGTCGCCCGCATCGTCGAGGCGCCCTCGGGGCAGGAACCGGCGGCGCTCCGGGACCGGGCCATCCTGGAGACGCTGTACGGGGCGGGCGTTCGGATCTCGGAGCTGGTGGGGCTCGACGTCGACGACGTGGACCTGGAGGAGGGGACCGTGCGGGTCCTGGGGAAGGGGTCGAAGGAGCGCATCGTGCCGCTGGGCCGGCTGGCCCGGGAGGCGGTGGGCGCGTACCTCTCCGGCGGCCGCCCCGCGCTGGCCTCGGCGCGGACGCGGGGCGCCATGTTCCTCAACGCGCGGGGCGGGCGGCTCTCCCGGCAGGGGTGCTGGCACGTGCTGAAGGCGAGCGCCGCGCGGGCGGGCGTCCACAAGCGCGTGACCCCGCACACCCTCCGCCACTCGTTCGCGACGCACCTCCTCGAGGGCGGCGCCGACGTCCGGGTGGTCCAGGAGCTCCTGGGTCACGCCAGCGTGACGACCACACAGATCTACACGCTGGTCACCGAGCAGCACCTCCGCGAGGTCTACGTCACCTCGCATCCCCGGGCCAGGAAGGCGGCAGCGCCGTGACCGTCGACCTCGCCGCGGCCCGCGCCTCGCTGGAGGAGCACCGCGCCCGGATCCGCCACGAGATCGAGCAGCAGGGCGTCGATCCGGATTCGGAGGACTACCGGACCGACCTCGAGCGCGGTTTCGCGGACGGCGGGCGTACGGCCGCGGAGCGAGGCCAGACGATCACGCTCGTCCGGGAGCTGCGCGCCGGCCTGTCCGACGTGGAACGGGGTTTGCGCAAGCTCGACGACGGCACCTACGGTCTGTGCGAGCGGTGCGGCGAGCCGATCGGGGCAGACCGCCTCGAGGCCATCCCCTGGGCCCGCCTGTGCATCACCTGCAAGCAGGCGGCCCGGTGAGGGAGCGCTTCCTGCCGCGCGCGAGCTCCCCACCGGCCGCTCGGAGGCACGCGTGACCGCGAAGGTGCCGCGGGTGCTGGTCCTCGTGTGCGACTCGTTCGGCGTGGGGCAGGCCCCGGACGCGGCGGCGTTCGGAGACGAAGGTGCAGACACGCTGGGGAACACGTCCCGCGCGGTGGGTGGCCTGGACGCGCCGAACCTCGAGGCGCTGGGGCTGGGGCACCTGACCGGGATCGAGGGAGTCGCGCCCCGGGCCGAACCGGGGACCGCCCACGGCCGGGCCACCGAGCAGAGCGCCGGGAAGGACACCACCACGGGGCACTGGGAGATGATGGGGATCGTCCTGGACGAGCCCTTCCCGCTCTACCCGAACGGGTTCCCCGAGGAGGTCATCCGGCCGTTCGAGGAAGTCGTGGGGAAGCGCGTCCTGGGGAACCGGCCGGCTTCCGGCACCGTGATCATCGCGGAGCTGGGGGAGGAGCACCTGGCCACCGGCCGGCCCATCGTGTACACGAGCGGGGACTCGGTCTTCCAGGTCGCCGCGCACGTGCGCGTGGTGCCGCTGGAACGGCTGTACGAATGGTGCCTCGCGGCCCGTCGCCTGCTCGACGGCCGCAACCGGGTCGGGCGGGTCATCGCCCGGCCGTTCGACGGCGACCCGGGGGCGTTCTGGCGCCGGCCCGAGCGACGGGACTACTCGGTGCCTCCGCCGGGCCCGACCGTGCTCGACTTCTGCCACGAGGCCGGCGTCCCCGTATACGGGGTCGGCAAGATCCAGGACATCATGGCCGGCACGGGGCTGGCCGAGGCCCGGTACTCGGACTCGAACGACCAGGGGGTCGACCTCACGCTGGAGTACCTGGGGCGGGAGGGGCCGGCGTTCGTGTTCTCCAACCTCGTGGACTTCGACTCGAAGTACGGACACCGCAACGACCCGGAGGGCTACGCGAAGTGCGTCTCGGAGCTCGACCGGCGGATCCCGGAGATCGTCTCCCGGCTGGACGGCGGGGTCGTGTTCGTCACCGGGGACCACGGCTGCGATCCCACCACGCCCTCCACCGACCACACCCGGGAGAACACGCCGCTGCTGGCGGCGGGCCTGCCCGACGGGCCGGTCGACCTGGGCGTGAGGTCCACCTTCGCCGACCTGGGGGCGACGGTTGCCGACCTGCTCGGAGTGTCGACCTCGGGCCTCCGCGGCTCCTCCTTCGCCTCGGAGTTGGGCCTGTGATGCGGCCGAGGCATGAAGCTGCGGTGGAGGTCGATGTGGACAACCGGTGGAACGAGACGTGAGCGTCCCCATGACGCTCTCCGATCCGCGCGACGTGGTCGCGCTGAAGCGGGACGGCAGGCCGGTCCCTGAACCGGAGCTTCGGGCCTTCGTCCAGGCCTACGGGCGGGGCGACATCGGCGACGAGGTGGCGGCCGCGTTCCTGATGGCGGCGTACATCCGGGGGCTCGACGGGGGCGAAACCCTGGCCCTGACCCGGGCGATGGTGGATTCGGGACGCACGATCGAGCTTCCCGACCTCGGGCGGCCGACCGTCGACAAGCACTCCACCGGGGGCGTGGCCGACGGGGTCACGCTGGCGTTCGCGCCGCTCGCCGCGTCCATGGGCCTTGCAGTGGCGAAGCTCTCCGGCCGGGGCCTGGGGCACACGGGGGGCACGCTCGACAAGCTGGAGTCGATCCCCGGGCTCCGGACGGACCTGTCCCCGGACGAGCTGCGCCGCCAGGTTCGGGAGATCGGGTGCGCGGTGGCGGCGCAGACGGCGGACATCGTGCCGGCCGACGGCGCCCTGTACGCCCTGCGCGACGCCACCGCTACGGTGGCCTCGGTTCCGCTGATCGCGGCGAGCGTGATGTCGAAGAAGCTCGCCGTGGAGACCGACCTGATCCTCCTCGACGTGAAGGCCGGCACCGGCGCGTTCATGAAGACACCGAGCGAAGCGCGCGAGCTCGCCGAGGCGTGCACCGCGCTCGCCGGAGGCTGGGGCCGCCGCGCGCGCGTCGCCGTGACCGACATGTCGCAGCCCCTGGGGGAGGCGGTGGGGAACGCGCTCGACGTCGCGGAGGCGGTCGAGCTGCTCTCCGGACGGGTGACGGGCCGCCTCCGCGAGCTCACGATGGTCTTCGCCCGGGAGGCGGCTCGGATCCTGCTCGGCCTGGAAGCGGTGGAGGCCGCGGCATACGTCGAGACGGCCCTGTCGAGCGGTCAGGCGCTGGAGGCGTTCGCGCGGATGATCGAGGCGCAGGGCGGCGACCCCCGGGTTACCGAGGACCCCTGGTCGGTGTTGCCGCGCGCGCCGGTGGTCGTCGGGCTGCGGGCCGACCGGGACGGGGTCGTGGGCGCCATCGAGGCGGAGGAGATCGGGCGCGCCGCCGTCGACCTGGGCGCGGGTCGCCGCCGCAAGGGAGGGCCGATCGACCCCGCGACGGGAATCGTGTTCCGGGCCAGCATCGGCGACCGGCTGACGAGCGGCGACGAGATCGGCGAGGTTCACGCCAGGAGCGAGGAGGCCGCGAACGCGGCGGAACGCCGCGTCCTGGCCGCGCTCACGCTCGCCGACCACGACGTGGACCCGCCGCCGCTCGTCTACGGCTGGACCGACGCCGGGGAGGCCGCCGCCGAACCGGCCCGCTCGGATTCGGCGCGGACCGAGGCGGGCCCGTGATCGCGACCGTGACCGCCGCCAGCGCCAGGTACGCGCTGTACCTCGCGATCGCGCTGCTGCCCAGCCTGCTGCTCCGCGAGAACGCGAAGGCGCAGGCGGCGCGGCGGCTCAGTGACATGACGCCGACGCTGTACGGACGGGCGACCTTCAAGCCGAAGCCCCACTTCGACCCCCTCGGGACCGGGTTCCTGCCTGCGTTCCTGCTGCTGCTGGTGGCGGCGCGTTACCCGGTCACGCCGTTCGCCTACGCCAAGCCGATGCCGCTGTCGCCAGACCGGCTGCGGAACCCCAACCGAGACATCGTGTGGGTCTCGCTGGCCGGCCCGGGAGCGAACCTCGCACTCGCAGTCGTCGCGGGGGTCCTTCTCCGGTTGGTCGGCCTGGGGGCCGGCGAACTCACGCTCTTTCTCGTCGCGTGGGTGCAGATGAACATCGTGCTGGTCGTGTTCCACTTGATGCCCATCCCAGGCCTGGATGCCTCTCGGATCCTGAGCAGGTTCCTGCACGGCCGTGCGCGCGAGATCTATTCCAATCTCGACCAGTTCCTGCCGCTGTTCATGATTGTCATCTATTTCCTGCTCGCCGCGCCGGTACTGTCGTTCGTGCGCTTCCTCGGCAATGCTCTCTGCGGCCCGATCGCCGGATTCGATTGCCTGAACGTGTTCCCTGCCTGAGCGTCGCCTGCTCGCCGTCGAATTGCCAAGGTCGGGCGCCGGGCCTACGGTCGGAGGGAATCCGATCGGGAGGAGGCACGAGCATGCTCAGGGAGTTCCGGGACTTCGCGTTCAAGGGCAACCTCGTCGAGCTCGCGGTCGCGTTCATCCTCGGGGTCGCGTTCGCCACCCTGGTCACCGCGACGGTCGACAACATCCTGACGCCGATCATCGCCGCGATCTTCGGCCAGCCCGATTTCAGCAGTCTCCACTTCACGATCAACAAGTCGGCGTTCACGTACGGCGCGTGGCTGAATGCCGTGATCGCGTTCCTGCTGACCGCGTTCGTGCTGTTCCTGGTGGTCAAGGCCTACAACCGGAGGAAGCAGCCCGAGAGCCCGGCCCCGGTTCGCGAGTGTCCGTTCTGCAAGACGACCATCCCGGAGGCAGCGACGCGCTGCCCGGCCTGCACCAGCGACGTCGGCGTGGCGCGGGGGGCGTAGCGGCGATTCCGCACGAGGAGACGGAACCGGCAACCTGGCGGCGTTCACGGGACCGGGCACCACCCGAGGCTATGATCGGGCCGTGACCGAGGACCGTGCCGGCATGGGGGAGTTCACGGTCGAGCTGCCGGTCTTCTCGGGACCCTTCCGGCTGCTCGCCGACCTGCTCCTCGAGCGCCGCATCGACGTGTGCGACGTGCCCGTGGCCCGGGTCACCGACCGGTTCCTGGCCCACGCGGCGGAAGCGGAGCGGTGGGACCTGGAAGAGGCCACGTGGTTCGTCGCGCTCGGCGCCGTGCTGCTGGAGCTGAAGGTCGGCCGGCTGATGCCGAAGCTGCACGAGCCCTCGGAAGAGGACCTCGTGGGCGGCTCGCCGGATCTCGCGTACGCCCGGAGCCTGGAGCTGGCGGCGTTCCGGCGGGTGGCCGTGGACCTCGCGAGGCGCCTCGAGGAGGGCGCGCGGTTCTTTCCCCGGGAGGCCGGCCCCCCCGAGGAATTCGCGCACCTGTACCCGGACATCATGGAGAACGTCACGTCGGAGCGGCTGGCCGCGGTCGCCGCCGTGGCCCTCCGCCCGCCGCCGCTGCTCGACCTGTCCCACGTCCAGCCCGTCCGGGTGACGGTGGCGGAGGCCATCGAGACCATGCGCGAGCGGCTCGGCGAGCTGGGGTCGACCCGCTTCCGCGAGCTGGTGGCCGACTGCGAGGAGCGCATCCACGTCGTCGTCCGGTTCCTCGCGCTGCTCGAGCTGTACCGCGAGGGGCACGTGGACCTGTCGCAGGCGGGGACGTTCGGCGAGATCGAGGTCCGGCTGATGCAGGAGCCCGTGGGCCGATGACGGATAGTTCGAGGTGACGGCCGGTGGATGAGGTCCGGCTCCGGCAGGCGCTCGAGGCGCTGCTGTTCGTGTCCGACGAGCCGATGTCCCCGGGAAGCCTCGCGCAGGCCGTCGAGGTCGACCGGCGGACCGTGGAAGCGACCCTGCAGGCCATGGCGGCCGACTACGAGGAGCGGTCGTCCGGCCTCGCGCTGCGGAACGTCGCCGGCGGGTGGCGGCTGTCGACGCACCCGGACGCCGCGCCGTTCGTGGAGCAGTTCGTGCTGTCGAACCGCCACGCCCGTCTGACGAAGGCGGCGCTCGAGACGCTGTCGATCGTGGCGTACAAGCAGCCGGTGACGAGGCACCAGGTGTCGGCGATCCGGGGCGTGAACTCCGACGGCGTCCTCCGCGCGCTGTCGGACCGCGGGCTGGTCGCCGAGGTCGGCCGGGAGGACGCGCCGGGACGGCCGGTCCTGTACGGGACCACGCCGGAGTTCCTGGAGCGACTGGGGCTGCCCTCTCTGGCCGAGCTGCCCCCGCTGGCGCCGCTGCTCGGCGCCGCGGAGGACGAAGCCTCCTAGCGCGCGGGATGGACCCGGAGCGATCTTCGCGGCCCGCCCCCACGGACGAGGGCGAGGCGGCCGGCCGCGAGCGGCTCCAGCGGGCCCTGGCCCGGGCCGGGGTGGCGTCCCGCCGGGTCAGCGAGGACTTGATCCGCGAGGGCCGCGTCACCGTCAACGGCCGCGAGGCGACCGTCGGCGACAAGGTGGACCCGAGGGTCGACCGCGTCGAGGTGGACGGGCGCCGCATCCCCCTCGACCCGGCGTTGCGGACGTTCGCGCTGCACAAGCCGGCCGGCGTCGTGACCACCGTCCGCGACCCCCAGGGCCGCCCGGACCTCACCGGGTTCCTGCCGCCGGAGGTCCCCGGCGTGGTTCCGGTCGGGCGGCTCGACCGCGACACGGAGGGGCTGCTGCTGCTCACCAACGACGGCGAGTTGGCCAACCGGGTCATGCATCCCAGGTTCGGCGTGGAGAAGGAGTACCTGGCCGAGGTCGAGGGGCGGCCGACCCGGAGCCACGTGGCCCGGCTGCTCCGGGGCGTGGAGCTCGACGACGGCCCGGCGCGAGCCCTGCGCGCCGCCGTCGCGGCGCAGACCGGGGCGCGGGGCGCCCTCCAGGTGGTCATGGGGGAGGGGCGCAAGCGGGAGGTGCGGCGCCTGCTCCAGGCGGTCGGGTTGCCGGTGGTCCGTCTGGTCCGCGTCCGGGTCGGGCCGATACGGGTCGGGAAGCTCGGGCCGGGCGAGGTCCGGGAGCTGACCCCCGAGGAGGTCCGCGAGCTGTACGCCGCCACCGGGAGCTGACCGGGGAGGCGCTCGCCGCGCGATAGCCTGAGCGCCGATGGACGGAACCGGAACGACGCCGAGCTCCGCCCCGCCGGTGCTCCGTGCTGCTCGCGGCGCGATCACCGCCGGGCGCGACGACCGCGACGCGGTGCTGGACGCCACGGAGCGACTGCTCCGGGAGCTCCTGCGGCGCAACGAGATCGAGCCCGACGACGTCGTGAGCATCCTGTTCACGGCCACCGACGACCTCCGCTCGGTGTTCCCCGCCGAGGCGGCCCGGCGCATGGGCCTCGAGGACGTGCCGCTGCTGTGCGCGCGCGAGCTCGACGTGGCCGGGGCGCTGCCGTCGGTGATCCGCGTGCTCCTCCACTTCCCGACGACCAGGGCGCGTTCCGAGGTGGAGCACGTCTACCTGGAGGGCGCGAGGAGCCTGCGCGATGACCTCGCCTGACCCGGCGGCATCGGGCCCTGCCGGCCCTGCCCGCTCTGCCGGCGCGGGCGGGGCGGTCCCGGAGAGGATCGCGGTCCTTGGGACGGGGATGGTCGGGACGTCGGTCGCACTGGCGGCCGGCTCGGCGGGGATGCCGGTGCGGGGCTGGGACCTCGCCCCGGAGGTGCTGCGCCGGGCCGCGGCCATGTCGCCGCTGGCGCCGGCGGGATCCCCCGAGGAAGCCGTCGGCGAAGCCCGGGTCGTCTTCGTCTGCGTGCCGCTGGACCGCATCGCGGAGCTCGCGGCGCGAGCGCTGGGCGCGGCGAGGGACGCGACGGTCACCGACGTCGGCAGCGTCAAGGACTCGGTGTGCCGGGCGGTGTCGGCCGCCGCGGCGGGCGAACCGGGCGCGGTCGGGCGGTTCGTGGGCGGCCATCCCATGGCCGGTTCCGAGCGGTCCGGGCCGGAGGCGGCCGCGGCGACCCTGCTCGACGGCACGACATGGGTGCTCACCCCCGGCCGCGACACGGACGCCGATGCCCTCGAGGCGGTGCGGTCGTGCGTCGCCGCGTTCGGCGCGCGTCCGGTCCTCATGGACCCCGCGGCCCACGACCGGGCCGTCGCCCTGGTCAGCCACCTCCCCCAGGTGGTGTCGTCCGCGCTCATGGCCTTCGCGGCGGGGGAGTGGGCGTCGGAAGAGGGAGTCGACGCGCTGGCGCTCGCGGCCGGCGGATTCCGGGACCTGACCCGGCTGGCGGGCTCGTCGCCCGAGCTGTGGGAGGGCATCCTCCGGGCGAACGCTCCCGCGGTCCGCGACGAGCTCGACCGGTTCATCGTTGCGCTGCAACGGGTTCGGGGCGTCCTCGATTCGGGCGACGGCCCGGAGCTGGCGGACATGCTCGAGCGGGCCCGGGAGGCGCGCCGAGGACTGGCCACGAAGCCCCAGGTGCGCTCGGGCGTGGTCGTGCTGCACGTCCCGATCCCGGACCGGCCGGGCGCGCTGGCCCGACTGACCGGGGCGATGGCCGAGCGCGCCGTGAACATCGAGGACCTCCAGATCGTCCACGCTGCCGACGGCGGCCGGGGCAACGCGCACGTCACCGTGGCGGCGGACCAGGGCGAGGACGCGCTCGCGGTGCTGCGGGAGGCCGGGTTCGCGCCGGTTCCCCTGTCATGAGAATCCTGGTGACGCCGGGAGGGATCGTCGCCGGCGAGGCCCGGGTTCCCGGCAACAAGTCCATCGCGCATCGCATGCTGCTGCTCGCCGCCATCGCGTCCGGGCGGAGCGTGCTGCGCGGCCTCCCCGCAGGCCTCGACGTGGCCGCCACCGCGGGTGCCTGCGCCGCCCTCCTGCCAGGCGCAGCGCCAGACCTCGGGGCCTGGATGAGGGAGGTCGAACGTCGAGGGTGGGATGAACCCGAGGTCGAGGTCGGGCACGAGGTCGAGGTCGAGGGTGCCGGCCGGCGGGGGCTCCGGCCGACCTCGGCGACGATCGACTGTCGCAACTCCGGGACCTCCATGCGCCTCTTGGCCGGCCTGCTGGCAGCGGCGCCGTTCCAGGCCACGCTCGACGGCGACGCGAGCCTCCGGGCCCGGCCCATGGAGCGGGTGGCCGAGCCGCTGCGGCGCATGGGGGCCGGGGTCGAGACCACGGACGGACGGCCACCGGTCGTGATCCGCGGCGGTCCGCTCGCCGGCATCCGGTTCGAGACCGCGGTGCCCAGCGCGCAGGTGAAGGGCGCCGTGCTCCTGGCCGGGATCGCGGCCGAGGGGATGACCGAGGTCGTGGAGCCGGCCCCGACCCGGGACCACACCGAGCGGATGCTGTCGGCCCTGGGCGCTCCCGTCCGCTCGACGCTGCTCGACGGCGGCTCGCGGGCGGCCCGTTCGCCCGAGGCTCGGGACCAGGCGGGGCTCCAGTATTCGGTCACGGTCGAGCCGTTCGAGGTCCCCGCGTTCACCGCCGGCACACCCGGAGACGTGTCGTCCGCGGCGTTCCTGGCTGGCGCCGCGGTCCTGACCGGCGGGTCGGTGACCGTCCCCGGCCTGGGGCTCAACCCCTCGCGGCTCCGGTTCCTCGAGGTCCTGGCCCGGATGGGGGCGCGCGTCCACCACGAGGCGCACGGGGAGGAGCTGGGCGAACCAGTAGGGACGCTCCGCGTGGAGGGTGGCCGGGCTCCGACCGGCACGGTCGTGACGGCCGGTGAGCAGCCGCTGCTGCTCGACGAGATTCCCCTCCTGGCGGTCGTGGCGTCCGCCGCGCAGGGCGAGACGCGCTTCGAGGGCGCCGGCGAGCTGCGGGTCAAGGAGAGCGACCGGCTCATGGGACTCCGCGACCTGCTCCGGGGCCTCGGCGGGGACGCTGACGTCACCGGGGACACGCTGGTCGTCGCCGGCGGGGGGCTGAGGGGCGGCGTCGCCGACGCCAGGGGCGACCACCGGATGGCGATGGCGGCGGTGGTCGGCGCCTGCGCGGCGCGGGGGCCGAGCGAGGTTCGGGGGGCCGAGGCGGCGGCGGTCTCCTTCCCCGGGTTCGCGGAGGCCATGCGCCGCCTGGGCGCCCGGCTCGAGGTCGCATCGTGAGCGTCCAGATCGCCATCGACGGTCCGGCAGGCTCCGGAAAGAGCACGCTGGCGCGGGGCCTGGCCACGGGTCTGCACCTGCCTTACGTCAACACTGGTCTCATGTATCGGGCCCTCACCAGGCGAGCCCTGGACCGAGGTCTCGACCTCGAGGACGGCGAGGCCTTGGCGGCGATCGCCCGGGCCCTCACCGTCGACCTCGACCTCACGCTCGACCCGCCCGAGATCCTGATCGACGGCCGGCGCCCCGGGCCCGAGCTCACCACGCCTGAGGTCGAGGGAGCGGTCTCCCTGGTGTCGAGCCATCCGGCCGTGCGGGCCGTCCTGGTCGAGCAGCAACGCCAGCTCGCCGAAGGCGGCGCGGTGATGGAGGGGCGGGACATCGGCCGCGTCGTCCTCCCCGACGCGCCGGTGAAGATCTACCTGGACGCGGTTCCTCTCGAGCGGGCCGGGAGGCGCGCCGAGGAGCGGGGCATCGACCGCTCGATCGAGGACGAGCTGGCTCGGCGCGACGCCCTCGACTCCAGGACGAACCCCTTCATCCCCGCGCCCGATGCCGTCCGCCTCGACAACTCCGGTCGCACCGTCGACGAGACCCTGCGCGAAGCGCTTCGCCTGGTCCGCGAGCGGATCGGGGAGGTCCCGGCGTGAACTCCGGGACGCCCGTGGTCGCGGTGGTCGGCCGGCAGAACGTCGGCAAGTCGACCCTTGTCAACCGCCTGTTCGGCAGCCGCGAGGCGATCGCGCACGAGCTCCCCGGGGTCACGCGAGACCGCATCGAGATCCCGGTCCAGTGGCGGGGGCGGACGTTCACCGTCGTGGACACCGGCGGGTTCGTCACAGGGGCATCCGGGATCGAGGCGCTCGTCGCCGGCCAGTCCGAGCGGGCGGCCGCCGCCGCCGACCTGGTGCTGCTCGTTGTCGACTCGCAGACCGGGGTCCAGGAGGAGGACGCCGTGCTGGCAAGGCGCCTGCGGCGCGCCTCCCTTCCCGTGATGGTCGTGGTGAACAAGGTCGACACCGACCGGCAGGAACCCGACGTGGCGGAGTTCCACGCCCTCGGGCTCGGCGAGCCGGTTCCCGTCTCGGCGCTCCACGGCCGGGGTTCCGGCGAGCTGCTCGACCTGATCCTCGACCTCATTCCCGAGCCCGAGGAGGAGGAGGCTGAGGTCGAGGCTGAGCCGAGCTTCGCCCTCGTCGGGAGGCCCAACGTCGGGAAGTCCTCGTTGTTCAACCGGCTGGTGGGGGAGCAGCGCTCGGTCGTCTACGAGCAGGCCGGGACCACCCGGGACGCCGTCGACGCCGTGGTGGAGTGGCCCGACGGGCCGGTCCGGTTCGTGGACACCGCCGGTCTCCGGCGGACCGGGCGGATGCAGGGGGTCGAGTACTACAGCTTCGTCCGCGCGGCGAAGGCCATCGACCGGGCGCACGTGGCACTGGTCGTCCTCGACGCGACGGACGCGGTGACGACCGAGGACAAGCACGTCGCCGCGAGGGTCGTGGAGTCGGGACGCGGCCTGGTGATCGCCGCGAACAAGTGGGACCTCGTCGAGAGCGAGGAGAAGATCCCGCTGCTCACGGAGATCACCGAGCAGATGATGCCGTTCGCCCGCGCGCCGGTCCTCCGGGTCGCGGCGCTCACCGGCCTGGGGGTGAACCGGCTGCCGCAGGTCCTCATGCTCCAGCACGGCCGGTGGAGCCGGCGCGTCCCCACGGCCGAGGTGAACCGGGTCCTGGAACAGGCCCAGGACGAACGCCCGCCACCCCGCGGCATCACCCGGTTCCGGTACGGGACACAGGTCTCGGCCGGGCCGCCCTCGTTCGTGCTGTTCGGCGGGCGCGTCCCCGACCCGGGCTACCGCCGGTTCCTGGAGAACCGGTTCCGCCGGGCCTTCGATCTCGACGGGATCCCCATCCGCATGCGGTTCCGCGCGCGCAAGGGCGCGCGCCTGGGCGACGCCCCCGCCGCCCGCCGCCGGCGGACGTGATCGGGCGGTCTCGCGCACCAGGGAAGCGGCGGACCGGGCGGCGCTACGTGCGTGCGACCCGACGGAGCCGAGCCCGGTCCCGCTGGATCACCGTGAGGGCGATCAACAGCAGCGCGAACGCATTGAGTGGATGAAGCGCGGCGAGGACCTGGGACGTGTCGCGCAGGTTCACCAGGAGGATCTGCAGGACGAGGTCGACGATCAGCAGCAGGCTGAGGAGCATCTCGGTTCTCGGAAGCCGAGCGAACAACGCGGTGACGAGCAGGAGCGGGATGCCGCCCTCGGCGATGCTGTATCCCACCGCGGTGTGGAGGCCGCTGGAGTGCACCGCGCCGAACAGGAACAGCCCGATCAGGAAGGGCTGCGCGACGATCCCCGCGAGGACCAGAGACGCCACCACCAGGTGCGCGATGAGGAACCCTCGCTTCATCTCCTCCCTCCTGTTCGGAGTCAACCTCCCGGGACGGCCTCCTCGGCCCGTCCCAACGCGGGACCCGTGCGGCACGCAGACTACCGCCTCCCAGGTGCCGGTCCCGTTGCGAGGGCGGGTCGATGACCATCGCGGACGGGGCGCCTACACTGGCATCTCATCGGGCCGTGGCGCAGCTTGGTTAGCGCGTCTGACTGGGGGTCAGAAGGTCGCCGGTTCGAATCCGGCCGGCCCGACGGAACGAAGCAGCACGTCAGCCGGGGTTTCCAGCCCCGGCCGACTGCGTTCTGGTGGTGGGTTTGCTTGGGTCGCTGTGCACGGTTCGTGCGCGAGTCGCCGGAGCGAGGTTACTCACGGGGAGTCGGCAACGTGTCGCTCAATCGCGGGTAGGACGTAATCGCGAACGGCGGCCAGGACCTGATCGGCAATCTCGTCGGTGGAGGAGTCGGCTGACACTCGCCACCACTGGCCCTGGCCGGAGTGAAGCAGTCGCCCGATCCGCTCCTGCCAGATGAAGGTTCCCCAGTACACGTTCGCGCTAGGTCGCTCAGGCAAGTAGGAACGATCCTTCCTTGCTTCCTTCCAGGCCGACTTCGAGCCCACCGACACGTTCAGCGTGAATCGCACTTCCGCGGAGTTGCTGGATGTTGATTTCTGAAAGCCCAGCAAGATCCAGAAGTCCTCGGAGGGCATCGTGAAGGACTGCCCGGAACCCTTGAAGCCCAAGCGTCGAAGCGCGGGCGCGACCTCCGCGGTCATCATCCGCCGGAAGTTCTCTTGCGCTGTAACCACAGGCCAATTCTGAGACAAGATGGCCGAGCCGTCCTAGGCGTTACGGTTGGTCGCCCCGGCCCGGATCGCGGCGGCGATCTGATCCGGCGACTGTCCGAGGAGGGGCTGCCGGTCCGCATGATCGCCGAACGAGTCGGGGTGCTGCCCGGGACGGTCTACAAAGTCCTCCGTCGGGTCCGGGTCGGATCGTCGTCCGTGGCCTGACCGGACGTCGCCGAGCGGAGCAGCGACCAGGTCGGAGCAGCGTCATGGCGTTATGAGATGTCAATCGAGCGAAGCAGACCGGAGTCGTCGAACACGATGGTGATGCTTCCCTGCGAGGACTCCGCGGTGATGACCTTATTGCGCATCTCCTCGTCCGCTACGGCGTCCTCACCTGGTTCATCGAAGCGAATCTCCAAGAAGCTGCCTCCGGGGCCCGGTTCGGCGTCGGCGTGACCGTCCTCCCGCAGCCACCTTCGAATCTCTCGAATATGAACCGTGGCCACGTCAGCCTCCGCGTGTAGTGGATGTGCGCGATTCTGCGTTGAGCCCGGAGTGGTCGGCAACCGGGCCCACCTTGGCGTGCAAGGCTTGTGCACGGGACCTGCCAACATGGCTCGGACGGGGCGGACGGGGCGACACGTCGCGGCACGGGCCCGGGACGAACCTGCACGTCAGACGGGACGCAGCGGCACGTGACAACATCACGCGGACGGCTGGTCAGGAACTGGGGGTCAGAGGTCGCCGGTTCGAATCCGGCCGGCCCGACGGAACGAGCATCATGTCAGCCGGGGTTTCCCGCCCCGGCTGCCTGCGTTCGGTGGTGGGTTTGCTTGGGCCGCTGTGCACGATTCGTCCACAGGCCGCGTTCAGGTGTCCCCGAACATCGCCGCGACCGTCTCGGCGGCCTCGCTGGGCATCAAGTCCGGGGCCGTGTATGCGCACCTCCGGGCGATCGGCACGGCCTCCTGACCAGTGGGAGCCGAGTGCTCTCGCAGGTGAAACTGATAGCCGATAATTCTTGCGATGGACTTGAACTGGCGTCGACTCGGTTCCGGCATTCTTGCGATTGCGATCAGCGTGAGCGTTGGGTTCGCGGCCGGATGGCTCGCGCATGGATCAGGCAGTCGGACTGAGACGAAGTCGCCACCAGTCTCCACGGCGGCGACCACCAGGGTCCCCAACGTCGTGGGCCTCTATTGGGACGAAGCCGAGGATCGCATCACAGAGGCCAATCTTTGCCGCGGCATGGACTACCCCCTGAAATCAAAGCGCCTGTCCGCCGATCGTGTTCTGTCCCAGCGCCCAATAGCTGGGCGGGTCGTCGCCAGGCTCTCGGAGGTAAGCCTCTTCACGTCAAGCGGCCCCGGACCGCGCCCGTGGGGTCCTCCACCCAGCATGCAACGCCCGAGCGTGAATCCAGGCTGCCGGTAATCGCCCGGGGATTGCACGACTCCCCGGCGACTATGTTTTCGGTCGTGGCTTGTTTGGGGCTCGGGTCGATCCGTGGTCGAGCGTCGATCACACTCGCCCGGATATGAAGTCATGACGACCGGGCACCGGCCCGAGTGGGGAGCCCACGGACGAGCGTGGTTGTCGGTTTCGGATAGTCCTTGTCCCAGAGCCAGATCGTCATCGAGGTGGCTCCGACGAACAGAACCAGGGCAACCAAGAGAAAGGGCCTCCCCGGCGTGAAGCACTGAGGATAAGGCGGGCAGTCACCGAACGACGCGGGTACCAAGCCCTCCCTCAGGGTAAGCAGCAGGGCACCCGTGGTGCCGGCGGCCCACACCGTCAACGAAACCCACAAGCCTGCCCGCCCCTGATGACCGACCTGAAGCAGGAACGGCACGATTCCCAGCGCGCCGATCCCGAGCCGCAGCCACATGCGGGTGTCCGTGTGGTACAGGCATCGCACCTTTGAACGCTTTGAACGGCAGGCCCGGAGCCGGGCAATCCGGGCGGAGTGCGGACGGCAGGGGCCCTGACCTGGGTGGAGTTCGAGGAGATCCGGCATCGGTTCGAATCCCTGAACCCGTACGAGCGGGAAGCGATCCCGGACCTGTTGAGGCTCACGGACGAGAACTTCCTTTACCCCGAGGCCCGAAGGGGCCGGCGGACTGTCCGATGCTTCTCAGTGAGCGCCAAGCGCTACGCGCTATTCGTCGACGCTCGCGACAAGGGGTGGGCCGTTGTGGGGTCCTCCGAAGGGGACGGCTCAGACACCGACGAGCTGGCGGACCCGTTCGACATCGTGGACGGCAAGGAGCATGGGCTAGCTCAGTTGCTCAACCCGATCGACCCGGGGTCCTCGGACCGAGCCTGGATCGGCCACGCGTGGGAGCTCATGATCCGGACCGACCCCGGCCTTCCCAGGGTCGGACCCGACTGGCTCGACCGACCCGCCCTGGCCCGAATCACCTGCAGCAGCCCGGATCTCGTGCACGCCTTCGACGGATTCAACCGTGGCAGCTCCTATGCCGACTCGGTGAAGCCGTTCAACTTCATGCTGGTCGCCTACGTCGATGCGCCAGGCGGCTTTCCCACTGACGTCGACCGCAACAAGTTTGTGTTGGTGGCGCCGTACGAGCCGGACCCGGCCAGGTGGACCCGGATAACCTGGTTCAACCGGTACGACCCGGAGCACTCGCCCTACCGGATCACCACGATAGGGCAGACCGGCGGCTTCCGACTGGCTCGGGTCAAGACCTACCGTGACGTGCTCGCCGACTACCTGGACCATCCCGAGCCCAAGAACGCCGGGCCGGATGGGGAGGCCTGCACGGGTACGACGGTGGGGCTCCTGGGGCAACGCTTAGTCGCTGCCCGGCCAGGACTGCTCCGGCACATCGGGAAGGAGTCGAATGACCTCGAGCGGCGGATCCACCAGCTGGTTGCCGACGAAGGCGAGTACTTGAACACCTATGCTGATTCCGAGAGCGATCCGTTCGACCTGATCGTGCGACCCATTCTCGAAGACTGCGTGGAGACCTTCGGCGTAAGGGTGCTTGCCGAGCGGACGGAGCTAAACGTAAGCACTGTCTGGAACATCGTGAGGGGGATCAGCCGTGCTCCGCGGTGGGAACAGCGTCTCGCGCTCACCGAGACTGCTGGCGAGTTCGCTCATGATTGGCTGGGCGGTCAGAGCGTGCGGGCTCCGCGCGCTGACGTTCTTGCATGCGCAACGTACCTCAGAACAAGGGCGGACCGTCTTCTTCTGTCCTCTCTCCCTCCTGGATCAGGGGGATCGCCTGCCAACGGGTGATTCGCTCACGCCGGATTTCGAGGAAGTCAACACGTGTGGGGACGCGGGAGCGGGTCCCCACGACCAGAATCAAGCTCCCTTCGTTTGCGACGCTCCCAAGAAGCTGCATGTCAGCAAGACCCCGGTCCTCGAGGTCTTGCAGCCAGCCCCGCGCGGCGGTGGCTCCAATCACTTGGCGTACGGGAGATCCGAAGAGGACTTCGTCAGACAACACTTCCTGCATCGCTCCAAAGTCTCGTTGCCCTGCCGCACTGAATGCATATCGCACAATATTCAGGTCCCTCTCGTGACCCCACCCGCAAGCCATCGGCTCACCCCCCGAGGATTTCCCGGCTGTGCTGCCGATAGCTTGTCAAGGCAGTCGCCCCGGCCACGATGAAAGTCGCTTCCAGTATGACGCCCGCGACGATTGTCCCCGCGAAGTCGCCTGAGCCGAACTGCGGCGTCCCCCACAGGTGATGAATCAGCCCCATCATGAAAAGCGGAAACACGACGGCCATGCCTCCAAAGAATCCGTGATACCGGTATGTCTGGTCGACAGTCTCCCGAAACGCAGCCAGGACGTCGGGTTCCCGGAGAGCTCCATAGCTTGGGCCCCTTCGTGGTGGCGGGTCCTCTCCGCGGGAGCGCAGATCCGGCGGAGAAGCCTCTTCCTCGTCACGATGCCTCGTCCTTCTCCTGCGTCGAGGTCTCCTTCTGGAGGCCCCTTGTCGCCGAATCCATCCGGGCACTACCTCGAAGGCTAGCGAGCGGAGTCCATGAGCGATGAGCCCCAGGAGCAGCGAGATCATCAGCACAAGCAGAAACAAAGAGAAATTGGCTCGCGGCGTGAGGAACACGTTTAGTACATGTCTGACCTCGCTGAACCAATACCCGAGCGCGTAGAAAGCGACCGACCCAGGCAGGACGAAGGCGAAGAGCGCACCTAGTGCCCTCGGTGTGACGTCAAGCATGATGTGCGTCAGCCTGGGCTCGACCGAACAACCGTGCCCGAATGAAACCAGTGAACGAGCGTGGCGGCCAAGTGGACAGCCGCCTCCGCCTCCTCTGCCCCAACCTGTAGCGGGACCTCCCCACTCGCCGTGCCGTGGCGGTCGTACTCAGCACGCCAGAGTAGCTGCATCATCCCAAGGAGATCCGTCGTGGGATCTCCTTGGGAGGGCTTTAGGTTGACAGTCCACTTGGTCGGGGCGTCGCGTACGGCTGCGATCAGCTGTCCGAGGGTGGCCCGATCGTTCTGCGGTAGAAGGATCGGCTGCGCAGCGGCCTCGACCGCCTTGACGGCCTCCCGATACGCGCCGCTGGGGTTCGGGTTCCTTCCGTACAGGTCCGTCCAGGCTAGAGCAAGGTATTGGCCGGCCCGCCCGGTTCTGGCAACAACGTCCTCGACTACGGAAGCTACGCTCTCTTCCACGCGTCGCTCAAGCCTCGGTTCCCCGTCTCGGACGGCGACCCGCCACATCGAACCGCCCTCCTCCAGGATGTCGTCGAGCGTCTCCATTTCGGGGACGGCCTGCCCGTGAGTTCCGGCGCGATGCACCAGGAAGTCGACAGCGTCGAGGAACTTAGTGGGGTCTCGCTCCATCAGCGACTCGAGCGATGTCTTGGCTGAGAATTGTTCCTCCCTCCAGTCGAGCTCCAACCGGCAAGCGCGTTCTATCTCCTGCAGGCGCTGCGCGCTGAGCATCCAACCTGTCGGGCTTTGCACGTAGATGCGCGCCTCCACCCACGCCCAAAGGGACGCACGGAGCCAGGCTGGGACGCCGTCGTGAAGGGTGTCGTGCCCCGTATCTACGCCATCCCTGGCGCTTAGTGGAACCCATCGCTGCACTTCGCGAGAGTAGCATCGCACCCAGGGCGGACAGGGGGGCCCCCCTCTTCGGGGTTGGCGCAGGCGGCGCTCAAGCAAAGCAAGTGTTCAGTTTCGACCCTGCCCTTCTCCTAGCGGTCGAGGCGGGTCCCGATGACCAGCCGAGCCGTGGTGTGCCGGTCTCGACACTCGGTAGTCTCGATTTGCCGTGGAGAACGCAGGAGTTGAGGCCGCTCGAGAGTTGAGCCGCAGGCTGGGCCGGCGGCGGCGAGGTCGTGAGGAGCTGCTGCGATCACTGAGCACGCTGGACACGTTCCTGCTGGGGCTCACATGGCCGCTTGTTGACGCAGCAGTCCGAAACCAGGGTCTCCCTGATCAGGCGCGGCGCTGGGCGGAACTCTCGGCCGACGTCCTCTCCCGAGCGCCGGCGGATCCGGACGAAACCATTCGACGACTGGGCCGTGAACTCCGCGAATCGGTCAATCCGTTCTCGAAGATGCTTCATGCCCCTCGCTTCAGCCTGGGGAACCCGCCCCTCGGAGATGCTCAGCGAATGCCTGGGCCAATCGTTGCTGACCTGCTCACTCGGTTGTACGTCCTTCTGCTCCCAGCCTGGAGGCGTGGCCTCCGACGCTTCCAGCGGAAGAGGATCTGACCAAACTGAACCGGGCACCGAGGGGGCAAGCCGGGTCGGAGGTTCCAAGCAAGGCAAGTGTTCAGTTTCGACCCCGGCCTTCTCCTAGCCCGCGCCGGTCGTTGACGTGGTCACTCCCCGGCGCCTAGCATCGGCCGCCGTTTCGGGCGATTCAAGGCAAGGACGGAGAAGGTGGACAGCGACACGGCGCCGGGAGGGGGGACGCCGGGAGGGGGATCGGACCACGGTCCCGTCGGCTCCGAGGGCCGTCGGCCCGCCGAGCCATCTCCGCCCGGAGGCTCGGGCCCGGGGGAATCCACGCCTGCCGCCGGCCCACCCGGCGCCCGGGGAGGGCTGTGGCGGTGGGCCGTCGCCTGGTCCGTGGCCGTGGTCGTCGTCGGCGGGGTGCTCGTCCCGGCGGTCATCGCCACGCAGCGGGCCGCGCGGCCGGCCGACTCCGACCTGGAGCGCTACGTGCCCTCCGAGCCGGGCTCCACCTGGGTGTACGACACCACCACCAATGGCAAGGACACCGATCGCCTGATCGAACAGATCTCCGGTCCCGCCCTCGTGGAGGTCAGCGAGCCCGACTCGTTCGTCGTCAGCGACCACTGGGTGAACTTCATCGGCTCCGGAGCGCCCCGCACCACGCTCACCTACTACGGCCTGAAGGGCTCGCGCGAGGTGCGCTTCGGCGAGCGATCGGACGATCAGTACCAGCAGTCGACGCCACCCGAGGTGGCCCTCCAGCTCCCGCTCGATCGCGGCGCGAAATGGACCTGGCACGGAAAGCGGCAGGGTGGGACCGGCACGACGACGACCAGCGTGCTCGACGTCGCCGACCGCCATGTGCTCGGGCGGACGTTTCCCCACTGCCTGCTCCTCCGGGCGGCGAGCCACGACACCGGGTCCCAGGGAAGTTCCAGCACGGACGTCACCGACACCTGGCAGTGCCCGGACGTCGGCACGATCCACGTCCACGAGGTGTTCCGGAGCGGTTCCCAGACAATCCGCTACGACGCGAACCTCGCCGAGGTCCACATTCCCGGGATCAACCTCGGCAGCGCGGGGCGTCCCGCGCTCGCGTCGACGCGAATGCCGGCCGGGAGCACGTCCGCCGTCGACGCGGGCCACTCCGGGTTCGTCCCCGGCGCCCGGCTGTCCACCGACCACCTCGCGTGGACGATTGCCCGCCGGGGCGAGGTGCTGTATCCGCCCGTGAGCGTCGGGGACGACGTGATCCTGGCCGAGGACGACGGCACGGTGTCGTCGACGAACGTCCGGACCGGCGCCGTCAACTGGCAGGTCGGGCTGGCCGGACCGATCGTGGCCTCGCCGGTGGTCGCCGGGGGCCTGGTCCTGGTCGCCGACTCCCACAAGGCATTGTGGGCGCTCGACGCGTCCGGCGGCACGACGCGGTGGGCGATCGACCTCCCGGACGTGGTGTCGGCGGCGCCCGCCGTCGCCGGGCAGACCATCGTGGTCCCGACGGACGACCTCACCGTGCGGGGCATCGACCTGGCCACGGGGGCCCAGGCGTGGACGAAGACGTCGAGCGCGCTGGTCGTCGCGCCCCCGGTGGTGGCAGGCGACCTGGTCGTGGTCGGCGACCAGGTCGGCAACCTCACCGCGTTGCACCCCGACGGCAGCGTCGCGTGGACCGATTCCTCCATCCCCTCCTTCTCGGGAGGAACCACCGTGCTCGGCGGACTGGCCGCCGGGGGCGACACGGTCGTTGTCTCGACGGACGGGAGCGCCGTGTTCGCCTACGACGCCGCCACCGGCCATATCCGATGGCGGGCGCAGTCGTCGAGCACGGTGGACCGTCCGGTGGCGGTCGCCGGGGACCGGGTCGTGGTGGCCTCTGACAGCTCGGTCGAGGTGCACGACGGCCGGTCCGGCCACCTGGCGTGGCGGCGCCACACCGAAACCACGTTCGCGCCGCCCATGGTGCTGGGCGACACCGTCGCAGTCCTCCAGACGAACAGCCGTCTGTTGCTGTTCGTCTTGGGGACCGGGACGGAACGGGTCGTCTCGATCGGCGCACCGGGCGCGGCCTCGGATCAGGACACGAAGCTGCCCATGGCGTGGGCGGCCGGCTCGCTGGTCGTGCCGACCCACGATCTGGGGGCGTGGCCGTCCACGATCCTGCAGGCCTTCCCGGCGGGCACCGGGGGCGGCGGCGGAATGGGGTTGGGGGTTCGTCCCGCCGGTGAGCCCTACGTCTTCGGCTCGGTTCCGCTGGGTCCGGCCTCCCTCCAGGGCCGAACGCTGTACGTGACCGGGACGGCGGCCTCCGGGAACTCGAACGTCGACCAGCTGTACGAGGTCCGTCCCCGGACCGGGGTGAAGAGCTCCACCCGGGTGCTGTACCGGAGCAACGCCAGCCTGGGGTACGCGCTCGCGGCCGGGGACACGGTCGTGACGCAGGCCGGAATGCAGATCCTCGGCGTGTCGGTCTCGGGGGGGCGCCCGTGGGTCGCCCGAGGGGCCCAGCTGCTGCCGGGCACCCAGCCGATCGTCGCCGGCGGCACCGTGCTCGTGCCCGACACCCAGTCGGGCTTGTCCGGGATCGACGCGAGCACGGGGAAGCAGGCGTGGCCGACCATTCCGCTTCCGGGGGCGGGCGGGTTGGGCTCGCCCGTGGAGCTCCCGGACGGCGACGTGGCCTGGGGGGTCGGGGGCCTCACGGTGCTCGATCCGCGGACGGGAAGGGTCGTGGCGCAGCGAAAGGGCGTCGCGGCGACGGCCACGCTGGCCCAGGACGCCGGCCGGCTGTTCGGGCTCGTCGCGGTCGGCACGAAGAGCGCGATCGCGGGGTTCGAAGCCAGGACGCTGGACCCGCAGTGGGCGCGGCCCTTCACCCCGGCCGCGGAGTTCGGACTGATCACGCTGGCCCCGGCGGCCGGCAACGGCGTCGTCGTCGCGGTGGACTCCGGCAACGTGATCCACGGATTCGACGAGGCGTCGGGCAAGGAGCTGTGGTCGGTCCCGCTGGGGATGATGCCCAACACGCCGCCCATCGTGTGGCAGGGCCGGGTGTACGTGGAGGAGCCGGGCCTCCCCGAGAACCTGGACCAGCACGAGCACCGGATCACCGTGCTCGACGCGAGGACGGGGGCCTTCGAGGGGCAGTGGGAGCCGGCGGGCGTGAGCTTCTTCGGCGGCGCCTTCGGGCTGACCGGCGACCGGCTGGTGATCCCGGTCTCGAACGGCGCGCTGGCGGTCCGACCGGAGGGGCGATGAGCGAGGTCTCCGGTTCGGGTGGGCAGCTGGCCAGGGCTCGAGAGGCGCTCCGGCCGATCGGCCGGACGCTGTTCTCGGAGCCGTTCGAACAGGGACGCCTCCGCATCGCGGGCGTGCCGGCCATCGAGCGGCAGCTGGGAGTCGGCGCGATCGTCGTCCTCGCCGGGATGCTCCTCGTGTTGCTCGTCGGCGACGCCTTCCGCCAAGCCACGCTCGCTCGCCTGAACGACCTCGACGACCGGTGGACGTTCGTCCCTCTCACGCTGCTGCCCTTCGCGGTCGTCGCGCTCGTGGTCGGGTGGCTCGTGTTCCTGTGGGGCGCGATGCGGGGGACCGTCTGGGTGGCCCTGGCCGGGGGGGTCGTGCACCTGCTGGTGAACGGGACGATCGGCCGCGTCTCGAGCGGCGGCCTCACGGAGTCGACGATCTCCCGCATCGGGCCGGCGGTCGATCGGGCCGGATACTTCGCCGTGTTCGGCGTCGTCGTGGTGTTCGCCCTCGTGAACCTGCGCCCGTCATGGGGTCGCCGGGCCCGCTACGTCGCGCTCCCGCTGCTGGCCGGCTCGCTCGCCGCGATGTACGGGGCGGTACTGCTGCTCGCGCTGGAGAACATCACCCACGGGTTCCCGGCCCTGGCGTCGCTCGTGCTGGGCGACAACGTGGACGGCATCTCCACGATGCTGCAGCCGATGATCCTGCTGTCCGCCGTGGTCCTGGTGGACTTCTCCTACAACGTTGCGACGGCCGCGACGGCGCCCGGGCTCGAGCTTCGCGGGGGGGTCGTGAAGGCCGGGCTCGCGGTGCTGATCGCGGTGAAGCTGTGGTTCGAGCTGGTCTCCCACCTCGGCGAGTGGGGCACGTACGCCCGCGTCTCCGTGGCCGGGGTGGTGTGGGTCGTGGTGTCGGCCGTCGCCTTCGCCGGTGTCGGTTTGTGGTGGCGGTCCATGCTGCGACGCCGGCGCCTGGGGGAGTCCGGCGAGGAGCGCATCAAGGAACGCATCATCTTCATCGGCATCGCGGCGGAGGTGCTCGCGCCGCTCATCGTGAACGGGTTGAACACGGCGGCGTCCGCGGTGTTCACACAGACCAACTCCCAGGGTGCCTTGCGGTTCATCGACTCAACGGAACGGTTCGTCTTCCGCAACTCGGTCACGGTGCGGGCCATCCCCTGGGTGGTCCTGCTGCTGCTCGGAGTCTGGCTGGTGCTGCGGGGACGGACGTCGGCGCGCCGTGAGCTCGGGCTCGGCCTGTTCCTGCTGGGCGCGTGGAACTCGCCGTTCTACGTCCTCGCCGCGTTCGGCATCCGGTTCCAGTACAGCAACCCGCTGCTCGACATCGTGGTCACGACGGGGATCGCGGTGGTCCTGCTCGCGCGGTGGCGGCACATCGACCGGTTCGAGGCGGTCGCGCTCGCGGTGCTCACGGTGTTCTCCTGGGTGGCGTTCACGCGCGGCGACTTCATCTCGGCGATCGTGAGCGGGCCGCTCGCGTTCCTGGGACTGACGTCGGCCGCCGTGGTGGTGTTCGGCATCGTGTACACGCTGCTGGCGGACTCTGCGGTCACGTCGGCGTCGACCCGGCAGTTCCCGCGGGAATCGCGGCTGTTGCTGTTCCTCGGGTTCCTCGTGCTGTCCACGACCGTGCTGGCCTGGATCGAGATCACGCATCCGGTGTCCAACCTGCAGTTCACCGTGTCCGCGAACGGCTTCAGCGACATCGGGATCCCGTTCGCCGCATGGCTGATCATCCGGCGGCCCGTGACGCGGCGGGAAGCGGCCGAGACCGCGCTGCCCTCGGAGGCGGCCGCCTTCGAGGTGGACGACCGGGAGCCGCCGCCCGCACCGACGTTCCACGAGTAGGGCGCCTCCACCAACCCGGGGTGGCCCCTGTTTGTCCAGGTCGTGGATCGGGTATCTTCTCATGTTGGACGAATCCCTCCAATTCGCACAGCGAGGAGAAGCCCGGATGGCGTACGAACCCGTGGACGAGGACCCGGTGGTGCACACCCCCCACGTCCATCACGAGGAACGCGGGCACTCGCACAGGCCCGTGGCGCCGGCGCCCCCTCCGACGCCGGCGCACGATCCCACGAGCGGCTGGACGGCCTACGCGGCCGTGAAGTACGGGTTCATGCTCCTCATCACGATCGTGATCCTGTACTTCCTTGCCCGGTTCGTGATCCCGCTGTTCACCTGATCCTGGGAGCCGACCCACCCAGGGCCGAACGGAGCCCCGCCGACAGCGGCGGGGCTCCCCCACGCCGGGCGGCCTTCGCCGCCGGGGCCGGTGGTAGGGTCCGGGGCGCCGTGGACACCGAGACGTCCTCCAACCGCGTCCTCACGGTGCCCAACCTCATCTCGTTCGCCCGGATCCTGCTGATCCCGGTGTTCGTCGTGCTGTTGCTGCACCACGGAACCGAGGCGGCCGGGCTGATCCTGCTGGGCTTCGTGGTCTCCACCGACTGGATCGACGGGCAGGTGGCCCGGCGAACGGGGCAGGTCTCCGAGCTCGGCAAGATCCTTGATCCCGTGGCCGACCGGCTGGCCATCGCCGCGGCGCTCGTCGCGCTGGTGGTCCGCGACGCTTTTCCCCTGTGGGCGGCGCTGCTGATCCTCGTCCGCGACGCGGCCGTGCTCGTCGCCGCCATCGTGCTGCTCGGCCGCGACGTGCGCATCGACGTGCGGGCCATCGGCAAGATCGCCACGTTCTCGTTGATGTTCTCGGTCCCGGCGATCTCCTGGGCGAACTTCCACCTGGGCCTGGACGGTGCGCTGCTGGCGCTGGGATGGATCGCGTACTGCGCGGGCATCGTGGAGTACTACGTGGCCGTGTGGATGTACGTCCAGGACGTGCGGGCCGCGTTGCGGGCTCGACGGGGGCCGGCCTGACCGGCGGTCACAACGGGCCGGATCGCCTCGAATGTCCGGCTCCGGCCCCCGGCTATGATGGCCCGCGATGAAGGCCGTCGTGATGGCGGGCGGACAGGGCACCCGCCTGCGCCCCCTGACCTCCAACCAGCCGAAGCCCATGCTGCCGATCGTCGGCGAGCCGATGATGCAGCACATCCTCCGCCTGCTCCGGCGCCACGGGTTCACCGACGTCGTCGTGACGGTGCAGTTCCTGGCCAGCGTGGTCCGGAACTTCTTCGGCGACGGATCCGACCTCGACCTCAACCTCACCTACGCCACGGAGGAGCAGCCCCTCGGGACCGCCGGGAGCGTGAAGAACGCGGAGTCCTGGCTCACCGAGACGTTCCTCGTGATCTCCGGCGACGCCGTGACCGACTTCGACCTGACCGAGGCGGTCCGGTACCACCGGGAGAAGCGCGCCGCGGTGACGGTGCTCCTGCAGCGCGTGCCCGACCCCCTCGAGTTCGGCATCGTCATCACCGGCGAGGACGGGCGCATCGAGCGCTTCCTGGAGAAGCCCGGCTGGGGCGAGGTCTTCAGCGACCAGATCAACACGGGCATCTACGTCATCGAACCCGAGGTCCTGTCGTTCGTCCCCACCAGCGAGGAGTTCGACTTCGCCCATGACCTGTTCCCGCTGCTGCTCGACAAGGGCATGCCGCTCTACGGCTACGTCGCCGCCGGGGAATGGACGGACGTCGGGAACCTCGACGCGTACCTCGAGGTCCACCGCGACGTGCTGGACCGAAGGGTCAAGGTGGAGATGCCCGGGTTCGAGCTGGAGGGCGGGATCGTGCTCGGCGAGGACGCCCAGATCGAGCCCGGCGCGCGGGTGCGCGGCCCGGCGTACATCGGCCAGAACAGCAGGATCGAGTCCGGTGCCGAGGTGCGCGAGCACTCGGTCCTCGGCGCCAACTGCGTGGTGAAGGCCGGCGCCTTCGTCCACCGGGCCATCGTCCACGACAACGTGTACATCGGGCCGGCGGCGTCGCTTCGGGGATGCGTAGTCGGGACCAACACCGACGTCGGCCGCGGCGCGCGCATCGACGAGGGCGCGGTGGTGGCCGATCAGTGCCGGATCGGCGAGGGGTCGGTCCTCAACCCTCAGGTGAAGGTCTACCCGTTCAAGATCGTGGAGCCGGGCGCCCTAGTCACCCAGAGCATCATCTGGGAGTCGAGGGCGACGCGGGCCTTGTTCGGAGATCGAGGAATCGCCGGGCTGGTCAACATCGACGTGACGCCGGAGATGGCGCTGCGGCTGGCGATGGCGTTCGCTTCGTCGCTGCCGAAGCGGTCGGTGGTCGTGGCGTCGCGCGACGTGACCCGGACCGCCCGGATCATCAAGCGGGCCATGGTCGCCGGCGCCAACGCGGCGGGCGTGGGAGTC
The DNA here is from genome assembly GCA_045805265.1 of Actinomycetota bacterium. Lineage (GTDB taxonomy): Bacteria > Actinomycetota > UBA4738 > UBA4738 > JACQTL01 > JBJMLO01. The sequence continues at coordinate 54,361 of JBJMLO010000030.1, forward strand.
CACGACCTCGAGCTGGCGCCCATCCCCGTCGCGCGGTTCTATGCGCGGAGCGCGAGGGCGAACGCGGGGCTGACCGTGCGCACGGCGCCGCTCGACCCGGCCTCGGTCGAGGTCCAGTTCTTCGACGGGCGCGGCATCGACGTCGACCCGGCGACGCAGCGGAAGATCGAGCGGATCTTCTACCGGGACGACCTCCGGCGGGCGTTCCACCACGAGATCGGCGAGCTGTCGTTCCCCGCCCGGGGGCGGGAGTACTACGTCCGGGAGATGCTGAACGTGGTCGACGCCCAGGCGGTCAAGGCCCGCCGCCCGAAGCTCGTCGTGGACTACGGCTACGGGAGCACCGTGCTGACGGGCCCGGCCGTCCTCGGCGCGCTCGGGGTCGAGGTCCTCGCGGTGAACGCCACGCTCGACGAGGAACGGGCGGTCGTGACCGAGGAGGAACAGCAGGTGCACCTCGAGGAGCTCAGCCGGCTCGTCGGCGCGAGCGGCGCCGACCTCGGGGCGATGTTCGACTCGACGGGCGAACGGCTGCGCCTGGTCGACGAGCACGGCCACGTGCTGAGCCCGGGCGAGGCCCTGCTCACCTTCATCGCGCTCGTCGCCCGGAGCACCCCCTTCCCCCGGATCGCCGTGCCCGTGGTCACCTCGCGGGTGGCCGCGGAGATCGTCCGAGAGCACGGCGGCCAGGTGGTGTGGACGAAGATCTCCGCCGCGGCACTGATGGGCGCAGCCGAGTCCCAGGGCGTCGCGTTCGCCGGCGCCGAGGGCGGCGGCTACATGTTCCCGGTGTTCCTCGCCGCGTACGACGCCATGATGAGCCTGGCCAAGCTCCTCGAGCTCCTGACCCGCCAGCAGGTCCGCCTCGGCGAGGTCATGGAGTCGCTGCCCCCGGCCCACATCGTCGAGCGCGAGGTGCCCACCGCGTGGGAGGCCAAGGGAACCGTGATGCGGCAGCTCCTCGAGCGCGTGAACGGCGACCGGGGCGACTCGGTCGACACGACCGACGGAGTCAAGGTGTACCGGGGCTCGGACTGGGCGCTCGTGGCCCCCCATCCCCAGGAACCGATCGTGCGGGTGTGGGCCGAGGCCGGATCCGACGAGGAGGCCGCCGGGCTCGCCGACGAGTACGCCGCATTGGTGGAGGACTCGAAGAAGTGAGCTCCCGCGCCGCGGGGTAGGCTCCCCGGCGCATCGACCGGACGCACGACCGGAGGGCACGACGACCCGGGGGCACGACCCACCCGCGGCACGACGCATCGGAGGATCGACGTGGAGTATCCGAACGACCTGCGCTACACGAAGGAGCACGAGTGGGCCCGCGCCGAGGGAGACGGGCGCGTCCGGGTCGGGATCACCGACTACGCCCAGGACGCGCTGGGTGACGTCGTGTACGTCGACATCCCCGAGACGGGGACCGAGGTCACCGCGGGCCAGCCGTTCGGAGAGGTCGAGTCCACCAAGTCCGTGTCCGACGTCTACGCTCCCGTCTCCGGCACGGTGATCGAGCGCAACGGGGCCCTGGAGGACCGGCCGGAGCTGGTCAACGAGCAGCCCTACGGGGACGGCTGGATGATCTCGATCGAGGCCGAGCCGGGATCCCTGGACGGGCTGCTCGACGCCGAGGCCTACGAGCAGTTCGTCCGGCAGGAGTCGGGCCAGGAACAGTCCTGAGCCGGCCTCCCCGGCGCGACGGTCGAGACCGAGGGCCGCCCGAACGCCTGGCCGAGCGCCTTCCCTGCACCCGCCTCGTTGACTTCGCCTGGACCTCCCGTATAGAGTTCGTCCCCCCGCTCGAAAGCCTCGACCTTTGAGCGATGGTGACCCAACCGGGAGGCGCAGGGTGCTCTGTCCGAGATGTCGACATCGCAACCCGAGCGACGCCCGGTTCTGCCTGAACTGTGGCGCTCCACTGCAGGAGGACTCGACCGGGAAGTTCAGCCCGGTGGAGGTCGAGGAGGAGACCGGCGAGGAGATCGCGCTGCCCCTCGACGAGCTGCACGTCGGTCAGGCCCTGGTCGTGGTGAAGCGCGGACCCAATGCCGGGTCGAACTTCCTGATCGACAAGGACGTGGCCACCGCCGGCCGGCACCCGGAGAGCGACATCTTCCTCGACGACGTCACGGTGTCCCGGCGCCACGCCGACATCCGCCGCCGCGAGGGCAGGTTCTACCTCCACGACAACGGCAGCCTGAACGGCACCTACGTGAACAAGCAGCGGGTCGACGACGCCGAGCTGGGCTCGGGCGACGAGCTGCAGATCGGCAAGTTCAAGCTCGTCTTCTTCGCGGGAGAGTGATGGCCATGGCGGCGCGCACGTACATGTCGATCGGGGAGGTCCTGCTCGCGCTCAAGACGGAGTACCCGGACATCACGATCTCCAAGATCCGGTTCCTGGAGGGCGAGGGGCTCATCGAACCGGAGCGCACGCCGTCCGGATACCGCAAGTTCTACGAGGGCGACGTCGAGCGCCTCCGCCAGATCCTCAAGCTCCAGCGTGACGAGTACCTTCCGTTGAAGGTCATCAAGGAGCGCCTGGCCCGCCAGGACGACGGCTCCGTCCCCGAGGAGCCCCGCGAGCCGGAGTCCGAGGGGGACCTGGTCGAGCCGCCCACCGGATTGCAGATGTCCCTCGAGGAGATGTCGAGCGCGACCGGCGTCGACCGCGAGCGCATCGAGGAGCTCGAGCGGTTCGGCATCCTCTGCCTGCACGGGTCGAACGGGGCCAAGTTCTACGACGGCGACGACTACATCGTGCTGTCGATCGTCAAGGACTTCTTCCACTACGGCCTCGAGCCCCGGCACCTCACGATGTACCGCCACTTCTCCGAGCGGGAGGCCAGCTTGTTCGAGGCGATCATCCTGCCGATGCTCCGCCAGCGGAACCCCGAGGCCCGCCGGGCCGCGGTGGACTCGCTCACCGAGCTGGCCCGCCTCTCGCGCAAGCTGAAGCAGGCCCTGCTCCGGACCAACCTGCGCCAGTACCTGCAGACGCCCTGAGCCTCCCGATGGGACCCGCCCGCCGACCTCCCACGGCGCCGCCCGTCGCTCCGCTACGGTGAGGCTCGTCGTGCGCCGCCTCGTCGTCGTTCCCGCGCTCCTGGCGGTGGTGGCCTCCGGGCCGGCGGCCGTCGCGCTGCCCAAGCCGCCTCCCCCCACGCCCGTTCCGGTGCCCTGCTCGAGCCCCTCGGGCGTGTGCATCTCGCCGTCACCGTTCCCGACCGAGCTCCACACCCCGCCCCCGTCGACCGAGCCGCCAGACATCTCCGCCCGGGCGGCGGTCGTGGAGGACCTGTCGACGGGCCAGGTCCTGTTCGCCCACGACGCCGACGAGGAACGGCCCCTGGCCAGCACCACGAAGATCATGACCGCGCTGCTCGTGCTGGAGCGGAGCCGGCCCGACGACGAGGTCACGATCGGCGCCGACGCGGCCCGGGAGGGAAGCGCCGGCGCGGGGTTCTCCGAGCTGGGTCTGCACCTGGGCGAGCGGCTCACGGTCGAGGACCTGCTCTTCGCGCTGATGCTCCAGTCTTCGAACGACGCGGCGATCGCGCTGGCCGACCACGTGTCGGGCTCGGTCGATGCCTTCGTCCACGAGATGAACGCGCGGGCCCGGGCCATGGGGCTGCACCACACCGTGTTCTTCTCGCCGAACGGGCTCGACGACCGCGGCCATTCCACCGCGCGCGAGATGGCGGCGATCACCCGGCAGGCCATGGCCCGGACCGAGTTCGCGGACGTCGTCGGGAGGAGGTTCGACACGATCCCCGCGCCGACCGGCCCCGCCCGCAGCGTGCAGAACCGCAACGTGCTCCTGTGGCTGTACCGCGGCGCCACCGGTGTGAAGACGGGATACACGACGGCGGCGGGCTTCTGCCTCGTGGCCACCGCCGAGCGGCGGGGGAGGGGAGCGGTGGCCGTGGTGCTCGACGCGCCGTCCACCGAGGACTCCTTCGACGACGCGGCCGCCCTGCTCGACTACGCCTTCACGGGATACTCGGTGCACACCCTGGTGCGGCGGGGGCAGTCGTTCCGCCCGCTGCCGGTGGGGACGCAGCGGATCCCGGTGGAGGCGGCCGCGGGGCTCGCCCGTCTGCTGCCGGAGCCCACCGGAAGGGTGGCCCCTCGGATCAGGATCCTCCCGGGAATCCGCTCGCCGGTCGACCCCGGCCGGCGCGTGGGGACGGTCATCTTCCGCGCCGGCCAACTCCAGGTGGGGTCGGTGCCACTCGTCGCGGCCGGCCCCGCGACCGGGACCGGAGGCGCGGGCGACGGCGAGGAGCCCTGGTGGGCGCGGGGGTTGAGCTCGCTCGCGCGGTTCTCGGTCGACACCCTGTTCGGCCTGTTCGGCTGAGCCGGTCCCCGGTGCGCCGTGGGGATGCCCGGCGGGAGACGGGCGGTAGACTGCGCCGCGATGTCCGACGTCGCGAGGATCCTGTTCAGCGCGTCGGACATCCGCCGCCGGGTCCGTCAGCTGGGGCGGCAGATCAGCGCCGACCACGCCGGCACCTCGCCCGTCCTCGTGTCGATCCTGAAGGGCGGGACCGTCTTCCTGTCGGACCTCATCCGCCAGATCCCGCTGCCGGTGCGGGTCGACTTCATGTCGATCTCGGCGTACGGCGGGGACTCCGAGGTCTCCGGCGGCGTGGTCCGGATCCTCAAGGACCTCGACCAGCCCATCGGCGGCGAGCGCGTGATCGTCGTGGAGGACATCGTCGACACGGGACTCACGCTGTCCTACCTGCTCTCGGCGCTGGAGGAGCGGGGGCCCGCGGCCATCGAGGTGTGCACGCTGCTCGACAAGACCGCCCGGCGCATCCCGGTCGTGCCGATCCGGTACCAGGGGTTCGAGTGCCCCGACCGCTTCGTCGTCGGGTACGGGCTCGACTTCGCGGAGCGCTACCGGAACCTCCCGGACATCCTCGAGGTCCTCGATCTCGCCGCGCTCCAGGCCGATCCGGACGCGCTCGTCTCGTTCCTCCACGGCGAGCCGCCCGTGCCAGCGGACGCGGGGTAGAGTGGGTCCGAGGCCATGGACGGCGGCTCCGAAGCGATGATCGAGATGAGTCTGGTGGGCGTTCGCGTGGAGCTCCCCACCAACCAGCCCATCGTGCTCCTCAAGGAGCAGGACGGCGAGCGGTTCCTGCCGATCTGGATCGGCGCCATGGAGGCCACCGCCATCGCGTTCGCCCTCCAGGGCATCGTGACCGCCCGACCCATGACCCACGACCTCATGAAGCAGCTGCTGGAGGAGCTCACCGTGCAGGTCGAGCGCATCGCGATCACGGAGCTGAAGGAGGGCACCTTCTTCGCCACGATCCAGATGCAGCACGGGGGGCAGCGCTACGAGGTCTCGTCCCGCCCGTCGGACGCCATCGCGCTGGCGGTCCGGGTGAACGTCCCGATCTTCGCCGCACAGGACGTCCTCACCGAGGCCTCGATCGTCATCCGGGACGACGAGGAACAGGAGGTCGAGAAGTTCCGGGAGTTCCTCGACAACGTGGAACCCGAGGACTTCGCGTAGCCACCCGCGTTCCGGGACCGCCGAATCGTTGACATGGCTACTCGCAACGCCTACATTCATCACGTCCTCGTAATTACGGAGCTGTCATGGTCTCGGAACAGGGTTATCGCGTCCCCGAAGTGACCCGGGTCGTCGGGATCAGCTACCGCCAGCTCGACTACTGGGCTCGCACGGGCCTGGTCCGGCCGTCGATTCGCGACGCCGGCGGATCGGGCACCCAGCGGCTGTACTCCTTCCAGGACCTCCTGCAGCTCAAGGTGATCAAGAAGCTGCTCGACGCCGGGATCGCCCTCCAGCAGATCCGCAAGGCGATCGAGCACCTCAAGGCCATGGGTGAAGCGCCGCACGGGGTAACCTTGTACTCGGACGGCGTGCGCATCTACGAGGCGGCGACGCCCGACGCGGTCGTCGACCTGCTGGCGCAGGGTCAGGGGGTCTTCGCGATCGCCGTGGACAAGGTATGGATCGACCTGGAGGGCTCGTTGCGGAAGCCGAAGGCCGGCCGGCGAAAGGCCGCAGGAACCGCGTGAGCGGGACGCAGCAGGCCGTCGCCGACGGCTCGAAGAGCGCCCAGGTCTCCTTTGCCCACGCCAGCGAGCGCCAGTTCGCCCAGTTGCTCGATTTCTACCAGATCGAATGGGAATACGAGCCCCGCTCGTTCGACCTCGAGCGCGACGCCGACGGCAACGTGACCCAGCGGTTCACACCGGACTTCTACCTTGCCCAGTACGACCTGTTCATCGAGATCACGACGCTCAACCAGAAGCTCGTGACGAAGAAGAACAGGAAGGTCCGGCGCCTGCGCGAGCTGTACCCGGAGATCAACTGCAAGATCTTCTACCAGCGGGACTACCTCAGCCTGGTTCGCAAGTACGGCCTCGAGGACCTGGCCGGCTGAATCACCGCGGCCGCTTGGCTCCGTCGCTCGAGGCGCGCGGGGTTTCGGGGGGCATTCGGGGGGCGGAGCCCCCGAACATCTAGACGCGCGGGGTTTCGGGGGGCATTCGGGGGGCGGAGCCCCCGAACATCTAGACTCTTTCCGGCATGCGGTTCGCCCCCCACACCGACGACGACGTCCGGAGGATGCTCGGCGCCATCGGCCTGGATTCGCTGGACGGCCTGTTCGAGCAGATCCCCGCATCGGTCCGGCTGGATCGGCCGCTGGCAATCCCCGACGGGGTCTCCGAGATGGAGATCCTGGCCGACCTCCGCGCGCTGGCGTCGCGGAACCACCATGCGGACGACCTGGTGTGCTTCGCGGGCGGCGGCGCCTACGACCACTACGTTCCGTCCGTCGTCTGGGCCCTGGCCGGGCGCTCCGAGCTCTACACGTCCTACACGCCCTACCAGCCCGAGCTGTCACAGGGCGTGCTGGAGGCCCTGTTCGAGTACCAGTCGATGATCTGCGACCTCACCGCGCTGGAGGTGTCCAACGCCTCGCTGTACGACGGGCCGACCTCGCTCGTGGAGGCCGTGCACATGGCCCGGGCCGCGACCAGGCGGCACCGGGTGCTAGTGAGCGAGCTGGCGGACCCGCGGTACGTCGAGGTGATGGAGGCTTTCGGCAGGGGAGCCGGGCTCGAGATCGCTCGGTTCGGGGCGCAGGACGGGCGGAGCGCGGTCCCCGACGTGGGGGAGGACATCGCCGCGGTTGTCCTGCAGCACCCCAACCACCACGGCGTCCTGGAGGATGCGCGGGCGGTGTTCGCCGCCGCATCCGGCGGGGGAGCGCGGTCCATCCAGATCTTCGACCCCCTGTCGCTCGGGGTCCTGGCCCCGCCGGGAGAGCTCGGCGCCGACATCGCGGTCGCCGAGGGGCAGTCCCTCGGCAACCACCTGAGCTACGGCGGGCCGTACCTCGGCGTGATCGCGGCCCGGATGCAGGACGTCCGCCGGATGCCGGGGCGCATCGTGGGGGAGACGCTCGACGTCCGCGGGCAGACCGGCTACGTGCTCACCCTGCAGGCCCGGGAGCAGCACATCCGTCGGGAGAAGGCCACGTCCAACATCTGCACGAACCAGACCCTCATGGCGATCGCCGCGACCGTGTACCTGGCCTGGCTCGGCCCCCGGGGGCTGGAGGAGCTGGGCCACCAGTGCGCCGCCAAGGCCGGCTACGCGTCCGAGCGGCTGGCGGACGTGCCGGGCGTCGAGCTCCTGCACCCCGGGGCGAGGTTCTTCAAGGAGTTCGCCGTGCTCCTGCCCCGGCCGGCCACCGACGTGGTCGAGGACATGGTGGGCCGGGGGTTCCTGGCCGGCGTGCCGCTCGAGGGCGAGAAGGGCCGGGCGCTGCTGGTGGCCGTGACCGAGCGTCGCACCCGCGAGGAGATCGACCGGTTCGCCGACGCGCTGGCCGAGGTGCTGTCGTGACGGAGGAGGACCGCGAGACCATGCCGGGCTCGGGCGACGCGCCGGAGGGACCCGCGGTGCCCGCCGGCCAGGGCGCGCCGGTGCGGCGGAGCGGCCCGCCGGGGCAGGGGACGCTCCGCGAGGAGTCCCGGCCGGGACGCCGGGCGTGGAGCTTCCCGGACCTGGACGTCCCCGACGCCGACCTGCCCGAGGACGCCCTGCGCCGCGAGCCCCCCGCGCTGCCGGAGGTGGCCGAGCGCGACCTGGTCCGCCACTTCACCCGGCTGTCGCAGGAGAACTACGGCGTCGACACCGGGTTCTACCCGCTCGGATCCTGCTCGATGAAGTACAACCCGAAGTCGGCGGAGGCAGCGGCGGCGATCCCCGGGTTCCAGCGACTGCACCCCCACCAGCCCGTGTCCACCGTGCAGGGCGCGCTCGAGCTGATGTGGCGCCTGGAGCGCGCGCTGTGCGAGCTGACCGGCATGGCCCGGGCCACGTTCCAGCCGCCGGCCGGCGCGGCCGGGGAGCTCACCGGGCTGCTGCTGATGCGGGCGTACCACACGAAGAACGGCGACCCCCGCAAGAAGGTGATCATCCCCGACTCGGCCCACGGGACGAACCCCGCGAGCGTGACCCAGGCCGGGTACGAGGTCGTGCAGGTTCCGAGCGACGCCAGGGGCCTGCTGGACGTCTCGGCCCTCCAGAAGCTGGTCGACTCGGACGTCGCCGGCCTGATGCTGACGAACCCCAACACGCTCGGGCTGTTCGAGGAGGAGATCGACGGCATCGAGGAGACGATCCACGAGGCCGGCGGGCTCGTGTACTACGACGGCGCCAACCTCAACGCGATCATGGGGCGGTGCCGGCCGGGCGACATGGGGTTCGACATCGTCCACATGAACACCCACAAGACGTTCGCCACGCCGCACGGTGGGGGAGGGCCGGGGGCCGGTCCGGTGGCCGTGGTGGACCGGCTCGTGCCGTTCCTTCCCGTGCCGACCGTGGAACGCGACGAGGAGGGCACGTTCCGGCTCGACCGGGACCGGCCGGACTCCATCGGGCGCATCCACGGGTTCCACGGGAACTTCGGGGTGCTGGTCCGGGCGTACCTGTACGTGTTCCTGCACGGCGGGGACGGGCTGAAGGCGACGAGCGAGCGGGCCGTGCTGAACGCGAACTACCTGGCGGCGCTGGTCCGGGAGGCCTACCCGCTGGCATTCCCCGATGGCCGGCCCATGCACGAGTTCGTGGCGACGGCGAAGCCCCTGCGACGCCATGGCGTGCGGGCCATGGACGTGGCCAAGCGGCTGATCGACCTCGGGTTCCACCCGTCGACGGTGTACTTCCCGCTCGTGGTGGAGGAGGCAATGATGGTCGAGCCCACGGAGACCGAGTCGGAGGAGACCCTGGCCGCCTTCGCCGACGCCATGCTCCAGGTGGCCCGGGAGGCCGAGAGCAACCCCGAACTGCTGCACGACGCGCCGGTGACGACCCCCGTCGGGCGTCTCGACGAGGCCCGGGCGGCCCGCAATCTCAAGCTCCGCTGGTAGGTGGGGCGGGTGGTCCCCCGCCGGGGGAGCGGCGTGGTGAAGCGTCCGATCGCGGGAGCCGTTCGGGAGGGGACTACCGAATCACAACGATGTGATTCGTGTGGGTCCCGGGCGGTAGGATCGCCCCCGATGCGACTCCTGATCCGGCCGGACGTCCACGCGCGACACCACGACGAGCTGACCCGACTCGTGGAGCAGGCCTTCGCCGGCGTGGACGCGGAGGGGGTGGAGGTCCACATCGAGCGGGCCAGGAAGACCTGGGAGTCGTTCACGGGGCGGGCCTACGGAGGCCGGCCGAGGCGGCCGCGGAGCCACCCCGCCACACGGTTCCTGGTCCGGGTGAAGGTGCCCGCGACGCTGCGGAACCGGGCCTACCCGCGGACCTACCGGTATCCGGGGCTGCGGACGGCCCCGTGGATCACCGTCCAGGACTGGCGGGAGCGCTTCGTCGCACTCGTCGCCCACGAGGCGTTCCACACGCGCCAGTTCCGCGAGGGGCTCCGCCGCTCGGAGGTCCAGGCGGAGCGGTGGGCCGCCGACCTGCTGGAGACGTGGCGGGCGCAGCAACCCCGGCCGAGCGCCATACGGCGGCTGTCACGACCCGCCGCGGGCCGCAGCGAGCTCGTTCCGGTCGCGCTGCGACCCCGCCAGCTGTCGCTGTTCGTGCCGTGACCCGCGCGACGGGCGGCGAACCCGTCACCACGCGGAGCAGGGACGAGGCCAGGGGATCGCCGGATCGGCCGCGCTCGTCCGCCCTCGACGGCGGACTTAACATAATGTTCATTATGGGGAATCCGGGTCGGATGCCTCCGAGGGGGCGATCCCCGGTTCCGGCCGCCACCGCAGCCGGTCGCGGATGCCCCACCCGGTGACGAGCGCGAGGGCCTCGACCACGATGCGCCGGGAGATCTTGGAGTGGCCGTGCTCGCGCTCCCGGAACGTGATGGGCACCTCGCCGACGGCGGCCCCGCGCTGCCACGCCCGGTAGGCCAGCTCGATCTGGAACCCGTAGCCGTCGGAGTGGATCCCCCCCGCCAGCAGGGTCTCGAGCAGGGGCCGCCGGAAGGCCCGGTACCCGCTCGTGGCGTCCCGGACGGGGATGCCGAGCATGACCCTGGTGTACGCGTTGCCGGCGCGGGAGAGCCACAGCCGGAGCCGCCCCCAGTTCGTGACCGAGCCCCCGGGCACGTACCGGCTGCCGATGGCGAGGTCCAGGTGGCCCACGCCCTCGAGCAGCCTGGGGAGCTCCTCGGGGAGGTGGGACAGGTCGGCGTCCATCTCGACCACGACGTCGTACCGCTCGGCCAGTGCGATTTCGAACCCGGCGGCGTACGCCGCCGCCAGGCCCTCCTTTCGGTGCCGCTCCAGCAGCCGAACGCGGGGATCCGCCGCCGCGAGCTCCCGCGCGATCGCCGCCGTGCCGTCGGGCGAGCCGTCGTCGACGACGAGGACGTCGACTGGCAACGCCGGTCCGCCCCGATCGGGGCCGGCCGGGGCAGCTGCGGCGAGCGTCCGCTCCACGACCGGCCGAATGGTGGCCCGCTCGTTGTAGGTGGGCAGCACCACCAGCGCCCGCGCCCCGACCGGGAGGGGACCCGGCTCGATCGTCCGCCGCCGCCGGCGAGGCCAGGCGATCAGCCCGAGGACCGCCGCTCCCGAGGCCCAGGGGAACCAGTCCCCCAGCCGCGTGTACAGCGTCCGCCCGGTCGAGGCCCGGATCGACATGCGGTCCGTGGCCAGCGAGAAGAGCCCGGTGGCCCGATGGACCCCCCCGTGGGGATCCACGAAAGCACTGATCCCGGAGATGGCCGCGTGCACCACCCACCGGCCGTTCTCGACGGCCCGGAGCCTGCTCATGATCAGGTGCTGCCGGCTGGCGGCGGTGCGCCCGTACGACGCGTTGTTGGTCTGCACGACGAGGAACTCCGCCCCCTCGTCCACCAGGCGCCGGTCGAGCGACGGAAACGTGTTCTCGTAGCAGATGACGGTGGCGAATGACATCCCGGCCAGGCGGCCGCACGCCGCGTCGCCCGCCGGGCACGCCACGGTGTGGGGGCGGACGCCGGGCGTGAGGTCCCGGGGAATCTGCCGGAGCGCCGAGATCCACCCGAGGGCGGAGCGCCACGGCACGTACTCGCCGAACGGGACCAGGTGGACCTTCCGGTACCGGTCGACGAGGCGGGCCCGGCCGTCGTACAGCAGTCCCTCGTTGAACTGCACCCCGGCGGGCGGCCCGGTGATGGCCCCGATCAGGGCCGGGCGGTCGACGGCGCCAACCGTCCGGTGGACGAGCGAACCGAACGCCGGGACCAGCGCCGGGTCCTCGTCCAGCGCGTCCTCGGGCCACACGGAGAGGTCCGGCGGGTTCCCGGCCAGCCCGAGCTGGAGCCGGCCGAAGTTCGCCGCGATCCGGCGGTCCTCCACGAACGGATCGGGAAGGCGATGCTCGATGTCGTTGCCCTGCAGGATCGCGACGTCCAGCCGGGGCCCGTGGGGGGCCGGGATCGGGATCAGCCCCGGGACCAGCACGAGCGTCGCCGCGAACCCCAGCACGACGGTTGCCCGGCGGGGGCCGCTGCCCCACCGCCCGGCGGCACGGCTGCGGCCGTGCACGATCGCGTCGACGGCGAGCAGCACGAGCCCGTTCACCGCCGCGACCACGAACGACATTCCCCACACGCCGGTCACCGAGGCGAGCGGCATCAGGAATCCGTTGTCCGGCTGGGTGTAGCCGAGACCGCCCCACGTGAACCCCCCCAGGGGCCACAGGGCCCGGAGGTACTCGACCACCGCCCACAGGGCCGCGATGCCGAGCACCGACAGCACGGGACGCTCGTCTCGCCACACGAGCGGAGTGAGGATCCCCGCCAGGCCGAGGATGCCCGCCGAGGCCAGGGACAGCGAGGACCAGGCGAGGGTCCCGAACAGCGCGATCCAGTACAGGGTCGCGCCGAAGTACACGGCGCCGAAGACGAACGCCAGGAGCCACCCTCGGCGGGGCCGGGAGCGCCGGAGCGCCCACAGCAGCGGTACGAGGGCCACGAACGCCGCCGGCTCGAACTGGACCGGCGGGTTCGCCAGGAACATGAGGGCACCGGATGCGGCGGCCGACAGGAGCGCCGCCGGCAGGGCCACTCCCCCGGCGGGGGGCGGAGCCGACCGGGGCCGTCCGGGGAGGGTCTCGGCTGAACCGCCCCGGCCGGGCGGGGCGGCCGGGCGCTCGTCGGCCCGCTGCGCGCTCACGGGCCCGGAGGTGCCGTGCTCAGACGCAATCCCGGCAGAGCGTCCGTTCGCGGTCCGCCAGCTGGCTCCGGTGCTTCACGAGGTGGCAGTTGCTGCATACGAACTCTTTGTCCGTGGGGGGGACGACCTTCACGGCGAGCGGCTCGAGACGCTCGTCCCGGCCGACGCTCAACATCGAGTCGTCCTCTTCCTCTTCCTCGGCCGGCTGGCCCTCCCGTTTCGCCAGCAACTCCTCGAGGCTGGACTCGACCTCGCCGTCCTCCGCATCGCGGGTCGCGGCCGCGGGCTCGGGGGCGCCCTCCGCGTCCTCGCCGTCGTCCTCGGTCGGCTCGAGCTCCTCGTCCTCGATACCCTCGTCGGTGTTGTCTTCCATTGTCCGTGTCCTCGACTCGCTTCGTGCCATGTCCATTCCTCTTCCCGCGCCTTCGCCCGTGCCGGGCCTTCCGGGGGACACGGGCCGGGCGCACGCCCGCGGACGGTGGGGGCGAACCCCTCTCGAGGGTCCGGGGATTCTACCCTCGCCCTCCGACACTCATGTCATCTCGCGTCCGCTCGTATCGGGAACTCGTTCGATCCCGGGCGTGGAACGCAGGAGGGGTCGGGTTTGTTCCCGCCGCGCCTTCGAGGGTGGCGCCACACGGGAGGATGTTTCCCCCGGTCCGGTCGGAGGACGCGAAAAGGACCCAGAGACCTTTGGGGCCGCAGCGCCGGGGCGCCGCGTTCTCTACTCAGCCTCTGGGTCCTTCTGCGCCACCAGTCGCCCGGCGGCGAGCCGTACTGTAGGCCTCGGGTGACCGGGTGTCAATGCGGGATCGAGACTCCGCCCTCCCCATGCAGGTCATCACGCCCGAATGCCCAGTCGGTGGGGGGCACGCAACTCTCGACCACGGATCGAGGGATCGCGGTCCGCTCAGCTCGCGTACACCTCGCGGCCCAGCGAGACCGTGAGCACCGGCCGGAGCCCCTCCACGGATTGCACATCGAACGGGTCGTCGTCGTAGGCGGCGAAGTCGGCCTGCATGCCGGGCTCGAGCGCGCCCTTCTTGTCCTCGAGATTGGCGATCAGCGAGCCGCCGCGGGTGAACAGCCGGATGGCCTCGTCCCGGCCGAGCCGCTCGAAAGCCTCGTGGTGCCCCTCCACTGCAGCGATGCCGGCCATCGGGTCGAGTGGCGTGACCGGGGAGTCCGACCCCGCGCCGAGCGACATCCCCCGGGCGAGGAGCGTGCGGAACGGGTTCATCCTGGAGGCGCGGTCCAGGCCCAGGCGTTGCTCGTACATGGCGCCGGACTGTCCCCAGGCCGCGTCGAATCCCGGTTGCACCGAGATCGCAAGGCCCAGGTTGGCGGCACGCTCCACCTGCGCCGGCGTGGGCATCTCGAAGTGCTCGATCCGGTGGCGGCGTGCGCGGAAGTGCCGGCGCCCCCTCGAGTCGAGCGCCCCGTACACCCGGTCCCAGGACGACAGGGCCTGCTCGATGGCCGCGTCCCCGATCGCGTGGACCGCGACCTGCAATCCGGCCAGATGGGCATTGTGAAAGAACTCCGTGAGGTCCTCATCGTCCAGGTAGCCCACTCCGGCGCCCTCCCCGTCGGCGTAGGGGTCGCGGAGGTGGGCGGTCCGGGCCCCGATGGACCCGTCGAGGGAGAGGTCCCCGCCGATCCGGGGAAGGCCGAAATCCATGACGTAGGGGATCTCCATGGACGCGACGAACGGAACGACGTCCACCGGGAGCTGGGTCCGGTGGCCCATGAGCACCTCGAAGTCCCGCGGTCCCCGGGAGGTGGGAATGGCCATCTCGTGCACGCTCGTGACGCCCCGACTCGCCGCGAGCGAGGCGGCCTGGAGCTGGAGCTCCTGGACCTGGTGGTCGCCGAGCTGCTCGTGGTACCAGCGCTGCATCGCCCAGTTGGCCTCGCGTCGCAGCACGCCGGTGGGGACTTCTTCGGGGCCCCGCTCGAAGCCCGGGAGATCCGACACGGCCGCGGCGTCGATCGCGGCCCGGTTCGCGAGGCAGAGGTGGCCGTCGGCGCGCACGGCGACCAGGGGCACCGGCGACACCTCGCCCACCTGGTCGAGGGTGGGAAGCTCGGGCCGGTCCCAGGTCGTCTCGTCGAACCCGTGGACCAGGAGGGGCCGGTCGTGCTCGGCGGCGGCCTCGCGGAGCGTCTCCAGCAGCGCGGCGGCCGAGCGGGCGGCGTCGACCGGCGGGCCCGTCTCATGGATGCCGGTCCCCGTCAGGTGGACGTGGGCGTCGACGAACCCCGGAACGATCGTCGTGCCCGGGAGCTCCACTACCCGATCGGCGTCCGGCGGATCCCCGGCCCCCACCCGCTCGACGTGCCGCTCGTCGACGAGGACCCACTCTCCCGTAGCCGGGTGGGACAGGGTGTGCACACGTCCGGCGCGGTACAGGGTCCGCATAGGCTGGGGATTCTAGCCCGCGCCCGCGTCGGCACCGGTGGACGTCCGGTCACGGCGGCGCCCTCCTTCCCCCTCACCTGGCGGGTGGCCCCGGCCGCCGGTAGATCCGCATCCCTCCCCGCTCCGCCAGCATCAGGTACAGGTGCCCGTCCAGCCCCTCGGCCAGGTGCCGGTAGATCTCCGCGGCGTCCAGCGGCGAGTCCGGCAATCGCTCCCAGACGATCGGCTGTCCGTCGTCGAAGTACTCGAACAGCCATTGCCCGCCGCCGTAGCGGTCTTGATCGGCCGTTCGGGACGGAGAGAGCTGCACATAGGTCGCCATGCCATGGGGAAGCGCACAGTACGCCTTCCAGGCCACGACGGACGGGATCCTGCGGGGGCTGTCGAGGTTCGGCGCCACGCGCAACCGAATATGGCGAGCGATCCTCGCGCCCCTCGTGACCTGATGGATCTCGATCTCCTGCCCCTCGCTGATCAACTCGAGTCCCAGCTGCATCCACGTTCCGTCATCCAGCCGGAACCCCGGGACCCGGCGGGCGTGCCCGGTGCTCGGATCGACCCGGAAGTCTCCGATCTCGCCTCGCCCCGTGGGTGGTTGCCCGTTCGTCCCGGCGGAGCCGATGACTCTCCCGATCACGGAATCCTGGGGCGAGGCGAGTGCAATCATGACGAGCTCCTCGCTGCCGGTTCGGATTCGCCGCCGTGGACCGATCCGCTGCCCGACTTCTCGCAAATTGGTTTCGATCGTGTTGTGCACGAACTCCAGGAGGTGGAGGCGTCCGCCGGCAAATCCGATGTCCTGGCCATACGGGTCGAACCGGTCGAAATCCAAGCCCGGCACGTCTCCTAGGAAGCTCCCCGCCCCGCTGTAGTGCGCGATCCTGCGCTTCACCAGGTCCAGGAACCAGATCGAACCGTCCCGGCCGACCGCAAACGATGGTGGCACGATCGGAACCGAAGCGAACTTCTTCTTCAGCAGCGCGCCGAGCTGAGCGGTGCGTTCTCCGAATGGGATGAACGCCACCGGCTTCCACCTGGTCGGCGGAGCGGACAGGTCCGCGATCAGGGTGATGGCAGGAAGCTGGTGCGCGCTGGACGATGGCGCCGACGCGGTCGAGGTGCTGACCGGGGAGGGGGAAGCGGCGGACGTGACGCTCGGGCGCGGACGGGGGGCAATCCGCCCCCCGTCGCACGCCACGAGGCCGCATAGCACCAGCGCGGCGATCAGCCGTCTCACGGCAGGACCGCCACAGCCGCCGGACGGGAAACTGGCGAGGTGCAGTTGGGATAGCAGTCCGCGGTCCAGCTCCTGCGCCGGACGCCCCGATAGGCGTCGTCCCATCGGTAGTCCTCCACGAAGACGTCGGTTCCACAGTCATTGCATTTCGCTTCGAGGATGTAGTCGTTTCCGTTCTGGGTCCCGGTGTCCGTGTACAACAGCCCGATGTGGCCCTCCCTGGCGAAGGCGTCCATGTACAGCGTGTTCGAGCGGGCCTTGTTCGCCAGCACGAAGAAGGGGCCGGGCACCCCGTCGTGGAACATCGTCGAGGAGTAGGGGCCGTGGACGTCCTGGAACTTGTTGTACCAGGTGCCTCCCGCGACTCCCTTGTCGTTGACCAGGAACCAGGACTTGAACACCAGGCCGGAGCAGTCCGGTCCCTCCCCGCCCTGCTCGTAGGTCGCCAGGTTGGGCGTGTCGTCCTGGTCGTTGTCGTTCCAGCACCCGCCCGCGTACTGGTAGCCCTCCTCGGCGGCCACGTACCCGTAGGCCCGGGCGTCGGAGCGCTGCCACATCGAGATCGAGTGATGGTCGTTGAAGCAGTGGTTGGCCACCCACTGGGAGTCGGCGAGGGCCGGCGGGGCGGGCGTGAGGGCCAGCATCCCGTACAGCGCGCCGGCGGCCAGACATGCGAGCACGAGCGTCCTTCTCATCGGGCACCTCCCATCGCGTAGCGCACGATGCGCACGCCGTCGGGGGAGGTCGTCATCTGATACAGGGCCCCGTCCGGGCCCAGGCGGAACTTCGAGCCCGGCATGGTCTGGGCGAACTGGTGGCTCGCGACGGCGAACGCGGTGACCGAACGGTCCCGGCCGACATGGACCACTTCGTACTGGTCTGCCTGCGCGCTCACCACCCGGACCACCGCGACGTACCCGCCGGCGCCGTCGGGCGCCGCGAACGTCAGGTCGCCGAGGGACCGGCTCGAGCGCAGCTCCACGGCGTTCCCGACCCCGGAGCCCGAAGCGACGCCCAGCCGCACCGTCCTCCCGACGACCGAGCGGAGCATCAGCGAGCCGTCCGGCAGGGGAAGACCCGTGCGGACCCCTCCGATCGACGCCGGGCCGGGGAAGCCCACCCAGCCGTCGAGGGGCAGGACGTGGACGAATCCGGCCGAGCCGTCGGTGCCGACCGCATCCAGGATGCCGCCGGGCTCCAGGACGGAGCTCTCGATCCTCCCCGCCCGGTCCACCATCGTGAATCCGGTCCGGCGCTGCCCCGCGACGAAGTCCGAGGCCAGGAAGGTCTGCCCGTCCCGCCCAACGGCCAGGTCGGTCTGCGGGCTCATCGGCAGCCGGATCCCTCCGACCAGGCGGTTCCCGAGGAACCGCAGCAGGCGCTGATGGAACACGTCCGCGACGTCGATCCGCCCGTCCGGGGCGATGGCGAACGCGGACGGACCGAGGGTGGCGGCCTCGTCTCCCGGCGAGAGCCCGGCCGCCGTCGGAGCGCTCCCCCAGGGCAGGAACAGCACCTGCCGGCCGTGCCGGTACCGCCCGAACGGCACCGAGGGCATGTGCACCGCGGCCATCCGCGGCGCCACGTACAGGTGAAGCGTGTCCCGACCTCCGGGAAGCGCAGATGCGAGCCCTCCTGCCGCCACGGCGGACAGCCGGAAGTCGACCCTGCCGGCCGGCCCCGCCCGATCCGCCGCCCGGGACACGTCGAACTCGAGCCCAGTCACGGCGTCGGCGGCCCTGGAGCGGCTCGTCGCTCCGACGAGGCTCAGCCGGGCGCTCGCGGGGCACGCCCTCTCGCCGATCGTGCACACCACGTCGACCGGGATCCGGACGCGCTCGCCCGGGCTGACCAGGACCGGCGACCGGTAGAAGATGTGCAGGCTCGTGCCTGCACGCTCCGATCGGAGCCCGGACGCCGACGCCGGCGGGGCGGCCAGGGCCGCGACCGCCAGGATGCCCGCGATCAGAGCAGCTGCTCGACTCGTTCGAACGAACCGTCCCCGACCCGAGCGGTGTGTGGATGGATGATCCTTCATCGTTCCTCCTCCCACTGGATGGCCACGATTTCGTTGTGGTGGCCACGGCTCCGGTGTGGTCACCGAAGGGGGAGGAGGACGCGGGCGGAGCCTCGTTCGGGGGAGCCTCGTCTCGGGGGGAGACTCGTCTCGGCGAGGGGATACGGCGCGGATCGATCAGCGCGACAGCCCCCATTGCGCGGCCGGCGCGTGCTCCGGGAACCGCACCAGCACGTGCCGCAGGGCCAGCCGGGCCTCGCGCCCACCGGCCAGCGCCAGCCGGCCCACCACCGCGCGGGCGGCGTGAGGGTCCGACTCGTCGCGGAGGGAGGCGGCGTGCTCCAGGAGCTCGGGATCCGCGTGCCCGGGCCTTCCAGGGGACTCGGGCCTCGACGTGCCGAGCGAACGCGCCCGCCCGCCCGATCCGATCGGAGCGGGGCGCGCCGACGGTTCGTGACCCAGCCCGGCTCGCGGGGCTCCCGCCCGGCTCGCAACCAGCGGTTCCCCCGGCTCGAGCATCCGGGTCTTCTCGGTAGCCGGGCGCAGCCCGAGGGGATGAAGGGCCTCGGTCCAGGCCTGCACGGCGGCTGCCCGGTCGCTCCGGCCGAGACCGACGGTCACGTCGTCGCACCACCGCACGAACGGGAGCCCCAGCCGGGCCAGCGCCCGGTCGGCCTCGACCAGGGCGAGGTTCGCGAGGACCGCGGAGGGCTCCGGCCCGACCGGAAGCCCGCGGATCCCGCCGGCGGCGAACCGTCGCAGCAGGCTCCTCAGCTCCTCCACGTCCTCCCGGTCGGCCCGAGCTCGCGTCAGCGCGTCGCACAGCGGCTCGAGCCCGACCGACCCGAAGAAGTCCCGCACGTCCATCCTGAGCATCGGCCCGGACCGGACGGCCAGCCGCGCGACGGCCCGCGAGTGGCGCCGCCACGCCGGCCTCCAGGGCTCCAGGCACAACCCCCGAACCGGGAGGGACCGACCCCAGCCCACCGACGGACCGACGCAACGCTCGATCGCGGGCGCGACGCGGGCCACCAGCGCCCGGTACCGCGCGTGGACGGGGGGGTCGAGAACGCAGAGCAGCCGTACCCTTCCCCCTGCCTTCGGAATCGTCGCCGATCGGTGGAGTCGACCCTCGGCCGACCAGGGACCGCCCCGCCAGTCGCGTCCCCCCGGCCCGCCGTCGGCGAAGCCGATGACATCGACGATCTCGAACCTCCGCCGATCGTGCTCCCGCACCTCACGCCAGGCGGTGGACAGCTCAGCCCTCGCGACCATCACACACCCCCTCCCGAAGGCCCGGAGGAGGGCGGGCCGTGCGACACATTTGTACGCCTGGGGACGGCGACGAGGCAATGACGAACCTGGGTCATTTCGAGCTCACCCGCGCCCCTTGCGTATGCTCCCCCGCTTGGGGGATCCGCTCAGGCAGTGCAGCCGGGGGCCTCCCGAGTCCGCCCCCCGACGCGCCGAACGAGCGCGACCGCGCCGAGCCCTATGATTGCCGCGTGCTCGATCGCCGGGACCTCGACATCGTGGCCGCCCTGCAGGCCGACGCCCGCGCGACGTACGCGGACGTGGCCCGCCAGGTGGGGCTGTCGGCGTCCTCCGTCCACCAGCGCGTGCGCCGGCTGGAGGAGGCGGGGGTCATCCGTGGCTACCGGGCCGTCGTGGACCCCGAGTCGCTCGGCCTGTTCGTCACGGCCCTGATCAGCGTGATGCCCCTCGACCCGAAGCAGCCCGACGACCTCCCCGACCGCGTGCGGGAGTTCCCCGAGATCGAGGACTGCCTGAGCGTCGCCGGCGACGAGAACTACGTGCTCAAGGTTCGGACGGGCACGACCGGGGACCTCGAGGACCTCCTGCGGCGTCTCCGGGAGAAGGCTGGGGTCCAGACCCGCACCACGGTCGTCCTGTCGATCCCCTTCGAGGGCCGCGCGACCAACCCCGCCCCGTCCGCGGACGCGCGGGCGGGCTGACGCCCGCGCCGGCTCGGTCCCTCAGCTCCCGCCCAGTCCCCGCCCGATGATCATCCGCTGGACCTGGTTCGTCCCCTCCACGATCTGCAGGGCCTTGGCCTCGCGCATGTACCGCTCCACCGGATACTCCCGCATGTATCCGTAACCCCCGTGCAGCTGGACGGCGTCGGTGGTCACGCGCATGGCCACGTCGGACGCGTACAGCTTGGCCATCGACGCCGCCGTCGAGAACGGCTCCCCGGCGTCCCGGACCCGCGCTGCCTCCCGATGGAGCCGGCGCGCCGCCTCCACCCCGACCGCCATGTCCGCCAGCATGAACTGCACGCCCTGGTTGTCGAGGACCGAGCGGCCGAACTGGTGCCGTTCCCGGGCGAACGCGATCGCCGCGTCCAGCGCGGCCTGGGCCAGGCCGGTCGAGCACGCCGCGATCCCCAGCCGGCCGCCGTCGAGCGCCGCCAGGGCGATCGTGAAGCCGGTGCCCTCCTCCCCCACCAGGTTCCCCACGGGCACCTCGCAGTCCTCGAACAGCAGCTCCCGCATCGGCGAGGCCTGCCACCCCATCTTGTCCTCGACCTTGCCGAAGTCGAAGCCCTGCGCGCCCCGCTCGACCACGAACGCCGAGATGCCTCCCGGGCCCTCACCCCCCGTCCGGGCCATGACCAGGTACGTCTCCGCCTCCCCCGCGTGGGAGATGAACCGCTTCGAGCCGGTCAGCCGGTACGAGGAGCCGTCGGCCGACCGCATCGCCCGCGTCCGGAGCGACGCGGCGTCCGACCCGCTCGATGCCTCGCTGAGCGCGTAGGCCCCGAGGTGCTCGCCGGCGAACAGGGCCGGCAGGTAGCGCTCCTTCAGCGACTCCGATCCGAACCCGTAGATCGCGAACGCGCAGAGGTGGTGCACGCAGACACCCACCCCGAGCGACAGGAACGCGCGAGCGATTTCCTCCACCACGGCCACGTACAGCAGGTACGACTGCCCGCCACCGCCGAATCGCTCCTCGTAGGGGATCCCGCCGAACCCCATGTCCCCCAGCTCGCGAAACAGGTCGCGGGGGAAGCGCCGTTCCTCCTCGTACCGCGCCGCGTTCGGCGCCGCCCGGTCGTCCGCCCACTTCCGGACGAGCCCCACCAGCTCCCGCTCGTCCGGCGTCAGCCCGAAGTCCCGATCCATCGCCCAGAGCGTAGATCACACGCCAAGGAGGGCGAGCACCGGCCGCCGGTATCCTGTGCCCATGCGGCTGTACAACGCGATGTCGCGGCAGGTCGAGGAGGTCAAGCCCGTCGACGGCCGGACCGTGAAGATCTACTCCTGCGGGCCGACCGTGTACCGGTACGCGCACATCGGGAACATGCGGACGTTCATGCTGGGCGACCTCGTCCGCCGCGTCCTCAGGTTCGAGGGGCAGGCCGTCGTGCAGGTCATGAACATCACGGACGTGGGGCACATGACGGACGACATCGGGCAGGCCGCCCGGGACCGCATGGACATCGCGACCGCCGACGAGGGCCTCCCGCCAGGGGAGATCGCCGCCAAGTACACCGCGGCGTTCCTCGAGGACCTCGACGCACTGAACGTCGACCGGGCCGACCACTACCCGAAGGCCACCGATCACGTCCCCGAGATGATCGAGCTGACGAAGACCCTCATCGACAAGGACCTGGCCTACGAGGTCGGCGACAACGTCTACTTCGACGTCCACGCGTTCCCCGACTACGGGAAGCTCAGCGGCAACACCCTGGAACAGCTGCGGGCCGGGCACCGCCAGGAGCTCGAGGTCGACCCGAACAAGCGCCACCCGGAGGACTTCGCGCTGTGGAAGCGGGCCGGCGACAACCGCCTGATGAAGTGGCCGAGCCCGTGGGGCGAGGGGTTCCCCGGATGGCACATCGAGTGCTCGGCGATGTCCATGAAGTACCTGGGCGACCGGTTCGACATCCACACCGGCGGCAACGACCTGCGGTTCCCCCACCACGAGGACGAGATCGCACAGTCCGACGGCGCCACCGGCCACCGGGTGGTCTCGATCTGGGTGTACGGCGGGTTCCTGCAGCAATCCGGGGACAAGATGTCCAAGTCGAGAGGGAACGTGACCCGCGTGACGGAGCTCGCCGACCAGGGCTTCGACCCGCTCGCGTTCCGCCTGCTGTGCTTCGGGGTGCGGTACCGAAACGAGATGGACTTCTCGTGGGAGGCCCTGGAGAGCGCCCAGACGCGCCTGCGGCGCCTTCGCCAGCGCATGGCCGACTGGTCGAGGGCCGAGCGGCCCCCCCGGCTCCCGCCTCCGGCCGCCGAGCTCGACCGGAGGTTCCGTGACGCCGTGGCCGACGACCTCGATCTTCCCGGGGCCGTCGAGGTGCTCTCGGAGGCCGTGAGCTCGAACGCGCCGGACGGCGAGAAATACGCGCTCCTGGCGTCGTGGGACGCCGTGCTGGGCCTCGACCTCGAGCGCAACGTGTCCGAAGGTGCGCAGGAGCTGCCCGCGGATGCGCAGGACCTGGTCCGGGAGCGCGACGAGGCCCGGGCGGCCAGGGACTTCGCCCGCTCCGACGAGCTCCGGTCCCGGCTCGCCGCCCTGGGCTATGAGGTCATGGACACGGCGGCGGGCACCAGGATCCGGCGCCGGGACTGATCACGCTCGAGCCTTGAGCACTGGCCCGCCGCGACCGTAGGATTCGGTTCCGCATCACCTCGTCGAAATCTGGAGGAACGCCACATGGCCACGCAGGAGGACGTCGACCGCATCGCCTCGATGGCGCAGCGCACGCAGGACGTGGCGCAGCTCCGGCAGCATCGCCAGGAGCTCCTCGACATCGCGGCGAGCATGGCCCAGGTCGTCGCCAAGACGAGCGACAGCGGGCTGCAGCAGCAGGCCGCCGAGATCAGGGATTCCGCCGAGTCGGCGGCAGAGGAGATCCTCGGGCGGGCCCGCCAGCTCGAGCTCGACCAGATGGACCCCGACTACGAGCGCCGCAAGGCCGAACGGGAGCAGTTCGCACAGCAGGAGCAGCAGCGCCAGGCACAGGAGGCCCAGGAGGGCATGAAGCAGCTCCAGGGCCTCTTCGGTGGCGGTGGCGGTGGCGGTGGCGGCGCGGCCGGGGCCGGCGGCCTTGGCGGGCTGCTGGGCGGGCTGTTCGGCGGGCGCGGCGCGCAGCCGGAGCAGCAGGCGGCAGAACCGGGCCCCGCCCCGGCCGCGGAGACCCCACCCGTCCCGGCGCCCCAGCCGCCGCCGTCACCGACACCTCAGCCGCCCCCGATCCCGGCACCCCAGCCCGGCGGGGACGGCGCGACGGCCTCCTGCAAGAACTGCCACGCCCAGGTCAAGGCCGGGGCGAAGTTCTGCCCGGAGTGCGGGACGGCGAACCCGACGGTGAACGCCTGCGCCAGCTGCGGCCAGGCGCTCGAGGGCTCGCCCAAGTTCTGCCCGAACTGCGGGGCGCCGACGGCCGCCTAGCTTTTGGCGACCGCGTGCTCCGGGCGCGGGCGGGCTACGAGGTCAGGCCCAGGGTCTTGGCCACGTTCGCCCGGAGGATCTCGCCGGTTCCCTCATACAGGCGCATGGCCCGCACGTCGCGGTACCAGCCTTCCAGGCCCAACTCGGTCATGAAGCCGTTGCCGCCGTGGACCTGGATCGCTCGGTCGGCGACGCGGCCCACCATCTCGGCGGCGACCATCTTCGCCAGCGCGGCCTGCCGGCGGCCGTCCGCGCCGTCGTCGATCTCCGAGGCCTGCTGGTACACGAGCAGCCGGGCCTGCTCCAGCTCGGCGTAGGACTCCACGATCATGCCCTGCACGAACTGGTTGGCCCCGATAGGACGGCCGAACGCGGTGCGGTCGTTCGCGTATTCGATCGAGCGGTCCAGCAGGTACCGAGCCAGCCCGAGGGCCCGCGCGGCGATCTGCAGCCGCGCGCCGTTGATCCCACGCATCGCCGAGTAGAACCCGAAGCCCTCCTTGCCCAGGATCTCCGCGTCGGTGACCTCCACGCCCTCGAACGTCATCTCCACCGGGTTCTGGAACGGGGACATCGTTCGCTGGACGCGGGTCACGGAGTAGCCAGGCTTGTCGGCATCGACGAAGAACGCGGTGATCCCGCCCTGCGCGCGCTTCTCGCCGTCGCTCACGGCGAACACCAGCGCGAACTCCGCCTCTCCCCCGCCGGTGATGAAGTGCTTCCGACCGGTGATCCTCCAGGTGCCCTCGCCGGTCTTCTCGGCCTTGGTCTGGATGCGGGTGGCGTCGGAGCCGGCGCCAGGCTCGGTCAGCGCAAAGCAGGTCGTCTTGTCCGCCCGCATGAGCGGCTCCAGGTACTTCTCGCGCTGCTGCCCCGTGCAGTCGACGTAGATCGGCGTGGGGCCGCTGATCACGGGGAAGATCGACTCGATCTGGGGCAGGATCAGGCCGCTGCGGGCCGCCTCCTCGTGCAGCAGCACCTGGCCCAGGTAGGGCAGTCCGCCCCCGCCCACCTCCTCGGGCATGTGCAGCGTGTAGAACCCCAGCTCGGCGGAGCGCTTGCGGAGCTTCAGGCTCTCCTCTTTGATCGCCCCGAAAGTACCGGTCTCGAGGATCTCCTCCCGGTACGAGTCCTCCAGCGGCCGGACCTCCCGCTCGATGAAGTCGCGCAGCGTGTTCCGCAGGTCGACGATCTCCTCGGGGATGTTCAGCAGCGGCATGTCCCGTCCTCCTGCCGGCCTGACGGCCCTCGGCGATGCCCGACCTCACAACCTACCGGAGCGTAGGTTACCGAAGGGTAGTTTACCCGACGGCTCCGGGTTCATGCCGGTTCCCCGGTCACCGGATCCGGGTCGGCCGCCAGATCCGGCGCAGGCCGATCACGAGGACCGGCCCGGCCACGGCCAGGAACAGCAGGAAGAACGGTCCAGTCGGGCTCCCCCCCATGAACGGGAACGCGTAGATGTAGATCCACCAGAGCAGGACGACCAGGACGAGCGACGTCACGCCCCGTCCGATCCACCCGTGGCTGAGCGGCCCCGGGCGGCTGTTCGAGTACTCGACCTCGAACGGCTCCGCCGGCGGCCGGCCGCGGGGATCGTCCGCGCGGACGGGCGTGCCGGGGGGCGGCACCAGCCGCGGGGAGTAGCACCGCAGACACCACGCCACGTCATCGTGGAGTCCCGCCCCGCACACCTGGCAGCGGCTCATCGGGGTCATGATCCGCGTTCCGGTGCCGTTACTCCAGCCTCGCGCGCAAGATGGGCTCAGGCCTCGCGGACCGGCCCGGCGAATCAGGCCACGGTCTCGAGGTCCCGCGACGCCCGGTTCAGGCGCTGTGCGCCGGTCTCGGTGACCGTGACGATGTCCTCGATGCGCACCCCGTACCGGCCCTCCAGGTAGATCCCCGGCTCGATCGAGAAGCACATGCCGGGCTCGAGCGGTTCGCGGTTCCCGGTGACGATGTAGGGCGGCTCGTGGACGTCGAGCCCGATCCCGTGCCCGGTCCGGTGCACGAAGTGCTCCCCATACCCGGCCATCGCGATCACCTCGCGGGCGGCGGCATCGACGTCCTCGGCGGCGACGCCGGGCCGGACGGCCCGGAAGGCGGCCTCCTGGGCCTCCTGGACCACGTCGTAGACCTGGGAGAACCCGTCCGGAGGACGCTCCACGACGACCGTCCGCGTGATGTCGGAGCAGTAGCCGCCGACCGTGCCCCCGAAGTCCATGACGACCTCCTCCCCCGCCCGGATCGGCCGGGCTCCGGGCTCGTGGTGAGGGGAGGCCCCGTTGGGTCCCGATGCGACGATCGTGAACTCCACGGTGTCGTGGCCGTGCTCCCGCAGGAGCCCGTCGAGCGCCTCGGCCACCTCCTCCTCCCGCAAGCCGCCCATCCGAAGGGCGGTCACCCGGCGAAACGCCTCGTCGGCGCCGCGGGCCGCCCGCGCCAGCAGCTCGAGCTCCTGGGGGTCCTTCCGTTCCCGGAGGCTCGACACGACGGCGCTCCCGGCCCGCCACGTCGCACCGGGCACCGCCCGCTGGAGCCCCAGCAGGTGGACGGCCCACGTCATGTCGCTCACGGCGACCACACCCTGACCGGACACCATGCCGCCCAGGACTGCGTAGGGATCCTCGCCGTCGGGCCAGGAGGCCAGCTCGATCCGCTCCCCCACGGGCGACGCGGCCGCCCGGGGCCGTTCCAGCTCCGGGACCAGGAGAACCGGGTCCGCGCCCGGTCGCAGGACCAGGCAGGTCAGCCGCTCGAACGCCGGCGCGTCGTACCCCGTCAGGTAGCGGAGATCGGCAGAGGGAGTCAGCAGGAGCGCGCCCAGCTCGGCCTCCCGGGTGGCCGTGACCGCTCGCCGAAGTCGGTCGTCGAACGGGGTGGCCATGACGGCGGAATGATAGCGGCGACGCCTTCGCGGAGACCCGGAGTGGCCTTCTCGGCGCCGATCCGGTATGAAAGCCCATCGAGCCGCCGATCGGGCGGACGACATGGGTGGGGAATCGGGAACCAACCCCCAGGAGGAGGATGCAATGCCGCTGTACATGGACGTGCACAAGCAGCTGCCGGAGGGAACGACGGCCGCCGACGTGGCCGGCGCGCACGCGGCCGACGTCGCGACCCAGGAGAAGTACGGGGTCAACTACCTCAAGTACTGGGTGGACGACAAGGACGGCAAGGTGTTCTGCCTGGTGGAGGCGCCGGACGCCGAGACGGCCGCCACCGTGCACCGCGAGGCGCACGGCCTGGTGGCCGACGAGATCTACGAGGTCTCCGAGGGCTCGTAACGCTCACAGCTTCAGCCTGATCGGGAGGCGGATCAGCTCGAAGGTCGCCGGCGTCGTGCCGAGCACGTCGCCGTCCGCCTGAATTGGCAGCGGCCGCTCGGCGTCGAGCGTGATCGTCCGGCCCTTGTACTCGCCCACGTTCGGGTCGGGCAGGTAGTCGCCGTGGTACAGCTTCGGCAGCCGGGTGAACGCCTCCGATCGGGGCCCCCGGAACACCAGCACGTCGAGGAGCCCGTCGCTCGGCCACGACCTCGGCGAGATGCGCATCCCGCCGTTCTGGAACTGGCAGTTGGCGACCACCACGTCGTTCGCGGTGCCCCCCACCTCGGTGTCGCCGACGCGCAACGTGATCTCCGGGGCCTTGAACCTGCTGAGGGCGAACCAGAATCCGAGGAAGTCGCGACCCCGTCCGAGCCCCTTGGGGAGCCGCGCCGACCGAGCGGTCATCGCGCCTCCCAGGCCGGCCTCCGCGATGCCGGCGAAGTACCGGCTGGCGGTCGCCCCCTCCGCGGTCGTGTACGTGACCTTGCCCGCGTCGATGGGGAACAGCCGGTCGCCGGCGAGGATCGCCGAGCCCCGGGTGGCGTCCCCGGCCAGCCCGAACGTCTTCACGAAGTCGTTCCCGGAGCCTGCGGCCACGACGCCCAGCACCGCCTCGGGCTCGACGGGCCGGTCGCCCTCGATCATGCCGTTCACGACCTCGTTCACGGTGCCGTCCCCCCCGACGGCGACCAGGAACCGGTGCCCGTCGCGCAGGGCCTCCCGGGCCAGCCGCTCGGCGTCGCCCGGGGCGCGCGTCTCCACGATCTCGTACTCGAGGCCACGCCTCCGGAGGGCCCGCTCCAGCTCCGGGAGCTCTTGGGCCACCCTGCCGCGCCCGGCCCTGGGGTTGGCGATGACGTACAGCGGACCGAACGGGCTGCTCACGGTGCGCCCCCGGTCGCGAGGCCCGAGTCAGACACCGGTGTAGGCGACCACGCTCCGGTTCACGGCCTCGCGCGCCCGGCGGGCCAGCTGGGCCGACTCGCCGCCCGCCACCTCCTCCAGCTGGCGCAGGAGGTCGACGAGCAGCTTGCAGCTCCGGACGAAGTCCCCGGGGGCCATGTCCATCTCGACCAGCACGTCCTCGAGGGGCTTGCCCTCGGCCCAGTGGAAGACCGTGGTGGCGAAGCCGGGGTCCGGCTCGCGGCACAGCTCCACGCCGCCGGCGTCCTCGACGCGCCGGATCCGCCGGTAGGTCTGGACCAGCCGCCGGTAGCGTTCCTCGGTCTGTGCGGTCGGCAGATGTGCGGAGACCGGCGCCCGTTCCCGGCCCCGGTGCTCGTACACGACGGAGGAGACCAGCGCGGCGAACTCCGCCGGTGACAGACCGGCGAACACCCCGCGGGCCAGGCACTCGGCCATCAGGATGTCGCCCTCACCGTAGATCCGGGCCAGCATCTCGCCCTTGGGCTCGATCGAGAAGTCCTGGACGTAGCCGAGCTCGCCCAGCACCCCCAACACACGGTCGAACTGCCGGGCCACCGTCTCGGTCCGGGCCCGGATCCGCCGGTCCAGTCCGGAGATCTGCCGTTCCACCTCCGAGACCCGCGCGGCCCACCGCTCGTGCTTCGCCCGCTCCGGGCAGGAGTGGCAGGGGTGTTGCGCGGCCTTCTCCTCCAGTTCGCGGGCCTTCCGGGCGGCGCCGGCGTCCAGCCGGTCCCGGCGCTGCCGCGGCGGTCGAAACTCGAGCGTCGCCATCTTCGCGGCCAGGTCCCGCTGGACCCGCTTGCTCCGGATCGAGCCGCGCGGCGGCGGCACCCTGGTCACGACCTCGGGGGGGTCCTGGAAGTCGTTGGGGCCCAGCCGGACGATCCGCCGCGTCTGGGTCAGCACCGTCGGGCGCCCCTCGCGGTTCGTGACCACCGCGACTAGCCCCCGGCGGCGCGCGGACGGCACGAACACCACGTCGCCCGGCCGCAGCGCGACGAGCGCCTCCCGCACGGCCCCGACCCGGGACTCCCGCTGTCCCCGGCGGGCGTCCTCGCGGATACGCGCGGCACGTTCCCGCAGCGCCCAGTACTCGGCGAAGTCCCCGAGGTGGCATTGCATCTGTTCCCGGTAGCCGTCCACGAACGCCCGCCGGCGCTCGAGCTCGCGTTCCTGGACCACGACGCCACGGTCGGCCAGGAACTGGGCGAACGAGGAGTTCAGCAGGTGGTGGGACTCTTCCCGCGTGTACTTGCGGACCAGGTTCACGGCCATGTTGTAGGACGGCCGGAACGATGAGGTCAGCTCGTAGGTCCGGGTCGAGGCCAGCGACGCGATCCGCTCGAACGTGACGTCCGGCCGGGTCTGGTACACGACCACCGCGTGCCCGAGGGGGTCGATCCCCCGCCGCCCGGCCCGGCCCGTGAGCTGCGTGTACTCCCCCGGCGTGAGCATCTCGTGGCGCTCGCCCTGGAACTTGACCACGTCGTCGATGACCACGGTCTTGGCCGGCATGTTGATGCCGAGCGAGAGGGTCTCGGTGGCGAACACCACCCTCACCAGGCCCTGCTTGAACAGGTCCTCGACGGTCTCCTTGAACAGCGGCAGCATCCCGGCGTGGTGGGCCGAGATCCCCGCGGCGAGCGCCTCGCGGAACTCGTAGAACCCCAGCGTCGCGAGGTCCTCGTCGCCCATCCACGCGGCCCGCATCTCCGCGAACTCCCGGATCCGGTCGTTCTCGGCCCTGGTGGTCAGCCGGATCCCCGAGTCCAGGAGCCACCGCACGCTGCGGTCGCACCCGGCCCGGCTGAACACGAAGTAGATCGCCGGGAGCATCCCGTTCTCCGCGAGGATCTCGACGACCTCCTCCCGGGTCGGCGCGTACACGCGCCGGTGGCCTTCCCGGGGCCTGGACTGCCGCGCCAGCTGCCGGGACCCGGAATGCGGCCGGTACCGGACGTTGGAGCGCAGCTCGCGCTGCTCCAGCGACACGATGTACGGGTTGGGCACGAGGTGGCCGTCCACGTCCGTGTGCATCGGGTGCAGCTCCTGGCCCACCAGGTAGTGCTGCTCGAGGGGGACCGGGCGCTTCTCCTCGATCACGACGCGGGTCGGGCCCCGGAGCGTGCCGACCCACTCGCCGAACTCCTCGGCGTTGCTCACCGTCGCCGACAGGCACACCACGCGCACGGTCAGCGGGAGGTGGATCAGCACCTCCTCCCACACGGCGCCGCGATAGGGGTCCTGGAGGTAGTGGACCTCGTCCATCACGACGTAGGCGAGGCCCTCCAACGTGGTGGAGGACTCGTACAGCATGTTCCGCAGGACCTCGGTGGTCATCACCACCAGGGGCGCCTCGGAGTTGATGGAGTTGTCGCCCGTCAGCAACCCGACCTTCCCGGCGCCGTACCGCGCCACGAAGTCGCCGAACTTCTGGTTCGACAGCGCCTTCAGCGGCGTGGTGTAGAAGGCCTTGCGCCCGTCCGCCAGGGCCCGGTCGACGGCGTACTCGGCCACGATCGTCTTCCCCGAGCCGGTCGGGGCGGCCACGAGCACGGACTCCCCCCCATCGAGCGCCTCGATGGCCGTGACCTGGAACTCGTCCAGCGGGAACGGGTACAGCGCACGGAAGCGTTCGAGATCCGATGGCATGAATCCCAGTCTACGGAGCGCGCCGCGCGTGTCCGACGGAGAACCTGGCCCCGGGGTCAGGCCGGGAAGGGACTCCCGCCGTACATCATCACTGTCAGCCCTGGCAGCTGACGCGCACAAACTTCCAGCCTCGACTGGGGACTTGCACGTCGAAGGGATCCGGGCAGTCGGCTGACTCCATCGTTACCGCCAACTCGTAGCCTCCCGACGGCAGTTCGATGCTGAAGCCGTTCGCCGCCGTGGACCTGAGATGGGCGACTACTCCACTGTCCCATGAGCTGATGACCACGATCGCGTCGGCCATATAGTCGGGGGCCCCCAACCCCGGAGCAGCTACGTTCCACGTCTCGCCGAAGACACCCGCCCCCTGGTGGATGGGGGTAGCGAAAGGTGCCACCGAGAAACTGGTCCGGGCCCCATGGTGATGGCATCCCTGGAGCATGAGGAAGAAGACAATCACCACCCATCCGGAAGTCCGCGGACCTCTCATGCGTCCTTATACGCTGGGCTGGCGGGTTGCGGCCCGGGTTACAGCAGGCCGCAGAGCGTCAGGTGGCGCTCGAGGAGCAGCGTGAACTCCCCCGGCGCCTCCATGTTCGACAGGTGGCCGGCGCCGTCGATCGTCTCGAGCGTGGCGCCGGGGATCCGGTCGGCGAGCGGCGCCGTCACCGACGCCGGGATCAGCGTGTCGCCCGTGGAGGTGATCACCAGCGTCGGGACGCCGATCCCGGAGAGGTCGCCGGTCGAGTCCGGGCGCTCGGCCATGCCCCGCGCGGCAGCGGCGACCGAACTGGCCGGCTGGGCCGCGACGATGTCCCGCACGTCCCTCCACAGGTCGTCGTCCGCGCCGTCCGACAGCAGCGGGCCGGGGTTCTCGACGAGGAACCCGTTCCCCTCGGACTCGAGGCGCGCGGCGAGCGCCAGCCGCCGTTCCCGTCCCGCGTCGTCGTCGGCCTCCGACTTGGTGTTCGCGAGGATCAGACCCCGGAACCGCTCCGGCGCCTGCCGCCACATCTCGAACGCGACGTAGCCGCCCATCGAGAGCCCGCACACGACGGCCTGGTCGGCCTGCGCGGTGTCCATCGCCTCGAGGACCCGCTTGGCGGCCAGATCCATGGTCATCACGTCCCCGACGCCGGGCTGGCTGCCGAACCCCGGCAGCGACGGCGCGAGCACCTGCACCGAGCCCGCGAGGGCTCCGGACTGGAAGTCCCACATGGTCCCGTCCAGCGGGAACGCGTGGACGAGCAGCAGCGTGTCCGTCACGAGTAGCTCCTTCTCAGCGTCGGGGGGCGCCCTTCGGGACCACCACCTCGAGCGACTTCGGCACGACCTCGAAGACCGCCGGCAGCGGTACGGATCGTTCCCCGTCGGCGTACACGTCGAACGGCCGGTCGGCGGCGATCTCGACCCGGGCCCCCTGGAGCATGGTCACCTTGGGGTGGGTCACGTGGGTTCCCCGGAACACCTTCGGGAAAGCCCGGAGGAAGGCGCCCCTCGACATGCCGCCGACGACGCAGACCTGGAGCAGCCCGTCGTCGAGCGACGCGCCGGCCGCCACCCGCATGCCGCCCCCGTAGGACTCCCCGTTCCCCACGGCGATGAGCATCCCCGACAGGGAGCGATGCTCGCCGTCCACCGTCACCTCGAACTGCGCCGGGGTGAACCTCCTGAGGGTCCCCACCACCGCGGCCACGTACTTCGCGGTGCCCTGGGCCTTCCATCTCATGTTGTTGGCGGTCTCGTTCACCTCGGAGTCGAAGCCGGCGCCCGCCACGTTGAGAAACCGTTCCTCCCGCCCGCCACCGCGCACCACGGCCGAGTCGATGGTCCGGAACTCGGGATCGGCCAGCAGGTGGACGGCCTCGATCGGCTTCTTCCGGTTCAGGCCGATGAACCGGCCGAAGTCGTTGCCGGTGCCGGTGGGGATCACGCCGAGCGCCGTCCCGGTCCCCACCAGCGCGGCGCCGACCATGCCGGTCATGCCGTCGCCCCCCATCGCGGCCACGATCTCGACCCCGGCCTCGGCGCACTCCCGCGCGACCCGTGGCGGATCCTCCGCCGACTTCGACAGCCGGACCTCCGCGTTCAGCCCGAGCGTGTGGATGGCCTGGCGCACCTTGGGCAGGAGCTTCGCCGAACGCCCCCGGCCGCTCGCCGGATTGACCAGGACGACGATCCGGGGCGCCAAGGATCCAGCTCCGCTAGGACTTCGACGCCGATGGCTTCGGCGTCCGCTTCTTCTTCCCGTTGCCCGCCCCCGCGGACGGTTTCGCGGAGGCCGCGGCGGACGGCGAGGCCGAGGCCTGTGGCGAGACGGACGGCGTCGGCGAGGCGGCGGGCGCCGGGAACACGTTGGGCGGGAGACCGGCCGAAATCTCCGCGTTGATGAGCTTCTGGTAGCCGTCGGTGAACAGCTGCTTCGCCACCGGCACCAGCGCCGCGCTCTGGGCGAGGAGCGCCTGCTGCTCGGCACCGGTGGCGCCGGCGGCCTGCGCGAGCCCGGCCCCGACCTGCTGGTAGACGTTCATCGACTCCACCAGCATCTCCTGCGAGTCCAGGAGGTCGACCAGGTCCGGGAAGCCCTTGACGATCGTCGTCACGCCCAGGGCCTGGATCTTCCCGGCGGCCGCCTTCGCGTTCGTCGCGATCTCCGTCCCCGCCTTGTTCGCGTCGGCGGGACTGAGCTTGCCGGACTGGAAGTCCTGAAGCTGCGTCGACAGGTCCTGGAATGCCGCCACCTGGTCCCCGCCTGGGAGCGGCGTGGCGACACCCTGGAGGTACTGGGTCACCGGGCCGACGTACTGCTGGACCCGGGACTGCCGCGTGTGCTGGCGGGCGGCCTTGGCCTCCTTGCGGTTGTTCGAGGCGGAGATCATGAAGATCGCCACGACGATCGCTGCGATCCCGGCGAGGACGACGGCGCCGGCCGTCCACCGGAACCAGGTCCGCCGGACCAGCGGTTTCGGGGGCTCCACGTAGCCGGGCCGGGGGCCCCTCGCCACGGGCCGCCGCCCGGCCTTCGTCCTGCCCTTGCCCTTGATCGCCATGCGGGTCACCTCGTCAGACGTGCGGAAGATGCGGGAAATGCGGTTCCCCAGGATACCGGCCTCAACGCTTCATGAGCCGGGTGATCCAGATCGTCGCCTCGTAGAACAGGACCATCGGGACGGACATCGCGAGCAGCGTGAACGGGTCCTGGCTGGGGGTGATGACCGCGGCGAAGATCACGATGAACAGGATGGCGAACCGCCGCCAGTCCCGGAGCTTCCGGCTCGACACGATCCCCACCGAGGCCAGGAAGATCAGCACCAGCGGGAACTCGAAGGACAGCCCGAAGGCCAGCGTGAGCAGCAGGACGAAGCTGATGTACTTCGAGGCCTCCGGCAGCACGACGATGTTGTGTCCCCCGAACCCCAGCAGGAACCGCAGGCCCCGCGGCAGCGTGTAGAACGCGAAGAACGCGCCCAGCGCGAACAGGAGGATCGAGGACAGGATGAACGGCACCGTGAGCCGCCGTTCCTTCTCGGTGAGCCCCGGCGTGATGAACCGCCACAGCTGGAACAGCACGATCGGCAGGGCGATGCCGAGGCCGATGTACAGGGCGATCTTGAGGTGGATCAGGAACGGTCCGATGACCCCTGCGTTGACGAGCTGGTCGCAGCGAGTGGGGGGCCGATCGATCTTGGGAAGGGCCCGGCAGGCCTGCGTGTAGGGGTGGATGACGAAGTGCAGGACCGGAGGGAACAGGAACCACCCGGCGATCGCGGCGACCACGACGGCGATGATCGAGATGAACACCCGGCGGCGGAGCTCCTCCAGGTGCTCCACCATGGTCATGGCGCGCGCGTGATCGCGGTCCTTCCGGCGCAACCACGTGGGGACGACGCGCATGCTCGGCGGGTTCCGGGGCGGCTAGGAGGGGCCCGCGGTCCCCGGATCGGGGTCCCTCGGCCCCGCGGCCGCCGCGGGCGGGCCGCTCCGGTCGTCCCACTCCTCGACCGGTTCCACGAACTCCGGGCCCGTCTCGTCGCGGATATCGCCGTCGAGATCGGGGTTGATCGTGGCTTCGAACGAGGACCGGACCTCGTCGGTCTGCCGGCGGAGCTCCCGGAGGGCCTTGCCCACGGACTTGCCCACCTCCGGCAGCCGCTTGGGGCCCACGATCAGGAGGGCCACCAGGAGGATCACGATGAGTTCGGGAGCACCGATGTTGAACATGGGACTCCAGGGCGCCGGGGTTCCGGCGATGCCGATGGTGGGATGGTTCCGGAACCGGAATTCTACCGCCGGTGCTTCGCCCGGGACCGGGACCGGCTGCCGTCTCCGGCCGAGCGGATCGCCTCGACCCGCTCCTGGACCCGCTCCGCGTGCTCCTGGGCCGCCGCGGCGTCGCGCTGGATCGCCTCGAGGACCGGCCGAACCTCCCGCTGGAACCGCACGACCGAGCCCGTCAGGCGCTTCACCTGCTTGGCCAGCTGGACCACGAACGCGGTCAGGACCACCAGGGTGCAGCCCCCCACGACCAGCCAGACCACGGCGACGGTCGACATGGAGCGAGCATACCCGGGGTGCCCGGGGGGTTTTTCAGCCGTCCAGCAGGCGGCGGCAGAACTCCTCGTCCTCGAGCATCTTGTGGAAGTCGATCAGGTCGTCGGTGGTGAACGCCGGGGCGTCGCTCCCGGGCCGGGCCGGGGCGAGCTCCTCGCTCACCTGCTCGAACCGTGACTGGACCGCGGTCGCAGCCTGGCGCTGGTCGCTGACATCCACGCCCGCGGACACGAGCAGCGCGACGATCTTGCGGTCGGCCCGCTTCTCGACGGGGCCCATGCACTCCGGGCACACGAACTGGTAGAACCCCTCGCTCCCGCCGCGCTCGACCGACAGCAGGATGGCCTCGGGGCCCATGTCCACTTCCCCGCATCGGGGACAGGTCGTCCGGATGGTGGTCATTTCGAGGGAGGTATCGGCGACGCCGGGACGACGCTTGAGCGGTTCGGGCCGAAGGTCTCGCGTGCGTGGGCCATTGGGCCGAGGTCCTTCGAGGAGCCTCAGGCTCGTTCGCGATACCGCTCGAGCATGGCCCCGGCCACGGAGGCCACCTCCCGCTCCAGCTCCCTCGGCCAGAGCACCCGGACCGCGTCGCCGAGCCGCAGGACCAGCCTGGCCACCCACTGGAGGCGCTTGGTGGGCAGGAGCACGTCGGCCGTGCCGTCCTCGCGCTCGGTCACCCCGTCGGTCTCGTAGTACTCGGCCACCCACATGGCGCCCGGGGCCAGCCGGAGCCGGACCTCGATGTCGTCCTCCGAGCGCGTGTACAGGGGCCGGCCGGCGCCGGCCAGGCCCCGGGGCTCGAACGACTCGCCGGTGGCGTCCGCCCGGCGCATGCGGTCCAGCCGGAACATCCGTTCCTCGCCCGACCGGTGGTCGAAGGCCACCACGTACCACTGCCCCAGCGCCGAGAAGACCTCCTCCGGATCGATCCGCCGGACGCTGGCCTCGTCGGTGGAGGCGGCGTAGTACTCGATCTCCAGGCGCCGGTGCTCCGCGGCCGCCTCCCGGACCGCAGCCAGGTGGTCGGACGGCGGCGCGCCGGGCTCGGCGGCCTCCACCCGGCCGGCCAGCCCGCCCAGGGCCTCGGGACCGAGCGCCGCTTCCAGCTTGCGCAGGGCCGACTCCAGGGCGGCGGCCTCCGGCAGTCCGGGCGCGCCGAGCAGCGCGGTCCCCTCCAGGTACAGCGCCAACGCCTCGCTCCGGGTGAGACGTAGCGGCCGGGCGAAGTAGTCCGCCATGGAGATCCACACCCGGCCGTCCTCCACCTGAACCTCGATGAGGTCGCCCGGGCCGTAGGGGGGGAGCCCCGACATGAACAGGAGGTCCAGGTCCGCCGCCAGCTCGCCCTCGGGGACGTCGAACAGCCGGGACAGCTCGTCGAGGCGGACCCCCGGGTGGCGCACGACGTATGGGACCACGGCCAGGAGCCGCCGGAGGCGCTGGGAGACCCGGGCCGGGCGCACGTCAGCGCTCCCCGGCCGCGGCTTCGAGGCGCCGGACCACGTCGTCGCGGAGCTCCGCCGGTCCCAGCACGACGGCCTCGGGCCCGAAGGAGAGCGCCCAGGAGACGAACCCCTCCCCCCGTTCCGCGGGAAGGGCCACCTCGACCCAGCCGTCGTCCCCCGTGCCCACCACCCGGGCCTCCGCGACCGAGGCCACCGCCCACCACGACACGTCGGGCGAGAAGGCAACGCGGGCCTCGACGGCCTCGTCCGCCGGCGGCCAGGGCCCTGCGCGGAGGTGCTCCCGGCCGTCGAAGGCCTCGGGGGGCACCGACGCCTCGCCGGCGTCCCCGGGATCCGACCGGAGGCGCGACAGCCGGAAGGACCGGATGTCCTCCCGGTCACGGTCCAGCCCCACCAGGTACCAGTGCCCGGCCCGCCAGACCAGCGAGTACGGGTCCACGTGCCGGCCCGACTCCTCGCCGGAGGCCGCCCGGTAGTGGAACCGCAGGCTGCGACGGCCCTCGATGGCCTCCGTGACGGCGCGCAGGCGCCCGGCCGCGACGTCTGCCCCGGACGCCACCGGCCCCCCGGCCAGCCGGGCCAGCGCGCTCGGCTCGACCCCGGCCTGGAGCTTGCGCACGGCCTGCTCCGCGTCGCCCTCGGTGCCGGGGGTCTGCGCCGCGACGAACAGCGCCGAGATCTCCTCCTCCGTGAACTCGATGTCCGGGAGGTAGTAGCGCTCCTTGGGAATGCGGTAGCCCTGGTCGACGTCCCAGGCGTCGGTCGCGCCCACCTCCACCGGCACGCCGAGGTCGCGGAGCACGTCCTTGTCGCGCTCGAACATGCGCTTGGCGCTCTCGTCGTCGGCCTGGTCGTACGCCGGGAGCCGCTCGCGGATCTGGTCGAAGGTCAGGAACCGGGGCGTCTCCAGCAGGAGGATGACCAGGTTGAGCAGGCGTTCCAGCGGGTGCATCCGGCGCGGATCATACTCGCCGTCATGGTCCGGCTCCGCCAGGCGAGGGTCCTCGCCGTGCTGGCCGAGCGCCCCGGCGCGGTCGAGCTCCGCGTCGAGGTCGACGGCGCGGAGGCCCTGGCCATCGCCTACCCGGAGCTCACGGGTCGCCCCGAACCCGGTGGGAGCATCCTGGTGAACACGACGGCGGTCGAGCTCGGCCTCGGCACCGGGGGCTACCACCTCGTGGTGGCGGTCGACGGCGCTCCTCCCGCCACGCCCGGCCGAGGGCACGTGATGAAGGCCCGCTACACGCCGCTGCAGACCGCGGTGGAGTCGGTCGAGGAGACCCACGCCG
The DNA here is from genome assembly GCA_045805265.1 of Actinomycetota bacterium. Classification (GTDB taxonomy): domain Bacteria; phylum Actinomycetota; class UBA4738; order UBA4738; family JACQTL01; genus JBJMLO01. Next base: position 92,353 of record JBJMLO010000030.1, read on the forward strand.
AGGTGCTCGAACGGTCCGAGGGGCTTCGCGGCGCGCCCGTGGTAGTCGCGCCGCTGCACTCCCTGATCGCGCCGATCGCGGCCGGCGCCCGGGCGGCCGGGGCGCAGCGCGTCGTGTACGTGATGACGGATCAGGCCGCTCTCCCGGGCCCGTTCTCCCGGCTGGTCCCCCGCCTGCGCGACGCGGGCCTGCTGGACGGGTTCGTCACCTCAGGGCAGGCCTTCGGAGGCGAGCTGGAGGCCTCCACGTCGTGGACCGGGCTCCTGGCCGCGGTGGAGGTCATGGGCGCCGACGCCGTCGTCGTGGCCGACGGCCCGGGAAACCTGGGCACGGCGACCCGGTGGGGCGTCTCGGCGCTGGCCGGCGGGAACTCGCTGAACGCGGCCCACGCGCTGGGCGGGCAGCCCGTGGCGGCGCTGCGGATGAGCTTCGCCGACGAGCGGGACCGACACCGGGGGGTCTCCCACCACTCGCTGACGATCCTGCAGGACGTGTGCCTGGTCCCCGCCACCGTGGCCGTTCCCGCGCTGGAGGAACCCCATCGCGCACGGGTCTGGGAGGCCCTCCGCGGGGCCCGGCTGGAGGACCACCACCAGCTGGTCGAGGCCGCCGGAGAAGCGGCCCTGGAGACCCTGCGGGAGGCCGGCATCGACCTGGAGTCGATGGGCCGCACCCCCCAGGACGACCCGGCCTTCTTCCTGGCGGGCGGCGCGGCCGGCATCCTGGCGGGACGGATGGCGGCGCGGACCCGGCGGTGGCGCTCGCCGGCGCCTCCCGCGGCCCCGTAGCGGGGGGCTCAGGCCGCGTCGGCCGAGGTCGGTTCCTCCGGACCCTCGGCCCGGCCCTGCTGCGCCGCGGGCGGCCGGCGGGCGCTCACGATCATGGCCACGGCGACCACGATCACGGCGCCGGCGACCAGGGTGCTCCCGGTGATCGGCTCGCTGAGGAACGCCCATCCCAGGAACACCGCGACGACCGGGTTCACGTACGCGTACGTGGACACCAGCGAGATGCGGGCGTTGCGCAGCAACCATACGTACGCGCTGAACGCGACCAGGGACCCGAAGACGATCAGGTAGGCGAGCCCCAGGATCGAGCTCAACGAGATTCGCGAGAGGTGCACGTCTCCGAGCTCGCCGGACGCGACCCCCACGACGGCGAGGAGCGCCCCGCCCGCCACCATCTGCATCGCCGTCGAGACCAGCGGCCGGGACGGCAGCGGGGCGCGCCGCGAGTACAGCGACCCGATTGCCCAGGACAGCGCCGCGAACAGGGCCGCTCCGGCGCCGGCCAGGTTCAGGTGACCCGTTCCGGAGGTCGACGGCGAGCCCAGCACCAGCAGCACGATGCCGGCGAACCCGACCGCCACGCCGCCGGCCTCGAGCCGCCGCACGCGCTCACCGAAGGCGGCCACGCCGATGACGACCATCCACAACGGGATGGTCGCCACCAGCAATGCGGTGACGCCGGAGGCGATGTGCTGCTCGGACCACACGACGGCGCCGTTCCCGCCGACCAGCAGCAGGCCGCCCACGATCAGGGCCGAGCGCCACTGCGGCCACCCCGGACGGTCGCCCTCCCAGTCGCCCCGGCGCGCCGCGACGGCGTACAGGAGCCCCCCAGCCACCAGGAACCGCACCGAGGCCATCAGGAACGGCGGCATCGTGTCGATCGCCTCGCGGATCGCGAGGTACGTCGACCCCCAGAGGACGTACACCGTGATCAGGGCCACCCACACGACGGGGGTGACGGCCCGGGAGGCAGCCGATGCCGGCCTCATACCGGGCGTCGACCGGTCCCCTCGGGGTTCCGCTCCGAGCTGCTGCCACGGGTCCCGGTCATCGCGACATCATAGAAACGCAAGCGCGGCGTCAAATTGCCCGCGCCGCCGCTGCCGGGTGAGCGTCCTTCCGGACTTCGCACGACCTTCCGAACGCTCGACGCCGCCAGATCGTGAGACGGCCTCACATGTGGGCGATGAGCTGCTCCACCCGCTCGTCGACGGACTTGAACGGGTCCTTGCACAGAACCGTGCGCTGGGCCTGGTCGTTCAGCTTGAGGTGGACCCAGTCCACGGTGTAGTCGCGGCGGCGCTGCTTGGCCTGGCGGATGAACTCCCCGCGGAGCCGGGCCCGCGTCGTCTGGGGCGGCTCGCGCATGGCCCGCGTCACGTCCTTCTCCTCGACCGCCCGGTCGACGCGTCCCTTCCGCTCCATCAAGTAGTACAGGCCGCGGTCGCGGTTCACGTCGTGATAGGCCAGGTCCATCAGCGCGACCTTCGCGCTGGCCAGCGGCAGGCCGTGCTTGGCCCGGTACCGCTCGATCAGGACGTGCTTGGTGACCCAATCCACCTTCCGGACCAGCCGTTCGGGCTGCTGGTCGGCCAGCGCGTCGAGGGCCGTCCGCCACTCCTGCAGCAGGCGTTGTGACAGCACGTCGCCGTCGCGGCGCTCCAGGAACCGGGACGTTCGCTCGTAGTACTCGTTCTGGATGTCGATGGCGGACAGCTCCCGGCCGTTGGCCAAGCGGACCTTCTTCCGGCAGGACATGTCGTGCGAGATCTCCCGGATGGCCCGGATGGGGTTCTCCAGGGTGAGGTCGCGCATCACGGTGTTCTCCTCGACCATGCGCAGGACCAGGTCGGTGATGCCGACCTTCATGAGGTTCGTCCACTCGCTCATGTTCGAGTCGCCGACGATGACGTGGAGGCGCCGGAACCGCTCGGCGTCCGCGTGGGGCTCGTCGCGGGTGTTGATGATCGGGCGTGACCGGGTGGTGGCGCTCGAGACCCCCTCCCAGATGTGCTCCGCGCGCTGGCTGAGGCAGAACTGGGCGCCGCGCGGCCCGTGGAGCACCTTGCCCGCCCCGCAGTAGACCTGCCGCGTCACGAAGAACGGGATCAGCACGTCCGCCATGCGCGCGAACTCGCCCTGCCGGGCCACCAGGTAGTTCTCGTGGCAGCCGTAGGAGTTCCCGGCCGAGTCGGTGTTGTTCTTGAACAGGAACACCTCGCCGGAGATGCCCTCCTCGTGCAGCCGGAGCTGCGCCGCCGACAGCAGGGCCTCGAGGATCCGCTCCCCCGCCTTGTCGTGCGCCACGAGGTCGAGCACCTTGTCGCACTCCGGCGTGGCGTACTCCGGGTGCGAGCCGACGTCGAGGTACAGCCGGGCGCCGTTCTCCAGGAACACGTTCGACGACCGCCCCCAGTGCACGACCCGGCGGAACAGGTACCGGGCCACCTCGTCCGGCGACAGCCTGCGCTGCCCCCGGAACGTGCAGGTCACCCCGTACTCGTTCTCCAGCCCGAAGATCCGCCGGTCCACGCCACCAGTGTATGGGCGCGGGGAGGCGAACCAGGCCAACGAGCCGTGCGCGGGTGCTCTGCCCCCGGCTACGCGCAGCTCACGCGGAGGTCGCCCCCGTCGGTCTGGCACGTGTCGGCGCCGGCACCGCCGCTCGCGGCGTCGTTGGCGGAGACCCCGTCCCGCGAGTCCAGGGCGTCGTTGTCGTTGCCCCCCAGCAGGACGTCGAACCCGCCGTCGCCCCTCAGCGAGTCCCCGCCTGCCCCCCCGACCAGGACGTCGTCCCCGCCTCCGCCGCGCAGCACGTCGTCGCCGCTGAGGCCGCAGATGACGTCGTTGCCTGCGGTCCCCGCGAGCGTGTCCGCGGCCAGCGTTCCCGTGATCGTGCAGGGCGGCATCTCCGCGAAGGCCACGAAGGTGAACGCATTGTTCGCCGTGGTCGGCTCGGGAGCGTCTCCGCTCACCCCTCCGTGGACCGGCAGGCCTCCGGACGCCGTGGGGATGACCACGATCGTCACCACGGCCTGTGAGCCGGCCGCCATCGATCCGAGATGGCAGGTGACCGTGGCTCCGCTCCGGTCGCAGGTGGCGCCGGCCTTGGCCGCGTGCGCCGAGACGAACAGCAACCGGTCGGACACGGTGTCCACCAGCGTGACGTCGGTGTCCGGCTGGTTCCCATTGGCCTTCACCGTGTAGGTCTCCGTCAGATGACGCCCGACGCGGGGCGAGCCGGGGCTCACGGAGCCCGACAGGACGAGGTCGGCGAAGTCGTCGTTGCGGATGGTCCCCACCCCGATCGAGTCGCCCAGGCCGGCGCCGGCCGGGGCGGAGAGGCTCACGGCGAAGTTCTCGGTGGGCTCGACGTCCGTATCCCCGTGGACGGGCACGGAGACCGAACCGCCCGAGTCCCCGGCCGGGATGACCAGGTCGTTGGCGACGGCGTCGTAGTCCGTCGGCGGCGTGGAGGTCCCGCCGCCCGATACGTAGTGCACCGTGACCGGCTGGGAGCTCGGGTTCGACAGGGTCACGGGGAGGACGAACGCGGTGTCGCCCGAATCGCCCTCCGCGTGCGTCACGTCGCCGATCGAGACCGTGGGCCGGGGGTCGTCGTTTCGGATCGTTCCGATGGCGTGGGCGTCCGCGAGGACGCCCACCTGCGACGGCGGAAGCGTCAGGTTGACCGAGAACATCTCGTTCGGCTCGAAGACGCGCTCACCGTTCGCCGGCACGGTGATGGTCTCGAGGACCGCTCCCGCGCTGAACTGCATGGTCCCGTGCTCCTGTTGGAAGTCGGCGGGATGCGTGGCCGTTCCGTCCGTCGTGGCGAAGTTCACGTCGATCGGCGCGTCGAACGAGTGGTTGAGCGAGACGTGGAACTGCATCGCGGTCGTCCCGGCGTCACCCTCCGGCAGCGAGACATTGTCGATCGAGATCAGCGGGACGACGGCGGTGTCCTCGACGTCGGCGTTGTTCCCGGGAACGGGGTCGAGCGTGGTCGAGGAGATCGAGGTGGGGTGGTGCAACGTGGCCGGCGCGTCCTGGTCGACCGTGAACCCCGAAGCGAAAGTCGCCGTCGCGCCCGCCGCGAAGGTCGTGGTGGTCGCGGTGAACGTCGACGTGCCGTCGAAGAACAGGTTGAAGGTCGGCCCGCTCAGTTCGTTGAATCCCACGGGGGTCGCCCCGAAGGGCGCGATGTCCGTGAACTGGACGGTCTGGGCGTCGGAGGGACCCAGGTTCGTGACGGTCGTGTCGTACACGACGCCGGCCCCAGGATCGACCGGATCCGTGTCGTCCGACGAGCCCAGGATCACCAGGTTGGCCCGCGTGTCGATCGTCGTCGACTCCGAGTCGCTGTCGTTCCCTCCGTTCGGATCGGACGACCCGGAGGCGGAGATGTTCGGCTGGTTCACGAGCGTGGTCCCGCCGGCCAGCGAGCTCGATACCCGGAACGTGTAGGTGAACGTCGCGGTGGCGCCATCGGCGAAGGTCCCGATCGTCGCGCTCACGGTCCCGATGCCCCCCACGGGCGGTTCCGTCAGGGTGAACGCCGGTCCCGAGGTCTGGGTCCCCGACACGAAGGTCGTTCCCGGCGGCATCACGTCGTCCAGCGTCACGCTGAACGCGTCGCTCGGACCCGCGTCGTGCGCGGTCACCGTGTAGACGACGTTGTTGCCGGCGGTGACGGGATCGGCGTGGTCGGCCACGGTCACGGAGAGGTCGGCCACGGCGATGGCCTGGGCCGGCGAGGCCAGTCCGACGACAACCAGGCCGAAGGCGACGGCACACGGGACGACGAGGCGGGAACGCGAGCGGTTCATGCGGAACCTCCTTGCGGCCAGCGTAGGGAGGGGCGCATGCCGAATCAACGACATCCCGAAACCGGCGGCCGGGCTCGGCGGGGAGCTACCGGGCGACCGGCAGCGAGCTGAGCGCCCGCAGCGTCACGGTGTCCCGCCAGTCGGGCCGGTCGGTGGCCAGCTGGAGATCCGGGAACCGCCGGACCAGCGAGGCGATTGCCGTCCCGCCCTCGATCCGCGCCAGGGGTGCGCCCAGACAGAAGTGGATACCGCCGCCGAACGCCACGTGGCGGTTGTCCGCACGCCCGAGGTCCAGCCGCTCGGGGTCGGCGAACACCTCGGGATCGCGGTTGGCCGCGCCGACCAGCGCCACCACGTCCTGGCCCGCCTGGACCCGCCGGCCCGCGATCTCGGTTTCGCGCAGGACGAGGCGCCCGGTGAGCTGGACCGGGGAGTCGTATCGCAGCAGCTCCTCCCCGGCGCTGCGCATCAGGCCGGGGTCCTCGTGCAGGCGCCGGTACTGGTCGGGGTTCCGGAGCAGCGCCAGCACACCGTTGCCGATGAAGCTCGACGTGGTCTCGTGCCCTGCCACCAGCAGCAGCACGCACGTGGCGACGAGCTCCTGGGGCGACAGCTGCTGACCGTCGTCCTCGGCCTGGATCAGCCCGGACAGCAGGTCCTCGCCGAGGTGGGCCCGCCGGTCGGCGATCAGCCCGCGGAGATACCCCCGGAACTCTGCGCCGGCGCGCTGGGCCCGGGCGAGGGCCTCGACCGACAGCATCGGGTCGAGCGTGTAGATGAGGTCGAGCGACCACCGGCGGAGGGCGGGCCGGTCGGGCTCCGGGACGCCGAGCATCTCCGAGATGACCGTCACCGGCAGCGGGTACGCCAGGTCGGCCACCACGTCGAACTCCCCAGCCTCGGCCGCGCGGTCGAGCAGCCCGTCCACGACCTCCCGGATGCGGGGGACGAGACGTTCCACGGCCCTCGGCGTGAAGGCCTTGTTGGCCAGTCGTCGCAGCCGGTCGTGGTCGGGGGGATCCAGGAACAGCATCGACGGGGTCAGCGCCCCTTCGTCCGGCTCGACGGGCAGCGCCTTGATGAACTCCTCGTAGACGGGTGAGTTCCTGCGGTCGCTGCTCACGTCGGGGTTCCGCAGCAGGGCGGAGACGTCGCGGTGGCGCGACAGCATCCACACGCCGGGAACGGCTCGTGGACGGGATCCTCCTCCCGGAGCCGTCGGTACACGGGGTAGGGATCCGCGTGGATCTCGGGGAGCCAGGGGTTGAAGATGAGGTCGGCTGGCGCGTCGGGGGTCGCGTGCGTTCCCGTGACCGTGCCGTGATCGCCGGCCGGATGCACGGTGTTCGCGGACCGGAACCGGGTGACGCCCTCCACCGGTGGGCCGGCCGGTTCGCGATCGGTCGCCTCGGGCCCCACGGGGGATTCAGGCGCCGTTCGGACCGGCGACGTCCGGCGCCGGGGCGGTGCCGTCCGGCGAGGGCTCGCCCTCCCCCACCGGCGCCGTGGCCGGCTTGCCTTCGGCCAGTACGGCGGCGACCTCCCCGTCGTCGAGTCGCCGGAACTTCCGCCGGTTCCGCGAGCGGTCCAGGATCGCCGCCTCGATGTCCTCCGGCGGGATCTGGCGGTCGCCGACGGCCGCCAAGGCCTTCACCGCCGCGCGCACCCCGGAGGAGAGGTCCCAGTCGGGCTGGTACTCGTCGCGGAGGTGGTCGGTCAGCTCCTCGCTGCTGCCGCCGATCCCGACGAACCCCTGCTCGTCGGTCACGCTGCCGTCGAACAGCACGTGGAAGATCTCGTTCTCCGCGGGGGTGTCGCCCACCTGGGCGACCAGGATCTCCACCTCGTAGGGCTTCATCTGCTGCGTGAAGATCGCCGACAGCGCCTGGGAGTACGCGTTGGCCAGGGCTTTCGCGCTGACGTCCTCCCGCCCGTAGGAGTAGCCGCGGATGTCCGCGAGGCGGATCCCGGAAATGCGCAGGTCCTCGAACTCGCTGTACTTCCCGACGCCTGCGAACGCGATCCGGTCGTAGATCTCGCTGACCTTGTGCAGCGTGGCGCTGGGGTTCTCGGCGACGAACAGGACGCCGTCGGCGTACTCGAAGGCCACCACGGAGCGCCCCTTGGCGATGCCCTTGCGGGCGTACTCCGAGCGGTCCTTCATGAGCTGCTCGGGGGGAACGTAGGGCTGGAACGACATCACCCGGCCACCAGGGACTCGTAGGCCGCGCGGACCTCCTCGTCGTCGACTTCCTCGACCCCGGCCGAGGTGATCAGTCTCACGGTGGGCCACAGGCCCCGCACGGGGTCGGGGCCGCCGGTGGCGACGTCCTCCTCGGAGGCATCGCGCAGGGCCTCTACCACTACGCGCAGGGCCTCGTCGCGGGCCAGGCCGGCGCGCCACCGCTTCTTCAGGGTGGACTTGGCCGGCCTGCCGCCCGAACCGGTGGACATGAAGTCCTCCTCCTCCCACCGGCCCCCCGTCGCGTCGTACCGGAACAGCCGGCCCTCGCCTCGGCGCTCGTCGTACCCGCCGAACAGCGGGACCACCACCAGGCCCTGGAGGGCCATCGGGAAGTTCGACCGGATCATCTGGGCCAGCCGGTTGGCCTTGCCTTCCAGCGAGAGGCGCTCGCCCTCGACCTTCTCGTAGTGCTCGAGCTCGATCTGGAACAGCCGCACGATCTCGATGGCTTGGCCGGCCGCGCCGGCGATCGACACCGCGGAATAGTCGTCTGCCTGGAAGACCTTCTCGATCTTGTCGTCGGCGATCGAGTACCCCTCGGTGGACCGGCGGTCGCCGGCCATGACCACGCCGCTTTCGAACTTCAGCCCGATGATCGTGGTTCCGTGCGGGATCGACAGGGGCGCCGCGGACTGCGGCCCGACGGCCTGATGGCTGCTCGGCTGGGGACCCAGCTCGGCCAGCACGTCGATGAAGCTCGGGGACACGCCGAACCGCCGCCCCCCCGAGAGCGGCAGGCCGGACAGACCGGTCACTGTCCCCCTTTTTGGACGTAGGACTTGATGAACTCCTCGGCGTTCTCCTCCAGCACGGAGTCGATCTCGTCGAGGATCTCGTCCATCTCCTCCTTGAGCTCTTCGCCCTTGGTCGAGGACTGGACCTGTCCGGCGTCGTCGCCGTCGCCCGCCCCGCCGTCGCGCTTCTGGGTCTTGCGCTGTTCCTGCTCCTGCGGCACACCTGCTCCTTCCCCACCCGTTCGAGCCGAGCCCACATTCTACCGGCGGGTCCGACGCTACCCGGGAGGAAGGCACTCCCGCGCGTCCGGCGGTTCCGGGTCTCGATCAGCCCTGGAGCAGGCCGACCAGCGTCGCGGCGTCGGGAGCGTCGGCGAGGAGCTGCTCGACGTGCGCCCTTGTCCCCCGGAGGGGTTCGCGCATCGGCACTCGCTGGAGCGCGTCGTGGCCGGTGTCGAAGATCAGCGAGTCCCACGACGCCGCGACGATCGCGTCCCGGAAGCGGTCGATGCACCGCCCCCGGAAGAACGCCCGGGTGTCCTCCGGCGGCTCGAGCATGGCGCGGGTGACCTCGTCGTCGTCGGTGAGCCGCTCGACCTTCCCGGAGGCAGCGAGCCGATGGTAGAGCCCCTTGTCCCGGCGGACGTCGTGGTACTGCAGGTCGACCAACCGGAGCTTCGCGTCGTTCCAGGCCAGCCCGTCGCGCTCCCGGTATCCCTCGAGCAGCCGGTACTTCGCAACCCAGTCCAGCTCGCGGTGCAGGCCGAGCGGGTCCTCCTCCAGGGCCGTCAGGACGGCCTCCCACCGCTGCAGGACCTCGGCATTCGCGGCGGTGGCGTCGCGCTCCTCGACGTACTTCTTCGCGTGGTCGAGGAACTCCCACTGCAGCTGGACCGGCGTCAGCCGGCGGCCGTCGGCCAACCGGATGAGCGCGCGGCACGTGATGTCCCAGGACACGTCGTGCAGGGCCTGGACGGGCGAGTCCAAAGTGAGCTCGGGCAGGAACTCGTCCTCGATCATCTTGAGGACGATCGCCGTCGAACCCACCTTGAGGAAGATGGCCACCTCGCACAGGTTCGCGTCGCCGATGATGCAATGCAGCCGGCGGTACTTCTCGGGGTCGGCGTGGGGCTCGTCGCGCGTGTTGATGATCGGGCGCTTCAGCGTGGTCTCCAGGCCGACCTCGGCCTCGAAGAAGTCCGCCCGCTGGCTGAGCTGGTAGCCCACGTTCGCGTGCTGGGCCCGGGGGCCCTCCGCGCCGACCTTCCCGGCGCCGGTGAACACCTGGCGCGACACGAAGAACGGGGTGAGGTCGCGGACGATCCGCCCGAACGGGGTCTGCCGGTCGACCAGGTAGTTCTCGTGCGTGCCGTAGGAGTTCCCCTTGCCGTCGGTGTTGTTCTTGTAGATCGAAAGGCGGGTCCCGGGCGGCATGATGTGCTGGACCTCCAGCACCGAGCGCTCGAGGATCATCTCCCCTGCCTTGTCGTGGACCACCAGGCTGCGGGGCGTCGAGCACTCCGGCGTGGAGTACTCCGGATGCGCGTGGTCGACGTAGTACCGGGCGCCGTTGGGGAGGATCACGTTGGCCAGCCCGAGGTCCTCGTCGGTCCCCTCGCGCGCGGGCACCGGCTCGAACCCGCGGGCGTCGCGCAGCGGCGACTCCTGCTCGTAGTCCCACCGGATCCGCCGCAACGCGCCGGCGAACGTGTTGATGAGCAGCGACGACGAGAGCACGGGATTGAACTCCGGGGCGCCGGGCGACGAGATCCCATACTCGGTCTCGATGCCCATGACCTTGTCGATCGCCATGTCCCAGGAGGGTACTACCTGTGGTGTCGGAACCGGCCCTCCCCGCTCCCGAGGGGATCAGGTCAGGTCGAGCCGTGGAAGCGCGACAGCACCCGATCCCGCGTGGGGAGCAGGGCGTCGCGGCTCACGCACCCCGGCGTCCGGTGGACCCTCGTCGCGAGGCGGGATCGCCTGCAGGAAGCCCTGGACCCAGCGGTACATCAGCCGCCGGTTGAGTGGCCGGATCGGCCTGGCCAGCGAAAGGACCCCCCTCCGCCATCCATGGACCCGAAAGCTTGCGACCGACAGGAATCCGTGGCTTTCGTATTCGAAGATCTCCAGCCACCGCGGAGAGAAGACCATGATCCCTCCTCCGGACTCGCAGCCGCGCCTTCGCTGCACTCGGTGATCCTATCCTCCCGTGCCTACAGTTGATGAGCTCATCCAGGCGCGCGTCGCGTGTCCTGGTGGTCCGCCACCGAGCCTCGACTTCGTGCCCCGATATCCGATAATCTGATCCATGTGAAGCAGGTCACCGCCACCGAGGCTGCCCGGCGCTTCTCGGAGGTGCTCGACGCGATCGAGCACCGGGGGGAGACGTTCATCGTCGTTCGCAACGGCCATCCGGTCGCCAGGATCGGGCCGGCGGCGGGGGCGACCGGACGCGCCGTTAAGGAATTCCTTCGTCGGCACACACCGGACCCCGCGTGGTCACAGGAGCTCCGAGACCTGCGGGCGTCCATCGTCGTGGAGGAGCGCGACTGGACCGGCTGATCCTCGACACGAGCGTGCTCGTACGTGCCGAGCGCGAGGGCCGGGCGATCCAGCCGTTGCTTCCCGACGACGCGGACGTGGCGCTGGCGGCGGTGACCGTCGCCGAGCTCCTGGTGGGAGTCGAGATGGCGTCGGGCCGCCGACGGGCGCTCCGGAAGGCGTTCGTGGAGGACCTCCTGACCGTGATCCCGCTCGAGTCCTACGACCTGGAGGTTGCCCGCGCCCATGCCGACCTGCTCGCGGCGACGAGGTCGTCGGGGAGGCCGCGGGGAGCCCACGACCTGATCATCGCCGCGACGGCGATCGTGAGCGGCAGAACGGTCGTGACAGAGGACCGGGCCGGCTTCGAGGGTCTGCCGGGCGTCGAGGTCCGGTCGACGCGCTGAGGCAGCTCGCGTCAGGACCGCGAGCCGGAACCGGCAGCGAGGACCTCGGGCCGCCGAACGGGGCCGTCTTCCGAGCGGGTCAGGTGACCGCGCCCCGTGAGGAACGCCAGCCCGTACAGGGCCGCCACCAGCAGGAGCAGGGAGCGGTACCCCACGATCAGCGAGAGGTATTCGAGGACGCCGCCGACCATGGCCCCGAGCAGGTTCGCCCCGAAGGCGACGGTGGAGGAACCGACGCCTCGGAACCGCTCCGCGAAGACCAGGTTGGCGATGGTGATGGGGGCGAAGGCCACGGCCACCGCGACAAGGAACCGGGGGACGAGGGGCAGGCCGAGGAGGGCCTCGGGCGACACCGCCCAGGCCACCCCGAGGGCGGCGAGGAGCCAAACGTACAGCCGGGCGGGCCGGCGGATGCGGACCCGGCGCGCCACCTCGATGGCCACGAGCACCGACACCAGGACCCCCGCGAACACCAGGGCGTTCACCACCCACGTGGTCCCGAACAGCAGGGCGAACTGGACCACGCTCTTCGCCTCCAGCAGGAGGAAGGCCGCCCCCATGAAGAACAGGTCGACGTACCGGCGCATGGGGCCGATCCGCCCCCCGATCCCCCGCACGGCCAGGGCCGAGGCGAGCAGGATGAGGGCGATGGCCAGCAAGTAGAACGCCGGAATGGTCCGGTGGCGCAGGTACACGAAGGGATGGTCGTCGGTGGCCGGGCCGGCGGCGGTCGCGAGCCCGATCGCCGGCGGGCAGCGGAGCGCCCCTGGACTGGCGGAGTCCGTGAGCACCGCGAAGTGGTTCGTCCCTCCCGGGAAGTCGACGCAGGGTTTTCGGCCGAAGGCCTCGTCGAGCGTGCTCGCCAGCCGCCCGACCAGCCACTGCTCCCGGTACGAGTTGTACATGGCGAAGACGCCCCCGGGGGCCAGGTGGTCCCGAGCGGAGGCGATGGCCTGTTCGGTGAACAGGTAGCTCTCCAAGCGGATCGAGGACTGCCCGGATACGAGCGTCAGGGAGTCCGGGAGCCCGAACAGGATGAGGTCGTAGCGACGGTCGGTGCGCTCGAGGAAGGCCCGCCCGTCGTCCACGGTCAGGGACACCCGAGGGTCCTGGTAGGGATGGTCCGGGTTGAGCTCCTTCCCCAGCTGGGCCAGACGAGGATCGATCTCCACGGCGTCCACGTGCCCGGCGCCCTCCGCCAGGGCCACGGCGACGTCCCCACCGGATCCCGCGCCCACCACCAGGACGCGGTGGGGCGGGTCGTTCGTCATGTGCCGGTAGGGCAGGAAATAGAAGGGGCGGTGGCGGCGTCGCCACGCGACGGAGGTGACGATCTGGTGCGGGACACCGTTCACCGATATGGACACGAAGTCCCTGGTCCTCCGGAGCGTGACTTTGTAGTAGGGAGACCAGGACGCCCCGGCCGCCAGTGACTCGACCGCGAGCACGACCACGATCGTGACCGCGCCGGCGACCTGGACGAGCCGGGCCCGGCGGCCGAGCAGGAGGAGCATGAGGCCCGCCGCGACCGCTCCCCACACCACCGGCGGCGCGCCGGTGAACGACAGCACCGAGAACACCGCGATGCCCCCGATGCTGCCGAGGGTGTCCAGCCGGTAGGCCTGCAGGGGAGGGAACCGGGCGAAGGTCCGGGCGACGCCCTCACCGATCGCGGCCATGACCGCGGCCACCCCGACGAACACGACCGGGAGGGTCACCCAGACCGGGAGGCCGGTCCGGTCGGGGCTCCCGAAGAACACGAGCAGGTCCCCCGACCGGTCGATGACCACGGGGAAGAACCTGACGAAGACCACCAGGAGGGCCAGCAGGACCGGTGCCAGCGGGAAGAGGTGCACTCGGGACCGCGCCCGGAGGAATCCGAGGCCGATCCCGAGGAAGCTCCCCAGCAGGACGAAGTTGGAGAAGTACGACAGGTACAGGACGTTCGAACCCGTCCACCGGATGAGCGCGAGCTCCACGAACAGCATGAGGAAGCTCAGTGCGACGAGCCGGAGCCTGGGATCCACCCGTTCCCCGGGCGCACCGTCCCCGTCGCGGCGCTCGGGAACCACGGAACCGAAGCCGAGCGCGTTGCTCAGGGTGCGGATTGGGGGCCTGGAGGCACGCCACGCAGCGTCCTTCGAGGCCGTGTCGGCCTGGCGTCGCTTCACGGCGACCGAGGGTACGCCCTACAGGTACTGGCCGGCGTTGATGCGCTCGACCTGGCGGCCGGCCTTGCCGTCCTCGCCGTCCGCGAGGAGCGTGCGGACGTAGACGATCCGCTCGCCCTTCTTGCCGGAGATGCGGGCCCAGTCGTCAGGGTTCGTCGTGTTCGGCAGGTCCTCGTTCTCCTTGAACTCGTCGCGGATGGCCTTCACGAGGTCCTGGGTGCGAATGCCCTTCTCCCCCGACTGGAGGAACCGCTTGATCGCGTCCTTCTTCGCCCGCGCCACGATGTTCTCGATCATCGCGCCGGAGTTGAAGTCCTTGAAGTACAGGATCTCCTTGTCCCCCGACTGGTAGGTCACCTCGAGGAACCGGTTGTCGTCGCTGGGCGCGTACATGTGCTCGACGGTGGTCTCGATCATCCGGGCCAGGGCCTTCTCCATGTCGGCGCCGCGGACCTCGTCGGGGTGGATCGGGACGCCCGCGTTCAGGTACTTGGCCATGATGTCGCCCGCCCCCTCCTGGTCGGGCCGCTCGATCTTGATCTTCACGTCGAGCCGCCCGGGCCGGAGGATCGCGGGGTCGATCATGTCCTCGCGGTTCGAGGCGCCGATCACGATCACATTCTTCAGCGACTCGACGCCGTCGATCTCGGAGAGCAGCTGGGGCACGATCGTGTTCTCCACGTCCGAGGAGATGCCGCTCCCCCGCGTGCGGAACAGGGAGTCCATCTCGTCGAAGAACACGATGACCGGGAAGCCCTCGTCCGACTTCTCCTTGGCCCGCTGGAAGATCATCCGGATCTGCCGCTCGGTCTCGCCGACGTACTTGTTCAGCAGCTCCGGCCCCTTCACGTTCAGGAAATAGGAGTGCGCGTCCGACCGGCCGGTCTTCTCGGCGACCTGCTGGGCCAGCGACTTCGCCACGGCCTTCGCGATGAGGGTCTTGCCGCACCCCGGCGGGCCGTACAGCAGCACGCCCTTCGGCGGCTTCAGCTGGTGCTCCAGGAACAGCTCGGCGTACAGGAAGGGCAGCTCGACGGCGTCGCGGATGGCGTCGATCTGGCCCTTCAGCCCGCCGATGTCCTCGTAGGAGACGTTGGGGACCTCCTCGAGGACCAGCTCCTCGATCTCCTGCTTGGGGAGCTTCTCCAGGACGTGCCCGGAGCGGGGGTCGAGCAGGAGCGAGTCGCCGACCCGGATGAGCTGGCCCCGCAGCGCGTGCGACAGGATCGCCACCTGGGACTCGTCGCCCCGGCCGATCACGATCACGCGGTCGTCGTCGACGTGCTCCTTGACGGTGACCACCTCGCCCTGCCGGTCCTGGTCGAGGATCTCGACGACGTTCAGCGCCTCGTTGAGGATCACCTCGACGCCCTTCACCAGCCGGTCGGGCTCCAGCGACGGGTCGACGGACACGCGCATCTTCCGCCCGGCGGTGAACACGTCGGCGACGGACTCCTCGTCCTCCACCATCGACAGGAACACTCCGAAGGTGGCCGGCGGCTGGGTGAGCTTCTCGACCTCTTCCTTGAGGGCCTCGATCTTGTCGCGCTCGGCCTTGAGCGCGGAGACGAGCTTCTCGTTCTGGCCGAGGGCCCGGGAGAGGTCGGCGCGGGTCTGGACCAGCTTCTCCTCGAGCAGCTTGACCTGACGGGGGGCGTTCGACAGACGGCGTCGGAGCAGCGCGACCTCGTCCTCCAGGAACTTGATCTGGGTCTCGAGCTCGTGTCGTTCCTTCTCGTACTGCTCGAACTGCTCTCGCGAGTCCTGGGGCATCGCCGCAACCTCCTACCCACCCGAGTCTATACGCGCTCCGGGTCAACTTCGGTAGGAATCCCCGCCGGCTGAACGTCGGCGTCTCGCTCGGCGCCCGCGGCCTCGGCCGGTTCCACGGGCGCCGGCTCGCCGAACGGGGCGCCAGGCCCGTACCGGCCGACGGTGATGAACCCGGTGTGCGCCACCATTCGGTGGTCCGGACGCACGCTGCGGTCGGTGACGTACCAGGACCGCAGCATCAGCTCGAAGGTCTCCACCTGCTGGAACCCCCCCGCCCGCATCTCCAGGACGAGCGTCTGGACCTGGATCGTCGTGGGGAGGTAGCCGCACAGGATGCCGCCGGGTTCGAGGACCTGCGTGACCGCGTCCAGGACGCCCCACGGCTCGGGCATGTCCAGGATCACCCGGTCGAACCGTTCCCCGGTCCCGACCACGTCGCGGAGGTCGCCGGCCCGCATGTCGAGCGACGCGGGCGACTTGCCGAAGAAGGCCTCCACATTCGCCGCCGCCTTCTCCAGGAACTCGGGGCGGAGCTCGTAGGTGACGACGCGGCCCTCGGGCCCGATGGCCCGGCACAGCGCGAGCGTGAGGGCCCCCGAACCGGTCCCCGCCTCCAGGACGCGCGAGCCGGGCCCGATGTCCGTGTGCATGAGGATCGCGGCCAGGTCCTTCGGGTAGACGACCTGCGCACCCCGCGGCATCTTCAGCACGAAGTCGGCCAGGCGCGGCCGGAACGCCTGCAGCACGGCGCCCTTCGAGGAGGTCAGCACGACGCCCTCGTCGTGCCCGATGACCTCGGCGAACGGCACCATGCCCCCGTGGAAGTGGAAGTCCCGATCGGGCTGCAGCCGCACCAGGTACCGCCGGCCCCGCGAATCGAGCAGCAGCGCCCGCTCCCCCGCCTCGAACGGACCCACCGATCGCTCCATGGTCAGCTCGCGTCGCCGTACAGCTCCGCGGGCAGGACCTCCTCGGACAGCTCGCCGGCCACCTGGCGATCGTCCGCGCCCCGGTCGGCGGGCGCGCCGAGCCGCTGGCCCAGCACCTGCGCCCGGGCCCGGCAGAACGCGCAGAACCGCCCGGTCGTGGGCTGGCCGCACCGCTCACACGGTGACAGCTCGGCCGTGTCCTCGTCCTTGAACAGGGCCGCGCCGTGGTCGATGAACCCCATCAGGAACTGCGCCTTGGTCCCCGGCGACGCCTGCTCCAGCTGGTTCATGGCCGCCTTGTACCGCAGCTGGGTGTTCCCGCCGACCAGCGGGCATTCCTCCACCACGTAGTCGATGTGGCGGAGGAAGGCGTACGCGGCGGTCTCGAGCTCGGACAGCCGGATGAGCGGCTTGACCTTCCTGACCATGCCCTCCCGCCCGGGGAGCACCGGGAACTGGCGCGCGATGTAGCCGGTCTGCCACCGCAGCGTGTTCCCGAGCAGCGTGGCCGCCTCGTCGTCCAGGTTGTGGCCGGTGGCGACGACGTCGAACCCGTGGTCGAGCGCGACGCGGTTGAACACGTACCGCTTGGACAGCCCGCACACGGCGCAGGTCGACCGCGATCCCTTCTTCCCTGCGGTCGGGATGTCGTAGCCGTACTCCCCGCGCAGGTCGACGTCGATGAGGTCCGCGCCGCGTTCCCCGGCGAACGCCCGGGTGGCCTCCCGCGACCGCTCCGAGTACTCGCCGATCCCCAGCCCCAGGTACATCCCCGTCGCGCGGTACCCCAGGTCGAGCAGCACGTCCCACAGCCCGAGCGAGTCCTTGCCCCCGGACACCGCGACCAGCACCCGGTCGTCCGCCGCGAGCATCCGGTGCGACTTGATCGAACGCTTCACGGTCTCGTGGACGTGCCGTACGAAGCACGATTCGCAGAATGCCGCGTTGTGCCGTCGGATCTCGATGACCGCCGGCCCCCGACACCGCCGGCACCTCACGTCCGCCCCCCGCTGATCACCGGCCGGACCTCGATCTCGTCACCGTCGTCCAGGCGCTCTTCCCGGGTCACGAGCTCGCGGTCCCGGATCACGAGCACGGTGTCCGGGTCGACCCCCAGCTCCGCGAGCACGTCGCGGACCTGGCGCGGCCCGGGAACCCGCACCTCCCGGTCGGGGTTCCGCAGACGAACCTTCATCGCCAGGAAGGCTAGCGCAGGCTCGCGGGCCCGGTCGGGCCGGACGCGACGCGACCCGGCTCGGTGGCCGGGTCGCTCGCTCGCCGTGGGAAGGGGGAAGGGTCCTACGGCGACGGTGTGGCGGTGGGGAGGGGTCGCACTCCGAGCGTCACGGAGAACGTCTGTGACTTTCCGTTTGTATGCACCACGCCCACGGACGCCCTGTCGCCCGGGTTGTGGGTCAGGATCAGGTTGTACAGCGCGTCGGAGGTGTCCACCGACTTGCCGTCGAAGCTGACGACCACGTCGCCGGCCTTGATGCCGGCCTGCTGAGCCGGGCCCTTCGGCGCGACCGCGATGACGAACGCGCCGTGGTCGACCGACAGGTTCTGCTGCTGCCGGATCAGCGGCGTCACGGACGTCGAGGTCACCCCCAGGAACGGCACCGGCGCGGAGGGGTTCTGGATCGCGTGGTCGATGGTGGGCTTGGCCGCGTCGATGGCGATGGCGAAGCCGATGTTCTCCGCCTGCTGCGCGCCGGCCGTGTTGATCCCGACGACCTGTCCGTCCAGGTTGAGCAGGGGGCCTCCGGAGTTCCCGGGGTTGATCGCCGCGTCGGTCTGGATTGCGTGGGAGTAGGTCCGAGTCCCTCCGCCATGGAAGTTCGGGTCGGCGGCCTTCACCTCGCGGTTGAGCGACGAGACGATCCCGCTCGTGACGCTGGGCCCGCCGGTCAATGCGAGCGCGTAGCCCATCGCCACCACGCTCTCGCCGAGCTGGAGATCGCTCGAGTTGCCGAGCGACACCGTGGGCAGGCCGGTGGCGTTCACCTTGAGCACCGCCAGGTCGGCGTCCTCGTCCCCCCCGATCACCCTGGCGGTGAAGCTGCGCGTCGGCGGCGTGGAGGTGGTGATCGTGATCCGCTCGGCGCCCTCGACCACGTGGAAGTTCGTCACCACGATGCCGTCCGACCGAACGACGAACCCGGTACCGACGCCCCGGCCGGGCTGCGACCCGAACAGGCTCTGTTCCAGGAGGTTCGTCGTGACGTTCACGACGGCGGGGAGGGCCCGCTGGACGACCGCGACCACTGGGTCGGCGCTCGTGTTCTCCGGGAGCGGCGAGGGGGACGGAAGCGAGGGCACCGGGCTGATGGACGTGTGGGTCGAGACCGCCAGCGGCTTGCCCTTCTCCGCGGCCACGCTGCTCGCGGTGCACGCCGCGGCGAGCAGGGCCAGGGTCACGATGCTCAGGGCGAGTCGCTTCATCACTCTCATGTTCGCCGGGCTCGACGGGAACGACGGGGTCTTCAGGGGATCTTCATCAAGCTCTTACCCCGCGCTCAGCGGCCCGACTCGGATCAGCAGGACGGCGCGAGCGCGTGGGCCGGGTCGACCAGCTCGGGCGGCCCCGGCAGCAGCCGGACGCCGCCGAGGTGCGGGATGTTCACCATCCGGAAGGCCGAGTAGTCGCCTCCCCGGCCGGCCAGGTAGGCCGCGATGAGGGGCGCCTCGTGGGAGACGCCGAGCGCGACCCCCTCCGCTTGGACGGCGGCCGCCTCCTCGGTCCAGGCCAGGACGCGACTGCCGGCCTCGTCGAGGGGATCGTCCGGCGAGGAGACCGGGTTCGCGTACATCGACAGCAGGCCGGGGTCCGCCATGGCCTCGCCCCACGGCCGGCCTTGCCACGGGATCAGCCCGCCCCACTCGGTCAACCGGTCGTCCACCCGGATGGGCAGACCGTGCGGCGCGGCCAGCTCCCGCGCGGTCTCGACCGCCCGGTCGAGCGGACTGGCCCACACCGCGACGATCGCCGCCGACCGGAGGGCGTTCCCCAGCCGCCGGGCCGCCTCCCGCCCCCCGGCCGCCAGGGGGAAGCCCCGCGACCGGGCGTAGACCACGTGATCGGGGTTCTCGACCTCGGCGTGACGGATCCCCAGCACGGTGGCCACGATCGCCGATGGTACCGGGCCGGTCGCGTGCAACGATCGTGCAACAAGCCGCATGGGGGTCTGGGTTCGCGGAGGGGCCGGGGCTACGCTTGGCCGGCTGTGGACGAACGTGTGCTGGTCGTCGAGGACGACGCGTCGATCCGGGAGCTGACCGCCCTGGGGCTCACCAGGGCCGGCTTCCGGGTGAGCACGACGGGCGACGGCCGCGACGGGCTGCTCCGGGCCCGCAACGACCCGTTCGACGTGATCCTGCTCGACGTCATGCTGCCCTCCCTCGATGGGTTCGAGGTGTGCCGCGAGCTCCGGAAGACGAGCCGTGTGCCGGTGATCATGCTCACGGCCCGGACCGAGACCACCGACATCGTGGTCGGGCTGGAGCTCGGCGCCGACGACTACGTCACGAAGCCCTTCGAGATCCCCGAGCTGGTGGCCCGGGTTCGGGCGGTGCTGCGCCGCTCGAGCCCCGACCCGCAGCAGCCGGTGGTCGAGGTGGGCGACATCCTCATCGACCCGACCGGTTACGTGGCCCGGCGGGCCGGCCGGGAGCTCGACCTCACCGCGACCGAGTTCCGGTTGCTGCTCGAGCTGGCCCGCAACGCGGGGCGGGTCCTTACCCGCGAGGTGCTGCTGTCGAGGGTGTGGAACTACGACTACCTCGGCGATTCCCGCCTGGTGGACGTGGCGGTGCAGCGGCTGCGGGCGAAGGTGGAGGCGGACCCCGCGAACCCCTCGCTGATCCGCACGGTCCGGGGCGTGGGCTACCGGATCGACCGGGAGCCCGCCGCCCGGGAGGCCTGAGCCCATGCCCCGGCGGGTGGCCGCGCCGGCCCGGCTCCGCCGGCGCCTGGCGGTCTCGTTCGTCGTGGTTGCTGGGCTCTCAGCGGGCGTGCTGGCGGCCGGATCGTTCCTCCTGGTCCGCCAGACGCGACTGGACGACGCGGTCGAACGGGCCCTGCACCAGGCGCGGCTGAACCTCGAGTTCGCCCAGGAGAACCTCGCGGGGCGGCCGACGCGACGCGACGCCGAGTCGCTGCTGAGCTTCTACTCGACCGGGGGGTTCGGCACCGTGCTGTTCACCGGGCACCGGGTCAACGCTTCCACCGTCCCGCTGCGGGGGTTCCGTCCTCCGCCCGACCTGGACGCCCTGGTGGCGGACGGCCAGGTCGGGTACGAGCGACTCCACGTCGACGGCGACCCCTCGCTCGTTGTGGGCGAACGGGTCGCCTCCGCGCACACCGACCTGTACTTCGTGTTCTCCGAACGCAGCCTCGACCGCGACCTCCGGGAACTCGGCTTCGTGCTGGCCGGCGGCTGGCTGGCGGTGCTTGCGGTCGCCGCCGTGGCCGGGGCGGTCCTCGCCCGGCGGACGCTCGAGCCCGTGGCGAGGGCCAGCGAGGCGGCCCGGTCGATGGCCGAGGGCCTGCTCGACACCCGCCTGCCCGTCCAGACCGACGACGAGTTCGGGCTGTGGGCGGCGTCGTTCAACGAGATGGCGGCCGCGCTGGAGGCCAAGATCGAGGCGCTGTCCGAGGCCCGCGAGCGAGAGCGCCGGTTCACCTCCGACGTATCCCACGAGCTCCGGACGCCGCTGTCGGCGCTGGTGACCGAGGCGTCGCTGCTCCGCGAGCACATCGACTCGATGCCGGAGGAGGCGCGGCGGCCCGCCCAGCTCCTCGTCGCCGACGTGGCCCGCCTGCGCCGGCTGGTCGAGGAGCTCATGGAGATCTCCCGGCTGGATTCCGGCCGGGAGCCGGTCGTCCGGGAACCGGTGGAAGTCGAGGCCCTGGTCCGGGCCGTCGTCGCGGCCCGCGACTGGGACGGCGCGGTCGCGGTCACCGGCGGCCGGCTGACGTTGAGTTCGGACCGGCGGCGCCTGGAGCGCATCGTGTCCAACCTCGTCGGCAATGCCCTCGAGCACGGCGACGGTCACGCCTGGGTCCACGTCCGGGCCGAGGACGCCGACGTGGTCGTGGAGGTGGCCGACCGGGGGCCGGGCATCCCTCCCGAGCACCTTCCCCACCTGTTCGAGCGGTTCTACAAGGCCGATCCCTCCCGAGCCGGGCCCGGGAGCGGCCTGGGCCTCGCGATCGCCCGCGAGAACGCCGGTCTGCTGGGGGGCGGGATCGAAGTGGAGAGCGTGCGCGGCGTCGGGACCCGGTTCGTGCTCCGGATCCCGGTTGCCGGATCGTTACCGCCCGGAGAGGGCCGCGTTGCCCCCGCCGCCGAGGATGGGACGCGAGAGGAAGGGAGGGAACGGTCATGAAGCGTCTCGTCGTCATCGCGGGGGCCACGGCCCTGGTCCTGGCGGGCTGTGCCGGGGGTGCCCGCAGCGGCGGTCCCGTCGACACGGGGCCCGGTGTTCCGTCGGCCACCCGCACTCAAACGCAGCCGCCGGGAACGCCGGTGCCGGACCACACCGGGTCGTCGTCACCGACGGCCTCGCCGGAACCAACCAGCCAGGAGCCCTCGCCGCAGGGCACGCTGACGATAGAGGTCTGGCTCGCCGCCCACGGCCAGGGGCTGTCGCCGGTCCACCGGACGGTGCCGGCGACGCAGGCCGTCGGCACGGCCGCGCTGGACACCCTGCTGACCGGGCCGACCGACGAGGACATCGGCCAGGGCATCGGGACCGAGATCCCGCCGGGCACCGAGCTGCTCGGCATCTCGATCACCGACGGCGTGGCCACCGTGAACCTGTCGAAGGACTTCTTCTCGGGCGGCAGCGCGGCCTCGGAGTGGGTCCGGCTGGGCCAGGTCGTGTTCACGATCTCGCAGTTCGCCTCCGTCCACCGCGGCGTCGAGATCCACCTGGACGGCGACCCCATCCGGCCGTTCGACGTCGACGGGAGCTTCCTCGACCGACCGTGGGCCAGGGGGGACTTCGAGGGGATCGTCCCGGCGATCGTGGTCGAGTCCCCCGTCGCCGGCCAGGACGCCGGCAACCCGGTCACGGTTCGCGGCACCGCCGACGTCTTCGAGGCCACGGTCAGCCTCCGGCTGCTCGACGAGAACCGCCACCAGATCGCGAGCGGCGTGACCACCGCGACCTGCGGCTCGGGCTGCCGGGGATCGTTCGAGTCGACGCTCGCCTACCACGTGGACCACGAGCAGTGGGGCACGGTCGAGGCGTTCGAGGCGAGCGCCAAGGACGGCAGCCCCATCAACGTCGTCGACGTGCCGGTCATCCTCGCCGCGTAGCGAATCCCCCACGGGGCACGGGCGGGACCTCCCGAGGAGGTCCCGCCCTCCGTGCATCCTCGGGCGGCGGCAGCGGCCGCTGCTAGGCTGGAGCCCTCATGGGCGATCACAAGGAAGTCAGATACGAGAAGCTCTTCGTCAAGGTCCCCGGGAGCGACAAGCTCCGCAAGACTGCCGAGGGGCGGCTGCACCACCTGCTGAACGACGGGTGGCGGGAGATCGAGCGCAGCCACACGAGCGATTACATCCAGGTCCATCTCGAGCGCACCGGCCACGTCCCGCGGAACGTGAAGATCAAGGAGGCGCCCGCGGTCCAGGTCCGGGAGCGCCGGCGGGGCTTTGGCTTCGGCGCCCCCGGAGGTGGACGAGGCGGCGGCTTCGGCGGCGGACCGGGCGGAGGCCGTGGCGGCGGCTTCGGTGGTCCCCCCGGTGGGGGCCGCGGCGGCCGTGGCGGTGCCGGCGCCCCGGGGGGCGGCGCTGCTCCCGCTCCGGGCGGCGGCGCGCCGAGGACCTAGCCACATCCGAGACCAGGAACCAGGAAAGGCCACCGGGTGCTCGCCGGTGGCCTTTCCTGTGTGAGTCGGCATCTGCCCCGCGCGGGCGGAGCGGGCCTGGTCGTCGCTACGCGACGGGACGGACGTTCGCCGCCTGGGGACCCTTCTGCCCCTGCGTGACGTCGAACTCGACCTTCTGGTTCTCCTCGAGGTTCCGGTAGCCGGAGCCCGAAATCGCCGAGAAGTGGACGAACACGTCGGGCCCGTCCTCCTGGGAGATGAAGCCGTACCCCTTCTCGGAGTTGAACCACTTCACGGTGCCGGTTGCCATACTGCAATCCCCTCCTTTCCCGGCCCGCCCGGGCTCTCGGCCCGGCGGCCTGGGGACCCTCAGCGGGCCCCTGTGAGGGAACTGCTCGAACAACCACGTGCCTTGCGGAACCCTCGGCCCGGATGATAGCAGCGCCGGGTTCGAGGCTGTACCATTCGTCCGGCTTGGGGGGAGGTGTTCGCTCAAGTATCGGCTCCGCCGGTCCGACACCTGCTGAGGATGTATTCCGACACCTTGTGCTCGAAGTGCGGGTTGACGGTCGCCGCCGTCTCGCTGTTCGCGGGCGTCGTGCGTGACATGCGCCGCACCAGGGGCGACGACGGGACCTGGCGGGCCGAGATCTGCCCGGCGTGCGGGGAGATCACCGGCGTGTACGACGACAAGGAGGGGTGGGCCCTTGGGCACCGCGCCCCGGTCGTCGAGGCGGAGGTCCGTCCCGCGTTCGTCTCGGTGCCGTAGGCCGCCCGCGCCCTCGCCTCTCGCCGTTGCCCAGGGGGTGGCTCTGGTCGATGCCTGGCCTTCCCTGAGAAAATGGGAGGCGTGAGCACGGCCACCGCGCCCGTCGAGGTCGAGCGGCCGGCCGGCGACGAGAAGGTCGAGCCCGACCGTCCCTGGCTGGTCATCGTCTGGAACGACCCGATCAACCTGATGTCCTACGTCACGTTCGTGTTCCAGAAGCTGTTCGGGTACAGCAAAGCGAAGGCCGAGAAGCTGATGCTGGACGTCCACCAGCGGGGCAAGGCCGTCGTGTCCTCCGGGAACCGCGAGCGGGCGGAGTTCGACGTTTCCCGGCTCCACGCGCACGGCCTGTGGGCGACGATGCAGAAGGACAGCTGACCGTGTCCCGCACGCCGCCCCTCGGCCGCAGGATCCGCCGCACCCGGAAGGGCGGCTTCGAGCTGCGCATCCCCGAGTCCGAGCGGGTCGTGCTCCGCCGGCTGGCGGAGGAGCTCCGGGAGATGCTACCGACCGGCGACGCGGCGCTCGGGCGGCTGTTCCCGCCGGCCTACGCGGACGACGCGGAGGGCAACGAGGAGTACGCCCGGTTGATGCGCGACGACCTGTTGGCGGAGCACCTGGCCTCGGTGGAGGCCTTCGAGCGGACGGTCGATGCCAAGCGGGTCACCGAGGAGGAGCTCGTGGCGTGGATGGGCGCGGTCAACGACCTCCGCCTCGTGCTGGGGACCAAGCTCGACGTGAGCGAGGAGATGTACGACGAGCCGCTCGACGAGCAGACTCCCAATGCCGCGCAGCTCGCGATCTTCCACTACCTGGGGTGGCTCGAGGAGCAGATGGTCGAGGCGCTGAGCTCCTCGCTCGACCCCGCCGGAACGGAACGCGCGTGAAGGCGGAGGCCACGAGGGCGTCGCTCCGCCCGTGGCAGCTGGCGGTGGGCGACGCGGTGGCCGTGGCGCTGTTCGCTCCGCTCGGGCTGCTCTCCCACGACGAGGGCGTCACGCTGTCCGGCCTGGCCCGGAACGCGGGGCCCGTGACGATCGGGTTCCTCGCCGCGGCGCTCGTCGTCGGCGCATACCGCCGTCCGGGGCTCGGAACGCTGTTCCCCGCGTGGGCGCTCGGCGTGACCGCCGGGGTCCTCGCGCGGGCCGCGATCCTCGGCCACGGGTACGGCGCGAAGACGTTCACGTTCCTGGCGGTGACGCTGGCGGTCACGCTGGTCCTCCTCCTCGTCTGGCGCAGCGCCGCGGCACTGGCCGCGCGCCGGCGGTAAGCGAGCGGACCCTCTGCTTGACATCGTTCGGCCAATGCTCGGGCGCAGACGAACCGACGGCCCCGCGCTCGGTGGCGGGGCCGTCGGATGGCTTCGAACGATGTGTTCAGCCGGCCTTGCGGAGGGCCTGGATCAGGTCCCACTTGCCCATCCGGGAGCGGCCGGGGATGTTCTTGCGCTTGGCCACCTCGTACAGGTCCTGGCGCGTCCGGTCCTCGAGGTTCCGGCCGGGCCTGCCGCCCCGGGCCCGGGACTTGGCGGCCTGGCGGCTGAGGTCCTTCCGGACCGCCTTCGGCAGCTTGCTGATGGTCCGGGTCCGCTTGGCGGCCGACTGCGCACGCTTGACGTTGCGCCGGGCGGCCTGCGTCTGCCTCGTCGTGGCCATCGAGCATCCACCTCCTTCAGTGGTTGCCTGTTCCTGAAACACGTACCCACCTGCGGTGACGGCTACGCGGGAGCGCCGTGCGCGCGGGCCCGGATGGCCAGGACGGCGTCGATGGTGTCGGCGTCCTCCGGTCGCTTGTCGGGGCGGTATCCCTTGATGCGGGCGAACCGCAGCGCCACGCCCCCCGGGTACCTGGGGCTGGCCTGCACGCCGTCGAACGCCACCTCGACCACCAGCTCCGGCCGGACGTACACGGTGAAGGAGTCGTGGGAGGTCTCCAGCTCCTGGAGACGTCCGGTCTGCCACGCGAGCACCGCGTCGGTCATGCCCTTGAAGGTCTTGCCCAGCATGACGAAGCCCCCGCTCGACGGGTCCCGGGCCCCGAGATGGAGGTTGCTGAGCCACCCCCGGCGCCGACCGTGCCCCCACTCCGCGGCCAGCACCACGAGGTCGAGCGTGTCGGCCCGCTTGACCTTGATCCACCCGGCCCCCCGCCGCCCCGCGTCGTACGGGACGGCCAGCGACTTCACCATCACGCCCTCGTGGCCCCGCGCGACCGCGTCGTCGAGGAACGCGGTCGCCTCGGCGGCGTCCGCGGTCACGATCCGCGGAACGCGCAGCGACTCCGGGACGCTCGTGGCCAGCCGCTCGAACCGCTCCGCCCCCGGGAGGTCGAGCAGGTCCTCGCCGTCCAGGTGCAGCACGTCGAAGTAGAACGCCGACAGCGGCGTGGCGGCACGCTGCCGATCGACGTCGAGCTGGGAGCCGATCCGGCTCATGCTGGCCTGGAACGGGCGAGGCCGTCCCGTCGGGTGCAGCGCGATGGCCTCGCCGTCCAGCACGATCGCGTTGGCCTCCAGCCCGAGCACCTCCTCGACGACCTCGGGGACGCGCTCGGTCACGTCCGCGAGGGTCCGGGTGAAGGCGCGGACCTCGCTCCCCCGCCGGTGGACCTGCAGCCGCGCGCCGTCGAGCTTCCACTCGATCGCCGCCGAGCTGCCGAGCCGAACCAGCGCCTCGGCGACGTCCCCGGCCGACTGGGCGAGCATCGGCTTGACCGGCCGGAGGACGGTCAGCCGGAACGCCGCGAGCCCCTCGCCGCCGCCGGCGATCGCGGCCCGGGCCACGGTGCCGAGGTCTCCGGCCAGCATCGCCGCCCGCCGGACCTCCGCCGCCGGCACCGCGGCGGCCCGGGCGACGGCCTCCAGCACCACGCCCTCCAGGGCCCCCTGGCGGATCTCTCCGAGGATCAGCCCCCGGAGGAACGCCTGCTCGGGCGCCGTTGCCGTTCGGAACAGCCCCTCGAGCAGCGCCCGCCGCCGCCCCTGCGACCCCGCCCCGGTCGCGGCCCTGAGCTCCACCAGCGTCCGCTGCGTCTCGAGCAGTCCCAGGGACGGCTCGCCGGCGGGATCAGGGAAGGCCCGCAGCGCGGCCCACCCGACCCCGATGGTCCCGCCCGGCGCGCGCCCGGACAGGTACGCCACCGCGACCGGGACCTCCTCGGGCTCCAGGCGCCGGAGCAGGTCCGACAGCAGCTCGATCTTGGCCAGCCTCCTCGACGTGGCGGCGACCTCTGTGGACACCCGGGCGACCTCGGCCAGCAGCACGGGACGATTCTCTCGGACTCGTCGATCGGGTGAAACGCGTCGATTCGCCGCAAGGGCCGGTGTAGGGTCGCCGCGTGCTCCGACGGATCATTGCGATCGCGCTGCTCGCTGGAGCGGCGGTCCCGGCCTGCAACGCGGGTGTTCCCGGATTCTGCGGGGTCAGCGACGACGTCCGGGTCGCCGTGGCGAACGTCCCGCCGACCCAGTACCCGGCCGAGTCGGCGAAGCACGTCCAGGAGCTCCGCGACGCCGCGTCCGGCCTCTCCGGGGAGCAGCGGACCCTGGCCACCAGGGTCGCCGACCTCCTGAGCGCCGCGTCGGAGGATGCTCCGGGCTCACTCGCGTTCACGAACCATTACAACGACTTCGTCCGGGCCTCGAACACGTTCGACCATCGCTACTGCAACCGGACCGAGGCGCCCTGACGAAGGATCCGGCCGCCGTTCGGAATGCCGCGGCCGAGCAGGGTCACGTCTCGTGGCTGCGGCGCTCCCACTCCAGCCGCCGGCCTTCGGGACCGAGCTCGAACAGGCGCTTGCACTCCGGGCACACCGGGAACTTCGTCGGGTCGCGCGACGGCACCCACACCTTGCCGCACAGGGCGATCACCGGCGTCCCCGCGACGTAGGCCTCGGTGAGCTTGCTCTTGTCGACGTAGTGGCTGAACCGCTCGTGGTCGCCCTCGTCGACCCGGATGTCGGGCCGTCCCTCGCTGATCGTCTCGGTGCCCGTACCCTGGGTGGTCATGGGAACGAGGGTACTCGCGCCGTCGACCCACCGTCCTCGACCCGGATCCCATGCACGGTGGAACGTCGTCCCGGTCCGGAATAGCCCGGCGGCCGGTCGTGTTGCCGACGACATGGAGCTCCGACCGGTTTCGATTGCCTATGCCTGAAACCCGATACGAGGATCAACCGGCCGCCACCCACGCCGCCGTCGACCGGCGCCGCTGGATGGCCCTGGTCGTCTTGTGCGCCGGCCAGCTGATGATCGTGCTCGACGTCACCGTGGTGAACGTGGCGCTGCCGACGATCCAGCGGGAGCTGCACTTCTCCCAGGCCTCGCTGGCGTGGGTGATCAACGCCTACCTCCTGACGTTCGGCGGACTCATGCTGTTGGCCGGGCGGCTTGGCGACCTGGTGGGGCGGAAGAAGGTCTTCATCTCGGGCGTGGCTGCGTTCACCGTGGCGTCGTTCCTGTGCGGCGTCGCGAACAGCGCGCCCCTCCTCATCGCGGCGCGGTTCGTGCAGGGCGCCGCCGGGGCGCTGATGGCCTCCATGATCCTCGGGATCCTCGTGACCATGTTCCAGGCCCCCCGGGAGCGCGGGACGGCGATGGGCGTCTATGCATTTGTCGCCTCCTCGGGCGGCTCGATCGGCCTCCTCCTGGGCGGGGTCCTCACCGAGACCCTCAACTGGCACTGGATCTTCTTCATCAACCTCCCGATCGGGGTGACCGCCCTGCTCCTGGGCCTCGCGCTGCTCGACGAGTCCCCGGGGCTCGGGTTCCGCCAGGGCGTCGACCTGATCGGGGCCCTCCTCGCGGTCGCCGCGCCCACGACGGCGGTTTACACCATCGTCAAGGCCAGCGAGTGGGGATGGGAATCGGTGCGGACGCTCGGCTTCGGTGCCCTGGCCCTGGCCCTGGTCGCGGTCTTCCTGGTCGTCGAGTCGCAGGTTCCCAATCCGCTGATGCCGCTTCGGATCTTCCGCTCGAGGACTCGGTCGGTGGCCAACGGCGTCCGGGCGCTCTTCGCCGTCGGGATGTTCGGCGCCTTCTTCATGGGGGCGCTGTACTTCCAGCACGTCCTCGGCTACAGCGCGATCGTGACCGGAATGGCCTTCCTCCCGCTGAACGTCCTCATCGGCGTGTTCTCCCTCGGGCTGACGGCGCGCATCATGGCCCGCATCGGGCTCAAGACGACCTTCATCCCTGGCCTGGCACTCGTCGCGCTGGCTCTCCTCCTGTTCGGCCGGATGCCGGTGCACGGCAACTACATCATCGACGTGCTCCCCGGAATGCTCGTGTTCGGAGTCGGCGCGGGCCTGGCCTTCACCCCCGGCGTCTCCCTGGCCATGGCCGACGCCGGCCCCAGCGAGGCTGGCACCGCCTCCGGCCTGGCGAACGTCACCCTCCAGCTGGGGGCCGCCCTCGGCCTGGCCGTGCTGGCGAGCGTCTCGACGACTCACACGAGCAACCTCCTGGCGAGCGGCGTGTCCAGGCTGGCGGCGCTGACCGGCGGCTACCACCTCGCGTTCCTCATCGGGGCGGGATGCCTCGGCGCCGGCATCGTGATCTCCGGGACCCTGCTTCGGCCGACGCCCCCGGTCCGGGCCGCCAGGCCCCAGTCGACGGAGGGCGACGTCGCCGCGTAGCCGTCGCGGCAGCTACGAACGGCTCGGCGTCTCGGGGCGCGGCGGGGCGCCGCGGTGCGGCCGCGCCCTCGCGGCGCAATCCCGGCAGGTGCCGAAGATCTCGACCGTGTGCGAGACGTCCTGGAAATGGGCCCGGCGGGCGACGGCCTCGGCCCAGCTCTCGATCTCGGGGCCCTCGAACTCCACCGTCGTGCCGCAGAACCGGCAGATCAGGTGGTGATGGTGGTCCTCCGCCACGCACTGCCGGTAGACCGTCTCGCCCGAGGGAATGCGCAGGGCGTCCACCTGTCCGTCCTCGGCCAGCGTCCCGAGGTGACGGTAGACGGTCGCCAGTCCGACCCGATGGCCCCGCCGCCGGAGCTCGTCGTGGATCTGCTGGGCCGAGCGGAACTCGTCGATGTCCTCGAGGATCGCGGTGATCGCGTCGCCCTGGCGGGTCACGTGCCGGGTCCTCCCTGGCTGGGGGGCCGCCGGAGCTCCCGCGTCGTGGTTCCCGTTCGCGTTCGTCATCCCGTTCCTCCCGGGCACCGTAGCACCGCTCCTCACGCCCGCTCCGGAACGGACACGCCGCCGGCCGGGCGCCACACGAGGGCACTCCCCCACCGCCGCACGCCGAGGGCGACCGCGTAGGTCGCCGTGGCCACCCCCACGATCGCGGAGCTCGGCGGCACCGCCGGCACCACGTAGCTCAGCGCGAGGCCCATCCACGTCGCGCCGACCGCGAACGCCGTGGACAGCGTGAGCGCCCGGAAGGGGCGGTCGGTGAGCAGCTGAGCGGCGGCGGCGGGCGCCGCCAGCAGCCCGAGGAGGGGCAGCGCCCCCACGGCCTGCGTCGTCTCGGCCGCCGTGACCGCAACGAGCGCGAGGAATCCCAGCCCCAGCGCCCGGACGGGGACCCCGGCCGCGGCCGCCACGGACTCGTCGACGCTCGAGAACAGCAGCGGGCGCGCCATGAGCACGATGGCCAGACAGACGGCCGCGCCGATGACCGCGGCGACCTGGGCCTGGCTCGCCGACAGCCCGAGGATCGAGCCGAACAGCACGCTCACTCCCGCGGTTCCGTTGGTCCCGCTGCTCCCCGCCGTGAAGATCGAGAGGAACAGGACCCCGAGCCCGAGCATCCACGCGAACACGCTCCCGATCACGACGTCGTCCGCCCGGGCCGACCGACCGAGCAGTCCCATCCCGAGCGCCACCGCCACCGTGGCTCCGAACAGCCCGATCCTGAGGTCGACGCCGGCGGCGAGCGCGGCGAGTGCCCCCGTGAACGCCACGTGGCTGAGCGCGTCGCCGGTGAACACCTGGGCCCGGAGGACCACGAAGTAGCCGACCGTGCCACAGGCCGCCGCGATCCCCGTTCCCGCCAGGAACGCGTCGCGCATGAACGGGTGAGAGAGGATCGATCCGAGGAGGGCCGTCATGACGGCACCGCCACCCCGAGCCCGACGCTGGGGCGGAGACGTTCCCTGGCGAACCGGACCCCCCGGGCCACCGCGTACGCGCCGAACGAGAGCGTCGTGATGAAGGCCCCGGTCGGGTACGGGGTGTAGTACGCGATCACGAGCCCGATCCACGTCACCGCGACCGCCAGCCCGATCGAGATCGCGATGCCCAGCACCGGCCGCCCGGTGATCACCTGCGCGGTGGCCGGCGGAAGGACCAGGAGGGCGAACACCAGCAGGGAGCCGGTGATCTGGCTCGTCTCGGCCACGGCGACCCCCAGGAGCACAAGGAACCCGACGCCGAGCAGGCGCACGCGGACCCCGGCGGCCGCCGCCACCTCGGGGTCCACGCTCGCGAACAGCAGGGGCTGGGCGATCGCGGCGAGCGCCAGCAGCGCTCCCCCGCCGACCGCCAGCAGCACCAGGACCTGCCCGGCCGTCACGCCCAGGAAGCTCCCGAACAGGAGCGCGGTGAGGCCGTTGAGGTTGCCGTGGTAGAGGCTCACGAACAGGAAGCCGCTGGCGAGCGCCGCCGCCTGCACGGACCCGATGAGGGCGGACTCCTCGCGGTGGGCGGTGACTCCCCCGGAGCGCGCCCCGACCCCGATGACGGCCGCGCCCGCCCCGCAGAACGCGAAGTACCCGAGCGAGGGCGAGACGCCCAGCAGGACCGCGCCCGCCGCCCCCGGGAAGCCGATCACCGCCAGGGTGTGCCCGGCGAACGTCTGGCGGCGGAGCACCATGAACCACCCCATGGCGCCGGAGACGACCGCCACGATCGTCCCCGCGCGGAACGCGTTCACCATGAACGGGTACGAGAACAGCTGGCGCAGGCTCGTCACGAGGCCACGCTCGTCATGCCTGGTGCCGGTCGCTGTGCACGGCCGGCGGCTCGGGGGCGCCCACGACGACCAGGCGCCCGTCGGAGGCACGGAGGACCTCGACGGGGGCGCCGTACAGCGCGCTCAGGGTCTCCGTGGTGATGACCTGGCCCGGCGCCCCGGCGACGGCCCGGCCGCCCGCCAGGTACACCACCTGGTCCAGGGAGCGAAGGATCGGGTTCACGTCGTGGGCCACCATCACAACGGTCACCCCTCGCTCCCGGCACACCCGCTGCACCAGCGCGGCCACGCTGGCCTGGTTGGCGAGATCGAGGTTGTCGAGTGGCTCGTCCAGCAGCAGCAGCTCGGGCCCCCGGACGAGCGACTGGGCGATGACCAGTCGCTGCTGCTCGCCGCCGGACAGGTCGCCGACCGGGCGGCGGGCGAACCCCGTGGCCCCCACGAGCCCGAGCACCTCGTCGACCGCCACGCGCGCGGCCCTGGCGCCCCGGCCGGGGAGGGGAATCCCCCACCGGGGCCCGTCCAGGCCGAGGCGCACCACGTCGACGCCCCGGATCCGAAGGGTCCGGTCGAAGGTCTTCCGCTGGGGGACGTAGCCGATCCGCCGGCGGTTCCGCCCCGGAGGCGAGCCCAGCACCGTGACGCTGCCGCGGGAGAGCGGCTGCAGGCCCAGTACGACCTTGAGCAGGGTCGACTTCCCGACGCCGTTCGGTCCGAGGATGGCCACGAAGGTGCCCCGCTCGACGTCGAGGTCGACGCCGCCCCACAGCAGCCGGTCGCCGAACCGCACCTCGGCCCCGCGGCTCACGATGGCGGCTCGGTGGTCCGAGCGCGCGGCCGCCGACCCGGCCGGCTTCGCGGGAGCGGCCGGCTTCATCGCCCGGTCCCCCGGGCGAGCGCCGCGGCGAGGGCCCGGAGCTGGCGGACCTGCCATGCCTGGAAGGATGCCCCCTCCGGGACGAGGGTCTCGGTGACCGTGGTGACGGGGATACCCGAGGCCCTGGCCTCGTCGATCTGGCGCTGGACGTCGGGCGTCGCGTTCTGGCTGTTGTACACGAACACCGTGATCTGGCCGGCCTGGATCTGATGGTCGATTGTGGCCTTGTCGGCGGCCGACGGCTCGGTCCCCTCGCTGATGGCCCGGAGGAATGCCGGCGGCGTGATGAGGTTCAGCCCGAGCGCCGGCGCAAGCAGCGCGAAGATGCTCTCGGAGGCGCCCACGGGCGTCCCTGCGTATTTCTTCTTGATCGAGGCGATGAGGGCGTGGTACCCGCCGAGCCCTTGCCGCTCGAACCGGGTCCGTTCCCGATCGAAGTAGGAACCGTGAGCAGGGTCGAGCTTCCGGTAGTCGGCATTGATCGCGTCGATCACGAGCTGCACGGTCGACGGGGAGTACCACTGATGGGGGTTGCCGTCGTCGGGAACGCCGGCCAGGTGCCCCACATTCAAGACCTCTCGTCCCTGCACCGGATTGGCGGCGAGAAGCCGGTCGACCCAGGGGTCGTACCCGATCCCGTTCACGATGACGAACTCGGCCGATGCGAGATCCCGGGCGTCGGCCGTGGTCGGCTCGTAGTCGTGCGGGTCGGCGTTCGGGTTGGTGATGATGCTCGTGACGTCGACGCGGTCGCCCCCGAGCTGGGCGGCGATGCTCCCCCAGAAGTTCTCCGCGGCGACGACCTTCGGCTTCCCACCGTTGGCGGAATCACCGGAGGTCGAGCATGCGACGAGCCCCGCGACGATCGCGAGGCCTGCCAGCAGGCGGACCACCCGGTTCATCCATCTCCTTTCGGGGCGTCGGGGCGATCCGGAGACCATAAATGAGACCCATTCTCATTGTCAAGAAAACGGATGGGCGATCCCCGGACGGCGAGGAGGATGGTTCCAGCGTCCGGAGGCCGCGGCTCAGGGCCCCCGGCCGAGCACATCGCGAAGGAACCGCAGCTCCAACAGCAGCAGGTTCTCGGCCACGGCGTCCTCCTTGGCCATGTGGCTGGCCCCCGAGAGCGGGAGGAAGGTGTGTGGGCGGCCCGCCTCCATGAATGCCCGCGACAGCCGGAGGGAGTTGGCCACGAACACGTTGTCGTCCGCGAATCCGTGGATCAACAGGATCGGACGCTCCAGGGTCCCGGCCACCTCGAGGAGCGAGTTCCGACGGTAGACCTCCGGCTCCTCGTCGGGGTGGCCCAGGTACCGCTCGGTGTAGTGGGTGTCGTAGAGACGTTGGTCGGCGTCGGGGGCCCCCGCGATGGCGGCGTGGAACACCTCGGGATGGCGCAGGACCGCGGCCGCCGAGAGGAATCCGCCGAACGACCACCCCCTGATGGCCACCCGCCCGAGATCGAGGAACGGGAACCGCTCCGCGGCCGCGTGCAGGGCGTCGACCTGGTCCTCGACCGGCGGCGCCATCAGGTCGCGGTGGACGGCGCGCTCCCACGCGGTGCCGCGCCCCGGCGTCCCCCGGCCGTCGGCCACCAGGACCGCGAAGCCCTGGTCGGCGAACCACTGCGACTCCAGGAACCGGTCCCGGACCCGGACCACCCGCTGGAAGCCGGGCCCGCCGTAGGGGTCGACCAGCACCGGCAGGGGCACCTCCGGTTCACGTCCGCCGGGGAGGAGCAGGGCGGCCCGGAGCTCGCGCGGCCCCGCGAGGAAGAACCTCGGCTTCGCCTGGACCACCGGGAACTCGCCGTACGACACGATCGTGGCCGGGGCCTCCCCACGCCGGTGGACGGTCGCGGCGGGCGCGTCCTCGAGCGTCGCCGAGGTGATGACCCCGACGTCCCCTTCCACCGCCGCGTCGTGGACGCCCGGGGCCTCGGTGAAGCGTTCCAGTGCGCCGTCGGGCGACCACCGCCAGACGTGCTGTTCCGTCGGGTCCTCCGACGCGACGAACACCACGCCGGCGTCCGCGTGGACGATCCGACGGACCTGGAGGCCGGGAGGGGTGACGGGCGTGCCGTCGACGGCGAGGCGGCGGGTGTCGTCCGCGTCCACGGTGCACACCAGGCGGCCGTCGTCGGTCCAGGCGGGCGAGCCGGGCACCAGCTCGACCCAGGCGTCGTCGCGATCCTCGCGGACGAGGGAGGTCTCGCCGCGCTCGCCGACCGTCAGGATCCGCGTCAGCCGCTGGTCGCGCGACTGCACGAGGAGCGTGAGCCCCGCCCCCTCGCTCCAGCCCACGCGGGCCAGGTACTCGAACCGCGCCCGGTCCCATTCCACCTCCACCCGTGAGCCGTCGAGGCCCAGGACGTGGAGGGTCACGTCCGCGTTCGGCGTCCCGGTGGCCGGGTACCTGACAGCGCGGGGCGCCCGGTCGGGATCGACCGGGTCGAAGAGGTGCCATGTCGCGACCCGGCGCTCGTCGACCCGGGCGGCTGCGATGCGGGTCCCGTCCGGGGACCACCAGAATCCCTCCGGGCGATCCATCTCCTCGGCGGCCACGAACTCGGCGAGCCCCCACGCCACGTCCGGGTCGTCGTCCGCGGCGAGCACGCGGTCCTCGCCCTCGAGATCGACGACCCGCAGGGCGCCGGCGGCCACGTAGGCCACCCGCAGACCGGTCGGGTCGATCCGCGGATCGAACACGGGCGTGACCGCGGGCAGCTCACGCGACTCGCCGTTCAGGAGGTCGGTCACGAACAGCCTCCCCCCGACCGAGAAGGCAGCCACGGCCACCGCCTGGTCCGTCGAGTAGGCGACGACGCCACCGGCCCGCTCCCGGACCCGCTCCCGCCTCGCCAGCTCCTCGGGCGGCAGGTCGGTCTCGCCGGCATCCCTCCCGCGAGGGTCGAAGAGGAGCCGCTCCCGAGCGGCAGGCAGATCGAGGACCCAGAGCCCGGTCGTCGAGTCGTCCCCGGCGAACGAGCGCAGGAACACGATCCGGGAGCCGTCCGGGGAGATCGTGAACCCCCGAGGCCGCCCCAGGACGAACCGCTGCGTCCTGGCCTGCTGCCTCGGAAAGGAGTCCCCGCCCGGAACCCGATCGTCGCGCGGAGGGGATGGCTCCCCGGTGCGGAGGGTCGGCATCGGCACAGCCTATTCGGTCCGGGCGAACACGCCCCCCTGGGACCCGGCCCCCCGGCGGGGTAGCCTGGCGTCGATGTCGGCTCCGGGGAGGCGGTCCGCAGGTCCCGCGCCTCCCTTCGCAGCGGGCGACGACGGAACTCGTGTTCGGCTGGCCGAGGTCGTGGCCGCGTTGTCGCTCGGCATCGATCTCGGGTTCGGACAGCCGATGGAGCATGTCCTGCGCCAGTGCCTGATCGCAGTCCGCATCGCGGAACGCATCGGCCTGAGCGAGGAGGAACGAGCCACCGTCTACTACACCGCCCTGCTCGTCAACGTCGGATGTCACACCGACGCCCACGAGCAGGCGAAGTGGTTCGGCGACGACATCGCCATGAAGTCGGCGAAGTACGACCACGAGATCGGGAGCCTCGCCGCGGTGGCAGCCGGCCTGGCCACGATCGGTTCGGGGCACCCGTTGGTCCAGCGCTTCCGCATCTGGGTCGAGTTCGCGATCTCCGGCCATCGCGACCTCGACAAGATGATCGAGCACCACGCCGAGCTCGCGCGGTCACTCGCCGAGCAGCTCGAGCTCCCCGGCGCCGTGCTCGACGCGATCGGCGCCGCGTACGAGCAGTGGGATGGAAAGGGGTGGCCGGGCAGGCTGAAGCGGGATTCCGTTCCCCTCGCTTCCCGGATCTCGCAGCTCGCCGAGTACGTCGAGGTCGCGCACCGCGTCGGAGGCGTGTCGAAGGCGAGGGCGCTCGCGCGGAAACGGCGCGGAGCGCAGTTCGATCCGCGCCT
Source organism: Actinomycetota bacterium (assembly GCA_045805265.1). Lineage (GTDB taxonomy): Bacteria > Actinomycetota > UBA4738 > UBA4738 > JACQTL01 > JBJMLO01. The sequence goes on from JBJMLO010000030.1 coordinate 129,113, forward strand.
GGCCGACGTCCTCCTTTCGGAAGGCGACGTGATCCTGGCCGACCTGGACGAGACCCGGACGTGGGACGCGGTGATCGACGTGGAGCCGTCCCTGGCGGTGACCCTGACCGGTGACCGTGTCGACGCGGCCCTGGAGGGGGTGGCGAACTTCGTCGATCTCAAGTCTCCGTACTTCCTCGGACATTCGCGGAGCGTCGCGGACCTGGCCGCCGCCGCGGCGGGCGAGATGGGGATGACGCCCAGGGAGGTTCGCCTCCTCCGCCGCGCCGGCCTCGTCCAGGGATTCGGGCGCCTCGGGGTGTCGAACTCCATCTGGGACAAGCGCGGTTCGCTCGGGCCGGGGGAATGGGAGCGTGTGCGGATGCACCCGTACCTCACGGAGCGGATGCTCCATCAGTCGCCCGCCCTGGCCCCCCTCGGATCGATCGCGGTGCAGGTGCGGGAGCGCCTCGATGGCTCCGGGTATCCGCGCCGCCTGTCCGGCGCAGCCATCTCCCGTCCGGCGCGCGTCCTCGCCGCCGCGGACGCCTACCAGGCGATGCGCGAGCCGCGGCCGCACCGGGACGCGCGTTCGCCGGACGATGCGGCCGCCCAACTGCGTGCCGAGGTCAGGGCGGGGCGGCTCGACGACGAAGCCGTGCGCGCCGTCCTCGCCGCCGCCGGGCACCGTGTCTCACGGCGTCGCGACGGTCCGGCAGGGCTGACGGCGCGAGAGGTCGAGGTCCTGCGCCTCGCGGCTCGCGGCCTGACGAACAAGGACATCGCCGCCATCCTGGTGATCTCGCCGAAGACCGTGGCGAACCACATCGAGCACATCTACACGAAGATCGGGGCGTCGAGCCGCGCGATGGCGAGCCTGTTCGCCGTCAAGCACGGACTCCTCCCCGAGGAGGAGCCCGTGCCGACGTGACGATTGGCGCGAGGCGTCACGCGCCCTGCAGTTCCTGTGCCCTTCGCATCATGTGCGCCTCCACCTCGGCCATGACCTCGGCGGGGCTGAAGACGACGAACGCGGTGTCGCCGTCCACGCCCGAGGTATGCCCGGGCTGGACGTAGAACGCCTCCCCCGGCCCGAACTGCTCCTCGCGATCGCCGAAGCGCCACCACATACGGCCGGACATCACGTAGCCCCAATGCGGCGACGGGCACTGGTCGCCCGGAAGACCCTGCAGCAGCGGGGTCAGATCGGCGGCGTCGGCCGTCTCGACCAGGCTCACGGTGTAGCCGTCCAGATCTCCCCGCCACTCGGTCGCGGGACCCCCGGTCCGGGGCGTCACGCTCTCCTTCGACACCTTGGGCAACTTCCCACCTCCCTCGCTCGACTGGCCCGAGCGTAGATGCGCGAAGCGCCCGAAACATGGGATGTTTGCCTCATCTTTGGGTCGCGCCGCACGTTCGGCCCATCGTCAGACCGAACGCAAGGGTCGCCGAGCGGGACGCCGAGGGACTCGGTCGCGGCTCGGTTGCTCCGGACACACCGACCTTTCGAAAGGACTCCGCGAATGCAGATCCGAACCCGAATGTGTATGAGTGCCGACGGCTACGTCACGACGCCCGACGGCCGACCGGCCCAACTCGCCGATCCCGCCTGGGATCCGGAGAGCTACGGTTTCGTGGAGTTCCAGGAGAGCTGCGACGCGGTGCTCATGGGCCGGACGACCTTCGAACCCGCCATCAGCGCCCACCGGTGGCCCTGGCCCAACCTCGACGTGTTCGTGCTCGGCTCACACCGCCCATCCGGCACCCCGGACCACGTGGTCGTCGACGACGACCCGGCCCGGCTGCTGGAGAGGGAGCGCGCAGGCACCAGGGGCGGCGACGTCCACCTCGTCGGTGGCCCGCGGACGATCGAGGCGTTCCGGGCGCTCGGCGCACTCGACAAACTCGGACTGATCGTTCTGCCGCTGTTCCTCGGAGAGGGAATGCAGCTGACGCCATCCCTCGGTGCCGACACGGCCCTGACACTCGAGTCCACTCACGCCCTTGCCGTGGGTGCGGTGGAGATCGTCTACACGGTGGGCTCGCAGCAGGTCTGAACGGAGCAGGATCCGTATTTCGTCGCCGGAACGGCTTGGCGGCTTTTCACACATGCCCAAGCCGCCGCCGGGACCTCGCCCGCAGATAGGATCCGGGCGTGTCGCGAGAGGAGATCGACGCGTACCTCGAGACTCTCGAGGAACCGAAGCGGACCACGCTGACGCGGCTGCGCGACACCATCATGGCAATCGTCCCCGAGGCTGAGCAGTGCATCTCCTACGGCATGCCGGCGTTCAAGATCCGGGGCGAGACCGTCGCCGGATTCGCGGCCTTCAAGAACCATCTGAGCTACCTGCCGCACAGCGGATCGGTGATCCCGCAGGTGGCGAAGGAGACCAAGACGTACACCTCTACCAAGGGATCGCTCCACTTCCCGATCGATGAGCCCTTGCCGAAGATGCTCGTCAGAAAGCTGCTGGCCGTCCGGATGGAGCAGGCGTTCGGCAAGCAGTAGCGCCGCCTCCTCGGGCATCGGGAGAGATCCTGTTCGACGGGGAGGACGTCATCGTCCCCGACACGAACGAGCAATGGCGAGCGGACCCCAGCGACTGGCGCGAGTTAGTCGACCAGGGGTTGATCCGCCACGTCAGCAACCTTCTTCACGACAACCGGCAGGCGTCTCGGGTCGCGGGTCCTAAAGCCCGCCTGCTTGCGTCTTGGACAGAAGTGCGGCATAGTGCCCGCCGTAACCTCCCCAATGGCGGATGCCCTACCCCACTCTCCCGGGGATCCGCCATGGCATCGGACCGAGAGGGGGCCAGCGATGGTCACGGTTTGGTACAGGGTGCCTGTCTCAGTCGACATCGACATTGAATCCCGGACGGTGCGAGCTGTGACGGTCCACGAAGAAGGCGCTGAGGCCGACGACAGCTTCCCGGTCGAGACTGTTGACTCGGCTCGAGTCTCATCGGACGTCGCGCAAGCGGCATGGGACATCGCCGCCGATACAGAGTGGCCGGCGTGGATGGTCAGCGACTGACAAGCGGCCGCGGAATGCTCTCCCGCGACGAACTGTCCACCCTCCTCCGCACGGCCCGCCAGTTGCCGAAGCCTCTGCGCGAAAAGGCGCCGCCCTCGTGGCCGAGGGCGCGACCATCAGGCCCGCGAGCCGGTCCTGGCCAGGCCTGGTAACGGGCTAGACCTTTCGGCCGCTCCTCATGCCGTTGGCCCATTCCTCTTCAATCCGAGGGCCCCCCTACCGATATTTGGGTAGGTAAGCTCTCACTCAGACACAGCAAGTGAGCCCTTCCGGTCGAAGGAACCGGGGAGCCCCTTCGGTCGAGGAGCCGGGGGGCTCACGTGTTGCCCCGGTTCCCGCCTGTACGCGGACCTCCTAGCCGGCGGTGAACGGAAGGGCAAGCCGCTCGCGCCGAAGACCGTCCGCCATGTCCACACGACGCTCCGCAAGGGCCTCGCCGATGCGGTGGAGGCCCGCCACCTTTCGTGGAACCCGGCCGCGGCCGCCATGGAGGCCATCGGAGACGCGATCCTTGGGTGAATGGGCAGACAACGGGCAGACAGAGGCCCCCGTCGGCGCGATCCGGTCGGGGGCCTTTCCATGCGTTCGCGCTGCTCAGGACTGGTGTCGGAGGGGGGATTTGAACCCCCACGGGCTATTCGCCCACTAGGCCCTCAACCTAGCGCGTCTGCCTAATTCCGCCACTCCGACGCGATTGCGGACCAAGTATAGCCACGGGCCCGTGGTGAGCCTGGCAGCGCCGATCCAGCCCGGGGGCTAGAAGCTTCCCTTCGCCGACTGGTAGGCGAGCCAGAACGTGCAGATGCCGAACATGACGGCCGTGACCACCGTGATCTTGTCGAGGCGGCGCTCGACCGCGGTGCCGCCCGACAGGCCCGCGCCGCCGCCGAACATGTCGGAGAGGCCGCCGCCCTTCCCGGAGTGCAGCAGGATGAATACCACCAGGAACAGCGCGGACAGGATGTCCAGGATCAGCACGATCAGGTTGAGCACGTCGTTCGACTCCTCACGGTTCTCGAAGCGGGTGCGACCAGTTTACCGGCCGCGAGGGCGCTCGACCCGGCGCCTACCCCCCGATCGCCCCCATCAGCGCGCGGTCCTCCAGCGGGAAGTGGCACGCCGCCAACTGGCCCGCGTGGAACTCCTCGAGCTGGGGGTCGATCTCCTTGCAGGTCGGGAACTGCGCGCGGGGGCACCGCGGGTGGAACCGGCATCCCGACGGCGGGTTGATCGGCGAGGGCACGTCGCCCTCCAGGATGATCCGCCGCTTCTGGGCCGCCAGCTCGGGGTCCGGGATCGGCACGGCCGACAGCAGCGCGCCCGTGTAGGGGTGCTTCGGGGTCTCGTACAGCGTCCTGCCCTCGGCGATCTCCACGATCCGGCCCAGGTACATGACCGCGACCCGGTCGCTCACGTGCCGCACCACCGACAGGTCGTGCGCGATGAACAGGTACGTGAGCTTGAATTCCTCCTGGAGGTCCTCCAGCAGGTTCAGGATCTGCGCCTGGATCGACACGTCGAGCGCGGACACGGGCTCGTCGCACACGATCAGCTTCGGCCGCAGCGCCAGGGCCCGCGCCACCCCGATGCGCTGGCGCTGGCCACCCGAGAACTCGTGTGGGTACCGGTTGTAGTGCTCTGGGTTCAATCCCACCAGCTCCATGAGCTGGCGGACCTCGTCCTTGACCTTGTTCTTGGGGATCGTCTTGTGCAGGTGGTACGGCGCCCCGATGATCGACCCCACCGTGTGCCGCGGGTTCAGCGAGGCGTAGGGATCCTGGAAGATCATCTGCATCTCGCGCCGGTACGGGCGGAGCTTCCGCGGCGGCAGCTTGCTGATGTCGTTGCCGTCGAACAGGATCTCGCCCTCGGTCAGGTCCATCAGGCGCAGGATCAGCCTGGCCGTGGTCGACTTGCCGCACCCAGTCTCCCCCACCAGGCCCACGGTCTCGCCCGGATAGACGTCCAGGTCGATGCCGTCGACCGCGTGGACCTTGCCGATCTTCTTCTGGATGATGATCCCGCGGGTGATCGGGAAGTGCTTCTTCACGCCGCGCAGCCGGACGAGCGGCGTGCCGGACCGGCTCGGTTCCGCGGGGGGCGGGGTTCGCTCGGAGACCTGGACGCTCATCGGTGCGCAGCGACCTCCTCGTCGAAGATGTGCTCCTTCTCGGCCACCGACAGGTGACACGCGGAGGAGTGGTGTCCGGTGCTCGGCAACAGCGGCGGGTCCTCGGCCCTGCACACGTCCATCACGTACGGGCACCGGGGGTGGAACGAGCAGCCCCGCGGGACGAAGATCAGCGAGGGCGGCAGCCCCATGATCGGCCGCAGCCGCTCGTTGCGGTCGCGGTCGATGCGCGCGATGGACTGCAGGAGCCCCCACGTGTAGGGGTGGTGGGAGTTGTAGTAGATGTCCCGAGCCTCGCCGTACTCCACGGCCTTGCCCGCGTACATGACCATGATGTCGTCGCAGTGCTCGGCCACCACGCCCAGGTCGTGGGTGATCATCACGACCGCGGCGTCGAACTCCTCCTTCAGCCGGTCGATCAGGTCCAGGATCTGGGCCTGCACCGTGACGTCGAGGGCCGTGGTCGGCTCGTCGGCGATCAGCAGGTCGGGGTTCAGCGACAGCGCCATGGCGATCATCGCCCGCTGCCGCATCCCGCCCGAGAACTCGTGCGGGTACTGCTTGGCCCGCTCGTCGGGGCGGGGGATGCCGACGCGGCGCAGCATCTCGGTCGCCTGGCCCAGGGCCTCCTTCTTCGAGACGTTCTGGTGGGCCCGGATGGCCTCGCCGATCTGCACCCCCACCCGGTAGAACGGGTGCAGGGACGTCATGGGGTCCTGGAAGATCATGCTGATCTTGCTGCCCCGGACGTGCCGGAGCTCGTCGAGGGGCAGCTTCAGCAGGTCCTGACCCCGGAAGATGACCTCGCCCGTGACCTTGGCCCCCCGCGAGCGGATGAGGCCCATGACCGTGAGGAACGAGACGCTTTTGCCGGAGCCGGACTCCCCGACCACGCCCAGGGTCTCCCCCGCCCCGATCGAAAACGAGATCCCGTCGACCGCCTTGACGATGCCGTCGTCCGTCGTGAAATGGACCCTGAGGTCCTTGACCTCCAGCAGCGGTTCAGCCACAGCGGCGCCCCCCCGGGCGGCAAGAGCCAGCGGACGCCCGGGAAGGGCGTCCGTGGCTCAAGTGTACCTCACCCGGGGATCCAGATAGGCGTAGACGACGTCGACGAGCAGGTTCATCAACGTGATGGCGAGGGCCGCCACCACCGTGACGTCCAGGATCGCGTTGAAGTCGTTGCCCGTCACCGACTGGATCACGTAGGCGCCGATGCCGGGGAGGTTGAACACCGTCTCGGTGATGATCGCCCCGCCCAGCAGCGCGCCGAGGTCCATGCCGATCATCGTCACGAGGGGCGTCAGGCTCGAGCGCAGCCCGTGGCGCAGGACCACGCGCCGCTCGGACAGGCCCTTGGCCCGCGCCGTGCGGATGTAGTCCTCGGACATGGTCTCGATGAGGTTCCCCCGCGACATTCGCGCGTAGAACGCGGCGAAGAGTAACGCCAGCACCACCCACGGCATGATCATGTGGTTGGCCCACGTGAAGAACCCGTACTTGCCTAAGGAATAGAACCCCGATCCGGCCGCCCACTTCAGCTTGAACCAGAAGATGTACAGGAACATCTGCCCCAGCCAGAACACCGGAGCCGACACCCCGAACAGCGCGAAGCCCATTGCCAGCCGGTCACCCAGCGACCGCGGCTTCAGCGCCGACAGGATACCGATGGGGATGCCGATCGAGATCCACACCAGCGCCGCCCCGAAGGCCAGCTGGGCAGTCACGCCCAGTCGCTCGAGGATGATCGGCTTGAGGGGGGACCTGGTGTTGAACGACATGCCCAGCCCGGGCCACCCGTACTGGTCGCCCAGGAAAACCCGCTTCACGAACAGCGCGTACTGGACCACGAACGGCTTGTCCAGCCCGAACTGCTTCTTGACCTCCGCGATCAGCGCCGGCGTCGGCTGCTTGCCGGCGAACCGCGTCGCCGGGTCGCCCGGAGGCAGCTTGAAGAAGATGAAGTACGTGATGAAGCTGATCACCAGGAGAACGAAGACCACCCACAGCAACCGTCGGATGATGTAGCGGCCCATCTCGTCCTCCTCGTTCCTCCTCGAGGTCTCTTACCCTCGGCCGTTATTCGGCACGCTTCGGTGGTCCGGAGGGACCGCCGGTCGCCCGGCGGCCCCTCCTTCCCCCTGCGACGTCCCCAACCGCGGAGCTATACGAGCGAGTTGGGATCGACGTTGTTGTTCACTGCGATGTGGCACCAAGCGATCGCACCAGAGAACTGGTCGAACTCGTACTTGGTGACCGTCGGACTGATGACCGTGAACACGTTGGCCCACAGGTACGGGACCCACGGGATGTACTTGGTCATCAGGTCCTTGTCGAACTGGATCCAGCACTTCGTGCGGTCGTCCCCCGTCAGGGCGTTGCACTTCGCGATGTCGCTGTCCGCGTTCGGCATCTCGGACTTGATCTTCGCGTAGTCGTCCTGCACGCCGCAGTCCTTGGCCTGAGCCTCGCTCATGCCGAGCTCGGAGTAGTTGATCTGGCCCTCGCAGCTGATGCCGCTCGAGTCGTACAACACGGCGAATGTGCTGGGGTCGGCGTAGTCCTTGCCCCACCCCGGGCACGCCGAGATCGGGATCTCGTTCTTCACCGTCTGGATCGTGGTGTAGCAGGTGCCGGTGTCCAGCTCACGGACCTTCAGCTGGAGACCGATCTTGGACATCGTGTCCTGGATGGACGGCGTCATGTCCACCTGCGGAGGCGAGTTCCGGTTCAGGAACAGGATGTTCTTGCACACCGAGGCGTCGCACACGCCGTCGCCGTTGCTGTCGTACTTCGACTTGGCCATCTCCTTCTTGGCCAGGCTGACGTCGCCGGCCTCGTTCGGAGTCTGGTACGGGTCGTAGGTCTCGCCACCGAAGTCGAGGACCGTGGGCGGCATGATGTGCGTGGCGATGTCGCCGTGGGGCGGACCGCCCCATGCCTGCTGCAGGGCCTGCTTGTCGATGACGTAGTTCACCGCTGCCCGGACGTGAATGTCGTCGAACGGCGGGACCAGCATGTTCATCGTGATGTACCAGGTCCGGTCGCCCGAGTCGATCTTCAGGAAGTCCTTCAGGGTGGGATCGGTGAGGTACTTCTGCTCCACCGGCTGGGGCGGGGTGGAGGCCCAGGAGCCGTCCAGCTCGCCGTTCTGGATCTTCTCGAAGATGTCGTCGGTGTTGGTGTCGATCTGGACGTTCAGCCCGTCGATGTTGTTCTCCCGGACGTCCGGGGAGTCCGTGGTCTTGTCGTAGTCCGGGTTCCGCACGAGGGTCAGCGCCTTCGTGGGGTCGAACCCGGAGATGGGCTTCAGCGTGTCGCACGACGTGGCGTCGAGCTTGTCCGAGCCCGCGATCATGTACGGCCCCGAGGAGATGACGTAGCGACCGTAGTCTCCCGCCTTGGTGAAGCAGCCCGCGACTTCCTTGGGCTGGGGGGCCGTGGCCGGCATGGCCAGCCGGTACAGCAGGTCCCCGGTGGGCTTCTCCAGGTTGAAGATGATGGTCGAGTCGTCGGGGGTCTCGATGCCGGACACGGCGTGGATCGACTTCTCCGTCCCCGTCATGCCCTTGATGACCCCGGCGTAGTAGAAGCCGTACTGGGCCACGAGGGACGTGGCATTGATCCGCTCGAACGCGTACTCGATGTCCTTGGAGGTCACCGGACGGTCGAGCGGCGGGCCGAACATCACGCCCGACTTCAGGTGGAACGTGTAGGTCAGCCCGTCCGCGGACACGTCGGGGTTAGCCGAGGCGATGTCGGGAACGAGCGCGTCGCCGGGGGTCCCCGCGATGTGCTTGTAGGTCATCAGCGTGCGCAGCAGCATGTCGCTGTACAGGCCCCAGGCCGTGCCCAGGTACTCACCCGTCGGGTCGAAGGCCCCGGTGAACCCGAAGTCCTCGATCGCGGTGCGATACGTGCCGCCCTGGGTCACCGCGCTCGACGGCGATGCGCTGGTACCTCCGCCGCCTGTCGTCGCTGACGGAGTTGCGCCTCCTCCTCCGCCGCCGCCACAGGCGGCAGCGACCAGCCCCAGCACGCACGTCATCGCGAGCGCACCGATGAGCTTCCGCTTCGTCACATTCCCCCCTTTCTGGGAGTCGCTGTCCAATCAAGTCGTGCTCGATCGTTCGAATGCGAGGTTCGGGCCCTCCTTTCCATGTCCCCTCTCCTACCGTCCGGTTCGGGGGTCGAGGGCGTCTCGCAGCCCGTCGCCCACCAGGTTGAAGGCCAGGGTCGTGATCAGCAGCGCGACGCCGGGGAACAGCATCATCCACGGCGCCGCGGTGAACACCGGCTGGGCGTCCGAAAGCATCCGGCCCCACGACGGCGTGGTCTGGGGGATGCCCACCCCCAGGAACGACAGCGCCGCCTCGAACAGGATGTTCGAGGGGATGATCAGCGTCGTGTACACGATGATCGGCGCGGCCAGGTTGGGCAGGATCTCCCTGAACATGATCCGCATGTTCCCCGACCCCAGCGAGCGGGCGGCCTCGATGAACTCCTTGTTGCGCAGGGTCAGGGTCTGGCCGCGGACGATGCGGGCCATATAGGTCCAGTTGACCAGGCTGATGATGAACACCACCAGGGTCAACCCAGGTTGGATGATGCCGAACAGACACCCCTGCGCGGTGACCGAGCAGGCCGCCGCCAGCCCGATCCCGAGGAGCAGGATCGGCAGGGACATCACGACGTCGACGGCCCTCGAGATGACGGTGTCGATCGCGCCGCCGTAGAACCCAGCGATCAGGCCGAGCACGATGCCGATCCCCACCGAGATGCCGGTGGCCAGCAGGGCCACGGTCATGGAGGTCCGGGCCCCGTACACGGTGCGGATGAACACGTCCCGGCCGGCCTTGTCGTTCCCGAACCAGAACTTGCCGTTCGGCCCGAACGGCAGGCCGATGGGGTTGACCCGGCCCTCGAAGCTCTGGTTGGGCCCGATGTGCCGGATCTTGGCGACCAGCGGGCAGAAGATGGCCAGCAGGATCAGCAGGACGATGAACCCCAGCCCGACGAGCGCCACCCGGTCCCTGCGGAACCTCCGCCAGAAGAGCTGCCAGGGCGTCCGCCCGATGACGGATTGACCGCCCTCGACCTCGAGCGTCGCCTCGCTGCCGAGCGATGCGTCGGACTGCGCCGTGCTCACGCTTCCGGAAACCCCCTACCCGGCATGACCGGGCGAAGTGTATCGGCGACCTGTGTTCGCCACAAATTCACGAACAGGCCGCTTCACGCCTGCCGTAGGTTCTATACGCAGGGCGGATGCGCCGGGGATTTCCCCTCCGGGGCCACCCGGCGGTCAGCCTCGCATCATCCCGACGAGCATCGGGACGATCTCGGTCCCCCGCATGGTCCCGAGCGAGCCTCGGGCGACGACCGACTCGCCGTACGAGGGCGAGCCATCGGAGGTCACCGGACCGCCGGCCACCACCAGCGGGACGGGGTCGTCCGTGTGCGACTTCCGCACGCACGACGTCGAGTGGTCGGCCGTGACCGCCACCAGCGTGTCGTGCAGGTCGATGCGCTGCAGCACCTGGCCGAAGAACGCGCGGTCGATGGCCGAGATGACGTCGCGCTTGTCCTCGGCCCGGCCGTCGTGGGCCGGGACGTCCGGGCCCTTGATGTGCACGTACAGCGCATCGAACCCCTCCAGCGCCTCGGCGGCCAGGTCGGCCCAGGCCGCGAAGGCGTCGTCGGAGCCATCCAGCCTCGGCGCGTCGACCGTCTCCATGCCCAGAACCAGCGCGATGCCCCGCTCGACGGGCATCTCCACGAAGCACCCCCACGAGGGCCCGAATCGCTCCCTGATCGGCTCGACCTCCGGGATGTGGTCCCCGGCGTCGCGCGTGAGGAGGACGTTGCCGGGCATCTTGCCCCGGCTCCGGCGGCGCTCGTTCACCACGGAGCGGTCCAGGATCCGCGCGCTCCCCTCGACGAAGTCGTTGGTCAGCTCGGCCGCGGTACGGGCCTCGGGCGAATCCTCCAGCGGCTCGGAGCGGGCCACGCGGGCCTCGAACGTCTCGAGCGCCACGCCCAGATGGCCCTCCCGCGCGTAGGCCGGGTCGGTGTTGGAGACGGTCGCCGAGAGCGGTCCCCCCTCCGACCGGATGACCAGGGCCCCGCGGTGCTCGGCCGTGGCACGAAGCTCGAACGTCGCGTTCGGCAGTCGCAGCTCGCGGTTGACCTCCTCCGCCAGCGCCCCGGCCTCCTCGGAGGTCAGGTCGCGGCCGACCCGCCGGTCGACGATGTCATGCCCCTCGGCCGTGGCGAAGTTGACCCGGTACGCCAGGTCGCCGTCGTGGAACGCCATCCCGGAGCCGATCGCCTCCAGCACGCCGCGGCCCGGGTGCTCTTCGCGGGGATCGTAGCCGAGGATGCCGAACACCCCCGGGTCGGACTCCGGCGCGATGCCGGGCGCGACCGTGTAGACGTTCCCCGTCCGGCCCCGCGCGGCCAGGGAATCGAGGAACGGCGTCTCCGCCGCCTCGAGCGGCGTCCGGTTCCCCAGCTCGGGGATCGGGTCGTCGCCCAGGCCGTCCAGGCACACGTACAGCAGCCGTCGCATGGCTAGCGGTACCTGACGATCAGGGCGAACTCCTCGGGGTCCAGGCTGGCCCCGCCGACCAGCGCGCCGTCGACCTCGGGATGGGCCATGAAGGTCCGGATGTTCCCGGCCTTCACGCTGCCGCCGTACTGCACGCGGACGGCCTGGGCCACGTCCGGCGAATACATCGTCGACAGCGTCTCGCGGATCAGGCCGACGACCTGTCCGGCGTCGGAGGGCTCGGCGTTCCGGCCGGTCCCGATCGCCCAGACCGGCTCGTAGGCGACGATCAGGGTGCGGGCCCGATCGGGGTCCAGGCCGCCCAGCCCGCCCCGCACCTGGCCCGAGACGCGCTCCTCGGTCCGCCCCGCGTCGCGCTCCGCCAGCGACTCGCCCACGCACGCGATCGGGGTCATCCCGGCTGCGAACACCGACTTGACCCTCTTCGCGACCGTCTCGTCGGTCTCGCCGAAGTGCTGGCGCCGCTCCGAGTGGCCGACGATCACGTACGCGCACTTCAGCGCGGCGAGCATGCCGGCCGAGACCTCGCCGGTGTACGCGCCCTTGTCCTCCCAGTGCGCGTTCTGGGCGCCGAGCGCGAACGGCAGGCGGTCCGACTCGATCAGCGTCTGCACAGACCGCAGCGCGGTGAACGGCGGGCACACGACGACCTCCACCGACTCGGTGACCTCCGCGGTGACGAGGTACCCGAGCTTCTGGACGGCCTGGATCGCCTCGAGGTGGGTCTTGTGCATCTTCCAGTTCGCCGCGACGATCGGCTTCCTGTCCCCCGCCACTCAGTCCTCCTTCTGGAGCACGGCGATGCCGGGCAGCTCGCGGCCCTCGAGAAACTCGAGCGAGGCGCCGCCCCCCGTCGACAGGTGGTCGAACGACCCCTCGAGGCCCAGGCGCTTGACGGCGAGCAGCGAGTCGCCGCCCCCCACCACCGTGAGGGCCTTCGCGCCGGCGACCGCCATGGCCACCCCCCGGGTTCCCGAGGAGAAGGGCTCGAGCTCGAACACGCCCATCGGCCCGTTCCACAGGATCGTCCGGGCGTCGGCCAGCGTCCGGGCGAACTCCTCGACGGTGCGGGGCCCGATGTCGAGCCCCATCTGGTCGGCGGGGATGGCGTCGACGCCGACCGTCCGGCGGGCCGCCTCGACGGAGGCCTCGGCCGCGACCACGACGTCCTCGGGCAGCTGGAGCAAGGCCCCCCGGTCCGCGGCTCTCGCCTCGGCCTTCCGGACGTCGTCGAACCGGTCCTCCTCGACGAGGGACTTCCCGGTGGGCGTCCCGCCGGCGGCCAGGAACGTGAAGGCCATGGCGCCGCCGATGAGCAGCGCGTCGACCCGGTCGAGGAGGCCGGAGATCGCACCGAGCTTGTCGGACACCTTGGCCCCGCCGAGCACCGCGACATACGGCGCCTCTGGCCCCTCGAGGAGGCCCGACAGCACCTCCACCTCGCGCTGGAGCAGGCGGCCGGCCGCGCGCCGTTCGAACCGCGTGGCCAGGGCGTGCACGCTGGCGTGCGCCCGGTGGGCCGCGCCGAACGCGTCGTTCACGTAGACGTCGGCCAGTCCGGCGAGCGCATCGGCGAACGCGGGATCGTCCTTCGTCTCGCCGGGCTCGAACCGGAGGTTCTCCAACAGCACGACGTCGCCGGGCTCGACGTGCGAGCAGACCGCCTCGGCCTCCTCCCCCACCACGACGGACAGCGCGGCGGCGTCGCGTACCAGGAGCTCCTCCAGCCGGTCCGCCACCGGGGTCATTCGAAGGTCCTCGCGGACCTCTCCGTTCGGGCGGCCGAGGTGCGACCCCAGCACCAGGGCGGCGCCCCGGTCCAGCAGCTCGTTCAGCGTCGGCAGGGAGGCACGGATTCGCAGGTCGTCGGCCACGCCGCCACCGGACAGGGGGACGTTGTAGTCGACCCGGACGAAGACGCGGGCGCCGGAGACGTCCCCCAGGTCGTCGAGGGTCCGCAGGGTCATCCGACCGAGCCCCCGGGAACCCCCTACAGCCTGCTGCCGACCATCTCGGTCAGCTGCACCAGGCGGTTCGAGTATCCCCACTCGTTGTCGTACCAGCCGATGACCTTCACCAGGCCGCCCACCGCCATGGTCGACAGCGCGTCGAACGTGCACGACGCCGGGCTCCCGACGACGTCGGAGGAGACGATCGGGTCCTCGGTGTAGACGAGGATGCCCCGCAGCCGGTCGGACTCGGAGGCCTCGCGAAAGGCCGCGTTGATCTCCTCCTTCGTGGCCTCCTCCTTCAGGACGCACACCAGGTCGGTCACCGAGCCGTCCGGCACGGGAACCCGCATGGCCATGCCGTCGAGCAGCCCCTTGAGCTCGGGCATGACCAGGCCGGTGGCCCTCGCGGCGCCCGTCGAGGCGGGGACGATGTTGACCGCGGCCGCGCGGGCCCGCCGGAGGTCCTTGTGCGGGAGGTCCAGCAGGTTCTGGTCGTTCGTGTAGGCGTGCACCGTGGTCATCAGGCCGCGCTCGATCCCGAAGCTATCCTCCAGGACCTTGGCCATGGGGACCACGCAGTTGGTGGTGCACGACGCGTTGGAGATGACGTTGTGGGTCGCCGGGTCGTACCCGTCGTCGTTCACGCCCAGGACGATCGTGATGTCCTCGCCCTTGGCCGGGGCGCTGATGACGACCTTCTCGGCGCCGGCCTCGATGTGGAGCTGGGCCTTCTCCCGGTCCGTGAACAGTCCGGTGGACTCCACGACGACCCGGGCCCCGAGCTCCTTCCACGGGAGGTCGGCGGGGTTCCGCTCGGCCAGCACCCGGATGTCGCTCCCGCCCACCGAGATGGCGTCGTCGGAGGCCGAGACCTCGGCGTCCAGCCTGCCGAAGATCGAGTCGTATTTCAGCAGGTGGGCGAGCGTCTTCGAGTCGGTGATGTCGTTCACCGCCACGATCTCCAGGTCAGCGCCCAGCCGGCGGGCTGCCCGGAGGAGGTTCCGGCCGATCCTTCCGAATCCGTTGATCCCGATCTTGACGGTCACGTCGCTCGACCTCCTCGGTTCCCGGTGTGATCCGGCGGGCGCCTGCACCAGATCCTACCCGGGCGCGGCTGCGCGCCGGATGGTGCGGTCGGGACTACGGCGGCGGGCTGCCCGGCGCGCTCCCGGCCGGGCTCAGGGTGGGCGAGGGCGGCGGGCTCAGGGTGGGGCTGGGGGGAGGCGACAGGCTCGGGCTCGGCTTGGGCGAGGGCGTCGGTGACGGCTTCGGCGAGGGCTTCGGGGAGGGTTTCGGGCTCGGCCGGGGGGACGGGCTCTGGTGCGTCGGCGGCGGCGCCGACGGCGACGGCGCGACGGTCGTGGGGGGGACGACGACGACGGGCGCCACCGTGGTGGGGGGCGGCGGCGATGGGCTCGGCGAGGGGCTCGGGCTGGGAGATGGCTTGTGGGTGTGGTGCGTCGATCGCACCGACTGCCGGGGCGTGGGCGGGAGACCGGCCGTCAGGCCTCCGGTGGGGGGAAGCGACAGGCTGGGCTGGGGAAGCGGCTCGGCCGCCACCACGGGCCTTCCCCTGCCGATGAGCAGGGCGAAGACCGCCACCGTGGCCACCACGGCCACCGAGGCGAGGAGGGCGAGCACACGCTCCCGCCGGTCGCGGAAGAGGGGGGGCCGAGGCGTGGCGCGATCGGGCGCCTCCCGGCGGGCTGCGATCCGCTCCGCCAGCGACGGCCGGACGGCCCTCGGCGTCGTGACCCGGGGGGCGCCGCGGCGGGCGACGACGCGCTGGACCACCGACATGCGCGCCGGACGGGCCAGGCGGGCGCCGCGCCGCAGCTCCCGCCGCCCTCGCCGCCGGGCCAGCCATCCCAGGCGCTCGATCCGGGGGGCCTCGACCTGGGAGCGGGCCTTCCGGCGGGCCCGCCAGGCGGCCACGGGGGCTCGGGGCGGGCGCGAAGGCCGGGCGTCGCGGCGCATGGCGCGGCGCTCCCGCCACCGGGCCAGCGGCGACCCCCCGGGACGCTCGGGCCGGCGCGGGGATCCCGGGCCCGGGCCCATCTCCCGACGGATGTCCTTGCGGGCCCGCCACCTGGCGACGGGACCGGGGCGGCCAGAGTGGCGGTTGCCGAGCCTCATCGGCCCGCACCCCGCCCTCGGCGGAACCCGTGCGCGGTGGTCACTCGGCCCGCTCCATGTCGCGGTGGTCGATCGCGATCGGCAGGCCCTGCTCGGCGAAGTGGGCGCCGATCGCCTCCGAGACCACCACCGAGCGGTGCCGGCCGCCGGTGCACCCGACGGCGACGGTCAGGTAGGACTTCCCCTCGGCAAGGTACCCGGGGACCACGAAGTCGAGCAGGTCGCGCAGCCGTTTCATGAACTCGCCGTAGGCCTCCTGCTGCGTCACGTAGCGGCGCACGCGGGCGTCGGTTCCCGGCAGCGGCCGGAGCCGCGGCACCCAGTGGGGGTTGGGCAGGAACCGGACGTCGAGCACGAGGTCGGCGTCGCGCGGGATCCCGTACTTGTAGCCGAACG
Organism: Actinomycetota bacterium; assembly: GCA_045805265.1. GTDB lineage: Bacteria > Actinomycetota > UBA4738 > UBA4738 > JACQTL01 > JBJMLO01. The sequence continues at coordinate 145,312 of JBJMLO010000030.1, forward strand.
ACAGCACGGCGATCTGCATCTCCTGCCGCGGCTTCGCGTGGGCGAACGCGTCGCGGACCCGCTCCCGGAGCTCGTGGGGCGAAAGGCGGGAGGTGTCGATGATCAGGTCCGCGTCCCCGCGGAGGCTCTCCATCATCAGGCGCTCCTTGCGGATGCCCTCCACCACCCGGCCGGCCGCGGCCAGGGGGTGGCGGCGGCGCGTTCCCTCGAACCGATTGACCAGGTCGTCGTCCGACGCCTCGAGGTACATGATCCGGTACGGGATCTTCAGGCGGTGGAGCTCCTCCAACCCGGTGGCCAGGTCCCGGAAGAACACCCCGCCGCGGACGTCGGCCACGATCGCGACCCGCTGCGGCCCGCCGCTCGACGCGGCCAGCTCGGCCATCTTCCCGATCAGCGCCGGCGGCAGGTTGTCGACGACGAAGTAGCCGAGGTCCTCCAGGCAGCGGGCCGCCTCGGACCGTCCGGCCCCCGACATCCCGGTGATGATCGTGAAGTCCGGCCCCCCGGATGGCCGGGGATGGCCTTCGTGCACCTCGGGCGCCGCGATCGCCGTCGGGGCCTTCGCCGGGGGCGCCCCTGTGGCGCTGCGCGCCGGGGGGGCGCCGGAACCTGCGGTCGCGCCGTCCCCTCCGCCCGGCTGGGGACCGGAGGGCTCGGGACGCGCCTCGCCGGCCCCGGGGGCCCGTTCCTTCCCCTGTGTGCCGGGTGCCTGGGTCATGCCGTCTCCCTGGCGCCGGCGGGCGCCCGCAGGTGCTCCAGGATGGCCCTCGCCATGTCCGGGCCGATGCCCGGCGTCTGGACGATCTCGCCCTCGGTGGCCTGGCGGAGCCGCGTGAGGGAGCCGAACCGCCGGAGCAGCGCCTTCTTCCTGGCCGGCCCGACGCCCGGCACCTCGTCGAGCGGCGAGGCCAGCGCGCGCTTCGCCCGCTTCTGCCGGTGGTACGTGATGGCGAACCGGTGCGCCTCGTCGCGGAGGTGCTGGAGCACGAAGAGGGCCTCCGAGGTCCGGGGGATCCGCAGCGGATCGGGCTGCCCCGGGAGGTACACCTCCTCCAGTCGCTTGGCCAGCCCGACGGCCGGGATGTCCAGGCCGTGGTCCGCCAGGACCTTCTCGGCGACGCCCAGCTGGCCGCGCCCGCCGTCGACCACGATCAGCGCCGGCGGGTAGGCGAACCGGCGGTACCGGCGCCGGCCCTCGGCCGCGGCGTCGGTGCGCTCGGCCTGCTGGGCCTCCAGCATCCGGGTGAACCGCCGCCCGAGCATCTCCTCCATGCTGGCGAAGTCGTCCTGCCCCTGGACGCCCTTGATCTCGAACTTCCGGTAGTCGGTGCGCTTCGGCAGGCCGTCCTCGAAGACGACCATGCTGCCGACCTTGTCCGTCGGCCCCAGGTTCGAGATGTCGTAGCACTCGATCCGCAGGGGAGCCTGGTCCAGCCCGAGCGCGTCGCCCAGCTCCGCCAGGGCCCTCGACCGGGCGCCGAAGTCGCTCGCCCGCCGGAGCTTGTGCCGCTGGAAGGCCTCCCGGGCGTTCTGCCGGACCGTCTCGGCCAGCCGGCGCTTGGCCCCCCGCTCCGCGAACGCCAGGCGGACCCGGGACCCCCGGCGCTGCGACAGCCACGCCTCCAGGACGTCCGCATCCTCGGGCATGGCCGGCACCACGATCCGCGGCGGCACGTCCTCGCGTTCCATGTACAGCTGCTGCAGGAACGACGACACCAGGCCACCGGTGTCGAGGTCCTCCACCCGGTCCACGACCCACCCCTTGCGGCCCATCACCCGGCCCCGCCGGATCCAGAACGCCTGGAACGCGGCCTCGAGGTCGTCCTCCGCGATGCCGATCGCGTCGAGGTCCTCCTCGCGGGTGAGCACCATCTCCTGGTGCTCCATGGCCTTCCGGGCGGCGTTCAGCTGGTCCCGGAGCTTGGCCGCGCGCTCGTATTCCTGGAGCTCGGCCGCGGTCTGCATGTCGCCCTTCAGCCTGGTGAGCACCGGCGCGTACTTCCCGGACAGGAAGTCGCCGAGCGACTCGACCTGGAGGCGGTACTCCTCCTCGGTGACGCCCGTCGCCTCCGGCACGCACGGGCCGGAGCACCGGCCGATGTCGTAGTACAGGCACGGCCGCCTGGCCCGGGCCCGCTGGTCGAAGAACGAGTTCGAGCACGTCCGCACCGGGAACACCCGGGTGAGCGCGTCGAGGGTCTCCCGGATGGCGTAGGCGTGCCCGAACGGCCCGAAGTACCGGACGCCCTTCTGCCGGGCCCCGCGCATCACCCGCGCCCGGGGCCACTTCTCGCCCACGGTCAGCGCGAGGTAGGGGTAGGACTTGTCGTCGCGGTACCGGACGTTGAACCGCGGCCGGTGCGACTTGATCAGGTTGTACTCGAGCATCAGCGCGTCGACCTCGGTCGCCGCGACGATCCACTCGACCTGCGCCGCCGCCTGCATCATGGCCTCGGTCCGGGCGTGCAGCGGCTTCGACCAGTAGGAGGTCACCCGCCGGCGGAGGGACTTGGCCTTGCCCACGTAGACCGTGCGACCGTCGGCGTCCCGGAACAGGTACGCGCCGGGCTCGTCGGGGATGCTCGATGGAAGCGGGCGGGGGACGCTCACCCCCCGATTGTAGGCGGGGGGTCGACCCCCGCCCGGGAACGCGGCGTTACTTCACGGTCAGGATCCCGTGCATCGGCCCGGGGTGCACTACGCAGTGAAAGTAATGGTCCCCCGGGCTCAGGCCGCTCACGTCGAACGTGTCGATCTTCGGGCCCTGGAATGGCGTGTCCTGGGCCACTGGTGATCCGTTCGGGCCATCGGGCGACTCGAAGATCTGGACGTCGTGAGGCGCGCTGGGATCCTGGTTGTTGAAGCAGAGAGTGAAGTCGCCGCTAGATGCCGTCACGGCGGTCGTCTGGAACCCGGCACCACCCGCACCGACGGGGGCGACGATCTCGACCGTGTCCTTCGGGCATTTCTGGCCACCGCCTCCGCCGGTCGCCGGCGGGCTGGCCGGGGTGGTCGGGGCCGGGAGCGCGTAGGCCCCGAGCTGCTCCGGGAAGATCCCGAGCTCGAGGTCCTGGGGCACGGTGGCGTACCAGGCCAGGTTGGCCTTGTGCTGCGGGTTCACCGCCATCGCCGGGGTGGAGCCGCCGTCCGTTCCCGGGGTGTCGACCTTCCCGAACTGCCCGCCGTTGGCGCTCGAGGCGAGGACCACGGAGCCGTCCTGCGGGTCGGCGTACGCGACGTAGGTCGTGCCGCCGGGGTCGGTGGCGACGGCCGTCCTGGTGCCGCGGGCGGGCGTCGACGTGGGTGCCGTGAAGGTGCCCACGGTTGATACGTTCCAGGTGGCCTGGGGGCCGGTCGCCCCGGCCTGGCGGACCTCGCCATCGGTCGTCTCGTACGCGACGTGGATCGAGCCGTCCTTGTCGACGGCCAGCGACGCGCCGTACGCCTTCGCGTCCTGCTGGACGGTCTGCGTGGACCACCCCGTAGCGCCGCGCGTCGCGAGGAACACGCTGCCGCCGGCGTTGGTGTAGGCGAGCACCGGCTCGTCGTTCACCATCGCGATGCCGGCCGTGATCGGAGCGCAGCCGCCCTGTCCGCAGGTTCCGAGGTCCCCGACCTTCTCGGTGGTCCACGTCTTGCCCTGGAGCGTGGCGGCCTGGAGGGTGAGCGGCACGCCGGTCAACCGTTCCTGCTGGACCCAGGCCACCCACGGGTTGCCCTTGGAGTCGACAGCCACGGCCGGCGAGGTGCCGTACTCCTGGGTCACAGTCTGGGGGTCGCCGAACGGAGCGGTATCGGTCGGCGCGGTGGCGAAGAAGACGCCGTGGACCTGGTTCCACACGACGTCCACGGCGCCCGTCGGGGCGACGGCGATGCCGGTGGTGCTGGACTCGTCCACCGGGATCTTGGCTCCGTTGGCCGAGCTGATGTCCGTCTGGACCACGAACCCGTGGCTGAAGATGCCGCCCTTCTCCGAGGCGGTGAGGACCGCCGGCAGGGCTGGGGCGCTGGCCGACCGGGCGGGCGGGATCTCCCCCTTCTTGATCTTCTCCACCAGACCGATGTACGCGAGATGGGGGTTCCCGTCCTTGTCCAGCGCCAGCGAGACGCCGCGCCCGACGTCGTCCAGGAAGTCCACGGTCTGGGGCACGAACGAGGTCTTGACCGTCTCCGCTCCCGGGCTCTTCGAGCCACATGCGGCCAGCACCAGCCCCAGCACGAGCGCGACCGACCAGATCCTCTTCGTCACGGCGGCGGACATCCTAGCAATCACCCCGCTTCCGGATGCCCGGAGGAGGGCACGCCCGTGGTGGCTCCTCAGGGGGCCGCGGGGACGCGTTCGTGCGCGGCCTCGGTCGCGTCGGGGCGCTGGATGCCCAGGACGTCGGCCAGGAAACGGCCCGTGTGGCTCGACGGGTGGCGGGCGACGTCTTCCGGCGAGCCCGTGGCGACGACCTCGCCTCCCGCGTCGCCGCCCTCGGGGCCGAGGTCGACGATCCAGTCGGCGGTCTTCACGACGTCGAGGTTGTGCTCGATCACCAGGACCGTGTTGCCCTGGGCCACCAGCCGCTCGAGCACGCCGAGCAGCTTGCGGATGTCCTCGAAGTGCAGGCCGGTCGTCGGCTCGTCGAGGACGTACAGCGTGTTCCCCGTGGCCCGCTTCTGCAGCTCGCTCGACAGCTTCACGCGCTGGGCCTCGCCGCCGGACAGCGTCGGCGCGGGCTGGCCGAGCTTCACGTAGCCGAGCCCCACGTCGACCAGCGTCTGGAGGTGCCTCGCGATCGTGGGGATGTTCCGGAAGAACTCCAGGGCCTCCTCGATGGACATGGCCAGGACGTCGGCGATCGACTGGCCCTTGTACTTCACCTCCAGCGTCTCGCGGTTGTAGCGCCTCCCCTTGCACACCTCGCACGTCACGTAGACGTCCGGCAGGAAGTGCATCTCGATCTTGATCTGGCCGTCGCCGGAGCAGTTCTCACAGCGGCCGCCTCGGACGTTGAACGAGAACCGCCCCGGCAGGTACCCGCGCACCCGCGCCTCCGGCGTCTGCGAGTACAGCTTCCGCATGTGGTCGAAGACCCCGGTGTACGTGGCGGGGTTCGACCGCGGGGTCCGGCCGATCGGCGACTGGTCGATGTCGACGACCTTGTCGACCTGCTCCCAGCCCCGCAGCTTCCGGTGCTTCCCCGGGAGCACCCGCGACCGGTACACCTTCTGCATCAGCGCGGCCAACAGCACGTCCTGGACCAGCGTCGACTTCCCGCTGCCGCTCACGCCAGTGACGCACACGAACACGCCCAGCGGGATGTCGAGCGTGACGTCCTTCAGGTTGTGCTCCCGCGCCCCCTCCAACCGGAGCTTCCGTTTCGCATCCGGCTTCCGCCGGATCTCGGGCGTCGGGATCCGGCGGCGGCCGGACAGGAACGCGCCGGTGATCGAGTCCGGGTCGCGGAGCAGGTCCTCGTAGGACCCCGTGAACACGATCTCGCCGCCGTGCTCCCCCGCTCCGGGCCCGATGTCGACGATGTGGTCGGCGGCGAGGATGGTCGCCTCGTCGTGCTCCACGACGATCAGCGTGTTCCCCAGGTCCCGGAGGCGGATCAGCGTGTCGATCAGCCGCCGGTTGTCGCGCTGGTGCAGGCCGATCGAGGGCTCGTCCAGCACGTACAGCACCCCGGTCAGCGCCGAGCCGATCTGCGTCGCCAGCCGGATCCGCTGGGCCTCTCCCCCGGCGAGGGAGCCGGCGGTCCGCTCCAGCGTCAGGTAGTCGAGCCCGACGTCCACCAGGAACCCCAATCGCGAGCGGATCTCCTTCAGCAGGCGTTCGGCGATCTGCCGTTCCCGGTCGGACAGCTCCATGTGGCCGATGAACTCCAGCGTGGCCTTGATCGACCGGTGGGTGAGCTCCGAGATGTTCAGCCCGCTGACCGTCACGGCCAGCGACTCCGGCTTCAGCCGGGCCCCGTGGCAGGCCCGGCACGGCACCTCCCGCATGTACTGCTCGAGGCGCTCGCGCTGGGAGTCCGACATGGCCTCGGTGTGCCGGCGCTCGATGTTCGGGATCACGCCTTCGTACGCCGAGTGGTACGACCGCAGCCGCCCCCACCGGTTCCGGTACCGGACGTGGACCCGCTCGTCGGAGCCGAACAGCACGACGTCGCGGGCGTGCTTCGGCAGCTTCCGCCACGGCGTCCGGACACTGAACCCGTGCGCCTCGGCCACGGCCTCCAGCAGCCGGTACCAGTACGTGTCGCGCACGCCCCCCCACGGCGAGACCGCGCCCTCCTCGATCGACAGGTCGGGGTCGGGGACGGCCAGCTCCGGGTCGGCCTCGAGGTGGGTGCCCAGCCCGTCGCACGTCGGGCACGCGCCGTACGGCGAGTTGAACGAGAAGTTCCGGGGCGCCAGCTCGTCGAACGACAGCCCGCAGAACGTGCAGGCCAGCGACTGGGAGAAGTTGACGATCTCCTCCGAGCCGTCGTGCTGCACGACCGCGATCGAGGCCACGCCCTCCGCCAGCTGCAGCGCGGTCTCGATGGAGTCGGCGACGCGGCGGCGGATGTCCGGCTTCGCGACCAGCCGGTCGACGATCACCTCGATCGTGTGCTTGTAGTTCTTCGGGAGCCGGATCGGCTCCGCCAGGTCGCGGACCTCGCCGTCGATCCGGGCCCGGCTGAACCCCTTCTTCGCCAGGTCGGCCAGGAGCTTCTCGTACTCCCCCTTGCGGCCCCGGACGATCGGCGCCAGCACCTGGAACCGCGTGCCCTCCTCGAGCTCGAGCACCTGGTCGACGATCTGCTCGGGGGTCTGCCGGCCGATGGGGCGGCCGCAGTTCGTGCAGTGGGGGTGGCCGGCGCGCGCGTACAGCACCCGGAGGTAGTCGTAGATCTCGGTGATCGTCCCGACGGTCGACCTCGGGTTCCTGCTGGTGCCCTTCTGGTCGATCGAGATGGCCGGCGACAAGCCCTCGATGAAGTCGACGTCGGGCTTCTCCATCTGCCCGAGGAACTGCCGGGCGTACGACGAGAGCGACTCCACGTACCGCCGCTGCCCCTCCGCGTAGATCGTGTCGAAGGCGAGCGAGGACTTCCCGGAGCCGGACAGGCCCGTGAACACGATCAGCTTGCCACGGGGAAGGTCGAGCGTGACGTCCTTCAGGTTGTGTTCACGGGCACCGTGAATTACAAGCCTGTCGGTACCCACGAGGCCATTGTACGGGCCCTCGGCAACACGCCGGGAGCGCACCGGTCGGACCGCGTATCCTGCGGTCGATGGAGCGGGATCTGCGCCAGACGCCGCTGTACCGGGAAGTCGAGGAGCACTACCGGCGGGCCCTGGAACCGGGGTTCGGGCGCATCTCCGGCGCCCAGGACCCGGCGCCCTCGCCGGACGGCGCGTCGGTCGCGTTCACCGGCTCGAGGCTGGAGAGGCTGGAGGGAACGGGCGAGACCCGCATCTGCCTGGTCGAGCTGGCGGCCGGGGAGGTCCGGCAGCTCACCCACGGGCCCCACCACGACCGGCTCCCGAAGTGGGCGCCGGACGGCGGGCGGCTGGCGTTCCTGTCCGACCGCGCATCCGAGGGGCGGTTCCAGCCCTATCTCCTGGGTCCCCTCGGGGAGGCGGTATCGGCCCCCGTGGTCAACGGGACGGTCGAGTACCTGGGATGGTCCCCGGACGGCAGCGCGGTCCTGCTGGGCGTCGCCGGCTTGGGGGCCGACAAGGCCGGCGCCGAGGGATCCGGCACCACGACCGCGGACGGCGCATTCCCGGCGTGGATCCCCGACGTCGAGGCCGCGGACGACGACTCGGATCGCCGCCGCCTGGACCTGTGGGATCCCTTCGCCGGTTCGGTACGGACCGTCTCGCCCTCCGGGCTCAACGTCTGGGAGGCGGCGTGGTGCGGCGCCGGGACGGTTGCCGCCGTGGTGTCCGACGGCCCCGGCGAGGAGGCGTGGTACGAGTCGAGGCTGGTCCTGATCGACGTCGCCCTGGGTGACGCCCGTGAGGTGTACCGCTCCGGTCGCATCGACCGCCAGATCGCGCTGCCGACCGCCTCGCCTTCGGGCCGGCGCCTGGCCCTGGTCGAGGGCCTCGCCAGCGACCGCAACCTGGTCGCCGGCGACGTGGTTCTGCTCGACCCCTCGAGCGGCGCCAGCCTCCGCGCCGACGCGCAGGGCACGGACGTCACGTGGCTGTCCTGGCGGGACGACGATCGCGTGTTCTACGCCGGGCAGCGCGGACTGGACTGCGTGGCGGGCGACGTCGACGCGGCCACCGGGGCCACCACCGAGCTGTGGAAGAACGGCGAGTCGTTCGGCCAGTGGTTCCCGCAGGCGGAGCCGCTCGGGGACTCGGACTTCGTCGCGGTCCTCGAGAGCTATGACCGCCCGCCGGAGATCGCCGTCTTCAGCGAGGGGAAACCCGAGACCGTCGCGTCGTTCGCCCACGACGGAACGCGGTTCCTGGCGGACGTGGGCGGCCGGCTCGAGCGCACCTCCTGGGAAGCGGAGGACGGGCGGGAGATCGAGGCCCTGCTGGTCGTTCCCGACGACCCCGGCCCCCACCCGCTCGTCGTGCACGTCCACGGCGGCCCGGTCTGGGCCTACCGGAACCGGTTCGCCATGGGGTCTTCGTTCATCCCCCTGCTCGTAGCGCGCGGCTACGCCGTGCTGCACCCGAACCCCCGGGGATCGAAGGGCCGCGGCCACGAGTTCGCCGACCAGGTCGTGGGCGACATGGGCGGTGACGACGCCAGGGACCTGCTCGCCGGCGTGGAGGCCATGATCGAGCGCGGCGTCGCCGATCCCAGGCGGATCGGCGTGGTCGGAGGCAGCTACGGCGGGTTCATGTCCGCGTGGCTGACGACGCGGACGGACCGGTTCGCGGCGGCGGTCGCCATCTCCCCCGTCACCGACTGGACCAGCCAGCACTGGAACAGCAACATCGGCCGGTGGGACGCGGAATTCCTCCGGGGCGACCCGGCCACGGCGGGCGGACCGTACTTCGCCCGCAGCCCCGTGATGTTCGCGTCGCGGGTGCGCACCCCGACGCTGCTGACCGCGGGCCTCCGGGACCGGTGCACGCCCCCCGGCCAGGCCGTCGAGTTCTACCGGGCGCTGCGCGAGCAGGACGTCGACGCCGAGGTGGCGATCTATCCGCAGGAGGGCCACGGCGTCCGCCAGATGCCGGCCCTGTTCGACTTCGCCGCCCGGATCGTCGGCTGGTTCGAGCGGTTCATGCCGCCGGGCGGGCGGGACCGCGGAGGCGCTGCGGGCGGCAGCGGCACCGAGCAGCCCGGCCCAGGAGCGGGTGGATGACCGACTTCGAGTCGTATCGCGACGAGTTCCCCGTCCTCGCGAAGAAGGCGTACCTGATCAGCGCCTCCCTCGGGCCGGTCTCGCTCCGGGCGCAGCGGTACCTCCAGGAGTACGTCGACGCATGGGCCACCGAGGGGGCTCCCGACCCGGTGTGGATGGAGCACATCTTCCCCCGCATGCGCTCGGTGAAGGACACCTTCGCCCGCCTGGTCGGCGCCGAGCCGTCGGAGCTGGCCATCACGACGAACGTGTCGCTCGCGCTGTCGACGATCGCGTCGTGCCTGGACTTCTCGGGGGAGCGCAACCGGCTGGTCCTGTCCGAGCTGGACTTCCCCACCGACGGGCACGTGTGGCTGGCCCAGGAACGCCGGGGCGCCGAGGTCGTGTGGCTCCCCTCCCCGGACGGGCTGACCGTTTCGCTGGAGGCTTACGCCGAGGCGATCGACGAGCGCACGGCGGCCGTGTGCATCAACCGGGTGCTGTACCGGTCCTCGACGCTGGTCGACGCGAGGGAGATCTGCCGCTTGGCGCGGGAGGCCGGCGCGTGGTCGGTCGTCGACGACTTCCACGGCGCGGGCATCGTCCCCGTGGACGTCCACGACCTGGGGTGCGACTTCTACACGGCGGGGGTGCTGAAGTGGCTGTGCGGGGGGCCGGGCCTCACGTTCCTGTACGCGCGCAGCGAGCTCCTCCCGGCGTTGGAACCGGCCATCACCGGATGGATGGCCCAGCGGGAGCCGTTCTCGTTCGACGCCCGCCACCTCGTGTACCACCCGACCGCGCGGCGGCTCGAGTCCGGCACGCCCCCGGCTCCCGTCGCGTTCCTCGCCCAGGGCGGCCTCGACATCATCACCGAGGTCGGCCCGGAGAACATCCGTCCGCGGATCGGCGAGCTGACCGACTACGTGATCGCCCGGGCCACCGATGCGGGGCTTCCGGTGCGCTCCCTCCCCGACTGGCGGCAACGGGGAGGCCTGGTGAACATCGGCGTCGGCACCGACGCCGAGAAGGTGTGCCACGCGCTGCTCGACCGCGACGTGTGCACGGACTTCCGGGGCGACGGCATCCGCGTGTCGCCGCACTTCTTCTCGACGCACGGAGACGTCGACCGCCTGTTCGACGCCCTCCGCGAGATCCTGTAGCAATTCCAGGCCGGCCGTTGTTTCCAGCCCGGCCTATCGCTGCAGCACGATGCGGCCGGCCCGCATGACCAGGCGGAGGTCGCCGAGGGCCTCGAGGTCCTCCAGGGGGTCGCGGGCCACCCCGATGATGTCGGCGGGCGCGCCGGGCTCCAGGGGCGCACGCATCATCGCGGTCAGCACGTCCTCCGGTGTCAGGCCCGACTGGAACAGCAGCATCACCTCCCGGACGTCGATGCCGGGCGGCACGGGGCCGTTGCCGAGGTCGGTCCCGTACAGGACCCGCCCGCCGGCCCGGGCGAACCGGAACAGGTTGTCCATCGCCACACGGACCTGGGGGGTGTCGTCGCCGTAGGAGTGGATATCCATCGTGGAGACCATCCGCATCGACCTCGCCATGCCCTCGATGACCGGGTCGGGAACCCGCTCGGTCCACGGACAATGGGCGAGCTCGTCGATCCCGGCTCCCAGCGCCCGCTCGGCCTGCCCCCGGCCCTGGACGTGGGCGGTGACGCGCAGCTCCCGCTCGTGCGCCTCGGCCACGATGGCCAGCAGCTCGCCGTCGCTCGGCGTGGGGCCGGCCTCGGCGTTCAGCGACACCTTGATGTGGGCGGCGCCCAGGCCCGCGAGCTCCACCACCGCGGCGGCGGCCTCGGCCGTTCCCTGGATCTCGCGCCCGGTCCCCCGCGGCGCCCACGCCGCTCGCGTCGGATAGCCGCCGGGAGCCGTCAGCATGGGCCCCGCCGCCCGGACCAGGGGGCCGTGGAACGACGGGCCCTCGGACGCGTCGGCCAGCGGGAAGATCTCGGCCGTCGGCCAGGCCAGGTCCCGCACCGCGGTCACGCCGCCCAGCAGGACCGCCCCCGGATCCGCCATCCCGATGTGGACGTGGCGGTCCGCCGCGGCCGGGAGCACAACGCCGTCCACGAGCACGGTGACCTCGGTGGGCGGCGCCCCCCGCGGCTCGCCCGCGTAGACCACGGTGTCGCCGTCGACGACCACCGACACCTGCTCGACCCGGCGGCCCGGCCCCAGCCACCCCAGGGGCGCGCGGATCGAGACGCTCACCTCCCGCCCCCGTCGCCCATGTTCGCGCCGAACTGTACCGACCGGAACACGCCGGATTCGGCATTCGGCGAAGCGGTTTTGCGCCGGGGGACCGGGCGGAGTCCGCGGACCGCTACCGCACGCCGGCGCGGCGCATCGATTCCAGCTCCTGGCGGAGGTCCTTCACCTCGTCGCGGATGCGGGCCGCGTACTCGAACCGGAGGTCCTTGGCGGCCTGGTGCATCTCCTCCTCCAGGGTCTGGATGAGCCGCTGGAGCTCCTCGGTCGGCATCTCCGGGTGCTCCCGCCGGCGGCGGCGCCGCTCGGGCGTCGTCTGTCGGCCTCCCCGGCCGCCGACCCCCTCCGCCTGCATGGACAGCAGGATGTCGGTGACCTCCTTGCGGATCGACTGGGGGTCGATGCCGTTTGCGAGGTTGTACTCCTCCTGGATCTTCCGTCGGCGCTGGGTCTCGCTGATGGCTCGTTTCATCGAGTCCGTGACCTCGTCTGCGTACATGATCACGGTCCCGCTAACGTGCCGGGCAGCCCGGCCGATGGTCTGGATCAGCGAGGTCTCGCTGCGCAGGAACCCCTCCTTGTCCGCGTCGAGGATGGCGACCAGCGACACCTCGGGCAGGTCGAGCCCCTCCCGCAGGAGGTTGATCCCGACCAGCACGTCGAACTCCCCCAGCCGGAGGTCGCGGATGATCTCGATGCGCTGGACGGTGTCCACCTCGCTGTGCAGGTACCGGACCCGGATCCCCATCTCGATGAGGTAGTCGGTGAGGTCCTCGGCCATCTTCTTGGTGAGGGTGGTGACCAGGACGCGTTGGTCGGCCTCCGCCCGCTTGCGGATCTCCTCCATGAGGTCGTCGACCTGCCCCCTGGTCGGACGGATCTGGACCTCGGGATCCATCAGGCCGGTCGGCCGGACCACCTGCTCGACGACCTGCTTGCTGACGTGGAGCTCGTAGGGCGACGGCGTCGCCGACATGTAGACGACCTGCTGCACCCGCTCGCCGAACTCCTCGAACCGCAGCGGCCGGTTGTCGAGCGCCGACGGCAGCCGGAACCCGAAGTCGACCAGCGTGCCCTTGCGCGACATGTCGCCCTCGTACATCCCGTGGAGCTGCGGGACCGTGACGTGCGACTCGTCGATCACGCACAGCCAGTCGTCCTGGAAGTAGTCGAGCAGCGTGTAGGGCGCGGTGCCCGCCGCTCGGCCGTCGATGTGGCGCGAGTAGTTCTCGATGCCCGAGCAGAACCCCATCTCGCGCATCATCTCCAGGTCGTAGGTGGTCCGCATCCGCAGACGCTGGGCCTCCAGCAGCTTCCCCGCGGAGTCGAGCTCGGCCAGCCGCTCGGCCAGCTCCTGCTCGATCCCCCGGATCGCGCGCTGCATGCGGTCGCCCCCGGCGACGTAGTGGGTGGCGGGGTACACCGTGACATCGTTGAGCTCCTGCACGACCTCGCCGGTCACCGGGTCGAGGCGGGTGATCCGCTCGATGTCGTCGCCCCACCACTCGATGTGCAGGACGGTCTCCTCGTACGCCGGGTGGACCTCGAGCGTGTCGCCCCGCACCCGGAACCGCCCCCGCGCCAGCGACTGGTTGTTCCGCTGGTACTGGATGTCGACAAGGCGCCGGATCGCGAAGTCCATGTCCAGCTTCGTCCCCGTGTGGACCCGGAGGATCTGCCCCATGTACTCCTCGGGCGACCCCAGGCCGTAGATGCACGAGACGCTGGCCACGATCAGCACGTCGCGGCGCGTCAGCAGGGCGGCCGTCGCGGAGTGCCGGAGCCGTTCGATCTCGTCGTTCACCGAGGAGTCCTTCTCGATGTACGTGTCGGTCGACGGGACGTAGGCCTCGGGCTGGTAGTAGTCGTAGTAGCTGACGAAGTACTCGACGGCGTTGTTCGGGAAGAACCGCCGGAACTCGTTCGCCAGCTGGGCCGCCAGCGACTTGTTCGGGCTGATCACGAGCGTGGGCTTCTGGACCCGCTCGATCATGTGGGCGATCGTGAATGTCTTCCCCGAGCCCGTGATTCCCAGCAGCGTCTGGTACTCGTCGCCCCGCAGGACGCCCTCGGCCAACCGGTCGATGGCGGCCGGCTGGTCCCCCGTGGGCTCGAAATCGGCGACCACCTTGAAGTCAGGCACGGATCAAGTGTAGGCGGCCCCGCCGACAGGCCCGCCACCGCCGCCGCGGCGCGCTGACCTGGGCGGTCGACACCTCCGGCAGCGCTCGATAGGTTGTCGCACCGGTCCGGCCGGTGTGCCACCCCGGACGGACGGGCGGTGGGGGCCGGGCCGGCACCGAACACGCGGGCCCGCGAAGAGATACCCCGAGACGAGGAGGATATTTCCGCATGCCCATCGCGCTGTCCGACGGAATCCTGGAATGGCTCCGGACCTCGGGGGTCCGCATCGGCGTCGTGATCGTGCTGGCCGTGGTCCTGTCCCGGATCGGCTCGCTCGCCGTCCGCCGCCTCCGCGGCCGGATGGAGGGCGACCCCGCCGCCACCGCCCAGCTGACCCTGCAGCGCACCACGACCCTCGTCCAGACGCTGGCGGCGGCGATCCGGGCGGCGGTATGGACGATCGCGGTGCTGCTGGTCCTGGGCCAGGTGGGCCTGGACATCGGGCCGCTCATCGCCGGGGCCGGGGTGATCGGCGTCGCCCTGGGGTTCGGCGCGCAGAGCCTGGTGAAGGACTTCCTGTCGGGGTTCTTCATCCTGCTGGAGAACCAGTTCTCCGTGGGTGACCAAGTGGCGCTGTCGACCATCGGTGGCGCGGTCACCGGCCGGGTCGAGCTCATGACCCTCAGGTCCACGTGGATCCGGTCCCGGGAGGGCACGATCCACGCGGTTCCCAACGGCAACGTCACGCTGGTGGCGAACCGCTCCCGCGGCGAGGGCCTCCTCGACCTCGACCTGAAGATCCCCGCCGGCGAGGACGTCGAGCGCGTGACCGCCCGGCTGGAGGAGCTGTTTACTGAGGTCGCGGAGGACCCAGATGTCGGACATCTGTCGGCGCCGCCCAGCATCGACGGGGTGGAGGCCATGGGGGACGACATGGTGCTGCGCATCACCGCGCGGGTACGGCCCTCACGCCGGGACGAGGTGGAGCGTGAGCTTCGCCGCCGCATCGCTCAGCGCTTCGTCCCGGCTTCAGACCACGTCACCGTGGAAGGGGCGTGACCCGGGGAGCCCGCAATCGGCCCCCGAACGCCTTCTCCCATCCCCGGAACCAACCTGGCTGGCAGGCTCTCGGTTCGACGAGGAACGCCAAAGCGGGGTATAGAGGTTGCGGCGCCCGAGGCCGCATGGAGGGTCTATGAAAGGACGGCTCACTGCGGTTCCCGTGGTGCTCGCCTTCGCTCTCGTCACCGCCGCCTTCGGATCCGGCGACGTCGGCGTGGGCGCGGGTGGTGGAACACCGGGGACCGCCTCGAACTTCATGCTCGTCGGCACCAACCCACTGTTCGGGCGGGGAATGAACGCGGCGATCGCGTCCTACGACCACTACATCTACGTCGGGAACCGGACAGACGGATCCAGCCGCTGCGGTGTCGGCGATCCACGGATCGACACAACGGGAATCGATTCGTGCCCGCACCCGGATCCCGGCGTCTTGGTCGTCGATGTCGCGGACCCGGCCACGCCGACGGTCGTCGGCGAGTTCGGAACGGAGTTCGTCACGGGCGCGAATCTGGGCCAGACGTCGCGCGAGCTGCGCGTGTGGCCACAGCAGAAGCTGCTGATGATCATGTACTTCCGATGCAGCTCGGTGATCCACGCGTGCCCGCCGAGCGCCGACGTGTTCTCGATCCGGTTCTTCGACCTGACCGACCCGGTGCATCCCACCCTCGTGTCGACATACGTCCCATCGCGCAAGCCCCACGAGATGTACCTGTGGATCGACCCCAAGGACTCCGGACGAGCCCTGCTGTGGATCTCGACTCCGACCACGTCGGTCAACCCCGACGTCGCCAACATCCTGATCACGGACATCAGCCGGGCCCGTGACGGCGTCTTCACCGAAATCGCGAAGGGGAACTGGAACCAGTTCTTCCCCAATGCATCGAACCCCGCCAACTACGACAACGACCTCGCGCTCCACTCGATGACACCCTCGTTCGACGGGACCCGCACATACCTGGCCCACCTACGGGGCGGCTTCGGCGTGCTCGACACCAGCAAGGTCGCGAACGACCAGATCCCGGCGGGGACGGTCGAGTCGCTCAACGACGACCTGCTGACGCCGGTGCCGTTCCCGACATGGGGAACCGGACCCCACTGCGAGGGTCACACCGCGGCCGGATGCGCCGAGAGCCACTCCGCGGTTCCGCTCCCCGGACGGCCATTTGCGATCACCATCGACGAGGTCTACGGGACGTTCACGGTTCCCTCGTTCGGGTGGCCCTGGGGATGGATCCGGACGTGGAACATTGCGCAGCCGCGCCGCCCGCGCATGCTCGCCGAGTACAAGATCCGTCAGAACACGACCGACTACATCCCAGCGCCAGGCGAGAACGAGTTCAACTCGTACTCGTCGCACAACCCGACCGTGACGCGGAACCTCATCTTCGACTCGTGGCACTCGGGCGGCGAGCAGGCGATCGACGTCTCTGACCCGGGCCACCCCGTGCAGACCGGGTGGTTCTCGCCGACGCCGCTGGCGGCGGTCGCGAACGAGGATCCGGCACTCTCGCGCGGTCCGAACAAGGTGCTGATGTGGAGCTTCCCGATCGTGCGGAACGGCCTGATCTACGTCGTGGACATCCGCAACGGGCTCTTCGTCCTCCGCTACACCGGGCCTCGCAGCGATGAAGTGAGCGGACTGAGCTTCCTCGAGGGCAACTCCAACCTCGGGGACGCGGGAGCCCTCGCCGAGAGCGGCGGGTAGGACACCGTCCCATTGATGAGGGGTCGGCTCGCCGGCCCCTCATCGTTCGCCGGGATCAGCCCATCCACGCCTCGATGCGCTGCTGGACCTCGTGCAGGCGGTCGACCAGGCCTTCCAGCATCGCGATCGACACGGTCGGGTTCTCCAGCAGGAACCTCCGGAAGTCCACCGCGGAGATCATCATGGCCGTCACCGGCTCGACTGCCTTCACCGTGGCCGAACGTTTCCGCCGGCGGATCAGCGCCATCTCCCCGAAGAAGGCCCCCGGACCGAGGTCGTGGTACCTGCCTCCGACGTCGACCTGGGCCTTGCCCTCCAGGACGATGTACATGCCGTCCCCGACGTCGCCCTCCTCCACGATGCTCTGGCCCGGGTCGAAATGCATGTGCCGTCCCATGCCCAGCACGTTCTCCAGGTCCTCCACGCGGAGCCCCGCGAAGAACGGCGTCTGCTCGAGCGCCCCGATCTCCAGCCCGTGCTCGTCCATGTCGCAGTCACTCCCGGGTCATCTGGTCAGACCAGTGACCCTACAGCCGGCCGGCCTCGATGATCCGCTGCAGAAAGGCCCGCGTTCGCTCGTGCTCGGGCTCGGCGAAGATCCGCTCCGGCGGCCCCTGCTCGAGGATCCGGCCGTCGTCGAGGAACACCACCCGGTCGGCGATGTCCCGGGCGAACCCCATCTCGTGGGTGGCGATGAGCATGGTCATGCCGCCGCGGGCCAGCTCGCGGATCGCATTCAGGACCTCGGCCACCAGCTCCGGGTCGAGCGCGCTGGTCACCTCGTCCAGCAGCATCAGCCGGGGCTGCATGGCGAGGGCCCGGATGATGGCGACCCGCTGCTGCTGGCCCCCGGACAGGCGGTCGGGGTAGTCGTGCTGCTTGTCCACCAGGCCGAACCGGCCCAGCAGCTCGCGGGCCTGGGCCTCGGCCTCCCCGCGCGATGCGTTCAGCGCCTCGGTGGGTCCCAGCGTGATGTTCCGGAGCACCGTCATATGGGGGAACAGGTTGAACGCCTGGAACACGATGCCGATGTGCCGGCGCACCCCGTTCACGTCGACTCCCCGGCCGGTGACGTCACGACCCTCGATGACGACCCGGCCGGCGTCGACCGGCTCCAGGAGGTTCACGCATCGCAGCAGCGTCGACTTCCCCGACCCCGAGGACCCGATCAGGCACACCACCGCGTGCTCGTCCACGGCAAGGTCGATGCCCCGCAGCACCTCGAGCTTCCCGAACGACTTGTGGACGCCCTCCAGCCGGAGTGCCGCACGGGCTCCGCTCCCGCCGGTCACAGGAGCGTGCCCCCCTGGCGCCGCGCGCGCTGCCGCGAGATCAGCACGTCCACGAGCCGGGTGAGCGGGATCGTCACGATCAGGAACAGGATCGCCGCGCACAGCAGCGGGGTGAAGTTGAAGTCGCCCTGCTGGTCGATGGAGGCCTGCTTGAACGCCTCCGGCACCGCGACCACGAACCCGACGAGCGCCGTGTCCTTCTGCAGCCCGATGAAGTCGTTGAGCAGCGGCGGGATCACCCGGCGGACCGCCTGGGGGATCACCACGAACCGGAGGCTCTTCCACCGCGACAGCCCCAGCGCCCTGGCCGCGGCGACCTGGCTGGGATGCACCGACTCGATGCCGGCCCGGTACACCTCCGCCACGTACGCCGAGTAGCACAGGACCAGCCCGAACAGTGCCCAGAACACGGCGGAGTGGGGCACCCCGGGCAAGTCGAGCGATGGGACCCCGAACGCGAACAGGTAGATGACCAGCAGCGTCGGGACGCCCCGGAACAGATCCGTGTACACGATGGCCATCAGCCGCAGCGGGAAGAACACCGGGCCGGGCAGGTTCCGCATGATCGCGAGCAGCAGCGCCAGCGCCAGGATGAAGACCTCGGCGATCATGAAGTACTCGATGTTCCGGACGAACTTCCTGGCGATCTCCGGGAAGGTGTCCCGGAACTCCCGTCCGTTGAAGAAGGCCTGCTTCACCGCCGGCCAGTTCTGGGAGTGCACGACGACCCATACCAGCGCGCCGATCACGACGACCGTGCTGACGACGGCGATCGCGACGCCCTTCGCGCCCTCCTGGCGGAGCGAGGATCCGCCCAGCAACCGGGAGCGCCGGCTCCCCGCGGGGGGGCCGGCGCCCGGGTCCGGAAGCGGCGTCAGGTCGTAGGCGTTCGGCGAGCTCACCCTGGGAGCACGCCTAGGTCTTGAAGACCGGGACCGTGCCGACGTTGGTCTTCTGCGACAGCCATTCCTTCTGGAGCGCCACCAGCGTCCCGTCCGACTTCATGGCCGCGAGAGCCTGGTCCACGCACGTCACCAGGGAATTCCCCTTCTGGAACGCCATCGCCACGTGGTCGGTGGTCCCGCCCGAGGGGTTGGGGAACTGGCCGACCACCACGCTGTTCTTGACCTCCTGGACGTAGGGGTCGGCGATGTACAACGCGGTCGGGAGGTCGACGACCATCGCGTCGATCTGGTGCGCGTTCAGGGCCGCCACCGTGTCCGAGAGCGTGTGGTACGCGCCGGGCTCCTTGTTCGGCTTGATGACGTCGGTGATGTACGTGTATGCGGTCGTGCCGATGGGCGCGGCCAGGGTGAAGTCCTTGAGGTCGGCGAGGCTCGTGGCGGACGCGACGGGCGTGCCCTTGATCGCCACGAGGGCCTGGTTCACGTCGTAGTAGCTGTCGCTGAAGTCGACGGCCTCGGCCCGCTGCTTCGAGTAGGAGATCTGCTCGATGGCGAAGTCGTAGTCCTTCGACCCCGGCGCGTACGTCTGGTCGAACGGCGCGACGACCCACTCCACCTGGTCCTTCGAGAACCCGAGCCGCTTGGCGACCTCGTAGGCCACCGCGCTCTCGAGGCCCTTGCCGTTGTTGGGGTCGTCGACCTTCCACGAGGAGCCCTTGGTCGTGCCGCCCGAGAACCACGGCGGGTAGGCCGGGTTGTCCGTCCCCACCGTGAGCTGCCCGGGCTTCACCAGGGTGAGCTGGTCGGTGGCACAGGCGTTCGCGGTCGGGCTCGCGGCGGATCCCGTCGCCGCCGGGCCGGAGGTGGCCACCGCGGACGGGCCCGAGCCGCTTCCGCTCGTGCCCCCGCACGCCGCGGCGAGCAGGCCGAAGGCGGCCACCGTCATCAGGATCCTGCGCATCGAGATCTCCCTCCGCCCCGGGTGCACCACTCGCCCTCGGCCGCCGGCCGGGGACGAGGGCGCGAGCGTATCACGGGGCGCCGGGGCTCCCGGGCCGGCGGGCCGGTTACCGCCGGGGCTCCCACCGGAAGGTCCGCGCGGCCAGGATCGCCCCGGCCACCCCCCAGGCCCCCAGGATCAGGAGGTCCCACCCGCGGAAGCCGTTCGTGTTCGGGTCGAGGTTGGGGCCGAAGTACGCGGCCAGCATGGGCTGCGCGAAGTGGTACACGGGGAACAGCTTGGCCACCTGCACGTACCACGCGCTGTTGCTCGACAGCGGGATGAACACGCCGGACAGGAACTGCAGCGGCAGGATCGACGCGTTGACGACCGCCGGGGCCGCATCGGCGTTGGGGATGAGCGCGGTGAGGGCGAGGCCGAGGGCGGCGAACGACGCCGACCCCACGACGACCGTCACGAGGAAGGCCGGGAGCGTCTTCGTCGGGAGGTCGGCCCCGAAGAACGCGATGCCGAACACGACGACGATCGCGGTCAGCAGCAACGAGATCAGGACCGCATGGAGGACCCGCGCCGCGATGTAGACCCACGGCTCGATCGGCGTCCCCCGGACCCGCTTCAGGACGCCGGAGTCCCGCAGGAAGCTCACGCTCATCGCCAGGTTCGTGTAGGTCGCCGTGATGATGGAGAACGTGGCGATCGCGGGGATGTAGTAGTTCGACGTCTTGATCTCGCCGAAGGGCGTGGTGGTCGTGCCGCCGAAGATCGCGGTGAAGATCACCAGGAACATCAGTGGGAATGCGAACGTGAAGAACGCCGACGCCGGGTTCCGCCAGAACGACCGGTTGGTGTACCGGAGCTGGCGGAGGGCGAGGCCGAGTTCGCTCATCGACGTCTCCGGCGCCGGCCCCGGCCGGAGGCGGCCGGCTCCGGTTCCTCGGCCTCCGCGTCCCCGGAGCCGGTGAGCTGGAGGTAGACGTCCTCGAGCGTCGGCCGCGCCACCGTGAGCGCCTCGAGCTCGAGACCCCGGGCCACCGCCCAGCCCGTCAGGTCGTGCAGGACCCTCGTCGGAGACTCGGTGCGGACCTCCACGACGCCGTCCCGCACGGCCAGCCCGGAGATGCCCGCGTCCCCAGGATCGGCGCCCTCCGGCGTCCGGAACCGGATGACGGTGGCCGCGACGTCCCGGCCCCCCAGCGTCGACGGCGGCCCCTCGGCCACGATGATCCCCTGGGCCAGGATCGCCACGCGGCGGGCCAGCTCCTGGGCCTCGTCCATGTAGTGCGTCGTGAGCAGCACCGTCTTGCCCAGGGACTCGAGGTTGCGGACCATGCTCCAGGCGTTCCGGCGGGCGCCCGGGTCGAACCCGGTGGTCGGCTCGTCGAGGAACAGCAGCTCGGGGTCGCCGGCCAGGGCGATCGCCACGTCCAGCCGGCGCTGCTGCCCGCCGGACAGCTTCGCCACGCGCTCGTCGCGCTTGTGCTGCAGGCCGACGACCTCGATCACCTCGTCCGCCGGCCGGGGGTGCGGGTAATACCCCCGGTACATCTCGACGGTCTCCGCCACGGTCAGGAACGAGTCGATGCCGGTCGACTGCAGGACGATCCCGACCCGGCTCCGGAAGTCCTTCTCCCGCCGGGCGGGGTCGTGGCCGAGGACATCGACGTCACCGGAGGTCCGGTCACGGAAGCCCTCCAGGATCTCGACGGTGGTGGTCTTGCCGGCGCCGTTGGGGCCGAGCAGGGCGAACACCTCGCCCTGGTGGACCTCGAACGAGATTCCCCGCACGGCCTCCAGCTCCCCGTACCGCTTGTGGAGGTCGCGCACCGTGATCGCGGCCGACATCGGCGTCAGGGTACCTACAGCGGTTGGCGGCCGGCGATGCCGGTCTCGGGCGGGTGCCAGAACCCGACGTGGTCCTCACCCAGACGCCAGCACAGGAACACCTGCCGTCCCTCGCGCTCCGAGGGGAAGTCCACCAAGCCGGACTCGACGTCGCGCAGGACGATCCCCATCGCCGAGATCCGTTCGACCTCCGTCTTCAGCACCTCGGCGGCGTCGCGGTATTCGCGGTTCTCGCGCCCGCCGCCGTTGCCGGCAACGACCTCCTTCACCCGCTCGCCGGTCCGCAGGAGCGTCTGGCGCGCCTCCCGCATCCGGTCGAGTGCATCACGGAGGTCGGGCAGCAGCGCCTCGGCCTCCTCAATCGTGAAGCGGCAGTCGGCGGGGGCCGGTTCCAGGTCCGGCGGCGTCACAGCCCGAGGACCCCGGGAAGCTCGTCGAGCGACGCGATCCGCAGGCCTTGGAAGTCCTCGTTCCTCCCGCGCCGGTCGAGGAGGACGCCGGTCATCCCGAGCGCCGCCGCGGGCTCGACGTCGTAGGTCACGTTGTCGCCCACGTACGCCGCGTGCTCCGGCGCGACGCCCATCCGATCGAGGGCCAGCCGGAAGATCTTCGGGTCGGGCTTCTCCATGCCCTCGACGCCGCTGATCACCCGGACCTCGAAGAAGTCGGTGACCTCGAGGTGCTCCAGCAGCCGCTCCAGCCACTGCTCGAAGTTGGAGATCAACCCGAGCCGCAGCCCGGCGTCGCGGAGCTTCGCCAGCACGGGCAGCGCGTCGTCGAACAGCCGGTAGTTGGCGACGTCGGTGAACGTGCCGTACAGGGTGCGGGCCAACTCCTCGGTAAACGGCACGCCGAGCGCTCCGAGCAGCACGCGGTACAGCTCGGACCAGAACGCCAAGGACTCCTCGGCGGAGGTCGACCACAGGCGGCCCTGCTTCGTCGCCTCCTCGAACAGCGGCCCGACCAGCCGGACCTGGTCGTGGATCAGCCCGGGGGTGACGTGGTCGTGCCCCTCGGTCCGGAGGGTCGTCGCGAGGAGCTCCGGGAACGACGGATGGGCCGACAGCAGCGTCTCCCCCGCATCGAACAGGACGGCCCGGATCATCCGCGGGCGATCATACCGAGGAGCCCTGCCTCCTCCGGCGGATCGTCTGCCAGAGGCCGTCTACTCGACGTTCGAGATCGGCCTCCGTGCCGTCGTTGGGGACCACGACGTCCGCAACCGGGCTGCGCTCGTCGTCGGTGATCTGGGCCCGGATCCGCGACCGGGCGTCGTCCTCCGCGACCCCGCGTCGTGCCAGCCGCCCCACCCGGACCTCCTTCGGAGCCGTGACGAGGACGACCACGTCGAACATCGACTCGAGGTGGTTCTCCACGAGCAGGGGGACGTCGTACACGACCACACGATCCGTGTCCCGGTACGGCTCGATCGCCTCCTGCAGGAGGCGGGCGACCTCCGGGTGCACGATGGCCTCGAGCTTGCGACGCGCGTCTTCGTCGGCGAACACGACCGACGCGAGCCGAGCGCGATCGAGGCCCCCTCCGGGACCCACCACGTCCCGGCCGAAGCTCTCCACGACCTTCCCGAACCCCGGCGAGCCGCTCTGCACCGCCTGCCGGGCGAAGTCGTCCGCATCGAACACGACCGCTCCCCGCCGCTCCAGCATCCTGGCCACGGTGGACTTCCCCGACCCGATCCCGCCGGTCACCCCGACCAGGAGCATCAGCGGGAGCTGGTCGCGACGCTCCCCGCCACCGCCAGGGCGGCGATGAGCGCGAGCACCACGATCACCGCGATGACGAACACCTTGCGTTGGTCCCGTCGCACGCCGGAAGGGTATCGCGCGGTCGCGGACGCCTGGAATCCGTAGGCTGGCGCCGTGCTGGGCGAGCAAGAGGCGACGGTCGTGGAGATCAACGGCTTCGACCTCCACGGCGTGACGTACCACGACGTCGCGGTGCGCTTCACCGATCAGTCGGTCCTGTCGGCCCGCCTTGGTCCGGAGGGTGTGCCAGAAGGGCTGCAGCCGGGCGACCGGGTCCTGGCCACCCGGGTGGCCAACATGGTGGTGAGCCTGAGGCGCCCCTAGCGGCACCGAACCCAACCGGAACGGGGGCGGGGCCGGGACGATCGCGAGTTCCGCAGCGGAGCGGAGCGCGGCGCCAGCCGCACGGAGCGGAGTGAGGACTGTCTGAGGAGGCGGCCCGGCCCCGCCCCCCGGCACCACGCCGGGGATAGGACTTACTCCCGCCCCTCGCGGCGCTTGAGGTCGCGGAGGATGGCCTCGAGGGACACCTCTTCCTCCTCCTCCTTCTCGGCCGGCGCCTCGGCGACGCCCTGCTCGACGTGCATGGCGGCCTCTTCGGGGGCGGCGGGCTCGGGCTCGACCGTGGTCTCCAGGACCTCGGGCGTGGCCTCGTCGGCGCGGGCCTCGGCGTCGGCCAGGATCTCGACGGCCTCCGCGGATGGTTCCGGGACGATGTCCTCGACCAGGTCCTGCGTGGAGACGGTCTCGGACACGAACTCGGGCTCGAGCTCCACGGCCACCTCGTCGCCGACCTGGCGCATCGACAGCGAGATGCGCCGGCGGGAGACGTCCACGTCGATGACCTTCACCCGCACCTGGTCGCCGACGTTCACGATCTGCTCGGGCGCCTCGACGTGCATGGTCGAGAGCTCGGAGATGTGGACCAGGCCCTCGATCCCCTGGGCCACGCGGACGAAGGCGCCGAACGGCACGATCTTCGTGACCTGGCCGGCGATGACCTCGCCGGCCCGGTACTTCCGCTCGAACTCCTTCCAGGGATCCTCCTGGGTGGCCTTCAGCGACAGCGACACGCGCTCGCGCTCGAGGTCGACGTCGAGCACCTCGACCTCCACCTCCTGGCCCACGGCGACGACCTCGGAGGGATGGTCGACGTGTTTCCACGACAGCTCGGACACGTGGATCAGCCCGTCCACGCCGCCGAGGTCGACGAACGCGCCGAAGTTCACGATCGAGGACACCGAGCCCTTGCGGCGCTCGCCCTTCTGCAGCGACTCCAGGAACTTCTTGCGCCCCTCGGACTGCGACTCCTCCAGGAACGCGCGCCGGGACAGCACCACGTTGTTGCGGTTCCGGTCGAGCTCGATGATCTTCGCCTCGAGCTCCTGGCCCACGAACGGGTGGAGGTCGCGCACGCGCCGCAGGTCCACCAGGGACGCCGGGAGGAACCCGCGCAGTCCGATGTCCAGGATCAGCCCGCCCTTCACGACCTCGATGACCGGCCCCCTGATGGTGCCGCCGGAACGCATGATCTCCTCGATCCGGCCCCATGCCCGCTCGTACTGGGCGCGCTTCTTCGACAGGATCAGCCGGCCGTCCTTGTCCTCCTTCTGCAGGACCAGTGCCTCGATGACCTCGCCGAGGTTGGCGACGTCGGCGGGATCGACGTCGTGGCGGATCGACAGCTCCTTGGAGGGAACGACCCCCTCCGACTTGTAGCCGATGTCGACGAGGACCTCGTCGCGATCGACCTTCACGATGGTTCCGGTGAGGATGTCGCCCTCCTTGAAGTCCTTCAGCGACTCCTCGATGGCGGCGACGAGCTCCTCCGGCGTGTAGTCACGCTCGGGGGCCGTCACCTGTGTTCCCGTGCTCTCGATGTGGACCAGCTCCTCTCCGGCTGCAAGACGGGTCGTCACGGCGCATCCCAAACCGGTGGGGCGAGGGAGCGGCACGCGGGGACGAGCCTTGCGGCCAGCGGGAATGGTAGCCGCGCGCGGAATTGCGCGTCAACGGGAAGCACCAGAGGGAATCCGGTCGACCGTCCCCGCTACGCGCGCGGCGCCGCCGGCGGAGGTCCGTCGGAACGCGATGCGAGCGGAGGGCGTTCGGAGAGCACCACCTTCGGGATGTGGCGGATGAACTCGGCGCAGAGGTCCAGCAGGCCGCGAATTCCGCCCGGCTCAACCCGCTCGGAGCGGCTCACCCTCGCCCACGACCCGGCGAGCTCCCAGTCCGCGGTGTCGCCTTTTCCGAGGAGCCACATCATCATCCGCGGATCCAGCAGCCCGGTTGCGAACTCCTTGTCCTCGGCGCCGATCCGGAACGCGCGCTCGAAATCCTCCGATTCCAGGTGGAGCCGTCCCGGGTGCAGGTGTTCGCCGAGTCTCGCATCGGCGGGCGCGTACGTGATCGAGATCCGAGGAAGGTTCGCCGAGATGTCGCCGGCCACGAATGAGTGGTGGTACGCCCGACCCTTGTAGACGGTCGTGCTGTCCGCCTCCACCATGCTGATCCCCTTCCATCGGCCGGAGACGAAGTTCGACAGCCCGCTCCACGTCGAGTCCGGGGGGAGACCCGCGGGGGCGTGTTCGCTGTACTCCAGGCCGAGGCGCGCCGCCGCCTGCCGGACCGCCGCGGCCCGCGCCAGCCGCTCCCGCTCAGCCGCCCGCCGCTCCCGACGGCGACTCCGGACCAACCACGCGAAGAAGATCGCCAGGAAGGCGACGCCGACGATCGCCAGGAGGATGCTGCCGGGCCCCGATCCCCGTTCCGGGGTCGCGAGGCGCGCCCCGAGTGCCACCACCTGCCCATCCTCGGCCGGCAACCCGCCCTTCGCAAGGCGATCGGGCCATCCTCGTCGAGCGAGCCTCACGCCTGGGGAAGCTCCTCTTGCGAATTCATGCTGGGCCCGGCTACCGTGCGCGGCCGATGGGACCCGACCAGCCGACCCCGGCAACCGAGCGCGACGAGCGCAACCCCGGCCCCGATCCCGGCACCGCCGACCATTTCCGGGCCTGGGTCGCGGTGCTCATCGCCGTGGTGTCGATCCTCGGCGCAGTGGTGGTGTGGCGAGCCTCGGTGGACTCCTCGGACGCGTCCGACCTCGGGCAGCAGGGCATCCAGCAGCTCATCCTGCAACAGCAGAAGCGGGGGGACATCGAGGCCGGGGTGGCGCGGGACTTCCGGCTGTTCGCGGACTTCCAGGAGCACGTCCTGAACTGGCGCTCGCTGCTGACGCAGGCCGACCAGGCCCAGCCGACGGACGCCGCACTCGCCGCCGACCTCCGCCAGCAGGCGCGCCGGGAGCTGTCCGCGGCGCGGGCGATCCGCCCGCTGATCCAGGCGTTCGACCAGCCCGACTACGGCAACGCCAACGGCACCGTGACCTTCGACCCGGCCCGCCAGGCCGCCGCGCTGGAGGACGCCGACCTCGAACTCACCGGACTGCACCCCGCGCGGGCCTTCGCCGGCGAGGAATCCACCCACCGGCGGTCGCTCCACCTCGTGGGCGTCGCCGTCCTGTTCGCCGCCGCCCTGCTGTTCCTGACCCTGGCCCAGGTGGCCCGGCGCGGCCCCCGCGCGATCTTCGCCGCCGCGGGGATCGTGGTGATGATCGGGGCCGGGGTCCTGTTCGCGCTGACCGGGCTGGCGTCGTGACCGAAGGGGACGGCACCGTGGCCGGGCCGGATGACCGCGACGACCAGCCGCCCACGCCGCCGCCGATGCCCGGCGGCGGCGACCGTGACCGTGACCCTGACCGCGATGCTGGCCCCCGCGAGCGGCACGAACTGTTCGGGGACGACGCCGGAACCCCGGCCGAGGCCGCCGACGAGCGCACCACCTCGCGCTCGGAGGCACTCGTGGCCATCCTCATCGTGGCGGCCACCGTGGCCGCGGCGGTCGTGGGCTACCTGCAGGTGTGGTCCTCCAGCCGGTCCGACACGGCCGCGTCCCTGGCGCAGCGCGACGCCATCGCCGCCACGGCCCGCCAGGTCCGGGCGGACCAGTGGTCCGACGTCGAGTCGAACATGGCGTCCCGGGCGCTCCTGGCCCGGGAGCAGGTCGACCAGACGAGCCTGCAGTCCCAGGTCTTCGGGCAGCCGCTGTCCACCGCCGACAAGCTGGAGAACGCGCGCCTCACGAGGCAGTACGGCCGGTTCGGACTGCTCGCGAACCTGGTGGGCCGGGAGTTCACCGGAATCCCGATCGCGGGCCGGCTGTCCGAGGAACAGGATCCGGCGTTCCCCACCCGTTTCGTGAACCAGGTGAACCGCGACGCCATCCGGCTCCGGGCCCTCCAGGACGCCTCGAACGACGAGAGCTCCGGATGGTCGGGCCGGGCCTCGACGTACACGGCCATCCTGACGCTGTTCGCCGTCGCGCTGTACCTCCTGGGGTTCTCGCTGGCCCTGCCCCGGTCCCTCGGCCGGTGGTTCGTCCGAGGGGGCGTCGCGTTCGCGTTGGTCGGGGTGGCGTGGGCCGCCGTCGCCTCGACCGGCCGCCCGGAGCCCCCGTCCCAGGACGCCGCGGCCGCATTCGCGGACGGGACGGTGGCGCTCTCTACGGCCTCCGACGGCTACGACTCCTCGGGCTACCGCGAGGCCATCGCCGACCTCACCCGGGCCATCGACGCCCGGCCGGACTTCGCCCGCGCCTACCTGAACCGGAGCCAGGCGACGTACTTCGCCAACTCACCGACCCAGGGTCTCGGGACCGTCACCTCGCCCCGGGCGCTCCGCAGCGCCATCGGGGACCTGAAGCACGCGGTGGACCTCGGCCTGGACAACGCGCTCGCGTTGGGCAACATCGGCGCGCTGTCGTTCCAGGAGGCCATGGTCGACCGCCGGCCCGACCTCCTGCCCCAGGCCCTGGACTTCACCCGGCGGGTGATCGCAATCGACCCCGACCGGCCGCTGTGGCTCTACAACGTCGCCGTGACCCAGCTCGCCTCCGGGCGGCGCGACCAGGCCATGGACACGTACCGGGCGGCCAACCTCGCCGCGCGAAGGGAGCCGGCCACGGCTGCCTTCTGGACGACCGGCGCGATGTCGGCGCTCGACGTCCTGGTCTCCCACCGGCCCGCGCTCGGCGACGAGGTCCTGGCGGCGAAGGAGCTCGTGATCGGCGGGGTCTTCGGCGGTCCGTCGAATACCGCGTCGTCGCCGCGAGACCTCCATCTCGATCTCGTGGTGACTCCCTCGCTGGTCCAGTTCGCGGTCCCGAAGGCGGAGGCCTCGTCGATCGATCCGGCCCGCGACACCGTGGTCGCCGACTGGTACTACGACGACCCCGCCGGCCACGGATACGCGGTGCTGCCCGAGGTCTCCGGGAAGGTCGAACTCTCGGTGGCCGGCGACGGCGGCTGGTTCAACCTGCAGCAATACCTCACCGCGGCGTCGCCCCCCCGGTGCCTCCCGAGCGGGTCGTACCGCGTGGAGGTCTACGTGAACGGGCACCTGGCCGGCACGGCCACCACGCGCGAGGACTTCGGCTCCCTGGCCACCATCACCGACAAGGGGCTGAACGCGTCGTTCTGCATCCCGACGGACTGGGTGCGGAACAAGGCGTCCACGACCGGTGTGTCCGAGAGCTACGTCGCGCCCGGGGCCGGGGAGGGCATGGCGATCATCCGGGCGCACCTCCCCGGTGGGCAGACCCGGGCGAACCTCCCCGGGCTCGCCGGCATCTTCGTCCGGAGCTTAGCCGGAGCGTTCCTTCCGCCGCTGACCGGGCCCGGCTCGATCGAGCACTTCTTCTTCATGGGCCTCGCCCAGCAGGCCGAGACCTCGTTCGGCTACCGGGGCGGGTTCCTCCGGGTCGGCGTCGGGCTCGACCCGGGCGAGGGAGCGGTGGTCATCGGGGTGGCCTTCGGGCCGAAGACGGACGAGCCCGGCGTCCAGCGGGTCTTCCAGTCGTTCTCGTCGTTCCAGGCCGTCCCCACGGGCTGACTCCGCACCTCAGTGGCCGGCGGGGGCGGCCTCCCCCCAGTTCGCGCCCCACCCGATGTCGGCCCGGAGCGGGACCGTCAGCTCGTACGCCGCCTCCATCTCGCGCTTGACGAGGTCGGCGGCCTCCTCGACGTGGTGGGTCGCCACCTCGAAAACCAGCTCGTCGTGGACCGTGAGCAGCATGTGGCAGTCGAGCTCCTGACGGTCCTGCAGCGCCCGGTCCACCCGGATCATGGCCAGCTTGAACACGTCTGACGCGCCGCCCTGGATCGGCGCGTTGAGCGCCATCCGCCGCCCGAGGTCGCGCACGCGGGGGTTCGCCGCCTGCAGCTCCGGGATGTACCGGCGCCGGCCGAGCAGCGTCTCGGTGAACCCCTCCGCCGCGGCGCGGGCGACCTGGCGGTCCAGGAACTCCCGGATCTTGGGGAACCCGGCGAAGTACGCGTCGATGAACTCCTGGGCCTCGTCCGGGGCGATGCCGAGGCGCGAGGCCAGCCCGAACGCGTTCATGCCGTACGCCAGGCCGTAGTTGATCATCTTGGCCCGGGACCGGATCGCGTGGTCCACCTGGTCCTCGGGCAATCCGAACACTCGGGCCGAGGTCGCCGTGTGGATGTCGGTCCCCGACTCGAAGGCCGCGGCCAGGCCCTCGTCGCCGGACAGGTGGGCCATGATCCGAAGCTCGATCTGGGAGTAGTCCGCGCACAGCAGGACCTGGCGCTCCGGATCGCCGGTGACGAACGCCCTGCGGATCCTCCGCCCCTCCTCGCCCCGGACGGGGATGTTCTGCAGGTTCGGGTTGGTCGAGGACAGGCGGCCCGTCGCGGCCACCGCCTGGTTGAACGTGGTGTGCACCCGGCCGGTGGCCGCGTTCACCAGCTTCGGCAGCGCAACCAGGTACGTGGAGTTCAGCTTGTCCAGCTCGCGCCACTGGAGCAGCGCGTCGACGATCGGATGCTGGTCGCGGAGCTTCTCCAGGACGCTCGCGTCGGTGGACAGCTGGCCCTTCGGGGTCTTCTTGCCGGGAGACAGCCCCAGCTCGCCGTACAGGAGCTCCCGGAGCTGCGGCGGCGAGTTCAGGTTGAACTCCCGCCCGGCGTGGTTGTAGATCTCGATCTGCAGCGCGGCCATGCGGCCCGTGACGTTCGCCGACATGTCCTCCAGGTACGGCACGTCGAGCGCAACGCCCCGGGCCTGCATCCGGGCCAGCACCGCGGCCAGCGGCAGCTCGACCTCCTCCAGCAGGGAGCGCAGCCCGGCCCGGTCGACCCGGCGCTCCATGACCGGTGCCAGCAGGGCGACGGCCGCGGCCTCCGCCGCCACCGGGCGCCACGGCGAGCCGAACAGCTGGCCGCCCTCCTCCTCCTCGATCCCGGCCAGCACGTCGGCGCCGAGATACGTCCGGCACAGCCCGGCCAGGTCGTACGACGTCTCCGCCGGGTCCAGGAGGTAGCCGGCCAGCATGGTGTCGAAGGCCACGCCGTGGACCTCCCGGTCGGACCGCGCCGCGGCCGCCTGCAGCTCCTTGGCGTCGTGCACCCACTTCACGACCGCGGACTCGGCCAGCACGGCGTCCGCCTCCACCGCGGGGAACGGCGCGTACACGGCGCGCCCCTCGCCGGTCGAGGCCGCCATGCCGTCCAGCCCCTCGCCCTCCGCGTGGAGCCGCACCGCCACCGGCCCCGAGCCGGCCAGCTTCTCCAGGTCGGCGCCCGAGCCCTCCGTCAGGTCGAGCTCGGTGTCGAACGCCGCCGCCGCCGCGCTCTTGCGGACGTCCTCCAGCCGCTCCAGCAGGGTCCGGAACTCGAGGGAGGTGAACAGCCGGCGCACCGCGTCCTCGTCCCACTCCCCCATCACGGAGTCCGCGGGGTCGAGGTCGATCTCGATGTCGGTGTCGAGCCGCGCGATGTCCTTGTTCATCAGCAGCTGCTCGCCGGCGCCCTCGATCCCGGAGCGGATGCGCGGCTTGAGATCCTCCGTGTGCTCGAGCAGCTCCTCCACGGAGCCGTACTGCTGGATCAGCTGCGACGCCGTCTTCTCCCCCACGCCCGGCACCCCGGGGATGTTGTCGCTCGTGTCGCCCTTGAGCGCGACGTAGTCGAGGTACTTCTCGGGGGGAAGCCCGAACCGCTCGGTCACCGCCTCGACGTCGTACGTCACGATGTCGGAGATCCCCCGGCGGTTGAACATCACCGAGATCCCCGGGCGGACCACCTGGAAGAAGTCCCGGTCGGCGGTGACGATCACAACCTCCATGCCCTGCTCGACCGCGCGCAGGGCCAGCGTCGCGATGAGGTCGTCGGCCTCCTGCTCCGGGTGGCTCACCAGCGGGATCCGAAGCGTCTCGACGACCTCGAGGATCAGGCCCAGCTGCTGCCGGAACTCGTCCGGCGTCTCGCGGCGGCCCGCCTTGTACTCCGCGTAGCGCTCCAGGCGGGCCTTCGGCGTCCCCAGGTCGAACGCCACCGCGATCCGGTCGGGGCGCTCCTCGGTGAGCAGCTTGATGAGCATGGAGGTGAACCCGTACACGGCGTTCGTGACCTGTCCCGTGGATGTGGCCAGGGTCTCCGGCAGCGCGAAGAACGCCCGGTAGGACAGGCTGTGGCCGTCGAGCAGGAACAGCCGGGGCCGCCTCTCCGGCTCCCCGGAGCCTGTCGCCGCGGTCGCAGCCGCGGTGCCGCCGCCGTCCTCAGTGCCCACGGGGCGGCATTGTAGGCTCTGCCCATGACACCCCCGGCGGCGCACGCGACCACCGCGTCCGCGGCCTCCCATCCCGAGTACCTGGAGGCCCTGTACGAGATGGCCGAGGAGGGCATCCCCACCGTCCAGGTCCGCCTGGCCCAGTGGATGGGCGTGTCGGCCGGCGCCGTGAGCCAGGCCGTGAAGAAGCTCCTGGCCCAGGGGCTGATCCGGGCCGACGGCCGCGAGCTGCGGTTCACCCCGGCCGGCCGGGACGTGGCCGAGCACCTCGTCCGGCGCCATCGTCTCGCCGAGCACTTCCTGATCCGAATCATCGGCCTGCCGTGGCACAAGGCCCACGAGGAGGCCCAGCGGTGGGAGCGGGTCATCTCCGACGACGTGGAGGAGCGGCTGATCGCCATCCTCGACGACCCCGGGACGTGTCCGCACGGGAACCCCATCCCGGGCTCCTCGCACCGGGTCGACTACTCGAAGCTGGTGCCGCTCCGCGACCTCGGGCCCGGGGCGAAGGGCGTGCTGCGCCGGCTCACCGAGGACCTCGAGCTGGACCTCGACGTCATGCGGTTCTTCGAGGACTCCGGGCTCATGCCGGGCGGGCGGGTCCGGGTCGAGCGGGTCGGCCCGGACGGGACCATGCAGCTCCAGGTGGACGGGAAGGGCGTGGCCCTCGGGGCACACCTGTCGGACAACCTGTGGGTGCAGCCCGCCTGAGGCAATCCGGACGTTTGACGGTGCCCGGACCGGCAAATAGCATTTAAGTGGTCCTACGGGATTTCGTTAAGAACCCTAAACTTTCGGAACGCGGTGGCTCCCGCCGGCGGGAGCACGAGGAGCGCGGTTGAGCACCCCCCAGACGATCCTGCTCGGTGCGGTGGCCGGGTTCACGATCTTCCTCGGCCTGCCGCTCGGCAGGATGCGCGGAGGGAGCCGCGGTCTCCGGACGTTCCTGAACGGCCTGTCCGCCGGCATTCTCGTGTTCCTGCTCCTGGAGATCTTCGAACACGCCTTCGGATCCGTGGAGGATTCGTTCAACGACCTGCTCCACCGCGGCGGCTCCCTCGCGCACTTCGCGGGGATGGCGGCGCTGTTCGCCGCCGGCACCGGCCTCGGGCTGCTGTCGCTGCTGTACGTCGGGAAGATGTGGCGGCGCCGCCCGGCCGCGAAGTCCATCACCGGGCAGAGCCTCGGCCCGGGGGCCATGGCCGTGGCCGAGCAGACTGCCGTCCGTTCCGACTCCCTCCGCCTGGGGATGTCCATCGCCGTCGGCATCGGCCTCCACAACTTCTCCGAGGGCCTCGCCATCGGGCAGTCGGCCGCGGGCGGCCACGTCTCGCTGGCGGTCCTGCTCGTGATCGGGTTCGCCCTGCACAACGCCACCGAGGGGTTCGGGATCGTGGGGCCGCTCGCCGCCGAGCACGTTCGCCCGTCGTGGGGATGGTTGGCCCTGGCCGGCCTCATTGGAGGCGGCCCGACGTTCCTGGGAACCCTGGTCGGTACCGCATTCGCCTCCGCGCTCCTCGAGGTCCTGTTCCTCTCCCTGGCCGGCGGCGCAATCCTGTACGTCGTGGCCGAGATCCTGAACGCCGGCCGCAAGATGTCCTGGGAGACCACCCTGTGGGGCGTCTTCGCCGGCTTCCTCGCCGGCGTCGCCACGGAGCTCGTCCTGGTCGCGGCCGGCGTCTGAACCCTCGTACGGACGCGTCAAGTTGCGCGTGTGCCGCTGACGCTGCGGATGGGGCGCGCTTGTGCCGCCGACGATGCGGATGGGGGTGCGCTTGTGCCGCTGACGCTGCGGATGGGGGTGCGCTTGTGCCGCGATCCTCCTTGGGTGCGCGGAGACGGTCGGGGCTGTCTGGGTGGCACGGGTCCCTCCCACTCCCGCAACTTGCAATGATGCGTCCGTGCCGCGCGGTGTCGGCGCTCGTACAAGTTGCTCCGTGGGTCCCTCCCGACCACCCAGCGCCCCTCCCTGTAACCAGGGCAACCCGTGGGCACCGACTGTGTGCCGTGGAGCCCGCGCGGCGTGACGCAACCCGACCGTATGCCGAGGGTTCGGCGGGGCACGGGGCCGATAGCCGGGCGGACGAGGGTCGGGTGTGAGAGGCGTTGCGGCCCGGATGCGCGCGGGGTCGGGGGGGCCCCATGGAGCAACTTGTACGAGCCGCAATCACGCCGTCGGCACGGACGCGTCATTGCAAGTTGCGGGAATGGGGGGGACCCGATCCCGCGGAAGCGTCCGGGCAAACGGCGATCTCTGGCCAGTGCACGCGGCGCGACCACACGCGCCGGCGAACCACCGACGCCGACTTGAATTCGGGGGGTGGCGGTGTCATCGTCCCACGCCTGACCGCTCGCTCCATGTGGGCGGAAGGGGGGCCAATGCGAAGGGGGAACACGGCTCGACTGGTGGCGGTGATGGCCGTGGCGCTGTCCGCGTGCGGAGGCGGAGGTGGCACTGCGGAATCGCCGAGGGACGCGGGATCGGCCTCGCGGGTCTCGGGGAGTGGGCCGGCGACCGTTTCGCCCTCCACCCCGTCGGCGCCGGCTGGCGTCGAGGGCTCGATCGACGTCGGGCTCGCGCCGGCGGACGTGGTGGTGGCCTTCGGGTCGGTGTGGGTGTCGCTGCACCACGCGGCGAGCGTCGTGCGGGTCGATCCCTCGACGCACGAGGTGATCGCGACCATCCCCGTCCACGAGCAGCCGGGCGGCATGGGGGTCGGGGCAGATGCGGTGTGGGTCATGAACTACGGCGACAACAGCCTGACTCGCATCGAGCCCGGCACGAACGACGCGACCACGTTTCCGCTGTCGGTGCAGGAAGCGTGCTACGCCCCCCTCGTCACGCCGCACCTCCTGCTCGTGCACGATTGCGGCGGCCAGGTCCTGGTGGGGGTGGACCCCGGGACGGGTCGGACGATCGGTCCTCTTCCGGACGACGTTCAAGCGACCTGCGGTCGTCGGCGGGGCGGTGCCATCGCGCTCGTCGGCAACGGTCAGCTCGTCAGGGTCGACGCGAGGACGGGACGCGTCTTGGACAGGAAACCCGGTGCGACGGTCATGTGCACGGATACCAAGGGCGTGCGCGGCGACCAGGTCTGGGCCGGCAGCGGCGACGACCCCACCGCGGTGACCGGGACCGTGTCGGTCGTCTCGCTCGAGACGGGGGACGTCGAGCAGACCGTCGAGGTGGGGCGGGGGCCCGACACGTTCGCGGCCGACGACGCGGTCTGGGTCCGGGAGCTGAACGCGCACCAGGTCCAGCGAATCGACCCGGCCTCCTTCCAGGTGACGGCCACCATCCCGTACCCCGACGAGGTGGACTCCGGCGAGTTCGCGGTGGGGTTCGGTGCGGCGTGGCTGGCGGATTTCGCGAACGACCGCCTCGTGCGCGTCGCCCTCCCCGACTGATCCCCGGTCCGAACGCGAGAGCACGGCCTCGCCCCGCCGGGGGCTTCCCGACCCCGGTAGGCTTCGCCGGCCATGGCCGAATCCCAGGAGGCGCAGACGCCCGAGGCCGCCGGTGCGGACCACCCGAACCCGGCACCGCCGGGGTTGACCTCGCAGGAGGCGGTCGCGATCGCCAGGGGGATCCAGGGGCCTTTGGTCGAGAAGCTCGGGATCGAGTTCCTGGAGTTCGGGCGGCGCCGGGTGCGGGCCCGGATGCCGGTCGCGGGGAACACGCAGCCGTACGGGCTCCTGCACGGCGGGGCGACGGCATCGCTCTGCGAGACGGCGGCGTCGGTGGGCACCGCGTTCCTGGTCGGGGTGGACAAGGTGTCGGTGGGCATCGACCTGTCGATCACGCACGTGCGGCCCGCGCGGGACGGGTGGGTCACGGTGACGGCGGTGCCGCTCCGGATCGGGCGGACCATCGCGCACTGGGAGATGAAGGTGCGCGACGACGAGGGCCGGCTGGTCGCGGTGTCTCGGCTGACGCTCGCGGTCCGCGAGTCGCCCGCGGCGCAGTGACATGCGCCCGCAGGCCGCCCCCGAGCATTGGACACCTGTGACATCGGTCGTTCGGCCGACGGCTTGCAAATGTCACTCTTTCGCGCCGACTCCGTCGAGTCGCCTACCTGCGAGTCTTCGCGAGAGCCCTTGCGCCGCAACGGTTTCCGGCCGGTTGACAGGCCAGGTCGGCCTGGGTAGATTCGGCCCCGGTCCCGAGCGGCCGCAGGGATCGAGAGCCCGGAACGTCATCGGAAGCGACGGCGGCGAGGCCGAAGGACGTCAGTCCACCGGCAGTCCTCCAGGGGGGCGTGAGCTTCTCGGCGAGGTCGTTCGCCCGCACCGAAGACGCTCTCTCTCGGGAGTCCGGGTCGCTCGGGGCCACCTATTGGCGGACCGAGGTGCCGAGTAGAAAACGCTCACGTTTGGGGAAGGCGTGAGCGGGCCCAAAGGCACCTCGGTCCGTCTTTCGGGCCCACGCTTCCCGCCACCCGGCGCGACACTCCGATCAGCTCGTTCTCCGGGATAATCCGGTCGTGGCGCCCAACCGGCTGGTCCTTACAACTGTGGCGATGTTCCTGCTCGCCGGGTGCGCGGCCGCCGGCGCCCACCCCGGCTCCTCCACGACACCCGCCCGCCCGCCGTTCGTCCCGGTGGAGACGCCCCCGGAGCCGACCACCGGGCCGTTCGTCGTCGTCGCCGTGGACAACCACTTCCACGACATCCACTACGCGGAACGCAACCCGATCTCCGAGGACCGCCCCTTCGTCGTGAAGAACGAGGGACGGAACCTCCACAACTTCACGGTGATCGGGACGCACATCAGCATCGACATCCGCCCCGGACACCAGTTCACGTGGACCCGCCTGGGAGACCACCTCACCCCCGGGACCTACCAGGTGGTCTGCAAGTACCACACGTACGTGAACATGGGGGGCCACTTCACCGTCACCCGAGGGTGACTACAGCACGCTCTTCAGGAACCGCTGCGTCCGTTCCTGCTCGGGGCTGGCGAGGACGGTGCGGGGCTCCCCCGACTCCACCACCTCCCCCTCGTCCATGAAGATCAGCTTGGTTCCGACCTCCCGGGCGAACCCCATCTCGTGTGTGACCACCATCATGGTCATCCCCGCCTCGGCCAGGTCCCGCATGACCTCCAGGACCTCGCCGACGAGCTCCGGGTCGAGCGCGGAGGTCACCTCGTCGAACAGCAGGAGCGAGGGCTGCATGGCCAGCGCGCGGGCGATCGCCACGCGTTGCTGCTGGCCACCCGACAGCGCGCCCGGGTAGGCGTCGGCCTTGTGCGCCAGCCCGACGCCCTCCAGCTGTTCCATGGCCCGGGACCTGGCCGCCTCGCTGTTCATGCCCAACACCTTCTCCAGGGCCACCGTGATGTTGGCGATGGCCGTCTTGTGCGGGAACAGGTTGAAGGCCTGGAAGACGATGCCCATGTGCGTGCGCATCTCGTCGAGATCGGTGCGGATGTCCGTGAGGTCCTGGCCCCGGAACCACACCTCTCCCTGGCTCGGAGTCTCCAGCAGGTTCACGCAACGCAGGAGGGTGGACTTCCCCGACCCCGACGGCCCGATCACGACCTGGACCTCGCCCCGCTCCAGGGTGAGGTCGATGCCCTTGAGCACGTGGTGCTTGCCGAACCACTTGTGCAGCCGCTCGACCCGGACGAGCGCGCGATCCGCCGGGCCGTGCGCACCGAGGTGTCGAGTGGCGGGATCGGTCACTGCCCGAACCCTCCGGAGACCCCGACGAGGCCGCTGCGCAGGCGCCGCTCGGCGAAGTTGACGATGCCGATCAACGGCAGCGTGATCGCGAGGTACCCGAGGGCGGCCCCGACGAACGACGTCGCGCTGAACGTCTCCGAGTAGATGTTCTGTGACGTGACGTAGATCTCGTACTGGCTGGCGGCGAGCCCGAGGGCCAGCACCAGCGAGGTGTCCTTGATCAGGATCACGAACTCGTTCAGCAGCGGCGGGATGACCCGCCGGACCGCCTGGGGCACCACGACGTATCGCATGGACTGGAGGTAGGTCATGCCGAGGCCGCGCGCGGCCTCGATCTGCCCTCGTTCGATGGACTGGATGCCGGCACGGAAGACCTCTGCTGCGTACGCCCCGGTGTTCAACGCGAACACGATGGTGGCCGCGACGAACGGATTCGGGTTCCACCCGAAGCCGAGGAACAGCCCGTAGTAGAAGAACGACAGCTGCCAGATGAGGGGCGTGCCCCGGAAGAAGTTGATGTAGCCGCGGGCGGGAGCCCGCACCACGCGGCGGGCCGACAGAGCCAGCAGCGAGAGGACGATGCCCAGGACGATGCCCCCGGCCTCCCCTCCCAGGGCCATGATCAGGGTGTTCTTGGCGCCCCGGACGAAGTCGCCGATGTGTCCGCCCAGGATGGGGAACTCCAGATCGTTCTTGGCGAAGTTGAGGAACTGCCGGCTGGAGCTGAACCACCACAGCAGGACCGAGGCGGTCACCGCGTGGATGCCCAGGATCGCCCCGTCGAACGCGTGGTCGCGCTTCCGGCGCGTGTCCATCCTCCGGTAGACGGAGAACCCGGCCACGATCACGGCCAGGCCGAGGAGGATCGACACCGCCAGCACGATCCGCTCCTCGGGGGACCGGAGGCCCTCGACGATGTGGCAGACCCCGGCCGCATCAGGGCCGAGCCGGTCGATGCCCACGGAGACGCAGTCCTGCGACAGCGGCGGCCCGACGACCGCATAGTCGACCTGGATGACCACTGTGCCGAGGCCCATGACGAGCAGCGCCACGAGGCCCACCGCGAAGATGGTCGCGGGGAGCGGGCCGGTGGGCCCCCGCACGTCGGGCGGGCCCTCGGCGGTGGCCTTCGGGGCCGTGGAGACTGCCATGGGATCCCTCCTTCGCGCCCCCGCAACGCCGTGGGGTCCGCGCCCTCTCGGCACGGACCCCACGGCGGCGGCAGGCTGGCTAGCTGGTCGGCTTGAACTCCGGGGGGAGCGGCAGGGTCGGGAAGTACTTCTTGAAGACCATCGCGTACGTGCCGTCGGCGATGAGGTCGTGCAGGGCGCCGTCGACCGCGGGCTTCAGGTCGGGATTGTTCGGGTTCAGCGCGATCCCGTAGTGCTCTCCCGTCTCGATGGGCTCCACGACCTTCAGCGATGGACGCTTCTCCGCCTCCGCCAGGGAAGAGGGCTCGTCGTTGACGATCCCCACGGTCCGGCCCGCCTCGAGGTCCGTGAACGCGTCGGTGATGCCGGTGTAGGTACGGACCTGGATCCCCTTGGGGGCCAGATTCGTCTCGGCCCAGTCCTTGCCGGTCGTCCCTTTCTGGACCCCGACCGTGTCGCCTGACTTCAGGTCGTCCGTGGTCTTGATGTCCGGCGTCTTGGCGGTGTTCACCGTGAGCGACTGGCGTGAGTCGTAGTACGGGTCGGAGAAGTCCACGATCCGCGCGCGCTCCGGCGTGATCGTCGAGGCCGCCGCCACCGCGTCGAACTTCTTCCCGGTGGCGAGGGCGGTGAAGATCGTGTCGAAGTTCGCCTTCACCCACGTGACGTACGGAGGCGGCAGGCCAAGACGCTTCCCGATCTGCTGCATGATCTCGACGTCGAACCCCACGAGGTGCCCGTTCTTGTAGAACTCGAAGGGCGCGTAGTCGAGGCAGCTTCCGACCGTGAGCGTCCCCGGCTTCAGCAGGGTCAGCTGTGGCGCTGTAGGGCTCGAGCCCGCCGACGCCGACGCCGGCGCGCTCGGCCCGGCCGGCGGTGATCCACCGCCCGTCGTACCC
This sequence comes from Actinomycetota bacterium, assembly GCA_045805265.1. Classification (GTDB taxonomy): domain Bacteria; phylum Actinomycetota; class UBA4738; order UBA4738; family JACQTL01; genus JBJMLO01. Next base: position 184,881 of record JBJMLO010000030.1, read on the forward strand.
GACTTCTTGGCGCAGGCCGCGCCCACCACCGACAGGGCCAGCACGACCGCCAGCACCGCGACGAACCGCCTTCGCATCACCATGTCCCCTTGCTCCCCTCAGCCAAGCGGGCCTCCGCCGTCACTCCTCGCCGAGATACGCCTTCCGGACCTCGTCGTTGCCGAGCAGGCTCTTCGCCGAGTCCTCGAGGACGATGTTGCCGGACTCGATCACGTAGCCCCGGTGCGCGACCGTCAGCGCCATGTGGGCATTCTGCTCGATGAGCAGCACGGTCGTGCCCTGGTCGTTGATCTCCTTCACGATCTCGAAGATCTTCTCCACCAGCATGGGCGCCAGGCCCATGGACGGCTCGTCGAGCATCAGGACGACCGGCCTCGTCATCAGGGCCCGGCCGATCGCGAGCATCTGCTGCTGCCCGCCGGAGAGCGTCCCGCCGGACTGGTCCCGGCGCTCCTTCAACACGGGGAACAGCGTGTACACGCGCTCGAACGCCTCGTCCACCGCGCCCCTCGAGGACTTCCCGTCCTTCCCCGCGCCGGCGTACAGCCCCATGGCCAGGTTCTCCCGGACCGTCATCCTCCCGAAGATCCGCCGTCCCTCGGGCGCGTGCCCCAGGCCCATGGACACGACCTTGTGCGCGGCCATCCCGTCGATCCGGCGCCCCTCGAACGTGATGGTCCCCGCCGTGGGCCGCTTGAGCCCCGAGATGGTCTTGAGCGTGGTGGTCTTCCCCGCCCCGTTGGCCCCGATCATCGTGACGATCTCCCCCCGCTCGATCCGGAGGTCGATCCCCTTCACCGCCTCGATCCCGCCGTAGTGCACGTGGACGTCCGTCAGCTCGAGGAGTGGCATCAGAGCCCTCCCTCCGCTTCGTCTTCTGCACGGCGCGAGTCGCCCGCGTCGGCCTCGTCCTCGTCGCGGCCCGGGGCCGCCGAGCGGCCCAGGTAGGCCTCCACGACCCGGGGGTCGCGCCGGACCTCGGCCGGAGGGCCCTCGGCGATCTTCTCCCCGAAGTCGAGCACCGTGATCCGGTGGGAGATCCCCATGACGACCTTCATGTCGTGCTCGATGAGCAGGATCGTGACGCCGAGGTCGCTGACCTGTTCGATCAACGTCATGAGGTCGGACTTCTCAGCCGGGTTCATCCCCGCGGCGGGCTCGTCCAGCAGCAGCAGGGAGGGCCCGGTGCCCATGGCCCGGGCGATCTCCAGCCGGCGCTGGTCCCCGTAGGCGAGGTTCTTGGCCAGCTCGTTGGCGTACCGCCCGATGCCCACGAACTTCAGCAGCTCGACGGCCCGGTCCCGGGCCACGGCCTCCTCGCGCCGCTGAACGCCCGTCCGGAGCATGGCCCGGCTCACCCCGGTCCGGCTGTGGGCGTCGACGCCGGCCATGACGTTCTCGAGCGCCGTCATGTTGGCGAACAGGCGGATGTTCTGGAACGTCCTGCCGATGCCGAGACGGGTGATCTGGTACGGGCGCAGCCGCCGGCGGGCCAGCGGGAACCCCGGTACCCGGACCGGCTCCAGCAGCTCGCGATCCCGGAACCTGATCGAGCCCGACGTCGGGGGGTAGATGCCGGTGACCATGTTGAAGAACGTGGTCTTGCCGGCACCGTTGGGCCCGATCAGGCTGAAGATCTCGCCCTCGTCGATGCTCAGGCTGACGCTCGACAAGGCGCGCAGGCCGCCGAAGTCCTTCGTGACCCCCTTCGCCTCGAGGATGGCCGTCACCGAGCGTGCTCCTGGACCTCGTACACCGAGGCGTCGTGCACCTCGGCCCCGGTGAGCTCGGCCGCACGGCGCCTGCTGGGGACCAGCCCCTGGGGCCGAATGATCATCATGACGACCAGGACCGCCCCGAACACCAGCAGGCGGGCGTCGGACAGGAACCGCAGCTGTTCCGGTAAGAAGATGATCAGGGCCGCCCCCAGGATGGGGCCGGCGATGCCGCCCATCCCCCCCAGCACGACCATCGACAGGATGATCACCGACCCGAAGTCCACGTTGAACAGCGTGAAGGTGTCGGGGCTGATGAACGCGATCTGGCTGGCATAGATCACGCCTCCCAGGGAGGCCACCGCCGCGCCCATGGCGAATGCCAGCAGCTTCATCCGGACCGTGGGGATGCCCATCGCGGCCGCCGCCAGCTCGTCCTCCCGGATGGCCGCCCACGCCCGGCCCACCCGGGAGTCGTTGAGCCGACGCAACAGGAAGATCCACAGGACGATGATCCCCAGCAACAGATAGTAGTAGGGGGGGTTGCTCACCCCGAAGTCGTAGTGCAGCCCCCCAAGGGCGATGACCGGGTGCGGGATGTCGTTGACGCCCTGGGCGCCGTTGTCGAACGAGTCCAGGTTGTTCGCGGTGATCCGGACGATCTCCCCGAACCCGAGCGTCACGATGGCCAGGTAGTCGCCGCGCAGCCGCAGCGTGGGGGCGCCCAGGAGGACCCCCGACAGGACCGCGATGCCCAGGGCCAGGAAGAAGAAGAACCAGAAGTACTGGTGCCACACCGGCGCCGGTGGGAACGGCCCCGAGGGGTGGGCGAACACCGCGACCGCCCGGGAGGCGGAACCGCTCAGCACGGCGAACGCGTAGGCGCCGACCGCGAAGAACGCCACGTATCCCAGGTCGAGCAGGCCGGCGAATCCCACGACCACGTTCAGCCCGAGGGCGAGGAGCGCGGCGATCCCGATCTTGGTGAGGATCTGCGTGTAGTACGCGTAGTTCGCCGTGACGTACGGCAGGATCGTCGGCAGCAGCGCCGCGAGCGCGACGAAGGCGACGTTCAGGCCGATCCGGACGCCCCGGGGGGCGTTCCGATAGCGCTCACCGACGGCGGCCATCGCCCCCTTCACGGACTGCACGGGCCGCCGCCAGGGGGCCACCGAGGATCCGCCTGGCATGTCGCTACCCTCCCACCTGCTCGCCGAGCAATCCGGTGGGTCGGAACATCAGCACGCCGACGAGGACGACGAACGCGATCACGCTCTGCCACTGGGCGCTGAAGCAGGCGACCCCGAGGTTCTCCACCATGCCCAGCAGGAGCCCGCCCAGCATCGCACCCCGGATGTTCCCGATCCCTCCGAGCACCGCCGCCGTGAACGCCTTGATCCCGGGGACGAACCCCATGTTGAACTGCGCGGCCTGGAAGAACAGCCCGTACAGCATCCCCGCCACGCCGGCCATCAGGCCGCCCACGAAGAAGGTCATCACGATGATCCGGTCGATGTTGACGCCCAACAGCGAGGCGGTCTCGGGGTCCTCGGCCACGGCCCTGATCCCCTGGCCCGCCCGCGTGCGGTGGACGAACCAGTCCAGCGCCACCAGCATCGCCGCCGCGACGGCCACGACGAGCACCGTCTGGCTGTCGATGTTGGTTCCGAGGATCGTCACGACGTGGGCCTTCTGCATGACCTGCGGGAAGTCCACGGCCGCCGCTCCCCCGATCCTGGGCCAAATGAACGGGAGCCCCAGGTGCTTGTGGCCGTCGAGCAGGTAGAAGAGGTTGGACAGGAAGAGCGATACCCCGATGGCCGTGATGAGGTAGGCCAGCCGGGACACGCCCCGCCTCCGCAGCGGCCGGTACGCGACCCGCTCGATCGCCACCGCCGTCAGCCCCGAGGCGAATGCGGCGAACAGCATGCCCACCGCGAGCACGAACACCAGGTACGGCCCGCCGATCCCGTTGGGATGGTTGTGGTTCGTGATGCCGAACAGCGAGCTGAACGTGTACAGGCCGGCGAACCCGCCGATCATGAACACCTCGGAGTGGGCGAAGTTGATCAGCTGGAGGACGCCGTAGACCATCGTGTAGCCCAGGGCGACCATGGCGTAGATGGCCCCAAGCCGGAACCCGGTGATCGCGAACTGGAACCACACCGATCCGGACGAGGGGCACACGCCCGTTCCGATGCCCACGCCGAGCGCCCCTGCCACGACGCCGAGGAACACCAGCGTCTTCACGGCAGCCCGGAACGGCCTCCGGCTCAGCGTGCGGGTCGAGGTCGTGTCGGCCATGCAGCCCCTTGCGACGCGGCGCCTGTCGTGCGGCTTGCCCGGGCGGTGCGGGGCGCCCCGACCATCGGGGCGCCCCGTTCAGCCTTCTTCTTGTGTCCCTAGCCGGCGGAGCAGTGCGCGCAGCTTGGGATGACGTCCTTGTCCTGGCCGGTGTTCACCCAGGTGGAGTTGTCCACCTTCCAGATGAAGATCCGCACGTCGGTCGCCGCGAGCTCGTGGTTGGACCCGAACTTGTAGTTCTTCGTCAGCCCCTGGTAGTTGACCGAGTCGAAGTAGTTCGTGATGTCGTCCCGGGTCTTGTCGCCCGCCTTGAACGCCTCGATGTACATCCGGGCCACGTCGTAGTACTCGGCCGAGTAGATCCCCGGGGCGGTCACCCACAGGGCCTGATAGTCCTTGATGAACGACGTCGCGTCGGCGCTCTTGTTCGTCGTGATGTCGACGCAGGGGCAGGTGGCGATCGTCCCGTCCCCGTTGGCGCCGGCGACCTTGAGGTACGTGTCGTCCTTGATCCCGTCGCCGCCCACCAGGGTGACATCGCTCAGCCCGGCGTCGGTCATCTGGTTCCGGAGGCCGGGAGCCTCCGAGGAGTACCCACCGTAGAAGACCACCGGGCATCCCGAGGCCTTGATCTTCGTGACCAGGGCGGAGAAGTCCTTCGTCTCCCCCGTCCCGCCGTTGGCCACCGCCCCGAGCTGGGTCTGGATCGTGACGCCGTCGGACTTGAGGGTGCTCTCGACGACCTGGGCGAGCCCCTTCCCGTACGTCGTGTCGTCGCTCGTCACGTACGCGCAGCTCGGCTTCTGGATCCGGGCGACATACTCGGCGCCCGACGGGCCCTGCGTGTTGTCGTTCGCGTTGGCCCGGAACCAGTGCTTCCAGGCGTTTGCCGCGAGCGAGACCCCGGTCGCCGACGCGGTCACGAACGGGACCGAGGCGCCGTCGAGGATGGGACCCGCAGCCTGCGACTCACCTGAGAACGCGGGGCCGATGACGCCCACGAAGGACTGGTCGTTCGCCACCTTGGTGGCGAGCGGCGGCGCCTGCGTGCCGCTGCCCTGCGTGTCCTCCCTGACCAGCTGGATGGTCACGGGGAGGTCCCCGAACTTCCCCTGATTGGCCTGGTTGACCGCCAGCTGGGCGCCCTGGAACCCCGGCACCACCAGGCCGGCTGCCGCCCCGGTCAGCGCCCCGAAGAAAGCGAGCTTCACCGTGGTCTTGCCGTTCTCGTTGCCGCCGTTGGTCTTCTTGCTGCACGCGGCCCCCACGATGGCGACCGCTGCGATCAGGGCCAAGACCCTGAGAGTCCTCCTGCTGTGCAAGGCGCTCCTCCTTCCCTCTCCTACCCGACCCGTGCCCGGCGTGGTGTGTACCACACTCGGGGCCGACGCGCGCGCCCGTTTGGCCATCCGGCCAGCGCTTTCGCCGGAATTGTCACGTCATCCGGGCGCGGTCCCGGCCCGACTCGCCGGCCTGTGTACGCTGTCGCGGGCCCGGCCGTTCCGGCGGGACGGGCCGACGCCGGGATGGCGGAATTGGCAGACGCGCGCGACTCAAAATCGCGTGGGCGAGAGCCCGTGGGGGTTCGACTCCCCCTCCCGGCACGCGCCGTGCTTCGTGTGCCGGTTCGTCAGCCCCTGACCCGAAGCTCCCGCAGGCCGCGGATGATGTAGCCCGGCTTCCAGGCCGGCTCCTCGACCAGCTCGAGGCCGGGAACCTCGGCGAGCAGCGTCCGGAGCGACGTCTCCAGCTCGATCCGGGCCAGGGGCGCGCCCAGGCAGAAGTGGATCCCGGCGCCGAACGTGACGTGGAGGTTGTGCTCGCGGTTGACGTCGAGGCGGTCGGGCTCGGGGAACACCTCCGGGTCGTGGTTGGCCGAGCCGAACAGCAGGCCCAGCTCCGCTCCCCGGGGGACGCGCCGGCCGTGGATCTCGACGTCCTCCAGCACCCACCGCTCGAACATCTGCAGGGGAGTGTCGAAGCGCAGCAGCTCCTCGACCGCCCGGGGGACCAACGACCGGTCCTCGCGGAGTCGTGCCAGCTGGGCAGGGTTGCGGAACAGCGCCCACCAGCCGTTCCCGGTGGCGTTCACGGTGGCCTCGTGGCCGGCGTTCAGCAGCAGCACGCACGTGCCGATCAGCTCACTTTCGGTGAGGGTCCGGCCCTCGTCGACCACCTGGGTGAGCGCCGTGATGAGGTCCTCGCGGGGCTCCCGCCGCCGCCGCCGCGACAGGTCCCGGAGATACTCGGTGAACTCGACGCTGGCCGTCACCGCGCGCCGTTCGTAATCGGGCGTGGGATTCAGCTCGTACATGAGGCAGATCTCGGCCGACCACGGCCGGAGGAGGGGCCGGTCGGGTTTCGGGACCCCGAGCATGTCGGCGATGATCTCGACCGGCAGCGGCTCGGCCACCCGGGAGATCAGGTCGAACTCGCCGGTGCCCCGGACTGCATCGACCAGGCGGTCGACGATGGCCTGCACCCGTGGCCGGAGGCCCTCGACCATCTTCGGCGTGAAGGCCTTGGCGACCAGCTTGCGGACGCGGGTGTGGTCGGGTGGCTCCATGTCGAGGATCCCGCTGCGGATGAGGCGCCAGAAGGGGTCGAGGTGCGGCGGGTCGTCCGGGTGCTCCATCTCGGCGTGCGTGGCCAGGTGGAGGTAGGTCCGGCCGAACCGCCGGTCCCGCAGCAGCGCGTTTACGTCGGCGTGGCGGGAGATCAGCCAGTGCTCCGTCGCGTCGTCGTACAGGACCGGGAACCGCTCCCGGAGCGCCGCGTAGGCCGGGTAGGGGTCGGCCACGAACCCGGGGTCGGAGGGGAGGAACCCCAGCTCGGTGGCCTGGATCTGCTGCTCGGCCCGCACGTTCCCTCCGGTCGTGGACGTCGACGGCATTGTAGGCGCGAGCCTTCAGGCGCTCGGGATCGCGGCGCGGAACCCGGCCGCCAGGCGCAGCGCCGCTCCGGGATCGCCGGCCACCACCGGGCGGACCAGCGCGGTGCCCACCACCACGCCGTCGGCGAAGGCGCAGGCCGCAGCGGCCTGCGCCGGCGTCCCGATCCCCACGCCCACCACCAGCGGCCGGTCGGTCAGCGGACGGAGCGACGCCACGAGCTCCTCGGCCGTTCCGGCCAGCTCGGCGCGCTCGCCGGTCACGCCGTAGCTCGACACGCAGTAGACGAATCCCCGCGCCTTCCGGGCGATCGTCGCCAGCCGCTCGACGGCCGTGCCGGGCGCCGCCAGGAAGACGGTCTCGACGCCGTGCCCGGCGGCTTCCCGGCACCACTCGTCCGCCTCGTCGACGGGGAGGTCGGGCACGATCACGGCGGCGACGCCGGAGGCCGCCGCCCGCTCGAGGAACGGTTCCCGGCCCATGGCCAGGACGGGGTTCAGGTACGTCATCACGACGGCCGGGACGGCCAGGCCGGCCGCGTGCACGAGGTCGAGGACGGAGCCCACCGTGGCCCCGGACTCGAGGGCACGGCGGGAGGCTTCCTGGATCACCGGCCCGTCCATGACCGGGTCGGAGAACGGGACTCCCACCTCCACCGCGTCGGCTCCGGCTTCCTGCAGGCTCCGGAGGAACTCGGGGGTGACGCCCGGCAGGCCCCCGGTCGCGTATGCGACGAACGCCCGGCCGCCTCCCTCGAGGCGCCGGCGGAGGGCGGCCTCGAGCTCAGGCACCGACGGGGTCGCGCCCGATCGCCCCGCGGACCGTGTCCAGATCCTTATCGCCGCGGCCGGACAGGCACACCAGCACCGCCGAGCCCTCCGGCAGCGGCCGGCGCAGGAGCCAGCCGATCGCATGGGCGGGCTCGAGCGCCGGGAGGATCCCCTCCGTCCGGGCCAGCGCGCGGAACCCGGCCAGGGCGTCCCGGTCGGCGGCGGTCGCGTACTCGGCCAGCCCGGAGTCCTTCAGATAGGAGTGCTCGGGGCCAACGCCCGGGTAGTCGAGCCCGGCCGAGATCGAGTGGGTCGGCGCCACCTGGCCGTCCGGGTCCTGCAGCAGGTAGGACATCGCTCCGTGGAGCACGCCGGGCCGCCCGGCGGTGAGCGAGGCGCAGTGCTCGCCCAGGCGCGTCCCGCTTCCTCCCGCCTCGACTCCGATCAGCCGGGTCCCGCTCCCGACGAAGGCCGTGAACGCGCCGATCGCGTTCGACCCCCCGCCGACGCACGCCACGACGGCGTCCGGGAGCCCTCCTCCGGTGGCCGCGGCGAACTGCGGGCGGGCCTCGTCGCCGATCACGCGCTGGAGGTCCCGGACCAACTCGGGGAACGGGTGGGGACCGACCACCGAGCCCACGACGTAGTGCGTGTCCCGGACGGAGGCGGCCCAGTCCCGGAGGGCCTCGTTGATGGCGTCCTTCAGGGTCCGGGAACCGCTGGTCACCGTGACGACATCGGCGCCCAGCAGCTCCATGCGGGCGACATTCACCGCCTGGCGGCGGGTGTCCTCCTCGCCCATGTACACCACGCAGGGCAGGCCGAACATGGCGCAGGCCGTGGCCGTGGCCACGCCGTGCTGGCCGGCTCCCGTCTCCGCGATGATCCGGCGCTTGCCGAGCCGTCGGGCCAGCAGCACCTGCCCGACCGTGTTGTTGATCTTGTGCGCGCCGGTGTGCGCAAGGTCCTCCCGCTTCAGCCAGATCCGGTACCCGGTCTCCTCCGACAGGCGCGGCGCGGAGGTCAGCGGGGTGGGGCGGCCCACGAAGTCCCGGAGCAGGTCGTCCAGCTCTGAGCGGAACCCGGGGTCGTCGCGGGCGTCCGCCCAGCCCGCGGCCAGCTCGTCGAGCGCGGGGACCAGGACCTCGGGCACGAACCGTCCGCCGTACGGGCCGAATCGCCCGCGGTCGTCGGGGACGGTCGCCGTGGCGCCGGAGTCCGTCCGGGGGGCCGCGGAGCTCACCGCTCGGCTCCGGCGGGCTCGGCGATGCCCAGCAGCTCGTGAAGCTTCGCCGCGGGGTCGGCCGCCCGCATGAGGGCCTCCCCCACCAGCACGGCGCCCGCGCCGGCCTCCACCGCCCGCTCCACCTGCTCCCGACTCGAGATCCCGCTCTCGAACATCCGCACGCGGTCGGGGGGAGCGGTTCGCAGCAGCTCGAGAGCCCGGTCCTCGTCGACCTCCAGCGACTCGAGGTCCCGTGCGTTGACCCCGATCACGCCGGCGCCGGATTCCAGGGCCGCTTCGAGGTCCCGAGCGCCGTGCGCCTCGACCACGGCGGCCAGACCCAGATCCTCCGCGGCGGCCAGCAACCCGCCGAGCTCGCTCGGGGACAGCGCCGCCGCGATCAGCAACGCGGCGTCGGCGCCGCCGGCGCGCGACTCCATGAGCTGGGAGGGGTGGACAAGGAAGTCCTTGCGCAGCACGGGCAGCCGCGTCGCCAGGTGGACGCTCCGGAGATCCGCGAGCGAGCCGCGGAAGTGACGGGGCTCCGTGAGCACCGACACCGCGGCCGCGCCCGCCCGCTCGTACGCCGCGGCCTGGGCCCGGGGGTCGACCTCCGCGATGTCGCCCGCCGAGGGCGAGGCCCGCTTGACCTCGGCGACCACCGCCGGGGCCGGCCCGGCCCGCAGCGCGCCGGCGAGGTCCCGGGCGGGGGGGAGCGACAGGCACCGCGCCATGAGCGCGCCCTCGTCCAGCGGCGACCGCTCCAGGTCACGGCGGACCTGCGCGACGACGTCCGACAGGAATCCCACGATCGGCCAGTGTAGGACGTCGGGGGGCTCCGCCCCCCGAAACCCGAGGGTTGGGGCTCAGGGGCCTCGGCGTGGCGTGGCTTCGAGAAAGTCGTTCAGGGGGGCGCCCTCGTACAGGGCGCGGCCCACGATCGTTCCCTCGACGAAGGGACCGATGGCCGCGATCGCTCGGACGTGCGCGGGCGTGGCCACACCGCCGGCCGCGAGGAGCGGCCCGCCGAGAGCGTCGGCCACGGCGCGGACGACGGCCACGTCGGGTCCTCCCAGCCCGCCCACCCGGGCCACCGCCGTGACCAGCGTGCGGCGGGCCGGCCCCTCGGCCAGTCGCCCGAGGATCTCGTCGAGCGGCCATTCCCCGCCCGCCGCCCCCCTCGGCCGCACGACCGCGCCCTCCACCTCCAGGCCCATCACCAGCATCTCCGCGAGCGACCCGGACAGCGCAGCGGGCAGCCACTCCGCTCCGAGCGCGCCCGAACCCAGCACCACCCGGTCGGCGCCGGCGGCCAGCGCCGCCTCGGCGTCGGCCCGCCGGACGATCCCCCCGCTGGCCTGGACCCGGACGCCCAGCGACGCCAACCGTCCGAGCAGGCCGAGGTTCGCGGCACGCCCGGTGAACGCCAGGTCCAGGTCGACGACGTGCAGCCATCCGGCCCCGGCGGCGACGAACGTCTCTCCGGCCGCCATCGGATCCCCGCCGAACGCCTCGACGGGAACGGGGCCGCCCGCGTGCAGCCGCGCCAGCCGCCCGTTCGACACGTCGATCGCCGGGATGACCTCGAACGCCATGGAACGGGAGCCTACGGCCGGGGACCGCTGGCCGCTGGATCCCGGCTACGGCCGGCGGGCGGCGGGGACGGCCTGGACGGTCCGGCGTCCGGTGCCCGCGCGGCGCCGTTCCCGGAGGGCACCGCCTCCATGCGGACGGCGTCCGGACCGACCAGGACGCGGAGCTCCGACAACAGGTGCCCGGTCGGTTCCACCCGGTACCCGTCGCCGAGCCGTAGCGGGGTGACGCCCTGCGAGTGCGCCACCCGGACCACCACGGGCACCGGCCCCGGCGACGAGGCCAGCAGGCCCTTCAGCTTCCCCAGCATGGCCTCGGTACAGGAGGCCGCGGGGACCTCGACCACCAGGGGATCGTTGGCGGCGGTCAGCCGGACCAGCCCCTCGACCGAGGACAGGTCGGGCCGCCGGATCTCCAGGGCGGCCAGCTGCAGCTCTCGGCCCCGGAGGTCGATGCGCCCCTTGACCAGGACGATCTCGTCGACCGACAGCAGGTCGGCCACCTTCTCGTACACGGAGGGAAAGGCGACCACACCCACGCCCCCGGCCAGGTCCTCCAGCCGGAACAGCGCGTAGGGGTCGCCCTTCTTCGTGTACTTCCGCCCCACCGACCCGATGATCCCCCCGACCGTGACGACGTCGCCGTCGCCGAGGTCCGGCAGCTTCAGCATGTCGCTGTCGGTCTGCGCGGCCAGCGCTTCCCTCACCGCCAGCAGGGGGTGGTCGGTGACGAACTGGCCGAGCATCTCCTTCTCGAGGCGCAGCAGCGTCGGCTTGTCGAACTCATCGCCGCGCAGCACCGACTCGTCGATCTCGTGCTCCGCCCGCTCGGTACCACCGAACAGCGAGAACTGCCCGGCCGCCTCGGCCTTGCGCTCCGCCACGATGGGGGCGGACACCTTCTCCCACGCGGCCTGCTCGCCGTCGCGGCGCATCATCCCGCCCCGGGAGTAGCCCAGGGAGTCGAACGCGCCGGCCAGCGTGAGCGACTCCAGCACCTTCTTCGTGAGGGCCGACGGGTCGACCTTCCGACAGAAGTCCGCGAACGAGGTGAACGGCCCCTTCGCCCGGCGCGCCGCGATGATCTGGCCGACCACGCCCGCCCCCACGTTGCGGACCGCCGACAGCCCGTACCGGATGCGGGGCTCGCCGTTGGTGGCCGGGGAGAAGTCCTGCTCGGACTCGTTCACGTCCGGCGGCAGCACCTCGATCGACATCAGGCGCGCAGCGTTCAGGTAGTAGGGCTTGCGGTCCTTGTCGTCCTTCACGCTGGTCAGCAGCGCCGCGAAGTACTCGACCGGGTGGTGGCACCGGAGGTAGGCCGTCTGGTACGCGATCAGTCCGTACGCGCAGGCGTGTGCGGCCGGGAACCCGTAGTCCGCGAACGGCTCGATGAGGTCGAACAGCCGCTTCGCGACCGCCGCGGTGTAGCCGTGCTCCACGCACCCGGCGACGAACTTCTCGCGCTCCGCACCGACGAGCTCCCGTTGCTTCTTGGCCATGACCTTCCGCAACAGATCGGCGCCGCCCATCGTGTATCCGGCCATGCGCACGGCGATCTGCATGATCTGCTCCTGGTAGACCATGACGCCGTGGGTCGGGGCGAGGATCTCGCCGGTGTCCTCGTGGGGCAGGACGATCGGGCGCCTCCCGTGCTTGCGCTCCGCGTACTCGGTGTGCATGCCCGTGTTGAGCGGCCCGGGACGGTACAGCGCGTTCAGGGCCATCAGGTCCTCGAACCGGTCGGGGGCGAGCGTCCGGATCAGCGAGCGCATCCCGTCGCCCTCCATCTGGAACACGCCGGTGGTGTCGCCGGTGCGCAGCATCTCGTACGTCGGCTCGTCGTCGAGGGGCACGTGGTCGATGTCGAGCTCGATGCCCTGGCGCCGGAGGTGCGCGACGGTGTCGCCGAGAACCGACAGGGTCCGCAGCCCCAGGAAGTCCATCTTCAGCAGCCCGAGCTGCTCCACGCCGTGCATGTCGAACTGGGTGACGACGCGCCGGGAGTCGTCGCGGGAGTCCTTCGCGAGCTTCAGGGGCAGGTAGTTCACGAGCGGCGCGTCGCCGATCACGACGCCCGCGGCGTGGACGGAGTCCTCCCGGCGGAGGCCTTCCAGCGCGCGGGCCGTGTCGACGATCTCCTTCGACTCGGGCTCCTTCTCGTAGGCCTCGTGGAGCTCGGGGCTGAGCTCCAGGGCCTTCTCGATCGGATACTCGCGGCCGAGGACGGCCGGGGGGTACATCTTGCACAGCCGGTCGCCGACGGAGGCGGGGAAGTCCAGGACGCGCGCGGCGTCGCGGATGCCCTGCTTCCCCTTGATGGTCTGGAACGTGATGATCTGCGCGACGTGATCGCTGCCGTACTTCGCGGTGGCGTACCGGATGACCTCGTCGCGCCGTCGCTCGTCGAAGTCCATGTCGATGTCGGGCATCTGCTTGCGTTCCGGGTTCAGGAACCGCTCGAAGATGAGCCCGTACCGCAGGGGGTCGAGGTCGGTGATCCGGAGCGCGTAGCTGACCACGCTGCCGGCGGCGCTCCCCCGGCCGGGGCCGACGCGGATGCCGTTCTCGCGGGCGAACCGGATGAGGTCCCACACGATGAGGAAGTAGCCGGCGAATCCCATCCCGCAGATCACGGCGAGCTCGTGCTCAATGCGCTCGCGCGTGGCCTCGTCGGGGTCGCCGTACCGCTCCCGGGCGCCCTCGGCGACCAGGCGGCGGAGGTATTCCTCCTGGGTCAGCCCAGCCGGCGGGTCGAACGGCGGCAGGTGCAGCTCGCCGAAGTGGAGCGTCAGCTCACACCCCTCGGCGATCTCCAGCGTCGCGTCGCACGCCTCCGGGACGTCGGCGAAGACCTCCCGCATCTGCTCGGCGGACTTCAGATAAAACTCCTCGGTGTCGAACTTCAGCCGCTGCGTGTCCTTCTGGACCTTCTGCTGCTGGATGCAGAGCAGCACGTCGTGCGGCTTGGCGTCCGCCGGGTGCGTGTAGTGGAGGTCGTTGGTGGCGACGACCGGGATGCCCAGCTGCCGGGCCAGGGCGACCTGCTTCCCGAGGATCTGGCGCTGCTCGGGCAGCCCGTGGTCCTGGAGCTCGATGTAGTAGTTCCCGGCGCCGAAGATGTCCCGGTACTCGGCGGCGGCGTCGGCGGCCTTGCGGTCCTGGCCGGCCACGAGGTTCCGGGCGACCTCGCTGGCCAGGCACCCGGAGAGCCCGATCAGCCCCTCGGACCGCTCGGCCAGCAGCTCCTTGTCGATCCGGGGCCGGTGGTAGAAGCCCTCGAGGTGCGCGTCCGTGACGAGCTTGAGGAGGTTTCGGTACCCGGCCTCGTTGCGCACGAGGATCGTGAGGTGCCGGTATTTCTCCTCGTTCTCCCCGGGCTGGCGTTCGAACCGGCTGGTCGGCGCCACATAGGCCTCGACCCCCAGGATCGGCTTCACGCCCGCCCGCACGCCCGCGTCGTAGAAGTTGAGCGCGCCGAACATGACGCCGTGGTCGGTCATGGCCAGGGCCGGCATCTCGAGCTCGACGGCCCGGGCGAACAGGTCGTCGATGCGAGCCGCCCCGTCGAGGAGCGAGTACTCCGAATGCGTGTGGAGGTGGACGAAGCTCTCGCCGGACATACGCCTCTCGACTGCTGGGGGGAAGGCTCGTTCCAGGCGCTGTGGAAACCCTGTGGGCGCCTGTGGAGAAATCACAAACCTGTGATTTCGACCGACCGCAGACTACGTCCGCCCCCCGAAGGCGTCAAGAGGACAAGTCGTCGCAGCGAGATGCGGCTACACGCAGAGGTGGCCGGTGGTCCAGGGGCCCCAGCCCTGGGCCTGCCACAGGAGGTAGGCGTGCTGGGCGTTCTGGTTCGGGTCGTAGGGGTCGAAGCGCCACCCGTAGGGGTTGTTGCCGTCCCACCAGAACGGCATGAGCTGGAACAGCCCCGCGGCGCCGGATTCGGCGTTGCGGGAGGTGGGGATGCCCGAGCTCTCCCGGCCGACGACGCACACCGCCACCTGGCCGTCGGGGCCGTCGCCCCACAACGAGAAGACGAGCGCCTGGATCTCGGCGGAGGGCAGGGGGGGTTCCGCCGGTGGGGCCGGCGGGCCGGCGGGCACGACCGGATCCCCCGGGGAGGTGGTCGACGCAGCTGCGGCGGCCTCCCGTGCGGCGGCTGCCTCCCGTGCTGCTTCGGCCTCCCGCGCCGCTGCAGCGGCCCGCGCGACGGCGGCAGCGCGATCCGCGACCGCCATGGCGATCCGGTGGTGCAGCTGGCGCTCGAGCCGGGGGATCAGGAGTCGCTGGGCCGCGGCCGCCGACCGGAGTTGCGACCCCGCTGCCCGGACGTCCGCGATCGAGTGGGCCACGGCCTGTTCCAGGGAGCCCGTCTGCGCCGCGGCCGCGGCCGCCCGACCCCGGGCGGCGCCGGCATTCCTGGCGACCTGCACCTGGTGGCTGGCCATCGCCGACAGGAGGTCCACCCCCTGGGTGATGTCCTCGAGCGACCCCAGGCCCAGGACCGCGTTGAGCTCGGAGCTGCCGCTGTTCTCGTACGTCCACCGGACGAGCGAGTCGAAGTCGTCGGAGGCACTGGCAGCGCTCGCATGGGCCCGGGCCGAACGGATCCGGGCGTCGGCCAGGTCTCCCCGCACCGTCCGCAGCAGCACGGTGGCCTGGTGGAGGCGCGCGGCCGCCACGGACAGCTCGACGTCCAGCGCACGCAGCTGCTCCCGCGCCCGCCGGAGGTCGTCGCGCGACCCCGAGACTCCCGGGGACGACGCCGCCGGCCCCGCCGTGGCCACGACCACGGCCAGCGCGATCAGCGCCCCGACCGCTCCCCGGCGGCGACGGGCGCAGCGGGAGCGCTGCCCACCCGGCAACGCTGCCGCCCGGCTCCCCGATCTCGTCGAAAACCCCACCCCCAAGGGTTCGGCGCAGCACGAACCGTCCTTGACGGTCCCCGGACCCCGGTCGACTCCCCCCCACCGAGCTGGCACGATGCCAAACGCTAGCTCGCCGGCCCCCGGGTTTCCCACACCTGTGGAGAACTACAGAGTTGTAATTCCCGGGATGTTGTGCTAGGACTGCAACGTGCCTGTCGCGACCGCGCTGCCCACGCGCTTGTCCTACTCCTCCATCAACACGTACGAGACGTGCCCGGCGAAGTTCCGATTCCAGTACGAGGAGCGCGTGCCGACGAAGCCCTCGCCCGCGCTGTCGTTCGGCGACTCCCTGCACCAGGCGCTGTACCACTGGCACAACCGGCCGGTGCCGGTCCCGCCCCCGCTGGAGGAGCTGCACGAGATCCTCGACTCGGTGTGGGTGTCCGACGGCTACTCCTCCGAGGCCGAGGAGCTGACCTACCGCGAGCACGCCGGCACGGTGCTGACGCAGTACCACCGCGAGAACACCGATTCCTATCGGATCCCGGCCGCGCTCGAGTTCCGGTTCACCGTCGAGATCGAGGGCATTCCCATCATCGGGACCATCGACCGTCTCGACCGCCTCCCCGGCGGGGGGTACGAGATCATCGACTACAAGACCAACCGGCGCCTCCCGCCGATGTCGCGGGTCGAGCAGGACCTCCAGCTCTCGATCTACTGGCTTGCGGCCCAACAGGTCTGGGGCATCGAGCCGGAGCGCCTGACGCTGTACTTCCTGCTCCCCGGGCAGCGCATGACCACGTCGAGGACGCGCGAGCACGCCGACGAGCTCCGCCGCCGCATCGCCACGGTCGCGGAGCGCATCGCGGCCGGGAAGTTCGAGCCGAAGCAGAACCCGTTGTGCGACTGGTGCGACTTCCAGGCGCTGTGCCCGCTGTATCGGCACAAGGCGGACCGGGCGGCGGGGGACCCGGCGCCGCGCATGAGCGAGATCGTCGACGAGTGGGTCGCCCTGAAGCAGCAGGGCCGCGAGGTGTACCGGCGGCTGGACGAGCTGGCCGGGCTGATCAACGCGTTCTGCGAGGAACACGGGTACCGGCGGCTGTTCGCCTCCGATGGCAGCGTGATCGACCGCCGGCCCCAGCACGTCACCGCCCCGGACGAGCGCAAGCTCCGCGAGGTGCTCGAGCCCCTGGGGCTGTGGGACCGCGTCCTCAGCGTGGATCCCCGGCGGGTGTCCGACCTGGTGGAGAGCCGCACGCTCCCACCGGACGTGGAAGACGCGGTGCTGGCCTCCCGCGAGGAGGTCCGCACGCAGCACGCCCTGTTCCTCACACGGGACAGGGTGCGGGCCAGACGCTAGCTTCCCCCCCGGCGCCTGTGCCCCTCGGCGGGCCACCTCTCCCCTGGCCCGCCGACGCCCCGATCTCGTCCGCTCGTGCCTTCGGGAGCCTCGGATCGGACTGCTACCGCGCGGCCCGGGCGCGGCGCAGCGCGCGTTCCAGGTCCTCGGGCAGCGGCTCCTCCAGCTCGATGCGCTCCCCCGTGACCGGGTGGGTGAAGGCGATCCGCCAGGAATGCAGGAACGGGCGGTCCAGGGCCAGCCTGGTCGCGTCGTCCCCGCCCCCGCCGTACCGGCGGTCGCCGATGATCGGGTGGCCCACCGCCGACAGGTGGACCCGGATCTGGTGGGTCCGTCCGGTCATCGGGGCCGCCTCGAGCAGCGTCGACCGGGGCAGCCGCTCCCGGACGTCGAAGCGGGTCTCGGCCTCGCGTCCACCTTCGGCCCGGACCCGGATACTGGCCCGGCGCCGCACCAGGGGGGCGTCCACGGCGAACCGGTCGTGCTCGACCAGGCCCCGCACCAGGGCCAGGTATCGACGGTCGACCTCGTGCCGCCGGAACATGTCGGACAGCATCCCGTGCGTGGCGTCGTCGGCCGCCACCAGCATCAGGCCCGAGGTGCCGGCGTCGAGCCGGTGCACGATGCCGGGCCGGGCCGGGTCGGCACCGGTCGACAGCGGAACCACCATGGCCTTCAGCCGGTTGACCAGGGTCCCGCTCCGGCGGGACGCGGTCGGGTGCACGGGGATGCCGGCCGGCTTCGCGACCACCATCAGGTGCTCGTCGCGATACCGCACCGGCACGGGGTCGCCCTCGGCCGGGATCTCGTCGGGGCTCGGAAGCCGGACCTCGACGCGCTCCCCGCCCCGGAGCCGGAACGACTTCGGCCGGGCCCGGCCGTCCACCGTCACCCGCCCCGCCTCGATCGCCCGCTGGATGTCGGCCCGGGGCACCGAGAGCGCCTCGGCCAGCACCGCGTCGAGCCGGCCGGGGGCCGGCGCGACGAGCTGGGTCGTCATCGGTGGGCGGTCTTGCGGACGCTGGCCAGCAGGATCAACGCGGCGCCCGCCACGATCGCGGCGTCGGCCAGGTTGAACACGGGCCACACCGGCCTGGCGCGGGGCGACCTGGCGAACGCCAGGAAGTCGATGACACGTCCGCCGAAGAACCCGGTCCCCCGGATGGCCCGGTCGGTGAGGTTCCCCGTCGCGCCGCCGAGGACCAGCCCGAGGGCGACCCCGAGCGTCCGGTTCGGGAGGTTGAACGAGGCGAACACGATCACGGCGCACACCAGGAGGGTCGCCGTGAGGAACAGCCACACCGCGCCGCCGAACACCCCGAACGCGCCACCGGAGTTCTCCGTGTACTGGAGCTGCAGGACCCCCGGGATCAGGGTCCGGGGCCGGCCGATGAGCTGGTGCTCGGCCACCAGCTTGGTCACCCGGTCCAACAGGTACAGCGCGGCCGCGACCGAATACAGCACGAACGCCAGGCGCGACCGCTTCGAGGTCCCCCGCGGGGACGGAGTGACGTCCCGGGCCGGGAGCAGGTCGCCCGCCGGTCGGGGCTCCGCGGGTGGGGGCTCGGCGTGCCGGGTGGGTGCAGGCTCGGCGTCCGGCGACCCCATCAGCGCGGGCGTCTCGCCGCCTGTGCGTCCGCGATGCAGAGGTTGGCGTACGGCAGCGCGCGCAGCCGGGCCTTCTCGATGGGCTTCCCGCAGCGCTCGCACGTTCCGTACGTGCCCTCGTCCATGCGGGTGAGGGCCTTCTCGATCTTGCCGAGCAGGTCACGGACGTTGTTCTCGAGAGAAAGGTCGCGCTCCCGCTCGAAGGTGGCGGTGCCGGCGTCCGCGTACTCGTCGTCGAAGGCCATCTCGCCGGACAGCTCGGATTGGGCCTGGGAGAACGTCGACGATTCGATCTCCGCGAGCTGGGACTGCAGCTCCGCCCGTTCGGTCTCGAGCGCCGTGCGCAGCTCGTCCCGCTCCTTCGCGGTCAGGGTCTCCTTGGCCATGGTCGAGGGACCGTAGCACCGGGCCCCGACACCGGCAACGGAGGGCCGACCGTGGCTTCCTCAGCCCCCGAGGCGCTCCAGGGCAGCTCCTCGGCTCAGGCCGTCGACGTCGAAAGCCTTGTCGCGGGCCGTCGCGCCCGAGCGCAACCGCACCGCCGACCGGGGCACGCCCAGGGCCCCGGCGAGCGTCACCCTCGCCTCCTCGGTCGCCCGGCCCTCCGCCGGCGGCGCCTGGACGCGAACGAGGATGCGCCCGTCGCGAACCTCCACGCCGCGCCTCGGCGATCGGGGGGTCACCCGGACGGCGATCGTGCACGTGTCGCCCATGTCATTGGGTAGCATGGACCCACAGGCGATGACGGGAACGCGTCCGGCGGATCCGTCGGCCCCAGCGAGCCGGGGGCGGTGCGAGCCCGGCGGCCGGCCCCTCCGGACATCCTCCCCGAGCCGCCGCCCGAATGTCCGGCCGGGTGGCCGGGTCAGTAGGCGCGGCCGGGTCCGCCCGTGACAGCGGCAGCGGGGTGCGATCACGTGCACCTCCGGAGCGGTCGGGGCCGCGAGGCTTCCGGCAAGGCGGGGTGGTACCGCGGGGCGCGTCGAGGCCTCGTCCCTGCACCACGGGGACGGGGCTCTTCCTTTTCCCCGGCACCGAGGAGCGGGCGATGACGGTGTACGAACCGGTCGAACCGAGGGTCGACCTCCCGGAGGTCGAACGCCGCGTGCTCGAGTTCTGGCGCGAGCAGAGGGTTTTCGAGCGGAGCCTGCGACAGCGCGAGGGGGCGCCCGAGTGGACGTTCTACGAGGGGCCGCCGACCGCGAACGGGCTCCCCGGCCTGCACCACGTTGAGTCGCGCACGTTCAAGGACGTCTACCCCCGGTACCGGACCATGACCGGCCACTTCGTCCGGCGGAAGGCCGGGTGGGACTGCCACGGCCTGCCGGTGGAGATCGAGGTCGAGAAGCAGATCGGCTCGAAGAACAAGCGCGACATCGAGCAGTTCGGGATCGCCGAGTTCAACCGGCTGTGCCGGGAGTCGGTCCAGCGCTACGTCGCCGAGTGGGGGCGGCTGACGGAGCGGATCGGGTTCTGGATCGACCTCGACGACGCCTACTGGACCATGGACGCCCGGTACATCGAAAGCGTGTGGTGGGCGCTGAAGACGCTGCACGAGCGGGGGCTGCTGTTCGAGGACCACAAGTCGGTCGCATACTGCCCCCGGTGCGGGACCCCGCTGTCCGACGCCGAGGTCGCGCAGGGCTACGAGCAGGTCGAGGATCCCAGCGTGACCGTGCGGTTCCCGGTCACCGAGCCCTCCGCCCCCGAGGTCGCGGGCGCCGCGCTGCTGGCGTGGACCACCACGCCGTGGACGCTCCCCTCGAACCTCGGCCTGGCCGTGGATCCCGACGCCGGGTACGTGGTCGTCCAGGCCGGCGGGGAGCGCCTGGTGGTCGCGGAGGCCCTCCGGACGGAGACGGTCGGCGAGGAGGGGACCGTCGTCGCGCGGCTGCCCGGCCGGGCGCTCGTCGGGACCCGCTACTCGCCGCCCTACGAGAACGTCGGCGGGGACACCCACCGGGTGGTCGCCGCCGACTTCGTGGTGCTGTCCGAGGGAACGGGGATCGTGCACATCGCACCCGGGTACGGGTCGGACGACCTCGCGATCGGCCGCCGCGAGGGGTGGCCCGTGTACAACCCGATGGACGACGCCGGGCGGTTCACCGCCCTGGACACGGTCCCGGAGTTCGTGCGCGGCCGGTTCGTGAAGGAGGCCGACGACGACATCACCGAGGACCTCCGCCGCCGGGGCCTGATGTTCCGGTCCGGCCGGTACGTCCACACGTACCCCCTGTGCTGGCGGTGTTCCACGCCGCTGCTGTACGTCGCCCGGACGTCGTGGTACGTGCGGACCACCTCGATGGGTGACCGGCTCCTCGAGGTCAACGAATCGGTCAACTGGTTCCCCGATCACATCAAGCACGGTCGGTACGGCAACTGGCTGGAGAACAACGTGGACTGGGCGCTGTCGCGGGAGCGGTACTGGGGCACGCCGTTGCCGCTGTGGCGGTGCGACTCCGGCCACGTGACGGCCGTGGGCTCGCTGCAGGAGCTCTCCGACCGTGCGGGCCGCGACGTCACGGACGTGGACCCCCATCGCCCGGCCATCGACGAGATCGCCTTCGACTGCCCGGAGTGCGGCGAGCGGGCCGCCCGGGTCCCCGAGGTCATCGACACCTGGTACGACTCCGGCGCGATGCCCTACGCGCAGTGGGGCTACCACCCGGAGCTCGGCCGCGGCGTCGACGAGTTCGCGGAGCGGTTCCCGGCCGACTTCATCTCCGAGGCCATCGACCAGACCCGGGGGTGGTTCTACACGCTGATGGCCGAGGCGGTCCTGCTGTTCGACTCGACGGCCTACCGCAACGTGGTGTGCCTCGGGCTCCTCGTCGACCGCGACGGACGCAAGATGTCGAAGTCCGTGGGGAACACCATCGACCCGTGGACCGTGCTCGACCGCCACGGCGCCGACGCCCTGCGGTGGTTCCTCATCGCGGGCGGCTCGCCGTGGGCATCCCGGAGGGTGTCCCTCGAGACCGTCGAGGAGGTGGTCCGCCAGCTCCTGCTGACGCTGTGGAACGTCTACGCGTTCCACGTCACGTACGCGAACGCCGACGGCGTCGATCCGGACTCGGCACCCGCGGTCCCGGTCCCGGACCGGCCGCCGCTCGACCGGTGGATCCTGTCCCGGCTGCACCACACGATCTCCGAGGCCCGGTCGGGCCTCGACGCGTACGACGCCACGGGGGCGGGGCGGCACATCGCCCGGTTCGTCGACGACCTTTCGAACTGGTACGTCCGCCGGGCCCGGCGGCGCTTCTGGGGCGCCGGCCGCCGCGGGGCCGCCGGGGACCGGGCCGCCGCGGCCGGCACCCTGCACGAGTGCCTGGTGGCGCTCGTCACGCTCATGGCGCCGTTCACGCCGTTCCTCTCGGAGGAGGTCTGGCGGAACCTGGCGGCCGGCCGCGCCGGGCGTCCGGACTCGGTCCACCTGGCCGACTACCCGCAGGGCGATCCGACGCTGGT
The DNA here is from genome assembly GCA_045805265.1 of Actinomycetota bacterium. Lineage (GTDB taxonomy): Bacteria > Actinomycetota > UBA4738 > UBA4738 > JACQTL01 > JBJMLO01. The sequence continues at coordinate 206,691 of JBJMLO010000030.1, forward strand.
CGACGACGCGCTGGAGGAGGCCATGGACGCCGCCCGGGCCGTCGTGGCACTGGGCCGCCAGGTCCGCGGCGACACCAAGGTCAAGGTCCGCCAGCCCCTGTCCCGCGCGGTCGTGCACTACGCGGGCGACCACGAGTCGCTTCGGCCCCTGCTGCCGCTCGTCACGGACGAGCTCAACGTGAAGGTGGTCGAGTTCGCCGAGTCCGCGGAACAGCTCGCGGGCTGGCGTGCCAAGCCCAACTTCCGGGCGCTGGGGCCGAAGCTGGGATCCAGGGTCAAGTCCCTCGCCGGGCGCCTGGCGGCCGACGACGGGGCGCTCGCGTCGCGGCTGGCGGGGGGGCAGACCGTGACCGTCCGGCTCGACGACGGCGAGGAGATCCCGCTCGGTCCTGGCGACGTCGACCTGTCCCAGGAGGTCCGCGAGGGTTGGGGGGTGGCCGCCGAGGGCGGGATCACCGTCGCGCTCGACCTCGAGCTCGACGAGGCCCTCCGGCGCGAGGGCCTGGCCCGCGAGCTGGTCCGGGCCGTTCAGGACGCCCGGAGGGCCGCGGGGCTGCAGGTCACGGACCGGATCCGCGTGCACGTCGACGGCCCCGACGCCCTCCTGGCGGCGCTCCGGGAGCATCGCGACTACGTGTCGAACGAGACGCTCGCCCGCTCGCTGGACGCCGGTCGCCACCAGGACGCCGACCACGTGAGCGAGACCGTGCTCGAGGGGCAGGCCGTGGTGATCAGCCTGCAGCAGGCCGATGACTGAACGCCGCGGGGAGCAACTCCCCGTCCGCGCGCGGAAGTCTGGCCTGGACTAGTCCTCGCCCCAGAACAGCTCCCGAAGCGAGGCGTCGTCCCCCCCGGCGGGAGAAGGAGTTCCGCCGGCCGGGTTCGGCTGGCGGGGGGGCTCCGCGACCTCGATCCGCGTGCTCATCGGCGCCGGCCCGAGGATCGGCTCGACGCGCGGGGCCGACTCGGCGAGGTCGGGGACCCGGACCTGGGCCGTGAGGCCGCCGCCTCCTCGGGAATCCTGATCGCCCGGGCCGGGATTCGTGGAGCCGCGCTCCTGCGGGCGGGTGGCCGCTCCCTCGCCGGGCCCACCGGATCCCGGCGCCGGGCGGGTGCCCGCGGTCGACGATGAGCTCGGGGAAGCGGCGGGCCCGGTGGGCGGCGGCGCGCCCTTCCCCGGGCCCGGCGGGGACCCTGCGGCGCCGGACGACGGTGAGCCCGTGCCGGGGCCCGGCGAGGAGCCGGCGGCGGCGCCCGGCGGGGAGCCGGTGCCGGGGCCCGGCGGGGAGCCGGCGGCGGCGCCGGTCGGAGCGCCGCCCGGCGGCGCGGGACCCCGCGGGGCCGCGGCGCCCGATTCGCGCGCCGTGGCCACCATGTCCCTCATGGTCTGGGCGTGACCCTGCACCAGCGCGGCCAGCTGCTGGAGGAACTCCCGCTCCTTCGTCACGAACCCGGCGACGCCTGGGCCGGAGCCCGTCGCGGAGGCCGCCGGCGCTGATACCCCCGCCCGGGCCTGGGCATCCCGGACGATCGCGGCCGCGCGCTGCTGGGCATCGCGGACGACGGAGTCGGCCCGCTCCCGGGCCTGGGCGACGAGCTCCTCGGCCTGGCGGGACACCGAGGCGGCGTCCCCGGCGCTCTGCACGCGGATCGTGGGCAGCTGTCCGGCCCGCTCGGTGAGCGCCCGGCGCTCGTCCAGCAGGCGCGTCAGCTCCTCGGTGACCCGATCGAGGAAGTCGTCGACCTCCTGTTCCTCGTAGCCGCGCAGCGCCCTGCGGAACTGCACCTGCTGCACGTCGACGGGCGAGAGGCGGGCGCCCGCCTCCGCGCTCCCCTCGTCCTTCTTCCTGGCCATGTCGGATCCTTCCGCCGCCTGTCGGGAATCCGGGACAGAATAGCGACGGAGCATCCCCGCGGCACACCGGGCGAGATCGCGTGCTGGCCGCTCGCTCGGGCGCAGTCGTTCGCCCGAAAGCGGCCGCTCAGATGCAGCCGATGACCCGCTGGATCACCGACAGCCCGATGAACACGAGGATCGGCGAGAAGTCCATCGCCATCATGCCCATCCGGGCGGGGGGGATGAGGTTGCGGAGCGGGCGGAGCACCGGGTCGGTCAGGTCGTACAGCACCTTCACCGCGGTGGCCGCGGGGCCGGAGCGGGGGATGGGGAACCACGACAGGATGATGCGGACCAGCAGGATCAGGGTGTAGATCTGGAGCCCGATGCACGCGACGCGCAGGCCGGTCGACAGCCCGATCGCGGCGCACCGATGGGGCAGGAACCAGGCGAGCACGCTCATCCCTGCGACCGTTCGCGGGAGCGCGGATCCACGGGAGGCTGCGGGGGGCGCCGGGCAGCGCGCTCGGTCGCGGCTCCCACCTGGTCAGAACTGATTGTAGACGCTGCCCGACAGGCGTTGCCGTTCCTCGGCGGACACCTCGACGTCGGCCGGCGTCAGCAGGTACACGCGGTTCGCGGCCATCTCGATCTTCCCCCCAAGGCCGAACACGAGGCCGGAGGCGAAGTCCACCAGGCGCCGGGCGATCGCGTCGTCCGTTCCCTGGAGGTTCATGATCACCGGAACCCCCTCGCGGAACTTCTCGCCCAGGTCGCGGGCCTCGTTGAAGCGCTTGGGCTCGGCCTTGTGGATCGTCGTCGCGTGGTGGGGGCGGGGCTGGGGGATGGTCCGGACGACGCCGTGGCCGGACTCCGGCGCGGGGGCCACGGCCACGGGCTCTCGGGAGCCGCCGAAGCGCCTCGGGGCGGGCGCGTACGCGCCGTCGTCGGGGAGGTCCTGGACGTCGTCGTCCTCGTCCTCCTCGACGAGCCCGAGGTAACTGAGGGTCTTCCTCCACGCTCCCGGCATTCCCGCCTCCTACTCCGTCGGTCGGGACCCGAACAGCGCGGCCCCGATCCGGACCATCGTAGCGCCTTCCTCCACGGCAACCTCGTAATCCGCGGACATTCCCATCGACAGCTCGGGCAGGTCGCCGGTCTCCGGTTCCACACGGTCCCGGAGCTCCCGGAGCCTCCGGAAATACGGCCGTGCCGCTCCCGGGTCCTCCGTCATCGGGGGCAGCGTCATCAGGCCCCGGAGGTCGATGCCGTCCATCTCCCGGAGGCCTCCGGCGGCCGCCGCCACGTCTTCAGGGGCGACCCCGTTCCGCCCGCCGGTGAAGTCGACCTGGATCAGCACGGGGATGCGCCTGCCGCCGCTGCGGGCCCGCCGGGCCAGGCGCTCGGCCGCGTGCGTCGAGCCGACCGAGTGGACGACGTCGGCGAGATCGGCGACCCGGTGTGCGGTCGAGGATTGCAGCGCGCCGACGTAGTGCCACCGCACGCCGGCCGTCGCCGCGGGATCGACCTCCTCGCGCTTGGCCCGCAACTCGTTCACGTAGTTCTCGCCGATGTCGGTGACCCCCTCCTCCACGGCCCACCGGACCAGCCGGCCGGGCATGCCCTTCGCCACGGCCACCACCGTCACCCCGCCCGCGTCCCGGCCGGTCCCGGCCGCGGCGGCCGAGATCCGGCGCCGGATCCGCTCGAGGTTCCTGCGTAGCGCGGCGGCCGAGTCTATCACTCTAGTTCACAGAAGTTGCCAGAACAGGCCCACGGTTTCCAACAGGCACGACAGTCGGCAGAACTCACAGTCGCACCGCCACGAGGGCCTGCCTGCCGGTCCGGCCGCGGTCGCGGCGATGGGAGAAGAACCGGCGCCGCTCGCAGGCGGTGCACACCCCGGCCAGGTCCACGTGCTCGATGCCGACCGCCCGCAGCGCGACCCGGGCGGTCGAGGCGAGGTCGAGGAACAGCCGGCCACCCCGGCGCTCGGTGACCGCGCCCCCGTCGGAGGCTGTCGAGACCGCGGCGGCGACGTCCTCCCCCACCTCGTAGTGGTCCGGGCCGATGGCCGGCCCGACGGCGACGCGGACGTCGGCGGGATCGGCGAACATCGCGGCCGCCCGGGCGACGATCCCGGCGGCCAGGCCCCGCCACCCGGCGTGCACCACGGCGAGCACGCCCGACCGGGGCGACGCCATCGCGATCGGCAGGCAGTCCGCGCTGAGGACGCCCAGCGGAACGCCGGCCGAGGACGTGAACAGAGCGTCGGCCGTCGCGATGCGACCGGCCGGGTCGTCGAAGCCGGCGCCGGCCCGCCCCTGCCCCACGCGGACCACCCGGGCCCCATGGACCTGTTCCGGGAGCGCGAACGGCCGGGGGAGCCCCAGGCCCTCGACGACGAGCCCCCGGTTGGCCAGCACGCTCGCGTCGTCGTCGCCCACGGCCTGCGAAAGGTTCAGCGAGGCGAACGGCCCGGTGCTGGCCCCGCCGGCCCGCTCGGTGAACGCCACGAGGAACCCGGCGCGCTCGAGGGAGACGGAGACCAGCGCGGCGCCGCCGCGCCCGAGCGACCGGTGTTCGAAGGAGTTCGACGACATGCCCCGGCCGAGGATGGCACGACGCGGACAGATGCCTCAACAGCCGGCTGTGTATTCCCACGGGGGCGGCGGGCCGATGCGGACCCCGGCGAGGCGCGGGGGAGGATGCGTTCCCGGCCCCCGAACGTCCGGAATGGAAGTGGGGGGCGGTGCCGGGCGGCGGGCCCGAGGCGGGGGAAGGGCGCCTCGGTCGCCGGCCCGCTCCGCCCCCCACATGACCGCCGGTCTGCCGCACGCACCCGGCGGAGGGTTCGCGGGAGCGCTCCCGCTAGTTCTTGAGGAAGTCGGGGATGTCCAGGTCCTCCTCCGCGTCGAAGACCACCGTCTCCGGCGCGGGCTTGAAGATGTCCTCCTCCTCGTCCTCGTCGAGGAGGGCGGGGAGCGCGGCCTCGTCGGACGACGCCCGGGAGGGCTCCTCCAGCAGGCGGGACAGCCGCGAGTCCATGCCCGACACGCCGGACGGGACGAGCTTGTCGAACCCGGCGGCGATGACCGTGACCCGGACCTCGTCGCCCATCGCGTCGTCGATGACCGCGCCGAAGATGATGTTGGCGTCGGGGTGCGCGACGCGGGTGATGGTCTCGGCCGCCTTGTTCACCTCGTGGAGCGACAGGTCCTGGGGCCCGCTGATCGACAGCAGCACGCCCTTTGCCCCCTCGATCGAGGACTCGAGCAGCGGGGAGGAGATGGCCGACTTCGCGGCCTCCTCGGCGCGCTTCTCGCCCGACGCGTGGCCGATACCCATCAGCGCGGAACCCGCGGACGTCATCACGGCCTTCACGTCGGCGAAGTCGAGGTTGATGAGGCCGGGAGTCATGATCAGCGAGGTGATGCCGTCCACGCCCTGGAACAGGACCTGGTCGGCCATCCGGAATGCGTCGACCATGGGGGTGAGGGGGTCGGAGACCTGGAGCAGCCGGTCGTTCGGCACGATGATCAGGGTGTCGACGGCCTTCTTCAGCTCGGTGATCCCCATCTCGGCCTGGGTGGCCCGCTTGCGGCCCTCGAAGCCGAACGGCCGGGTGACGACGCCGATGGTCAGCGCGCCGAGGTCTCGCGCGATCTCGGCGACGATGGGAGCCCCGCCGGTGCCGGTGCCGCCCCCCTCACCGGCGGTGATGAACACCATGTCCGCGCCCTTGAGGATCTCCTCGATCTCCGAGCGATGCTCCTCGCTGGCCCGCTTTCCGACCTCGGGGTTGGACCCCGCCCCGAGGCCCCGGGTCGTCTCGCGGCCGATGTCGAGCTTCACGTCCGCGTCCGACATCAGAAGGGTCTGGGCGTCGGTGTTCACCGCGATGAACTCCACGCCCCGGAGGCCCGCCTCGATCATGCGGTTCACCGCGTTCACGCCGCCGCCGCCCATGCCGACGACCTTGATCACGGCGAGGTAGTTCGATGGAGACTGCATCCTCGATCTCCTCCGCTCGCGGGGCGGTCCCGGCGGGAAGGCCCCTCTACCTGGGGAAACGCCGTGTCCATTCCCCCGAAACTTACCCTCTAGTTGAGATTGATTGTTATATCAACCTCACCTTCAGGAGCAGCACTCTAGCGCGGTTGCGCTGGTCCGTCAAGCAATGCCAACCCTCGAGTTGTTCCATCCCATGACAGAAACCATTGGCTCACGTGGAACCCCCCCGGCGCCGGCCCCCGCCGGGGCGATGACCCTGTCGACCGCTGTTTTGGTCTCGGTTTCTTTCCTTGGACGGGGCCCGGGGCTACACTTCGGCCGCCCGCGGGAATCCCGTCCCAGGAGGTGCAGCGTGATCGTCGAACCAGCGGCCCAGGAGCGGCTCGAACCGGCACCCGGCGACGGAACCGGGAAGACCGTGCTGGTACCCGAGGAGGAGTCCGCCCGGACCCCGTTCCGGCCCGAGGAGGTCGGGCTGGCCACCAGGAACCACGGCATGCCGCTCGAGGCCCTCCGGTACGACGTCACTCCGGCGGGACTCCACTACCTCCTCATCCACTTCGACGTCCCGGACGTCGACCCCGACGCCTGGCGGCTCGAGGTCGTCGGGGCCGTCGGGCGACCGCTCTCGTTGCCGCTCCGCGACCTTCGGACGATGCCGTCCGCGTCACGGGCCGTGACGCTCGAGTGCGCCGGGAACGGGAGGGCGCTGGTCGAGCCCCGGGCCGTGAGCCAGCCGTGGGGACTGGAGGCCGTGGGAACCGCGGTGTGGACGGGGGTGTCGCTGCGGGACGTGCTGTCCCAGGCCGTCCCCCTCGGCGGCGCCGTGGAGGTCGTGTTCGAGGGGATGGACCGGGGGATCGACGGGGGCCTCGAGCAGAACTACGCCCGGAGCCTGCCGATCGAGGAGGCGCTCCACGAGGACGTCCTGCTGGCCTGGAACATGAACGGTGCCCCCCTGCCCCCCCAGCACGGGTTCCCCCTCCGCCTCGTGGTGCCGGGGTGGTACGGCATGGCTTCGGTGAAGTGGCTGCGGTCCATCACCGTGGCGGACGCCCCGTTCCTCGGGGACCAGATGACGAGGGCATACCGGATCCGGGCCCGGGAGGACGAAGCCGGGACCCCCGTGACCCGGATCAATCCCCGGTCGCTGATGGAGCCGCCGGGGATCCCCGACTTCCTGACGCGCGAACGATTCCTCTCGCCGGGTCGCTGTACCCTCCGGGGCCGCGCCTGGTCCGGATGGGGTCCGATCGACCGCGTCGAGGTCAGTGCGGACGGCGGGCGGACGTGGGCCGACGCGGAGCTGGGCGGGGCGCGCGGCGCGGCCGCGTGGCGATCGTGGACCTTCGAATGGGACGCAACGCCCGGGAGGTACGAGCTGTGTTGCCGGGCCACCGACGAGGCCGGCACGACGCAGCCCCTCGAGGCCTCCTGGAACATCGGCGGCTACACCAACAACGCGGTGCAGCGGGTCTCGGTGACGGTCCGGGGCCAGGTCCAGGGCTGAGCCGGGCTCCGTCGGTCCGGGTGACTCCTCCTCCGCCCGATCCTCAGGCGAGCGGGACGGCCGACGGCGCGATGGGAGAACGCACGTCGATCGTCGCGAGGTGGGACCCGCTGCGGGCCGCCCATCGCAGGATGCCCGCGAGCGCCTGGTCCTTCGCCTGGACCTCGGTCGGCGGTCCGAACAGCACCCTCGCGCCGTCGTCGAGGGAGAGCTGCATCGAGCCGTCGTCCCCGCGCGTGACGGTGGCCACGCGGGCCAGCAGCCACGGGTCCATCGACCCGGCCACCGCCGCGGGGGCCACCAGCGCCCGGGACCGTTCCCCGACGGTGATGCTGTTCGTGGTCGGCAGCGCCGGCAGGTGAGGTCGGGCCCTCGCCGGCCCGAGCACCGTGCCGTCCCGCGCCATCAGGAACCAGGTGGAGCCGACCATGACCGTCGAGGCCGGGGTTCGCTCGGAGATCCGGATCCTGAGCGTGGAGGGGAGGTCCCTCGTGACGACGGCCGATGCGATCCACGGGTTGGCCTCGAGCGAGGACTCGATCGTCTCCGGCGCCGTCCACAGCACGTTCGTCGAGGGGTCGACCCCGCCGGCCCGCAGGACCTCTGCACGCGCGAGGTGCGACGAGCCGACGACCTCCACCCGGTGGGCGCGGAAGATCGAGCTGGTGGTGACCCACCAGCCGCCCGAGCCGAGCGCGGCCGTGGCGACGGGGAGGGCGAGCGCGACACGCAACGCGAGCACTCGCCTCCGGGATCCGGCCCGCTCTCGGCGGGGCTCGCGTCGCGCGCGCGCGCCGGCGGCGGCGGCGGAGCGCTTCCGCTCCCCCACCGGGCCGCGACCGCCCGCTCCGCGGAGGAACTCGACCCAGCGCGGGCGCGCGGCGCGGAACGGCGCCGACGCCACGCGCGTGCCCCGGCGGGGCGCCGGGGCACTTCGCTCAGTGGGGCGTCGCGTCGAAGTGGCCGACAAGATGCACCTCCGGCTCCAGGCGGACGTCGTAGCGATCCGCGACCTGCTCCTGCACCGAACGGATCAGCGCCACCACGTCGGCGGCGCGGGCCCCCGGTCGGGCGACGATGAAGTTCGCGTGCTTGCGCGACACCTCGGCGCCGCCCACCCCCGAACCCTTCAGTCCCAGCGACTCGATCATGCGCGCCGCGTGTCCGTTCTCCGGGTTCTTGAAGACGCTGCCGCAGTTGGGCTCGGCGAGGGGCTGGGTCCGGCGGCGCCACTCCCGCGCCTCGTCCATCCCGGCACGGATCGCCGCCGACTCGCCGGGACGCAGCGCCACGGTCGCGGCCACGACGATCCCGTCGCCCGGCAGCGCCGAGTTCCGGTACACGAACCCCGCCTCCGAGGCGGGCACCGCTCGGGCCTCCCCCGCGTCGAGCAGGAACACGTCCACACGCTCCACCACCTCGTCGAGCGAGTGGCCGTGCGCGCCGGCGTTCATCCGGACCGCGCCGCCCAGCGTCGCCGGGATCGCGACGCCGAACTCCAGGCCGGCGAGGGCGTGCGCCAGCGCCACGCCGGCCAGCCGCGGCAGCGGCATGGACCCGCCGGCCGTAACCCGGGCCCCGTCGCGGGCCGCCCACCGGTAGCCCTTCCCCAGCCGGAGGACGAGCCCGGGGAACCCGTCGTCGGACACGAGGACGTTCGATCCCTTGCCGAGGATCGCGAACGGAACGCTGGTCTCCCGGATGGCCTGCGAGGCGGCCCGGAGATCGGCCTCGGAGTCCGGCTCGAGGAACAGCGCCGCCGGCCCGCCGATCCGGAACGTGGTGAGCGGCGCGAGCGGGAACGCCGTCCGCACGCGCTCCCCGCACGCGGCGCGCAGCACGAGCTCCGCCCGGGCCAGCGCCGCCCCGTCCCGCGTGGCCACGTCGCCGTTCATCCCTTCCACGCCAACACTGCGGAGCCGCTCATCGCGGGTCACCCGCTCTCCAGGATGCGCTCGAGCGCCTCGTCAGGGACCATCGTGATGTCGCCCGCGCCGAGCGTCAGCACCAGGTCGCCGGGACGCACCTCCGAGGTCAGGAACTGCACGACGTCGGCGCGCCGGGGGAGGTACACCACGCGCTTCGCCGGCGCGGCCTCGGCCAGCGACTCGACGAGCAGCTTGCCGGTCACCCCGGGAATGGGCGTCTCGCCGGCGCCGTAGACGTCGGTGAGAACCACGACGTCGGCCTCCGCCAGGCTCTCGCCGAGCTCGGCCCACATCGCCTCCGTCCGCGTGTACCGGTGGGGCTGGAACACCGCGAGCACTCGCCGGTAGTCCGCGGGGACCGCCGCCAGGGTGGCCCGCACCTCGGTCGGGTGGTGGGCGTAGTCGTCGAAGAACTCCGCGCCCCGGGCCATGCCCCGGAACTCGAACCGCCGGCGCACGCCCCCGAACTCGCGCAGCGCCGCGGCGGCGTCGTCGGGATCGACGCCCGCGACCCGCGCTGCGAGCACGGCTGCGGCCGCGTTCAGCAGGTTGTGGATCCCCGGGACGCGCAGGGACACCTCCACGGCGCGCCCTCCGAGGTCCACCGTGGCGGTGACCGAGCGGCCCGAGGCGTCCGTCGGCGTGACCCGGACATCGGCCTCCGGGCCGGTCCCGTAGGTCACGGTCGAGTCCGCGCGACCGGACCGGCGGAGCACGTCCCGCACCCCCGGGTCGTCCGCGCAGGCCACCACCAGGCCGGCGGACGCGGCGAACGCCGCGAAGGCGCCGCGCGTCGATTCCCGGTCCGGATAGAAGTCCACGTGGTCCCGCTCGACGTTCGTGATCACGGCAACGTCCGGCGACAGCAGCAGGAACGACCCGTCGCTCTCGTCGGCCTCGGCCACGAACCACCGGCCCTCGCCGTGGCGGGCGTTGGAGCCGCTCTCGTTGAGGTCCCCGCCGATCACGAACGTCGGGTCGAGCCCCGCGCGCTCCAGCACGGTGGCGACCATCGACGTCGTGGTGGTCTTGCCGTGGGTCCCGGCGACCGCGACCCCGCTGGTCCCGGCCATCAGCGCGGCGAGGACCTGGGCCCGTGCCAGCACCGGGATCCCCAGCCTCCTGGCCTCGGCGAGCTCGGGGTTCGCCTCGGGGATCGCCGTCGACACGACCACCGCGTCGGGCGAGCCGGACGCCGCGATCTGCTCGGCCCGATGCCCCACGGCGATGGCCGCCCCCAGCGCCACGAGGTCGTCCTGTCCCGCCGACGCCTTGATGTCCGACCCCGACACCGCGATTCCACGGGCCAGCAGCAGCCGCGCGATGCCGCTCATCCCGGCCCCGCCGATGCCGATCATGTGCACCCGGCGAAGCGCGGCCAGGTCGGGGACGGGCAGCGTCGGGATGCTCCCGGCCGGCGGGGTGTACAGCTTCGGGTTCACCGTTCGCCCTCCGCGGTACGGACGACGAGCTCCGCCACCACCGACGCCGCATCGGGCCGGGCCCACGCCGACGCCCGCTCCGCCATGGCGCTGAGGCGCTCCTCGTGGTCCACCAGGGCCTCGATGCGCTCTGCCAGCGCCTCGGCCGTCAGCTGGTCGTCGAGCAGGACACTGGCGCCCCCGGCGCCCTGGAGGGCCCGCGCGTTGGCTTCCTGGTGCCCGGCCGTCGCGTAGGGGTACGGGATCAGCACGGACGGGATGCCGCAGGCGGCCACCTCCGCGATCGTGGTCGCCCCCGCCCGGGACACGACGAGGTCGGCCACCGCGTACGCCAGCTCCATGCGATCGAGGAACGGCAACGCGCGGACACGCAGCGCCCCGCCCTCCGGGAGCCCCCGGGCCGTGGTCTGGTGATGCGCGGCGCCGGTGAGCACCAGCATCTGCAGGTCGGCGCGATCCCGGAGCAGCGTCGCCGCGCCCACCGCGGTCCGGTCGACGTGCAGGGCGCCCTGGCTGCCGCCGAAGACCACGACGGTCCGCCGATCCGGGTCGAGGTCCAGCTCGGCATGCGCCTCCTTGGCCAGCCGGTCGCGCTCGGCCGGCACGGCCGCAATCACGTCGCGGATGGGGTTCCCGGTCACCTCGCGCACCGCGCGGCGGGGCAGGTCCCGGGCGGCCTCCGCGAACGACAGCGCGATGACCCTCGCGATCCTGCTGAACAGCCGGTTGGCCAGGCCCGGGATCGCGTTCTGCTCGTGCACCACGACGGGCCTCCCGGAGCGCCATGCGGCGATCACCGGCGGGCCGCTCACGTAGCCGCCCATCCCCAGCACCACGTCTGCCTCGCGGACCAGCGGGCGGCACCGCCGAACCGACGCCAACGCCACGAACGGTGCCCGGACCGTGGCCAGCGACGCCTTGCGCAGCAACGGTTTCGCCTGGGTCTCCACCAGCCGGAACCCGGCCGCCGGGACCAGGCGGGCCTCCTGTCCGGCCGCCGTCCCCAGGAACGTGACGTCGGCGTCGTGGTCGTCGACGAGCTTCCGCGCCACCGCGATGGCCGGGAACACGTGCCCGGCCGTGCCGCCGCCGGCGATGATGACCTTCACCGGCGGCTCCCCCTGTCCGGGGGTTCCCGTCCGGGCGGCTGCCGGCGGGGGGGCCGGGCGCCGCGCGACGGCTGGGACCCCGCCCGCTGGGGGGCCGGTCGACGCGGAGGGTCCGGTCGGTGCGACGCGATCCCCCGGTGTGCGGCATCACCCGAGCCCAGCGAGGCTCGACCCGCCCCGTCGCGTCCGGTTCCCGCAGGGTGTCCCCGGCGGGCCGCCTCCTCGGCGGCGCCCCTCCTTCGGGGCTGCTCGGTGACCGCGGCTTTCCGTGAGCCGGAGGCCGCCGGGCGCTGCGGCTTCCTGACCGAGGGCTTCCGGCTGCGCGCCGGCCGCGGGCGCTGCGACGCACTCACCTTCCGGGTCTCCCGGCGCGCGGCCGTGGGCCGCCGGGCCGGAGCCGATTCCCTGCCCAGCCCCTCGGTCGCGGCCGTCCGGCCGATGTTGGCCAGGATCCCGACCGCGGCGAGCGTCACGATGAGCGACGACCCGCCGAACGACACGAAGGGCAGCGGCACCCCGGTCACGGGCAGCAGCCCCGTGACCGCCCCCAGGTTCACCAGCGTCTGGATCGCGAGCCATCCCACGATCCCGATCGCCAGGAGGCGGCCGAACGTGTCGGTGACGCGGACCGCGATCCGGATGCCGCAGTACACCAGCGCCGCGAACAGCGCGAGGACCACCAGCTCACCGAGCATCCCGAGCTCCTCGCCGAGGATCGAGAAGATGAAGTCCGTGTGGGCGTTCGGGATGTACATCCACTTCTGCCGGCTGGCGCCGAGCCCCACGCCGAACAGCCCGCCCGATCCCAGCCCGATGAGCGACTGGATCAGCTGATAGCCGGTGTTGTGCGCGTCCTTCCAGGGGTTCCAGAACGACAGGAGCCGCGCCTTTCGGTACCCCTCCCCCATGATCAGCACCCACCCCAGCACGGCCGCGGCCGCGCTCGTGAACAGCAGGTAGCGCAGGCGCACGCCGGCCGCGAACAACACCATCATGGTGGTCAGCGCGATGATCGCGGTGGTCCCCAGGTCGCGCTGCAGGATGATCAGCCCGCACACGACGAGGAGCACCGGCGCCAGCGGGATGGCCAGGTGCCCGGGCTCGTCGAGCCGCCGCCACTTCCGGGTGAGGATCGTGGCCACGAACACGACCATGGTCAGCTTGGTGAACTCCGACGGCTGGATCGTGACCGGCCCGAGCTGGATCCACCGGAACGAGCCGCCGCGCATCGTCCCGATGCCCGGGTGCAGCGCGAGCGCGAGCAGCGCGACCGAGACCACCAGCAGCGGGAGGGACCACCGCTGCCACCGGCGATAGGGGACGCGGACCGTCACCAGGAGGACGACCGTGCCGATCGCAGCGTAGACGGCCTGCCGCTTCAGGAACAGGAAGCTCGACCCGTACCGCGCGAAGGACGACACCGAGCTCGCCGACAGCACCATCACCAGTCCGATCCCCGTCAGCAGGAACGCCGACGTCAGGAGCACCGCGACGGTCCGGGGCATGGGATCCCGCTCCGCCCGGTCGGCCCGGCGCTCCCTCCCGCGGCGGAGCCGGGTGCGGAGCCGGGCGCGGCGGGACTGCCGCTCGTCCTCGCGGACCACGCGAAGACGGGGAACCGCCCGCGAAGTCCGCGTCGTCTTGGCGCCCTTGGCGCCCTTGGCGCCCTTGGCGCCCTTGGCGCCCTTGGCGCCCTTGGCGCTCCTGGCGCCCTTGGCGAACGCGTGGCTAGGCACTGGCGGCCCCCGTTCGACGGTCGCCGGCGGCGGCCAGCTCGAGCGCCGCCGCCGTGAACCGTTCGCCCCGCTCGGCGTAGTCGCGGAACATGTCCTGACTGGCGCAGGCCGGGGCGAGGACCACGGAACCGCCCGGGGGCGCCATGGCGAACGCCCGGCGCGCCGCCTCCTCGATCGTGGCCGCGGTGGCCACCGGGACGCTCCCGTCGAACACCGCGGCAACCTGTCGGGCCGCCTCGCCGATGGCCACGACGCCCGCCAGCGCGGGAATGGCCGCCGCGAGCGGCGCCAGATCGACGCCCTTGGCCTGGCCCCCGGCGATCAGCACCGCGTCGCGCATCCCCTCGAGCGCGGCGAGGGTCGCATGGGGATTGGTCGCCTTGGAGTCGTCGACGAACCGCACGCCGCCGGCCTCGGCCACGACCTGTCCCCGGTGGGGCAACGGCTCGACCGAGGCGAGGCCCCCCCGAACCGCGGTCGAGTCGAGCCCGAATGCGAGCGCCGCCGCGGCCGCGGCGGCCGCGTCCGCCCGGAATCCCGCGCCGGCACCCCCACCCGGCGCCCGGCCCAGCGCCACGTCCACGTCGCCGCGGAGGACCAGCTCGCCGCCCGCGTAGCCCACCTCGCCGGGCCGAGGGTCTGCCAGCCGGAACCACCGGACCGCGCATGGGGCCCGCCGCGACACCTCCGCCGCCGCCGCGTCGTCGGCGTTGCCCACGTGGACGTCCGACCCCTCCTGCAGCTCGAACACCCGGGCCTTCGCCGCGGCGTACGCGGCGAACGAGCCATGCCAGTCCAGGTGGTCCGGCGCCAGGTTCAGCAGGACCGAGACCCGAGGATGGAACGACACGTGGTGGCGCAGCTGGAAGGAGGACACCTCCACGACCAGCGCCTGGTGGTCCTCCCTCGCCGCCAGCGAGAAGGGATAGCCGATGTTCCCGCACGCGACGGCGCGCACGTCCGCGGCCCGCATGGCCGCGGCCACCATCTCCGTGGTCGTGCTCTTCCCGTTGGTGCCGGTGACGGCCACGTATGGGACGCGGGCCAGCCGGGCCCCCAGCTCGATCTCGCTCCACACCGGCAGGCCCCGGTCCGCCGCCCATACGAGGACCGGCTCGCGCTCCGCCACGCCCGGGCTGGTCACGACCAGCGTCGCGCCGTCGAGGTGATCCGGCCGGTGCCCTCCGGCCACCACGCGAACGCCCTCCGCCTCGAGCTCGGCCACGCCAGGGACCCGCTCGCGCGGCCGGCGCTCGGTGACGGTGACCTCCGCGCCCTCCGCCCGCAGCACGCGCGCGGCCGCGATCCCGCTGGCCCCGAGGCCCACGACGACGGCGCGCTCGCCGGCGAACACCCTCACTGCGTCCCGCCTCGCGCCAGGAAGTCCGCGTAGAACAGGCCCAGGCCGAACGCCACGGACAGCCCGGCCACGATCCAGAACCGCACGATGACCGTGAACTCGTGCCACCCGAGCAGCTCGAAGTGGTGGTGGATCGGGGCCATCCGGAACACCCGTCGGTGGAACACCCGGTAGGAGATGATCTGGATGATCACCGACGTCGTCTCGAGCACGTACAGCCCGCCCAGGATCACCAGCAGCAGCTGGGTCTCGGTGGCGATGGCCAGCGCGGCCAGCAACCCGCCGATGGCGAGCGATCCCGTATCGCCCATGAAGATCCGCGCGGGGGCGGCGTTCCACCACAGGAACCCCGACACGGCGCCCAGGGCGCTCGCCGCCACGATCGCCGTGTCGAGCGCCGCCCGACCGTTGATCGGGTAGCAGGCCGGGATGTGCGCCTGGGCGATGCACGAGTGGCGGTCCTGCCAGAACGCGATGAACACGTACGCCGCCAGCACCAGCGCCGACGACCCGCTGGCCAGCCCGTCCAGTCCGTCGGTGATGTTCACCGCGTTCGACGACGCCGACAGCACCAGGAACGTCCAGACGTAGAACCCGAGCCCCAGCTCCAAGCCGGTGAGCCGAATGAACGAGAGCTGCGTGCTAACCGAGCCCACCTTCACCGCGAGCACGCCGAACGCCACGGCGATCAGAGCCTGACCGGCGAACTTCGCCGTCTTGTTCAGGCCGAGCGACCGCTGGTGGCGGATCTTCAGGTAGTCGTCCAGGAACCCCACCAGCCCCAGTCCCACCATGGCCACCAACACGGCGGCCCCGGTGGCCGTGAACCGGGCGCCCGTGAACCGGGCCACCAGATACGCCACGCCCGTGCCGAACAGGATCACGACGCCGCCCATAGTCGGCGTCCCGACCTTCCCCAGGTGGCCGTGGTGCGCCTCGGGACCCTCGCCGTACCAGGCCTCCCGGATTCGTTGACCGAACCCCCACGCCCGGAACAGCCGGATGGCCACCGGTGTCATGGTCAGCGTGATGATGAGCCCCACGGCGGCGGCGATGAGGATCGAGGTCACGCGCCGCCCCCGACGGTCGCGGACCGCAGGGATTCAGCCAGCCGCTCGAGCCCATTCACCCTCGACGCCTTCACCAGGACCAGGTCGCCCTCGTGCGCGATCCGGCGCACCGCCTCGAGCGCCGCGTCGCGGTCCGGGACCTCGGTGACGTCCTCGCGGTCCATGCCCTCGCGCAGCGCCGCGCGGGCGATAGGACCGGCGTCGGGGCCCACCGCGATCAGCTCCTCGATGCCCAGCCGGGCGACCAGCTCGCCGACGTGGTCGTGCTCCTCGGCCGACGCTTCGCCCAGCTCCGCCATGCCTCCGAGCACCGCGACGCACCTGCCCCCCCGGGACATCCACCGCGCCGCCTTCAGCGCGGCCGCCATCGAGGCCGGGTTCGCGTTGTACGCGTCGTTCACCACCCGCACGCCTCCCGCCGTGGTGAAGATCTCCATCCGCCACGCGGACACGTGCGCATCCGCGAGCGCTGCGGCGCACTCCCCCGGCGAGACCCCGAGCGCGATCCCGCACGCCGCCGCAGCGAGCGCGTTCGGCACCATGTGCTCGCCGGGGACCGACAGCTCGACGCGTTCCCGGAGCCCGGCAGCGACCAGCGTGAAGGATGCCCGAGCGTCGCGGTCGAGCTCCACGCCCTCCGCCCGGACGTCCGCCGCCCCGGACGTGCCGAACGTGAGGACGCGGGCGGGGGTCCGGGCCCGATACCCCCATGCCACGGGGTCGTCGGCGTTCAGCACCGCCACGCCCTTCGGGGGCAGCGCCTCCACCAGCTCGGCCTTCGCGGTGACGATGTTCTCCCAGCTGCCGAACAGCCCGAGGTGGGCCATGCCGACGTTGGTGACGATCCCCGCGTGGGGGAGCGCCACCTCGCACAGCCCGGCGATCTGACCGATCCGCCGTGCCCCCATCTCGCAGACGAGCGCCTCGGTGCTCGGCGAGGCCGACAGCACGGTGAGCGGCAGGCCGACCTCGTTGTTGAACGACGCCGCGCTGGCCACCACCTCGAACCGCGCGCCCAGGACGGCCGCGGTGAAGTCCTTCGTGGAGGTCTTGCCGGTGGACCCGGTGATGCCGACGACCGTCGCCCGGAGGTGGCCGCGCTCGTCCCGCGCCAGGTCGAGCAGGGCGCGTCCCGGGTCGTCCACGACCACGAAGGAACGGTCAACCTGCTTGACCGGTTCCGATTCGTCAATCTGCTTGACCATCGCCGCCGAGGCGCCGGCCGTGAACGCCGCGGCCACGTAGCGGTGGCCGTCCTCCGCCTCGCCGGCCCGCGCGACGAACAGCGCGCCGGGCTCGACCGCCCGGCTGTCCGTGGTGACGGAGGTCACCTCCACGTCGGGGCCGGCCACCCGTCCCCCCACCGCGGTGGCCACGTCGGACAGGCGGCGGGCCCTCACGGCCGTCCTCCGGCAGCGGCGCCCAGCAGCGCGCGCAGCTCCTCCGCCGCCACGACCCGGTCGTCGAACGGCACCGTCCGGTCCGCGAACTCCTGGCCGGTCTCGTGCCCCTTGCCGGCGATCACCACGACGTCGCCCCGCCGGGCCTCGCCCACGGCCATCGCGATGGCGGCGCGGCGGTCCGGCTCGACGACGTACCGTCCCCCGCCCCGGCGGGCCCCGGGCTCGATCTCCCCGATGATGGCCAGCGGGTCCTCGGACCGCGGGTTGTCGCTGGTCACGATGGTGAGGTCCGCCAGGCGCGTGCAGGCCTCCCCCATCAACGGGCGCTTCCCGCGGTCCCGGTCGCCTCCGCACCCGAACGCCACCACGACCCGCCCACCGCCCTCCGCGGCGAGCGGCCGGGCCGCCCGCAGCACGTTCTCCAGGCTGTCGGGGGTGTGCGCGTAGTCCACGACCACCAGGAAGCCCTGCCCCTCCTCGACGGGCTCCAGCCGGCCCGGGACGCCGGGCAGGGCGCCGATCCCGGCGGCGCACGTCGCGGGGTCGATCCCGATCAGGCCCCCGGCGGTGACCGCCGACAGGCAGTTCGAGACGTTGTACAGCCCCCGGAGCCGCGATCGCACCTCGACGTCGCCCACACGGAACGAGAGCCCCTGGGCGTCGGTGGCCACGCCGGTGGCCCGCACGTCCGCGCCGTCCTCGAGCCCGTAGGAGGTCATCGGGATCATCGCCCCCAGCAGACGACGGCCGTCCGGCGAGTCCCAGTTCGTGGCGCCGTGCTCCGCGAGCTCGGGCGTGAACAGCTTGGCCTTCGCGCCGAAGTACTCCTCCAGCGTGCCGTGGTAGTCGAGGTGGTCCTGGGTGAGGTTCGTGAACACCGCGCACGCGTACCGCACCCCACCCACCCGGTGCTGGTCGAGCCCGTGGGAGGACACCTCCATGGCCACCGCCTGCACGCCGTGGTCCGCCATGCGCGCCAGCAGCCGGTGGAGGTCCGGGGCCTCCGGCGTCGTGCGGGGGAAGGGCTCGGGCCGGCCGTCGACGCGGACCCCGGTGGTGCCGATGACGCCGGGCGCGAGCCCTGCAGCCCGGAAGACCGACTCCAGAAGGTACGTCGTGGTGGTCTTCCCGTTCGTGCCGGTGATGCCGACGACGGTCATCCGATCGGCCGGGCGGCCGTAGAACTCCGCGGAGATCGGGCCCATCGCGGCACGCACCGAGGGCACCACGACCTGCGCACACTCCACCGGCAGGCGGCGCTCGACGACGACGGCCACCGCGCCGGCCCGCTCGGCGGCCTCGGCGAAGTCGTGGCCGTCGGCCTTCGTACCGGGGACCGCGAAGAACAGGGCCCCCGGCTCGACGTCGGCGGAGCGATACACGACCGACGCGACCCCGACGGCGGGGTCGCCGAGGACCTGCGCGCCCGGGGTCGACCGGAGCAGGTCGGCCAGGGCCCGCGGGGCGTCTCGAACCGAGGGCGTCTGTGACAAGGGCGTGGCGTGGTCGGGATCGGGGGTTCCGTCGATCGGCCCCTCCGGCCGCGGGCCGCGCGGGGAGGCCGGGACGCCGCCCGAGTCTAGCATCGGCCCCATTCCGGCTCCCTCCCCGAGAGCGGCTGGCACGACGGCTCACCCCGTCCCGGATGCGGCGCGGGGCGGGAGGGGCGGGCGCGGTGCCGGGGCGATGCGGAGGCGGGCCAGCGCGTACCGGCCGACCTCCCGGAACAGCGGGGCGGCGGCCAGGGCGCCGTACTCCGTGACGGGACGGTCGATAATCGCGGCGATCACCAGTTGGGGATCCGATGCCGGCAGGAACCCGATGAACGACGCGATGTACTGGTTCGTGTAGCCGCCGCCGCCCGCCTTCGGGATCTGGGCGGTCCCGGTCTTGCCGGCGACCCAGTAGCCGGGGATCTGCGCGCGGGTCCCGGTTCCGGCGTCCACCGCGTACGCCAGGATCCGGGCGACCACGTTCGCGGTTCCTTCCGACACCGCCCGCCTGGTCGCCGGGGCCGGCGCGGGGTGGAACTTCCCGTCGCCGTCGACCATCCCGCGCACCAGCCGGGGCTGGATCCACACGCCGTGGTTGGCCACCGCCGCGAACACCGAGATCATCTGGATGGGGGTCACGGCGACGCCCTGTCCGACCGGGATCGTGCCCATGCTCGCGGACGTCCAGTCACCGACCGGCGGCAGGATGCCGTCCTGCTCCCCGGGGAAGCCGATCCCCGTGGGCCGCCCCAGTCCGAACCGGTCCAGGTACAGGGCCATCCGGTACTCCCCCAGCCGTTCGGCGAGCTTGATGGTCCCCACGTTGCTGGACTGGGCGATCACGTCGGCGATCGTCATCGGCTCCACGGGGTGGGGATGCGCGTCGTGGAACACGCACTCGGGGCAGTGCTGGGGGTCCAGCGCGATGTGGTCCGGGACGGACATTCGCTCGTCGAGGCCGACGACGCCCTCCTGGACCGCGGCCGACGCCGTGACGACCTTGTTGACCGATCCCGGCTCGTACACAGAAGCGATGGCCGGGTTCTGCAGGCGGGCGGACGGGTAGTCGCCGAAGTGCTGGGGGTCGAAGCTCGGGGAGGTCGCCATGGCCAGGACGTCGCCGGTGTGGGGGTCCATGACGATGACCGTGCCGCCCCGGGCGTGGTTCCTGCGCACGGTGTCGGCCAGCGCCAGCTGGACCCGGTACTGGATCTCGCGGTCGATCGTGGTGACGACGTCCTCGCCGGGAACGGGGGGGACGTCGCTGTTCACCCCCTGGGGGATCAGGTGGCCGTCCGGGTCGATCTCCTCCACCCGGCGTCCCGGCCGCCCGGCCAGCTCCTGCTGATACTGGAACTCCAGGCCCGCCAGCCCCGAACCGTCGACGCCGACGAAGCCGAGCACCTGCGGCGCCATGGCTCCGTTCGGGTAGTAGCGCTTGGTGTCGTCGAGGAACCCGATCCCCGGGAGGTTCAGCTTCCGGATGCGGTCGGCCACCCCCGTGTCGACCTGCCGCGCGAGGTACACGAACGTCCGGTTCCGGGAACGGAGCTCGGCGGCCAGGTCAGGAGCCTTCCGGTGGAGGAGCGGAGCGAGCTTGCCGGCCACCCCGTCCGGGTCCCGCACGAGTGTCGGGTCGGCGTAGACGTCGGCCGCGTCGAGCGACATGGCCAGCTCGCCGCCGTCGCGGTCGAGGATGGATCCCCGGCCCGCCGGGAGGTCGATCTTGCGAAGGCGCTGCTGGGCGGCGAGCGCGGCGAGCGCCCCGGCGTCCCGGACCTGCAGGAACCCCAGCCGGACGACGATCCCCGACAGGGCGAGGGCCAGCACCACGAGCAGCGCACCGATGCGTCCGAGGGGCGGCCGGCTCACCCCTCGCCTCCCGCCGGCCGGTGATCGGTCGGTGGAAGGTGGTCGGCGCCGCCGCCGGGCAGGGACCCCTGCACGTGGATGACCTGCACCGCGCCGGGGTCGGGAAGGTGGAGCCCGCGGCGACGGGCGGCCGCCGCGATGCGGCCCGGCGCCGAGAGCCGGGCGAGGTCGAGCTGCTTCCGGTCCGCCTCCTGCGACAGCCGGTCGAGCCGGTGGTTCAGGTCGTCCAGGCGGAACGAGGACTGCGAGACCATCGCGTTCAGCGTGGTCAGGCCCAGCACCAGGGCGCCGATCACGAGGCCGGAGAGCACGAGGAACGAGAGGGAATGGCGCCGCGCCCGGTGCGGGGAGGGCACCGGGCGCGGCGCCTGCCGAGAACGACGGGGGGGGTTCCGTCGCACCGGAAGCGTGGAGGGTGCGGCGCGGGCCCTGGCCGGAACGCTCGACCGGGCGGGAGCCGTGCGGGCCCTGGCCGGTGAGCCCGCTCGAGCGGATGCGCCCCGGGACCCGGACGGCGCGGTGACCCGCGCGGATGCGGCGGCCCGCTTCCCCGCCCGCTGTGGAGCGCCTCGCGGTGAGGCCGCCTCCCGCACGGTCCGGGGGGCGGCGCTCACCGCTCGCGCCTTTCGGACGATCCGGCGGGGAAGTGGGGGGAGGCTTCCGGATCGACCTTCTCTGCGGCCCGGAGCTTGGCGCTCCGGGACCTCGGGTTGCGCGCGACCTCGTCCTCCGAAGCGGCCAGCGGCCGCTTCGTGAGCGCGCGGAGGGTGGGCTCGCCCCGCAGGAACCGCTTCACCTCGCGGTCCTCGAGCGAGTGGTAGGACAGGACGACCACGCGGCCACCGGGAGCGAGGACGCTCGCCGCCCAGGGCAGGGAGGTGGTGAGCTCCTCGATCTCCCGGTTGACCGCGATCCGGAGCGCCTGGAACGTGCGGCGGGCGGGATGCGCCCGGCCGGGTCGACGTCCCAGCGCTCCGGCGACCACGCCGGCGAGCTCGCCGGTGGTCTCGATGCGGCCGCGCTGCCGGGCCCGGACGATGGCCCGCGCGACGCGCCGCGACTGCCGTTCCTCGCCGTAGGTGAAGACCAGGTCGGCGAGCTGCTCCTCGGGCAGGTCGTTCACCAGGTCGGCCGCCGTGGGGCCCGGCCCCGAGGGGTCCATCCGCATGTCGAGCGGCCCCTCCGTCCGGTAGCCGAACCCCCGCTCGTCGACGTCGAGCTGCATCGAGGACACCCCGAGGTCGAACAGCACGCCGTCCGCCTGGCCCGGCCCGACGACCTCCGCCGGCGCGTCGGAGAAGGTGCCGGCCACCGGACGGAACCGGTCGCCGAACCGGCCGAGCCGCTCCTCGGCCATGGCCAGCGCCGCGGGGTCGCGGTCCACGCCAACCAGGAGCCCGACGCCCGCCTCGAGCAGGGCCTCGGCGTGGCCGCCTCCGCCGACGGTCATGTCCACGACCGTCCGCGCGCGTCCCAGGAGCTCCACGACCTCCGCAACCATGACCGGCTCGTGCCTCCGCTCGTCTGATTCTCCCGGCTCCGCCACGACTTCCTCAGGCCAGCACCCGCACCACCAGCAGCCCGAGCCCCACGAACAGCGAGAGGGCCAGCGCCATCAGTCCCATCAGATAGAAGCTCTGGCCGATCTCCCGGGACAGGGCGACCTCGCCGCCCGTCACCAGGGTGTCTGGCCCCAGGCGGATCACGCCGGGGCGGGGCTCGGCCGGCCCGGCCGGGGGCGATGGTTCGATCCGCCACAGGGACGGCTGAAATCCCACCACCCGCACCGACTCCGGCCAGTCCGCCTCCAGGCTCACGCGTGCCTCCCTCCCGGCGAGATGGCCCCCGTCTGGTAGGCCCCGCCGAACTGTTCCGAGTACCGCTCCCACGCGGCCCGGTCCCACACCTCCATGCGGTCCCGCACACCGAGCACCACGGCCTCCCGGCCGATGCCGGCGAGCTGGCGCAGCCGGATGGGGACCGTCAGCCGGCCCTGCCCGTCGAGGGAGATCCCCTCGGCCGACCCGAAGAAGATCCGCGAGTACGCGCGGCCCTCCGGGGTCGGCAGCGACTCCGCGTCGATCTGCGCGCTCACCCGCTCCCAGACGGACTGCGGGAACACCCACAGGCAGCCGTCCTGGCCGAGCGTGAGGACGGCACCGTCGGACAGGACCTCGCGAAAACGTGCGGGCAGCGAGATCCTCCCCTTGCCGTCCAGCTGATAGCTGTGGGTGCCGAGTAGATCGGCCACGCCCACTCCCCTTCTCCTCCACTTAGGCGCCACTTTCTACCACTGGCACTCCACGAGCGCAAGACGGAACTGGTAAAAAGCGTGCGAGGAGTGCGCGACTGTCAACCAGTGTGACCGGGTTCGGGGGCGGCGACGACCGTGGGGCGGTGCGCCGAGGGGCTCAGCCGCAGACGGGCCTGCCGGCGTGCCCGAGGGGTGACCGGGTGAGCGCCACGGCCTGCCCGGCCGCCGTCCGCAGCAGCGCCGAGTCGGACGACTGCAGCGCGATGGTGGCGGGTACCACCGGCCGGGACAGCCGGCGGCCCACGACCGCCAGCGCCCGGCCGTCGGTGGGCACCCAGAAGGCGCCGTCGAAGTCCACCGCGCCGACGAACCCGCACGGGATCGTGACCTCCACCGGATAGGCCCGCCCCGGCTCCGCTGGACCCGACGTGGGCGTGACGTCCACTGTGGCGACCGGCGTCGAGCGCCCCGAGGCGGCGAGCACGTCCCGGAGCTCCTTCGGGGGGCCGGCGGTGAGCGTGTTCAGCAGGTAGGTCCCGCCCACGGCCAGCGCCACGACGCCGACCGCGACGAGCCTGCCGGAGAACGATCGGATCGCCATCGCGACACCCGGCCGCTCAGGCCAGGTAGGGCTCCCACTCCGGCTCGGGCCGGCCGAGCGCCAGCCGGAAGGTGTCCGACGGCGCGAACGGGAGCCGGGCCAGCCGGAACCCCACCTCGGAGTGCAGCCGGTTCTCCTTCTTGGAGTTGCACCGGCGGCACGCCGCGACGACGTTGTCCCAGGTGTGGGTCCCGCCGCGGGACCTCGGGATGACGTGGTCGACGTTCTCGGCCGCCCGGCCGCAGTACTGGCACGCCCAGCCGTCGCGGGCGAACACGGCGCGGCGCGTCAGCGCCGCGTGGGCCCGGTACGGGATCCGCACGAAGTAGCGCAGCCGGACGACGGAGGGGGCTGGCATCGTCAGCCGCTCGGCCCGGAAGACCACGCCGTTGGATGCGAGCATCTCGGCCTTGTCCTTGAGCACGAGGACAACAGCCCGCCGCGCGGGGACCACGGCGAGCGGCTGATCGGTCGCATTGAGGACGAGTGCTCGAGCCATAGCTGTCAGTCGCCGGACGGAGCCGAGTATACGGCGACCTGCGCGGATACCGGCCGGAAACGGAATCGGAAGGACCCGCCTCCGACGCTCCGAGGGCCGTCCGGAGGCAACGCCCCGGGAGGCCCGGGCGGCAGAATCCCCCGCGAGGATCCCCCGACCAGCGCTTGACGGACGAATGACAGAGGTGTAATTACATGGCTCGAAGACGGCGGCCGATTCGCGTCCGACCATGAAGGGCGCCTTGAAGCGAACAAGGGGCCGCGCGGGGCGTACCGACGAATGACGGGTGCGGCGGCCGCCGTCTTCGTTCTCGTTCCCCGGCCACCGTCCGTCCACGCGATGCCGGGGCGACGAGCCGATCACCCGGCCCGCGCATCGGGAGCCTCCTCCGTGACGTACCCGGAGGAAGATGCCCCGGCGGACTCCATCGTCCGGTCGCTGGAACCGTTTCGAGCAGATCCACGGTCATCTGTGAAGCACGAATGGCCAATGGTGGGGACGAACGGCCATCCATGGGGACCACAGGTTCCCGACGGGCACGAAACAGGCGGCTCGAACGTCCAACGGCGTTCGACCGCGTGCGCCGCGAAACCCCGAGGGGTTCGCGCTGCGTATTGGACGCGGAGGCCGCGGCCGCATGCGGCGGGCCGATGGCCCTGGAGTGGCGGAAAGGGGAGCCGGTAAGATGACCGACAGCGACCGGTTGGAGGCGGGTGTGGAGGCGGCGAAGGACCGGAACGACTGGGTCGGCTTTGCCACGCGCTTCCGCACCATCCAGGACAACATCGAGAAGGTCGTCCAGGGCAAGTCGCGCGAGGTGCGCTTGGCCCTGGTGGCCCTCGTCGCCGAGGGCCACGTCCTGATCGAGGACGTCCCGGGCGTCGGCAAGACGCTGCTGGCGAAGGCCCTGGCCAGGTCCATCGACTGCTCGTTCCGCCGGATCCAGTTCACCCCGGACCTGCTCCCCACCGACGTGACCGGCGTGAACGTGTTCAACCAGGAGCGGGGCGACTTCGAGTTCAAGCCCGGCGCCATCTTCGCCAACATCGTGCTGGCCGACGAGATCAACCGGGCGTCCCCCAAGACCCAGTCGGCGCTGCTCGAGTGCATGGAGGAGCGCCAGGTCACGGTTGACACCGAGACGTACCAGCTGGGCTCCCCGTTCATGGTCATCGCCACCCAGAACCCCATCGAGCACGAGGGCACCTACCCCCTTCCGGAGGCCCAGCTGGACCGGTTCATCATGCGGATCCACGTCGGCTATCCCGGCACCGAAGCCGAGATCGGGATCCTCGCCACCCACGGGTACCACTCCACCCTCGACGAGCTGGAGCCGGTCGCGGACGCCATGGCGGTGGCCGAGCTGGCGGTGCAGGCCCGCGAGGTCCACGTTGCCCCGGCCCTGCGCAGGTACATCGTCTCGCTGTCCGAGGCGACCCGCCGCCACCCCGACATCTATCTGGGAGCCAGCCCCAGGGCCTCGATCATGCTCCTGCGCGCGGCGCGGGCCCAGGCGGCCGCCGACGGACGGGAGTACGTGGTCCCCGATGACCTCAAGGACCTCGCGGTGCCGGTGCTGGCTCACCGGCTGATCGTCACCGCCGACGCCGCGATGGGCGGGCGAGACGGCGCGACGATCCTGTCCGAGATCCTCTCCGAGGTGTCCGTCCCGGTCCGGGGAGAGGCCTAGCGTGACCCGCCTCCTCGCGGACTCCGCGGGGGCGGGGAGCTGAGCGGATGCCCTCCGGCCGCGGGCTCGTCGTCTTCGGAGGGGCGCTCTCCCTGTGGATCGCCGCGCGGTTCGTGGGGTCCCCCGACCTGCACATCGTGGCGGTCGGCGTCGCGGTGCTGCCGTTCGCGTCCGCGCTGCTCGTCCGGTGGAGCAGGGCCCGGCTGCAGGTGACCCGGCGGCTGTCGCACACGAAGGTCCGCCCGGGCCAGCGGGTGACCGTCGAGCTGGAGGTGGAGAACACGGCGCCGACGTCGACGTCGTTCATCCTGGTCGAGGACCGCCTCCCCCCGACCCTCGGCCGGCCGGCCCGGCTGGTCCTGTCCGGCATCCCGGGCAGGAACTCCCAGCGCGTCAGCTACTCGATGGTGTGCCGGACGCGCGGCCGGTTCTCGATCGGGCCCCTGCGCATGGACCTGTCGGATCCGTTCGCGCTCACCAAGGTCCGTCTCGAGTTCGCGGAGCGCGACGACCTGATCGTGTTCCCGGAGGTGGAGGAGCTCGACACGACGCCCGCCTCGCAGTACGGGTCGGGGGCCGGTGAGTCGGCCAGCCGCCAGCTGTTCCGGACGGCGGAAGAGTTCTACACGATGCGCGAATACGTCCTGGGCGACGACCTCCGCCGCATCCACTGGCCGAGCGTCGCCCGGCGGGGCAAGCTGATGATCCGGCAGGACGAATCCGCCCGGCGGTCGCTGGCCACCGTGGTGCTGGACACCCGGGTCGGCGCGTTCGGACCGGCCTACACCGAGCCGTTCGAGCGGGCGGTTTCGGTCGCGGCGTCGCTCGGGCTCCATCTGTCGCGGTCGGGGTTCGCACTGCGACTGGCGGCGGGGCAGCTCCGTCCGGTCCACGTCTCGGAGGATGCCTTCCTCGAGGCGCTGGCGGCCGTGTCCCACTCCCCCACCCGCCCGCTGGGCACCATGCTCGTCCCGCTGCGCACCTCGGCGGTGCCCGACACCACCCTCGTGGTGGTCACCGCGCCGCCCCAGCCGGCCGAGGTGGCCTCGATGGTCCGCATCGGGTCCGTGTTCGGCCCGAAGATCGCGGCGTTCATCCATCCGATCGACCCGGCGACGCTCCCCGAGGGGCAGCGCAGCTCCCTGGTCGAGAAGGCCACGACCGCGCGCATCTCGCTCATCCGAGCCGGGTGGCAGGTCTTCGTGCTCCCCCCGAAGGGGAGGTTGCAGGACGTATGGCACGGGAACTCGAAGAGGCTCCCCGCAGTCATCGGCTGATCCAGGTCGGGGCCGTCGCCTCCGTGACGGCGGCCGCCGCGATCGCGTTCGGCCGGGTGTTCACGGGCCACGCGGCCACGTGGAAGCTCGTGCTGGTCGGGCTGGTCTCGATCGGGATCGCCGCGGCGCTCGAGCGGCGGAGCCCGCTGCTCGCCGCGCTCATCAGCGCCGTGGGCCTGCTATGGACGCTCGGCATCCTGGTCTTCCCGGACACCCTGTGGTTCGGGCTGCCGCTGGGGAGCACCGTGCACGCGATCGGCGAGGCCCTGGGGCGAGTGGGGCACCAGGCGGACGTCCAGGTGGCCCCCACGCCTGCGCTGCGGCCCCTGTTCATGGCGGCCGTGACCGCGGTGTGGACTGCGGCGTTCTCGACGCACGCCCTCGCGGTGCGAAGCGGGAGCCCCCTGCTGGCGGCGGCGCCGCCGGCGGCCCTCGTGGCTTTCGCGGGCATCGTGATGGAGGACGGCCCCCGGCCCGGCTACGCGACGCTGTTCCTGCTGGGCGTCATCGCGTTGCTGTTCGCCGACGGGCTCCGCCGGGTGCGCCAGTGGGGGCCGGTCCGGCCCTGGAGCTCCGGCCTGGCCCACGTCCGGCGACGGATGGTGGCCTCGAGCACCACGCGCGGCGCCCGCCGGGTCGCCGTGACGGTGGTCGGGGTCGCGCTGCTCCTGCCGGGACTGCTGCCGGGCCTCCACGGGAAGGCGGTGCTCGACTTCGGCTCCTCGGGCGACAACGGCTCGCTCAACCCGCTGGTGGCCGTGTCCTCGTCACTGCGGCTGCGGACGCCGATCCCTCTGTTCACCGTCCGGGTCCCGCGCCAGGAGGCCGCGTACTGGCGGCTGCTCTCGCTCGACCACTTCGACGGCGACCTGTGGACCGTCGCCGACCTCGACGTCCGCCACGGCCGGGTCTACGGTCCGAGCGCGCAGCTCCCGCTCACGGTCGACTCCCTCCCGCCGGACACCCCGGCCACCACGCTGTCGGCGACGGTGTCGATCGAGCACACGCCGGGGAAGTGGCTGCCGACGCCCTACGAGCCGACCTCCCTGACCGCCCAGGGCACGTCGATCCGGTTCGACGCGAGCCACACGTCCGCCGTGCCGGCCCACCGGGCCCTCGATCCGGGGTTCACCTATCAGGTGGTCGCCCGCGTCGCCGCTCCCCGGTACGTGGAGCTGGATCAGCGGTTCGGCTACTCGGATCCCCGGTACCGCCGGGACCTCGAGCTCCCCGGCAACCTGCCCCCCGAGATCCCCCAGCTCGCCAGGGCCATCGTGGCCCGGGCGAACGCCAGCACGACGATCGAACAGGTCCTCGCCGTCGAGCACTACCTCACCGACCCCACGGTCTTCACGTACGACCAGAACGTCTCCCTCGGCAGCGGGACCGACGCGCTGACGAACTTCCTGTTCGTGACCCACAAGGGGTTCTGCCAGCAGTTCGCGAGCGCGATGGGGGTGCTGCTGCGGGCCCTGGGGATCCCGGCCCGGATCGCCGTCGGGTACACGACCGGGACGTACGACGAGGAGGTCGGCGGGTACGACGTGACGACGGCGAACGCCCACAGCTGGGTCGAGGTCGAGTTCCCGGGGTTCGGCTGGATCCCCTTCGAGCCGACGCCCAGCCGGTTCGACCCCGTGACCGAGCAGATCGAGTTCTCGAAGCCGATCGCCGGGGGGACCGTCGACCCGTGCAGCAGGGAGGAGTTCCGGCGAGGCGCGTGTGAGAAGACGCGTGCGAACGGCAGCACCGGGGACGGAGCCGGCGCGGGCGGGACGCCCAGGCACAAGGACCCCAACCTCGAGCCGCCGCTGCCGCAGCCCAGGGGTCCGGCCAGCGGCCCGATCACGCTCGGCGGTCTCCGGGAACCATCTGCCAACCCGGTGTCCTGGCGCCTGATCGTCGGGCTCGCGCTGCTGGTCGCGCTGGTGCTGGTGCTCGTGCTGCTGCCCACGGTGAAGGTGGCGGTGCGCAGGTTCCGGATGATGCGGGCCCGCGGCACCCGGGACCGGACGCTGGCGGCCTTCCGCCTGTTCGAGGCGCGGGCCGGTGACCTCGGGCTGGCGCGGGGGCCCGGGGAGACTCCCTGGGAGTATCGGACGAGGCTGTCGCGTGACGTCCAGCTGTCCGACGGGCACCTGGACCGGCTGGCCAGGATCGTGTCGACGGCCGCCTATTCCCCGCGCGGCGTGAGCGACGAGGACGCCCACGAGGCAGGCCGGGCCGGCCGCACCGCCATCCGCGACGTGCGCCGGAGCGTGGGCCTGGCCCGCCGCGTCACCGGCATGTGGCGTCCGCAGATCTGACCTCGGGCCGGGCGGCACGGCTCAATTCACACCAGAACCCGAGCCTCGCGGTGCGGGCCGGTGGCCCCGTTCAGCGCGCGGGCGGATGGAACCGCAGGGGCGGCATTCGCCCCGGCATCGGAGCCCGACCCGGGCCGGCCAGGGGGGTGCCGCGGCCGGCGGCGGCCATGCGGACCGATTCGGCCTGGACCTCGCGCTTCGCATCCTGCAGGGCGCGGATGAACCGGTCGCGGTCGGACCGGAACGTCGCCACGTTGTCGCTGACCGACCGGGCGATATCGTCGATGGCCACGAAGAACGCCATCTGTCCGTGGCGGAGGGCGTCCATGATCTCGTCGCGCTTGCGCGAGATCTTGAAGATCGATTGCCCGTCGGTGACGAGCTTCACGTCGGAGAGGTGCTTGTCGAGCTTCGCCCTGGAGTTCAGGAACTCCCACGCCCGACGGACGCGTTGCAGCGACATCCCGCCGTCGAGGAGGGAGCGGACGACGCGGAGCGCCACCAGGTCGCGGAAGGAGTACAGCCGGGGGACGCCGGGGCGCCCTCCGGTTCCCTGCACCGACGGCTGCAGGAGTCCGATCTGGTCCCAGTACCGCAACTGTCGGGGGGTGCACCCCGTCAAGCGCGACGCCTGCTGCGATGTGAATCCTTCCATCGGCCCCTTCCCCGACGCCTCGACCCGGTACCCCCGAACGCCTGTGGCTCACCCGGCCGCGTGATGCCGGGCAGCACCGCGCGTCCGTCGTGACCCGGGGGAAGGCGAGGCGATTTGTACAGCGGCGGAAGGCCCGTCGCAAGTGTGGTGCTCACGGGCGGTGCCCGGACGACGGCTCCACGGGTCGGCGACATGACGACGTCGAGTCGTCGCCGTCGACTTCGCAACGGAGGCGCCTCCCGCCCGCACGGCGGTCCACGAGGGCGACGGGCGACTGCGTTTCAGGAGCCGGCGTCGGGGGCGGAGGAGGACGGGCGCTCCGCCGGGGGAAGCCTCAACTCTGCGAGGGAGTTCCCTTGCCCTGTCCCTGGTTTCCCCGGAACCGCTCGGCGAGGCGGGCCAGGACCCCGGTCAGCGTGAACCGCCCCTCGCTCTTCCACGTCTGGATCTGGTCCCGGCCGAGGCGCTTCAGGTAGTGGTACACGACGAGGCCCGAGACGAGCATGATCACGAAGCCCGCGATCACCAGCGGGACGCCGACGCGCGGGACCAGGATGAGCAGCATCATCACGAAACCCATGCAGAAGGCGACCGCCGCGAGCCGGATCCGCCGCGTGAGGTGGGCCGGCAGCGTCGCCTGGGAGGCGCGCCGAGCGAGACCCGGGTCGTCCTCGATCAAGCGTCGCTCGATCTCTTCGAGGATCTTCTGCTCGTGCTCCGAGAGGGGCATTCACCAGACCTCTATGGGGCTGCCTGCCCTAGGGATTGTAGGGCCTTCCGACGGTTCGGGGCAGGGTCATCATCGCGCATCCGGGTCGTCCTTTCGATCATTTCCCCGCGGACGGGGCGGTCCATGCCGCTCGGTGCGGCCCATCAGGGTGGCCGGGAGCGCGGCGTCGCGGCCGAACCGCCGTTCCACGCGGTCGAGGGCCCGCTCCACGTCCCCCCACCGCCCGTCGGCCAGCATGGCCAGCTGCCGCGACGCCGCCGGGACCAGCCCAGCCGCCTGGACGCCCAGCAGCCGGATGCGGCGGCGCACCCCCGGCAGCGCCCGGTACATCTCGGCGGCGACGTGGTTGATGTCCGACGCCAGGTCGGTGGGGGCCGGGAGGGTGCGGGACCTGGTCAGCGTGGTGAAGTTGGCAAGTCGGACCTTGAGGACCACGGTTCGCGACGAGTAGCCGTCCTCCCGCAGGCGCCTGCCCACTGCGCGCGACAGGCCGAGGATCTCGCGGAGGATCTCTCCCTCGTCGTCGAGGTCCCGGTCGAAGGTCTCCTCGTGGGAGATCGACTTCGGCGCCTCGTAGGGGACGACCGCTCGCTCGTCCTCGCCCCGCGAAAGGGAGGAGAGGTGCCGGGATTGGGCCTCCCCGAGGACCCGGCCGAGGACGCTCACCGGCACGGCGGCCAGCTCGGCCACCGTCCGGATCCCGAGACGGTGCAGGATGTCGACGGTCTTCTGCCCCGCCCCCCATAGCGCGCCGACGGGCAGCGGGTCGAGGAACTCCCGCACCGCCCCGGACGGCACCACGACGAGCCCGTCGGGCTTCGACGCCTCCGAGGCGAGCTTCGCGAGGAACTTGTTCGGCGCCACCCCGACCGAGCAGCTGAACCCGAGCTCGGCGCGGACGTCCGACCGAATCCGTTCGCCGATCCGGCGGGGTGCGCCGAAGAGCCGGGTGCCGCCCCCCACGTCGAGAAAGGCCTCGTCGAGCGCGATCGGCTCAACGAACGGCGTGTACGACAGCAGGATCTCGCGGAACCGGTTCGAGTAGGCCTTGTATGCCTCGAAGTCCGGGGCCAGGAACACCGCGTGCGGCGCGAGCCGGCGGGCCCGGACACCGGGCATGGCCGAGCGCACGCCGAGGGCCCGCGCCTCATACGAGGCGCTCGCCACCACGCCGCGCGAACCGGTGCCGCCGACGACCACGGGCTTCCCCACGAGCGACGGGTCCTTCTGGACCTCCACGTTCGCGTAGAACGCGTCCAGGTCGACGTGCAGGATCGGCTCGGCCGGCCGGTCCCGGTCGCCGCCGCGGTCCCGGCCGGTCGCCCGGCCCCGGTTCTGGGATCCACTCATGGCACGAAGTGTGCCGCTCCCCGGCGGCGATCGCGCGGCGACCATGCTCACCACCCCGCCGAGCCGCCACTCGAGTGCCACAACTTCACCGGGGGACGCACGCCGGTCCGGTCGGTCGGCGGCAGCTGGCGGCGTCGCCGGTGCAGCGCGGCCAGGTCGAGGGCGTCCTCCGCGATGACGCTCACGCCCCTCACCCCGGTTCGACGGAGCGTCCCCCGCACCGCGAGCAGGAACGCGTGGAACACGGCCTTGGCGCACCTGGCCTGGGCGCTCTCGAACACCGTGACGTCGACCGGCCCGGTAGCGTCGTCGAGCGTGAGGAAGATGATCCGCTGCCCGCTGCGGACCGCCGGCGTCTGCGAGGCCACCTTCACCCCCGCCACGACGACGCGGTCGCCGCCCCGGCGCCGCCACAGGTCCCTCGACCGGGTCACCCCGAGCTCCTCCAGCAGCGGCTCGTAGAACGAGATCAGGTGGCGCGAGACGTCCATCTGCACCACCTCAAGCTCGGCCCGGACCCGCTCCGCGTCCGAGTACTCCCGCAGCCCCGGCACGACTTCTTGATCCAGCCCCAGTGTGAGCTGATGCCCCTCCCGCTGCGGCTCCGCGGTCATCGCGGCGTACAGCCGGTCCCGCCGGGTCCTTCCCCTCGCCGGCGACGAGTCCCGGAACGCCGCCGACCGCACCCTGCCGTCCCGGGACCCCCGGCCGGCCCCGCCCGATCCCCCGGGTGCTCCGGCGCCTTCGCCCGGCGCGCTCGTCCCGGCCGCGCTCCCTCCTGTACCCGGTGCGGTCGCCCCGCCCGGCAGCGCATCGAACCCTCCGGCATGCGCCAGCCGCTCGACCACGGGCCGCGACACCCTCGTCCGCCGGACGAAGTCCCCCACGTCGGCGAACGGCCGGTCGGCCCGGGCCTCGAGGATCGACCGGATCTCGTCGTCCGAGATCCCATGCACGTCCTTCAGCGCCAGTCGGATGGCATAGGTCACCGTTGTGCGGTGGGTGGTCTCGCTCTCGTTGGGGCGCGCTACCTCGGGGGCGGTGCTCTGCGGGGGGCGCTTCGCTCCATCGCCTCCACCTGCGCGTCGCTCCGCGCCGCTCCGGCTCCGGCTCAGAGCCCCCGCTGCCGCACCGCCCCCGACACGCGCCCCCTCGCCGGCCGTGCCTTCGTCCACGCCAGCGGACATGATGGGGTGATCGGGGGTTCGTGCCCTCCCTCGTGATTGGGTCCACCAGTTTGGTTGAGCGGGGGCGGTCGCAGGCGGGAGGGTCCCGTGGAGCAACTTGTACGGACGGCGATCCCCCGAGGCACGGACCGGGGCCGGATCAAGTTGCGGGAGCGGGTGGGGGCCCGCCTGCGAACAAGCCCCCGCCCCGTGCAACTCGCCAGCCGGCTCCGGCCACCCCGAAGCAATCACCTCCACCGTGTAATCGGCTTCGGACACGTTCACATCGAGTGGCAGGACCGGGATGCCGTGCTGGCGGGCGTCCTCGATCATCAGGCGGCGGGGGTACATGCCGGGCTCGTGTGTCAGCACGCCGGCCAGGAAGTGCGCGGGCCAGTGCGCCTTCAACCATGACGACTGGAAGGTCGGCACGGCGAACGCGGCGGCGTGCGCCTTGCAGAACCCGAACGACGCGAACGACAGGAGCTCCTTCCAGATCCGCTCGGCGTCGGCGGGCGGGAGACCGCGTTCCCGGACCCGCCGCAGGAAGTCCTCCCGGATCGAGTCGACCTCCAGGTCGTCGGACAGGTGCCGGCGGATGCGGTCGGCCTCGGCCAGGTCGTACCCGGCGATCGCGGCGAACGTCCGCATGACCTGCTCGTGGTACACGACCACGCCGTGGGTCTCGGACAGCACCGGGCGGAGCGAGTCGTGGGCGTACACCGGCAGCTCCATGCCGTGTCGCCGCTTCAGGAACGGCGACACCATGTCGGACTTCACCGGTCCCGGCCGGAACAGCGAGATGTCGACGATGAGGTCCTCCCACCGCGTCGGCTGGAGCTTCTGGAGCAGCTCGCGCTGGCCGGGAGACTCGATCTGGAAGCACCCCAGGGTGTCGGACCGGCGGATGAGCTCGAACGTGGGCTCGTCGTCGAACGGGACGCGGTCGAGGTCGACCTTCTCGCCGGCGGTCCGGGCGATCTCGTCGACCGCGTGGCGCATGGTCGACAGCATCCGGATGCCCAGCACGTCGAGCTTCAGGTATCCGAGCAGCTCGACGTCGTCCTTGTCGGCCTGGATCATCCGGTACCCCTGGAACGAGCGTTCCAGCGGCACCCGCTCCACCAGGTCGTGGCCGGCCAGCACGACACCGGAGGGGTGCAGCGCGAGGTGGCGGGGGAAGCCATTCAGCCGCTCGGCGACGCGGAACAGCTGCTCGAGCTGCCCGGCGCCGATGTTCGACCCGACCAGCTCGGGCAGCGACTCGACGGCCTCGCGGATGTGGTGCGCGCCGATGTGCGGGAAGGCCTTGGCGACGGTGTCGACCTCGACCTCGGGCAGGCCGAGGGCCTTACCCACCTCCCGGATCGCGCCGCGGGCCCGGTACGTGTCGACCATGCACACGCAGGCGCACCGGTCGTCGCCGTGCCTGCTCAACACGAGGTCGTAGACGTCCTCGCGCCGCGCCGACTCGACGTCGATGTCGATGTCGGGGAGCTCGTCGCG
This sequence comes from Actinomycetota bacterium, assembly GCA_045805265.1. Lineage (GTDB taxonomy): Bacteria > Actinomycetota > UBA4738 > UBA4738 > JACQTL01 > JBJMLO01. The sequence continues at coordinate 241,499 of JBJMLO010000030.1, forward strand.
GAGCGGGTTGAGGAACCGCTCGAACACCAGCCCGTGGCGGATCGGGTCGACGTCGGAGATGCCGGTCAGGTAGCACACGAATGAGCCCGCCGCCGAGCCCCGGCACGCCGTCCGGATCCCGATCGAGCGGACGTCGGCCACGATGTCGGCGACCGTCAGGAAGAACGACGAGTACCCCAGCCGGTGGATCATCGACAGCTCGAGGTCGAGCCGCTCGCGGACCTCACGGGTCTTCCGGATGCCGCGCCGGCCGAGCCCCCGATGGCACCGCTCGGCGAGCACCGACGACCCGCTGCGCCCGGCCGGCGTTGGGAACTCCGGGAAGTGCACGCTCCGCAGGGCGAGATCGAACGTGCACCGCTCGGCGACCCGCAGCGTGGCGTCGCACACCTCCGGCCTCCCGGCGAACAGCCGGCGCATCGTCCCGGCCGGCTTCAGCCACCCCTCCGCGTTCGTTCGCGTGACGTGGTTCTGCGCGATCGGCACGATCTCGCGCATGCACTCCAGCGCGTCCGCCAGAAATGCGTCCTCCGGGACCAGGTACCGCACGGCGTTCGTCGCGACGCCCCACGCGCCGAGGTCGTCCGCGAGGCGGAGCAGCCGGCGGACCTCGCCCTCCGAGTCGCGTTCCAGCCGGTGGCGGACCTCGACCACCAGGTCGTCGCCGAACGCCTCCCGGAACGGCCGCGCGGCGTCGACGGCGGCGTCGTGCAGGCCGCCGAGGGCCAGACGCCCGGGACCCGACTCCGGCCCGAGCAGGCACACCAGGCCCTCGGCGTGCGCGAGCACCTGCGCGGGCGCGAGCGCCGGGTCGCCCCGCTCCCCGGTCATGTGCGCGTCGGTGACGAGCCGGCAGAGGTTCGCGTACCCGACCGCATCCCTGGCCAGCACCACGATTGACGTGTCGGCCGGGCCGGGCGCGCGGGCGTGCACACCATCGGGCGGCCCGTGCGCCCGGATCGTGAGCGTTGCCCCGAGGATCGGTCGCACGCCGACCTTCGAGCACGCGTCGACGAACCGCGAGGCGCCGTACAGCCCGTCCCGATCGGTGAGCGCCACGGCCGGCATGCCGAGCTCGGCGGCGGCCATCGCCAGCTGCTCGGGAAAGAACGCCCCGTCCTTCAATGAGAAGTTCGAGCGGACGTTCAGATGGACGAACCCACGGGTGTCGAACACGTGTTCGATTCTAGAACACCCCACCGACACCGAGCGAACCGGGAGATCACCCCGTGCGATCGAGTCGGAGATCCCAGCGCTCAGCCGCACGCCCCCTGCCCGTGGTGCATCCGGGTGGCCCAGGGGAAAGATCTGCCCGTGGAGTTCGGACGGTACGACTTCGGGTCGATCGAGATCGACGGCACCAGGTACGAGCACGACGTCGTGATCGATGGCGGCACCGTTCGGAAGCGCAAGAAGGGCCCCTCGAAACCGCAGCGCGCCAGGTACGGCCACACTCCCCTGTCCCTTGCCGAGGAGATCCCGTGGGAGTGCCGTCGTCTGGTGGTCGGGAGCGGCGCGAACGGGGCGCTGCCGGTGGTCGAGGAGGTCACCGAGGAAGCCGCGCGGCGACGTGTGCAGTTGGAGGTCATTCCCACGGCCCAAGCCATCGAACGGCTCCGGGAGGGAGGATCCGGGACCAACGCGATCCTCCACGTGACCTGCTAGCGCCGCTCGTTCGGCGGTGAGGGCTCGGGGTACGATGAGCCGCCGGCCGGGCTCGGGCGGCGCACCGCCCTTGGAAGCCAGGGCAACCAAGACGCATCCCATGCGGAAGGAGGCCGCCCATGTGTGCCAACTGTGGCTGCGGGATCCCGGAGGACCGCCACGGTGACGACCGCAACATCCTGTGGAGCGAGATCGTCGCCTCGGCGGAAGCCAACGGCATGTCGGCAGCGGACGCGATCCGGAACATCTCGCAGATGAGCGAGCAGCAGGGCCAGAGCGCCTGAGGAGGAAATCGGCGAGCTGGACCTGGGTTCCACCCCGGCCGAAGCCGGCCGCCACGGTTCGTGTCAGCCCCTCGTTGTAGCGTGCCCTCATGCTGGTGAAGCGGTGCCCGTGGGCGAACCTCGACGATCCGCTGTCCCTCGCGTATCACGACGAAGAGTGGGGCGTGCCGTCCCACGACGACCGGCACCTGTTCGAGATGCTCGTGCTCGAGGGGGCCCAGGCTGGGCTGTCGTGGGCGACGATCTTGCGCAAGCGCGAGGGATACCGGAAGGCGTTCGCCGGGTTCGATCCGGCGAAGGTCGCCCGCTTCGACTCGAGGAAGGTCGAACGGCTGCTTTCGAACCCGGCGATCGTGCGGAACCGGGCGAAGGTGGCGGCGGCGATCGCCAACGCCCGGGCCGGGAGGGCCGTGCAGCGCGAGCACGGCTCGCTCGACGCCTACCTGTGGTCGTTCGTCGGCGGGCGGCCGATCCGGAACCGGCTGTCGACGGTCGCGCACATCCCTTCGGAGTCCGAGGAGTCCCTGGCCATGAGCAGGGATCTCCGGTCCCGGGGATTCCGCTTCGTCGGCCCGACGATCTGCTACGCGTTCATGGAGGCCGTGGGGATGGTCAACGACCACGTAGCATCGTGTTTCCGCTACGCCGAACTTGACCGAGCCAACAATGCTCGCGGGGGCTAGGTGCAAGCTCCTCCTGAGATTGTTGGACAGTCGGGCGGCACATCGAGGAGGGACCGATGCCCAGGGTCGCGGTGTTCGCGAAGTTGGTGGCAAAGGCTGGACGTGAGGCGGATCTAGTCCGAGCCCTAGAGGCCCTGTTTCCGGCGGCGAATGCGAACCCAGGCACACACGTGTTCGCGATGCATCAGTCGGACGAAGACTCCACCGTGATCTGGTTCTATGAGCTTCACGAGGACCTCGAGACACTGGAAGAACAAGACCGGGCAGCCCAGAGGATCCTTGGAGCTCGGCTCGATGCGCTCCTGGCCGAGCCGCCGGAAGTGCTTGTGTCGCGCCCACTCCAAGCGAAGGGGTTGCCGGACTAACGCCGTTCCAAGTCCCGGTCAGATCGGTCACCTAGCAGTGAAGGTCCGATCGACGCCCCCGGGAGACAGCGACGATGAGCCCAGTGTGTCCCTCTCACCCGCCTTCGGCGGAGGAGCGCTTCCATGCCTCGAGGTCGTGGGCGAAGTGGATCCGAACGGGCTCGAGGCGCCGGAGTCGGCGGACCGACTCGCTGTAGGCGAGGACGTCGGCGGCTCCGATCACGCCGGAGTCCGTCGGGTCGGTCGACCCCTCCCACTCGGCCACCGTATAGACGGCCTGGCCGGCGACCACCACCGGTCCGGCCTCGGTCGCCACGACGAGGGACTGGTGCCCCCCGGTGTGGCCGGGAGTGGGGACGAGGACCAGCCCGGGAGCGACCTCGGTCTCCCCGTCGCCGTCGAGCTCGACGAACTGCACCGTGTCGAAGCCGACCCACTCCGGAACCGTGTAGTCGGGCTGGCGGGACGCCTGCAGCTCCGCCGCCCGCACGTACGCCGGCCGCCGCGCGAACAGGGCATTGCCGCCGCAGTGGTCGAAATGCAGGTGGGAGTTGGCGATCGCGGTGACGTCGGCGGCGGAGAGGCCGTTCGCCGCGAGCGCGTCCTCGAGCGGCGTGACGCGCGGCCGGTAATACCGCTCGACCTCGGGGTGCCCGGTCCCGACCCCCGTGTCGAAGAGCAGGACGCCTTCCTCGTGGTGGACTGCGAATCCCAGCACCGGGCCGGTCCCGCCGGCCTGGGGGTGGCCATCCGGGAACGAGACGTCCGCGAGGTGCAGCGGGATGACCCGGGGTTCCGCCACAGCGCGAGGATACGGTGGTCCGGCGAAGCGACGAGGGAGCGCCCGAGGACTCGGAGCGTCGGCCGGCTCAGTCCCAGAGGCGCTCGAGGTGCCAGCACTCGGCTTGGTGGTCGTGGTACAGATCCCACACGGCACCGCCGCGAGCCTCCACCCGCCAGTACTCGCGGTCGCGGCCGTCCTCCCACCACCGGCCCTCGATCCTCCACCGGCCGATCACGTCCACCACCTCGTAGCGCCGCCCCCGCCACCGGAACGCCGCCGGGATGCCACCCGAGGACTCGACGTCCACGCGGATCTCGTCGTCGTAGCGCTTCGCCATGGGGCCCGTCCCTCTGGCCTCCAGTTCTCTGGAGACCCAATGCGAACGTGTGTTCGAACAAGGGACGAACATACCCCCACACCCCCCAGTCGTCAACCGGAAATGCGGTTGCATCAAGTGGTCCGCCCGTCATGTCGAGCGACCAGACACCCACCGACGGGGTCATCGTGTGCGGGCGCTTAGGTGGGGGTCGCGGTCGAATCCCCGATCACCGGCTGCCATGCAGGGCAGCATGCGTCCGGCGGCGCGTCGGTCAGCACTCGGAGATCAGAGCCGTCGGCATTCACGATCGCAACGTGCCTGGGGACCTCGGGGCCGGGGCTGACCAGCGTGAACGCGATCTCCCTGCCGTCGGGTGACCATGTCGGGTACAGGACGCTGAGGCATTCCGGCGCGGCACATGCATAGAGCCTCCGCAGTCCGCCGCCATCCGGGTGGACCTCCCATAAGGAGTACGTGGGGTCATGGTCGAGCACGAAGAGGATCTCTGAGCCGTCGGGTGACCAGGCGGGACTCACCGCAGAGCTGCAGCATGGGCCGCTCTGGTTTCGGGTTAGCCGGCGCGCGTCCGAGCCGTCGGTGCGCATCGTCCACAGGTCGTGGTCACGGCCGAAGACGATGCTCGATCCGTCGGGCGACCATGATGGCTCGATCGCCCCCACGGAATCCTGGCAGTTCTCTGCACAGTGGGTCACCTGTGTCGTTCCCGAGCCATCGGGACGGACCGTGAACAGTTCGTAATCACCCTCCCGTGCGACGTCGCTGGCGAAGACGACGGTGGTGCCATCCGGCGACCACGCTGGAGTCGTCGCATGGGTGCCGGAAATGGAGTAGTGGGTGATCTGTTCGCGCTCCGAGCCGTCGGCGTTCATGACGTAGAGATTGGCCGGACTGAACTCACCGCCGGACTGCGTGAATGCGAGACGTTTTCCATCCGGAGACCACGCCAGCGACGCCGGCGCCTCGAGGCTCCCGGTGACCCGCTCCTCTGCCGAGCCGTCCGCCGACATCCGATAGATTGCCGCCGGCCCGCCCCCTGGAGCTCGGAGAAGCGAAGGTCCTCGAACGTAGTAGACGGGGCCGTTCCCGGTCAATCGAATGCTCGCTCCCGACGTGGTGGCCTCCCCCGGGCGGAAGGCCCGCGTCAACACGATCCCGCCGAACGCGGTCGCTGCCAGCACCGAGACGACGAGACCTGCGGTCTGTGCCCGGCGGGCCCGCCGGCGCCGGCGCGTCCGGGCACGCACCATGTCGAGGACCCCGCTGGTTTTCACAGGGATCGTCTGCTCGCGGAATCGCGCTCTCAGCTCGTCGTCCAGCTTCGACATGGTCGGTCCTACTCCTCCGAGATCCCCAGGGCAGCGCCGAGGGTCAGGCGTGCGCGGTGCAACAATGTCTTCACGGTCCCTTCCGTGACCCCGATCCGGGCGGCCACCTCGGCCACATCGAGGTCGAGGTAGTACCGGAGCACGGCCACCTCGCGTTGACGGGGAGTGAGCAGGGCGAGGGCCCCGCGGAGTGCCACCCGATCCTCGATTCCGGGTGAGGAGTGGCCGAAGACCATTCGCCGTCGTGCTCGGCCCTCGGCCAGCCGTCGGCGAAGTGCGCTCCTCGCCAGGTTCAGCGCGACCGTGGTCACCCAGGCCTCCAGCGATTCGATCTCCAGCCCACCCCGAGAGCGCTCCCATGCGCGAGCCAGTGCCTCCTGAACCGCATCCTCGGCAGAGGCCCTGTTGCCGCAGACAAGCGCCGTCGCGTTCACCAGCCGCGGATAGGTCGTTCCCAGGAACGACGCGATGTCGTCTTCGTCCAGCACTCCCGCCTCTCCCCGATGGCATGCTCCAGACGCGCGAAGGCTGTCACGGGTTGACATCGGCGGCGAACCTTCCGCCACCCGCTCCCGGATGAGACGACTGTCGAACGGGATCGAGGGGTAGGTGTGGGATGACGTGCCCACCAGGAGAAGCGACGCGCCCTCGGCGGAGCCGTACCTGCCCGAGCGGCACACGCTCGCGAACATGCGGGAGGCCGTGCAAGGTTGCCGGGGGTGCGGCCTCTACGAAGACGCCACGCAGGCCGTGTTCGGCGAGGGGCTCGTGAAGTCCGAGGTCATGCTCGTCGGCGAGCAGCCGGGCGACTCCGAGGACCGCCAGGGTCGTCCGTTCGTGGGACCGGCCGGACGGATGCTGGACCGCGCGCTCGTGGAGGCCGGCATCGACCGTTCCCTGGTCTACGTGACGAATGCCGTCAAGCACTTCAAGTGGACCCCGCGCGGCAAGCGCCGGATCCACAAGACGCCCGCCGCCGAGGAGATCCGGGCCTGCCGTCCCTGGCTCGACGCCGAGATCGACGCGGTCGGGCCCAAGGTCATCGTCGCCCTCGGCGCGACCGCCGCCAAGGCCATCATCGGGCCGAAGTTCCGGGTGAGCCAGCAGCGGGGCGAGGTCGTCGAGACACCGCTCCCCGCCCTGGTCACGGCCACCGTGCACCCCTCGTCGATCCTCCGCGCCGAGGACGACGAGGCGCGGGAGATCGCCTACGCGGCCTTCGTCCGCGACCTCGGCGTGGTGTCGCGCCTGCTCCGCACGGCATCGTGAACCGCAGCCCGGGGTCGACCAGCCGGAACGAGGACAACTCGAGCGCGTCGTTCGCCGTCCCTGGACGCGGATCCGGCTACCCCTTGATCAGCCGGGCCAGCTCGCGGTAGTCCGCCATCCGGGCCAGGCGCCGGCCCCGGGCCCGTAGCGCGGCCACGTCCGACGACGACGGCCACGTGAAGTAGGAGCGTGACGACAGGTCCTGCTCCCGCGCATCGGCCAGCGTCCCGGGCATCGCCTGGATGGCCGCCAGCAGCTCCTCGCCTCCGGCCCAGGCCAGGCGCAGCTGCAGGCCCAGCATCGTCTCGTCGGAGCGGATCTCGATCTCGCGCCGGCGAAGGACCGGACCCACGTCGAGCTCAGGCGCCATCAGGTGCACGGTCAGTCCGGTGCGCTCCTCCCCGTTTCGCAGGACCCAGAAGTACGGCGCGATGCCGGCGTACCTCGGCAGCAGCGCCCAGTGGATGTTCACCGCCGCGAGACGAGGAATCCCCAGCAGCTCCTCCGAGATGCGCTGCGGCGTGGACACCGACAGCAGCACGTCCGGCCCGGCTCGGCGCAGGAACTCCCGGACCCGGTCGTCGTTGGCGTTCCCGGCGGAGATCCACGGCGTCCCCGACGCCGCCGCCAGCCGGTCCAGGAACGCCGGCCGGCCGCTGACGACCGACACGGCCTGCGGGACCACCAGCGTCCCCAGCTTGTGCCGGGCGTATCGGGATCCCGTCTTCCGTCCGATGCGCCACAGCCGGCCCGCCCGCCCGCCGGCGCCGGGCGGGATGCGGACCAGCACCGCGCCCACGACCCGGATGTCCAGCGAGCGGAACAGCGGGCGGAGCATCAGCGTCGAGAACGCGTTCCCGTTCGAGATCACCGCGACCCGGATCGGCTCGGCCGCATCCCGCCCGGCGGCCTCCCCGGACCGCTCCTCCCCCGTCGCCGCGTTCGGCCGGGCGCCGGCCAGACCGGCGGGCGTCGCCCCGGTCATGCGACGGGCGCTTCCTGCCGGTAGGTCACGAAGCCGAACGCGAACAGCGCCCCGATCGCAGCCGCCCACACGATTCCCTGCACCACCAGGGCTCCGGTCGTCGACAGCCGGGCCGCGACCACGCCGGCCACGACCAGCGTGGCCTGCGCTGCTGCGCAGACGCCGAGCGTCCACCGCACCGACCGCCCGCGCGCCAGGAGCTGGTCGTACAGGTGACCGCGGTCGCCCCGGTGCAGTGGGACGCGCCCAACGACGCGGCGCGCCAGCGCCAGCACGAGATCGACGAGGAACAGCCCCAGGCAACCAGCGGCGCCGGCGAGCTCCGGGACGCTCCGGCCTGCCTGCAGGACGGCGACGGCAAGCGCCGCCCCGACGAAGTACGAGCCGTTGTCGCCGAGGAACAGCCGCGCCGGCGGAAGGTTGTGGATCAGGAAGCCCACGACTGCCCCGGCCAGGCAGGCCGCCACGAGGCCGGGGTGGTGGTCGGTCTCGGTGATCGCGATGACGACGATCCCCGCCCCGCTCAGGAGGGCCAGGCTCCCGGCCAGCCCGTCCATCCCGTCCACCATGTTCACCGCGTTGAGCGCCGCGGCGTACAGCACCACGGCCCCGGCCGCGTACACGAAGCCCGCCGGGGAATCCCAGACCCCGATGTCCAGGCCCGACACCATGACCGCACCGAGGCCGACCTGGACCGCCAGCCGGGCCACCGCGGGCACCCGCAGCGCGTCGTCGGCGAGTCCGAGCGCCGCCGCTCCGAACACCGCCGCCGTCACCCCCGCCCGAAGCGGCCATCCCCGCGTCGCCACGCCGGCCGCCACGCCCGCCGCGACCGTCAGCCCTCCCAGGTAGGAGACGGCCCGCGCGTGCGGCTTCAACGAGGCGTCGGGGTGATCGAGGGCGCCCAGCCCGGGCCCGACGAGGCGTGCCGCGTAGCCCAGCGCGATGGCGACGGGAGCGGCCACCGCCGCCTGGATCCACGCCGGCTGGAGCCTGGGCGGCCTCGGCACGAAAGGAATCCCGATCACCGGGGGCTCCGGCCGAGCAGGCGGCGGTAGACCTCGAGCGTCCGTTGCACCACGCGTTCCTCGTCGAAGTGCTCCACCATCCGGGCCCGGCCGGCGGCGCCGAACCGCTCGCGCTCCCCGGGATCGGCCACCAGCCGGGCGATGGCCGCGCCCAGCGCCCCGGGCTGCCTGGCGGGAACCAGCAGGCCCGTCACCCCGTCCCGGACCACCTCGCGGCACCCCCGGATGTCGGTGGCCACGGCCGCGCGGCGCATGGCCTGCGCCTCGATCAGCGACCGGGGAACGCCCTCGCGGTGCGACGCCAGGACGAACAGGTCGAACGCCATGTAGGCCGCCGGCATGTCCCGACCCTCGCCGTGGAACACCACGCCGTCGGCCCGCGCCCGCTCCACCAGCCCGGGATCCAGGCGGTCGGACTTCGACGGCTCGTCCGGCCCGACCACGACGAACAGGGCCTCCGGGTGGCCCGCGCGGACCGACCGGGCGGCGGCGAACAGCTCCGGGTACCCCTTCTCCGCGACCAGCCGGCCGACCGTCCCCACGACCACCGTTCCGTCCTCCGCGCCCCACCCCTTGCGCACGACGGAGACCGTCTCGGCGTCGACGGCCCCGGGGTCGAACCGGGCGAGGTCGACGCCGTTCCCCAGCCAGGTCGCCCGGCTCCGCGGCACCAGCCGGCGCTCCACGGCCCACTCGAAGTCCTCGTGGCTCTGGAACAGCTCGTGGTCGGAGAACCGGAACGCGCCGCGCTCGGCCGCCGAGATCAGCGACCGCCGGATCCGCGGCAGCGCCGGGTTCGCGTACAGCCCGTGCACGGTGTTCACGACCGCCGGCACGCGCGCCATCCGAGCCGCCACCCGCCCGAGCACCCCGCTCTTGGGGTTGTGGGTGTGCACGACGTCCGGCCGCTCCCGCCGGAACAGCCGGACCAGCTCCCACAGCGCGACCGCATCCCGGCCCGGCGTCCAGTTCCTGCCGAGCGACCGCACGGCGTGATGGCGCAGCCCCAGTGCCTCGAGCTCCCGGACGTACGGTCCCGGGGCCGAGGCCCCCGAGACGTCGAACCCCTCCTCGGCGAACCGGTCCAGCTGGTGGGCCAGCAGGACCTTCAGCGACATGTCGATCGTCGTGAGATGGAGCAACCGGGGTCGCGCCCGAACGGCCGTCGCGACGGTCACGGTGGCGACCACCCACAGCCGGCCGTCACGGCGACCGCCGCAGCCGGTCGTACAACCGGTCCTCCAACGGCGCGATCCCCGCCAGCCGCCGGCGGAAGAAGAAGAGCCCGTCGCTCGCCCGGACCGGCGTCCTGGCGAGCGTGTGCCGCAGCACCCGGCCCGGGACGTTCCTCGCCCCGCCCGCCGCCAACGCCCATCGGTACCGGCGGGCCACGACCGTCTCGTTCCCCACCACGGCCCGAGGGTAGGCGAACATCTCGGCCTCGACGCCCGCGCGCCGGCGGAGCACCTCGTTGGACCGGTCGCACTCCTCCTCCGCCTCGGCGACGCTCAGGCGGTCGAACTCCCGGTGGGTGTGGCTGTGCGATCCGAGCTCCACGAGCCCCGTGGCCGCCATCTCCCCCACCTCGTCCCACCCGAGCGGTTCCACGACGTGTCCCGGCCCCGCCGCCCCGGGCCGGATCGGCGCGGGAAGCTCACCCTCCAGGAACCCGGTCGCCAGGAACAGCGCCGCCGGCAGCTGGAGGTCCCGGAGCACCGGCCACGCCCGCCGGTACACGTCGCGGTACCCGTCGTCGAACGTGATCGCGACGAGGTCGCGCCGCAGTCCCCCTTCCAGCCGCTCGAGGCCCTCCCGCAGCCCGACTACCGCCGCGTTCGCCGACAGCCACTCCATCTGCCCGCGGAACGTCCGAACCGGCATGTCCATCTCCCGCCCCATGCCGGCCCCCACCCGGTGATAGATCAGGACGGTCAGGCCGGGTTCGGCCGTTCGGCGGGCGGTGGCGGGGCCGAGCAGGGCCAGCTTCACCGCCTTCTTCGCCACGGCCGCGGCGGCGAAGCGCGCGCTCACCCGGGGGCAGCCGCCGGCACCGGCTCCTCCTGCGACGCGTCCGGGACGCGGCCGACCAGCGTGAAGTCGGGCCGGGCGGGAGGGGCGCGCCGCGGTTTGGCGACCATGCAGATCAGCATGAACATGAACGGCAGCACCTGCGTCCGCTGCCGGGCGAGCAGGCCGAAGTTCGACAGCGAGGACAGGATCACGGAGAACGCCAGGAACGCCGCGCCCGCGAACAGGACCATGGCGTTGTCCCGCCACCGCCGGATCCCCCGCCAGATCTGCCGCCACCGCGCCAGGATCAGCAGGGCCAGGAACACGCCCTCCAACGAGGTCAGCTTGGGGAACAGGCCACCCGCCTCCCACGCGAACGGCCGGAAGTTCGCCGTGACGACGGCGGCCGGCAGTCCCGTGGGCGACAACGCGTTGGGGGGCGTGAAGTTCGATCCGCTCTCCCCCGTGTTGAACTCCGTCGACCGGTTCGCCTGGAAGGCCTCGATGGCGTTCGAGTTCCCCAGGTAGGTCGCCGTGTGGGTGATCGTGAAGAACGCGATCCCGGACAGCAGCGGAACGATCACCAGCCAGCTCAGCAGCGTGACGTGGGGCGAGTGACGCCGCGTCGGCCGCAACAGATACGCCGCCGTGGCGGCCACGACGAGCGCCGTCGCGATCGGCGGGCGGACCATGAAGGCTCCCGCCAGCCCCACGACCGCAGGGACCGACCCCCGCAGCAGCTCGCCGTGGAACCAACGGGCGAACCCGTACACCGCGAGGCCCAGGAACATCACCACCAGCGAGTCCTTGCCGAGGCTCGACGGCCAGTACCACATCGACGGCAGGAAGAAGATCAGCACGGCGAACAAGCGGTGGTCGCCCTCAGGGAACGCCAGGCGGAAGGCCTTGTAGAAGAACCACCCGCCGACGAACGCCAGCGCGGAGTGCACCACGAAGCCGCCGAGCAGGGTCGATCCGATGATCGCGAACAGGATCCCGGTCGTCCAGTTCACGAAGGGGGTGCCGAAGTACGGGCTCGGCAGCTCGGGGAACTGCAGCGACCGGAACGCCGGCGCGAAGATCTTGCCGGCGCCGTAGTACCCGTTCGCGTCGGCCACGCCGTGATAGACGGCCTGGATGATGAAGAACCGGAACAGGCTCCCGATCAGGTGCGCCGCCAGCGCCGTGGCCACGAACCCCACCCCCAGGGAGCCGTCGCGGGCCACCGCCCGGGGCAGCACGAAGGCCGCGGTGATGGCGACCAGGGCCACGGTGACGATGTACATCTGGCCCTCGAACCCGGACCGGCTCACGGCCACGACCGCGCCTGTCGTCGCGGCCAGGACGGCGAGCCACAGGGCGACGATCCGGGGTGCAGGGCCCGATCGCGGGAGGACGAGCTGGGACGCCACGGCGGTCATGCTACCGGCCCGGGCCTCCCCGGACGCGGAAGCGAGGTCGCCAGTCGCGGTCGCGCCGGTCGCGATCGCGGTTCGCGGTCGCCGTCCAGCGACCGGGGCTCAGAACAGCTCCAGGTCGCCCAGGGACAGGGCCCAGGACGCCGGCAGGGCCGGATCGGGCCCCGGCGCGATCCGCGGCCCCTCCACCGGCCGGACGACGAACGTCATGCCCGCGCGGGGCAGGCGCCGGTAGCCAGCCGATCGCAGCACCGGCCGCACCGGCGCGGCCGGGCCGAAGTGTGCCACCGCGTGGTCGGCGCCCACCGCCCGGGGCACGACGCGCAGGAGGCCGGCCAAATCGTCCTCCGCTCCGATCGCGTCGCACACCACCGCCTCGGTGAGCGACCCCCGGGCCCGCACCCGGACGACGACCAGGGCACGAAGCGGGTCGCCGGCGGCCAGCGCGTGATAGGGGACCGGGCCGTCGGAGTACCGCCACCGCAGGAACTCCATCGTGCGGGCGGTGGCCAGGCCGCCCGGAGGCACACCGGACGCGACCAGCCGCTCCACTCCCGGACGGGACAGCGCCGCTTCGGCCGTCGCGACCGTCCGGCCCCCCGCGCCGGCGGGGGCGACGGCCGGGCCGCTCCGGAGGTCCCGCCGGGCGGCAGCACCCGCGAGCCGGACCGGATTGCGGACCCGGAGCCACATGGGCCATCGTGCGACCTCGCGCCACCCCAGCTTCTGGTACCCCGGCAGGCTGCTCCGGTTGGGGGTGTTGAACACCAGGACGACGCCGTCCTCGCGGCACCGATCGAGCGCGGCCCGGGTCAGCGACGAGAACACTCCCCGCCGCCGGACCTCCGGGGCCGTCGCGGTGTCGACGGCCCGCGCCGCGGCGACCTCGACGCCGCCCGGCCCCCGCAGGCGCCACCGCATGAGCGTCCGGACCCCGACCAGCCGCCCCCGCTCCTCCGCGACCAGCGCGACCGATCGCCCCGCCGGGTTGCGGAGGTGCTTCCACTCGAACAGCTCACGCCGGTCCACCCCGCCCGGCGCGGGGCCCAGGGCCCGGCGCAGCAGCTCGACCACGGCGTCGACGTCGCCGTCGTCCATCGGCCGGATGACGGCCGGCGGGTCAGTCACCCGGCGCGCGCCCCGCGGACTGCCGGCGGAGCACCGCCTCGTACACCGCCTCCATGCCGCGGACCATCGCCTCGACCGAGAACCGCTCGGCGGTCGCGCGGGCCCGCTCCCCCATCGCCCGCCGCCGGTCCGGATCACGCGCCAGCTCCACGAGCGCCGCCGCGAGCGAGTCGGGGTCGGCGGGCGGCACGACCATCGCGTCCTCGCCGGAGGTCGCAACCTCCCGGACCCCCCCCACGGCAGTCGCCACCGAGGGCAGCCCGACCGCCATCGCTTCCAGGAGCGACACGGGCATCCCCTCGAACCTGGACGGGAGGCAGTAGACGTCGAAGGCCGGCATGAGCGACACCGCGTCCGGCCGGTAGCCCGCAAGTGTGACGGAATCCTCCAGCCCGAGGCGGCCGATCTCGGCCCGCACCGGCTCGGGATCGATGGCGAGGCCGACGAACACGAACCGGGCCCCCGGACACGCGTCGACGACCCGACGAGCCGCCCTGACCAGGCCCACGTGGTCCTTCTTCGCCGTGATCCCCCCGACGGTCCCTACGACCAGGGCGTCACCCGCCAACCCGAGCGCCGTGCGGGCCTCGGCCCTGGGCAGCGCCGAGCGGCGGATGCCCCCGGCATCCACGCCGTTGGGGATCACTGTGACCTCCGGCGCCCGCGCCCGGATCGAAGCGGCAACAGCGCCCGAGACCGCGATCGCCGCGTCGTTCCAGGCGAACGTCCGGGCGTTCAGCCGCCGGGTCACGGGCCGGTACCGGTCCCACGTGTTGTGCTCGGTGTAGACGACGGCCGGGCGACCGGCGCCCATTCGCCGGGCCGCCATGCGGGCGCCCACGCCGGCCGCGGGCAGGTGGGCGTGGACGACGTCGTGGCCGCCCCGGTCCAGCACCGACCGCAGCCCCCGGACCCAGGAGGGGTCCCACACCCGCCGGACGTCCAGGCAGCGCACCGGGATCCCCGCGGCCTCCAGGTCGGCGGCCAGGTGGTCCTTCCACGGCAGGAGGTAGCAGGCGGACACGTCGAACCGGTCGCGATTGACGTGGGGGGCGGCGGCGACCAGCAGCCGCTCGGCGCCGCCCGGTCCGAGACCGGTGATCAACCACAGGACACGGACGCGGCCATCGGGGGAGGCGGAACGGCCGGGCGGCCGGGGGCTCACGAGAAGAACGAGTGCGTGGGGCGCTCGGGCTCGGGTTCCGGCTCCTCCACGGCGACGGGAGCGGCCTCCTTCGCGGCCTCCTCGTCGGGTCCGTGGCCGTTCGACTGGGACTTCCGCGCCCGCCTTCCGGCGCGCCCGTTCTGCCCTGCCGCCTCCTTCGACCGGCGCTTCGCGCGCCGGGTCTTGCGCTTCTCCTCGGACCCCTGCTCGTAGTAGTAGCTGGACGTGTACGCGTAGTAGTCGGCGTAGTAGTAGTACGACGTCGCGGGCCCGAAGTTGTTGAGCACCGCGCCCACCACCCTCGCTCGGACCTTGGCCAGCTGGTCTCGGGCATGGGCCAGCACGCGGCGGTTCGTCGCCTCGTTGACCACCAGGAGCACGGCCTCCGAGAGCGTGGCCAGCACCGACGCGTCGGCCAGCCCGAGGACCGGCGGCCCGTCGAGGATCACCCAGTCCGCGGCCTCGGCGGCCTGCTCCAGGAGCTGCTTCATGGCCACGGAGCCCAGCAGCTCGGCCGGGTTCGGCGGGACCGGACCTCCCGCCATGACCCGCAGGCCCTTCACGCCGGGATCCTGGATGGCGTCGAGCAGCGCGGCCTGGCCGGAGAGCACGCTGGACAGCCCCACGCGGTTCGACAGGCCGAAGAACCGGTGGATCGAGGGCCGGCGGAGGTCGGCGCCGATCAGCAGGACGCGCTGGCCCGCCAGCGCCATGACCGTGGCCAGGTTGGCGGCCGTGGTCGACTTGCCCTCGCCCTTCACCGGGCTCGCGATCAGCAGCCTGCGGACCGGGCCGCCCACGGATACGAACAGCAGGTTCGTCCGCAGGGTCCGGTAGGACTCGGTGGCCGCCGCCTTCGTGTCCGCCACGGACACCAGGAACTGCGTGCCCTCGCGGGGCGTCTTCCCGCCCGACGCCTTCGAGGTCACGTGGGGGACGACGCCGAGCAGCGGCGCGCCGGCCTGCCGCTCGAGGTCCTCGGGCCCGCGGATCGAGTCGTCCGCGTAGTCCCGGAGGAACGCCGCCCCGATCCCGAGCGCGAGCCCGATGATCACGCCGAAGATCGCGTCGCGGAGGTGGTTCGGCCGCACCGGGTGATGGGCGACCTTGGCCGGCTGGATGATGGCGCTGTGCGCGTCGGAGGTGACCTGGTTGATGGCCTGCTGATTCTGCTGGATGTACTGCAGGTCGATATCGCGCGCGGCCTGCAGGTCGTTGCGCTGGCCCGTGATCGATCGCAGCTCGTCCGGCTTGAACGGATGCGCCGCGTTGAAGTCGGCGAGGGCCCGGTTGTCCTGCTGGAACTGGGCCTTCCACCTGTTGAAGGCAGTCTGGAACGGCGCCAGCGTGGCCTGGTTCCGGTAGTTCAGGTACTCCGTTGCGAACCCCTGCGCGAGGTCCGCGGCCCGCTGGGGATTGGGATGCTGGGCCTGGAACAGCAGGATGGAACCCGCCGACTTGAGCGGCGCGACGGTCACGAAGCGCGAGAGCTGGTCGGGATTGACGTCCTTCGCCCAGGGGATGGTCTTCTGGACGCGGGAGGACACCAGGTAGCTCGTGGCGATCTGGGCCTCCACGTCCGGGTCGATGCGCTGGACGAATGGCACACCCTGAGAGGAGTTCTGCGTCTGGGGGACCTGCGGGACGACGAGCTTCACCTGCGACTGGTAGACCGGGGTCTGCCGGAAGCTCAGGAACATGACGCCGGCGACGACCAGCGCCACGATGATGAACGCGGTCCATTTCCTGGTCCACAGGATGCGCACGTAGTCCCGGAGCTCGAAGGTCGTGGTGCGCGTCGATTGCGTGTCGGCCACAGGCTCTCCAGGGGGATACGGGCCCATCCGGGCGCGACCGGGCTCGCCCCGCCGCCGCACGGCGCACCCGCCCGGCTGAGGCTACCGGTGGGCACCCCCGACGTCAACGAACCGACCGGCGAGTGAGCGGGACCGGGCCCGGTCGGGTCGCTACACTATGCCGGTCCCGGCGGGCCGCCCCGCCGCCACGATCCAGCGGGAAAGGACTCGACCAGCATGCGCATCCTCATCCTGGGCGGGGACGGCTACCTCGGGTGGCCGACCGCCATGCACTTCTCGAAGCGGGGCCACGAGGTCCACACGATCGACAACTACCTCCGCCGGCGGGCCCACAAGGAGCAGGGAACCGACTCCCTCACGCCCATCGGCGCCACGCTCCCCGAGCGGGCCGCCGCGTGGAAGGACGTCACCGGGCTCGACATCGGCGTCACCGAGGACAACATCTGCGACTACGACGTTGTGGACCGGCTGTTCCGGGACTTCCGCCCCGAGGCGATCATCCACTACGGCGAGATGCCCTCGGCCCCGTACTCCCACAAGAGCCGCGAGCACGCCGTGTTCACGCAGTACAACAACGTCGTCGGCACCCTGAACATCCTGTTCGCCATGGCCGAGCTCGCGCCCGACGCGCACCTGGTGAAGCTCGGGACCATGGGCGAATACGGGACGCCGAACATCGACATCGAGGAGGGCTACCTCGACGTCAGCCACAACGGCCGCACCGACACGCTGCCGTTCCCCAAGCTCCCCGGGTCCTGGTACCACCTGTCGAAGGTCCACGACTCGCACAACATCCACTTCGCGTGCCGCATCTGGGGGGTGCGGGCCACCGACCTCAACCAGGGCGTGGTGTACGGGATCCAGACCGAGGAGACCAAGCTCGACGACCGCCTGCTGACCAGGTTCGACTACGACGAGGTGTTCGGCACGGCACTGAACCGGTTCTGCCTCCAGGCCGTCGTCGGCCACCCCCTGACCGTGTACGGGAAGGGCGGGCAGACCCGGGGCTACCTCAACATCGTCGACACCATCCAGTGCATCGACCTCGCCACGGCCAACCCGGCCGACAAGGGTGAGTACCGGGTCTTCAACCAGTTCACGGAGCAGTTCTCGGTCGTGGAGCTCGCCGAGACGGTGCAGCGGGCCGGGGAGCACCACGGGCTCGACGTGCACGTCGACCACGTCGACAACCCCCGGGTCGAGAAGGAGGAGCACTACTACAACGCCACGCACACGAAGCTCCTCGACCTCGGCCTGAAGCCTCACCTGCTGTCGGAGACGCTGGTCGAGTCGATGTTCGACGACATCGCCAGGTACCGCGACCGGGTGATCCCCGACCACATCATGCCGTCGACGCGGTGGCGCGCGGCCGTGGAGCAGGGCGCCACCGCCTGACGCATGCTCGCGCTGCGGATCGTCGGGGGCATCTTCGGGGCGGGGCTCATCGTGCTCGCCGTCGTCCGGTACGGGCGACGGTCGATCAGCCGGCTGAACCTGCTGATCACCTGGCTCCTGGCGCTCGGCCTGATCGTCCTCGCGGTCGCTCCGGTGGTGTTCCAGCCGCTGTTCGACCTGTTCAACTTCGGCAAGAAGGGCAGCGGCCAGCGCCTGATCGCGGTCGAGCTGTTCGGCCTGCTGATCCTGTTCGCCCTCCTCGTGCGCAACATGGTCTACACGGACCAGAACGAGCGGGCCCTCCGCCTGCTGATCGAGTCCCTGGCCGTGAGGGACTTCGAATCGGAGCAGGCCCGCCTGGGTCACCGGCTGCCCACGGGGCCGTGCATCGTGGCCGTGTCGCCGGCGTTCAACGAGGCCGAGAACGTCGCCGCCGTCATCCGGGACATCCCGCGCGAGATCGAGGGGTATCCGGTCGTCCCGATCGTGGTCGACGACGCCTCGGACGACGGAACCGGCGACGTGGCCCGGGAGGCGGGCGCGATCGTCATCCGGAACCCCATCCGCAGGGGCGGCGGGCTGGCGCTCCGGGTCGGCTACGACGTCGCGGCGAGGCTCAACGCCGAGGTGGTCGTGACGCTCGACGCGGACGGCCAGCACCTGCCCGAGGAGATGCCGGTGCTGGTGCTGCCGGTGCTGAAGAGCGAGGCCGACATGGTGAACGGCTCGCGCCTGCTCGGAGACTTCGAGGCGGAGAGCATCGTCCGCCACATCGGGGTCCACTTCTTCTCGTGGATGGTCACCGTGATGACCGGCCAGCGCATCACCGACCCCTCCAGCGGCTACCGCGCCACCCGGACGGACGTCCTGCGGAAGTTCGTTCTCACCCAGGACCAGTTCTGGACCAGCGAGCTGCTCATCGAGGGGCTGCGGCATCGCGCCCGGATCGTCGAGGTCCCGATCACGATCAAGGCCCGGGCCGGCGGCAAGTCGAAGAAGCCGAAGTCCCTCAAGTACGGCTGGAACTTCTCCAAGGCCATCATCCAGACCTGGCTCCGGTAGCCCCGCGCGGACGTTTGCGGTTCCGCGTCCCCAGCCGATACGGTGTTGCTGCCCGTATCCGACAGAAGGGGGATCCATGAAGCGCGCTCTGGGAACATCGTTGCTGGTCGCCGGGCTCCTGGGAGCGATGCTGGGCCTGGCCCCGGCGGCGAGCGCCGCGACGATCGACGTCCATCCGGGTCAGTCGATCCAGGCGGCCATCAACCACGCGTCGCCGGGCGACACCATCGTGGTGCACCCCGGCGTGTACCACGAGTCCGTCGTCGTGAACAAGAACCACCTGACGCTGCACGGCGCCGGCGCCTCGAGCACGGGCACCGTGATCATGCCCCCGCAGTCCAGCAACCGCTGCATGCACGGCGGCTCGGGGTTCTGCGTGTTCGGCAAGCCGACGAGCACAGGGATCCAGTACCGGATCGGCACGACGGTCGAGGGGTTCCTGTTCAAGGGGTTTCCGGTGTTCGGGCTCGTGGGCTTCGGGTCGAGGGGCTCGACGTTCTCGCACAACTTCGCGGTGAACAACGGCGAGTACGGGATCGCCTGCTTCACCTGCCCGGGTGTCCGGTACCTGTTCAACAAGGCGACGGGCGCCGACGAGGCGGGGTTCTACATCGGCGACACCCACCACGCCAACGCCCTCGTGGAGGGGAATCTCGCGTACGGCAACGGCTCGAACGGGTTCTTCTTCCGGGACTCCAACGTCGGGCGGGCCGAGGGCAACAAGGCGTACGGCAACTGCGTGGGCATCACGCTGCTGAACACCGGCGAACCCAACAACGTGCACGGGTGGACCATCGTGCAGAACGACTCGTACCAGAACACCCGGGAATGCCCGGGCGGCGGCGGCGAGCCGTCCAGCTCAGGCGTCGGGATCGCGGTCGCCGGCGCACACGACAACCTCGTCGCCCACAACACCGTCTGGGCCAATCACCCCGGCGGCGCGAGCGACTTCCCGCCGGCGGGCATCTCGGTGTTCTCGACGGCACAGTTCGGCGGCTCCAACGCCGGGGGCAACGAGATCCGCGCCAACATCCTGTACCGGAACCACCCCGACGACATCTTCTGGGACCAGAAGGGCGCGGGGAACACGTTCACGAAGAACAAGTGCACCACGTCCCACCCGAACGGGCTGTGTCACTAGCCTGAGCCCGGGTCGGCACAACGCGGGAGGCGGCTCGCTGCGGCGGGCCGCCTTCGGCGTTTCGCGATTCGTTTCGCTCGGGGCCGTCGGGGGCTTGCTACCGTGAGCCCGTGAACGCGCGGGTCCCGCCGTGAGGACGACCGAACCCCGGGCGGACGCGCCCTCCGAGCAGGCAGGAGCGCCCGGCGACGCGGGCCCGAGGTTCCTCGGGGCCTGGGTCTCGGCGCTCGGGGGGGTCGGCGCCGTGTTCCTCGGGACGTTCCTGCTGTACTTCCTGGTCTACCGGGTCCGGCACTTCACGCTGCCGCTGGGGTGGGACACGCCGTGGTACGTGTGGCGGGCCGACTACATCGGACACGTCGGCATGGGCCCGCTGGACACGGCCTCCCGGCCGGGGCACCCACTGCTGTCCGCGACGTTGAGCTCCCTGACCGGGCTGTCCTCGCTCCGGATGGAGGTCGTCCTGCCGTTCGTGCTGGTGGGGATGCTGGCGCTGGCGGTGGGGGCGGTGGTCGCCGTGGGCGGCCGGCAGGAGTGGTGGCGATGGGCGGCCGCCGCGGCGGTGTCCGGGGTCACGATCGGAACGACCCGCCTCGTCGGGGAGAACGTCTCGAACCTCATGAACGTGCTGTTCGTCGTCGTGGCGTTCCTGCTGCTGATCCGGTTCTCGGCCGCCGGGCGGGGGTTCGGGGGGGCGGTCGTCCTGCTGGTAGCGGCCGCGATGTCCCACTGGCTGTTCATGCCGGTGGTGGCACTGTTCATGGCCGGGTGGTGGGCGCTGGCGCTGCCGGGGTCGGCACGGGCCCGGCGGTCGGGCACCGCGCTATGGCGGACCGAGTCCGGGGCGCTGTTCGCCGCGGGCGGGCTCACGGGAGCGGCCACGCTGGCGCTGATCTACCCCGTGCTGGGGTCGACGTTCCGCACCCGCGAGATCGGCGAGTTGCACAGCCGGTACCTGCCGAAGTTCCGGGAAGACCTGAAGGGCATGGCGGCGTGGGCGGTGGGGCCACCGGCCGCGGTCGGCGCGGTGCTGGTGGCGCGGCCGGCGCGCCCGGAGCGCGACGAGTCGGCGCCCGCGACCCGAGGGCCGTTCCTCCGGATGCTGCTCGGGTGGACGGCCGTGTGCCTGGTCGGGATGGCCGTCGCGGCCCTCACGCTCGTGGTACCGCCCCACCGGTTCCTGGGGCTGCTGGTGGCGCTGCCGATGGCGGCCGCGCTGGCGGCCCTGGTGTGGACCGTGGGGAGATGGGTGGCGCGGCGGGTCGGGAGACCGGCCGGGATCGTGGCCGCCGCGGTCATCGTGGGCGCGCTCACGGTCCCCACGGTCGCGTGGTGGTTCGGGCCGGCCGACTTCAGCGGGCCGGAGCAGTGGTTCGACCAGGCCGCGTTCGACCAGGCCCGGTCGATCGACGCGTACGTCGACACGCTGCCGGCGGGACGGCAGGTGGTCGTGGAGGCCGGGCCGCGCGGCTCGTCCGGACCGATCTCGATCTCCCTGAAGGAACGAACCGTGCGCGCGGGACTGGCCCCCGGGCACCAGGAGCGTGTGGTCGTCGTTCCCGGCGAACCGGCGGACCTGCTCGCCGGGCGGTTCACCCGCGTGCCGAACCCCGAGTTCAATTCGCACAACCGGCCGTTCTTCGACGAAGGCGTGGCGGCGCTGCGCGGGGGAGCGCCGATCGTGGTGCCCCAGGCGCTCGGCCCCCAGGAGTTCCAGCGCGCGGTCGCCAAGGAACACGCGGCCGAGATCGCGCCCGGGGTCGCCCTCCTTCGCGGTCCGGCGCCGCCCGGTCGGCTCGGGCCACCGCCGGCGTTGCAGGTCGTCCCCGGGACCAGGCTCGGCGTGCTCGAAGCGGTGGCGCTGGTGGTACTGATGGGGATCGCCGGGCTGGGATGGACGGTGTGGTTCCTGGGCGGCGGGGCGCGTCCGGTGGTCGTGCTGTCGCTCGCCCCGACCGTCGGCGCCGCCATGCTGATCCTCACGGCGCTCGTCACGACCAAGCTCGGCTTCCACCCTGCCGAGGCGCCGGGCGTCGTGACGGCCGTCGTCGTCGCGGTGCTCGGGGGGATCGTCGCGCTCGCCGGCCGTCTCCGAGCCGCCCCCGGCCGGGCCGACGACGGGTACCGATCGGAGACGCCTGCCGGGGCTGCGTCCGAGCGTCCCTAATCCGAGAGGGCCGCCAGCAGCGCCCGGACCGCCGCGGCCGGGTCCGGGGCCTCGGTCACCGCGCGAACGACCACGATGCGCCGGGCCCCGGCGTCCACGGCCTCGGGCAGCGTCCCGGGGTCGACGCCGCCGATCGCGAACCACGGCCGGTCAACGGTGGCGGCCGCGTGGCGGACGACCTCGAGCCCGGTGCCGGGCCGCCCGGGTTTGGTCGGCGTCGCGTGGATCGGCCCGGCGGTGACGTAGTCCGCCTCCGGCGCCGCGGCGTCCAGCTGTCCCGGCGAGTGGCACGAGAGCCCGACGATGGCATCCGGGCCGAGGATCTCGCTGGCGAACGCCGGCGACAGGTCGTTCTGCCCGACATGGACGCCGTCGGCGCCGGCCGCGAGCGCCACGTCGGCGCGGTCGTTCACCGTGAACAGCGCGCCGTGTCGCTCCGCCGCCTTCTGGAAGACCTCGCTCCACCGCATGAGGTCGCCGGCCTCGGCGTCCTTCTCCCGGAGCTGTACGACGTCGACGCCGGCCTCGAGGATCGCGTCGAGGAACTGCGCGAGATCCCCCTGCTGTCCACGCGCTCCGGTGACGACGTACAGCCGCGCTTCGCGCAGCCGTTCCCTCCGAAGGGCTGCTTCCACGCGTCGCTCAGCCTCCGGCGACGGCCCGGACGAGCTCCAGCCGGTCGCCCTCTCCCAGCGTGGCGTCGTAGCGGGACCGCTCGAGGGCCTCGCCGTTCATCTCGACGACGACCAGCCGCGGGTCGAGCCCCCGCTGGCGGATGAACGCGTCGACGGTGGTCGCCGGGGGGACCTCGTAGGGCTTGCCGTTCGCCGTGACCCGCATCGCTCCCCAGTGTAGGGAGCGGTGTGCGGCCGGCCGGCGGGATTCCCCGTCGCCGCCGGCCGGCCGCCGGGGCGCTCTCAGGCCGTGGCCATCCGGGCCCGCCGGACCCGCCGCACCACGAACCAGGCCACGACCAGGAGCACCAGGACCGGAAGCATGTATCCCAGGCCGACGACCACCGAGAAGATCACGCCCAGGAACCCGGCAACCGCCTTGTCGAACGCCCGCGACAGCTGCGGCTTCTTGACGGGCGGCGCGGTCGGAGCGGGCGCAGCCTGCGCCCCCTTCTCCCGCATGTCCAGCTTGATCGTCCCGAGGTCGGACCGGTTCCGCAGGACGCGCAGCTGGCCCTGGAGCTCCTCGATGCGCAGCTCGATGTCCGAGAGGACGTTGTTCACCCGGAGCGTCGCGGCCACGGTCGGCGCCCGGCCCAGCAGCCTCCGCATCGAGGCCTCCTGCGCCAGCGCGTTCTGCAGCCGCGCCCCGAGGTCGACGAACTGCGCCGTCACGTCGACGCCGCTGACCTCCTGGTGGAGCACCGTGCCGAGCGCCCGCAGGTCCCCCACCGCCAACGCGAACTTGTCGGCGGGCACCCGCATGACCATGATCCCGGAGCGTGTCTTGGTCCCGGCCGTGGACGAGGTCTGGACGTAGCCGCCGTACGAGTCCGCGACCGCCATGGCCTTCTGGAACTGCGCCGAGAACGTGTGCCGGTCGACCCGGATCTCGAGCGCCGCCGTCTTCACGATGTTCGGCCCGATCGCCGGCACCCCGTCGACCTGAGTCGGAGCCTTGGTTGACGTCCTGGCCACGCCGAGATTGAACTCATGATCCGAGATCGTCAGTTCACGTTGGTTTCCCCCGGACGCAACGCTTCCGAAGACCGCGGAGCGGTGTTCCGAGTCCGTCTCGGGAATGAACGCCAGGTTAGAGGGGCTTCGGAGCTCGAGGCGCCCTGCAGTCGGCGTTCCGGGGCCTCCGACCGCGAAGTAGCCTACGATACCGGCGATCACCAGGACGCCCGTGACGAGCCCTGAGACCAGCTTCCACCGGGACATCGGCCGTCGGATCCGCGGTGAACGCTGGGTCGTCCCCCGCGTTCGCTGTTCCGCCTGAGTCGCCGCTTCCATGAGGTCGTCGCGAAGATCGTCCAGGAACGCGATGCCGTTGCTCACTGCCGCCCTCCCGTCTCGGCTTCGGCGGGGGCCAGTGGCTCCGCCGAGTCGATGCCCTGCTGTTCGAGCAGCGTCCCCAGGCGGCGCAAGCCCCGGCTGACGCGGGAGCGGGCCGTCTGCTCGCTCGAGCCGGTGAGCTCCGCGACCTCCTGGTACGGCCGGCCCTCCACGACACGGAGGTTCACCGCCTCCCGCTGCTCCGTCGACAGCAGCGCGAACGCGTCCCCCACCGCCTCCCGAACTACCTGTGTGTCCATGAGCTCCTCGATCCGGTCGTAGTCCTCGTCCGACAGATCCCGCTGCGGCAACCCGAGCCGCCCGCGGGCCCTCGCGTCCACCGCTCCCCGGCGGTGGAACCGCGACAGCTGGTGCTTCGCGATCCCGTACAGCCACCCGGTCGCGCCGCCGCCCTGAGGCCGGAAGCGATGCCTCGACACGAACGCCTGCGCGAATGTCTCCGCCGTCAACTCGGCCGCGACGTCCGGGTCGAACGTCCGTCGCATGAAGAACCGCAACAGCGCCTCCGCGTGCCGGTCGTACAGCTCACCGAACGCATCCGCCCGCGCCCGAGACAGGAGCAGGAGTTCGTCGTCGTCGAGGTCTCGCTCCACGAGCCTCCTTCGCACCGGTGCAGACGGAGTTCCACCCGTACTATGCCGCGACCCCCCGAACCTGTGACGCGGTGTGAATCAGGCCTGCGGCTCGGTGTAGCGAATCTCCTCCATGAGCCGCTCGTATTGCTGGGGATCTGGAGGGGAGTCGAACAGGTATTCGCCGATGACCGAGAGTTGATAGCGAGTGCCGCCGTGCCCCCACCTGAACTCGAGGATGGCGCCGGGGGCCGAATCATCGTCCGGACCGTATTCGCGGACGACATCGCTCCCAACCCGGAAGGTCTTGAGCAGATGGTGACCGGAAGAGAACAGATCCGGCGTCGGCTGGGTGTCGATCTCGACGGCATAGTGGCCCTCTCCCATCTCCTCGAAGGCGAGCCGTCGATTCTTGGGCAGTGTTTCGCCCGCCGCCACGAACCACCGGAACCGAAGCTCACTGCTCGGCGGCAGCCACGCCACCGTGAGATCCACCCGGTCGGCCGCCGCTTGGGGGCACCCCTCCCTCAGCATCCTGCGACACACGACCGGCAGACCCAGAGTGCCGAGAGCGCGGAAGAGCGGCGTCGTCGCGGCCTCGTGGCGGGCCCTCGCCTCCTCGAAGGTCCCGATCACGACTGCCACGCCCAACGCCGAGACGACAGCGATCCCGAGCGCCGCCGCGATCCCCACGAGGGGTTTGGGGAATCGTCGCTTCCGTGTGAGGAACTCGCGGGCGCTCACGGTCGGCATTCTTCCAGGCCGCGGCGGCCGGAGATAGACAGGGGACACCCGGCCTGTCCGTCCCGACTGACCGGGCCCGGGGCCGGTACGCTGTGGCGAACGCTCGCTGGGAGGTTCCGCTGCAGAACGTCAATCGCATCCTGGTGGCAACTGACCGGTCGGACACCGCCTCCAAGGCGGTCGACTGGGCCGCGAACATGGCGCGGAACTACGCGGCCGAGCTGGTCGTCCTGCAGGTGATCGTCCCGGAGGAGGACGGCCAGGGGGCGACGACCGCGGCGGAGACCGCCGCCGTGTCGGACGCGCTTCCCGGCCTGCAGGACCTCGCATCGCAGCTCGCCGGGCCCCGCGGCGTGGCCCGGGTGACCGTGGATCCCGACCCCGCACGGGGGATCGTGCAGGTCGCCCAGGAGGAGAAGGTCGACGTCGTCGTGGTCGGCAACCTCGGGATGAGCGGGAGGAAGAAGTTCCTGCTCGGGAACGTCCCCAACCGGGTCAGCCACAACGCCCGGTGCACGGTGATCATCGTGAACACCGCGCCCGGCGAGGTCACCGGGCGCACCATGCCCATCCGCACCGAGCTGCAGCACGCCGCCCTGGCCGAGGAGGAGGAGGCGATCAAGGGGAGCCTGCTCGGCCGTGCCGCCCGGATCGGCCGCGTCATGGGCAAGTACGGCGTGCGGGAGGTGTTCTCCCCCGCCGACGCCGACACCGAGGCCACCAGCCGCGAGCGGGCCCGGGCCCTGCGCAGCGCGATGGAGGAGCTCGGCCCGACCTTCGCCAAGCTCGGCCAGATCCTGTCGACCCGCCCCGACCTCATGCCCCCCGCGTTCATCGAGGAGCTGGCGACCCTCCAGGACCGGGTGACGCCACTCAGCGAGAAGGAAGTCGTCGAGGTCATGGAACAGGAGCTAGGCGTCCCGTGGGAGGACGTGTTCGCCTCGATCGACCCGGAGCCCCTCGCCGCCGGGACCATCGCCGAGGTCCACCGAGCCCAGCTGGAGACCGGCGAGCGCGTGGTCGTCAAGGTCCAGCGGCCGACCGCCCGGCGCGACATCCTCCAGGACCTCGGCCTGCTCGAGCGGTTCGCCGAGAAGACCAAGAACCGGCCGGCCTTCCGGCAGGTGTTCGACATGCCGGCGATCATCGAGCACCTGTCCGAGTCGCTCCGCCGCGAGCTGGACTTCCGCCAGGAGGCCCGGAACATCGACCGGATGCGCGAGGTGCTGGAGCCGTACGACCGGCTCGACGTCCCCGGCGTGTACCACGACTACTCGACCGACCGGCTGCTGGTGATGGAGGAGGTCCAGGGCATCCCGATCAAGGACATCCCCGAGGGCCCGGAGCGCAAGGACGCCGCCCGCCAGCTCCTGGAGTCGTACTACCGGCAGATCCTGCAGGACGGGTTCTTCCACGCGGACCCCCACCCCGGGAACCTGATGTGGTGGAACGACCGCATCTACTTCCTCGACTTCGGAATGGTGGGCGAGGTGGGGCCCGACATCCGCGAGCTCCTGCTCCTGCTGCTGCTGGCCTTCGCGAACGGCGACGTGAACTTCCTGGCGGACGTCACGCTGATGCTGGCCGGCGACGAGAGCCGGGTGGAGGTCGACGTCGACGCGTTCCGGGAGGACCTCGGGCGGCTGATGTCCCGGTACCGCGACGTCTCGCTGCGTGAGATCCAGCTGGGGCCGATCCTCCAGGAGGTGACGGAGATCTCGATCCGCCACAACGTCCCGCTGCCCTCGTCCCTGGCGCTGACCGGCAAGGCGCTGGCGCAGATGCAGCTGGCCACCGCGGAGCTGGACCCGGAGCTCGACCCGTTCGCGGTCGCCGGGCAGTTCGTGCTGAAGCGCCTCACCGGGCGGCTCCGGGACCGGACGAGCCCGGGGCGGCTGTTCTACGACGCCCAGAAGCTGCGCGTGCGCCTGGGGCGCCTGGTCGAGGCGGTGGAGCGGCTGGCCGGGGCCCGCCCGGGCCCGAAGCTGCAGGTGCACTTCCGGGGAACGGAGCGGTTGGAGGACACGATCCGCCGCGCCGGCCGGCGCCTCGCGCTCGCCATCACGGCGGGCGGTGCATTGCTGGCCACGGCGCTGACGGCCGCATCGAACCGCGTGGTCGGGTGGGTGCCGGTGACGCTGGGAACGATCGGCGGGCTGCTGCTCGCGGGGCTGTTCTTCGACCTCGCGCGGCGCCGCGGGTAGCCGCCGGCTACGAGTCGCCGTTCCCGGGATCGTCGGGGTCGTCGGGGCCCGCCGCGAGCGTGACGTTCTGTTTGACCGGCGCCCGGCGGTTGTCGCGATCCTGCTGCCGCTCCGCCTTCTGCAGGGCGGCCCTGGACGACGACCCGCCGCCGCGGATGACCTTGAGCAGGCGGCGCTCGACCACCGCGGCCACGACGCTCATCATCACACCGAGCACGCCGCGCTCGACCCAGACCCGGGCCCGATGCCGCCGCGTCGCCCTCCGGGGGCGCGTCGCGTCGGCGCGTCTGCGTTCCTTCCTGCCTGCCACCGACGTGGAGGCTACCGCGCCGGCCGGCCCGGACCCGGTTGCGCCGGCCGGCGGACGATGGCGACGCAGCAGGCCTCCTCGCCGGGGCGGAGCTCTGCGGC
Source organism: Actinomycetota bacterium (assembly GCA_045805265.1). Classification (GTDB taxonomy): domain Bacteria; phylum Actinomycetota; class UBA4738; order UBA4738; family JACQTL01; genus JBJMLO01. The sequence continues at coordinate 269,494 of JBJMLO010000030.1, forward strand.
GAGGTCGTCCCCGCCGGTGAGCCCCGCGACGAGGCCTCCGAGCAGGGCGTGGTTCATCGCGCACACCAGCTCGGTGTGGCGGCGCGCCAGATCGTGGAACGGACAGTTCCGGAGCACCGCGCCGTCGGCGGTTCGATCCGGCTCGAACCCCAGGTCGGCGAGGGCCGAGCACGTTGCGTCCAGCGGGTCGGCGGCGTCTCCCGTCGGCTCGCGGAGCGCCCGGCCGACTCGCACGCCCTCCCGCCGGGCGACCCGCCGGACCGCCCGTTCCGCCGTGTCGGTCGCCCGGCGCTCCTCCATGGCGGTCGCCAGGAGCTCGCCGGCCAGGTCGACGCGATCCGGAGGAATCGCCACCTGGAGCCGGGTCGCCGACGGCCGGTAGAGCTTGGCGGGCCGCCCGGCCCCCCGGCCCGTCCGGCCCGTCAGCCGTCGGAACTCCACGTCGAGCAGCCCGGCCGCGGCCAGCCGGTCCAGATGGAAGGCCGCGAGCGCCCGCGACACCCCGCACGCGGCCCCCGCCTCCTCGCGACCCACCGCGCCGTGCGCGCCGCGCACGTAGTCGAACAGCCGCCGTCGGACGGGTTCGTCGAGGAGGGCGACGCCCTCGATGTCGGAGGCCATCGCCAGGATTCTATGACCAGCGAACATTGGAGAAAGAACTGGGTCGGGGGGCTGCGCCCCCCGACTGCCCCCCGAAGACCGATGCCTGTCAGTCGGGCAACTGCCAACCGCCGGTCAGCCGCGGGTCCTGGTCAACATCGATTCCGCGCTGGGGGTGAGGCGGGACCAATCCTCCCACACCGGGTCGTACCCGAGCTCCCGGAGCTTCGCGGCCACCTCCTGCGGCGGGCGCGTGTCGGCGACCTCGAACTGCTCCGTGGCCTCGTTCGGCTGCTCGTAGCCGCCGGGATCCGTGTGGGAACCGGCACTCGTGTGCGTGATGCCGACGAGGAACAGCCCGTCACGCAGCGCAGCGTCCTCCCGCGCCGACAGCACGATCCCCGCGTCCGGCAGCGCCAGCCGCAGCGCGCAGACCAGCTGCACCAGATCCCGGTCACCGAGGAGGGACTGCGGCTGGAACCCCGCCGCCGACGGACGCATCCGGGGCACGCTCACCGTGACCTGTGACCGCCAGTACCGGCGCATGAGGAACCGGGCGTGCGCCGCCACCGCGAGCGCCTCGTACCGCCAGTCGTCGTGGAGCCCGAAGAGTGCCCCGATCCCGATCCGGCGAGTCCCGGCCCGGGCCGCCCGTTCCGGCCCCAGGAGCCGCCACCGGTAGTGACGCTTGCGCCCGGCCAGATGCACCCGACGATAGGTGTCCGGGTGGTACGTCTCCTGGTAGATCACCACGCCCTCGCATCCCGCCGAGGCGAGGCGCCGGTACTCCTCCTCGCTCCACACCTGGACCTCGACGGCCAGCTGGGGGACCTCCCGCGCCAGCAGCGCGATCCGCTCCTCGAGGAACTCGATCCCGGTCAACCGCTCGTGCTCGCCGGTCAGCAGCAGGATCGACCGGAACCCCTGTGCCAGCAGGTGGCGGGCCTCCCCGAGCGTCTCGTCCGGCGTCAGCGTCCGGCGGGCGATGGGCAGCTCGCGGGCGAAGCCGCAGTACGCGCACGTGGTGAGGCACTCGTTCGACAGGTACAGCGGGGCGTACATCCGCATGGTCCGGCCGAACCGGGCGACGGTCAGCCGCCGGGACGCCTCGGCCATGCGTGGGAGCCGTTCCCCCGCGGCCGGTGACAGCAGCGCGGCGAAGTCCCCCAAGGTCCGTTCCAGGGGAGGGGCGGCCAGGGCCGCGTCGACCCGAGCCGGTGTGGCCCGCGCCGCGATCCCCAGGAGCTCGTCGAAGGGCAACCGTTCCAGCTCGTCGGCGAAGGTGACCGGCGGAGCGGGGTCGAAGAACCCGTCGCCGTGGCGGTCGGCGGGATGCTCCAGCGGCTTCAGCCCCCGGCCGCCCACGCGGAGCACCGGCTTGGTCACGGCGACGGCTCCGTGACCGCGGCGTCGGCCTGGGAGGTGACCAGCTTCTGGAGGAACCCCTCCAACGGGCTCGATGCCTCGGCCCGTTCCAGCTCTGGCGCGCGCCCGGCCAGGAAGGCCCGGCGGCCGGCCTCGGTCCCCAGGGCGAAGGCCCGGGCCATCTCGACGGGGTCGGCCGCCACCGCGATCGCTGTGTTCACCAGCACCGCGTCGCACCCGAGCTCCATGGCCTCGGCCGTGTGCGAGGGCGCCCCGAGACCCGCGTCGACCACGACCGGGACCGTGGCCTGCTCCACGATGATCTGGACGGCGTCGCGCGTCCGCACGCCCTTGTTCGAACCGATCCACGAGCCGAGCGGCATGACGGTGGCGCACCCCACCTCCTCGAGCCGCTTGGCCAGCACGGGGTCCGCGCCGATGTACGGCAGCACGGTGAAGCCGTCGCGCACCAGCAGCTCCGCGGCCTCGAGCGTCTCCACGGGGTCGGGCAGCAGGTACCGGGGCTCCGGCGTCACCTCGAGCTTGACCCACGCCGGGAGCCCCGCAGCCCGGGCCAGGCGGGCGATCCGCAGCGCCTCGTCGGCATCGGCCGCGCCGGACGTGTTCGGCAGCACGAGGTACCGCTCCGGGTCGATGAACTCCAGGATGTCCGGCCCGCCGGTGGCGTCGAGGTCCACGCGGCGGAGCGCCACGGTGACCATCTCGGTCCCGCTGGCGTCCAGCGCGTCGCGCATGACGTCGAACGAGCCGAACTTGCCCGTGCCGACGATCAGGCGCGAGCCGAACTCGCGCCCCGCGATGACGAGTGGGTCGGTGACGGCCATACGCTCGAGGGGAAGCGACGCTTCCCGGTTCCCTCCCTTCGCCCGCATTACCGGGATCAGGTCCTGACGGGTCGCCGGCGGGATGGTGGCCGGCCTCTCAGCCCGGTTCCCCGAGCTCCCCGGAACTTCGGTATCGAGTATACGGCGGGCCCGAACTGCCCCGATCAGCGCCGCCGGAGGTGGCGTTGCAGCGCCTGGAGGCGGTCGTCCCACTCCGCGCCGACCGTGGCCATCCACGACATGGCGTCGCGCATCGGCGGCGGGGTCAGCCGGTACCGGACCTCGCGCCCCTCGCGCGCCGCCGTCACCAACCCTGCGTCGGCCAGCGCGGCCAGGTGCTTGGACACCGCCTGGCGGCTCACCGGCAGGCGTCCCGCCAGCTCCGTGGCAGTGACCGGACCGGAGCGCGACAGCAGCGCGACCACCTGCCGGCGCGTCGGATCCGAGAGCGCCTGGAACACGGCGCCGACGCGCTCCTCGCGGCGGCTCACCGGGCCATCGCCCCGAGGCCGGAGGAATCCCACGCCTTGCCGATCGCGTCGAACTCCTCCGGTGCCTCGCGCTGCGTCGGCAGGGGCGCCCGTTCGACGACCCGGAGCCGCGTTGCGAACGGCAGGGATTCCAGCAGGAACTCGACTCGGCTCCCCCGTCCGGGGCGGCCGGGATCGCCGGGCTCCTCGAACGGCCACCACCGGATGGCCATGCGGCGCTCGGGTTCCAGGGCCTCGACGACGATGCGGCGCACCGCGCCGTCCTCCCGTCGGACCGATCCCCGGCCCCCGGGCCGGAGGTCGAGCTCCACCGTTCCCCCCAACCAGGCGGACAGGCGCTCGGGTTCCGTCAGCGAAGCCCAGACTTCGGCGACGGAAGCCTCGAGCTCCACCTCCCGTTCCACCGCTTCGTCGTCCATCGTCCCTCACATCCGCAATTGGACGGTTGCACCTGGTCCATGGGACGCGATAGGATGCGCAACCGAGCAGTTGCACTGTACCCCATCACGAGGAGCGAGTCCCATGGCTTCGAACCCGCCGGAACCGGACCGGACCGAACCCGAGGTCCTCCGCCTCGAGGAGTTCGCCTACCGCCGGCTGTTCCAGCAGCGCATGGTGTTCCTCCGCGGGGAGATCAAGGAGAGCGTCGCCGACGACGTCGCCGCGCAGCTCCTCGCGCTCGACGCCACCGCCGAGAGCGACATCACGCTGTTCATCGACTGCCCCGGCGGCGACGTGACCGGCCTCTTCGCGATCCACGACACCATGCAGCTGGTCCGCTCCCCCGTGCACACGCGGTGCGTCGGCATGGCGGCGTCCTCCGCGGCCGTCATCCTCGCCACGGGAACCGGCGTCCGTTCCGCCACCCCCAATGCCCGCATCCTGATCCACCAACCCCACGGCGGGATCCAGGGCACTGCCCGCGACATCGAGATCCACGCGAAGGAATTCTCGTTCCTCCGCCAGCGCCTCGACGAGATCCTCGCGGAGCGGACCGGTCAGCCCATCGAGCGCATCCGCCAGGACACCGACCGCGACTTCTGGCTCACCCCCGAGGCCGCGAAGGACTACGGCCTCATCGACGAGATCGCCGGCTTCCGCCCTCAGCTCGTCCGCTAGGAGCTACCGGAGGGCTTCACTGCGACGCTTCCCCTGGAGGCGGAGCCCCAAGCGGTCGCGGACTTGTGGTCGAGCATTGCCGTCACAACCCACGACAGGGCGATCAACGCCAGGATCACGATTGCCCACACGAGCCAGAGCACCATGCGGCGCCGGTACCACTTGGAGCGGACCACTCCGCCGTCCGGCGTCGGGTCGGAGTCGGGACGACCGGATGCCTCGGACGGCGTGGGACCTACCATCTCCCACCCAAACTCCGGCCGACGTCGCAGCGGCCACGGGTCCTCTTGGGCCGCACGATGTCGGTCACCTTCACGGCACCTTTCCGAACGGTTCCCTGCCCGATGTGCCCATCGAGCCCGATCTTGCCACCTACAATGGGGCCGCGTCTCCCGCGGCCCCTCAGACGGGAATCGAGTCCCACGTGAGCCAGACGACGACCGTCCGCGCGCGGTACCAGATCATCGCCAAGGTCGCCTCGGGCGGCATGGGCGAGGTCTACCGTGCCCGCGACTCGGTGCTCGCCCGCGACGTCGCCATCAAGGTCCTGCACCGGAACCTGGCCGGGGACCCCGGGTTCATCGACCGTTTCCGGCGGGAGGCCCGAGCCGCCGCGCTGCTGTCGCACCCCAACATCGTGGCCGTGCACGACTGGGGCTCGACGACGTCCGGGACGTACTTCATGGTCATGGAGTTCGTCCGCGGCCGGAACCTCCGGGACCTCCTCACCCACTTCGGGCGCCTCGAGCCGCAGCAGGCCGTCGAGGTGCTCGTGCAGATGCTCGCCGCCCTCGAGCACGCCCACCGCCACGGCATCGTCCATCGCGACGTCAAGCCCGAGAACGTCCTGGTCACGCCCGATGGCCTCGTCAAGGTCGCCGACTTCGGGCTGGCCCGCGCGTTTGCCGAGTCCCGGATCAGCCAGGCCCCCGGAACGGTGACCGGGACCGTCCAGTACCTCGCGCCGGAGCAGATCCAGGGCGAGCCGGCCGACCCCCGCACCGACCTGTACGCCACCGGCATCGTCGCCTACGAGGTCCTGACCGGTCAGGTGCCGTTCCAGGGCGAGACGTCGCTGGCCATCGCCTACCGGCACCTGTCCGACCGGGTTCCCCCGCCATCGGAGGCGGAACCGGAGGTTCCCCCCGACCTCGACCGCCTGGTCGTCGCGGCGACAGAGAAGGACCGCGAGCGCCGGCCCGCCTCGGCCTCCGATCTCCGTGCGAGCCTGATGGCGCTGTCCGACCCGGCGGCATCCGCTCCGTCCCTCGGCGAGCTGGTGCAGGAGCTCCCGGACGACGTCCACGCCGACGAGGACCGGGCGTTCACCGTGACGATCCCCCAGCGGATGTCGCCCAAGGCGCGGCGGAGGCGCCTCCTGCGCCGGATCGTCGTGACGCTCATGGCGGTGGCGTTGCTGGTCGGCGGCGGGCTCGCCGCGTGGGCCTACGTCATCCCCCACACCACGCATGTCCCCCGTGTCCTCGGCATGACCCAGGACGCCGCGCGCCAGCGACTCGACGCGGCCGGGCTGGATGCGCAGTTCGGGCCGCCCGTGAGCTCCACCACCGTCACCGAGGGCGAGGTCCTGCGCCAGAGTCTCGACCCGGGCACCAAGACGGAGAAAGGAACCGACGTCGTGTTGCAGCTGTCCGCCGGCCTGCCGTTGCGGGGGGTCCCGACGGTCACGGGCGCGACGCTTGCCGACGCCGGGACGACGCTCCAGGCGCAGGGCCTGAAGATGCGGGTCCGGCACGCCTTCAGCGACACCGTCCGCAGGGGCCTGATCATCGACCAGAACCCCCTGCCCGGCCAGCAGATCCTCTTCGGGGCCGAGGTCACGGTGACGGTGAGCGACGGCCGCGAACCGGTGACGGTTCCCAAGGTGGTCGGGCAGACCACCGCCGACGCGCAGTCGGTCCTGGTCGCCCAGCGGTTCCACGTGCGCGTGAGCAAGGAGTTCTCGGCCAGCGCGCCCGTCGGTGAGGTCATCCGGCAGGACCCCAAGCCCGGCGGGACCGTGCCGCTCGGGAGCACCGTCCGGCTGGTCGTCTCGCTCGGGCCCAAGACCTTCCCGATGCCGTCGGTGGTGGGGCTTCCCGCCGCCGACGCCCAGGCCCAGCTGGAGGCCCAGGGGCTGATTGTCCGTGTGGTCCACATCCCGGGCTCCAGGGCCAGCACGGTGGTCGGCCAGATCCCCGACAGCGGCGCGACCGTCGAGCAGGGCGAGACCGTCTCGATCTTCGTGGCCTGAACCCCGCTAGCCTGCCGGCGTGATCGTCGGCGCGCACATCCGCACGCGCGGCGGGCTGCCTTCGGTGGTGCCAGGCGCGCTCGCAATCGGGGCCGAGGGCGTCCAGTTCTTCGCATCGAACGCACGGATGTGGCGTCCGCCGAGCATCCCCGACGAGGCCGCGGCGCGGTTCCGCGAGGAATGCGCCGCGGAGAGCATCCGGTCGGCGTTCCTCCACGCGCCGTACCTGGTGAACATCGCGTCCCCCAACCCGGAGTTCCACGCGAAGTCGATCGTGCTGTCGCGGGCGACGCTCGAGGCCGCCGACGCGCTGGGCGCCGCCGGGCTGGTGGTCCATGCCGGCGCCGGCGGCCGGGGCGAACCCCGGGAGGCGTTGGCACGCGCGGCGAACGCGCTCGACGCCATCGGGACGGTCGATGTGGACGCGAACCTGGTCGTCGAGCTCATGGCAGGGAGCAGCGGCGCCGTGGCCAGCACGTTCGCCGAGGCCGCCCGGCTGTTCGAGGCCACATCGTCCGGAGATCGGCTCCGCCTGTGCATCGACACCTGCCACCTGTTCGCGGCCGGGTACGCGCTCGACGAGCCGGCCGGGGTCGAGGAGTGCTTCGCGGAGCTCGGCGAGTCGGGACTGGCCGATCGGTTGGTGGCCGTCCACGCGAACGACGCGGAGTTCCCCCGGGGATCGCGGCGAGACCGGCACACGAACATCGGAGCCGGCGGGATCGGGCTCGACGGGTTCGCGGCGATCCTGGGACGGCCCGAGGTGCGCCGGTGCACGGTCCTGTGCGAGACGCCGGGCGACGAGGACACCCGTCGGCGCGACGTCTCGACCCTCAGGGAGCTGGCGGACGCGGGGGAGGCGGGCGGGTGAGCGTGCGGACCCGCCGGGCCCGGCCCAGGGTCCGGCGCGGGTGGGAGCTGGCCCTCGTGGCCGTCGCGGCCGTATGGGGGTTCACGTTCACGACGGTCAAGGAGGCCGTGGCGCACGTTCCGGTGTTCGAGTTCCTGGCCCTGCGGTTCGGCCTGGCCGCCGTCCTGATGACCGCCGTCGCGTGGCGGCAGCTCCGGGCGCTGGCCCGGCCGGGCTGGATCGCGGCGGTGGTGGCCGGCGCGACGATCTTCACCGGGTACGCCTCGCAGACCGTCGGGTTGCAGCACACGACGGCCACGAACGCGGCGTTCGTCACCGGCCTGTTCGTGGTCATCGCGCCGGTGCTGTCGGTCCTGTACCTGAAGCGGCGTCCCGGCCCGGGCCCGGCCCTGGGCGTGGCGCTGGCGACGGTCGGGCTGTTCCTCCTGTCGGCCTCGCACGGGTTCCACCTCCGCTACGGGGACGCCATCGTGCTCGGCGCCGCGGTGTCCTTCGCCGTCCAGCTGGTGATCATGGCGAAGGCGGCGCCGGAGCACTCCCCCGCCGCGCTCTCGGCCGTCCAGATGTGGGTCACCGCCGTGCTGGCGACGTTCACCTCGCTGGCATCGGAGCACCTCACGGCGCCGACCCACCACGACGTGGTCGCCGGGGTGCTGATCACCGGCGTGCTGGCCTCCGCGGGTGCGTTCTGGGCCATGACCCTCGCTCAGCGCCACGTCTCACCGACCCGCACGGCGGTGATCCTGGTGATGGAACCCGTATTCGCGGGAATCGCGGGGGTCGTGATCCTGAGCGAGTCGCTCAACCCACGGCAGTGGGCGGGCGCCGCCCTGATCCTCGCGGGGATGCTGGTCGCCGAACTGGCCCCACGCCGCGAAGCTCGTGAGTCCGGTGAGGGGATCGACCGGGATGCCCATGCGCCCCCGCCGCAATCCTGACGCCGAGCGATCGTCCACTTCGACGAGGGCCACTCGTTCGGGAAAGGTACCCGTGGCGATCCAGGTCACCGGATGGAGGAGTGGCCGAGGCGAGCGTGGATGGCCTTGGGTGTGCGACCTCGGCGATCAGAAGGCTGCCCCACCGGGCATGCGCCCGGCGGGGCAACCTCCCGCTGCTCACCGGTTCCAGTTCAGCCGGTGCCGGTAACCGCTTCCCTGGTCGTGACGTAGATGTCCGTGGACCCCTCGGGACCCGGTGCGCGGCCGAACAACAGCGTCGTCCCATCCCAGGAGAGCGATGGGCGCGTCTCGCTGGCCGTGGTCGTGTTCACGGCCTCGCCGACGTTCTCCGGGACGGAGAACGGATCCGTGACGCTGGCTCGGGTCGCCGTGTACACATCCTGGTCCGTACCCGCTCGGCGGGTCGAGGCGAACACGATCTCCAAGCCGTCTATGCGGACGTTCCGCTGGATATCGATGGCCGCGCTGTTGACCTCGGCGACGGGGGCGGCGGGGCCGAAGCTGCCGTCCTCGATCGAACGCACAGTTGAGCAGGTGCATCGTTCGGACGAACCTCGCAGAGCCCATCAAGGGGCTTCCATCCCAGCTCGGTCGGTCCGGCGGCGGGCGGCAAGGGCAACGGCTCCAACGACCGCCATGCCGGCGAGCACGGTGAACAGGATCAGCCAGGCGGACAGTGGGCGGTGGAGGCCGGTGATCCCGGACCCAAGGCCCAGTCTCGCCGGGTCGACGTCCCCGGCCACCGAGGATTCGCAGCTGTACGTGTTCAGGACCCCCCTCGCGTGGAAACTGAAGACCGTGTAGCGGCGATCCACGACGAAGCGGACGCCACACTTGTCGCCGCCGTAGCCCGTGTGCACGTCGATCGATGGGGACGCCTCGCCCTTGTACACCGTGTCGACGTCGAAGTTCACGACGCGGTCGCTGAGGGCGTTCTCGACACGCGTCACCGTGCCGGTGAACACGGCGTCAGCGTGCTCCGCCCGTTCGGCCGGGCTGCTCGGCACGCATGAGCAGGCCCAAGCCGGCCTCGACCCCAGTGGGACGAGCGCGAAGGCAAGGAGCGCGACCGCGAGGAGCCGGCGGCCTGACATCGCCATGGAGCTCAGGTCGACTTGGGGGCGAGCGTAGTGATTACCGCCGAGAGCAGCGGGGCGAGGATGAACAGGCTGGCCTGCAGTTGCTGGCTCGCTGTGACGTCGAGTTGCAGGAGCCCCTCGAGCGCTGAGCGCTTGTCCAACCACCCCCTGAGGTCGTCTGAGCTGGGCGCCGGCATCATCTCAGGCGGGAAGTAGTGGTCGCGGATCCTGGTTCCGAACTGCCTGAGCGCCAAGTGGGCCGGAGCATAGACCAGGAGCAGGACGCCGGTGAAGAACGCGCCGTACAGCATGACGGCCTCCTGTGGGAACTCACTCTCGCTCAAATACCGGGGCACACTGGCCCTCCGAAGCGCTCCGGCCGCCAGGATGGCGAGCCCGATGACCGCTCCGGCAACGGACAGGAACCGAAGGATCCGTGCCCGAGCCCGAAGCGCCGCCGCTACGTCGTCCTTGTCCACAGCCGCCCGCGCTCCGCGACCAACCTGATGTTGGACGATCGCGATCCCGGCCAGCGCCGGGAGCCCGACGGCCGACCCTCCGACAACAGTCAGGACCATCGTCTTCACCGTGTGTCCCCACAAAGGCGACAGCGCCCGATGGCTATGAGCGGTCAGCGCGATGACGGGCGGGATCAGGAGGATGACGGCGAGGGCCATGGTGAGCGTTACGACGGCGCGCCGGGCCGGCGCGTCCTCACGCCAGACGGTCGCGAGGTCGGCCCACAGCGGACCGGCGACCAGCGCCCAGTAGGCCGTCTGAACGCCAACGACGGCCGCCCACACCGAGAAGCCGATGGTGCCGACGAACTCCCGGCTCCGGTCCGATGCCCAGAACCCAACCAACAGGATCCCGACGCCGACCAGGAATCCCCCCAGGCCGATGAGCAGGATCCAGACGGGGTTCTCCCACGGGACGGGGCCATTCGAGCGGTCGCGCGGCATGTATGGGAAGCGTGGGACAGTTCGCCGGCCGGGTCAACCGTGAGAGCCGGTCGCGCCGGACCCTGTTACGGCTCGAGCTCGGCGCCGGGGCCCTCCTGGTAGGAGTAGCGCTCCTCGGGCCACGGGTCGGCGTGGATGTGGTAGCCGCGGACCTCCCAGAATCCGCGTCGGTTGTGGTCGGTGAACTCCAGCCCGCGCAGCCACTTCGCGCTCTTCCAGGCGTAGCGCTCGGGAACGACCAGCCGCAGCGGGAACCCGTGCTCGGGCGTGAGGTCCTCGCCGGCGTGCGCCCACGCGACCAGCACGTCGTCGGCCATCATGGCCTGCAGCGACAGGTCCGACGTGTAGCCGTAGTCGCAGTGGGTGATGACCCACTTCGCCTCGGGCTTCGGCCTCGCCCGCTCCGCGAGGACACGGAACGGCACCCCGGTCCACGTGTTGTCGAGCGTCGTCCACCCCGTCACGCAGTGCATGTCCGCCGTGACGTCGACCGGGCCGAGCGACTTCAGCTCCGCGTAGGTCAGCGTGAAGGGGTTCTCCACGAGGCCGTCCATCGTCAGGTCCCACTCGGCCTCGTCGAACTTCGGGATCGGCCCGTAGTGGAGCACCGGCCACCCCCGCACCAGCCGGTTGCCCGGCGGGACACGCTTCGCGACCTCCTCGGGAACCTTCGGCCCGAACAGCTTCATGCGGTCTCCTCTCCGGGGGGCGGCGGCAGAGTCGCCACCACCCGGCGCCAGGCGCCCAGCGCGGCGTCGACGTCGGCGTCGCCGATGTCCACGTGGGTCAGCATCCGGATCTTGCCGGCGACCATGGTGGCCAGCACCCCCTCGGCGGCCAGCCGGTCCCGGACGTCCAGGACGTCGTGCCCCGCCCGCGTGACGTCGACGAACAGCATGTTGGTCTCGACGGTCGCCGGGTCGATGGTCCCGGGGAGGACCTCGGCCACGCCGGCGGCCAGGCGGCGGGCCCGCTCGTGGTCCTCGTGCAGGCGCCTGGGGCCCTCGGCCAGGGCGATCAGCCCGGCGGCCGCCGTGATCCCGGCCTGCCGCCACGCTCCGCCGAACAGGATCTTCAGCCGGCGGGCCTCCCGGATGAACTCGCGATCACCGACCAGCACGGAGCCGATCGGCGCCCCCAGGCCCTTCGACAGGCAGAACATCATCGCTTCGACCTCACCGGCGTAGTCGGCCACGTCGGCCCCGGTCACGGCGCAGGCGTTGAAGATCCTCGCGCCGTCGAGGTACAGGGGAACGCTGTGGTCGGCGCACACCTTGTGGATCGCCCGGACGTCCTCGACGGGCATCGCGGTCCCTCCGCCGACCTGGTGCGTGTTCTCGAGGCACACCAGGTCGACCACGTCGACGTCGTACGGATCGGGCGCCAGCGCGGCCGCGACCTGGTCGGCGTTCAGCATCGCGCGGGCGTCGCCGGAGATGCGGTGGAACGCGACCCCGGACAGCACCGCCGACGAGGTGACCTCGGTGCCGCCCACGTGCGACGTCGCCTCGCATACCACGAACCGGCCGGGGCGGGAGAGCGCGTGGACCGCGACCTGCGTGCACATCGTCCCCGTGGGCAGGTAGGCGGCGGCCTCCCGCCCGGTGAGCTCGGCGACGCGGTCCTGCAGCCGGTTCACGGTGGGATCGTCGCCGTACCAGTCGTCCCCGACCTCCGCCTCGGCCATCGCCCGGCGCATGGCGTCGGACGGCTTCGTCACGGTGTCGGAACGCAGATCGATCGGTGCGTCGGCCACGTCGCTGCCTCCCGGAAGCTCGGAACCGGGCCAGTATATTGGCGCCCGTGCATCCGGAGCCCTCGCCATGCGCGTCCTGATCGCCGGGACCGGTGGCGTCGGCGGGTACTACGGCGCCCGCCTGGCCGCCGGAGGGCACGACGTGCGGTTCCTGGCCCGGGGCCCGATGCTCGAGGCGCTCCGGTCGGATGGACTCGTGCTCCTCGCCGACCTCGGCGACGTGCGGATCGACCACGTGCACGCCACCGACCGCCTCGACCCCGGGGACGCCCCGGCCGAGGCCGTCCTGTTCACGGTGAAGACCTACGACGACGCGGAGGCCGCCGACGCGATCGCGCCCGCCGTCGCGCAGGACACCATCGTGTGCTCGCTGCAGAACGGCGTGGACAACGAGACGTTCCTGCAGGAACGGTTCCCCCAGGCCACCGTCCTCGGCGCGACCAGCCGCATCGAGACCTTCGTCGAGCGGCCCGGCGTCGTGGCCCAGCGGGGCAGGCAGTCGGAGGTCACGATCGGCGCCTTCGTCGAGGAGGAGCGCCCGGCTGCCGCCCACCTCGGGAAGGCCCTCGACGACTCCGGCGTCCCGGTGACGCTCGTGTCGGACATCCGGTCGGCGCTGTGGCAGAAGCTGGTGGTGATCTCCGGGCTGGGGGGCGTCACCGCGTACGCCGGAGCGACGATCGGTGAGGTCCTTGCCGACCCCAACCTCGACCGGCTCTTCCGCGACGTCCTGGACGAGACCGAGACCGTCGCCCGGGCGTTGGGCATCGCGGTTCCCGACGGCATCGCCGGGATCGTGCACGCGTACGCGGCGAACTCGCTCGACCCGAGCTTCCTGTCCTCCATGACCCGGGACGTCCGGCGCGGCAAGCCGCTCGAGGTCGAGTCGCTGAACGGCGCGGTCGTGCGGTACGGGGCCACGGCGGGCGTCCCGACGCCGGGCAACGAGCGGGTGGTGGCCGAGCTGCTCCCGCGGCACCGGGCCGCGCTGGCGGCCCGCTCGGAGCGCGCGGATCAGCCGCCCGCGCCCACCAGGTAGCCGTACCGGGCGCGGAACTCCGCCGGCGTCATGCCCGCGGCGTCCGCCAGCCCGGCCAACATCGCGCCGTCGTCGAGGTCCCCGGCCTTCAGCCGGATCATGTACTCGTGGGCGACCCGGTACGAATGGCTGTCCACGTTCACCTCGCGGATCCGGACCCGGCCCGTCTCCGGATCGGAGAACGAGCCGAACGGCAGGGCGTCCATGTGGCCTCGCCGGATCGTGATCATCGCGCCCGGGTCGTCGCGGCCCTCGCGCCCGGCGTCGCGCAGGTACTCGATCGCCCCGTACCCGAGGTCGCGCGTGTACTCGATGTCGAACGGGATCGGGGGTGCGCAGCGCAGCTCGTAGCCGATGTTCGTCCCCTCGACCGTGACCTTCCGGCCACGGGCCCGGAACCGCTCCTTGACCAGCTTCGCCAGAACCCGCTGCAGCTCGAGCTCGGCCAGGCGGACGTGGCCGTGCTCGTCGCGCTCGACCTCGGGCATGGCCGTGGCCAGGTCCTCCTCGCGCAGGCGGAGGCCGATCCCCTCGGCCAGCACCACCACGCCGAAGGGGCGGCCGAGCACGATCCGCTTCAGGATCGCGGTCTCGACGATGTCCACGAGGTGATCGAGCGCGATCGGCTCGTCGGGGGGGAACTCCTCAGCGATCACCGTGAGCGTCGCGCCCGCGGCCTTCCCGATCCCCAGGGCCAGGTGGCCGGCCGAGCGCCCCATCGCCACCACCAGGTACCACCGCTGCGTGGTGATGGCGTCGGTCATGAGGTTGCTCACCAACTCCACGCCGACGTGCCGGGCCGTCTCGAACCCGAACGTCGGCATCCCGCCGGGCAGCGGCAGGTCGTTGTCGATGGTCTTCGGGACGTGGGCCACGCGGAGCGCCCCGCCGGCCGCGTTCGCCACCGCCTGGGCAGAGAACGCGGTGTCGTCGCCCCCGATCGTGACCAGGGCTCCCACGCCGAGCTCCGCGAGCGCCGCGACCGAGTTCCGGAGGCGCCATTCGGGGTCGCCGGCCCCGTCGTCGCGGATCGTGGGGTTCGCCCGGGAGGTCCGCAGCACCGAGCCGCCCTGCGCGTGGATCCGCGACACGTCCGTGATGCCGAGGGGGCGCGTCTCCCGAGTCGAGCCCCGGATGAGATGCTCGAACCCGTCGAGGATCCCCACGACCTCCCAGCCGGAGTTGACGGCCTCGATCGTGGCCGCCGAGATGACCGAGTTCATCCCGGGAGCCGGTCCGCCCCCGCACAGGATCCCGACCCGCACCGGCATTCCTCTTCGGACCTCCCTTCGGCCAGGTCCATCGTTCCAGGGCCGCGCGACTCCAGCAAGGCGGCGCGACGCGATCGGCAGGTCGTCCGGTAGTCTCCGGCCTTCAATGGCGCACGTGCTCGGCATCGACGCGGGCACCACCGGCGTCGCTGCGCTCGTGGTCGACGACCGCGGCGACGTGGTGGCGAAGGGATACCGGGAGTTCGCCCAGTCGTTCCCCCGGCCCGGATGGGTCGAGCACGACCCCGAGGACTGGTGGACCGCCCTCACGTCCGCGTGCGTGGAGGCGCTGTCCACCGCCAAGCTCCAGGCGTCCGCGCTCGCCGCGATCGGCATCACGAACCAGCGCGAGACCACGCTGCTGTGGGACCGCGAGACCCTCCGTCCCGTCCACCCGGCGATCGTGTGGCAGGACCGGCGGACGGCGGCCTTCTGCGACGCGCTGCGCGCGGAGGGCATCGAGCCGCACGTCCGGGAGCACACGGGCCTGGTCATCGACCCCTACTTCTCCGGCACGAAGGTCCACTGGCTGCTCGAGCACGTCGAGGGCGCGCGCGAGGCCGCCGGCCGGGGCACCCTCGCCTTCGGCACCACGGACAGCTACGTGCTCGCGCGATTGACCGGCGGCGCCGTCCACGCGACCGACCACACGAACGCGTCCCGCACGATGCTGTACGACATCCACCGGCTCGACTGGGACGAGCGGCTGCTCGATCGCCTGGGCGTTCCCCGCCATGTGCTCCCCGAGGTCCTGCCGTCCTGCGGCCGGTTCGGCGTCACGGACCCCGAGGCCTTCTTCGGCGCGGAGATCCCGATCGCGGGCATCGCCGGCGACCAGCAGGCCGCGCTGGTCGGGCAGGCCTGCTTCGAGGCCGGGTCCGGCAAGAACACGTACGGCACGGGCTCGTTCGTCCTCATGAACACCGGCACGACGGCGCCGCCCACGCCCCCCGGCCTGATCACCACGATCGCAGCCACGACGGCCGACGAGGTCCCCTACGCGCTGGAGGGTTCGATCTTCGTCACGGGATCGGCCGTGCAGTGGCTCCGCGACGGCCTCGGGATCATCGCGCGGTCGGACGACGTGGAGGCGCTGGCCGGCCGGGTGGATGACTCCGGCGGCGTGGTGTTCGTCCCGGCGC
Organism: Actinomycetota bacterium; assembly: GCA_045805265.1. Classification (GTDB taxonomy): domain Bacteria; phylum Actinomycetota; class UBA4738; order UBA4738; family JACQTL01; genus JBJMLO01. The sequence goes on from JBJMLO010000030.1 coordinate 285,247, forward strand.
TCACCGGGCTCGGCGCCCCCCACTGGGACCCATACGCCAGGGGGATGATCCTCGGCCTCACGCGCGGGACGACGTCCGCGCACCTCGCCCGGGCCACGCTGGAGGCCATCGCGTTCCAGACCCGCGACGTGATCGAGGCCATGCGGGACGAGGGCGGCCTGGCCATCACCGAGCTGAAGGCCGACGGCGGCGCCAGCGTCGACGACCTGCTGATGCAGCTCCAGGCGGACGCCCTCGGCGTGCCGGTGCGTCGCCCGAGGATCCTCGAGACCACGGCGCTCGGCGCGGCGTACCTGGCCGGGCTGGGGACTGGCGTGTGGTCGTCGCGGGAGGAGGTCGCGGCACACTGGCAGCTCGATCGGGAGTTCCGGCCGGCTGGCGAGGGGCGGCTGGACGCCCAGTACGCGAGGTGGAAGGCGGCCGTGCGGCGGTCGCTGGGGTGGGCCGAGGACTGATTGGGGAACCGGCGGAACGGAACCCCCGCCCGGCGCGTCTTCACGGTGCACGCGGAATTGGAATCTGTGGCAGACTTCCGTCGTTTACGACAGGAGTGTCCGGGTATTGCAGTGGGGCGATCGTCGCGGCCGCAGCGACGTTCCCCGGGACCCCTTGACCCGCGGCGAGGAGGCGAGCTGATGGTTCGTTGTCCGGTCTGCGAATCCGCTCGGGTCGTCGTCGTCCTGTCCAGCAAGAGCCGTGCCTACTGCGTCAAGTGCTCGTCCAAATGGATCCAGGACGGCAACGACCAGCGTGCGGTCCAGCCTGGCGTCCCTGCGGCGCCCGCGATCACTCCACCGCTGCTGGCCCGGTAGCGATCAGGAGCCCGGCTTGCTCGCGGAGGGCTCTTCCGAGGCGGCCTCGTCCGGAGCGATCACCCGAACGCTCGCGACCTCCTCGTCGGTGAGCGTCCCCGGCTCGCCCGGACGGTCCCCGTCGGGCGGCTCCTGAGCCTTCGCGGCCTTCGCCATCTGGGCCTTCACCCGCGAGGCGTATTCGTCGACGTACTCCTGGCCGGTGATCATCATGATCTCGTAGAGGATCTCGTCGGTTGCGGACCGCAGGACGAACCGGTCCCGGTCCTGTCCGGCGAACCGCTCGAACGACAGCGGCTTGCCGAACACCACCTGCACCCGTCCGGACAGCTTCGGCATCCGCTTCTCGGGGGGCTGCAGCTCGCGGGTCCCGAACACCCCGACCGGAACGACCGGGCACCCGGCCAGCAGCGCCATCCGGGCCACGCCGGTCTTCCCCCGGTACAGCCGTCCGTCGGGGCTCCGGGTCCCCTCCGGGTAGATCCCAACGACCACGCCCTTCTCCAGCTCGCGGACGCCGGCACGGATGGCGGCCTCGCCTGCCGTCCCGCTGTCGCGTTTCACCGGGATGACGCTCACCAGCTTGAAGAACCACCGCGTCTTGGCGCTGTCGAAGTAGTCGGACTTGCCGAGGTACACCACCCGGCGCTTCAACACCAGCGGGATGAACAGCGAGTCCATGAACGAGACGTGGTTCGACGCGAGGATCACGGGCCCCTCGCCCGGCACGTTCTCCAGGCCCCTCGCCTTCGGCCGGTACAGCACCTTGAGCAGAGGGCCCAGGAAGACGTGCTTCATGAGCCAGTAGAACATCCGTCCCTCACCCCCGGGTCGGCGTCCGGTCGGGCAATTAGACTACAGCCTCACCTCCGGCCCGGCGAGCACTCGACCGGGCCGGAATCGACGCCGGAGCACGCATGCTTGCCAGGTTCGGGTTCCTCGAATGGGCGTTCGCCGTCGCCCTGATCGTGCTGGTCGCAGCAGCTGTCGTGTTCGGCCTGTTCGTCGTGTCGCAGCTGTTCCGGACCCCCGGACCCCGCCGGAGCGACACCGGCCTCCCTCGTCCATGACGAACTCTCCACATCCCGGCCGATGAAGGAGACCCACCGGCTGATGCCGGGCGCCGAGCCGTACGAACGGGACGGCGGCCCGGTGGGCGCCCTCGTGATCCACGGATTCACCGGCTCGCCGGCCTCCACCCGGCCGCTCGCCAACTGGCTCGCCGAGCAGGGCCTGTCGGTGAGTGCGCCCCGCCTTCCCGGTCACGGCACGCACTGGGAGGACCTGGCCCAGACCCAGTGGACCGACTGGGAGGCCGAGGCCGTGGGCGCGCTGAAGGACCTGGCGTCGAGGTGCGAGGCCGTGGCGGTGATCGGCGTGTCCATGGGCGGGGCCCTGGCGCTGCACCTGGCCGCCAGCCATCCCGACGAGGTGCGGTGCGTCGCCGTGATCAACCCCTACATCCACGACCCGCGGCTGGCCATGGCCCCCGTGGTCCGGCTGTTCGCCAGGACCAAGAAGCTCCGCACGAACGACATCAACAAGCCCGGCCAGGACGAGGTCGCGTACGATCGGGCACCGGTCGTCACCCTCGGCAGCCTCGGACAGCTCCTCAAGAAGGCCGAGTCGGAGCTCCCCGACGTCCGCCAGCCCCTCCTGGTCTTCAGCTCCCCCCAGGACCACCTGGTCAAGCCGGCCAACTCCCAGCTGATCATGCGCAAGGCCGGTTCCACGGACAAGGAGCTGGTTCCGCTCACCAACTCCTTCCACGTGGCCACCCTCGACCACGACGCCGACCTCATCCGCGCCCGAATCCTGCAGTTCGCCCGTCAGCACGCCACGCCCTGAGCTCGGCCACCCCCCAATCCCTTTCCCGCAGCCGACGGGCGTAGTGTTCCCGCCGTGGGCATCGTGACGGTGTCCCGGCAGTACGGGGCCGGCGGGCTGAGCGTCGCGCCGGCCGTCGCGGACGCGCTCGGGTACCGGTTCGCCGACCGGGAGATCGTCGAGCAGGCCGCCGCGCGGGTGGGGCTCGACTCCGACCTCGCCGAGCACCTCGACGAACGCGTCCCCGCCCTGGTGGAGAAGGTCGGGCTGGCGCTGGCCGCGGCCAGCCCGGAGTTCGGCCTGGTCGCACCTCCGGCATCCGACGACCGGCTCCTGGCCGCGGAGGTCCGCCGGGTCCTCGAGTCGATGGCCGCCGCGGGCGGGTTCGTGGTCCTCGGCCGGGGCGGGCAGGCGGCGCTCCGCGACCTCCCAGACGCCTGTCACCTGCAGCTGGTGGCCGACCTCCCCGACCGGGTGGCCCGCATCGAGCGGTCCCAGGGGCACTCCGAGGGCGAGGCCAGGGAGGCGTGCCGCCGCGTGGACGCCGAGCGCGCCGGGTACGTCCGCCGGTTCTACGGCGTCGACATCACGGATCCCCTGCTGTACGACGCGGTGCTCAACACGTCCCGCCTCGGCGTTGAGGGCGCCGCCGAGGCCGGCGTGACCGTGGCCCGCCGGCGCCTCCGCGAATCCGGCGCCTGATCAGTCGAGGGCGAGGTCGACCACCACCGGCAGGTGGTCCGACGAGGCGACGGCGGCCGTGTCGTCCAGGACCCATGCCCCATCCACCCGGAACTGCTCCGAGACGAACAGGTAGTCGATCCGGTCGCCGGGGTCGCTCGACGGGAAGGTCCGCCCGGGGTGGTCCCGGTCGCCGCCGTGCTCCCAGGCGTCCCAGTACCGCTCGGCCATCCACCGGACCGCCCCGGAGCGGGGACCCTCGTTGAAGTCGCCCCCCACCACGACCGGCCCGCTGAGTCCGGCCGTCAGGTTCGTCAGCTCCTCGACGTGCCGCCGGCGCTCGTCGGCGGCCAGGCCGAGGTGCACCGCCAGGGCCCAGACCCGGTAGCCGGCGCGGCCCACGTGCGCCACGAGGGCGCCGCGGGGATAGAACCGCCTCGACTCGTGGAACCGGTGGATGTGGAACCGCACCACACGCCACGGGGGCCGGACCAGGACCGCGTTGCGGACCGTGCGGGCCAGCGGCAGCAGGCTCGGCGCGGCCGGTTCCATCCCGAGCGCGTGACAGTACCGGCGGAGCTTGCCCCGCGTCCCGGCCTCGCAGATCAGCGCCACGTCCGGGAGGTGCTCCGCCACGGCCGCGGCCGTCTCGTCGGCCCCGGCCCGGAAGCCCTTCACGTTGTGGACGAGCACGCGGAGGTCCATGACAGCGCGCAGCCTACCCCGCGCCCCCTCGCCGTCAGGAACCGGCTACGCACCACCTACGAGCGGCGCCAGCACGTCGCGGATGGTCGGCGAGCCCTCGACCTCCTCGAGCTCGTAGGTGACGCGCACGGCCGGCTTCGACACGTCGATCAGCGACCGGAGGTCGATCGGCGTGGCGATGACCACGACGTCGCAGTCGGCCGCGTCGATCATGTGCCGCATCTCGTCCAGCTGCTGCGCCGAGTAGCCCATGGCCGGCAGGACCGGCCCCACGTCGTACTTCTCGTACGTCGCCTTCAGCGTGCCCGTGGCGTAGGGCCGGGGATCCACGACCTCGGCGCCCCACCGCCTGGCGGCGACCACTCCCGCGCCGTACTTCATCTCGCCGTGGGTGAGGGTCGGACCGTCCTCCACCACCAGCACGCGCTTGCCGGCCAGCGCGCCGGGGTCGTCGACGGTGACGGGGCTGGCGGCCCTGATCACGGTGGCGCCGGGGTTGACCTCGGCGATGCTCCGCTCGACGGCGGCGACCTGCTCCGCGGACGCCGAGTCCACCTTGTTGATCACGATCACGCCCGCCATCCGGAGGTTCGCCTCGCCGGGGTGGTAGGTCACCTCGTGCCCGGCCCGCAGGGGGTCGGCCACGACGAGGTGGACGTCCGGCCGGTAGAACGGCAGGTCGTTGTTGCCGCCGTCCCACAGCAGGACGTCGCACTCCTGCTGGGCCTGTTCCAGGATCGCGCCGTAGTCGACGCCCGCGAACACCACCGTCCCCTCCTTCAGGTGGTGCTCGTACTCCTCGCGCTCCTCGACCGTGGTATTCGCCTCCTCGAGGTCGTCGAACGAGGCGAACCGCTGCACGCGCTGCTTCGCGAGGTCCCCGTACGGCATGGGATGGCGGACCACGACCGCCGTCTTCCCGGCCTCCCGCAGCGTCTGCGCCACCTTCCTGGTCGTCTGGCTCTTGCCGGCCCCCGTGCGCACGGCGCACACCGCCACGACCGGAACGCGGGCGGGCAGCATCGTCGCGCGCGGCCCGAGCAGCACGAAGTTCGCCCCCGCGGCCAGCACCTGCGACGCCCGGTGCATGACGTACTCGTGCGACACGTCCGAGTACGAGAACACGACGTCGTCGACCGCCAGCTCCTCGATCAGCTGGTCGAGCTCGGATTCGAGGTGGATCTTGATCCCGTCTGGGTACCGCTTCCCCGCCAGCGCGGCCGGATACGTCCGGTCCTCGATGAACGGGATCTGCGTCGCGGTGAACGCCACCACCTCCGCACCCGGTTCGTCCCGGTACACGGTGTTGAAGTTGTGGAAGTCCCGTCCCGCCGCCCCCATGATCAGCACCCGCCGCACGTCGGCCATCCCCGGTCCCTTTCCGCTTTTCGGTGGTCAGTGCCCGCAGAGGGTATCCGCGCCACCGGAGCCCTGACACGGCCCACCACCGGACATGCCGGCGATGCCTCCGCGCCTCACCGTCCACGTCCGCGGAAAGGAGTGCGGAAGCCGGCGATTTTCAGTCTGCGTCGAGCCGATTCGGCCGCTCAGGGGCAGGTGGAGACCTGGCCTCCCCCGGTCCCCACGAAGCACGTGTCGGTGCCGCCCACGGCCCTGGATCGAGTCGAACCCCAAGTTCCCATGGAGTCGTCGCCGGCCGAGCCGCCGATGACGGCGTCGTTGCCGGCCCGGCCGTACAGGTGGTCGTGTCCCCCGTTCCCCAGGATCAGGTCGTCGTCGGCGGCAAGGTCAAGGTGGTGGAGGTTTCGTTAGATTCCGGCCGATGCGAAAGGGCTAGACCGTTCGCGCCGATGGGTAACCAGCGTCCCAGTGCGACACCGGAGGTGAGTTGGCGAGCAGCTTGAGGCCCGACCGGGAACAATCGGCCGACGAGCCGAACGACTTCGTGCTGCGCATGGAGGGCCTCCCCGGGTTCGCCTGGGCCACCGACACCGACCTCCGGGTGCTGTGGATGGCGCGTCCCCCGGCCCGGATCGCTGGGGGGGACGCCGCAGCGCCCGGCCGGCGGCTGTTCGAACTGCTCCCCATGCCGAAGGCCGAGTCCATCGCCCGGGCCGCCCACCGCCGGGCCTTCGACGGGCAGGGTTCGAACTTCGAGTTCGGCGTCGCCGGCAGAACGTACGAGGCCCGCGTGGAACCCCTCCGCGAGCACGGGCTGGTGGTCGGCGCGGTGGCCATGGCCGTGGACGTCTCCGACCGGAGCAACGAGGAGGGCGAGCGACGACAAGCCGAGGCCGGCTTCCGCGGCCTGTTGGAGCGGGTGCCCGCCATCACGTACACGGCCGAGTTCGGCGCGACCGGCGAATGGCGCTACGTCAGTCCGCAGATCGAGGCGATCCTGGGCTTCACGGCCGAGGAATGGACGGCGGAGCCCGACCTGTTCTATTCCCGGGTCCATCTGGACGACCGGGAGCGATACCTCGCTGCGGAGGAGGCGGCCCGCACCTCCGGGCGGCTCTCCGTCCGGTACCGCCTGCTCGCCCGGGACGGCCACGTCGTGTGGGTGCGCGACGACGCGGTGCTGACGCGGGAGACCGCCGGCCGGCCCGCGCTGCTGGAGGGCGTGATGCTGGACGTCACCCAGCAGGTCCGCGCCGAGGAGGCCCTGCGGGACAGCGAGGAACGCTACCGGCGGCTCGTCGATCTCTCTCCGGACGCCATCTTCGTCCACCGCGACGGGGAGTTCGTATTCGCCAACTGGGCGGCGGCCGGCCTGATCGGGGCCGCCGACCCGATGGAGCTCGTCGGACTGCCCATCCTTCGGATCGTCCATCCCGACGACCGCGGGCTGATGTCGGCGTGGGCCCAGGGCGAGCGCCACGGCCAGGCCGCGCCCGCGGTCGAGGCGCGGTTCGTGCGCCTCGACACCACGGTCGTCGACGTCGAGGTCGCTGCGATCCCGTTCACCTTCGAGGGGGAACCGGCCGGTCAGATCGTGGCCCGCGACGTCTCCCGGCGGAAGGCGGTCGACCGACGTCTGCGGGAGGCGGAGAGCCGGTATCGGACGCTCGTGGAGACCATCCCCATGGTCACCTACATCGTGGAGCGGGGCCCCCACGGCAGGTCCGTGTACGTGAGCCCGCAGATCGAACGGCTGACCGGCTACACGGTCGAGGAGTGCCTTCCGGACCGCCGCCTGTGGACACGCATCCTGCATCCCGAGGACCGCGCGCGAGTGCTCGCCGAGGACGCGCTCCACGAGCAGACCGAGGAGCCGTTCAGCGCCGAGTACCGCATCGTCGCCCGCGACGGCCGGGTGGTGTGGATCGACAACGAGGCGGTCCTCCTGCGCGACGACGCCGGGCGGGCGTCCCACTGGCAGGGCGTGATGATCGACGTCACCGAGCGCAAGAAGGCCGAGGAGGAGCTCCGCCGGGCCCTCGAGATGGAACGCGACGCCGGCGACCGCCTTCGCGCGCTCGACGAGATGAAGAACACGTTCCTCCACGCGGTCTCTCACGAGCTTCGGACCCCGCTGTCGGCGGTGCTGGGCTTCGCGTTGACCCTGGAGCGCGCCGACCTGGACCTGCCCGAGCAGGAGGCCCGCGACATCGCGGGACGGATCGCGGCGAACGCTCGCAAGCTGGAGCGCCTGCTGACGGACCTCCTCGACCTGGACCGCCTGGACCGGGGGATCGTCGAGCCGAAGCTGCTTCCTGCCGACCTCGCGCAGCTCGTCCGCCGCGCCGTGCGGGAGTCCGGCTTGCCCGCCGAGCGCAACGTGGAGCTCGACACCAAGCCCGTCGTCATCGGCCTCGACGCCGCCAAGGTGGAACGCATCGTCGAGAACCTCGTCGCCAACAGCTTCCGCCACACGCCAGCCCGGGCCAGGGTGTGGGTGCGGGTGCGTCCGGTCTCCGGCGGCGCGCTGCTGTGCGTCGACGACGACGGCCCGGGCGTCCCGCCCGAGCTGAAGGAGACGATCTTCGAACCGTTCATGCGGGGCCCGAAGGCACCGGCACACGCGCCCGGGGTCGGGGTCGGGCTCTCGTTGGTGGGACGGTTCGCCAAGCTGCACGGGGGACGTGCCTGGGTCGAGGACCGCGAGGGCGGGGGCGCGTCGTTCCGGGTGTTCCTCCCCGTGAACTGGCCCGCGGCAGGCTGACACTCCCTCGCGCTCGAGGGGCAATCAGGCCTTTCAGCCGCCCAGCCCGGAGGCCCGGGCGATGAGCTCGGCGCGGTCGGCGGGCCCGGCGGCGACCACGATGACCCATGTCGCGCCGGAGGCCGCGAGCCCGGCCACGTGCTCGGCGAAGCGTTCCGCGCCCCCGATCCACACGTCGTCCGAGGTCATCCCGCGCTCCCGCCGGGCCGTCGCCAGGCGGCCGGCCTCGGCCTCGTCCTCGCCAACCAGCGCGATGCCCGCCCAGGTCGGCTCGGCCTCCCGCCCGGCCGCGCCGGCCTCCTCGGCCAGCAGCGTGGCCTTTCGGGCGAACGACTCCGCAGATGCGCCCCACCCGTTCCAGCCGTCGGCCACCGCGCCGGCGAGCCGGACCACCTCGTCGGCCTGCGCGCCGATCCACACCGGGGGACCCCCCGGCCGGGCCGGCGGCGGGAGCAGCGGGCCGGCGATCGGGGGAACCTGGCCACCTCCCTCCCATCGCTCGCCCCGGAACAGGGCCTTCACGGCGGCCACGAGCTCCGCGAGGTGCGCCCGCCGATCGGCCTTCGACAACGTGGGGATCCCGAACGCACGGTGCTCCGGCTCGTCGATGGGATCGCCCGTGCCGACGGCGAGGATCATCCGGCCCCCGGTCAGCTCGTCGATGCCGGCCGCCATCTTCGCCAGAAGCCCGGCCGGCCGGAGCTGGGCCCGCGCCACCAGGGTTCCCACCCGCACGCGCTCGGTGACCGCGCCCACGGCCGCCAGCGTCGTGAAGGCCTCGAGCGAGGGCCGGTCGGGCGAGGCGGCCGGCGGGAAGAAGTGGTCGAACGCGAACACGCCGTCGTAGCCGAGGGCCTCGGCCCGCCGCGCGGCGTCCAGCACCCGCTCGGTGTTGCCCGAGAACAGCGGCAGCACCAGGCCGAGATGGGGCCGCGTGCTCACGCGGATCCCGGCCCCGGCTCCTCGAGGGCCAGCAGCCCCGCGCCGATGCCGCCGGCGTCGTTGCCCAGCCGGGCGGCCACGATCGGAACCTGGGGGCGATGCTCGGGCGCCTCCACCGCGGCGACGAACGCCGTCCTGGCGGGGCCGAGCAGCAGGTCGCCGGCGTCGATCGCGCCGCCCCCGACCACGACCACATCGGGATCGAGGACGTTGACGAGGCCGGCGATGCCCTCCCCCAGGCGACGCCCGACCTCGGCCAGGACGCCCACCGCGGTGACGTCGCCCTGCTTGGCCGCGGTGGTCACCACCGGGCCGGTGATCAAGGCCGGGTCCCCCTCCGCCAGCTCGACCAGGAGCGAGGCCGGCTCCCCGGCGGCGGCCTCGCGTCCCAGCCGCCCGATCGCCCGCCCAGAGGCGACCTGTTCCCAGCAACCCAGGTTCCCGCAGCCGCAGAGCGGGCCGCCCGGCTCCACGATGATGTGGCCGATCTCCGCGCCGAACCCGTGCGCGCCGCGGAACATCCGCCCGCCCGAGACGATCGCGCCGCCGATGCCGGTCCCCACCGTGACGAGCAGCATGTCGTCGGCCTCCCGGCCGGCGCCCATGCGGAACTCCCCCCACCCGGCGCAGGCGGCGTCGTTGTCGACGAGACAGGGCAGGCCCGTGCTCTGGGCCAGCCATTCGCGGAGGGGGATGTCCCGGAACGGCAGGTTCGGCCCGTAGCGCATGATCCCGGCCGGGTACTCGACCATGCCGGCGACGCCGGCGCCGATCGCCGCTACCGCGGGGCCTCGGAGCTGGCCGGCCACCTGCTCGACCGCGGCGAACACCGCCCGGCTGTCGCCAGCGGGCGTCATCGACCTGGCGTGGGCCAGGACCCGGCCGTCGGCCGAGACCCGGAAGCCGGCGATCTTGGTCCCGCCGATGTCGAGGCCGATGGCCTCGAGGCCGGCCGGCTCGGCGGCCTCGCTCACGTGATCCGGATGTGCTCGAGGCCCCCGGCGTCCCCCATGGCCTCGGTTCGGGCGTCGACCATGGCCTTCACGGCCAGCATCAGCTCGTGCCCGGCCGTCATGAGGTGCTGGACCACCTCGGGCCGGGCCGCCTCGGCGAAGGTCAGCGCCATCCCCACGGGACAGAACGCCACGGGACAGGCCGGCCCGCGGGGAGCGCCGGTCGTTCCCGGCGCGCCGGCGCCGGAGGGGGACGCCGCCGGCCCGGGGTCGGCGCCGTCGCCGGCGCCCCGCCGGTTCGCGCCGGCGCGACGCCCGCCGGTTCCCGTCCGGGCTTCAGCCATGGTCTGACCCCTTTCTCGTCGGTCCCGGCCCGCCCGGGGCCGGCTCGCTCATCGCGTCCGGGCGGCCTCGGCCACCGGTCGGGGCTCGCGGCCGAACCGGATCTCCAGCCGGTCCTCCACGAACGAGGCGTCGCGGATGGACAGCCGCTGCAGCGTCTGCGGCAGGATGAGGTTCCGCTTGTACGCGCCCACCTTCACGAACAGCTCGTCGCCGCGGCGGTGAATGTCGAGCTCCTCCCGGGAGGCGAACGGCAGTCGCAGCGACAACACGTAGGCCTGGCCCCGCTTGCGGACGCGGATGGGCTCCTCGACGTGCAGGATCGCGGCGGGGTCGAGGTCGCCGTACACCTCGTCGGCCATCCTCCCCAACAGGTCGAGCCCCACCATCTCCTGGTCGAACAGCTTCGCCGTGAGGATGGGCACCGGCTGGAACGACTCGTGCACGGTGGCCAGGTGCTCCGCCTGGATCTCCTTCCACTTGCCGAAGTAGGGATCGGTCACCGTGTCCGGGATGATCCGGTTGACCACCACCGCGTCGCACCGATAGCCGAACAGCGACAGGTAGGTGTAGGTCCGGCGGGCCTCGGCGATCACCATCTTCTCCGGGTTCACCACCAGGCGCACGCTCGAGACCTTCTCGTCGATCAGGATCTTGCGCACCGAGTCGAGGTTGCGGTGGAGCTTCTCCACGCTCGCGAAGAACCGGTCGTCGGCGATCGGCAGCGAGGTGATCCTCGTGACCAGCGGGCGCAGCGTCTTCACCACCCGCCGCTCCACCGGGAAGATGCGCTCGATGTACCAGTTCATGATCTCCGGCAGCGACAGCAGGCGGAGCGTCTCGGCGGTCGGCGCGCAGTCGACCACGAGCAGGTCGTACTTGCTCGACTCGACGTGGTGCTTCACGTCGATCAGGCTGAAGATCTCGTCGAGGCCGGGGATCACGGAGAGCTCCTCGGCCTGGATCGTGTCGACCCCCGCCCAGTTCATCAGCGAGATGAAGTACTCCTGGATCTCGCGCCAGTTCTGCTCCAGCCGCCCCTGGGCGTCGATCTGCTGTGCCCACAGATTGTCGGCGAGCTGCGTCGTCTCCGACGAGATCCCGGTGTCGAAGGAGTCCGCCAGGGAGTGCGCCGGGTCGGTCGACATGACCATCACCCGGCTCCCGGCGCGGGCCGCCGACGCGGCCGTCGCCGCGGCCACGGTGGTCTTTCCCACGCCGCCCTTCCCGGTGAACAGGAGAACCCGCATCGCGGGCCTAGATTAGCGGCTCGGCTTCCCGCGCCGTCCAGTGACCGGGAGAGGCGGGGTTCAGCCGCCTTCGACGCGCTTCTTGAGGCCCTTCAGGGCCCCGTCGACGATCGCCTTCTCGCCCTGGCGGCGGATGAACCCGGGCACCTTCGCCTTCAGCTGGATCGCCATGCGGTAGGTGACCTTCGTCTCGTCCTCGTCGAGCTCATCGAGCTCGTACTCGCCCTTGATGTCCTTCAGCCCGCCCTCGATCTCCTTCGTGGTCCACGACACGCCGCCGTTCTTGGCCCGGTAGGAGTACTTCAGGACGTACCGGACCTCGCCGACGACCGGCGCCTTCAGCTGCATCTCGACCTCGCTGCCCCGGCCCTGGGAGTCCTTCTTCAGCACCTTGACCGACTTCAGGTCGTTCCACTTCGGGTAGCTCTCGTAGTCCTCGATGACGGCCATGACGTTCTCGGCCGGCGCGTTGATCGTGATCGAACCCTCCGTCTTCTCCGCCATCTCGATCCCCTCCTCCTCGTGTCGGCGGCGTCGATGATTCCGGCCCACCGAGCTTCCCCCGACCGTCGCGCCCCGACACCTCCTCGCCCGGGAGTACGCTCCGCCGGCCATGGGCGAGCCGGTCCGAGCGGTCCTCTTCGACTACGGGCACACGCTCGTCGACTTCCGGCGCACCGACGAGGCGCTGCTGGCCGCCTACGAGGAGATCCGGGCACGGGTCGAGGCCGCGCTGTACATCGACGCCCCCGAGGTCGGACACCTCATCGACCGCGTCGCACGCGAGGTCGACCGCCGGGTCGGCGCCTCGTACGAGGCAGCCCGGCTCGAGGAATTGGACCTCGTGGCGACGTTCGACGAGGTGCTCGCGAACACGCTGGGCCTCACCGTGCCGGCCGACGTCGTGCAGCACGTCGTGGCCCTCGACCATTCCGCCTACTCCAGGACGATCATGGTGAGCCCCGACAACCTGGCGACGCTCCGGACCCTCCGCCAGAGCGAGCTGCAGCTGGCCCTGGTCTCGAACGTGGCGCTGCTCCCCCACCTGATGCGTGCGGACCTCGAGGCGCTCGGGATCCTCGAGCTGCTCGACGCCACGGCGTTCTCGAGCGAGGTGGGGACGCGCAAGCCCGATGCTCGCATCTTCCTGGAGGCCCTCGGGCGTCTCGGCGTCGATCCGGGAGCCGCCGTGTTCGTCGGCGACCGGCTCCTCGACGACGTGAGCGGCGCCCAGGGCGTGGGCATGCGCGCGGTGCAGACCCGGGAGTTCCGTCGGGAATCGAACCCGGCCGTGCGACCCGACGCCGTCGTCGAGCGACTGGTCGAGGTGCCCGACGTGGTGGCGCGGCTGTCCGGGTAGTCCGCGCTCAGTGCAGGCGGCCGGACTTCGTGACCATGATCAGCACGGACGCGACCGACACGAGCATCAGCGAGGCCACGCCGTAGAGCATCACCTTCGACGAAACGATCTGGCGCTGGCCGGACGCCAGGCGGAAAGCGTCGAGGGCCGTCACCGCGTACCACAGGATGGCGCCCAGGACGAACAGCATGGCCATCGGGGCCAGGAACCCGAGGCCGCCCGCCGGGTGCGCGGTCAGCAGCAGGATCGCCGTGGCCGCGGCCCACGCGAACAGGATGGCCCGGGCGAGCCCCTCGGCTCTCTTGCCCGCGACCGCGTGGCCGAGCCCCGGGAAGACCAAGGAGAACGCAACGGCGCGCTTCGGCTCGGCCGTGGGCCCCGCCGCCTCCTCCTGGAACAGGCGGGCGAATGGCGCGCCGCACGACGCGCAGCTGTCGAGCTCGATGTCGTTGGCGGCACCACACACCGCACAGGGCCAGGTGGGCCGGGGCTTGGCCGGCTCGCCGTCGACGAACTGGCCGCCGCCCGGTGGCGCCTCCTCGTGGTGGGCCGCCCCATCCGGGGCCTGATCGTGCTGGACGGGCGCGCCCTTGACCTGCGGCTCGGGCACGGTCGGCAGCTCCCACAGCTCGGTCAGCAGCGACGCGGGCGTCCCCCGGGCGGAGGCGCCGGAGCCCTCCGTTCCCTCCGCGGGCCCTTGCGGGGATCCCGCCTGGGCGCCGGACCCGGCAGGGGGGGCGGGCATCGGGGGGGCCGGCACGTTCGGACCCTGGCCTCCAGGCCCCGGTTCGTGCTCCTGCCCGGCCGGAGGGCCGAGCTTCGCGTAGCACTGCCCGCACCACTCGACCCCGGGTGACGCCAGGGCCCCGCAGTTCGGGCACCGGATCCGATCCTCGGTCACTCCAGCATCCCCTTCAGGGCGACCATCGCGGACCGCACACCCGAGCGCAGGCGCAGGACGCGCCGCGGCCGCCATGGCCTCGGCGCCCTCAGGTCCGCGATGCAGCTCACTACCGTGCCCTCCTCGAAGGTCTCCAGGTACCACTCCAGGTGCCCCTCGATCCCTCGGGGCCGCCGTTCCGAGATTCGGACCACCAGCCCGGTTCCGGGGCGAACCCGGTCGGCGGCCACGACCGCGGGCGGCAGCCCCGGGATCCGGAGCCGTCCGTCACCGAGCGACCTGGTCCCGGGCCACCATCCAGCGTAGCCCGTCGGATCGCCGAGGACCTCGAAAACCCGCTCCCGTTTCGCAGCGACGAACCCATGGTCGAGCGCCCGGATCGCGGCGCGCCTCCGCCTACTCTGTCGGTCGTTCACCGGTCTCTCCTGAGCCTCCACGTGGAGAACAGCAGCGCGGCCACGAGGATCACCCCGAGCACGACGAAGCCGGGACCGCTCCCGGCCGACCCCAGCCCCGAGCGGGCCGAGGGGGATCCGGAGGGCCGGGCCGTCGCTGCGTTCCCGGGCCGCACGACGACCACCTCGGACCAGGCCACGGCGGCGCCGGCCGCGGCGATCACCCGGGCATGCATGAGCGAAGTGTGCCATCGGCGGGCCGGCCCGGCCCGGTCGCCACCCCGGGAGGCATTACGGGGCCGCGTACAGGCGTTCGATCTCGTCGGAGAACCTCGTGACGATGGCCCGGCGGCGGACCTTCAGCGTCGGCGTGATCTCCTCGGCCTCCATGAGGAAGTCGCGAGGCAGGACGGTCCACCGCTTGATGCCCTCCGCCCGCGAGAACTGGGCGTTGACCGACGCCACGGCCGCCGCGACCACCTCCAGGACAGCGGGATCCTCCGACAGGGCCGCGGGGTCCGCATCCGCGATGCCGCGTTCCGCGGCGAACTTCGGCAGCGCCTCCTGATCCAGGGTGATGAGCGCCACGAGGTACGGCCGGCGGTCCCCCACCACCACCGCCTGGCTGACCAGCGGGTGGTACTTCAGCGCGTTCTCGAGCTCCTGCGGCGCGACGTTCTTTCCGCTCGCCGTGATGATGAGGTCCTTCTTGCGGTCGGTGATCCGTAGGTAGCTCTCCTCATCGAGCTCGCCGACGTCGCCGGTGTGCATCCAGCCGTCGACGAGCATCTCGGCGGTGGCCGCCTCGTCGCGGTGGTACCCGGCGAAGACGTTCCCGCCGCGCGCCAGGATCTCGCCGTCCTCGGCGATGCGGACCTCGACGCCCGGGATCGGCGGACCCACCGTGCCGATCCTGATCCGCTCCCGGGGGTTCAGCGAGGTGGGCCCCGTGCCCTCCGTCTGCCCGTACACCTCCGCGATCGGCATGTTCACCGCGTGGAAGAACTTCAGGATGTCGACGTTGATCGGGGCGGCCCCGGACACGAAGTACGTGCACGCGTCGAGGCCCAACGCGGCCCGGAGCGGCCCGAACAGCTTCTCCTCGGCCTCGTGCAGGCCGTGGGTCATCTCCTCCAGGGGCTCGTCGCCGGCCTGGCGCATCTCGACGACGGCGGTCGAGACGTACACGGCCCCCTCGGCGGCCATGCGCTGCTCCTCGGGCAGGCCGGCCAGCCTGGCCTGGATGCCCGCGTAGAACTTCTCCCACACGCGGGGCACGGCGAAGAACACGGTGGGCCGGCAGGCCTGGAGGTCCGGCAGGACGGTGTCGAGCGACTCCGCGAACCACGTCTCGATGCCGTTGACCACCTGGGACATGTGCGACGTGATCCGCTCGGCGATGTGGGACAGCGGCAGGAACGACAGGCGCCTCCCCGAGCCGAACGGCTCGGCGAAGACCTGGAGCAGCGAGCCCACGGTCCACACGACGTTCGAGTGCGTGAGCATGGCGCCCTTCGGCGGGCCGGTGGTGCCGGACGTGTAGACGATGGTGGCCACGTCCTCCGGCGCCGGCCGGCGCCACCGCTCCTCGTACTCCCCGGGGTGCTGCGCGTCGTACGCGCGGCCCCGCTCGCGGAGCGTGGCGAGGGAGAGCACGAAGCCGTCGGCGGACTCCGGGTGGTCCTCGATCACCGCCGCGTGGCGGAGTGCGGGGAGCTCCGAGCGCTCCTTCTCGAGCTTCCGGAGCTGCTCCTCGTTCTCGACGACGGCCACCACCGCCTCGCAGTGGCCCGCGACGAAGCTGGCCTGGGACGGCGAGCTGGTCGTGTAGATCGGCACGGTCACGGCGCCCGCGCACATGCCGCCGAGGTCGGCGACGTGCCATTCGGGTCGGTTCGTGGACAGGATGCAGACGGCCTGGCCCGGCGCCACCCCGAGCGCGGCCAGCCCCATGGCCACCTCCCGGGCCGCCTCCGCGTAGCCCGTCCAGGAGATCTCGCGCCACTCGTCGCCCTCGCGGTACTTCAGGGCCGCCCGGTCCCCCATGCGCTCGGCCGTCTCGTGGAATCGCTTCATGATCGTATCGCCGGCCATCGCCCTTCCTCCCCGCTCCGCTCGCGTGTGGGCCCTATCGTGCCGCGTCGGCCAGCCATCGCGCCAGCCGGGCGGTCAGCCGGGGCCACGTGAACAGCCGCTCGGCCCGGGCCCGCGCCGCCTTCCCCATCGCCTCGGCGCGGGACGCGTTGGACAGCAGCGAGCCGACGGCCTCCGCCACCGCGCCGGGGTGCCGGCCGTCGGCGACCAGCCCGGTCTCGCCGTCGACCACCGCCTCCGCCGCGCCGCCGGAGTCACCGGCGACGGCCGGCTTCCCCGCCGCGGCGGCCTCCAGGAACACGATGCCGAACCCCTCGACCTCCAGGCCGGCCAGGCGCGAGCGGCACGGCATGGCGAAGACGTCGGCGGCGCCGTGGTACGCGGAGAGCTCGGCGTCGGACACCTGGCCGGCGAACACGACGGAACCGGCCGGGGCCCCGGCGGCCATCGCCGCCAGCCGCCCCCGGGAGGGCCCGTCCCCCACGACCAGCAGGGCGGCATCGGGCTCGCGGCGGCGGACGGCGGGGAGGGCCCGGATCAGGACGTCCTGGCCCTTGCGCGGGACCAGCCGGGAGACGCACACGACCAGGGGGCGGTCGGCGTCGATGCCGTGACGGCGCCGGATCTCCTGGGGCCCGAGCATGCCGGGCGCGCCGGGCCGGAACCGCTCGGTGTCCACGCCGGGCGGCAGCAGCGAGACGGGTACCCCGTCCGGCACGGCGGTGCGGATCACCCGGCCGGTGAACCGGCTGACCGCAAGCACGCGCGCCGCCCCCGCGGTGGCCCGCCGTAGCAGGGCGTGGAGCCCGGGCGTCTGTGCGAACCAGTACTCGGTGCCGTGCGTGGCCACGACGTACGGCAGGCCCGTGCCCGCCCCCAGCAGCGCGAGCGGCAGGCCGTGGCCGAACAGCACGACCTCGGCCTCGTGTTCCCGGGCGGCGATCCGGACCCTCGTGGCCAGGTCGGCGGACGGCCACAGGAACCTGGGGGGGAACCGGTGCACCGGAAACGGCAGCGCAGCGTCGTGCTCCCGCCACCCCGGCCAGTTCGGCGCCACGACGGCCACCCGGCCGCCGGGAAGGTTCGCCGCGACGTTCCACACGTACTGCTGCACGCCGCCCACCCGCGGCGGGAAGTCGTTCGTGACGATCAGCGTCCGGGGCACGTCCACGGCGCCCGTATGCTGGCAGAACCATGGGCGAGGCGGAGGTTCACGCGCTGTTCGGCCGGCCGATGCCGGTGTTCGCGGACGTGTCCCGGTGGAGGAAGTTCGGGCTGTCCGGCTCCGACGCGTCGAGATGGCTGAACGACATCGTGACGAACCGGGTCGACGACCTCCGGCCCTACAAGACCCGGCGCACGCTCCTCCTCGACCGGACCGGCCACGTGCGCGCGGACTTCCACGTCTTCGCGATGCCTGATGACTCGTTCGTGATCGTCCAAGACGCGGTCCAACCACGGCCGGCCGGGGAGCTCATGATTCCCTACGTCCTGTCCGCCGACGTGACCATCACCGACCAGACCGCAGAGCTCGGGCTTCTCTGCCACCCGCACTCCGGACGCGTGATGACGATCGAAGGATGGTCACCGGGCGTCCTCGGCAGCGGCTTCGACCAGATCGTCCCGGCCGCCGGCATCGACGAACGGCGGACGTCGCTCGGCAACTTCCTGGAGGCCTCCGAGCAGGACCTCGAGGTGTGGCGGATTCAGCGGGGGACCCCACGCTTCGGGGTGGACTTCGACGAGGGGTGGCTGCCGTCGGAGGCAGACCTCGACGATCTCATCGACACGACCAAGGGGTGCTTCCTCGGTCAGGAGTCGGTGGCCAGGGTTCGCAACCTGGGACACCCGCCTCGGCTGGTGCTGGCGTTCCACGGCGCGGGGGAGGTGCTCCCGATGGCCCTTGTCCTCGCCGACGGCGAGGAGGTGGGCAGGATCACGAGCGTCGCGCCGCTTGGCGGCGGCGAGGGGACCGCGTGCATCGGGTGGGTCCGGTGGGAGGCCCGCGAAGCCTCCCTGACGACGGATCGCGGCGTCCCGCTCCGCGCTCGGTCAGATCACGCCGCGTGACCGGAGGTCCGACAGCTCGCCCTCGGTAACGCCCACTTCGGCCAGCACCTCGTCGGTGTGCTCTCCGAGGCCCGGGGCGGGCGAGAGGCGCTGCAGCCGCTCGCCGTCCATGACGAACGGCGAGGCCGGGCCGACCGGGGCGCCACCGACTTCCGCGACCAGTCCCCGGTGGACGACCTGGGGATCCTCGACGGCCTCGGCGAGCGAGTTCACAGGGCCCACGCAGGCCTCGATCGGGGCCAGGGCCTCCAACCACTCGCCGCGAGGACGCCGCGCGAAGGCCTCCGTCAACCGGGCCGCCATCCGCAGCTGCACTTCGGGCGGGCCGTACTGCGTGTGCACGAGGTCGGGGAGGTCGAGCGCCGTGCACAGCACGGTCCAGAACTTGGGCTCCAGGGCCCCCACCGTCACCCATTTGGCGTCGGCGCACTCGTAGACGCCGTAGCAGGCGTACTCGCCCGACAGGCGCATGCGGCCGCGGCGCGGCTCCAGTCCCGTCTGCAGGAAGGCCCCGGTGTGGATCGACAGCCACGATGCCACACCGTCCATCATGGCCGTGTCGACGAACCGTCCCCGGCCGGTCCGCTCCCGCTCCAGCAGCGCCGCCAGGATGGCGATCGCCGCGGCCATCCCCCCTCCGGCCATGTCCCCCACCTGCACGGCCGGGATCACCGGCGGTCCGCCGTCGACGCCCGTCAGGTCGAGGGCCCCCGCGTGGCCGATGTAGTTGACGTCGTGCCCCACCCGGTCGCGGTACGGCCCATCCTGTCCATAGCCGGTGATAGCGCAGTAGACGAGCCGGGGGTTCGCCTCGGCCAGGGTCGCCGGCCCGACGCCCAGCCGGTCGGTCACCCCCGGGCGGAACGACTCCACCAGCACGTCGAACCCCCCGGCCAGACGCCGGAGCAACTCGACGCCGGCCGGGTCCTTCAGGTTCAGGGCCACGCTGCGCTTGCCCCGGTTCAGCGCTCGGTGGGCGGCCGACTCGCCCTCGACGAGCGGGGGCGTCAACCGGATGTAGTCGCCCCGGCCCGGTTCCTCGACCTTCACGACGTCCGCCCCCAGGTCGGCCAGCATCAGCGTTGCGTACCCCCCGGGGAGGAGCCTGGTCAGGTCGAGGATGCGCGTCCCCGCAAGAGGCTGGCTCATCGCTGGGGCTCCTGACCAGTGCGAATCGGGACGATCGGCGCGAGCAGGCATCCTCCGCCGAAGAATTTTTCGCTCGATGGCAAAATCCCTCTTCCATCCCGGCGGGCGGCCGTGCTAGACATTAGTGGGGAAGCGCCCACGCACCCAGGAGCCGAAATAGATCGACGCAGGAGCTCGGCAGCGACAGCGCCGGCTGGGGTAGAGGAAGGCAGGCTCATGAGCGAATCGGCGTTCGAGTTCGATCTCTCGCATCTCCCGAAGGATCCGATGCCACCGGACATGTGGCAGGACCGGGCCGCATGCTACGGCATCGACCCCGAGGTGTTCTTCCCCGCATCCGAGGAGGACGCCGGGCTCGCGCTCTCCTACTGCAACGCGTGCTCCATCCGGGAGACGTGTCTGTCCTGGGCGCTCAAGAACCGCGAGCGCTACGGCGTGTGGGGCGGCCTCACCGAGCAGCAGCGCCGCCGCATCGCCCGGCACGTCGCGTAGCGCGACCTCCGACGCGTCGCTCGAATCGCCCGCCGTCCGCCCTTCGACAGCCCCGCGACTTGACCATCGAACGCGTGTTCGGGTAGTCTGCCGGTCCCGCGGCCCCGGGAGGCTCAGTCGCGGTGCTCGGATCGATCGGAACCGGCAGCGAGCTTGACCCCGAGACGCCGCTGCGCGAGGTCACCTTCTGCGTTGTCGACCTCGAGACCACAGGCGGCTCGCCCCGGGACTCCTCGATCACCGAGGTCGGTGCCGTCCGGTACCTGGGAGGCGAGCGGGTCGGCACGTTCCACTCGCTGGTGAATCCCGGCGAGCCGATCCCCCGGTTCATCACCCACCTCACGGGGATCGAGGACCTCGACCTGCTCCACGCGCCTCCCATCGAGGCCGTCCTGCCCTCGCTGCTGGAGTTCCTGCGCGGCGCGGTGTTCGTCGCGCACAACGCCCGGTTCGACTTCGGGTTCATCCGCGCCGCCGCCCGGCAGCTCGGGTACCCCGAGCCCGAGGGCCCGCCCGTGTGCACGGCGAAGCTGGCCCGGCGGGTGGCGTGGGACAACGTCCGGAACGTGCGGCTCGACACGCTGGCCCGGCACTTCCGCACCGACGTGGCCCCGACCCATCGCGCCTTTCCCGACGCGGAGGCCTGCGCGGGCGTGCTCCATTCGCTGCTCGAGCTGGGCGGCCGCCTGGGCATCCTCACCCTCGGCGACCTCCGCGAGTCGATGCGGGCCCGGGGGCAGCCCCACTACGCGAAGATCCGCTTGGCCGACGCCCTCCCCCACGCCCGTGGCGTGTACCTGTTCCGGGACCGGCACGACCTCGTGCTGTACGTGGGGAAGGCCACCGACCTCCGGTCGAGGGTGAAGTCGTACTTCTACGGCGACGAGCGCAAGCGGGTGCGCGACCTGCTGGCCCGGACCGAGCGCGTCGAGTACCGCGTCTGCCGCACGGAGCTCGAGTCGCTCGTCGCCGAGGCCCGGCTGATCGCCCGCCACGAACCTCCCCACAACCGCCGGGGCCGGACCTGGCGCGCCTACGCGTACCTCAAGGTGGATCTCACCGAGGCGTGGCCCCGGATCAAGGTCGTCCCCACCCCGGGGCCTCCTCGGCTGCGGTCTGACGACGTCGTCTACCTCGGTCCGTTCCACGGCCGGGGCGCGGCGAGGGCGGCCAAGGACGCCCTCGAGGACGTCGTTCCCATCCGGCGGTGCACCCGTTCGATGGGTCGCACCACCCGGTTCTCTCCCTGCGCGCTGGCCGGCATGGGCCGGTGCGTGGCGCCCTGCATCGGTCGCGTCACGTCCGAGCGCTACGAGGAGCTCGTCCGCGGGCTCATCCGCTCTCTCTCCTCCCCGGGCGGGCTCCTCGAAGCGCTCGAGGCCCGGATGACGAGGCTGGCGGCGCAGGAACGGTTCGAGGGGGCGGCCCGCGCCCGCGACCGGCTCCACGCCCTGGCCGAGGCCATCGCGCGGGGCCGGCAGGACCGCTGGCTCATCGGGTCGGGCCGCCTCCGGCTGCGCTCGGGCGGCGGCGCGGATGTCCTCCTCGCGGGCGGCTCGCTCGCCGCGGAGCCGTGGGAGGACGGGGTGCGGACGTTCCCCTGTCCTCCGGACCGGGCCGACGAGCTCGCCGCGGTCCGCGGCCAGCTGGCCCGCCACCCGCCCGCGATCGTCCACGCGGACCGGCCCCTCGCCGAGCCGGTCGACGGGGGCCGCGCGCTGGCCGGGCTCCTGGCCCGGCTGCGGTCGGCGTCGCAGCGCTGAGCCCGCAGAGGCCGCCCTCGACGACGAAGGTGACAACGCTCGGGGCCACAGCCAGAGGGAGCCAACGGCCGCCGGGACGGGCGGAAGAGTGGTCCCGCCTGGCGACTACAATCGATGCCGTGGAATCCACGGTGATCCTCGAGGGGGCGCGCACGCCCATCGGCAACTTCCTCGGTGCGCTGGCGGAGGTTCCCACCGTGGACCTGGGCGTCATCGCCACGAAGGAGGCGCTGAGCCGGGCCCGCGTCGACACCGACCAGGTCGAGGAGCTGGTCTTCGGCCACGCCCGCCAGGCCGGGAACGGGCCGAACACGGCCCGCCAGGTCGCCTTCAAGAGCGGCCTTCCTCAGGAGGTTCCGGGGATCACGGTGAACATGGCGTGCGGATCGGGCACGCGAGCGATCCAGCACGCTGCCGAACAGGTCATGCTCGGGAACGCCCAGGTGGTCGTGGCCGGGGGCATGGAGAACATGTCCCGCACTCCGTTCCTCATGGACCGCATGCGGTTCGGGTACCGGATGGGGAACGCGACCGTGTACGACGGGATGTACCGGGACGGGTTCCTCGACCCGCTGTCCGGCTGCATGATGGGCGAGACCGCGGAGAACCTCGCGCGCAAGTACGGCATTCCCCGCGAGGAGCAGGACGAGTTCTCGCTGGCGTCGCAGCGCAAGGCGACGGGGGGGAAGGCGGCGCGCGCGAAGGAGATCACGCCCGTCGAGGTCCCCGGCCGCAAGGGCGACGTCACCGTGTTCGCGGAGGACGAGCACCCCCGCGAGGACACCACGCTCGAGACGCTGGCGAAGCTGAAGCCCACGTTCGCGTCCGACGGAACGGTGACCGCGGGGTCGTCGAGCGGCATCACGGACGGCGCCGCTTCGCTGGTGCTCATGAGCGAATCTCGCGCCCGGGCCGAGGGCCGCGAGCCGCTCGCGAAGGTCGTGGCGTACGCCAGCGCCGGGGTGGACCCCGCGTACATGGGCATCGGCGTCGTCCCGGCGACCCGGAAGGTGTTGGAGAAGACCGGCCTGTCGCTTCAGGACTTCGACGTGATCGAGCTGAACGAGGCGTTCGCGGCGCAGGTCCTCGCGTGCGACCGCGAGCTGAAGCTCGACCACGACAAGCTCAACCCGAAGGGTGGCGGGATCGCGCTCGGCCACCCGATCGGGATGACCGGCGCCCGCATCGTGCTGACGGCCGCCTACGAGCTGCGCGAGCGCGACCTGTCGCTGGCGCTGTGCACGCTGTGCATCAGCGGCGGGATGGGCATGGCCATGGTGCTCGAGCGGGCGGCGTGACGCCGGCGGTCAAGTAAGTTGACGAATTCCGGATAGGGGAACGAGGCGATGGTCAACGCAGTCGTGCTGGTGCAGTGCGAGATCGACGAGATCCCCGAGGCCGCACAGGCCATCGCCGACATCCCCGGCGTGTCCGAGGTCTATTCCGTGGCCGGCGAGTACGACCTGGTCGTGATCATCCGCGTGGCCGACCACGACGATCTGTCCCGCGTGATCCCAGACGGGGTCGCCAAGGTCGACGGCGTTGCGCGCACCGAGACCCTCATCGCGTTCCAGGTCTACTCGAAGCACGACCTCGACCGCCTGTTCTCGATCGGCTTCGACGAGGGCCAGGCCTAGCCACTCAGCTCGCCGTGCGTTCGCTGTCGAGCATCGCCATCTGGCGCTCGTCGTAGCGGTCGCCGGCCGCCGCGCCGGGTGGGATCGCGCGTTCGATGGCCTCCAGGTCGTCGTCGGAGAGCTCGAGGTCGAGCGAGCCCAGGGCTTCGGTCAGGCGGTCGCGGCGGCGAGCTCCGACCAGCGGGACGATGTCCTCGCCGCGGGACAGGACCCACGAGATTGCGATCTGTGCCACGGTCGCGCCCTTCGCGTCCGCGACGGCGCGGAGCGCGTCGACCAGCTCCAGGTTCCGCTCGACGTTCCCGGCACTGAACCGCGGGTGGCGGCTTCGGATGTCGCCCGGGGGCACCGCCCGCTCCCTCGACCAGTGCCCGCTCAGCAGGCCCCGCGTGAGCACGCCGTAGGCGGTCACGCCCACGCCGAGCTCACGGCACGCCGGGATGATCTCGGCCTCGATTCCCCGCGACAGCAGCGAGTACTCGATCTGGAGGTCCGCGATCGGCTGCACGGCGTTGGCGCGGCGAACGGTCTCGGCGCCCGCCTCCGACAGGCCCGCGTACCGCACGTACCCGGTCTCGACCATCTCCGCGATCGCCCCGACCGTCTCCTCGATGGGAACCGCCGGGTCGACCCGCCCGGGCCGGTAGACGTCGACGTGGTCGGTCCCGAGCCGCCGGAGCGTGTATGCCAGGGAGGTCTTCACGATCCCCGGCCTTCCGTCGAACCCGAGGAACGAGCCGTCCGGTCCCCGGAGCGAACCGAACTTCACGCTGATCAGCACTGCGTCGCGGTCCCGGCCGCGGAGAGCCTCCCGGATCAGCAGCTCGTTGTGGCCCATGCCGTAGTAGTCGCCGGTGTCGAGCAGGGTGATCCCGGCATCCAGCGCCGCGTGGATCGTGGCGATGCTCTCGGCCTCGTCAGCCGGCCCGTACAGGTCCGACATCCCCATGCAACCCAGTCCGATCGCCGACACCTCCGGTCCGTTGGTTCCCAGCGTGCGCGTGATCATGGTCGTCCTGCCTCCTCTCTGGGTTCGATGGCGACGCACAGCGACGCGCGGGCCCAGGTGCTGAGCGTCGTGCCCTCCTCCCAACTCTGGTACTTCGCGGCCAGCAGCTTGCGGGCGGCGTCGTCCTCCTCGCCGGGCTCGACGATCCGGGCCCGGGCCCTTTCTTCCTCCTCGGAGGTCGAACCGATCCGGACGGTGACGGCCGGATCCGCCATGAGGTTCCGGACCCAGTCGCTGCGGTCGCCGCCGCCGCTCAGCAGGTACAGCGCCCGCCCGTCGTCCGGCATGCCGAACCAGATCTCGATGGTGTGGGGATCGCCGGTGCGCCGACCGGTGGTGGTGAAGTAGCAGTAGGCCTCGCCGGCCAGGCGTGGATCGAACGCCACCGCCCTACCGGATGGCCCAGATGACCAGGGCGGCGATGACCAGGAGCCCCGACACCAGCATGATGATGTCGCCCTTCTTCACCTTGCCGGGCTGCATGGCGTTGAAGCCCACGGGCTATCCTCCCGCCGGCTCGGGGAGCCGGTAGTACTGGCGGAACTTCTCCTCCGACAACCAGTAGATGTGCTGGCGCACGGTGGAAGCATACGTGCGGGCCTCGACCTCGTCGGCGCAGGCGCGATGGCCGGCCTCGTCGCCACCCGGTGCGACGATCACCACGCGCCAGCCGGTTCCGTCCACGTCCTCGATACGGACGCGGTAGCCGTTGTCGTCGGGCACGGGCGTCAGCGGGCAGCGGCCTCGGCGGCCCGGTCGGCTCGCACGCGGGCGTCGGTCCGAAGCTCCTCGAGATGCGCGCGGATCCTCGCCAGCACGGTCTCCTCGTCGAGCACCAGGTTCGGCTCCATCCCGGCCAGCTTCTCGAGCGCCCCCTCGAGCGCCGTGCCGCCCGCCTCCGCCTGCTCCAGGGCCTCGGTCAGCACCGCGGTGTAGTGCGGCTGGTAGGGCTTGCCGCAGTTCCAGCAGTGTCCGCCGGCGTCGAGCACCTGCTGGACGAAAAAGTCACGGCCGCAGTTCTGACAGGTGCCCCGGATCTTCACGCGGTCTCCTTCTCGGTCTCGGCGGCCGCCCTGGCGCCTCGCCGCGCCTGCAGCGCCTCCAGCACGCGATCCGCCAGCGCGAAGGGATCCGCCGGCTTCACGAACCAGGCGTCGGCGCCCGACCACCTCGCGAGCCACTCGTCGTGGTGGCGGTCCAGCAGGATCACGATGACGCCGTCGTAGGGCGGGAGCTCGTCGCGGAGGTCCTTGGCCAGGGCGAACGCGCCGGCCCGGGACTGAATCTCGTCGGCGATGATCACCTCGGGCCGGAACTTCCGGGCGAGCAGGAGGCCGCGCTCGCCGTTCGAGGCTTCCAGGAACTCCAGCCGTTCGCCCAGCCGGCGCTCGATGCCGGCCACGGCGAGCCGCATGGTCTCCTTGACCGACTCGCTGGCGGATGTGAGCAATACTTTCACGGTCCGCATTCTAGCCGTGGCCCGGGCATCGACCCGGGGGACGACGCGAGGATCGGCGTGGAGAGGGTCGGACAGAAGGCGGTCGCCGAGTTCATCGGAACGTTCGCCCTGGTGTTCATCGGAGCGGGCGCGGCCATCATGGCGGCGTCCGGGGGCGGGCTGGTCGGGGTGGCGCTCGCCAACGGCTTCGTGTTCGCGGTGATGGTTTCCGTCCTCGCACACATCTCCGGCGCCCACTTCAACCCCGCGATCACCCTCGGCGTGTGGGTGACGGGAAACATCAAGACGCTGCTGGCAGGGGTGTACGTGGTGGCGCAGCTCGGGGGGGCGATCCTCGCCGCGCTGCTGCTCCGGGGGCTCTACCCCAGGGCGTCCTGGCGGGCGGCGAACCTCGGCGCCCCCGGCCTGGCCCAGGGGATGTCGTCCGGGCGCGCGGTCCTGATCGAAGCCGTCCTGACGTTCTTCCTCGTGTTCGTCGTGTACGGGACCGTCGTCGACGACCGGGGGCCGTTCACCAAGCTGGCCGGGCTGCCGATCGGGTTGGTGCTGACCTTCGACATCCTGGCCGGGGGGCCGCTGACCGGCGCCGCCATGAACCCCGCCCGAGCCTTGGGACCCATGGTGGCCGGCGGGCACTGGGCCGACTGGTGGGTGTACTGGATCGGGCCGATCGGGGGCGGGATCGCCGGGGCGGGCGTCTACTGGTTCGCGTTCCTGAACGGCCGGGAGAAGCTGGCCACGGCCCGGAAGTCCGAGCACCCCGTCGGCGGCCCGACCGAGTCGACATGACCGACTCGCCGGGCTAACCGAGTCGGGGCGTGGCGCGGTCCACGATCCGCTTCGCCCCCACACCGGGCGGGAGCGTCCCGAAGGCCAGGCCCCGGTCGCCCTCGAGGCGCGAGGCGACGAACGCGGCGGCCACGGCCGGGTCGCCGTGGCGGACCAGCAGCGAACCCTGGAGCGCCAGCGCCATCTGCTCGACCAGGCGGCGGGCGCGGGGCTCCGCGTCGGTCGGGTCGGCCAACTCATCGCGAAGCTTCGCGGCGTAGGCGTCGAGGCGGGGCTCGGCTCCTTCGGCGGCGGCGACCTCCGCGAAGAAGGCCTCGACGGACTCCGGGGTGCGCGCCACCGCCCGCAGCACGTCGAGCGCGATGACGTTCCCCGAGCCCTCCCAGATGGAGTTCAGCGGGCTCTCCCGGTAGATCAAGGGCATGCCGGACTCCTCGACGAACCCATTGCCCCCCAGGCATTCCAGGGCCTCGGCCACCATCGGCGGCGTCCGCTTGCACACCCAGTACTTGGCGACCGCGGTGGCCAGCCGGGAGAACGTCCTGGCCTCGGCGTCGCCTCCCCAGGCCTCGTCGTACGCGCGGGCCAGGCGGAGGGCGGTGACCGTCGCCGCCTCGGACTCCACGGCCAGGTCGGCCAGGACGTTGCGCATGAGCGGCTGGTCGGCCAGCAGGCGGCCGAACGCGGAGCGGTGCGCCGCGTGGTGGGTGGCCTCGGCGACCGCGCGGCGCATCAGCCCGGCCGAGCCCAGCACGCAGTCGAGCCGCGTGTGGTTCACCATCTCGATGATCGTCGGGATGCCCCGGCCCTCCTCCCCCACCAGCCGGGCGTACGCGCGGTGGAACTCGACCTCCGACGACGCGTTCGACCGGTTCCCCAGCTTGTCCTTCAGCCGCTGGATGTGGAACGCGTTCCGCGTGCCGTCGGGGCGCCACCTCGGCAGCAGGAAGCACGACAGGCCGCCCGGCGCCTGGGCCAGCACCAGGAAGGCGTCGCACATGGGGGCCGAGCAGAACCACTTCTCGCCGGTGACGGCGTACGCGCCGTCGGCGGGTTCGGCGCGGGTCGTGTTCGCGCGGACGTCGGAACCCCCCTGGCGCTCGGTCATTGCCATGCCGGACAGGGCGCCGGCCTTCTCGGTGACGGGGACGGCGCGAGGGTCGTACTCGAGGGAGGTCAGCCGGGGCTCCCACTCCGCCGCCAGGTCGGGCTGCGCACGCAGCGCGGGAACGGCGGCGTAGGTCATGGAGATGGGGCAGCCGAACCCTGACTCGGCCTGGGCGAGCACCATGAACGCGGCGGCGCGGGCGACGTGCGCGCCGGGCACCGGCTCTCGCCACGGCGACCCGTGCAGCCCCAGCTCGATCCCGGACCGCATGAGCGAATGCCACGCCGGATGGAACTCGACCTCGTCGATCCGCTCGCCGTACCGGTCGTGGGTGCGGAGCACGGGCGGGTAGGCGTTCGCCAGCCTCCCCCACTCCGCCGCCTCGCCGCCGGCCAGCAGCGCCGCCCGGCGGATCCGCTCCTCGGCCCCGGCCGCTCCCTCCCGGCGGAAGCCCTCGAGCAGCGCCGCGTCCGAGGCGAGGGGGTCGTACCCCACCAGCGGCGGGGGCTGGTTCGCGGCGCTCACGTCCACTGCGACAGTGAACCCGGAACCGCCATCCGCGGCAACCGGTTGGCGACCGCCACCGGCGGATTCATACTCGTGCCATGAGCCGGGAGCGCCGTGCCCTGGCCGCCTTCCTCGTCCTCGCCGTCCTGGCGACGGTTCCGGCCATCCTCCTGCGCCCGTCGAGTCCGCCGCGATCTGCGCCGGCCGCCCGGACCGGAGAGGACGGCGCACCGCGTCCGGAGATTGTCGCGACGGACCTGTCGAAGCGGCTGAGGGCGGCGGCCCGAGACCACGCCCGGACCGCGGCCCGGAACGCGCGGGTCGCGGAAGTCCTGGCAGAGCACCGCGCCCAGGCAGGCGCGCGGAAGTGCGACACGGTGCCCCTGTACCCGCTGGCGCTCAGGACCGCCCAAGGCCGGGACGAGTCACTCCTGCGCGCACTGAACGCGATTCCGGGCGTCCCCCTGGTCACACGAATGGAATCGTTCTCTCTGGGTCGCGACATGTGGCTCGGGGGGAGCGGTGTGCCCATGGCGTTCCGCTTCTACGCGCAACGGATGCACCTGGTCGGCTTCGCCGCCATGCCCGCCTCCAGCCGCCGGGTGATCGGGGTCCGCCCCACCGGCCCGGTGGACTCCCCTCCGTTGCTCTATGTGACCCGGACAGGCGCGGCGCTCCTGCAGGGTCTCCGCACTGGCGAGGTTCGCCTTTCGCTCCTCTGCGGCCCCGTCGAGCTGTAAGCGAACTCGGGTGGGAGTTCACACCCGCCGGAGGCGCGGTCCGTCACCGGCCTCTTCGTTCTCCTCCGCGTTCCGATGAACTGCCGGGACCGCTGGGCCCGCGATGCGCTCGATTGCTGCGCGGGCGGCTGACGCGACCTCCGAGGCGGGGTCGCTGCGCGCGGTTCGTTCGAGATGCGGGAGGGATCGGTGGTCGCCGATGGCGCCGAGAAGCGAGGCGGCGCGGGCACGGATCGTCACGTCGGGGTCGGCGAGTGCGGCCGGGAGCGCTTCCAGGGCCGCCTCGTCGCCCAGGGCCCCGATGACCGTAACCGCGCGCAAGCGGTCGGCAACGTTCGGCGACGAGAGGTCCGCGACGAAACGTCCGGATCCCACCGTCCGTTCGAGCACCCTCGCGGCGGCTCCCGCCGCCTCCACGTCGCCGCCGGTCACGACGGCCACCAGCGGCTCCATCACCGAAGGGCCCATGCGCTCCAGCAGCTCGGCCGCCTGGCGCCTGAGGTTCGGCGTGCCGAGCGCCTCGACCAGCCTCCCGGCCATCGGGGCGGAGCGCCAGGCCATGATCGCGTCGGCGGCGATGTCCCGAACGAGCACCTCGGGGTCCTTCAGCGCCGAGACCAGCGCAGGAGGCACGCCCTCGTCGTCGATCACGGCCAGTGCCCGGAGCGCCTCGATCCGCACGCCCACCTGGGGATCCGCGAGCCTGGCCGTCAGCGCCGGAACCGCGCGCGGAGTCCGCATCTCCGAGAGTCCCCCGATGGCCGTCTCGCGCACCACGGGGTCGGGGTCCTGGAGCGCCCCGATCACCACGTCGGTGCATTCCGGGGTCGCGGCGCGGGCCGCCATCTCGACCGCCAGCGCCCGCTCCGCCGGACCGCCGACTCCGGCGTGGGCCAGCGCCAGCGCCGCCAGATCGGCCGGGTCTCTCCGCTCGATCGCGCGCAGGAGCTCGTCACGCCGTTCCGCCGGCGTCGCCATGATCGCCGACCACAGGAGGGGGAGCCCACGGTCCTCCAGCACCGCCATCCGTTGCAAGGCGGCCTTCCACACACCGGCGTCCTCGTCGCCAAGGGCCCTCCCGAGGAGATCGACGGCCTCGGGATTCCCCGGAGCGAGGGCCTCCACCGCCACCGCCCGCACGTCCGGGTCCGGATCGGAGAGGCCGCGCCTGGAGGCGTCGACGGCGACCGCGCCCCCCGCCCTGGCCAGGGCCCACACCGACGCGGCGCGCACCGAGGCCGAGGAGTCGTCACGGAGCAGCCGCCGGGCCAGCTCCACGCCACCGGGGCCTGCCGACTCGGCCATGGCCTCGACCACCGCCGTGCGGACCGCGCCCGCCGAGTCCGAGGCCAGCTCCGGCAGGAACGGAAGGATCGACCGGCCACCGATCCGCCGGATCACGCGAACGGCATCCGCCCGGTGCACGGGGTCGACCGCGGCGGCCAATCGCACCAACCGGTCCCCATCGAGGCCGAGCGACGCGAGCGCCCGTTCGCTCGCCTCCCGCTCCGGCCCCTCGGCGAAGCTGGCGGCCTCCAGGAGCATCTGCGGATCGGTCGGGACCGGGCGTGCGAAGACCGACTCGAGTCCTGCCGGTTCCGGGCGCCTGGCGGCATTGCCCGGAGCGGCGCCGCCAGGCGCGGGACGGCTGGGTGCCGCGGCATCGGC
Source organism: Actinomycetota bacterium (assembly GCA_045805265.1). GTDB lineage: Bacteria > Actinomycetota > UBA4738 > UBA4738 > JACQTL01 > JBJMLO01. The sequence continues at coordinate 316,026 of JBJMLO010000030.1, forward strand.
GCGCTCGAGCATCTCGGGGACGGCCGGATCGGCGGACTTGATCATCTCGTGTGCGGTGGCCCCGGCATGTCCGTCGGTCGAACCCGACTCGGATCTGTCGACGTCGCGTCGCCGTTCGTCGGACCCTTCCCGGCGCATCGACCTGACGGCGAGGCGCGCGAGGCGGCGGACGGCCGGCGCGGGATCCGCGTCCAGCGTCGCCACCAGATGAACGGCGAACGATCCCCCCTCGGCGAGGAGCAGCGCCGCCGCCCCCACCCGGGACTGCTCGGGCCCCCGAAGCCGTTCCGCCAGCCGGCCCACGCCGATGACCCGGGCGAGCCCGCCGAAGCGGTCCTCCTCCGGGCCCCACGGCGGCGGATGCATGGCCGCGATGCCGACCAGCAGCGAATCGAGGTGGGATTCCGCGATCCTCCATTCGGCGAGGAGCTCAGTGAGCGCCTGGACCGCCGCCTGCCGGGCCGGCGGCCACTCCCTCGACACGGCGATCGGCACCAGCAGGTCGATCGGCGGACGTCCCCGCCCCTGCCCCGCCCGGTCGATCGCGGCCCGAGACATGTCGGCGGGGTCTCCGAGCCCGGAGTCAGGGAACGTTGCGCGCTCCATTCGCGCCCGCCGGAGCGGCGGGGCTGCAGGGGGTCCGCCGCCGGGACCAGTGGTACCCATGATCCCTTCCCGGGCGCGCGACCGGGTCTCGTGGGCACGTCCCGCCACGAGCGCACGATCACCGTGCAACCCGCGCGCGTGCTCCGGCTCGAGTTTGGAGAACGCCTCCTCGACGGCGGGGAGGATGCCCTCGACCGGCTCCCGGCGCCCCCTGTCGGACGGCCGGGCCTCGGCGCTCACGACGTCACTCGGGCGGACTCGCGCGATGGCTCGCAACGAGCGGACCTGCTCACGTCACCGGAGCAGCCCGCAGATTGCGCTCGACGAACCAGGCCCGTCGTCTCCCCGGACGGAAGGCCACGGACAGGTGCTCCCCGCCCGATGGGGTGAACTCGGGGGATTCGGGCGCGATTCCCGCCTCACCCTCGGCTCGAATGTCCCCCGCGGCCGGGGCGGTGGGATTGGGAGGAGCGGGGGGGCCGTTATGGGAGGCCTGGGCTGCCCTCTCGTGCCACGACCAATCCTCGCGGGACCCGCGCTGGTCCTCCCTGGTGGATACTCCCGGCGGCGTCGATGACGCCGGTTCCGGCGATGCAGGCTCGTCAGGCGGGGGGGGCTCCTCTTCGTCTGCCCCATCCGGTGGCAGGTCGTCCGAGCGGAACCGGACGGTCGCCTCGTCACCGCCCTCGCCTCCCTCCTCGATGTCCGGGGTCTCGTCGGAGGCGTTCTCGTCCTCTCCCTCCGCCTGCTCCTCGATCCCCTCGGGTCTCGCCAGCGCCGGCGGAGAGGCCGCGTCCACGAGTTCCGCGATCCGGGCCTGCACGTCCGCGATCGCGTCCGCCATCGGCACCAGGGCCTGGCGGATGCGCTCCGGGACGTCCTCGATCTCCGACTGTGCGTTCGCGATCCCGCTTCTGGTGGACTCGCTCACGGGCGTGACGACCTCGTGCCACGAGACCAGCCGCGCCAGCTGTGCCTCCACATCCCGCCACAGCTGTTCCGCCTCGCGCAGTCGCCCTTTCGTGGTGAGGTCCGCCCGTTCGATGATCCGGGTCGCGGCGTCCTGCGCCGCGCCCAGGACCCTCTGCAACTCCTCGGTCATCAGGCTGGCGGTGAGCCGGGTGGCGTAGTCCTGCGAACTCTCCTGCGGTTCGAGGCCGATCGAGTCGAGCTCCCGCTTCAGCTGGTCGATGGCCTGCTCGCGCTCCCGAAGCTCGTCCTGGAGGGCGGCCACCCGGGCCTCGGCCTCGGCCAGCCGGTGCTCGCGCTCGCGCAGCAGCCAGTCTCGCTCCTGGATGAACTGGTCGACGGAGCGCTTCCCGTACCCGAACAGAGACCGACGCGGGCGTGGTTGCGCGCCGTCCAATTGGGCCCCCTCTCACATGTCTGGGATCCGGATATCCAATTATTCGCCGTCGGGAGGAGCGCCGTCCACCGGACGGTGATCTCGAGGGAGGGTCTCAGACCTTGGGTTTGGCCGTCGGCCCTCGCCACGGATGGCCGATCATATGCTGCCAGCAGTACGGATTCGGGTTATAGGCCGACAGCTTGATCCCACAGACCGGGCAGCGGCGCCCGCCCGACGACGCGTGCGCGTCATCGGGCTCGTGTCGAGACAGGTCCTTCGCAGATCCCCCCACGCTCGCTCCCGATCCCCGGGCGCCGGACTTCCCGGCTCGAAGTGGCGCGGATAATAGCACCGGCAATTGGGCCTGAGAAGGTCCCGCGCCGGGCACGCGCGCCGAGCATCCCCCGCCCGGCTGGGTCATCAGAGGCCTGCTCTTGGGGTGCCGCCAATCCTCCTCGACCCAAGGCCTACGCTGGTCGCCGGGTCCTCGACTCCCCGGCACCACCGGCCCCGCGCAGGAATGGGTGATTTTCGGTTGCCTCGTGTTGCTCTGCGTCAAGTCTTCGCTGGTCGGCACCGATCCGAACGACATGGTCACCTCATGCGTGCAAAGGCCGCCGATCGGGCTGTTCCGGCGCGGACCGCGCGTTCCCGGTCGGTCGCTGTGGACCACGAGCGTCATCGTTGTCGTCCTCGCCGCGTTCATCGGCGGATTCGGCACCGGGGCCTCGTTCGCCGCCTCGGCTGGCCCCACGTACTACGTCTCCACTACCGGCTCCGACAGCAATCCCGGAACCTTTGTCGCCCCGTGGAAGACGTTTCGTCACGCCGCCACCCAGCTCACGCCCGGCAGCACCCTGTACCTCCGCGGTGGGACGTACTTCGAGGCGGGCGTCTCCATTTCGGCCCAGGGCAGCGCGACCGCCCCGATCACCATCGCCTCGTATCCGGGGGAGACCGCGGTTCTCGACGGTGGTCTGCCCTACTTCGCCCAGGCGCCGAATAGCGAGTGGCAGATCGTCGATCCGTCCATCGGCCTCTATCGGAGCGTCAGGACGTTCCCCAGCAGCTCGGTCGTCAGGGCCTGGCTGCTGGACGACGACGTCCAACTCGTGCAGTACTCGTCGTCGGCGAACCTGACCTCGACCTACTACGGCCCAGAGGTCGTCGGAACTCCCGAGTACATCGGACCCGGCATTCAGCTCCAGTCCGACGGCCACCTGTACATGCGGCTCACGCCCAACCCGAACGATCTGAAGGACGCCACCGGCAGCACAATCGCGGCGGTGCCCCTGGACACCGACCCCAACCATCATCCGATGTCCGTCTTCATGTCCGACGCGCTCCTCAGCTTCAGCGGGGCCCGGTACCTGTCGTTCGAGAATCTCCGGTTCCAGGGGTCGGTCCGCATGTTCGACGGGACGGCCACGAACATCACCGTTGCCGACAGCAGGCTGCTCTACGGGACGTACGGGATCGTGGTCCGGGCGGGCGACGCGAACTGGACCTTCACGAACGACGAGTGGGACAACGGGGTCCCCGGCTGGCTGTACTGGACCGACGTCAAGGACAGCAACGGCATTCACGAGGCCTATCCCGAGTTCCAGTCCGAGGTCATCAGCACGGACGGCCCCGTGGTCGGGTTCGTCGTTTCGAGCAACACGATCCGTGACGGCTTCGACGGTGTCCACCTGTCCGATGGCAGCCACGACGATCGCATCGTCCACAACTTCTTCGTCCGGCTGCACGACGACGGCATGGAGATCCGCCAGGGGGCGGGCGGCAACGTCGAGGTCGCCGGCAACATGTTCTGGGACGTGGCCTCCGGCATCTCGACCGGTGACTCCTCGTCGACGTCGCCGGCCGGGCCCGTGTACATCCACAACAACGTCATCGACAACAGCACGCTCGGCCGCGGTGGGCGGCCCGGAAACCAGGAGTCGTCGAACTGGGTGCCGTGGATGACGCTCGACCCCTCCAGCACGCACAGCTCCTCGCGGGCCGGATGGTGGGACTTCTACAACAACACGATCGTCACCCGACGATCGGTTACGTACAACTGGGACCCCTCGGGCCCGGCGATCTGGGCCAGCGCGAACAAGTCCGTGTACAACAACATCTTCTATTCGCTCGACGACCGAATCATCTTCCGGGACGACTCGCTCTCCTCGGGCGCCAACTACGACGGTGACGTCGTCTGGCGGGTCGCCGCGCCGCAGTCCACCCAGTACACGCTGCTCTACAACTTCGGCAACGGCAGGAGCTATTCGACTCTTGGGGCATTCCAGGCCGCCGGCCTGGGGTGGGAGCAGCACGGGTTGCAGGTCGATCCGGGCTTCGACGTCCGGCGTCTGGCGGATCCGACGTTCGACCCGGCGACGATCTGGAGTCGATACGCGCCGACCAACCCCCAAGTCCTCACCGGCGCGGTGTCGTCTGCCGTCCTCGGATGGCCCGGGACCTCCGGCGTGACATATCGGGGGGCGGTGGGGCCCACCGGCGACACCCGGGCACCAACCGTGCCGCCGGACCTCACGGCGACGGTCTCCGGATCCACCGAGGTCGACCTGTCTTGGTCGCCGTCCACCGACGACACCGGAGTGGCCGGGTATGCGGTCGTGCGGAACGGAGCTGAGATCGCCGATCCCCCGAGCCCAGGATTCATTGACACCACGGTGTCGCCCGGCACCGAGTACAGCTATGACGTCATGGCCTTCGACGCCGCCGGGAACCGCTCCGCCGCGAGCTCGCCCGTCACCGTCGTGGTGCCGGCCGATCCGCCTCCGCCCCCGCCTCCGCAGGACACCCAGCCGCCCACCGCGCCTGCCAACCTGGTGGCCTCCGCCGAGAGCCCCAACGCGGTGGACCTGTCGTGGGCGCCATCCACCGACGACGTTGGGGTCGCCGGGTACGTCGTGATGCGCGGCGGCACGGAGCTGGCGAACCCCACCTCCACGGGATTCAACGACACCACTGTCTCGCCCGGCACCGAGGACACCTATGACGTCATGGCCTTCGACGCAGCGGGGAACCGCTCCGCCCCAAGCTCGCCCGTCACCGTCCTGGTCCCGGCCGATCCGCCTCCCCCCCCGCCCCCGCAGGACACGCAGCCGCCCACCGTGCCTCAGAGTGTCAGGGCCAAAGCCCTGTCCTCGAGCCAGGTCAGGCTCTCCTGGTTGCCGAGCTCGGACGACGAGGGCGTCACGGGATATGACATCCTTCGAAACAGGACCGTCGTCGATACCGTTCAGGCGACGTACTTCATCGATGCCGGTTTGGCCGCACGGACGTCGTACGTCTATTCCGTGCGGGCCAACGACGGAGCCGGGAACCACTCGTCCTGGTCGAAGTCCGTGAAAGCGACCACGCTCTCGGGGGTCAAGACGGGTTCCCTGGCCGGCCGCCTGGTGTCTTCCCCCACCCGCGCTCCGCTCGCCGGCGGCCGGATCAAGATCGTATCGCGCAGCGGGTGGGCCAGAGTCGTGACCACCAACGCGCGGGGCTTCTACGACGTGAGCAGGCTCGCACCTCGGAGGTACCTCATCGCTGCCTTCGCCCGCGGGCACCGCAGGTCGACCTTCAACATGGTCGTCGTCGCGAATCTGGCCTCCGTGACCGTCGTCCGTCTGAAGAGGTGAAGGACCCCATACGTCGATCGCCGTAGCGCAGTTACGGCATTCGGCGCGTGATCTCTGGGCATCGTGGCCGTAGATTCGCCGTGTGACCGTGACCGGAAACGCGGGACCGGTTGAATCGGGCAAGCCCGTGCTGCGGATCGCCGTGGTGGGGGCAGGCCACGTCGGCCTGGTCTCGGCGGTCGCATTCGCGGCCCTCGGACACCGGGTCCACGTTCTCGACATCGACCGCCCGAAGGTCGAGGCCATGGCCCGGGGTGACGTCCCCTTCGTCGAGCCGAACCTGGACCGGCTCCTGACCTTCGGGCTTCACGCCGGCTCGCTGTCCTTTCACGTCGATCCACATGAGGCGGTCGCAGGGGCCGATGTCGTCTTCATCTGCGTGGACACACCGAACGGTGGCAATGGCGCGGTCGACCTCCGAGCAATCGTCGGGGCCGCTCGGAGCGTTGGCAAGCACGTCCTGCCCGGGTCCGTCGTGGTGAACCGGAGCACGGCTCCCGTCGGCACATCCGAGTACATCCTGTCCCTCGTCGAGGAAGAGGCAGCGGGCCCGGTCTCCGTGGCAGTGAACCCCGAGTTCCTGGCCGAGGGTTCGGCGGTTCGCGACTTCTTCGTCCCGGACCGAATCGTGGTCGGAGCGACGGACGAGGCCGCCTTCGATCGTCTGATCCGGGCCTACGACCCCATCCTGCGCCGCCACCTCCCCGAGGCCGTGCCCGCCCACGTCCGCCGGCGGGCCGCCGACGCCGGAGGACCGGTCCCCCTCGTCGCCATGGACCCCGCATCGGCGGAGCTGACCAAGTACGCAGCGAACGCGTTCCTCGCGGTGAAGATCTCGTTCATCAACGAGATCGCCGCGATCGCGGATGAGCTGGGGGCAGACGTCGATCGGGTGGCCGAGGCCGTCGGGCTCGACCGGCGCATCGGGCCGGGGTTTCTGCGAGCCGGAATCGGATGGGGCGGCTCGTGCTTCCCGAAAGACGTGCTCGCGTTGCAGGGAATGGCGGAGACACGTGGCCTCGCGCCCAGGATGCTCCGGGCGGCGAACGAGGTGAACGGTCATCAGCAGCGGTGGGTGATCCGCCAGTTGCAGGCCCACCTCCGACGTCTCGTCGGCCGTCGGATCGGACTGCTCGGCCTCAGCTTCAAGCCGGGGACCGATGACCTGCGCAACGCCCCGTCGCTGGATATCGCCGCCGAGCTGACGGAGCTGGGGGCGCGCGTGCGGGCGTTCGATCCTGTGGTCCACGACCTGCCCGATGGCTTCCGAGACTGTCTCGAGCTCTCGGCGAACCCGACGGCGCTCGCCTCCGATGCGGAGGCGCTCGTGCTCGTCACCGAGTGGCCGGAGTTCACCGCACTCGACCTCGGGGAGATCCGGGGGGTCATGCGGTTCCCCCTGCTGCTGGACGGCAGGAACTTCCTCGATGCGGAACTGTGTCGGGAAGCCGGGTTCGCGTACGTCGGGGTGGGCCGCGGGGCCTCGATCTCCCCGGCCCTTCCGGTGAACCCATCACACTCAACAGGGTCCAGCAGCCGACCGGCGGCGCTGCAGCAGGTTCCCTAGCGTCGTGCCTACGAAGTTCCTGGGACATAGGGATTGGGGTGGCGTAGCAGTGAAGCATGTTCCCAAGGTCACGCTTCGGAGCACCACACGGATCGAGCGCAACGCAGCGCCAGCCCACCTGCCGTCGGCAGCCCATGTGGCGTAGTTCAATCACGCTCTTTTGCGCGTGGCTGTCGTGTCCTCTCGCCGTACCGTCCTCGGTCGAAGGCAGGCGGGAGCCTTGAGGATCGTCTTCATCGCGCCCGAAGAGCCGTTCGTCATCCCGACATTCTTCGCGGAGGTGCTGCCCGCGACCGGCGACGACGACGTCGCGCTCGCTATCGTCAAGCCGCTCTACCGGGGATCGACCTGGTTCTCCCAGGCGAAGCGGTTCGCCAGGGCGTTCGGCGTTCGCGACCTGCTGAGCGAGGGTGCCGCTTACACCCGTCTCCGGCTCCTCGACCTCACGTATCGAGTATCGGGCCGGGGTCGCCCACGGTCGCTCTCCACCCTGGCCAGGGAGCACGGCATCCCGGTGTTCATGCCTCGAGAGGTGAACGCGGAGGACTTTTTGGGCCAGCTCCGCACGTTCTCCCCGGACATGGTCATCTCGGTGGCGTGTCCACAGATCTTTGGCGAGGCGTTGTTGGAGCTTCCCCCCCTCGGCTGCATCAATGTCCACAGCTCGCTGTTGCCGACCTATCGGGGGGTCCTCCCGACCTTCTGGGCCCTGGCGAACGGCGAGCGGGAGACCGGTGTCACCGTGCATCGGATCGACAGTCAGATCGACGGCGGCGGAATCATTGCCCAGCGGCGAATCCCCGTACGCGCCGACGATACCCTTCACTCGCTCATGGTGAGGTGCAAGGTCGTCGCCGCCCAGCTGATCATCGAGTCCCTCGGCCGATTCAGAGACGGCAAACCTGACGTGCTGCCCAACGCCGTCGAGGCTGGGTCGTACCGATCCTTCCCGACCGCATCGGACGTCGCCCGTTTCCGGCGACGTGGGCGCCGACTTCGATAGCACCCCGCCACGAGCGGCGCTCCATGATGTTGCCGAGCGAGCCCTCCTTCGGTCACACGAGTTGGGGGCCGAAGCGGGCGCTGGCGGCGTGTCATCCGGAAAACGGCTGTGCCCCGCGAGTCAGCCAATGGAAAGCCGGGCCGGGAGAGCCGTCCGCCAGATCAGGAGCGCGACGGCGATGCCGACGGTATTGGCGATCGCGTCGAAGGCGTCGGCATCCCGGCCCATGAAGCCCTGGATGACCTCGATGAGCGCTCCCGCGCCGACCAGCGCCGCCGAGACCACCACGAGACGGAGGTTCCGGCGCGGCCCGGAGGCCGGATCCATAGCCGCGAACAACGCCATCGACAGAACGGCATACGCCGACGCGTGTGACAACCGGTCCGGGAGCCCTGCGCCGGGATCCGGGAACACACCAGGGCCCAACGAGAGGAGCAGGACAGCTGCCGCGATGAGGGTTGCCGGCAGGAACCTCAGCCACCGCTTCCCGGGCCTGGTGCGGCGACCATGGTGAGGGGGGCCGGATCCACCCGCGACCCCGGTCCCACCGGTCCTCGGACGGATCACTCCCCGCCGGCGAGCAGCCATCGAGCCTCGCGTGGCGATTCGGACCCGTTCAGTTCGGGATCCTCGCTCGAAGCCTGGGTCCGAGGACATTCGTCACGGGAAGGGGCAGCCTCCGCCACCCCCGGGTCGCCCACGAGAACCTGCTCACGTCGTGTGCCGCCGGCCCGGCGTGGGCCGGGTGGTAGTGCCAGTAGAGCTGGGCCGGGCGGGCTCCCCATTGCCGCTTGGCCTCGTACGTGCCCGAGTCCCGGGAGGACCGACCGAAGTCGAGGGCTCGAAGGCCGCGTTCGATCGCGTGGCACATGGCCGTCCAGTACAGGACCTGGTTGGGGCATTTGTCGAAATGCTCCCGAAGGGAGGACACCCACGGGATCGACATCGTATCCCCGTGCACCAATGCGATCGCGGCGCCGATGACGGCCCCCTCGTGACGAACCAGCAGGATCTGGGCCCGTTCTCCGAGGCATCCGAGGACTTGGTCGAAGAAGCGGCGGCCGTGAACGGGAGACCCCAGATCGCGCATCGTGCGGGACTGGACCCGGTAGAAGTCCTCCAGCGCACCGCCGTCATGGATCGCGGCGGACACCCCCAGGCGGTGACCCCTGCGGATCCGGTTGCGCCGTTCCGCCGGCAGGGCTCGAAGCTGGGCATCCCGGTCATTCTCCAGCGGGAGCACCATCGTGATCTTCTCCAGCGAGGTGGGCAGTCCCAGCGGACGGTCGCCCGCGTGGCGGAGCTCCAGCCCGACCCGGTGCTCCGCCGCGATCGCCATCGCGGACTGGAGCAGCGCGTCGGCGGCCTCGACGTCGCCGCCAGTGCACAGGCCCCCGGTGTCGAGGAACGGCATCGACACCAAGCGCCGACCGAACAGTCGGCTCCGCACGAGGACCAGCGGAAGGACGCCTCGGATCCGCCCCGCGCCGACGGCCGCCAGGGAGAACGAGCGGAGCGCGTAGGCCCGGGTCATCACCTCGCGCCAGGCCCAGCGGTGCGCGATGGTGGCGTCGGCCACCGAATCCACGAACGCGTCCCAGGCCTCCCCGTCGGCCCACTCGCGCACCGTCGATGGAGAGGCTCCGCCCCCGACGCTCCCTCGCGCCCCCCCTGGAGCGTCGGCGAGGCTCATCCCCTCACCACGATGGCGGCGGCCTGCCGGAGGAGCAGGCGGAGGTCGGTTGCCAGGCTGGCCCGGCTGCGGACGTACTCGAGGTCCAGCCGGACGCGGTGGTGGAGGATGTTCGTCACGTAGAACTCGGCGGCGTCCGAGGACGACGCCAGGAGGAGCCCCTCGTCCATGAACGCCAGCGTGGAGGGGCCGGCGATACCGGGCCGTACGCTCAGCACGCCGAGCTCCTCAGCCGAATACATCGCCACGTACTCGGGTGTCTCGGGGCGGGGACCGACCATGCTCATGTCGCCCGTCGCCACGTTCCACAGCTGGGGCAGCTCGTCGAGGTACCACCGTCGCAGGAACGCGCCGGCGCGGGTGATCCTGGGGTCGCCGGCCGGGCTCACGTTGGGGGCGATCCGGTCGGCGTCGGACCGCATCGACCGGAACTTGAGCATCACGAAGGGCCGGCCGCCCCGGCCGATCCGTTGCTGCCGGTACAGCACGGGCCCTCGCGAGTCGAGCTTGATGGCGAGCGCGATGGCCAGCAGCACGGGGAGCAGCACCACGATCGCCGTCAGGGACACCACGAGGTCGAACGCGCGCTTGGCCACCGGCCTCATCACCCGAACGAAGCCCCGTTGCCCGATCCGTTCCTGACGACGTGGCGGACGAGCATGAACGGCTCCGCCACGTCGACGCCGACCGTGACGCCGTGACGCCGCGCGTAGGCCTCCATGGCCTCGTAGGACCGGGGGTGGGGATAGGGATGGACCTCTCCGGAGAACGTCCGCTCGTAGCTGCGCATTGCGTCGATCTTGGTTCGGAAGGTCGACGTGATGTCGACGAAGACGTTGGGGGAGAACACGCTCCCCGGGAACGGCGCGGCCCACTCCGTGGAGGACGCCGCCTCGTAGCACATCACGCGTTCCACCGTGCTCCCGTTGACAGGCCGGGCCGCCACGATCGTCGCCTGGAACGCGATCCGGTGGTCCTGGTTGGCGTCTTCCTTGAAGTGCGTGAGCACGACGTCCGGCCGGAACTCGGCGATGCACTTCTCGATGGGCGTGATGACGTCCAGCAGTGGGAGCGCGTCCAGCCGCTGGTCCGGCAGGCCGCAGAACACCACCTGCTGCACCCCTAGGATGTCGCCCGCCGCGATGGCGCATTCCTTCTGCAGCTCGACATGCCCATGGCGGGCCGTGCAGCCATCGGCCAGGATGAGCACCCACGTCTCGTGCCCCTCCGACGTGTACCGCGCCATCGTCCCGCCTGCTCCCAGCGTCTCGTCGTCGGGATGAGCGGCGACCGTCAGGATTCGCAAACTCACTTCACCTCCACGGCTGTCCGGGCACGCACGGGGATGACGTCGGCCTGCTGGCGAGAATGCGCGACAGAGCGGAACAGGAGCACCAGGACAAGCGTCGCGGTCCAATACGCACAGCACGACGCGACGCTGGCTCCGAGGACCCCGAAGCGGGGGATCAGGAGGAGATCGAGCGCCACCGTGACGACCAGGCCCGCTCCCAGGGCGGCCGAGTTCTGTCCGGGCCTATTGTCCGCATACAGGTACGCGGTGATGATCCCGGACACCCCTCCGCCGGCCAGGCCGGCGAGCAGGATGTAGGTGGGCACGATAGCGGTCTTGAACTGCTCCCCGTAGAGGAGCGGCAGCAGGAAGGTCGCTCCGACCGCGAGCGGCAGCGCCGCGGCCGCCGTGAGCCACCCGGCCTTCGGCATCATCTCCCGGGCCCTGCGGGCGGCTTCGACCGGACCCTCTCGCGAGTATGCCGGGTACAGGACGTAATTGACGGCCAGGGCGGGCAGGCGAAGGAGCTCCGCGTAGCGCGAGGCGATCGCGTAGATGCCCAGTGCGGCCGGCCCCACCAGAGCGCCCACCACGGCGAAATCGAGTCGCGCATTGAGCAGCAGGACCACGGTTCCAATCTGGGCCCGAAACCCGAACCCGCAGACGCGCCGGGCCAGGCGAAGGGAAGGGCGGGCCGTGTTCTTGAAATACCCCCGCCTCGACACCCGGATCCAGGCGGTCAGCGACGTGCCGACGTCACCGGTGACGAGAGCCATCACCATCGCCAGTTCCCGGTCGAGGCCGGCCAGGAGGTAGAGCCCGTAGGCGGGGAGAAAGAGCAGCTCTTCGAACAGGATGACCCAGTTGCTCCCTCGGAGGTCGTCGAAGCCTTGGCAGCAGGCCTTTCCCACCGACTCGGTCAACTGGGTGAGCACGGTCGCGCCCGCCAGGGCGACGAGTGCCGTCCCGAGGTTGGGGAAGAACGCTGCGTGGATGGCCGGGGCAGCCACCACCCAGATCCCGGCACCCATGATGCCGGCGAGAATGCACACCCAGAAGATCGTGGGCCGGTATCCCGTCTCCTCCCGGTTCGGGCCGGAAAGGAAGTAGGGGGCGGCCCCGAACGCGCCGAAGCTCAAGACCACACCGAGGGCCCAGGGGAGCACGCGCAGAAGCACGAAGGCGCCGACCTCGGCGGCGCCGCCCTCCCGGGCCACGACCAGGCTGGCCACGGTCAACGCGACCAGCGCCCCGATCCTCGCGGCCAGGTTGTTGACGATGGGGTTCCGTCGCCGCTCCAGCAGGCCCGGCAGGGTCACGTGAGCACCGCCAGCGGTCGGAGCCGGGCGACCGGTCGCAGGATCCGGTGACGGGTCAGGATGTCGAGCGCCTCGTCGATCCCGCGGTCGTCCAGATGGACGACCTCCTCGGGCGCGCAACCTCCGTACCGGAACCGCAGGGTGGTCCGCCCGTGGGGGTCGGGGCCGGACAGGCCCCGGGCTTCAAAGTCGGCGATGATGCTGCCGGTTCCGTGGCACGCGGAGTACAGCGCGTCCCCCGCCCCAACGTCCGCGACGCACAGATACGACGAGGTGCGGTTCGTGCCGGGCAGCAGGAGCGGCTGGCCGACGGCTCCGAAGATCGGGTGGTCGGGCCTCCTCCAGGCCGGGTACGCCCGGCAGGCCTTGTACCGGTGCACGACCACCGACTCACCGTTCATCTCCTCCTCGTACAGGGAGTCGTGCGGCGAGTCGACGACCAGGCGGCTGTCCCGGGCTCCCAGCAGCTCCGCCGCCAGCGTCCGAAGCTTCGAGTACACGGCGAGGCGGAAGGCGAACCCGTAATTCATCGCCGCGGCATTGGCGAGGAGCATTCGCTGTCCCTCGGACGTGCTCCGCGACACCGGAGGACATCCTCCGGAGAAGTACAGCATCCGGCGAAGCCCGAACTCGGCGAGGGAGCGAGCGGACGCCAGGTGATGCAGGGGCTTCTGGACGGCCATGATCGCCCGGTGACGCCGGGGGAAGTCGGTCCGGCGGCCGAACATCCGGCCGACCAGCCCGGTCAGCACCCCCCCGCCGGCGTGGTACTGGAGGGTGAGCTGTCCCTCCTGGACGCCGAGCAGCCGGCCGGCGCCGGGATCGAGAAGCCGCTCCACCTGCTGCAGCTCGATGAAGTGGTTGCTCGGCCCCACGGTCGCGAACTGGAGGCGGGACAGCAGGACGGTGATCAGCGGCAGCTCCCGCCGGAGCCGGTCGGCGCCGCCGTGACGTTCCACCTCCAGCCGGCCTCCCTCCTCGACCCGATCCAGCTCGGCCGGATCGAATCCGAACCGCTCGACCGAGAACCAGGCGCCGAGCGAGGCTGCGAGCAGGACGTCTCGCCGCTGGAGCTGCGCGCGATAGCCTGCCGGATATGGCATCTCCTCCTGCACCCGGCGGTAGAACCTGGTGACGGCTCGCGTGTCGGGCGGCTCTGCGTCGAGCGCGATGAGCGCCATCCCGCAATTGACGGACGCGTTGCTCACCGTGGGCCGGATGGAATCCCTCGTGGCGACTGCGATGCTGCACGGAGCCTCCATGTTGGGCTCCTGGTGGAAGTCCGGGAGCGCCACCGCCGGACCCGCGAGGTCAGCGCCCCGGACCTCCGCCTGCAGTGTCTCGAGTGCGGCGTCGTCGACCGGCGTCTGCGAGCTGTCGAACACCCGGACCCACGGGTCGAAGCCCCTGGCGTCCGGGGACTCGCGCACGACTCCGGCGATGGTCATGCGGCCATCTCGCTCGTCCACAGCCATTCCGTCCGGTCCCTTCGCGCAAGGTCGAGGAGGGCCGACCGAAAGCCATCTCGGAATTCCGGGTCCGTCTGGGCCACGGCCTGCTCGGCCAGAAAGACGGGGAAGAAGACAGCGTTCACCGCGCTCGGCACCGCGAGACGCCGCAGCTGCCCGCCGACGTACCAGCGCACCAGGTCGGGGAACCAGCCGCGCCCGAACCAGGCGTACCTGAGTCCGGCCAGGTTCCTCCACTCGTGCCCGCCGGAGCGGTGCTCCGCGTGGGCCCGATGGCCGGCCACCCGACCGGTCCGGCCTCCGCCCGCCCGGTCCAGGTACGACCCATACGAGGTCGGGAACTTGTAGACGTCGGAGAATGGATGCCAGTCGAACCGCCCGTGCTCCCAGTCGATCACGCCGGTCACGCGCCCACCGTCGACCAGCAGGTTCCCCATCCAGAAGTCCCCGTGGGCGCCCACCGTGGGGATACGGACGCCCTCGAGACCGGCGGCTCGCCGCTCCAGCTCCTCGACGAGGCACTCCTCCGCCTCGCTCCAGCCCACCTCCGTCCTGTATCGCTCGAACGCTCGGCGGACCCATCGGTCGAACCAGCGCCCGTCGAAGGTCGCGGCCTCCCCTCTGGTCTCGTCCTGGAACCGTGCGAGCCATGCCCCGGCGGCCCGGAAGTCGGCCTCCACCCGGGCGCGGGCCCGGATGTGTCCGGGGCGGTAGTACCTGGTGGTCATGGGCTCACCGGGGAGGGCCGAGATCACGAGCACCGACCGCCCCGCCACGCGACCGAGTCCGAGCGGCCTCGGTACGGTGTCCATGACGGTGCGTGCGCCCGAGGCCCACACCCGGCGGAGGGCGGTGTACTCGTCGGCCAGCGCTCGCTCGGCGGCCACGGATCGGGCCACCTTCGCTGCCACGATCGGATCGCCCCGGTCACCGAAAAAGAGGTACGTGACCTTGGCCCGGGGGTCCTTGTCCGCTCCCACAACCAGCCCGCCGCGCGGTGCCGGATGGCTGTGGCTCCGCCAGTCGGCGGCCACGTATGCACGAATCGCGTCGATCACCCCGGCCTCCTGGCCACGACCGCCAGGCCGGGGCAGAAGGCGACCCGGGCCCGGTGGGGAGCCCGGAGCGCGACCGCCCGCATGACCATCAGCAACCGCCGCTTCACGCGGGTCCCGAATCCCGTCGGCTCGCCGGTGTGGGGGACGAACAGCCTCCGCAGCAGGTAATCCAGCTCGGCCCGCCCGGAGGCCGGCACGATGTACGCGGGGCACTGCTCGCTCGGGAAGGTGAGATAGGCCTCCCCCGCCAGTCCCGCGCGACGGAGCGCGGCCATCGCCCGGCGGCGCCGGAGCGAGCCCCGCCGCAGCCACCTTCCGACGTACCAGGGGTTGGCGAACCCCGCGAAGATCCACCCTCCCGGCACGACCTGTCGGCCCAGCCTCTCCAGGAGTTCGGACGTCCGGAAGCCGGTGCGAACCGCCCAACCTCCCATGTCGGGGGCGACCACGGCCGGGAACGGACCTCGGGCCAGGGTCTCGGCCAGCCCGTGTGCGGACGCGGGGACGACCGTCGCGCCGGCTACGGTCTCGCCGTCGGCCGGCAGCAGCAAGAGGCCCGCGGGCTCGTCGGGGACCACGAACCTCCAGTTGAGGGCACGGGCGTCGAAGTCAGCCATGGGCCACGGAACCCGCCGGGCGAGAGGACCGAGCCGGCTCGCCACCCGCGCCGGGGGGTGGAGCATGCCCGTCGCTCCGTTCGATCGAGCCGACGGTGTTCAGCGGTGGGACCCGGGAGACCGGCTCCGCGGGCGCCGGGAGGCCCAGCAGATGCCCGTACACGCGGTCGACCAGCCCGCACATCAGCTCGGGCCGGAACTGGGCGCGCACACGGTCCCTCCCGTTCGCGCCCATCGTCCGGGCTTCGGCCGGATGGTCGAGGAGCCACACCACGGCACGGGACATGGCCTCGGGGTCCCTCGGCGGGGCCAGCAGGCCCGTGGACCCGTGCTCGACGAGATCCGGGACCCCGTTCACCGCCGTCGCCGCCACGGGCCGGCCCGAGGCCAGGGCCTCGGTGAGCGACCTCCCCAGGCCCTCGTACAGGGACGACACAACGAAGACATCGAACGCGGAGGCCACTCTCGCCGCGTCGCCGCGGAAGCCGGTGAAGAGGATGGGGATGCCGGCAGCAGCGGCCGCGTCCCGGGCCTCGCGCTCGAGGGCACCGTCGCCCACCATCACGAAGCGGACCTCCGGCCGGTCGCGGTGCACGCGCGCCGCCATGCGCACGAAGTCCATCGGAGCCTTCTGGAAGTCGAGTCGACCGACCGTGCCCACCAGCGGGACGTCGTCCGGGATCCCCAGCTCGCGGCGGACCGAGTGGTCGGCTTGCCGCGGAACGCGATCCAGCTCGACCGCCGATGGCACCACGGCGATCCGGCCCGGTCGGGCCAGGCGCTGCTCCACCGCCTCGCGCGCGACGGCGGGCGCGACCGTCAGCACCTGGTCGGTCAGGGGACGGACCATGCGCTCCATGAGCAGGTACAACCGCCGCCGGCGCGCCGACATGTAGTCGTGGAAGCTGAACCCGTGGAACGTGTGCACGATCACCGGCGTCCGGCACAGCCAGGCCGCCACCCTTCCCAGGACGCCGCCCTTGGACGAGTGCGAGTGCACGATCGTGAAGCGCTCCCGGCGGATCAGCCGGATCAGCTGGAAGAGGACGGAGACGTCCCGCAGCGGCGCGATCGTCTCGCGGAAGTGACGGAGCTGGACGGTCCGGATTCCGGCGGCCTCCGCCCGTGCCCACAGCGGGCCGCCCTCGCACCCCGCGACCCACACCTCGTACCGGGCGGGATCCATCCCCAGCGCGGTGACGAGCGTGTTCCCGCCCGCGCCGGCCCAGAACTTGGTGATGACGTGCAGCACCTTCACCCGCCCCGTGCCGGGACGCGGGGGGAGCTCCCCCGGAGCCACCACCGGTGGCGGCGCGGCGTGCCAGGTCCAGGTCACGGCACGAGCATCTCCTGCCGGTGCCGGGCCACCATGAGGGCGAGGCCCTCCTCGATCGAGGTCCGGGGCCGGTACCCGAAGGCCTCCGCGGCCACGGAGATGTCGGCGGCGGTGTGCCGCACGTCGCCACGCTGGACCGGGCGCCGGACCACCCTTACCGGTCCGTACAGCCCCCGGACGATCTGGATCACCCGGTTCATCGAGGTTCGTGAACCGCCGCCCACGTTCGCGACCCCACACCACGGAGAGCGGGCCGCGTCCCGCATCGCCCGGACGACGTCCCCCACGAAGGTGAAGTCCCGGGTCTGCTCGCCGTCGCCGAACAGCTCGAATTCCCCGCCCCCCAGCGCCACCCCGACCAGCTTGGAGAAGGCCATGTCGGGCCGCTGCCCGGGGCCGTACACGGTGAAGAGCCGCAACGACACGGTGGGGACGCCGAACGAGGTCCGGTAGACCTCGCACAGATGCTCCGCTGCCAGCTTGGTTACGCCGTACGGCGAGACAGGCCGGGGGCGGAGGTCCTCCGTGGTCGGATACGCCTCCGCGTCGCCGTACACCGACGAGCTCGACGCGTAGACGAACTTGGTGAGCCGGTGGCCCCTGGTCGCCTCCAG
Source organism: Actinomycetota bacterium (assembly GCA_045805265.1). Classification (GTDB taxonomy): domain Bacteria; phylum Actinomycetota; class UBA4738; order UBA4738; family JACQTL01; genus JBJMLO01. The sequence continues at coordinate 333,585 of JBJMLO010000030.1, forward strand.
CAGCCGCTGCGTGACCTCGATGTTGTGGCGAACGTAGCTCCCGAACTCCGAACCCCACGAGGGCCGGACCCCTGGCTGCCCTGCGAGGTGAAACACCACCTGGACACCGCCAAGCAACGAGTCGAGCGCTGCCGTCCCCAGGTCGGCCTCGAGGAGGTCGAAGCCGACATCCCCCACCAGGTCGGCCACGTGGCGCTCCTTGTCCTCGCGGGCGTAGTAGGGCGTGAAGCAGTCCACCCCCCGTACCCGATGACCCTGTTCGAGCAGGAGCCGCGAGAGGTGGGACCCGACGAAGCCGGCCGCCCCTGTCACGAGCGCGATCACCGCAGCTCCCCCCGGGCGTGCCCGCTCGCACCGCTCCGCGTCCACGCGTAGACCGCGGCCAGGAAGCCGAAGAAGGTCCACACGGTATGGTCGTGCAGCACCTCGTGCGTCAGGCTGAACACGACGAACACGGGGACGACCCCCAGCAGCCAGTGGGGAGCAGGAAGGGCCTCCCGGAACTGCGAGTCCAGCGGCCTCGTGCTCACCGCCACCGCCCGGAACGTCACCGCTCCGACGAGCAACAGCACGGCGAAGAGGCCGATCACTCCACGCTCCACGATCGCGGCGATGTAGTCGTCGTGCGCCTCCTTCGGATAGGGGGCCTGGTCGGCCTGCAGCGTCGACCACGTCGATGCGGGTCCCCTTCCGAGAAGCCCTCCCGTGACGAACAGACGGGTCGTCTCCCGCGCCAGGACCTCGCGCTCCGAGCTGCTCTGCTGCGCGCGGCCGATCGAGTCCCGGACGACGATGTACTTGCTGGTCGACGCGCTCTCCGCGGCCTGCAGGGGATGCACCACGGTGACGACGAGGCCGGCCAGGAGGAGGACGCCGATCGTCGAGGCCACTGCGGCCTCGTTCCCCCACTGCGTCCGGATCCGGATCACGGCGACCGCGGCCACGCCGGGTACGACGCCGAGCAGCCCGGCCAGTGACCCCGTGAGAAAGAGCGCGATCGCGATGAGCGCCACCGCAGCGGCCCGGGCCACGCCCCTCCGCGGGCGCCGGCAGGCCAGGACGATCATCAGCGAGATCGCGTAGTAGGCGGCCGCCGTGTTCTGGTCGCCGAAGGTCAGTCCGGCGCGGGACCCCTCGGTGGGGTCGACACCGGCGAGCGCGGTCAGTCCAGCCATGACCGCCACGAGGAGCACCCCGGACCACAACACCGAGCTCCATGCCCATGCCCGAGCCACGATCGAGAGGGCCCGTGGCGTCCGAGCGACGTTGGCGAGCGCGAGCGCCCAGCCGAGCAGGAAGAGATCCTGAACGATCGCCTGCAGGCCGGTCGCGGGGAACTGGCCGAGGAGCGCCGCAGCCGTTCCCGTGACCACGGAGAGGCCCACAGGCACGACGTACGGAGCCCGAAGCGAGGCCCCGCTGGTGCCCGCCCAGAACACGAAGACGAGGAGGGCACCGGCGATCACGATGTCCACCGGTGACGAGTTCCCCGGGAAGATCGGCATCGAGAGCGGGAGCAGCGCGATCGCGGCGGCCACGGAGATGGTCGCTAGCCGGTGCGCTGGGAGGTACGCCGCCCACTCGGCCGACGCCGGAGCACCGGACCGCGCGGGGACCCTGCTCGGGGTCATCGGTTGCGACGCGGCACCCAGGCCCAACGCTCCCCTCACAACAGCCTCACGCGGCGCCGCTCGTTGCGAGGGTCTCCGCTTCGGGGGCGACCACCTGGCCGGTCTCGCCCTCGACAAGCGCCCTCACGTTGCTGTATCGAGCGACGGTGTAGTCCTCGACCCTGCCCGACAGGATGTCGTCCCGGATCTCAGCGACGCCGTCCGCGATGGTCCGCCGGGCCAGGAATCCGAGGTTCGTCCTGATCCGCTCGAACGAGACCCGGTAGTTCGCTTCCACGGCGTTGGGCGGCTCGATCCGCAGGCGCGCACCGGGCACGGCGGACGCGACGATCTGCCCCATCTCCGCCATGGTGTGGTTCTGCTCGTCGGCTCCTACGTTGAACACCTGATAGGCCACGGACGGCTCCGGAGCCTCGACGCAGGCGATGATCGCCTCGGCTCCGTCCTCGACGTGGAGGAACGGCCTCCACTGATCTCCCCCGAAGACCGTGAGCTCACCTTCCCTCACCGCCTTGGCCGCGAGGAGGTTCACCACCAGGTCGAAACGGGCCCGGGGGGACGCCCCGAAGAAGGTGCCGAAGCGCAGGATGACAGGAGCAAACGTGCCGCCGTTCATGGACAGGAGCAGGCGCTCCGACTCCATCTTCGTCCGCGCGTAGAGCGACACGGGGGCCAGATGGGAACTCTCGTCGAGCAGCTCGTCGGTGGCTCCGTACACGCTGCAGGTCGAGGCGAAGACGAATCGCCGGATGCCGAGCCCCCGGGCGATGGCGGCGAGCGTGCGTGTGGCCTCCAGATTGACCTCGACGGCGAGGTCTTCGTCGAGCTCGCAGGCGGGGTCGCCGACCAGCGCGCCGAGGTGGACCACGGCGTCCGTCCCCCGGACTGCCGAGACGACGGCTTCGAGGTTCCGGAGGTCCCCGATGACGACGTCGAGGGCGGGATTGCCGTACAGGTCACTGATGCCCTCATCGCCGTACAACAGCGCATCCATCACCGTGACCTGGTATCCACGATCCAAGAGACGGCGAACGAGCACCGACCCCACGTAACCTGCGCCTCCGACCACGAGCACGCGCCGGATCCGGCGCCGCGACCTGATGCGCCTCGTGGGCGGATGGCCGCGGTTTCCGGGCATGGTTTCGAGTTCGATTGCCGTCAAGCCACACCTCCTTGGCTGGGGAACGGGGGGGGAAGTGGCCGGGCCGCGGGCAGGCGCACGTCCGCGATGGTCGCGCACACCCGGTCCACGTCGGAGTCGAGCAGGGATGGATACAGGGGGAGGGACAGGATCTGAGGGAAGACCGCATCGGCAGACGGAAATCGGTCGGTGCCGGTTCCGTTGCCGTCCATCTCCACCGCATACGGCATGTGGTGCACGGGGATGAAGTGCACGGAACAGCCGATGCCGCGCTCGGTCAGCAGGGCCATGAGCGTGTCGCGGTCGATCCCGAACGAGGGGAGGACCCTGATCACGTAGAGATGCCAGGCATGAACTTCCTCGCCCGAGTCCTCCTCGGGACGCGCGGGGACCGCGATCCCCTCGACGTCCTTGAGCCCGGCGTCGTACCGATGCACCAGGTGGCGGCGGCGCTCCTGCCATTCCGGGAAACGTGGGAGCTGGGCTCGCCCGATGGCAGCCTGGATGTCGGTCAGGTTGGCCTTGAGTCCCGGCGTCTCGACCGTGTACCGCCATCCCGAGCCGGGGAGGTAGCGCCTCCACGCGTCCCTGCTCATACCGTGCAATCGGGCCCGCCGCACGAACTCGGCGATCTCCTGCCGGGCGGTCGTGACCATGCCTCCCTCCCCGATGGGGAGGTTCTTGGTCGCGTAGAAGCTGAAGCAGGTTGCGGTTGACGCGGAACCGACGGGGCGGCCCCCTCGCACCGTCCCGAAGGCGTGAGCGGCATCCTCCACCACGAGGTCCAGGGGAAGTCGGGCAGCGTCCGCCATTTCCTCGACCGGGGCCGGATGCCCGGCGAAGTGGATGACCGTCATGGCATCCACGCCCCCGGCCCGGCTGACGGCCTCGGCGGTCGTCGCCGCATTGGGCATGAGCGTCTCGGGATCGACATCCACGAGCACGGGCCGCAGCCCCGCGTGCACGATCGCGTTCACCGCTCCGCAGAAGGTCATGGTGGAGGCCAGGACCCTCGAGCCGGGCGGGAGTCGCAGCGCCCGGAGGGAGAGCTCGATGGCCGCCGTGCACGACGACACCGCCACGGCATCCGGAGCCGACACCGCTTCAGCGAATTCGCGCTCGAACTCCACGACCTCCGGGCCGGTCGTCAACCATCCCGACGTCAAGACTCGCCCTACCGCCTCCTTCGCCTCGGGCGAGACCTCGGTTCTCGCGAAGGGGATGTCCGCCGTGGGGAGATCGATCCTCTCGCCGGTCCTCACGAGATCTGCTCCTCGAGCTCTGCTTCGCGTGTTCCGATCCGCGCGTGCGCACCCGTCCGCGGGGCCCTGCGCTTGCGACGGAACAGACGCCGACGCTTCCGGTAGGTGATGACTCCGAGCAGGGGCCAACCCGAGAGCTGCCGGAAGTTCTCCGCGGCCGCGATACGGGCTCGGCGGACGGTCCGCGGCGTTACCAGCACGAGCCCGACGCGCGCTGCCGAGTCCGGGTGGACGCCAATGGCGGTCTCCATGGCGTCCGGACCTCCCCCCCGGCCCGACTGCCCATTGCTGTGAGGATCGCCGTTCGACCCCTCCCCCCCGGTGACAGGCTGGGGCGAGGGGCGGCCTGCGCCGAGATCCCATGCCATGACGAACAGTTCCATCGACGCATCGGCGCAGATGAGCTCGACGTGCTGAACTCGGGCGGCCTTCGCCGCAAGGAGCAGATGGCTGTCGACTTCTCCGAGCTCCTCGGAGGTCACACCACTCGGCGCGGCGGGGAGTTCGCCCAGCAGAGGAGCACCTGCATCCCGGGCGACGGCGACTGATCCGATGACCGTCGGACGAAAGGCCTCGATGGTGGCGGCCACTCCGATGCCGAGCAGGAGACCCAGGAGCCCGCCCAGCGCCATGTCCACCGCACGCCGACTGGGCGCCGGCGTGACGGGCGGCACCGCGCTGTCGAGCATCGACGCCTGTGGGCGCAGCGCGTCGCTCGTGGCAATCGTCGCCCGCTCGGACTCGAGCACGGTACGGCGCTGGGCCTCGAACGTTCGCGTTTGCGAGAGGTCGTCCCTCTCAGCCCGCAGCCCCAAGAGGGTCTGGGGATCGGTGGTATGGGCGATCTGCTGGTTGAGCGAGTCGAGCTTGGTGTCAGCGCCGGCGATCTGGTGGGTCAGGGCGTCGATCTGGCTCCCCAGCTCGTCCAGCACCCGCGTGGCCCCTCCCGTGCTGATCGCGAGTCGTGACTCGATGATCCGATTGGCGAGCGCGTTGGCGAGCGCGGCGGCCACCCTCGGGTTCGGATCCATCACGTCGAGCTCCAGAACGCCCGAAGAGCCCAGCGCCTCGACACCGATGTGGTGCTTGGCGAGCTCGACGGGGTTGCGGTTCGCTCCGATCTTGTGCAGCGCCTGTGCCACCGCCGCGGGTCCCGTCGCGATCGCTCGGGCCGTATCCGCGATGGCCTGCGACTCCGTCGAGCTCTGGGGGTCTTGAGTGTCGAGGACGAACCTCGCAGCGGCTTGGTACTCGACGTGGTCGTGCGCGTCGAGGAGGTAGGCGCCACCGACGCCCAGGAGCAGCAGGCTCACGATCAGGCGCAAGTGGCGACGCAGGATCCGGTTGGCGGCCTCATTGAGCTCCACGGATCAACGGCCCCTTGCTGCCTCGCGGGGGACGGTGGGACCGGACCCGACCGAGCTGTATGCCATGGCCTGCCGGTGCACCCGGGATGGCGAGGCCTCGGCGGGGCCGAGGGCCTCCGATGCGAGGCTCGAATCGGAGGCGGCGATCTCGAGATCGTCCAGGATCTCGACGACGCCCTCCTGCATGGCGAACGCGGCGGCGGCCAGACGCGAATGCAAACCGAGCTTGTGGAGCACGTTCTGGATGTGGGTCCGAGCGGTCTGTGGACTGATGAACAGTCGCCGCGCGATCGACGCGTTGTCCCCGCCAGCCGATACGAGGACCAGGACCTGGCGCTCCCTTGGCGTCAGCTTCGCGAGGAGCCGGAGGTTGTCATAGCGCTGGCGACCCCTGCGCGCCATGTCCTCGACGAGCGGGCCGAGCATCTGCTGCGCCACGTACATCTGGCCGCTCGCCACGCAGCGGGTGGCCTGGATCAAGTCCGGCAACTCGCAGTTCTTCGTCAGGTAGGCGGACGCCCCCGCCAATAGGGACTCGCCCGTGGCCGCGCGGTCGCCGTCACTGCCCAAGAAGATGACCCTGGCGTCGGGGGCCTGCTGGCGGATCAGGGCGGTTGCCCAGACGCCTCCCCCCTCGGGCAGCGTTTCCGAGAGCACGACCACGTCGGGTTGCTGATGGCGGGCCTCGGCGAGGGAATCGGTGGCATTGGCGGCCATGCCCACCACCACGAGGTCCGGCTCCCGTTCGAGCGTGATCCTCACGGCCTCGCGAAACAACGAGTGCTCGTGGGCGAGCAGGATTCGAATCCTGCCCTTCTCGACGACTCCAGTGCTCTCACTCGGCTCAGCCGCAGGCTTCACGCACGAGACCATCTCGCATGCATCGTGAGAGCACATGCGCCCAGTTACGTATTTGCTCTACGGCGATTGAGGGATATCCCTCCTCCCCACGCACCCGGGCAACTGTAGGAATGGCGGCCGAGGCCATGTCCAACGGGTCGTTCGATCGGCAGGATGAGGCCCAGGTGCGTCGCCCTCGAGAAGCTTCGTGTGGCCCAGTGCCGTACCGTGAACCCCGCGAGAGCGTCGATGGCCCATGAGGACCGCGATGTCATGACGAACAACGAGCAGCGGCGTATCCGGCGCGTGTACGGGCGGCGAGACGAGTCGCCTGTCGTCCGGCGCCGCAACGACGTCTCGAACTCCGGGAGAGCCTTCGAGCTCCGTGAGCGGAACGAGCAGCTCTTGTTGTTGTTGGGGCCGCGGCTCCGCTCACTCGACTCCAGCCGAATCCTCGATGTGGGGTGCGGAGTGGGCTGGCTCCTTGCCTGGTTCCGCAACCTCGGCGTGCCCGCCGAGAACCTGGTGGGAGTCGATCTCGTGGCCCACCGGGTCGCGGCGGCCAGGCGCAGGTACCCCGATCTCACCTTCCAGGTCGGTGACGCAGCAGAGCTCGATTTCCCCGCGGCTTCGTTCGATATCGTGACGCTGTTCACGGTGATGTCGTCCATCCTCGATCGCCGGATGCGCGTGCGGGTCGCCGACTCCGTCAGCAGGGTGTTGGCACCGGGAGGCGCCATCATCTGGTACGACATGCGGTACTCGAATCCCTGGAACCGAGACATCCGGGGGATCACCAGGAAGGATCTCGAGGCACTGTTCCCTCGGTTCGTCCTCGAACTCCGGAGGACGACGTTGCTTCCGCCGCTCGCCCGCCGGCTCGGACCGCTGACCGACTTCGCCTACCCACTTCTGGAGGGGATCCCGGCACTCGACAGCCACTACCTCGGGCTGCTCAGCCGGGCAGCACGTCCGGACTCCAATGATCTCGGCCGGCGAAGGCCCTGACCGAGATCGACGCCGGCTCCTGGCTCACGCCACGTCGAACTGACGTCGTTCTGCCGGGCTGCCGGGAGGCATCGCAATCCCGTGGCGTACGGCAAAGGCGGCCGCTTCGAGTCGGGAATGCACCTGGAGCTTCTGGAGAATGCTCTGGACGTGCGTGCGGATGGTGTGTGGACTCACAACGAGGTCCGTGGCGATCTGACGGCCGGAGCGACCCTCCACCAGTTGGCCCAGAACCTCTCGCTCGCGCTGGGTGAGCTGCCCCACCATCAAGGACACGGCGTCATCCGCCGGGGCACGACGCATCACGGCCGCGATGTGACGACTTGGAAAGACGACCTGTCCATCCAAGACGGTGCGAATGCAGCGGACGAATGTGCTCACCGTGACATCCTTCGTAAGGTATCCACGGAACCCTGAACGCATCGCTTGCGCAGCGATCCGGGGGTCCTCCATCGCCGTCACGGCAACCACCTTGGTGCCCGGCCGAAGACCGATCATCTCCCGGCCAACGGAAAGGCCGCTCTGATCGGGAAGGCCGATGTCGAGCAGCACCAGATCCGGCTCCTCACGCATGAGCGCCGCAATGGCCTCGGCCCCGCTCGAGCAGGGAGGCGGTACCTCCATCCCCATGGTGTCGAGGAGACTGAGCCGGATGACGTCGGCGAACAGCGCCTGGTCCTCGACGATCAGGACCCGGGTCATGCCGCCCTCGCCTTCGGGAGCATGATGGTGAAGACGGCGCCGCCATCATAGGTCTCGACTGTAAGTTCGCCGCCGTGGGCGTGCACGACCTTCTTCGCGATGAACAACCCGATGCCTGCGCCATTCGAGCCGGCACCGGAGGAGCGCCCCTGAACGAAAGGCCAGAACACCTCATCGAGCTCCAGGGCGGGGATCCCAGGTCCGGCGTCTGCCACGGAGATCGAAGCGCTATCGCGATCGACGCCGAACCGGACGTCGACCGGACTTCCTTCGGGGGAGTAGGCCAGGGCATTCCTGATGAGGTTGGCCACGGCCGACGACATGGCCCGACGGTTCACGAGGACCGTGGCGTCCTTCGTTCCCGCCACCGTGATTCGTTTCGAGGCCGGTCCGGGAGCGCCGAAGCGGCACGCGTCCCGGACGAGCGACCTGACCGACGTGGGCTCGAGGACCGCTCGATCCAGGCCGGAGGCCAGTTCGAGCAATCCGGACAGGTCGCGGGACAAGCTCTCGAGGTCCCGCACGGAACGCTCGAGGAGATGGCGGGCTCGCGGCGCCTGCGGTTCCATCAGGGCCCGTTCGACCGCGGCCCTCGCCGCCACGAGGGGACCGCGGATCTCGTGGGCCGCCACCGCAAGAGCATCCTCCAGCGGTCGATGGCCGTCCCGTGGTGACGGCCCCGGGCCCGACCGCAGGAGCTCGCGCAGGAACACGCGGATCTCGGCCAGGTGATTCGCCACGGACGGTGAGGAATCCGCCACCAGCACGAGGACCTTCCCGGCGTCGAGTACCGAGGTGTCCGGACGGTCGGCCGCCCTCGCGAACTCGGCGAGAAATGTCTCGCGCCTGGCCGAAGACAGCGTTCGCCATGACCCGACCCGGAAGGCTCCTCTGGCCAGCTGACTCTCGGCCCGGCCTTCGAACCCGAGCGCCCGGACGAACTCCAGTTCGTGGGACGGTGGCGTCGATGCCCATGCGGCGGAGGGCCGCCGGAACACAAGGTGGCAGTAGCCGACGGTGCTGAGCGCAACGTTGTACGGAGCCACGGCCAGGGCGGCCCTGCGCTGGACGGGGCCCCCTCCGGGGCCGTCCATGGTGGGCGACACCCGACCGATGGGTGCTCGGTACCCGGCGTCCACAGGTGCCGTGAGTTCCGCCTCTTTTCCCCCTCTCTTCCCCCTCGTTGGTCCTCCTCCCTCGCGACCGCCCCTGCACTTGCCTTGCTTGGAGTGACCGGACACAAAGTTATCCCACCTATTGACGTAGGCCAAACGCCCCTGACGGATGTAGGGCAGATGGCCGAGTCGGGCGAGCCGATCATGGGCCCTCCGAAGCGGCTGCCGAGATCCACGCTTCGCCCGGACGCGACCCGGCCCGAGATCGCCCTACTTCACGATCCAGGTGTCGCCGCTCGTCAGCAGCTTCGCCAGGTCGCCCTGGCCCAGCTTCGCGGTGGCCTGCTCGATCTGGGCATCCATCCCCTCGCCGTAGACCGATCGGTCGACCGAGCGGAACACGCCGATCGGCGTGGGCGTGGTCGGCCGGCTGGCCAGGTGCGCCAGCTGGAACGCCAGCGTCGGGTCGTCGGCGTGCGCGTCGTGGATCACGATCCGCTCGTCCGGGGTGTCGGCCTTCGCCGCGATCTCGAGGCGGCCGTTCGGCCCCACCCGCACGCAGCGCTCGCCGTTGTCGAACACCACCGGCTTGCCGTGCTCGATGCGGATCTGGTTGTGCACCGCGCCTGCCGCTTTGTCCCGCAGCGCGTCGAACGCGCCGTCGTTGAACACGTTGCAGTTCTGGTAGATCTCGACGAACGCGGTTCCCCGGTGCTCGGCGGCCTGGCGGAGCACGTCGGTGAGGTGCTGGCGGTCGTTGTCGATCGTCCGGGCCACGAACGCGCCCTCGGCGCCGAGCGCCAGGGCCACCGGGTTGAACGGGTGGTCGAGCGAGCCGAACGGGGTCGACTTCGTGACCTTTCCCTCCTCGGACGTCGGCGAGTACTGGCCCTTGGTCAGCCCGTAGATCTGGTTGTTGAACATCAGGATCTTGAGGTTCACGTTGCGCCGCAAGGCGTGGATCAGGTGGTTGCCGCCGATCGACAGCGCGTCGCCGTCGCCGGTGATCACCCACACCGACAGGTCCCGGCGCGAAACGGCCAGCCCGGTGGCGATGGCCGGCGCCCTGCCGTGGATCCCGTGCACGCCGTACGTGTCCATGTAGTAGGTGAACCGGCCCGAGCAGCCGATGCCGCTGACGAACACGGTCTGGTGCGTCGGGATGCCGAGCGAGGGCATGAACGACTGGACGGCCGCGAGGATCGCGTAGTCGCCGCACCCCGGACACCACCGGACCTCCTGGTCCGAGGTGAAGTCCTTCTTGGTCAGGGTGAGGCCCGGAGCCCCGTCGCCCTTCCCGTTTCCCGTCGTGGAGTCGGTCACGACAGCCTCCGCATGATCTCTTCCTCCAGCTCCTCGGCCGAGATGGGATGCCCGGTGACCCGGTGGTAGCCCTGGACGTCCACCAGGAACTCCGCCCGCAGGATCTTCTGCAGCTGTCCGGTGTTCATCTCCGGGACCAGCACCTCCGGGTACCGAGCCAGGACCTCGCCGGTGTTGCGCGGCAACGGGTTCAGGTGCCGGAGGTGGGCGCTGGCCACCTTCCCGTCGTTCCCCCGGGTGCGCCGCACGGCGGCCCGGATCGCTCCGAGCGTCGAACCCCACCCCAGCACCAGCAGCTTTGCGTCGCCGGTCTCGTCGTCGACCTCGAGCTCCGGGATGTCGTTCGCGATGCCGGCGATCTTGGCCGCCCGCAGGTGGGTCATCCGTTCGTGGTTGTCCGCGTCGTAGCTGATGTTCCCGGCGTCGTCCTTCTCCAGGCCGCCGATGCGGTGTTCCAGCCCCGGCGTGCCGGGCAGCGCCCAGGGCGGCGCGCCGTGCTCGTCGCGTAGGTACCGCATGAACCCGTCCGGCGTGTTCGGCCCCTCGGCGAACCCCGGCTCGATGGTCGGCAGCGTGTTCACGTCGGGCAGCAGCCACGGCTCGGAGGAGTTCCCCAGGAACGTGTCCGACAGCAGGATCACCGGCGTCCGGTACCGCACCGCGATCCGGGCGGCCTCGATGGCGGCGTCGAAGCAGTCCGCCGGGGTGGCCGCCGCGACGATCGGCAGCGGCGACTCGCCGTGGCGCCCGTACATCGCCTGCAGCAGGTCCGCGGCCTCCTGCTTGGTGGGCATGCCCGTCGACGGCCCCGATCGCATGACGTCCACGACGATCATCGGGAGCTCGAGCATCACGCCCAGCCCGACCGTCTCGGTCTTGAGGTCGAGGCCCGGGCCGCTCGTGCCGGTCACGCCCAGCGATCCGCCGAACGCGGCACCCAGCGCGGCGCCGGCCGCGGCGATCTCGTCCTCGGCCTGCAGCGTCCGGACGCCGAAGTTCTTGCGCCGCGACAGCTCGTGGAGCAGCTCGCTGGCCGGGGTGATCGGATAGGAGGCGTAGAACAGCGGCAGCCCGCTGCGCACGCTCGCCGCGATGAGGCCCCACGCCAGCGCCGTCGCGCCGCTGGCGTTCCGGTACGTGCCCGGCTTGGCCTCGAACGGCTTGACCTCGTAGGAATGTGCGAACAGCTCGGTGGTCTCGCCGAAGTTGTAGCCGGCCTTGAACGCGGCGATGTTCGCGTCCCGGATGTCCTCCTTGCCGGCGAACTTCTGCTCGATCCACCGGATCGTCACGTCCGTCGGCCGGCCGAACATCCACGACACCAGCCCCAGCGCGAACATGTTCTTCGACCGCTCGGCGTCCTTCTTGGTGATCTCGAGGCCCTCGGTGGCCCGCACGGTGATCGTCGTCATGGGCACCCGGAACAGCTGGTAGCCGTCGAGCGACCCGTCCTCGAGCGGGTTCTCCTGGTACCCCGCCTTCTCCAGGTTGCGGCCGATGAACGCGTCCTCGTTGACGATGAGGATGCCGCCGCGCTCGAGCGACCCCAGGTTGGTCTTCAGCGCGGCCGGGTTCATCGCCACCAGGACGTTGGGCCGGTCGCCCGGCGTGGTGATGTCGCGGGAGGCGAAGTGGATCTGGAACGCCGACACGCCGGCGAGCGTCCCGGCCGGGGCCCGGATCTCCGCGGGGAAGTCCGGCAGCGTGGCCAGGTCGTTGCCCAGCACGGCAGTGGCGCTGGTGAAGCGGTCGCCGGTCAGCTGCATGCCGTCGCCGGAGTCGCCGGCGAACCGCACGACGACGCGTTCCCGTTCCTCGACGGTCTTCGGGGTCATGAGCTGGTGGGGCCGCAGGGCGCGGGCCCGTCCTTCCCTCCTCACGATGGTAGCGCGTCCGCGAACCACGTCGCGCTCCCCGGCCGGCTCGCCCGCTACCATCGCTCCCGCGAGCGAGGAAGGAGTGCCGACATGCAGAGCAGGAAGCTCGGTTCCGGCGGGCCGGAGATCTCGGTGATCGGGTTCGGGTCGTGGGAGGCCGGCGGCGACATGTGGGGGCCGAACGACTCGGAGGACACCATCGTCGACGCCATGCGGGCGGGCCTCGACGCCGGCATGACCTGGATCGACACGGCCGAGGTGTACGGGAACGGGACGTCGGAGCGGATCGTCGGCCGGGCGATCCAGGGACGCCGGGAGGACGTCGTCGTCGCGACCAAGGTCGGGCCCGAACCGGCGGGGACGGGCTTCCGGCCCGAGCAGGTCGCGAAGGCCGCCCGCCACAGCCTCGAGCGCCTCGGGATCGACCACATCGACGTCTACCAGCTGCACTGGCCGGATTCCACCGGCGTGCCCGTCGAGGACACGTGGGGGGGCATGGGCGAACTCGTGGACGACGGACTCGTCCGCGCCATCGGCGTGTCGAACTTCGACCGCGGCCTGATCGACCGGTGCCTGGCCGTCCGCCACGTCGACTCCCTCCAGCAGAACTTCTCGATGCTGTGGCTCGACGACCGGGAGCTGATCCGGTGGTGCGGCGAGCAGGGCATCGGCGTCCTGGCCTACGGACCGCTCGCGTTCGGCCTGCTGACCGGGGCCATCACCCCCGAGACCACGTTCCACGAGACCGACTGGCGAGGGTCGTCCGAGGACGAGAACGCGGTGCGGCTGTTCGGCCCCGGAAACCGCGAGCGCAGCCTGGAGGCCGCCGCTGGCGTCCGGAAGGTGGCCGAGCGGCTGGGGACGACCCCCGCACGGCTCGCCCTGGCCTGGTGCGTGGCGCAGCCGGGCGTCACCGCGGCGATCGCCGGCACGCGCAACCCGGCCCACGTGCGCGACAACGCGGCGGCGGGCGACATGCAGCTGGACGCGGCCACCATGGACGAGCTGGAGTCCCTGCTCCCGGCCGGGCCTCAGCCGCGGTGACCCCTAGGTCGCGCCGTCGCCCGGGGGCCGGGCGTCGGGCGACCACCGTTTGGAGCGGGGCCGGAACCAGTGGCGCGTGTTGCGCCGGCACACCCAGGAGTCGAAGCCGAAGGGCAGGTACCACATGTCCCCGCCGCACGGGCAGGCCGGCGGGGGCGCCGTCCCCGGTTCGGCTTCCAGCTCCTGGAGGGCCGGCGGCGCGGTCATGCCAGCCCGATCTCCTCGCGCACCCGGCGGGTGCCCTCGACGATCACCCGGAGCTTGTCCTTGGCCTCGTCGACCGTCCTGGTCTTCAGCCCGCAGTCCGGGTCGACGAACATCCGGTCCGGCGGGATCACCTCCAGCGAGCGGCGGATGCCGTCTGCGACCTCGTCCACGCTCTCGATGCGGTGCGAGTGCGAGTCCACGACCCCGAGGCCGATCGACTTGGTGAACGGCGACTCCCGGAACTCCTGCAGGAGGTCGAAGTTCGAGTTCGTCATCTCGAGGTCGATCTGGTCGACCGGAAGGTCGAGCATCTTCGGGTACGCGTTGTGGAAGTCGCCGTAGCAGATGTGCGTGATCGTGTGCACGCCGTCCAGTCCCGAGGTCACGACGCCCAGCGCCTTGATGGCCAGCTCCAGCTCGTCCATGCGGGTGGACACGGCGGGCTCGTCGATCTGGATGTAGCGCGCGCCCGCGGCCTTCAGCTCCTCGGCCTCCTCGCGGATCACCTCCGCCAGCGCCATCACCAGGTCCTCGCGGGTCTCATAGTGCTCGTTGAACGACCAGTCGCAGATCGTGTACGGGCCGGTCAGCATGCCCTTCACGGGCTTGTCGGTGAGCGACTGGGCGAACCGCCACCACTCGAGCGTGATGGGGTGCGTGCGCCCGAGCTGCCCGGTGACGACGGGCTTGCGGTAGTACCGGTTCCCGTAGGACCGGACGAGCCCGCCCCGGGTGAATCCCTCGAGCTCCTCGGCGAAGAACGCCACCATGTCGCCGCGGTACTGCTCGCCGTCGACGATGACGTCCATCCCGATCTCGTCCTGGAACCGGATCCAGTCCTCGGTGGCCTTCCGCTCCAGCGCGCGGAGGTCATCCCTCGAGATCCGCCCCTTCGCGAAGGCGGCCCGGGCCGCCAGGATCTCCGGCGCCTTCGGCAGCGAGCCCACCTGCGTCGTCCACAGCCCTTCGGTCACGACACACGCTCCTTCACCTCGGCCAGCCGGCGGAGCTTCCGCTGCGCGGCCTCCCTCGGCAGGAACTCCAGCCCGCACGACGGCGCGATCCACAGCCGCTCCAGGGACACGGACTCGGCCAGGTCGCCGACCGCGGCGGCCAGGGACTCCACGGTCTCCACCCGGGTGTTCCGGGCGTCGGCGATCCCCGCCTGCAGGATCTTCTCCGACGGCAGCTCCCCCACCAGCTCGGCGCTCTGCGACCCCGAGACCAGGTCGAGGCCGAACCCGTCGAACGGCAGGTCGAACAGGGCGGTGCCGAGCGGCACGACATCCCCGAAGTAGGTGGCCAGGATCGTCGTGGCGTCCACCCCGTCGACCAGGGTCGGCGCCACGGCCGCCAGCGCCTCCAGGTCCCCGGCCGGCTGCCCCGGCACCCTGGCCAGCGCCGGCTCGTCGAACTGGATCACGGTCGCGCCGGCCGCCGCCAGGTCGCGGGCCTCGTCCCGCAGCGCCGCCGCCAGGTCCCGCAGCAGGGCCGCCCGGTCGCCGTAGTGCTCGTCCGACGACAGCGCCGCCAGCGTGTAGGGCCCGCACAGCACGGCCTTCACCGGCCGCTCGGACCTCGCCGACGCGAACGCGAACTCGTTGACCAGGATCGGCCGCTCCCGGCGGACCGGCCCCTTCACGACCGGCCGGCGGAAGTACGTGTTGTTGTCGAAGAACCGCAGCAGCCCGGAGACGCCGAAGCCGTCCAGCCCCTCGGCCACCCGGGTCAGCGGGTCGTCCCACCGGACCTGCCCGTCGGTGACGAGGTCGACGCCGGCGGCGGCCTGCTCGCCCAGGATCTCCGGCGTGAGGTCGTCCTCGGCGGCCCGCACGTCGTCCGGCGTGGCCTCGCCGCGGTCCACCGCCTGCAGCGTCCTGCGCAGGCGGAACTCGCCTCCCTCCACGGGCGGCCGGGGGTAGGAACCGATCGCCGTCACCGTCAGCCCCACTCGCACCTCCTCCGTCAACGACAAAGGCCCGCTCTCCCGTCGGGAGAACGGACCTGCGATCCGTCGGACACTTCGTTGCTCCCGTCGGCCGCGAGGCCTCCGGAAAGCCACATCTCCCTCTCGCGAGGGGAGGCACCTTGGGTGTCCGTCCCAGGTTGCCGGTCCCGGCTCCGACGAGCGAGCCGGGGCGCTCCCGATGTCAACCACGAGGCTATCAGCGCCCCGGGCGGCGAGTCAACGAGCGCGCTGGGTGGGTGCGCCCGGCCCTCTCCGTCGTCCGTTCGCGGGTCGCGGACGCCCGGTTCCAGTGCTGCGATCCGCTTCCCCTGCGACTGAACCGTTACCTCTCGTACCAGCCCTCGAGGAAGGCGCGTCCAAGGGTGCCGCTGAACAGGTTGAACATCAGGAATGCTGGCGTCGCTTCCTTGTCGATCTCGATCCTCTCGGCCTCGAGGGCGAGGACCGCGAAGATGTAGCGGTGCCTCCCATGGCCCTCGGGCGGTCCGGCGCCGACGTAGCACGCCATCCTGGCGTCGTTCTTGAGCTGAAAGGCGCCTGGCGGGAGCCCTGAGCCGGACTCGTCGCCGGCGCCGGCGGGCAGTTCGGTGACGTTGCCGGGAATGTTCACCACGGCCCAGTGCCAGAAGCCGCTGACGGTGGGCGCCTCGGGGTCGCACATGGTGACCACGAAGCTCTGCGTCCCCGACGGGAAGCCGCTCCAGGAGAGCTGCGGGGAAATGTCCTGGCCGCCGGCGCCGAAGATGCCGCTGACCTGCGGCATCGCCAGCTTCTCGCCCTCCCGCAGGTCGCTGCTGGTCAGCGAGAAGGAGGCCGCTGGGGGAAGGTTTCCGTAGGGGTCCCAGCTCATTTGGACGCCTCCTGTCCGCGAAGTCGGCGAGTTGTCTCGACCATTGAGGTTCCTTCCGGTCTCGCCGGGCGACGTCGTCGTGCCGCGAGATTCTAGTCACCGACCCGGGTCACCGTGGCAAGCGTTCCCGGCGCTCGCCGCGCGAACGGACGACAAGCTGCACAGGGCGCACCCACCCCGTCAACGAGCGCGCGGTGGCGTCACGGCCGGGTCATGCGGGGAGGAGGCGGGTTGCACAGCTCGTGCAACCGGCGGGCGAGCACCGTGCGGGCTCCGAGCGTGTGGGGATCGTCCGCCCGGTTCCGCAGCTCGTAGGGGTCGGTGCGCAGGTCGTAGTACTCGGATTCGCCGGTCGCGTATTCGACGAACAACTGGTGGGCCGTCCGCACGGCGCAGTAGCTCGGCACCGGGAACGACTGGGCGACGCGCTCGTGCTCGATCAGGAAGTCGTGCCGCCACGGCGTGGCCGTGCCCCGGAGCAGAGGCACGAGGCTCCGCCCGTCCACGTGCGGCGTCGGGACGCCCGCCACCGCCGCGAACGTCGGGGCGAGGTCGATGTTCAGGGCCGGCTGCGACACCGTCACTGCGTCGGACGTGAGCGGCGGGTACCGGATCACGAGGGGCACCCGGATGCTCTCCTCGTACGGGACCTGCTTCCTCTGCCAACGGTGCTCGCCCCACGCCAGGCCGTTGTCCGACGCGAACACGATCATGGTGTCGTCCAGGCGCCCGGTGTCCCGCAGCGCGTCCACGATGCCGCCGACGGCGCGGTCCACCGCGAGCAGCGCCCGGTATTGGCCCCGGCGGTAGGCGTCGATGAACCGCATCTGCTGCCGGCCCAAGGTGGGGACGGCCCGGATGTAGGCCGGCTTGTCGGACACGTCCGCCTCGTCGTAGCTCGGCGGCCGGAAGGGCTTCAGGCGGGCGAAGGCGTGCTCGTCACCCGGCGCGGGGACCGGCGCGCCGTGGGGAGCCCAGGGCGCGAAGTACAGGAACAGCGGCCCGTCGGCCGACCGGATGAACCGCTCGGCCCGCGAGGCGAGCACGTTCGTGGAGTAGTCCTCCGGGCGGTTCCCGTAGTGGATCAATCGGTGTCCCTGGCTGAGCGACCAGTCGTAGTAGTAGCTGCCGACGACAGCGTTCATGACCATGGCGTTCCACGTGTCCCACCCGGGGGGGACGTAGTGCCCGGGGTACTGGTTGAGGTACTTGCCGACGAGGCCCGTGTCGTACCCGGCGTCGTCGAGCCAGGTGGCGATCGTCGACCGGTCGTGGAACGCCGGGAACCCCCCGTTCGGCCCCCCGTTCGAGTACACGCCGGTGGTGTGGGAGTAGTCGCCCGTCAGGATGCTGCTCCGGCTGGGGCAGCACAGGGGGTTGACCACGAACGAGTCGGTGAACGTGGCCCCGTCCGCGACCAGCAGCCGCCGAACCTCCGGCATGGCCCACAGGGTGTCCCACCGCTGGTCGTCGGTGAGGATCAGGACGATGTTCGGACGGCCCTCACCCGGCGATTGGCCCCGCGTGAGCAGGAGCACACCCACGGTGACGGCCACCACGACCACCGCGACGGCGCCCGCCACGAGCCGGGTGGGCGGCTTCATGCGGGGAGGACACGATGGCACCGCACCGGCGCCATCAGATCAGGTCGCGATGCCCGCAACAACCACAGCGCCCCGGCCCCGCGAGGGCGAGGGGAGGGCTCGCACGGCGCCCTCCCCTCGCGTCTCGCCGCTACGGCACCGTCAGGACGATGACCTTGAACTCGTTGACGGCCAGGGTGAACGATGTGGTCTGGGCCTGGTTCCCGGCGGTCACGGTGAGGGTGTAGTAGGCCCCCTGGTTCCCCGCCTTGTCCGTGCTCGCCAGGTTCTGGTTCTCGTACTGGAACTGGATCCGCTGGCACGAGGTCGGCGGATCGATCGTCGTGAGGGACAGGTTCTTCAGGTTGATGTTGATGTTCGTGTGGAAGCCATGGCTGATGAGCTTGAGGCTCTTCAGCGAGGCATACGGGGCGCCGTTCGGGTGCACCGCGAGTACCCGGACGCCCCGGCCCACCGACTCCCCGCACAGGTTCACCGTGCGGGAGACGGGCGGCGCCGTCGGAGCCGCCCCCATGTTATCGGTGATCGTCATGGTCCCCGTGAGGGCCCGGGCCGACCCCCCGGTCGGGTGGAACGTGATCGGTTCGACCGAACCCGAGTTGGTGGCGAACCGGCTGGGCGGCGACGTCGCCCCCGGCCCGGAGAACGCCGGCGAACCGGCGAAGGCGATGGAGTCCACGATCAGCTCCGCCTGCCCGTTGTTGGTGTAGGCCTCGTTGAACACCTTGCCGCACAGCCCGGAGCAGGCCGGATCGAACACGGTCGGCCCGAACACGACGGTCGAGTCCGGCGTCGTGATCCCCGGCACCAGGCCCGTGCCCTCCAGCAACACGCCGATCGAGGGGGACACGGGATCGTCGGAGTTGACGGTCAGCGTGGCGGAGCGCGGTCCTTCGTCGGATGGGTTGAACCGCACGGTGAGGTCCAGGTGGTTCCCTGAGCCGATGGTCGCCGGAAGCGACGGCGGAGCCACTACCGAGAAGTCCGCCGCGTTCGGCCCGGTGATCGGCAGCGAGGTGACGTGGACGTCGCACCCCGCACACGAGGCCTGGTTGGTGATGGTCACGACCCGGTCGGCGAAGTGCGGAGACGTACGGTTGTCCACCGGGACACCGCCGAAGTGCAGGGCCGAGGAGGAAACCCCGGTGACCGGCACCCCCACGATGCCCGAGGCGGGGAGCGTGGAGTCGGCCGCGTCGGGGTCGTCGCTGAGGACGTGCAGGGTCCCGGTGAGGGTCCCCGGCCCGGAGTTCGCCGGAGGCGAGAACCGGACGTGGAAGGTGGCGGTCTCCCCGGGCTGGATGACGAGGGGGGTGGACGGGGTGGGCTCCACGGAGAACGACGAGTCGCCGCTCATGGTCACCGACGACACCGTGAGGAACCCCTCGCCCACGTTGTGCACCACCACCGGACGGGTGGCCGTGGTCCCCCGGGCCACCGTGCCGAAGTTGAGATCCCCGGACAGCTCGATCTCCCCGGTGACCCCGGTTCCCGACGCCGGGATCTGGGTGGAGGGCGAGTTCGGGTCGTCGCTCTGCACCGTGAATGTGGCGGTCTTGTCCCCTCTCGAGGTGGGAGCGAACTGCACCGTGTAGTCGATCTCTTCTCCCGGCGCGATGGTCACCGGCGTGGGCGGGCCGGAGATGATCGAGAACTCCGGGCTCCCCGAGGTGCGGGTGAAGGAAACGACGTGCAGGTCGGACGTTCCCACATTGAACAACTGGGCGACGCGGGTGGCCCGCCGTCCCACCGGTACACGGTCGAACGCCAGGTCGGCATTGACCGCCAGGGCCGGGCCCGTGGCCGGGGTCAGCTCGAAGGCGCTCCGACCGTACGTCCCCACGCGCAGGACCGGGGGGGTCGCCGACGTGTCCATGGCCAGCCACGTGGCATCCACGAGGGGGAGTCCCACGCCCAGGCGCTGCCAGGTCCCGCCGTTGTCGACGGACCGGAGCACGCCCGCGTCGTCCGCCACGATGATGCTCGGAGGCGTCGTCCCCGGGTCCATGACGACGGAGTTCACCGGGAGGTCCGGCAGGTTCTGGGTCCCCCCGTCCGTGCCCGAGATGTCGGCCCAAGAGGTCCCGCCGTCCGTGGTCAGGAAGACGTGCTTGGTGCGGAGGTTGGTCGGGTTGTTGCCGAAGAATCCGGTGTACGTCACCACGACCCGGCTGGTGTTCGTGGGATCGATGGCGATCCCGCTGACGAACTGCCCAGCCGGGGCGCCGGGAATCGAGACCGAGGTCCAGGTCGACGACGACCCGGAGAGGAGGTTCGTCGCGTACTGGACCGTCCCGTTGTTCAGGCCGACCCACATCGTGTTCGAGTCGGCCGCCGTGTTCGCCACGGCCCACACCGCCGACGGGAACGTGTGGATGGAGGTGTAGTTGTTACCGCTGTCCGTGCTCTCGTAGAGGACCGCGGCCGGGTTGAATCCGTTGCCGGTGGCGGTGGTGGCGAACACGTTGGCCGGCGTGTTGGGGTCGATGGCGAACCGGAACGCGCTGGGGAGCCCGTGCGGGGTCGAGAAGTCCCAGGTGTTCCCGCCGTTCGTCGTGATGATGTAGCCGCCGTCGTCCTGACCGTAGGCCCGTTGAGGGTTCGACGGGTCGACGGCCACGGCACCGCCGTCACCGTCGATACCGAGGTGCCAATCGTTGCCCGAGAACCCGGCCCGGCGCTCGGACGTGCCCGTGTCCTGCATGCCGCCGTACGTGTCGGCGTTGTTCGCCGAGCTGCCCCGGCCGATGTCGATTGCCCGGAGCAGGTTCGTGCCGATGCCCGCATTGAGGTTCGTCCAGTTGGCCCCGCCGTCCGTGCTGCGCGCGAACCCGCCGTCCTCGCCGACGTACATCGTGGTGGGGGCGCCGCCGCCACCCCAGTGGCTCGACGGGCTGAACGTGATCGCGTGATGGTCCCAGTGTGTCTGACCGTGGGTCACGGGGGTCGTGTTGAAGGCCTGACCCCCGTCCGACGACTGGTACAGCTCCTGGAACCCGATGTAGACCTGGTTGGCGTCCTGCGGGTCGATGCCGACGGTCTGGTCGTAGCCGCACTGGCATCCGTTGTTCTGACCGGCGGCGGTGGAGGCCGTCGCGCTCGGCCCGCTCCAGCTGGTCCCGCCGTTGGTCGACCGAATCAACTGGTAGGTCCCGCCCTGGATGCTGGCCACGATCTCCTGGTTGTTCGGATTCGTGGACTGCGCGAACGAGATGTAGTTCAGCGTGCCGGTCGGTCCGCCGGTGTTGCTGAACAGGTTCGTCGGGAACGTGGCCCCCCCGTCGGTCGACCTGAACAGGCCCTGGTTGCTGACAGCGGAGTAGACGGTGTTCGAATTCGCCGTGTCCAGGTGGAGGTCGGAGATGAGCGCGCCGGATCCGAGGACCGGCTGGCCGTTGTCGAAGTTCGGGGAGTTGTTCCCGAAGTTCACGCCCCCGTCCACCGACCGGTAGAGGCCGCTGCTCGACCCCACCAGCAGGACGTTCGCCGCCGGCATGACCATCCGGTTGATCCTGAGGCCGGTGAAGACCGAGGCTCCGACAGTGGACCAGGTCTGGCCGCCGTCGGTCGACTTCAGGATGCCGGCGCCCTTCACGAAGCCGTTCGTGGCCACGGGCTGGGCCCCGGTTCCCGCGTAGACGATGCTCGGGTTCGCCGGATCCAGGGCGAGCGCGCCGATCGACAGGGAGACCTGGTCATCGGTCCTCGGCGTCCAGGTTGAACCGCCGTCGTTCGACTTCCACACCCCGCCGTCGTTCGCCGCGATGTAGATGGTCCGGTCGGTGGTGTTTCGCGGGTCGACGGCGATGTCGGTGACCATCCCCGAGTCCGGGCCGACCCCCTGGTAGTCGTTGTTGCAGTTGAGAGCGCCACCGTCGCAGCTGCCGCCGCCGGGGTCGATCTGCAAAGGCGCGGGTCCGATCTGGGTCCACTGCGATCCGGTGATGGGGTTGGCGGCCGGCGCCGGCGCCGCAGCGCTCCCCGACGCCCTCGAAAGACTGCCGGCGGGCGACCTCAGCTCGCTGCCCCGGGCGTGCCCGACGCGCCAGGTCGTGGTCACGGCAAGGCGCCGGTACTGGCGAATTCCACCGAGGAGCTCGCGAAGCGAGACGTTCCCGAAGCGGTCGTGGTGCTGCTTCTCGAACAGCTGCTGCGTGATCTTCCGGACATCCCGGTCGCGCTCCAATCCTTCCTTCTTCCCGGTGTGGGTCGCCGCCCAGGCCACGCCGAGCACCGTCGTGGTCAGCACGACCACGAGCGTCACGATGGCGAGACGTCGCATCGGTCACTCCTTTCGGAAGCAGGGGTGGAGGGCAGCGCCGGTCGGATCGGGCGCTGGCGCACGGCGGCGACCAACGAGATCGCGTCCCAGCGGTCGCTCGGTCGCGCACCTGCCGAAGCCGAACACGGAACAGCGGACCTGACGGACATCGGGCGCACCCCCCCAAGGGTGTTCGGGACCCGGCGCACGCTAGTGATCGGCGACCACCGAGTCAATGCCCTTTCGCAAAATCGGCCGGTCGTACCGGGTGTGGCCCCCCGGATAGGGGAGTCGGCGGTCAGCGCATTTCGTCGCGGCGGCGGAGCGGTACCCCGGCTCTTCGTCGCCATGGCGACTTGACTCGCGACCTCACCGGAGTCACACGCAGATCAGCCTGCGGGACGCCGGACCCGAGGGGTGCGGGGCTAGTGGAACGAGTGGCCGCAGGCGCAGGTTCCGGTGGCGACCGGGTTGTCGATCGTGAAGCCCGACGCCTCCAGCGTGTCCACGAAGTCGATCGTGGCCTGCGAGATGTACGGAACGCTCATGCGGTCGATGACTAGCCGCACGCCGTGCTGCTCCTCCGCGACGTCGCTGTCCCCGAGCTGGTCGTCGAGGTACATGGCGTAGCGCAATCCGCTGCATCCGCCCGGCTGCACCGCGACGCGGAGCGCGATGTCGGTCCGGCCCTCCTCGTCGAGGAGCTCCTTGACCTTGCTGGCGGCGGTCTCGGTCAGCTGGATCATCTGGCGGATCTCCGTTCCTCTGGGGCGAACTGGTTGCACCGGGAAGTATACCCGGCCGATCTGCGCGGATCCCGGATCAGCCCTCCCTGAGGTCCGCGGTCGCGGCGCGCGAGGCGCGCACCAGGTCCTCGGGTGCGATCGGGAACACCGAATCGGGCGTCCCGGCCGCGGCCCAGACCTCCCGGAACCCCAGCAGGTCCCGGTCCACGAGGACCCGGAGCGGCCGCGGGTGCCCGAACGGCGGCGTGCCCCCGATCGCATACCCGGTCGCCGACCGGGCCTCCTCGGGCGTGGCCCGCCGGACCTCGGCCGCGCCGAGCAGCGCCGCGAGCTTCGCCGTGTCGGCGCGGTTGGCGCCCGAGGTCAGCGCCAGGAACGGCTCCCCGTCCGCGACGAACACGAGGGACTTCACGATCTGGGCGACCTCGCAGTCGATGGCCCGGGCGGCGTCGCCGGCCGTCTTCGTCCCCTCCGGGAACCGCCGGACCTCGATGGCCAGGCCCTCGGCGGCCGCGGCGTCGGCAACCCGGTCGATCGAGCGGCTCACCGGGCCTCCCGGGGCAGCCAGTCGAGCCGTCCGGCCAACAGCGCGGCGGCCTCCCCGGCCGCGCCGGCCGCGTCGTGGAACGCGCGGTCCCGCCCCACCAGCTCGACGAGGGACACGACCGGCACCTCGGAGGCACTCGCCTCGGCCGTCCCGCACACCACCGCGACCGGGCGATGGCGCCTCGCGGCCGCCTCCAGGACCCCGCCCACGGTCTTGCCGTGGAACGACTGCTGGTCGAACTTCCCCTCGCCGGTGACCACGGCGTCGGCTCCTTCCAGGCGTTCGTCGAACCGCACCGCCTCCATCACCACCTCGATCCCCGGGCGGAGCTCCGCGCCCAGGAACGCCATCAGCCCGAACCCCAGCCCGCCGGCCGCCCCGGCCCCCGGACGTCCGGCCACGTCGGCGCCGACGTCGCGGCGGACGACCGCCGCCAGTCGATCGAGCGCGGCGTCCAGCGCCCGAACGTCCCGGGGCGACGCGCCCTTCTGCGGTCCGTAGACCGCCGCCGCGCCGGCGGCGCCGGTCAGCGGGTTGTCGACGTCGCTGGCCACCACGAAGCGCACCCCCGCGACGTCGGGCGACACTCCGGATGCGTCGATCCGCTCGAGGCGCGCCAGCGCCCCGCCGCCGACGTCCAGGTCGCGGCCGTCGCCGTCGAGCAGGCGGAACCCCAGCGCCTGTGCGGCGCCGGCCCCGCCGTCGTTCGTGGCGCTGCCGCCGATGCACACCACCACCGAGCGCGCGCCCGCGCGGCACGCCGCCAGGATCAGCTCGCCCGTTCCGAACGTCGTCGCGCGCAGCGGGTCACCCCGGCCCCCCGGGACCAGCGCCAGGCCCGATGCCAGCGCCATCTCCACGACGCCGGACGGCCCGGGGAGCAGGCCGAACGCCGCCTCGACCGGGTCGCCGAGCGGGCCGGTGACGGTGATCGCGCGGCGCTCCCCTCCGAGCGCGGCCACCAGGGCGTCCAGCGTCCCCTCGCCCCCGTCGGCCAGAGGGAGCTCCTCGACCTCGTCGGCGGGCCGGGCCCGGAGCCACCCCCGGGCGAGGGCCAGGGCGGCCTCGTCGGCGGTGAGCGTTCCCCGGAACTTGTCGGGAGCCACGAGGACGCGCATGGCCGGAGGGTACAATCCGCCGCGACCGCGGGAGGGCCCGCACGCTCCCGTGACGGAGACCCCGATGAGCCTCGAACACCAGGAGCTGCTGGGGATCGCGCGCCACGAGCGTGAGGCGCTCGGCCGCACGATCCAGTACACGCCGCCCGAGGCGTGGGAGGCCGCCAGCCCCGTCGAGGGGTGGCGCAACCGCGACGTGGTCGCCCAGCTGGCCGCCACGGAGGTCGCCGCGGCCGCCGTGCTCGGCGGCGAGGAACCGGCGGAGGTCGAGGAATACCTGAAGACCGAGGCCGGCCGGAGCGACCCGACGGTGGACGGATTCAACCGGTTCGCGGTGGCCCGACGCGCCGACGCGCCGCTGTTCCAGGTCATCCGGGAGTGGGGCGCCGCGGCGGACCTCGTCCTGGGACGGGCCTCGCTGGTGGACGAGGAGCGCTGGAAGGGCCATCGCGTCCCGTGGTTCGCCGGCGAGATCCCCGTCCGGTACCTCGTGCAGTCGCGCGTCGCCGAGTGGTGGTCGCACGGCGGGGACATCCGCACCGGCGCCGGCCTCGAGCCCCGGCAGGAGCACTGGCCGATCTACGCCCTGAACGACCTGGCGATCCGGACCCTGCCCTGGGCCCTGGGCCTCGCCGGGCTGTCGTTCCGGGGAAGGAGCGTGCTGGTGGAGCTGGAGGGCGCCGGCGGGGGACGGTGGCACCACGGGCTGGGGCCCCGGGAGGTGCCCGGCGAGGGCCGGCGCCCGGACGCGACGATCGGTGGCCGGGGGTATCCGTTCGCCATGGTGGCCACTCGCCGTGCCTCCGCGGACGAGTACGTCGAAGACGGCACGCTCGTCGTCGGGGGGGACGAGGAGCTGGCGCTGACCGTCCTGCGTCACCTGCGCGTGTTCGGCTGAACCCGGGCCGCGCCCGCCCGGCACCCCCCGGCCGCGCAAGCCGAGGGCGTTCCCGGTCCGTATTCCTACGCGATACCGTGCGACGTATGCGATCACGCTCCTCGAGCCCGGCCGACCCCGCCCTGATGCGGAGCTTCGCCGCCGGGGACCGCGAGGCCTCCGAGGGCCTCTTCGACCGCTATGCGTCGCGAATCTACGGGCTCGGACTGGTGATGCTGGGAAACGAGGCTGCCGCGGAGGACCTGGTGCAGGACGCGTTCGTGAAGCTGCTGCGGACCGCCGGGAACTACGACCCCGCCCGGGGGTCGCTCGACACGTGGGTCCTGCTGGTGGCCCGGAGCCTGGCGCTCGACACGCTCCGGCGCCGGGTGCTGGAGGCCCGGACGCTCCAGGCGACGCGACCCCTGGACGAGGCCGACCCCGAGCCGGGCCCCGACCAGGTGGCCGAGACCCAGGACCTCGTCGGCCGGGCCCGGCGGGCCATGGCCGGGCTCACGGACGGCCAGCGCGCGGCGCTGGAGCTGGCCTATTTCGGGGGGAAGACCAGCGCCGAGGTGGCCGAGCTCGAGGGGATCCCGCTGGGGACGGCCAAGACGCGGATCCGCTCGGGGCTGCTGCGGCTCCGTGAGGCGCTGCAGCCGGAATCGTGGGGAGGCTCGCCGTGAGGCGTGAGGATGGAACGGACGTGACCCGTGCGATCTCGTGCGACGACGTCCGGGAGCTGCTGCCCGAGCACCTCCTGGGGACCCTGCCGGACCCGGAGGACGCCGCGGTCCGCAGCCACCTCCGGGGGTGCGGCGCGTGCCGGCGCGAGATGGCCCTGCTGGGCGAGGGGCTGGCCACGTTCGCCCGGGCCGCGCACCAGGCCGATCCGCCGGACGAGCTCCGCGATCGGGTGATGGCCGCGCTGGCCGAGGAGCGCACCGAGGCCGCGCCTCCGCAACGGGTGGCCCACCGGCCCCGCCGGTGGCTGGCCCTCGCCGCCTCGATCGCGATCGCCGCTGGAGCCGTGGCGTGGGGGGCGACGACGTCGGTTCGGGCGTCCCACGACCACGACCAGGCCGTGGCCTACCGGCAGTTCCTGGAGGCCCTGGGTGGACGGGAGGTCCGGGTCGCGGAGCTCGTGGGTTCCGGCTCGCGGCCGGTCGAGGGCAGCGCCATCATGTACGACTCCGAGGTCGGGCAGTCCTGGGTCCTGGTGCTGCTCCGGTCCCCCGGCGCGACCGGGGCCATCCACGTCGTGCTCCGCTCCCCCACCGGCCGCATCTCGATGCGCCCGACCGAGTTCAATTCCGAGGGGTCGACCGACGTGTGGCTGGTCACGTCCGCCGACATCTCGAAGTACGACCACGTGGCCGTGTACGACGCCGGCGGCCGCCAGCTGGCGACCGGCCGCGTGCACCAGGGGTAGTCAGCGCGAGATCTTCAGGCGTCGGACCTCGCGGCGCACCGCGCCGAACCGGTACTTGTACGCGAGGTCGCCCTTCAGCAGGTCGAACGCGGTGCAGCCGTCGTCGATGGCGTGCTCGATGAGGTCGGCGACCAGCACCATGCCCGGCGCCAGCTCGCGCAGCTCGCGGTCGAACGCGGAGTTGTACAGGGAGAACACCCCGCGGTACCGGAACGCCACCGCCGCGGCGGCGCGCCGCCCGCCGGCCTCCAGGAACGCCAGGTGGAACGCCCCCTCCGGGATGAACACCTCGCCGAGCCGGTGGAAGAAGAGCTCCATGCCGGGGACCATGAACCGGCCCTTCGGGCCCTCGCTCGATCGGTGCATCTCCGCGAACAGGGCGAGGTCGGCGTCGAGCGTCTCCGGGGTGGCGAGCACGACCTGGTGCTCGCCCAGCTCCTCGTCCAGCCGGCGGGCCTTGCGCCGCATCTCGTGGCGGAGCTTGCCGGGCAGCGAGGCCAGATACTCCTCGTGGGTCGGCGGCAGCGCGAGGAACGGCGCGACGTCGTCCAGCGCCTCTTCCACCCGCAGGCCCCGCGCGGACGCGGCGTCGGCGATGCGGGGGAGCCACGAGGAGTCCTGCGCGAGACCCTGGAGGTCGGCCCCGGTCCAGTCGTCGCGGTCGGCCAGCGCGCCGAACAGCTCCTTCGCCACCGCGTCCTCGAACCCCGGCGCGGCCACCGGCGACGTGTAGTCGGTGACCTCGGTCCCCCCCAGGAACCGCAGGGTCCCCTCCACCAGCTCGAACGCGGCGGCTCCCACGGTCCGGCCCCCCTGTTCGGCGAAGGCCAGCAGCAGCCCGACGTCGTGGCCGAACTCCTCCCAGTACAGCTTCAGGTATCGGGGCTGGTGGAAGAACGTGGCCGCGGGGTCGGCGTCCACGAGGTCCGACCAGTCCCGGCGCAGGAAGTCCCGAGGGTCCTCGGAGAACGCGATCGCCACTACCGGTCCAGCACGAACAGCGAGTGGGGGTAGGTCTTCAGCGACGGCCACAGGGGCCGGTACGTCTCCGCGTGGGCGATCGACAGGTTCCGTTCCTTGAACGCCCGGACCCAGCCGTCGGGCGACCGGAACGTGAACGGCGTCGGCACTCCGTGCCGGATGTTCAGGGTCCAGTCCCACGCCTTGTTGAACATGAGGTCGAGCCGGTTCACCGGCGTGTCCTCCATGATCACCAGCCGGCGGCGGGCGATCCGCACGGCCTCGTCCAGCACCGGACCCTGGTCCTTGTACCGGTCGACGTGGTGGAAGACGAACAGCATCATCACGACGTCGAACGACCCGTCCGCGACCGGCACACGGAACGGGTCCTCCTGTTGCAGGAACGGCAGGTCCTTCGCCCGGTTGCCATAGTCGACGACGTCGGTGAGCGTCGGCTCGACGCCGACCCGGTCCCGGAGCCACCTGCTGATGAACCCCGTCCCGGCCCCCAAGTCAAGCATCGTCTGGCCCCGCTCCAGCCACGGCGCGATCTTCCAGCCGACCGCGTTCTCCCGCAGGAACATCCCTCAATGATAGGTGCGCGGACCGGCCCGGCTACCGGGCGCCGACGTGCGTACCCCCGCCGCCGAATCCACCCCCGCCGGAGAACGACCCCCCGAAGCTCGAGAACGAGCCGATCCCGGAGGACGACGAGCCCGAGGTGGTGACCGCGTGCGACGGCGGCACCGCCGACAGCTGGTGGAAGGCCACGATCCAGCCCACCGCAGAGAGCCCCGACGGAGCGCCCGGCCACGGCGAGGGCACCTGCTCGACCGGCACGAGCGAGCCGACCTGCTTCGCCACCTCCTTGGCCACGCCGAGCGCGGTGGCGTACTCCAGGTACTGCTCCCAGATGATCACCGCCAGCGCGGGCGCCTCCGGCAGCGACGAGAACTCGCGCAGGTAGTTCCGGAATCCCCACCACGGCGCCATGCGGGCCCGGAACTCCGGGTCCAGCTTGGGCGGCACGAGCGCGACCGTGACCGCCCCCACGATGATCGCCTCCCAGATGAACGCCTGGGGCAGGCCCGCGACGTCGCCGGCGGAGACCGAGAGCGCGATGCCGACGACGGACCCGAGCAGCGCTGTCCACACGATCAGCCGCCGGCCGAGCCGCTTCTGCCCCTTCGGCAACCTCCCCAGCCGGCTCTTCGTCCGGGCCGTCAGGTCGTTCGACCACTGCTTCAGGCGGCTGTTGGAACCCCTGCGCCGCAACGAGTTCAACGAGATGCGACGGTCGGTGGCCACCGTCGCGACGGGCGAGCCGGGGACGTCGGGGCGGTCCGGGGCGGCCGGCTCCGAGCGCGTGCCGAACAGGAACTCGAGGAACTCGCGGTCGACGTCGCTCTGCGGCTCCCCCACCTGCTTCACCTCGAAGTCTGAGGGATTGGACACGGTCCCCACCGGCTGCATGTTGATCAGTCCGATACGGGCGAGGTGCAGCAGCTCGGTGGCGTAGGCCGTGGTGGAGAACGTCTGCCCGCGGGACGCGCCCCACAGCACCGCGAGGTCGACCGGGTCGAGCGGCTCCGGGGGCTGGGTCACGTCGTCGGGGACCCCCACCCGGTCCCGGAGCCGGGAGGCGATCACGATCACAATCCACAGCACCGGGAGGGCGGCCAGCAACAACAGCGCCAGGAGGTACCGATGGTTCCGGTCGGCGAACCAGGAGGGGGAGCCGCCGGGGATCGGTTCCTTTCCCAGCTCGTCGCCGCCGATCGGGTGGTCCTGCTGGAACGCGAGGGGCACGGCCGCCGGCGGCATGAGGATCGATCCCTCCACGAAGCCGTCGGCCGGCACGTCGCGGACGTCGAACGTGACGGTCTGGGGGTCGGGGATGTCGAACGTCCCGTTCGCCGGGCCGAACGCCTTCGCCAGCACCTCGCTCCGCTCGAGCGGCCGGGACGGCACCGACGGCGGGGGCTCGGGAGGCGGCGGCGGGCAGTCGTGGGCGGGCCGGGCGGCGGGGCCCGTCGCCGCGCCGGGCAGGTGCACCGTCACCAGCACGTGGTCGGTCCCGGCGTCCGAGGTCCCGACGAACTGCCAGTATAGGTGGGCCCGGTCGGTGTACACGCGCACTGCACAGCGGACGCGGTAGGTGATGTCGAAGGTCTGCCGCCCTGTCTCGAACGTCGGGAAGTCCCACTCTGCCTGGAAGAACCGGCCCTCCGACACGTCCCGCGTGGTCAGCGGGGCGCCGCCCTGCTGCACCGCGAACCGCTCGACCAGGTCGTGGGGCCAGTCGACCCCGAACGTTCCCACGCTGAACTCCCCGCCGGTGAACAGGAAGGTCCGGTGCTCGACCAGGT
Organism: Actinomycetota bacterium; assembly: GCA_045805265.1. Classification (GTDB taxonomy): domain Bacteria; phylum Actinomycetota; class UBA4738; order UBA4738; family JACQTL01; genus JBJMLO01. The sequence continues at coordinate 363,835 of JBJMLO010000030.1, forward strand.
CCATGCTGCCGTCCGGGAGCACGGTGGCGTCGATGCGAACCTCGGGGAACGTGAAGCTCTTCTCCTGGGCGCCTGCTGGAGCGGCCGCGAGCACGACCGCGATGCCGACGACGGCGGCCATCGCGAGCAGGCGGCGGGACACGAGGGGGCGCACGGGTGCCGCCGATGGTACACGCGCCCACCGGCCGGACGATACCCCTACAGCTCCCGGACGAAGAAGAACGAGATGGCCATGATCACGTAGGCGCCGAGCAGCTGCGCCCCCTCCAGCCAGTTGCTCTCGCCGTCGCGGGAGATCAGCGAGACCAGCAGCGCCGACAGCGCCACCGCGGCGATCTCGAACGGGTTGAACAGGAAGCTCATCGGGTGGCCGACCGCCGCGCTGATGAACACCAGCAGCGGCGCGACGAACAGCGCGATCTGCACCGACGACCCGATCGAGATCTCGAGCGTGATGTCCACCCGGTTCCGCAGCGCGAACAGCACCGCGCTGCCGTGCTCCGCGGCGTTGCCGATGACCGGCACGACGATCAGCCCCACGAAGAACTTCGACAGCCCCAGGTCCTTCAGGGCGGGCCCGAGGGCGCCCACCAGGATCTCGGACATCCACGCGGTGAACGCGGTGGCCACCAGCAGGACGGTGAGGGCGCGCCGCCGTGGCCACCGAGGCTCCTCCTGCTCGGCCGGCACCCGGAACAGGTGCTCGTGGGTGACCATCGTGAAGAACAGCGCGGCCGCGTACAGGGCCATCAGGACGAGCGCCACGACCACGCTGACCGTCTCCCGCTCGGCGAAGGCCTTCGACCCCGTCGTCAGCACGAACAGGGCGGGCATCAGCAGGCCGGTCACGGCCAGGATCAGCGAGGTCGAGTGCACGCTGGCCGCGGCCGCGCTGAACCGCTGCTCGGTGTGCTTGATCCCGCCGACGAACAGCGACAGCCCCAGCACCAGCAGCAGGTTCCCGATGATCGATCCGGTCAGCGAGGCCAGGACCACGTCGAACTGGTCGTCGAGGATCAGGAAGATCGCGATGATCAGCTCGGCGACGTTGCCGAACGTGGCGTTCAGCAGCCCGCCGAACCGCGGCCCGGCGTGAGCGGCGAGCTGCTCGGTGGCCCGTCCGATCAGCCCGGCCAACGGGATGATCGCCCCCGCGGCGGTGAGGAACGTCACCAGCTCGTTGTGGAAGGCGTAGTCGCTGATGGCCGCGACGGGGATGAGGATCAGCAGCCAATCGAGGCTGGGCCTGCGGAGGTCGATCGGGCGGTAGGCCATGCGCGGGGAAGCCTACGTGCTCGGGTTCCTCGCTCGTTGAGCTCGTCCACGCGGCCGGGCGGACGGAAATGGACACCTCGAGTGATCCGTCCATGGCCACGATCGGGTCGATGGCTTCGGCCCCCGGTCGCCGAGTCGCCCAAGGGCCTTGCCCGCGATCCCGAACCCGGAGCCGTCCGCGGCCCGAAAAGCCGCCCTGACTGGCGCGCTCCTGATCACGACGACTCCTTCTGGTCGCGCACCGGCGGCGGATCGCCTTCGCTCTCCCCACCCGATCGCAGTCCGAGGATGCGGAACGCCGAAACCGGCTTGCCGAATCCCTTCAGCGTGAGTCCGCCGGCGTCCTCCGCCTCGACCAGGGCCCCGACATCGGCGTGGATCCGATCGTTGACCAGGATCTGACCGGGCTCGGCCTCGCTGCAGAGCCGAGAGGCCATGTTCATCACGCTCCCCACCGCGCCGTAGTCGTAGCGGCCGTCGAAGCCGATCTGCCCCAGCGTGGCGTAGCCGAGGGCGATCCCCACCGAGAAGTCCAGCTCGTGGCCGCGCCTTCGCCACTTCGCGCAGACCTCCGCCATCGTCTCGCGCATGGCCACCGCCATCCGGACCGCGCGGGCTGAGGGGTCGGGACAGGGGATGGGGTCGTTGAACCACACCATCAACCCATCGCCGGCGAACCAGCCCACCGTGGCCTCGAACCGCACGATGAGGTTGCCCATCGCCGTGTGGAACTCCCGGATCACCCCCATGACCTCCTCGGGCTCGGTGGTGGCGCTGAACGCCGTCCAGCCCCGGAGGTCGGCGAAGAGAACCGCGATCTCCCGGCGGTGGCTCTCCAGGATCTGCTCCCCCTGCGACAGGACGAGCTCGGCCAGGGTCGGCGAGAGGAACCGGCGGAGTCGGGACAGCCGCTCCAGCTCCTCGACCTGTTCGGCGACCCGCGCCTCAAGGCCGGTGTTGAGCTCGGCCAGCTCAGCAGCCTGGGACTGGATCGTGTCGTGGTACTGCTTGATGCGGACCAGCGACCGTACCCTGGCCAGCAGCTCCTGCTGGTTGAACGGCTTCATGATGAAGTCGTCCGCCTCCGCCTCCACCGCGCTCACCCGGACCTCCGTGCTGCTGGCGGTGACCATCACCACCGGCAGGAACCGGGTGGCCGGGTCCGACCGGATTCGCCGGCACACCTCATAGCCGTTCATCCCCGGCATCTGGACGTCCAGCAGCACCAGGTCGGGCGGCTCGGAGGCGATCTTCTCCAGGGCCTCGGGTCCGGAGGCGGCCGTGATCACCCGGTAGCCGTTGGGCACCAGCACGGCCTCCAGCAGCCGGGCATTCTGCGCCAGGTCGTCCACAACGAGGATCGCTGGCCGGGGGCCTGACACCTCCACAGGGTCGCCACGGACCGCCTTCCGCACATCCTCCGCCATCGCTCCCGCCGATGGGTACCGGTCCTCCGGGCGCTTGGCCGTGGCCTTGGCCACCACCGCATCCAGCCCCGCGGGCAGCCCCGGCCTCCGGCTGGAGACGTGGGGAGCCGGCTCATTGAGGTGGGCGAACATCACGGCGGCCTCGCTGTCCCTGGCGAAGGGGACGGCGCCGGTCAGGCACTCGTAGGCCACACAGCCCAGCGCGTACAGGTCGGTCCTGGCGTCCACCTCTCGGCCCTCGAACTGCTCGGGGGCGGCGTACTCCACCGAGCCCAGGAACTGTCCGGTCTGGCTGAGGCCGCTCATCGACTCCGGCCGCTTGGTCAACCCGAAGTCGGTAAGGTAGGCACGCTCGGTTCGGTCGCCCCGGTCCTCGACCAGGACGTTGGCCGGCTTGACGTCCCGGTGCACCAGCCCCTTCCGGTGGGCCGCGTCCAGGGCCGAGGCCACCTGGGTGATCAGCCCGACCACTCGCCCGGGGTCGAGCGGGCGCTCCCGGCGGACCAGCGTCTTGAGGTCCGTTCCCTTCACGAGGCGCATCGCCAGGAACAGGACGCCGTCTGCCTCCCCCGCGTCGTAGACCTCGATCACGTTCGGGTGGTCGAGCGAGGCGGCCAGCTTCGACTCACGGATGAACCGCCCCCGGAACCCCTCGTCCTCCGCCAGCTCGGCGGGGAGGACTTTCAGGGCCACCTGCCGGTTCAGCGTGAGCTGTTCGGCAAGGTAGACCACGCCCATCCCACCCCGGCCGATCAGGTACTCGATGCGGTAGCCGGCCAGCTGGGTGCCGATCCGGTCGCCCTCCACCCACCTCACCCCCTTCCCGAGGAAGCGAGGTGGCTGCGGACCTGGTCCGGGAAGTCCTTCACGCTGATCGGCTTCTCCAGATAGCCGTCGAATCCCTCGGCGATGAACCGGTCCCGGTCGCCCTTCATGGCGAAGGCGGTCATTGCCACCACCGGGATCCCGGCCGTCCGGGGATCGTCCTTGAGGTGGCGCAGCGCCGTGGTCCCGTCGGTGTCCGGGAGCCGGATGTCCATCAGGATCAGGTCGGGGTGATGCTCGCCAGCCAGCGAGACCCCCTCCCCTGCGGTCCGGGCCTCCAGCGTCCGGAACCCGGCGAAGCGGAGCACGTCCCGGGCCAGCCTGACGTTCATCTCGGTGTCGTCCACGATCAGGATCAACTCGCCGCCCACGGGCATCAACCGGACTCGACGGGCTGGGTCAGCGGAGCGACCGGCAGGGTGAAGGAGAACGTGCTCCCGGTCCCTTGCTCGCTCTCCACCCACAGCTTGCCGCCGTGCAGCTCGATGAACCTGCGGGCCAGGGGGAGTCCCAGGCCGGTGCCCTCCTGCCTCGTGCCAGCGTCCGCGCCCCGGGCCTGCTGGAACTCCACGAAGATCAGCTCCCGGTCCTCCGGAGCGATCCCGGAGCCGGTGTCGGCCACCGAGACCTGAACCACCCCGTCGGTCATCCGGGCGGAGACGTCCACCTGGCCGCCCGGCGGGGTGAACTTGATGGCGTTCGACAGCAGGTTGAACACGACCTGGCGGACCTTGCGCTCGTCGGCCAGGATAACGATGTCCTCCGGCTCCACCGAGAGCTCCAGTGTGACCCCGCCCCGGTCGGCCCGTCCCCCGTTGATGCTGATCCCCGCCCGGAGCGCCTCGGGGATGGACACCTCGGAGAGGTCAAGCTCCATCCGACCGGCCTCGACTTTGGAGAGGTCCAGGACGTCGTTGATCAACGACAGCAGGTGCCGGCCTGCCTGCAGCACGTCCTGGACGTAGACCGACTGCTGCTCGTTCAGCGGGCCGAACATCTGCTCGTGCAGGACCTCGGAGAACCCGATGATGGCGTTCAGCGGCGTCCGCAGCTCGTGGGACATGTTGGCCAGGAACATCGACTTGTGTGCGCTGACCGTCTCCAGCTCTCGACGCTTCTCCTCGAGCTCACCGAGCGCATCGGCCAACTCGCTGGTCCTGTCCTGGATCTTCTGCTCGAGCCCGGCGTAGGACTCACGCAGCTGCCCGGTCATCCGGTTGAACTCGTCTGCCAGGTCCTCCAGCTCGTCGCCCGTGCGCACCCGGATGGGGGTCTCCAGGTCTCCGCCGGCCACCCGGGCTGCGCCGATCTGCAGGCTCTCGATGGGCGCGACCATCCTCCGGGCCAGGATCAGGCTGGCCAGCACCGCCAACGCGAGACCGATGATCAGCAGGATGGCCGTCCGCAGGATCGAGGAGTAGAGGGGCGCGAAGGCCTCCCCGATCGGCCGCTGGACGAACACGTGCCACCCGAGCGTTGGAATCGACGCCGTCGCCGTCAGGACCCTGCCGGAGGAGAAGGGATCGGGACCGGTGGTGGTCTGCCGCTGCGAACCTCCCCGCGAGGATGCCGGCTGGAGGGCTGCCCTGACCTGTGGGTAGGCGGTGAGGCGAACCTTCTTCAACGTTCGGGTGGGGTCGCGATAGATGATCAGGTAACCGTCCCCATCGACCACGTAGGCCTGCCCGGCTCCCTGGAGTCCGACCTTCGAGATGGCATTCTCGGCATCCGTCAGGCTCAGATCGGCGAAGACCACTCCGCCCGCCTCGCCCTCCCGAAGGGCCATGGTCAGCCGGGGCTCTGAGCCCAGGAACCAGTCCTTGAGGTACGGGGCGCCCGCACGTGCTCGAAGGTAGGCCTTCTGCTGGTTCGATAGACGCTTCGTGCCGACGAAGTCGATGTTGGTCCGGAAGACGTCGAGGCGCAACCTGCCGGCCGGGTCGATGTACCCGATCTCCGTGATCGGGCTGCCGACGACGAGTCGGGCGAAATCCTCGTGCCGGCGGTCCAGGGCCGAGGCCGTGAGCTGTCCCGGGCGAAACGTGGCACTGACCTGATCTTCGATCTCGCCCACGAACCCGTCGATGACGGACGCGGCGTGCCCGGCCTTCTCGGACTCGACTTCGAGCAGGCTCTTCTTGTTGTCCTGGTAGGCGAAGTACCCCTCGACGGCCCCGCTGATGAGCAGCGCGCCGGTGACCAGGACGACGAGCACGACGGCGTACTTCCGGAAAGCACGATGCCGCCTGGGGTGAGCCGACACCCGGTCCCTCACCCCTGGCAGGGCACCGCCGTGATGGGATCGATCTGATGGAACACGTCGGCTGCGATGTCAAGCCACTGGGGAGACAATGTCAACCCCAATCGATGCGCGACGGCCTGGTTGACGTACAGGTCGAGCTGGTTGGTCGGCTCGACCGGCAGGTCCGCGGGGTTGGCGCCCTTCAGGATCTTGTCCACGTACGGTGCCGCTCGTGCGCCCACCGTTGCGAAGTCCTCCGAATACGAGAACAGGCCGCCCTTCTGGACCCGCAACTGGCTGCCCACCGAGATGGGGAGGCCTTGCCGGAGTGCCAGGCCGACCATGGTGAGTGTGAACTTCGTCTGGAGGTCCTGAGAGGCGATGACGACCCCATCGGCGTCCCCCGGCTTCAGCTGGTCGAACAGCTCATCGATCTCCGCTTCCGTGGATGCCGGCCTCGCGTCGACCGTCACGCCAATGGCCCGTCCCGCCTCCCGAGTGTCGGCCAACAGATCCGCACTCGTGGGATCGACCGGGTCCGTCACCGCGATCACGGTTCGTAGGCCGGGCACCAGGTTCTTGAACATCTCGAGCTGTTTCCCCGCCACGTTGGGGAAGCCCTGGATCCCCGTCATGTTGCCTCCCGGATGAGCGGGATCCTCGATGAAGCCCGCTTTGTCCGGCTCGAAGGCATGCAGGAACACGATCGGGATGGTGTTCGTGGCCGCATGCGCGGCCCGGATCGTCTGGCCCTCGAAGGCCACGATCAGATCGACCTTCTCACCCACCAGCTCCTTGGCCGCTGCGTCAGCGGCGGCCTCGTCCTCGAGGTTCCGCCACTCCAGCACCACCTTTGGGCCGGGCACGATGATCTTTTCGCCCGAACACGTAGGTCGGTGGACCGCCTGCAGCTCGGCCTCGAACTTGCCGGTCTGATCCGCGGTCACCCGCCCAAGTTGTTGGAGCCCCTCGACCACCGGAAACAGGGACCCTGGGTAGTGGTCCAGCCCGACGTGGATCAGCGCGATATGGAAGACCTTGGATGACGATGAGGTCGGGCCGGGCGCCCCCGACGAGCGGGTGCAGGCGGCCGCCAGCAGGAACAGAACGAGCACGAGTCTCTTGAGGTGAACCCCTCCGCCGTTCCATAGCGAGTCTTGCACCGCTCCATCGCCCCCTTCTCGGCCCGTCGGCGAACCATGAACCGAGAGGTCCGATCGCCCGTGTGGTTCTTACTCCGCCGACCTGGCATGTTTCAAGATCTCCGCGACAATCGTCTCCTTCGTCCTGCGGTTCCTTCGGCTCGCTGCCGAAGCATGCACCGGCCATCCCGAGGGGGGAATGCCTCCGACGGGCACGATCCCCTATCCTCGTGGGCAGGGGTCCCTTGCCTTCCGGCAACCTGCTCCAACATGGGCTGATCACCCGGATGTGCAGGTGGCCGGAGGTAGAGTCGCCACTACCGATGGCTGCCCATCTGGAGGTCCAAGGCCCCAAAGGGGTGAAGCCGATCCCGCTGGGGACCGAGCGCGCCACCATCGGCGCCGGGGCCACCAACGATGTCGTCATCTCCTGGGACCGGACCGTGTCGCGCCTGCACGCGGTGGTCGAGCGGATCGGGGAGGCGGGGTGGGTGGTCCGGGATCTGTCCTCGCGCAACGGGACGTTCGTAAACGGCGAACGCATCTGGCGGGAGCGCCCGGTCTCCTCGGGGGATGAGATCCGGGTCGGCTCCACCAACATCCTGTTCCGGTCCGACGAGCCCTCCCCGGAGCAGTGGACGACGGTCTCCCCCAAACCCACGCCCGCCATTACCCCGCGGGAACGCGAGGTCCTGATCACCCTGTGCCGGCCGATGTTCTCAGGAGACGTGTTCACCGAGCCCGCATCCATCCGCGCCATCGCCCGGGAGCTGTTCATCTCCGAGGCGGCGGTGAAGCAGCATCTGGTCCGCCTCTACGACAAGTTCGACATCCCGGGTGAGACGGAGCGGCGGCGGGTCCGGCTGGCGAACGAGGCGCTCCGGCGCAACGTGGTGCGGGTGGCCGAGCTTCAGGAGCGAAGGCCGTGAGCGGCACGGTGGAGCGCAATGGGATACACGGGATTCGACCTGGCTGCGCCTCCTGGTCGAGGGGATGCACCGGAGGCCCCACTCGGGCTCCGGCGCAAGGGTTCAGGCGAGCCCGGCTCTAGTGGGGCGCTGACGCCGCCGCCTCGCCGGCGCCGGCCAGCGCTTCCTGCAGCACGTCCCAGGCCAGCACCGCGCATTTGATGCGGATGGGGTACTTGACGACCCCCTTCAGCGCCACCAGGTCGCCGAACTCGTCCTCTTCGGGGTCGACCTCGCCGGCCATCATTCCCCGGAAGTCCGATGCCAGGTGCAGTGCCTCCGGGATCGGCTTCCCCTTTACCGCGTCGGTCAGCATGGAGGCCGACGACTGGGAGATCGAACAGCCCTGGCCCTGGAACGCGACGTCGGCTACCCGACCGTCCTCCACGTGCGCGTAGACGGTGATCTCGTCGCCGCACAGCGGGTTGTTCCGCGAGCACGACAGCTCTGCCTCGGGCAGCTCTCGCTTGTTCCGGGGGTTCTTGTAGTGGTCGAGGATGACTTCCTTGTACAGGTCGTCGAGGGACATATAGGAAGTCTAAAGCACCCGACCGGGACTCCCCGAGCTGCGGACGCGCCAAGGGCGGGCTCCCCGCGAGAAGCCCGCCCCTGTCGGTTCTCGCGCGCCGGTCGCTACGACTCGGTGGCCTGGCGGTTCCGGATGAACGCCAGCGCGGCCACGCCGAGCGACAGCAGCGCGAGCAGGATGAGCACCTTCTTCACGGGACCTCCTCCGTGGACGGCCTGGTTCCATCGTTCCACGCCGGCGCGCCCCTGAAAAGTCCCATTCCGGGGGCGCCCCGGGAAATCACGCGAACAGCTCGCCGGCCTTGTGGAGGGCGGCGATCAGCGCGTCGACCTCGTCGCGGGTGCTGTACAGGTAGAAGGACGCGCGGGCGGTGGCCGGGACGCCCAGCACCCGGTGGAGGATCTGGGTGCAGTGGTGGCCGGCCCGGATGGCCACGCCCTCCTGGTCCAGCACCTGGGACAGGTCGTGGGGGTGGATGTCGCGGAACCAGAACGAGATCTCCGCGCCGCGCTCGGACATGTCGTGCGGGCCGAAGACCCGCGCGCCGATCTCGACGAGCCGGTCGATCGCGTACTGGGCGACGTCCTCCTCGTGGGCCCGGACGGCCTCCATGCCGATCGGCTCGAGGTAGTCGATCGCTGCAGCCAGCCCGATCTCCTCGGCGATGTTCATCGTCCCGGCCTCGAACTTCCAGGGGATCTCGCGCCACGTCGACTCGGCGCGGTGGACCTCCCGGATCATCTCGCCCCCACCGAGGAACGGGTCCATGGCCTCCAGGAGCTCGGGCTTCGCGTACAGCCCGCCGGACGCCGTCGGGCCGAGCATCTTGTGGCCGGAGATCGTCAGGAAGTCGCAGTCGAGGACGCGGACGTCGACCGGCGCGTGCGGGACCAGCTGCGCGCCGTCCACCAGCACCAGCGCGCCGATCGCATGGGCGTCGTCGGCGATGCGCCGGAGCGGGGGCATGGTGCCGAGCACGTTCGACATGCCGCTGATCGCGACCAGACGCGTGTTCGGCCCCAGCAGCCGGTCGAACTCCTCGAGGTCGAGGCGGCCCTCCTCGGTGACCGGCACGTACCGGAGCACCGCGCCGGTGTCCCGGGCCACGAGCTGCCACGGGATGATGTTCGAGTGGTGCTCGAGCTCGGAGAGCACGATCTCGTCGCCCTCGCGCAGGAACTTCCGTCCCCAGCCGTACGCGACGAGGTTGATCGACTCCGTGGTGCCGCGGTTGAACACGATCGACTCGGCCGAGGGCGCGCCGACGAAAGACGCGAGCTTGGCCCGGGCATCCTCGTACGCGACCGTGGCCTCCTCGGCCAGCGTGTGCACCGAGCGATGGGTGTTCGCGTTGTGCCGCTCGTAGTAGTCGACGATCGCCTCGATGACCGCCCTGGGCTTCTGGCTGGTCGCCGCGGAGTCGAGGTACACGAGCGGCCTGTCGTGGATCGTCCGGTCGAGGATCGGGAAATCCTTGCGGAGGCGCTCGACGTCGAGCGCCGGCCGTCCCGTCCTCTCGGCAACCGTCGCCATACCTGTCTCCCAGCCTACGACCGTGGAGCTTCCGGGCTGCCGGTGGCGTCCTCCCGGCCGGCCTCCTCCTCGCTGAGGCCGACCTCCTGGCGGATGCCCTCGTAGCCCTTGTCCTCGAGCTCCGTGGCCAGCTCGGGGCCGCCCTCCTTGACGATCCGCCCGCCCATCATCACGTGGACGAAGTCCGGGTGGATGTAGTTGAGGATCCGCTGGTAGTGCGTGATGACCAGCACGCCGAGGCTCGGCCCGATCAGCTTCTCGATGCCGGTCGCCACCGACTTCAACGAGTCGATGTCGAGCCCGGAGTCGGTCTCGTCGAGGATCGCGATGTCGGGCTCCAGCACGGCCAGCTGCAGGATCTCGTTCTTCTTCTTCTCGCCGCCGGAGAACCCCTGGTTCACGTAGCGCCGGACCATCTCGTCCTCGACGCCGACGAGCTCCATCTTCTCCTTCATGTGCTTGCGGAACCCCAGCGCCGAGATCTCCTCGCCCTTCACCGCCTTGTACGCGGTGCGCAGGAAGTTCACGACGCTGACGCCGGGAACCTCGACCGGGTACTGCATCGCCAGGAACAGGCCCCGCTGCGCGCGCTGGTCCGGGGTCAGGACTAGGACGTCCTCGCCCTTGAACCGGACCTCCCCCGCCGTCACCTGGTAGCCGGGCCGGCCCATCAGCACGTTCGCCAGCGTCGATTTCCCGCTGCCGTTCGGGCCCATCAGCGCGTGGGTCTCGCCCTGGCGCACCGTGAGGTCGATACCCTTCAGGATCTCCTTGCCCTCCACGGTCGCATGGAGCCCGCGGACCTCGAGCTCCACCGTCGTCGTGGGGGCTTGCGTGGCTGCCGTCGTCGTCATGTCAGTCGTCCACCTCGATCAGGATGTCGTCGCCGTCGACCTTCACCGCGTAGGCCCGCACGGGCTGCGTGGCCGGCAGGGTGCGCGGACGCCCGGTCTCGAGGTCGAAGGTCGAGCCGTGCTTCGCGCATTCGATGGTCCCCATGTCGGGGTCCACCTCGCCCTCGTCCAGGAACGAGTGCGCATGAGAGCAGATCGCGTCGAGCGCCCGGAACTCGCCGCCGCCGAGGTTCGCCACGGCCACCTCGGTGCCGTCGTATGCGAACCGCCGGGCCTCGCCCTCCGGCACCTGGTCCGTCGTCGCGATCTTCACGAGCGCCATCACTCCTCCTGCTCGAGCTCGCGCTCGATGGCCTGCTCGAGGCCGCGGCGGACCTCGGGAAGGTCGACCTTGTCGAGGACCTCCTGGAAGAAGCCGAACACGATGAGCCGCTCGGCCTCCTTCCGGGGGATGCCCCGGCTCTGCAGGTAGAACAGGGCCTCCTCGTCCACCGGCCCCACGCTGGCGGCGTGGCCGCACCGGACCTCGTTGTTCTCGATCTCGAGGTTCGGGATGGCGTCGGCCTTGGCGTGCTCGGACAGGACGATGTTCCGGTTCGTCTGGAAGGCGTCGCTTCGCGACGCGCCCGGCCGGATGTGCACCCACCCGGAGTAGATCGCCCTCGAGTGGCCCTTCAGCGCGCCCTTGTACAGCAGGTTGGAGTTGCCGTTGCCCGCAACGTGGTCCTGCAACGTCCGATGGTCGAAGTGCTGCGAGCCGTCGGCGAAGTACAGCCCGAGCATCTCGCTGGTTGCGCCCGGCTCGGCCAGGACGGACTCGAACTCGTTGCGGGACAGGTCGGCCCCGAAGGCCACGCTGAGCGACCGGAACTCCGCGTCGCGGGCGAGTCGTGCGCGCTGCACCGACAGGTGCGTGACCCCCGCGCCCCATTCCTGGAGGGAGACGTACCGGACCCTCGACGCCGGGCCGCAGTCGATCTCGACGACGGCGTCGGAGAGCGCGGCCTCCAGGTCCGGCGAGACGTACCGATCGATGAACGTCACGTCGGACTCCTGGCCGACCACGATCAGCGTGTGCGGGAACACGGCCGCGCCGTCGGCCTCGAGGTACGTGAGCGACTGCAGCGGCAGCTCCACGCGGGTGCGGGGCGGGACGTACAGGAAGGTGCCGCCGGAGCGGAACGCCCCGTGGAGCGCGGTGAACTTCGTCCGGTCGGTGGGGACGATCGCGTGCAGGGCCGGCTCGACCAGCTCCGGATGCGCCTCCGCCGCGTGGTCGAGGTCGGTGAAGACCACGCCCCGCTCGGCCAGCTCGGGAGCGAGGTGCGACGTCAACGGCTCGGAGTTGCGCTGGACCAGCAGTCCGGCCCGCTCGCCGACATCACCCGCCGCCTCGAGGACTTCGCCGGGAACGTCGTCGAGGTTGTCGGCGTGCCCGCCCTCCACGAACGCCCGGAACCCCCCGAGGTCGAGGTCGGACAGGTCGGTGTACCGCCACTCCTCGGTCTCCTGGGCCGGGACCGGCAGGGTCACGAACTCCTCGAGCGCCCGCTCCCGCAGGGCGCGCACGAACCCAGTGGCTGCGGGGAGCGCCTGGAGCGCATCCCCATCGAACCCGGTGCGAGTGGCGAGGTCGGCCAACTGAGCTCTCCGTCCGTTGAGGATCGTTCCCGCCCATGCTGGGCCGCACGGGTGGTCGTCCCAAAGTCTATCAACGGGGTCGGATTCACCACGGCCGGCCTGGCCGTGTCAGTGCCTCATGCTTCGATGCACACCACGAGGGACGAGCGAGGGGAACGCCATTGGATCATTCATATGGTACTGTCGCGAGCGTGACCAGGAAGCAGGTGATCGTGCAGCTGGACGACGACCTCGTCGCCGAGCTCGACCGATCGGCTGCGGCCGACGGGATCAGCCGTTCGGAGGCGCTGCGACGTGCCGCTCGCGACTACCTCGACCGCGAGTGGGAGCGGGAGGCCGATCGACGCTACGCGCAGAGCTATCGCGAGCACCCACCCGGCTGGGAATGGGACGACAACATCGCCGAGTGGGATCCGAAGCGTTCCGGGGAAGGTGAGGAGGCGAGCACTGAGGCGGGGTGAGATCTACTGGGCCGACCTGCCCGGACGGTACGCTCGCCGGCCCATCCTCATCGTGACGAGGAGCCCGACGCTCCGGTCCGCAACCCGCATCGTGGCGGCTCCGGTCACGAGGCATGTCAGGGCCCTCGAATCCGAGATCGACCTGGGTCCCCGCGAGGGGCTTCGGAGTCGCTCTGCGGCCAGCTGCGACAACCTTCAGGCAGTGAGCCGCTCGGCGATCGATCCTCGACCCGTGGGACGGCTCGCGCGACACCGTTTGCCGGAACTCGACGCGGCGCTGCGCTACGCGCTCGAGATCCGGTGTCCGCCCCTCACCCGGTAGAGATCCGCTCGGTGGTTCAGCGACTGTTCCACGTGTGATAGGCGCGGGCGCACCAGGCTGGCTCACGATCTTCCCAGCTGCCGAATACCCAATCCGAGCCGAACTGTTTCGGCAGGTCGAGGACCCAGCCCTTCGGGATGAGGTACTCGTGGACGAGGTCGGCCCCGGCGGCGACGGCGGCCTGGAGGTCGTCGGCCTCCAGGCGCAGCGCGTACGAGGTCCCCAGCGCGACGGCCATCACGACCTGGGCGTGCGGATGCACCAGCCCCGGGGTCCCCAGGACCATGGCCCGGCAGTCCTCGGGCAGGGCCGGGCCGATGGCATTCCATAGCCGCTCGACGATGTCGGGATGGGACCCGGCCTGCAGGTAGGGATCCGGATGCTCCTCGGGCGGCTGGACGAGCGGAGCACCCGGCGCCCGCCCCTCGAGGTACGCGAGGACTCCCCGGTTGGCGGGAAGCTCGGGATCGACCTCGATCCGGTTCGCTTGCACCGGAACCCTCCGGAGGCTGCCGCGCTACCTGCTCCTTCTACCCGACACCGTGGCACCCCGGCAAGGGGGTCCGCCCAGCTATCGGCCCCACCGCTGGGCGATGTAGCGCTGACGCTCGGCCTCGTCGTCGATGGCACGCGTGGCGTTGTTGAGGCGGATGAAGAAGACGCGCTTCTTCGAGAGCTGGCCCCGCTGGTCCTGCACGGGAATCTCGGCCTCCACCGGGTGGCCGGACGGCTCGACGTGCACCCGGCAGACGTCGTGGCCGTCGACCCGATGGATGAAGGTGCTCACGTTCGCCGCCGCGGCCAGACCGACGGCGTTCTCCAGCAGCTGGTTCAGGTGCAGGAGGAACAGGTCACCGTCGCCTTTGCCCTCCTTGCGGAGCGTGGCGTAGTCGTGCTCCAGGCCGACGATCGCTCCGTCGTCGCCGACCCCCACGAGCAGCGTCCCACCGAACTCCGAATTCAGGAACGCCGCGACCGTCTTCAGGCTCGCGGCCTCGACGAGCCGGCTCTTCTCGCCCTTGAGCAGATCCCACCGGAGCGTCGACTTGAACTCGAGATGCTTGTCCTCCGTCCGGGCCAGCAGCTCTCCGATTGGGCACGTCTTCTGGTGCGCCGCCCGCGCCCGCTCGTACACGCGAGGCATCAGCGCGCTCATGACCTCGGCCGCGAACTCTGGCTTGTCGAGGATCCGAATCGTGAGCTCCTCCGCCTGCGTCATCCGGGCCGCGACCGCGTCCCGGAAGCGCTGGTCGAACTCGATCCCGAAGTTCTCCTCGGTGTTCGCGGCCGCCTGCAGCTGCACCTCGGGATCGGCCACCATGTCGGCAGCGATCCCCTCGAGGTGCAGTCGGTCGGCCTCCGACAGCTCGCTACCGAACCGCTCGTTCAGCCGGTCGATCAGCTCGGACAGGGGCGCCAGCAGCTCGTCGTAGCCGCCGGGGCCGCCTCCGCCGAAGGCCCTGAGCTCCCCGCCGCCCTGTTCAAGGCTCAGGTCGTGGTCCCCGGTCCTCTTCACGCGGAGGTGGGTCATCTGGACCTGATCGCCCAGGTCCATGGAGCCGCTCGGCTCGGACGGGAGCCGCGTCTCGAGGAGCCGGCAGTACGCGTACCGCTTCTCCATCGCGGTGTCGGACATGGGCAGCACCTGCGAGATGAAGCCGTAGCGGGAGACGAACCGCTTCAGCCCGGTCCGGAACTCCTCCTGGTCCCCCTCGTCGAGCTCGGTGAACCGGTCGCATGCCACGTCGAGCAGCGCATACAACTGCGCTTGCGCGCCGTCGCCGAAGTAGGCGCGCGCGAAGGCCTCCACGTCCTCCGGCCGGACCACGCCGAACCGGTCCACCTCTCGCCAGGCGTCGTACAGCTCGTTGGGGTCGGTCGGCACCGCCACCGACGCGTCGTAGTAGGGCGCGAAGGCCCGCTGGACCATCTCGGCGTCGTTGACGAAGTCGAGGACGAACGTGTCGTCCTTCTCCGGGTGGATCCGGTTCAGCCGGGACAGCGTCTGGACCGCGTTGACGTACTCCAGCTTCTTGTCGACGAACATCGTGTGGAGCAGCGGCTGGTCGAACCCGGTCTGGAACTTCTCGGCGACGACCAGGATCCGGTAGGCGTCCGACGCGAACTCCTCGGCGGTCCGCGACTCCGGGAAACCGTTCATGTTCGGCTCGGTGTACTCGACGCCCCCGTCGCTCACGGTCCCCGAGAACGCGACCAGCGTCGACACGTCGGCGTACCCATGCTCGCGGGAGTAGGCGTCGATCGCCAGCTTGAACCGTACCGCCGAGAGCCGCGACCGGCACACGACCATGGCCTTCGCTTTCCCCCCGATCTTGTCCCGCGTCGACCTCCGGAAGTGCTCGACCGCGATGGCGGCTTTCTGCTCCACCACCGACGGGTGCAGCGTCACGAACCGGGCGATCGCCTTCGACGCGTCGCGGACGGAGACCTCGGGGTCCTCCTCCCCCGCCTTCGCGAGCCGGAAATAGGTGTCGTAGGTGGTGTAGTGCTGGAGGACGTCCATGATGAAGCTCTCCTCGATGGCCTGGCGCATCGAGTAGAGGTGGAACGGCCGGTGGCGGACGTCTTCGTCCGGCGGCTCGCCGAACAGCTCCAGCGTCTTGCCCTTCGGCGTCGCCGTGAACGCGAACGTCGACAGGTTCCGGTGCGGACCGCGAGCCCTGGCGGAGGCCTCGACCGCGGCGTCCACGGCGTCCTGGGGGTCGATCTCGCCGCCCTCGCCCTCGGACACGTCCGCCTGCACGCCCGAGAGGGCCTTCTTCATCTCCTGCGCGGTCTCGCCGGACTGGGAGGAGTGCGCCTCGTCGACGATCACGGCGTACCGGCGTTCCGGGAGGCCGGCCACCTCCTCGACGACGAAGGGGAACTTCTGCAGCGTGGTGACGACGACCTTGGCCTCGGCCGACCGGAGCGCCTCGGCCAGCTCTTTCGAGGACTCGAACAGGTTCGACACCAGCCCGTGGACGTGCTCGAGCTGGTAGATGGTCCCCTGGAGCTGCCGGTCGAGGACGCGCCGGTCGGTGACGACCACGACCTTGTCGAACACCTTCGTGTCGTCCGCGTCGTGCAGCGACGACAAGCGGTGGGCGGCCCACGCGATCGTCAACGACTTGCCGGAGCCGGCGGAGTGCTGGACGAGATAGTTGCGCCCGGGGCCCTGTTTGCGGGCGTGTGCCTCGATCTTCCGGACGGCGTCCCACTGGTGGAATCGGGGAAAGACCAGCGCGGCGTCGCGCAGCGCGGCCTTCCCCTTGCCGCCCGGCTTGGCGAGCTCGAGGTGCACGAACCGGTTCAGGATGTCCACCCAGGCGTGCCGTTCCCACACCCGCTCCCACAGGTAGGAGGTGGCGTAGCCGTCCGGGTTGGGCGGGTTCCCCTTCCCGCACGCGGTCGCGCCGGGCTCGCTCCCCCGGTTGAACGGCAGGAATCGCGTGGCCGCACGCTCCAGCTTCGTCGTCATCATCACGAGGTCGGGGTCGACGGCGAAATGCACGATGGCCCGGCGCCCCAGCAACGTGTCCCGAGGGTCGCGGTCGGTGCGGTACTGGACCATGGCGTGCTCGACAGTCTGGTGCGTGAGCGGGTTCTTCAGCTCGGCCGTGGCCGCGGGCAGGCCGTTGACGAAGAGCGCGAGGTCGAGGGCGTTCGCGTGCTCGGGCGCGTAGTGCAGCTGCCGGATAACCGTGAGCCTGTTCGCGTCGTACTTCGCCTGGAGGTCGGGGTTCAGGCCCGAGGCCGGACGGAAGTACGCCAACCGGATCTCGACGCCCAGGTCCTCGACCCCGTGACGAAGGACGTCGATCGTTCCGCGCTCGTCGATCTGCTTGGCCAGCCGATCGACGAACCGCCGTTGGGCAACGTCGGGATCGCCGCCGTTCCGCCGGACAAGCTCCTCCCATTCGTCGTTCTGGGTCGCGCCGATGAACGTGAACAGCTCGGCGGTGTCGAGCGCGACGGCCGGGTCGTAGTGCGTGGCAATGCCGCGCGTATACCCGCCGTTGGCAAGCAGCGACTCGACGATGGCGTCCTCGAACGCGACCTCCCGCGTCAGCTTCATCGGTGAAATCCTCGCAGAGTCAGAACGCCCGGAGGTCGACGAGGGGGATGCCGAGTGCCTCGGCGGCGCCCGACATCCGTCGGTCATACGAGGCCAGCTCGACCTGCTGGCCTCGATTCCGGAGGTACTCGATGGTGGAGAGATGCAAGGCATCCAGGGTTCGTACGGGGAGCGGGAGGGGATCCAGCGCCCATGCCAGCACCGGAGGCGACAGCTCGAGGAACGACAGACGGCCCAGCATCTCCTCGATGACCACGCGAAGCGTTTCGCCGCTCCCCCTTGCGTTGACCCGGGTCCAGAGCTCGTACTCGAGGAGACGGCTCGACGCGAGCGCCGGTTCGTCCCAGAGCGTCTCGGGTGGCCGTACGTCTTCGGCGAAGAGTCGCGCGAGCGCCACCGAGGCGTCGACGTAGATCACCGGTCTGCGCGGTCTTCGTCGAGCTCCGCGAGAATCTGTGCGAGTGGCGCGACTCGCTCGGTGGGCGGCAGCGGGCCTTTCCGGATGGAGCGACGAGGCGTCAAGACGCCCTCGCGAACCAGCTGCGCCATGCGCTCGTCGGCGAGGAACGCCTGCCGGTCCGGGTCGGGAGGGCCGAGCTCCGCCACCACGCGGTCCCGATCGGTTACCAGGATCGTCTCGCCGCCCGCGGCCATGCGGACGTACTCGCTCAGCTTGTTCTTCAACACCTTCAAGCCGACCGATCTCATATCCTTTGGCAAGGTAGCTTCCAGAAGCTACTTCGTCAAGGACGGATGCCGATTTCCGAATGACATCGACAGGATTTAGGATCGGCTCGTGGCGGAGCGGATCAGGCTGCGGATCGGGAACCTGGGCAAGGCGGTGCTTGTTACCGGCCAGGCCTACCAGGACCCCAAAGACGCGCTCAACGAGTTCGTCTCGAACGCGGCCGACGAGTACGCCGAAGCCGTGCTTCGTGGTTCGCGCATCCGGATCGTCCTGCGAAGGCGGAGTCGGTATCCCCTGGTGGCGATCGACGACATGGGAAACGGCATGGATGCCGATCGCCTTCGGCAGGTCGCCCGGAACCTATTCAACTCGGCGAAGGCGTCGGACCCGAGGACGATCGGAGAGAAGGCCATCGGGATCCTCGCGTTCCAGCAGCTCGGTGGGCGGTGCGACATCGTGACGCGTCCGGTCGGGTCGCCGCAGACCCTCGCGCTCCGGCTGGAGCGGGGAAGCGCCAGGGCGGAGCTCGATCTCAACGAGCGGCGCCGGGCCCGGGAGGCGCCCGGAACCACCGTGTACCTCTCGGACCTGGACCCCGAGGTCCTCCGCGTCCTCACGCTTCGGAAGGTCGTCGACTACCTCCGCCGGCGGCGCGGCCACGCCCTGGCCAGTGGCGACTACGAGATCGAGGTCATCGAGGGACGCCATTCGGAGATGGTCACCGCCGAAGAACCGGACGGCGTGCGCCTCGACATCCCGTCGCGGTCGACGCTCTGGGGACGGATGGAGTTCCGGATCCACGTGGCGGCGCGCCCGGACCGCCGTCGGAGGGTGGCGGTCGTCGGACGGGGCGGCACCACGATCATCGACGACATCGCCGAGATCGAGGAGTTCGACCACACCCCGTGGTCGAGCGACCAGGTGTCCGGGCTGATCGCGTTCGAGGCGCTCCAGCAGACCGCCGGCCGCCGCGCGATCCTGCGCGACCGCGACGCGTTCCCGGTGTTCGTCGACACAGTTCGGTCGATCGAACCCGCGGTGGCCCGGACGCTCGAGCGGGTGGCCCGGGAGGTGGACGTCGACGTGGCCGGCCGGCTCAACGAGACCGTGCGCAGGATCTTCGGCCGGGTGCTGAAGGAGCTCGCCGACCTCGACGACCCGATGCGCACGCCCGTGGGGACGCAGCCGGGCCAGGGAGCGATGCTGACCGAGGAACCCGGCACCGAGGGCGAGGCCCTCCGGGACGCGGCGGCCGAGCCACGCGAGTCGGGGCTGCCCGAGCCCTCGATCGAGGACCTCGCGAAGGCACTGCCGGTTCCCCAGGAGCTCGGCGACCACCCGACGCCGCAGGCCCGTCCGGACGCGGGCAGGTCGCGGAGCCTCCCGACGCTGCTCCCCGATCCCTCGCCCGACGGCGTCCGCAGCCGGTTCGACCCGGACCAGGGCATCGTGTACTACAACGACCAGCACGAGGACTACCTAATGCTCAAGTCCGACGAGCAGAGCCTTCTTGACTACCTCTCGACCCTCGTGGCGAAGGAGTACGTCGTCTACAACAACCCCCGCGCCGCCTCCGACGAGCTGGCCGAGGAGATGGTGCGGATGCTCATCCGAGTCCGCCGCCACCTCCCGAGAAAGGCGTAGTTCCGGCGGCCAAATCGGCGCCATCATCTGAAGCCTCTACGACGAGGGGCAGCGCGTCAGCGATCGGCGCTCCGGCAGCTACCTTCGGAGGGGCAGGCATGCCGCCGCCGTCGACGAGCCCCCTTCAGTCCAGCTGATACATGGCCAGCTCGGGCGATCGTGGGCAGGCCGGCCGCTCAGCCGCTCGTCGAACCGTCGCACGTGCTAAAGCCAGGTCTCGAGGCTCGTCGGGTCCTCGGACGGGACCTCCATGGACAGCTTCGCGAGGGCCGTGATGAGACGGCCGAGAGTCCCCGCACGGGCGCGCGGGAAGCGACGATCGCTGGTCAGGACGAGACCGTGGTGCGCCTTGCCATCCGCTTCCCACTGCCGGGCGATCGGCCGGAAGTCGCGGACATTCTCGGTGACCACTGCCCTTCCTTCCGCCTGCGCCGCGACGAAGATATCGACATCCGGGTGGCCGGCCAGGTCCGGGCGCTCCCTGACCGATATCGCGTCCACGTGATGCTGTTCCCTGAGGACGGCGGCGATCTGAGCAGGGAACATCTCGTCGACCAGGAGCCTCACGTGCGGGTAGGCGGGAGGGAATCCAGCTCGGCTTCCTTGTCGACCGCTTCGATCCACCGGTGGATCTCTTCAGGGAACTCGCTGTAGTAACGAGCCGCCGCCCGAACCGAATGCACCGGAAGGTCCGTGAGCTCGGCGGTCCGCCGGACCCGCTTGTCGTCGGCCCCCCGAACAGCTCGTAGGACCCGGACCACCTCCCAGACGTCAGGACCGCCCGCCAGCCCAGGTCGCCGTCCGCCCGGGCCCCCCCGGAAGACGATCCCTGGATGGGAGTCCATGCGCAGCCCCTCCTCGATCAACCGAGCAGCCAGGCTCGACCTGCTTTCGGGCCCGGAGCCCGCCGCCCTGGTGAGCCGCTCATGCAGCTCCCGCCGCACCCGCAGCGAGAGGTGCGATGTCTTGTCCCGCCGCTGTGCCGCCATGTAGCACACGGTAGCACCTGGCCAACCAGGGGGTAGTGGGGTCAGTTTGACGTGGGGGGGACCAAAGTCGGGGATGTCAACTGGGACAGTACCGTCCCCATCGAGCCTTTGTAACAGGGGTCCGCGATCTCGTGTCTCAGCTTAGAATCGTCGGTCTCGGGACTATGGGGACTAGAGAGCCAGGTGGTGCTCCAAGGCTGGCAGGCGTATTCTCCGAGCCTCTGAAGGCGGCTAAGGGACATGGAGTTTGGCGCGACAAGATTCGCTTGGAGACAGCGCGGGTCGGGACCAGCCCCTCCCTGCAGAAGTTGCGCGATGGGGGCTCTGGCATCGCGTCATCACGATGGCAGGGTGGGCGCTCTGTATCTTGGTGGCCTGGGTTCCTCTTCAGGCGGTCCAGCCGATGGTCAAGGCCCTCGCTGGCAAGAACACTCGTGTGTCTCTCGTCTTCACCGTCGCCATCGGGATAAGCATCGCAGGAGTTGGCGTGTTCATAACGGCGCTGCTACGCAAGCTGCGAGAACAGCGACGCGAGCTTGTTCGGAATCGCGAGACGATCCAAGGGTTGGAGGCTGAGTTGGTCAGATTGAAGGGCATCCAGGGAGAAGGTGCATGACGGGGAGTGGGGCCCTTCTGCTGGGAGAGGCCCTGGTGCTGGCAGTGGCCGTATGGGCGAGTATCTTCGTGGGCATTCCTTGGTGCGAACGGAGCCTTTACCGTTATCGTGTTTGGCGGGTCCGAGACGCGCTGATGGATGACGTTCTCTTTGACCGTTTGCCGGCCCATCCTGCGGTTCATGAGGCCCTCCACGTTTGTGATACCGCGATCGAGCATGCGCGCATCTTCACCTTTGCGAACCTGGCAATCTACGTCTTCCTTTCTCGCAAGAGAGACCTTCCTACGCGGAAGAGTAGGGAGGGCCTGAGGCCGGATCAAAAGGAGCGCTTGGATACGTACATGCGCGAGTTCTCTAAGGTCACCGTTCGGCATATTCGCAATTCACCCTCCGGCTGGGTGGGATCGCTCCTGCTTCCTGTCGTCTTGCCACTAAAGCGGCGTAAGCCCCGGAGCGGGAACGCAGAGCAAGTCATCGCGGACTACGCAATGGTTCCTCTGCGTAGGTGGTGGGAGCAAGAGCAGCATGGCAATGGCAAGGTCTCGCTAGAGCGATACGTCTAGCTCTCACGGGAGCAAGCCAGAATCGTGCTGGCCGGATTGTAAGGCCCGGTGTGGCCGTTTCGGTGTAGCCGACTCAGGTTTTTGTACGGTTCGCCCAACGGGCTTGAGCGGCCTTCCGGGCGATCTCCGACCGCTTCTTGGCCGAGAGCTTCTTGGCCCGGGCTGGCCCGCCCTTCAACCCACCGAGACGACCGAGGGAGACAGCAGCGGGGTTCTTGTTCGGGTCCTCGGGCTTGTCCTTGCGGCCGCCCGTAGCGTCACCGACGATGGACGCAGAACGCTCGTTGATGTCCCGGGGGCGTTTCCGTGAGCGCTCAGGCATGCACCCCTGTCTACACCCTGGCCGACCGGGGCGTCAACGACCGCCTGATTAAAACTGACCCACTACCGATCAGGGCGCTGGTCGCGGGCCCGGGCGTTGGCGGAGGGGATGTTCACCCGTGGCAAACGTCCTCCGAGGTCCACACCGCGGAGCTCACCCCCAGAAGACCGCGGTCGGGTCCTCTCCGATCTCGAGGAGCAGACCGTCGATGTCGGGAGTGGGGTCGACGTCCAAGTAGGAATTCCACCGCTCGTTGCGGTCCGCCCACTACAACGACCACGCCTGGGTCGCCGCGTCGTACCTGAGCTGCGCGATCTTCATGGAGGACCACTCGGGTCCGAAGTCCACTCTCCAGGGAGGCCGGCGCTCGATGATCGTGATCGCGTTGCCCCGGACGGAGAATTCGAGCCGAATCTCATCCCGCGCATCGGCCGGAATCCGCCGCTCACAGAACGCTCGGACCTTGCCCTCAGCACTACGTCGAACAAGCTCAGGAAGGCTCATGGGGCTCACTTCAGGCGGCGTCGCCAGACACATCGAGCTCGCCGGTGACGGCCGCAGTGATGAGTGCTTGGCGGCGTTCGGCTAGGACCCGTAACTGCCGGGACACCCTTTCGATCGCCTCGTTGATCAGGGCTCCATCCTTACGCAGCTGCTCCACCACACGCCTCTGCTCTTCCAGGGGAGGAAGCGGAATCAGCCACGCGGCGATCTTGCGTGTGCTTGTTGACGCGATACCGGTTGTTTTGCTAGCGGTAACCTCGTAATAGGCGCGTGCGTACGGCGTCCCGGTCAAGAAGCTGAGGTATTCCGGGAGCAGCCGGTTCGGGTTTGGCCGAATCGCGAAAACGTGGTTCTGGTGAATGCAATCACCAATTTGGCCGTGCCACACAGAACCTCTCCCCAGCTTGTCGGGATCGCCCCCTTCGGTCATAAGAACATCCCCGGCTTCGAGCCGCGCCGATCTCGCCATTCGCCGAGGGACGGATACCCATTTCATCTCCGTCAGGTCGAGGAATCCTCCCTGAACGTTGGCGACCCGGAGATATGGGACCGTGACGTCGTCCGCGGTGGGTTGCCTTCCCGCGTCGAGCGTGACGCCCGACTGGATTCTCGCGACCCGCCCTAACTGCACGAACCCCAACTCATTCGGGGGCAGCGGGAGGCCCAATCTCGAGAAGTCTAGAAGTGCGAGCCTTCCATCGCCCGCGCCCAGTGTTCTCATGCGCTGCGCCAATAGATCCAGAAGTCTGCGTTTCCGTGCAACAAGCTCATCGATGTGGGCGGTCTCGGCGTCTAGGAATCGTGCAACCGTCCGCTGCCGATACGTATCCGGTAATGACAGCCGGAGGTCGCCGACATCCCTGAAGCGCAACCCGTAGCGAGTAACGCCGGACGCGGCGATGCTCATCTGCTCTCGTGCATGGACGCTGGCCAGGCTCCAGTACAAGTACTTGGGATCAACTCGGTAATGCCTTGGTCGAACCACCGCGAGGTGGTAACCGCACACAACGCCGTCGAGGGTCTTGGGTACGAATGCCGGTACTCCGATATCGTCGGCGGTCTCTGAGTCCTTCGTGAGGAGAACATCCCCAGCGCGCAGACTGAACGACCGAACCTGATCGACGGATGCGGTCGCATCCATAAATACAAGTTCGTCGGTGATCTCGGCGTGGTAGTAGACGTCCGTGTAGTTGCAGAGCCTGACCGGCAACTGATCCTCGACGGTCTTCTTGTCGACGCTACTGAAAGCCACGTTCGCGATCTGCTTGAGCCGCACTGCCGACCAAGGGGCCATAGTCATTCCGTGACCTCGCGGAGCAAGTCGAGGATCTCGACCTCTAGAGCTTTGATCTCGGCGTCGATCTCTTCGAGTGGTCTTGGCGGCATGTACTCGTAGAAGTGCCGAGTGAAGGGGATCTCGAAGCCGATCCTCGTCTTCGGCTCGTCGACCCACCCGTCTGGCACGAACGGCAACACTTCGCGGTTCACGTATTGGGCGACGTCCTCGGAGAGGGGCACGTTCTCGTAGTCGCGGAGCTCTGAGTCGGGTTCGGGCTGGCTCTTCTGGTCGATCACGACTGGCGCGCCGGGGTCTCGGACTCGTGCCGAGTCCAGGACCGCCTTCTCGATCGGCTTTCCGAGCTTGCCGACCTCGGCGAGCGCCACTCGGACCTTGTCCGCGAAGAGGTCGCGCTCCGTAGTCGACGTTCCCTTCAGGCCGCGGATCGCGGTGATCAGCCTCTCGCGAACTTCCTCGTCCAGCTTGGCCACCGCCTTCGACGCCTCCAGGGCGGCCAGCGTCTCCTCTGTCACTTCGAATCGCACGCGCAGTGGCCGCTCCACGGTGATCCGGCGGTAGCCGAAGTCGCGGTTGTCGAAAATCTTGCAGCGGGCGCCTTCCTCGAACTCGGAGTAGAGCCTGGTGATCTCCTCGATCTGGTCGTCGCTGATCGTCTTGCGCTTCTCGCCGAGGCTCTTGCGCATCTTCGTCCACAGCTCGCGGGCGTCGACGAGCTGGATCTTCCCCTTCCGCTCATCGGACTTTCGGTTCGTCAGCACCCAGAAGTACGTCGAGATGCCTGTGTTGTAGAAGAGCTGGTCGGGCAGGCCGACGATCGCCTCGAGCCAGTCGTTTTCGATGATCCAGCGGCGGATCTCGGACTCGCCGGAGCTGGCGCCGCCGGTGAACAGGGGTGAGGCGTTGAAGACGATCGCCAGGCGCGAGCCGCCCTTCTCCGGCGGCTTCATCTTCGACAGCATGTGCTGGAGGAACAGCAGCGAGCCGTCGTTGATCCTCGGCAGACCTGCCCCGAACCGGCCGTGGTAGCCGCGCTTCTCACGCTCCTGCCGGATCGGCTCCTCGACCTTCTTCCACTCCACGCCGAACGGCGGGTTGGCCAGCATGTAGTCGAACCCCATGCCCTCCGGCACTCCGTCCTCGGTGAACGAGTTGCCGAAGTAGATGTTCGACGCGTCCTGGCCCTTCAGCATCATGTCCGAGCGGCACACCGCGTACGTCTCGGCGTTCAGCTCCTGCCCGTACACACGCAGACGCGCTCCCCGATTGAGCGAGCGCAGATGGTCCTCGGCCACGCTCAGCATCCCGCCCGTCCCGCACGCCGGGTCGTACAGCGTCCGCACCACGCCCGGCTTCGTCAGCGCATCGGCGTCGTTGGCGAACAGGATGTTCACCATCAGCTTGATGACCTCGCGCGGCGTGAAGTGCTCGCCGGCCGTCTCGTTCGAGAGCTCGGAGAACTTGCGGACGAGCTCCTCGTACACGTAGCCCATCTCGAGGTTCGAGACCCGGTCGGGGTGCAGGTCGATGTCGCAGAACTTCGACACGACCATGTAGAGGAGGTTCGAGCGCTCCAGCCGGCGGATCTGCGCCTCGAACTCGAACTTCGCGACGACGTCCTGGGTTCCCTGGTCGAAGCCGCGGATGTGGCCGCGGAGGTTCTCGCCGAGGTTCGGCGGGTCGTCCAGCAGCTTGAGGAACGTGAACTGCGACGTGTTGTTGAACCCGTGGCCGGTGAGCTGGTTCAGCACCGAGTCGACGTTCTCGAGGCGGCCCTTCAGCTCCTCGTGCCGCTTCAGCACTCGGTCCTTGGTCGGCTCGAGCACCGAGTCGAGCCGGCGCAGGACGGTCAGCGGGAGGATCACCTTGCCGTACTCGGACTGCTTGTAGTCACCGCGGAGGAGGTCGGCGACCGACCAGATGAACGCCACCTTCTCCTGGAAGTTGTCCACGGGCTCCTCCCCCAACGTTCGGGCGGGGCCACTATACGGATGCCGCGCCCCGGAGAACCGAACCGTCGGATCGCCGTGTCGGCGGCACCGGATAGGGTGCGTGTCTCCTCCCCGGAGACCGAATCGAGGGGGAACGTGGCTGTCCGGGTGTGGGGAGCGGTCGGCGATCGGCTCGTCGAGGTGCTCACTGAGGCGGCCGAGGCGGATTCTGGGCTCCGCATCGTCGGGCTGCCCGCCGGTCGAGCTCGGACGGCCGCCGACAGGGTTCGGGCAGCGATCGTGAATTCTCGCCTGTTGCCGGAGGCGGCGTTGGTCGAGATCCGCCTGGAACCGCCGCTGGACAGCGGGGAGAGCGCTCCTCTGGACCTCCCGATGGCACTGGGCGCACTGGTCTCTACCGGTGTGATCGGCGAGGGGCTCGGGTGGATCTTCGCAACCGGGCGCCTCGGGTTGGATGGATCGGTGCACCTCGGTGACGTCGATGAGCCACGCACGCTCCGGGAGGTCGTCAGTTCGTGTCAGACCCCCCTGCTAGGGTACGAACATCAGTTCGAGGGGGAGATGTGAGCGAACTCAGGTCGGCCATCGACGAGCTCCGGTCAGAGGACCTGGCCTCGCTGCCCGATGCCCGGGTGGAGGAGGACTTCGTGGAGCTCCAGCGGGCATCGGAGCTCCTGGAACTGGAGCGGCTCCGGCGCCTGGCCGACATCGACCGCCGGGGGTTGTACCGGCGCGACGGGCACCTGTCCCCGGCGTCGTGGCTGACGGACCGGTTCCGGGTCGTCTGGGGAGCGGCCCGGGAGGCGGTTCGCCAAGCCCGGGCCCTGGAGGAGATGCCCGAGACCAGGAAGGCCGTCGAGGAGGGCGAGCTGTCCACGTCCGCAGCCCGGGTGCTCGTGCACGCCCGGGAGGCCGATCCGGAGGCGTTCTCCCAGGCCGAGCGGGAACTCGTGGATGCGGCCCGGATCCACGCCACCGGGAGCCTCCGTCGCATCGCTGCCTACTGGCGCCAGGCGGTGGAGCGGGAGCGGGCGGTCGAGGGAGAGGACCGCATCCGGGAGCAGCGCAGGCTCTATGCCTCGGTCACGTTCCTTGGAATGGTTCGCATCGACGGCACGCTCGATCCGGAGCTCGGCGAGACCGTCCTGACTGCCCTGCAGGCTGCGACGGATGCGGCTATCCGCTCGCCGGGTGGATCCGATGACCGGACTCCGGCCCAGCGTCGGGCGGATGGCCTCGGGGAGATCTGCCGACAGTGGCTCGACAATTCGGGGCGACCCAGTGTGGCCGGGGAGCGCCCCCATGTGACGGTGACCGTGGGGGCCGAGGTCCTTCGGGACCCTGTTCCCGTGACGCCCGATGGCGTCATGGTGCCCTGCGAGCTCGACCACGTCGGTCCGGTCGACGCCGAGATCGCACGGCGGATCGCCTGCGACGCCTCCATCACCCGGGTCGTGATGGCCGGGCCCTCGGAGCCGCTGGACGTGGGCAGGAGGACCCCATTGGTCTCTCCCGCCCTGCGGCGAGGCGTCATCGCGAGGGATCGCGGGTGCCGATTCCCGGGGTGCGACCGGCCCCACACCTGGTGCGACGCACACCATGTAGTCCACTGGGCGGAGGGGGGTCCCACGGCGCTGGCGAACCTCCTCCTGCTTTGCCGCCGGCACCACCGAATGGTGCACGAGCGGGGTGGATTCCAACTGCATCTCGAGGACGGCCGTCCGGTGTTTCGCAGGAGCGACGGGTCGGTCCTGGAGGATCGGGCTCCGCCGTAGCGCCGCCCGGAGCCATGCTCGTCGCAGGTCGTACCAGTGTCCGGGAGCCTGATGAAGCCGGAGGCGGTCTACCCGACCGCGCCCTCCATCTGGAGCTCGATGAGGCGGTTCAGCTCGACCGCGTACTCCATGGGGAGCTCGCGGGTGATCGGCTCGATGAAGCCGTTCACGATCATCGCGGTGGCCTCGGCCTCGGTGAGGCCTCGACTCATCAGGTAAAAGAGCTGGTCCTCGCCGACCTTGCTCACCGTGGCCTCGTGGCCGAGTGACGCGGTCTCGTCCTCCACCTCGATGTAGGGGTACGTGTCGGAGCGCGAGTCGTCGTCGAGGATCAGGGCGTCGCACCGGACGGTCGACTTCGCGTGGTGCGCGTCTGGCTCCACGCGGATCAGGCCGCGGTAGCCGGTCCTGCCCCCGTCCTTGCTCACCGACTTCGAGTTGATCACGCTGGTCGTGTACGGCGCCGCGTGGATGGCCTTGCCGCCGGCGTCCGTGTGCATGCCCTTGCCGGCGTACGCCACGCTCAGCACCTCGCCGCGCGCACCCTTGCCGAGCAGGTAAATCGACGGGTACTTCATCGTGATCTTCGAGCCGATGTTGCCGTCGATCCACTCCATGACGGCGTCCTCGTACGCGGCCGCCCGCTTCGTCACGAGGTTGTACACGTTGGTCGACCAGTTCTGGATCGTCGTGTACCGGACCCGAGCGCCCTTCTTCACCACGATCTCGACCACCGCGGAGTGCAGCGAGTCGGTCGTGTAGATCGGCGCCGAGCAGCCCTCGACGTAGTGCACGTACGAGCCCTCGTCCGCGATGATCAGCGTCCGCTCGAACTGGCCCATGTTCTCCGCGTTGATCCGGAAGTAGGCCTGGAGCGGGATGTCCACGTGCACGCCCGGCGGCACGTAGATGAACGACCCACCGCTCCACACGGCCGAGTTCAGCGCCGCGAACTTGTTGTCGTTCGGCGGGATGATCGTCCCGAAGTACTCCTTGACGATGTCCGGGTGCTCCCGCAGCGCGGTGTCCATGTCGCCGAACAGCACGCCCATCTGATCCAGCTCGTCGCGGATCTTGTGGTAGACGACTTCGGACTCGTACTGCGCGCTGACGCCACCCAGGTACTTCTTCTCCGCCTCGGGGATGCCGAGCTTGTCCCAGGTCCCCCGGATGTCCTCCGGCAGGTCCTCCCAGGACTGAGCCTGCTTCTCGGTCGAGCGGATGAAGTAGTAGATGTCGTCGAAGTCGATGTCCGACAGGTCCGCGCCCCACCACGGCATGGGCCGGCCCCGGAAGTGCTTGAGGGCCTTCAGCCGGTACTTCCGCATCCAGTCGGGCTCGCTCTTGAGGTAGGAGATCTCCTCCACGACCTCTTCGGACAGCCCCTTCTTGGGCTGGAACACGTAGTGCTCGGGATCGTGCCAGCCGAAGCGGTATCCCTTGTCGAGTTCCCTGAGGTGCTCTTCCTGCGTGATGGCCATGCGATCAGTCTCCCGGTTGCTCACCCGTGGTGGCGAATCCAGTCTACCGCCCAGCCCCGGCCGAAGTCGACCTGGGGGGTCGGAATTGACCCCCGACGCTCGGATCGCTCCCTCGGCAGCATCCTC
Organism: Actinomycetota bacterium; assembly: GCA_045805265.1. Lineage (GTDB taxonomy): Bacteria > Actinomycetota > UBA4738 > UBA4738 > JACQTL01 > JBJMLO01. The sequence continues at coordinate 393,089 of JBJMLO010000030.1, forward strand.
CCCCCTGTGACCGCCTCCAAGCGTGCATCACGAGGGAAGAGTAGTGGGGTGCTTTCCGGGGGGCATTCGGCGGGCGGAGCCCCCCGAACATCAGCCCTTCTCGACCGGAACGCCCACGAGGGAGCCGTACTCCGTCCAGGAGCCGTCGTAGTTCTTGACGTTCGGGTACCCCAGCAGCTCGTTGAGCACGAACCACGTGTGGGACGAACGCTCGCCGATCCGGCAGTAGGCGATGACCTCGTCTCCGACCGTCACGCCGGCGCCCTCGTACAGCGCCTTCAGCTCGTCGGCCGACTTGAAGGTCCCGTCGTCGTTGGCCGCCTTCACCCATGGGATGTTCGCCGCGCCGGGGATGTGGCCCGGCACCTGGGCCTGCTCCTGCGGCAGGTGGTCGGGGGCGAGCTTCTCCCCACGAAACTCCTCGGGCGAGCGGACGTCGATGAACTTCGCGGCGCCACCCTCGCGAACCTGCCACAGCACCTCGTCGCGCATCGACCGGATGTCCTCGTTGGTCGCGCCGGACACCTTGAGCTCGGTCGCGTCGTAGGACGGCACGTCGCCCGTCAGCTCACGGCTCTCCAGCTCCCACTTCTTGCGGCCCCCGTTCAGCAGCTTCACGTTCGGGTAGCCGAGGTAGCGAACCAGCCAGTACGCGTAGGCCGCGAACCAGTTGTTGTTGCCTCCGTACAGCACCACAGTCGTGTCGGTTCCCACTCCGGCCCGCTGCAGCAGACGCCCGAGCCCGGCCTGGTCAACGTACTCGCGACCGGTCTCCGCATGGAGGTCGGTGTTCCAGTTCCACGCCACCGCTCCAGGGATGTGCCCCTTCTCGTACGCGCTCGTGTCCTCGTCGACCTCGACGACCCGGAGGTTCGGATCGGACCGGTGCTGCTCGAGCCAATCGGTCTCGACCAACGCGTCCGGGTTGGTGTATTCGGCCATGCCGCTCTCCTTCCACGAGAAGACGGAAACTCGACCTGACAGGTCGGAAATACTAGATCGGGGCTCGTGCTCGTCGCAACTGCGACGGCCCCCCCGCAGCAGAGCCCGCGGAGTCGAGGATCCGTTCGGTCAGCGGGTCAGCAGATCCGGGGGCAGAGCGGTCAGCGGGTCAGCCGGTCAGAAGTACCCGAGGGCCTCCTTGGCCTCCTCGGACATCATCTCCGGCGACCACGGCGGGCGGAGCACCATCTCCGCCTCGAAGGAGTCGATGCCCGGCAGTGGGTCGATCAGCTCGTGCATCTGGGCCTCGACCAGGGGACCGATGGGGCAGCCCATCGTCGTCAGCGTGTAGGTCACGTGGACGTTGCCCTCGCTGATGTCGACCTCGTAGACGAGCCCCAGGTCCACGATGTTGATCCCGAGCTCCGGGTCGATCACCGACTTCAGGGCTTCGAGCACGTCGTCCTTCGTCAGCGTGCCCTGGCCGTTCGTCCCGCCAGTGCCCTCCGGATGCCCGTCGGACACGGTCGCCGCTGCCGGGGTCCGGTCCACTGCGGCGGCGGCGCGGGGCTCCGCCTCGATCCAGTCATTCGCTTCGCTCATTTCGGGACCTCCTGGGTCTATTGTAGGGACCGGCCCCGACCAGACACCTGTGAGGTGTGGCGTGAGCATGCGGGTCATGATCGTCGACGACCACCCGATCACCCGGAGCGGGTTGCGCAGCGCGCTGGCCGACTCGGAGGAGGTCGAGATCGTCGCCGAGGCCTCCACGGGCGAGGAGGCCATCGACATCGTCGCCGAGGTCAAGCCCGAGGTCGTTTTCATGGACGTCCGCATGCCCGGAATGGGAGGCCTCGAGGCCACCAAGATCATCCGAGAGGTCAATCCGGACACGAAGGTCATCCTGTTCACCGTCGAGGAGTCCCGCTCCGCCATCGCCGACGCGATCTCCGCCGGAGTGTCGGGCTACCTCCTGAAAGACGTCTCCGCCGACGAACTGGTCAAGGCCGCGCGACTGGCCCTTGAGGGGAAAGCCGTCATCCACCCCGCTTTGACCCGGGCATTCATCGAGGAGGTACAGAGCGTGGACCGCCGCCCCGACGCCCCTCTGTCGAAGCGGGAAGCCGAGATCCTCCAGATGGTCGCCTACGGCGCGACCACCAAGGAGGTCGCCCACGACCTCGCGATCTCGCCGCACACGGTCAAGACGCACCTGGAACGGATCTTCGAGAAGCTCGGCGCGAACGACCGGGCACAGGCGGTGGCCATCGCCATCCGCCGTGGCATCGTGGAGTAGCCGTCCCGGCGGCGGCGCACCGCCGGGAACCCACCGCCGGGAGCCCACAGCCGGGAGCGCTTCCGGCCGGGGAGAGCCGGGCTGACGCGCTGCTCGTGAGCGGATGAGACAGATCCGTCCAAGACCCCGAAGAAGCCAACAAACCGGGCGAGGACACTCAAGTTCGCCGGTCGGCGAGCCGATACGCCACGGGAATGGCTCTCACGCTGCTGCTCTCCGGGACGCCGCCTGACGTCGCAATCCTCGAGCACGCCCTGACGCGAGCCGGCCTGGACGCGCTGATGGAGGCATCGACCGACGGCTACCACTCGGTCGAGCTCGCCGTGAGAGCCCGCCCAGACATCATCGTCACCGACCCCGCCATGCCACGCCTGTGGGGGCCGGACCTCGTGGCCCGCCTGCGGGCCGTGGCCCCCTCGACCCCCGTCGTGTGCTGGGCCACCTCCGCCTCCGCCGAGGAGGCCGCGGAGATCATCCGCGCCGGGGCCGCCGGCTACGTGCTGAAGGAGGACGGGCCCGCGGAGGTCGTTCGGGCGCTGGGGCCGATCCTCGACGGCGGCGCCGTGGTGTCCCCCCGGGTCGCCGCGCAGCTGTTCGACCGGTTCGCCGAGGGCGTCCACCGCGAGCGGGAGCTCGGCCGCGCGCTGGCCGACGCCACCATGAAGATCCAGGAGGTCACGCACGCCAAGGCCGAGTTCCTCGCCAACGTGTCCCACGAGCTGCGGACCCCCGTCACGATCGTGAAGGGCATCGCCCACCTGCTCAAAGATCGCCGGCTGTCGGCGGAAGACGAGTCCGAGTTCCTGTTGAAGATGGGCGCGGCCATCGACCGGTTGACCGGGCTCGTGGAGGAGATCCTGTCGATCGCCGACCTCGATCGAGGAGCCGTCGACTTCAGCGTGACCCGGACGGACCTCGTGGCGATGGTCGTGGACGTGTGCGACCGCGTGGAGATGCGGTATCCGCTGGTCCAACTCGAGCGCGACCTCCCCGAGGCCATGTTCGCGTTGGTGGACCCGGCGCGGATCTCCGAGGCCGTCGCCCAGCTCGTGGACAACGCCTGCCGGTACTCGCCCGCCGCCGCGACCATTCGCGTTCGCCTCCGCTCCCAGGACGAGGGGGTCGTGTTCTCGGTGACGGACACGGGAATGGGCATCTCGCGCGAGGTCGCCTCGCTCGCGTTCGCGGAGCCCTTCGTGACCGGCGAGGAGGTCATGCGGAAGGAGCGGACGGGGGTCGGGCTCGGACTGCACCTCGCCCGGCGCCTGATCCTGCTCCACGGCGGGATCCTGTGGGCCGACCCGCTGCCCGCGAGGGGCACCCGCGTCTCGTTCTGCATCCCCGTCGTGCCGCGGGGGGCCGGCGGTGGCGGCGTGCACATCGGACGGGTCGACGAGAACGGAATGGTGGTGTCGGTCGGTGTCGAGGACCTGTCGTCGGTCCGCGCGAGGATCGAGGTCGGGGACGAGACCGGTCTCTCGATGAGGGAGCTCGTTGCCGAGCCCGCCGGGGAACCGGAGATCGTCGGCGGCTCGGACGACGGCCCCATCCCGGATTCGCCCCGATAACCGCCGGGTCGATCGGCGCGCCCGGAGTTCCTACCGGATCGCCGCGGCCAGCGCGTCGGCGGATGCGACGGTCTCGCCCAAGGCCCGGAGCTCGCGCCACAGCGCGGCGGCCTCCCCCCCCGTGAAGTCACGCTCCGCGATCGGGATCCCCTCCACCAGCACCACCCGTGTCCCCTCCCGGGCAGCGTGCAGCGCGAGCCGGAGGTTCGCCACGTTTCCCGGGCCGTACGGCGCGTCCGCCACCACCACGACCGAGGCCGAGCGCAGCAGCGCCCGGCACTCCTCGGCCGCCGGCTCGTCGATCTCCGAGAACGGAGGAACCGACACCCGCAGGAGGTTGAGGCGCTCCGCGACCTCCTCGTCGGTGTCGGTCCCGTGCAGGACGCCGGCCGTGACCTCGAAGCCCAGCTCGGCCAGCAGGCGCATGCAGGCCGCCCCCCGCCCCGCCCCCCCCACCACGTGGGCCCGGCCGGGGCCGGCGCGGGCCGTGACGGCGGCGGGCGGGTGCAGCGCCACCACGGGGCGGCCGGTGACGGCGCTCGGATAGACGTCGGCCTCGACGCCGTACACCTCCCGCAGCAGGCCCCGGGTGATGACGTCGCCGGGGGGGCCCTCGGCGACCACCAGGCCGTCGTCGATGGCGACGACCCGGTCGCACGTCGCCGCGGCGAGGTTGAGGTCGTGGAACACACCGAGCACAGCGCGCCGCTCCGCTCCGGCCAGCCGGCGCACCATCGCGAGCAGCTCCAGGACGTGGCGGACGTCGAGGTGCGTCGTCGGCTCGTCGAGGACCAGCACGGGAGCCTGCTGCGCCAGCGCCTGGGCCAGCACGACGCGGCGCCGCTCGCCGCCCGAGAGCTCCTCCATGGGCCGGTCCGCCAGGTGGTGCATCCCGGTCGCGTCCATGGCCGCCCGGGCCGCGGACCAGTCCTCGGCGCCCCCGCCCGACCAGGCCGAGCGGTACGGCGACCGCCCCATCAACACGACCTCCAGCGCGGTGAACGAGAACACCGGCGCGAGGTCCTGGGGCACCACGGCCACGAGCCGCGCCGCCTGCCGGGCCGGCATCGCGTAGGGGTCCCTGCCCTCGAGCGCCACCCGTCCCTCGCGCGGCCGGAGCGCCCGCGACGCCACGCGCACGAGCGTCGTCTTCCCCGATCCGTTGGGCCCGACCAGGCCGACCACCTCGCCGGGGCGCACGATCACCGTGACGCCCCGGAGGACGTCGCGGCCGCCGTACCCGGCCACGACGTCGTGCAGTTCCAGACCCGTCACGCGAACGCCCCCCGCAGCCCCCGACGCTGGCGACGCAGCAGGAGCAGGAAGAACGGCCCGCCGAGCACCGCGGTGACCGCGCCGAGGGGCAGCTCCTCCGGGGCGATGACCAGGCGCGACGCCAGGTCGGCCAGGATCAGGATGGTGGGTCCGGCCAGGACCACCGCGGGCAGCAGTCGGCGGTGGTCGGCGCCGACCACCAGCCGGAGGAGGTGCGGGGTCATCAGCCCCACGAACCCGATGACCCCCGACACCGAGACGGCCGCCGCGGCGAGGAGCGACCCCAGGGCCAGCGTGCGCCGCTTGAACGACTCGACCTCCACGCCGAGCTGCGCCGCCCGCTCCTCCCCCAGCGCCATGAGGTTCAGGTCGTTCACCGTGAGCAGAGCCAGCCCGACGCCGCCCGCCACCAGGGGCGTCACGACC